>CP123444.1:537500-1737500 GCA_029866965.1 Flavobacteriaceae bacterium YJPT1-3 | reverse complement strand
TCACCCTATATCGCTCCCAGTGGAGATCTATTGTTTTTCACCTCCTCCAATCGTGAGGAAAGTTTTGGTCAGGAAGATCTTTATTATTCGCGCTTCCTTCGGGGACAGTGGACGGAACCCAAAAACCTGGGTCCGACGGTGAATTCGAATTTTAATGAAAGTGCCCCTCGATTTTCGCCAGATGGGAAATACCTATTCTTTACCAGCGACCGTGCTGATCAAGTGGACCCTACCGGAGAGCGCCTTTGGAGCATTTATTATATGGAAACACAATTCTTAAGCCTTGACTAATGAATCATCATCTATTTACTTCATTTTCATTATTCCTCTTGCCCATGCTGGGCTGCGCACAGACCACTGACGCCCCGCTTTATCAAGAACAGGAGCTGGTTTCTATGAAAGACACTTACACGCAGTACGGTGCTGAGGGGGCTCAGTATTTTCAAATCGGGAGCACGATCCCTTATACCGGTTTTTTATGTGCTCGCTACGACAATGGCCAATTAGAATCGGTGCAACAATTTAAAGACGGACAAGGAAACGGGATCTGGATCAATTTTGATCCGGACGGCCGCAAAGAAAGTCAGGGCACTTATGTCAATAATCGGGTTGAAGGTCCGGTGACTCATTTCTACGAAGACGGTAGTATCAAATCTACCGGGCAATACCGCAGCTTCAAGCGCCCCATAGGTTGGTGGACGTATTTTGACCGCCAGGGTAAGGTCGTAAGTCGAAGACGATTTACGCGATAAATTCGAAAAATTGGAGACTCATATATAGACCATTGGTAAGGGTGTAAATAAGTCGTTTCCTCTTTATTTTTATGCTTTCGCGAAAAGTAAAATGCGCTCTACACTAATGATGAACACGGCATAACACATAGAGGAGCTATACCCCTTGCATTACGCTACACTAACTAGTTGAACCATTGAAACTTACCTCTTTGGCACGCTTACTGTAGAGCTAAAAAGGAGGAATAACTAGTATTAATCCGCTTAGGAATAGTAAAAAATTACGTTTTATCCTCTTTTTTTACTATTTTGGCGAACTTTAAAATCCCAAATCATGAAAAAATTCCTACTAACATTCGTATTAGCGAGCATCTTAATCGCCTGTGGTGGCGTGAGAAGATCAGAAAAAGCTTTGGCTCGGGGTAATTACGATCAAGTGATTAGCCAGACCATTGATAACCTCAAGACCAATAAGACGGCGAAACGCAAGCAGCCCTATATAGAGCTATTGAAAACGTCTTATGTTAAAGCCGTAGATCGTGATCTACGACGATTTAAGTTTTTAGAAAAAGAGAATAATGCCAACACCTTGCAGGAGCGCTATGAGATCTTAGTCAATCTCAATCAACGACAAGAGCGTATCCGTCCTTTACTACCGCTTCCGGGAGTAAGTTTTAAAATGGAGGACTATTCCTATGATATCGTTTCTATAAAAGAAGATCTTTCGAAATTTCTTTTAGCGAATAGCGAACAACTCTTAAAAAGCAGCAATAAATTTGAGATTAGACAGGCCTATGAAGACCTGGCTTATCTCAATGACATCAATCCGGGCTATGGCAATACGAGTCAAATGATGGACCAGGCTCTTGCCCTGGGTAAGACTTACATCCGCATAGCAGTTCAGAACCAAACGGAGATTGTACTGCCTCGACGACTTGAAGAGGATCTACTCAATCTGGATACCTACAATCTCAATGATTTGTGGACTGAGTATCACAACAGACCTTTACCCGATTTCAATTATGATTATGAGATGGTGATCTCTTTTCAGGGGATCCAAATCAGTCCGGAACAAGTAAAAGAACGCGAGCTTATTCAGGAGAAAGTGGTCAAGGATGGATTTGAATATGTCCTGGATGAAAACGGTAATGTAAAAAAGGATAGTCTGGGAAATGATATCAAACGAGACAAGTTTAAAACCCTGGTTGGAAGGTTCTATGAATTCAAACAACTTAAGACTGCCCATGTGGATGCTCAGGTAGATCTGATTGACCTGAGAAGCAATCAGCTCAACGAGTCGTTCCCTATGGTCAACGATCTTGTTTTTGAACACATTTACGCCCGTTATGAAGGAGAACGTGACGCATTAGAAAGCAATTTGTTGCGTTTTCTTGAGGCGAGACCGCTGCCGTTCCCAACCAATGAACAAATGGTGTACGATGCCGGTGAAGAATTAAAGGCACAACTGAAGAGCATCATGAACCGGCAGATCGTCTTTAACTGAGCCACAGTACGTTAATACCGTACTAAACCAAAGTCCAAAAAGCTTTTCTTTTGTATTTTTAAAAGAAAAGCTTTTTTTATGCCTATTTCTAACCGATTGGATCAAGCTATACAGAAACTGTATCAGGCTTTTCATCAAAATACATTACATCCCGAATGCTGCAAGAGTTGTGCAGTAGGCACCATCCTGGATAACACTGACGGTTGGAAACACCTCAGCGACGGTCATGGTCATCTGCACTTGAATTACATTGGCCGAGTCAATGAACTTTGTGGTAAACGATTCAATGGCTATACCCCCTCTGAATTGCTGCAGATCGAGGCTGCCTTTTTGAAAGGTTGTGGGTATGCCCTTCCTTTAGGCAGAAAACAACCTATTGATCCTTTAGACAAAGACATTCAATTCGACGGACTCTGTGCTGCGATCAGCCTACTCTGTAGTTTGGACCGGGTAGAAAATGTGATGGATTACACCCGTTTATTCCGTCAAGAACTCGATCAGCATACGGAGCGCAAAGCGGTAATTACAGCTATCTAAAATCAAAAAAATGAACATTCAAAAAAATAAACCCCTGCAAATGCAGGGGTTCTTAATTGTCTATATGGATATTACTCTTAGTACATATATTGAAGCGCAGTGATATCATTGCTGTTGAATTCGCCGTCTTCGTTAGTAGCGAAACACGCCTGCATCACGGAGGTCAAATCTCTCCCCGTTGGAGTTCCGGGCACATGGTTAGCCCCCAATTGTCCAGCACCTTCATTTCCTTGTGCAGAAGGTGGGCAGCTTAGGCGATCGAACCAATCTGAGTGACGGAAACCAACAGAGTGTCCAATTTCATGAGTGATCACGTGTTCCACCACATTGGTGTCAAAACTATCCAGTCCGTAGATCTGAACAAATTTATAAGGACGTCCGTTGCTTGGAAAACCTGCACTCCCTCCAGATCCTGATTCATTAGGGTTGTGATACACCACCATATCTTTGTTCCCGTAATTGGTCCCAAAACTCAGGTTGAAGCTGATGGACACACCACTAAGACGGTTGTAATTATTTACTGCCCACTGCAATGCGGTACGTTCCTTACTCGAAAGACCGAAGCCTCCCCCACCGGTATATCCGATGATGGAAATATTTCGACCCTGGCTAACCAATGCATTAGTAATGTATTGTTTTTCCAGGCCATCCTGACCTACTCGATGAATTTCATGAGCTGCTTTAAGCTGGTCGTCGGTCATTACGATGTCTTTTTCAATGAAAAGACGCTCTTCCGTGCTACCATCTGGCATATAGAAGGTTCTATACTCTACGTAATCTGCGTTCAAGCCCAGATCAATTACTTGATCGATCACCGCCTGTGGGACAGCCTTTGTGCTGACATCAGCACTGACTTCCGTCGTTTCTACAGCATTGTCTTTTTCACAGGAAGTGAAAAAAAATGCAGCGCCCAGCATTAGAGCAGCTGCCACATTGAATTTGTTAGTTTTCATAAAATTAATGTTAGTGTTAGATGAATTAATTCATTTAGAAAATTAACGTTTTATTAGTAAAATTCGTACGAGAAGTCCTACCTAACCCTGTTAAAATTCAAAATTTTAACAGATGAAATTCACTTATTTTATCTAAGTCTTTCGATTTCAATACGTTGATAAAAAACGATTACTCCCAGTAGATGAGAGTTCAAATGAAAACGAATAACATGGTAATTATACGATCTCCGCGCTTAGGCCGGCGTCGAGTAGTGAGGAGCAACGTGGCTCGAGATCGGGATAGGGTCCTGTTTTAACTGCACACTTGCCCTTATAATGTACAATCAATGCACATTGCTCTGCTTGAAGTGGATTGTGATCACAGACTTTGACAAGCATGTCGATCACGTGATCAAAAGTATTGACATCATCGTTGTACAAGACGATCTCATGCTCTTTGTCTTCTGCAAAGAGTACATCTACTTCTTCTTGTACTTGTTCTTTTGAAGCCCAGAATGTTGTCATGACACAAAATTAATAAATTTTCTAACTCACTGTTTTATAAACTTGCAGGCTACCCAATTATTGCGCTCGTAGTTCATCGAGAAATGAAGTCCGTGTTCGTTACAACGCTCGGAGATGAGCGGAATGTCTTCCGTATAAAATCCGCTTAAAAAGAGGGTACCGCCATCGGGCAGGCATTTCGCGTAAGCGGGAATATCATTGAGCAAAACGTTTCGATTGATATTAGCAATAATGACTTCGTAACTACGCCCGGACAATAAACCAACGTCTCCCTCCTCTATCCGGATATGGGATACCTGGTTACGTTCTACATTCTCAAGCGCATTCATATAACACCAATGATCAATATCAATGGCATCTACCTCCTTAGCTCCCTTCATGGCAGCCAGAATAGCCAGTATGCCCGTCCCGCTGCCCATATCGAGTACCTTTTTCTTGTTCAGATCAGCTTTAAGGAGCTGCTTGATCATTAAGTGAGTAGTTTCATGATGGCCGGTACCGAAAGACATTTTAGGTTCGATCACAATTTCGTACTCCACCGCCATGGGTTCGTGAAAGGGGGCCCGTACTGCACATCGACCGTCTACTTCTATTGGCTCGAATTGTTTTTCCCAGGCTTCATTCCAGTTTATGGTTTCAATTTCTTCCACCTGGAGGATGAAACTAAAGTCACCAAAGTCGAGTGTTTCGATTTGCTCTTTTAGATCACCAGGGGTCTGATCGATAGGAATATACGCATCTAAGCCAGTCTCGCTCTCTTCGAAGCTTTCAAAGGGAAACTCGGAGAGCTGAGCTAAAAGAATTTCCACTCCAGGTTGCGGAGGCTCTACCTTGAAGGCATATTTGTAATAATTAGATGGCATTGACGATCGCATAAAAATCGGCTGCATTCAGCGAAGCGCCACCAATAAGTCCGCCATCCACATCCTTTTTAGAAAAAATCTCTGCAGCATTATTGGGTTTTACGCTACCCCCATAAAGGATGCTGGTGGATTGAGCGAGAGATTCATCGTACTTTTTCTCTAGCACGGTACGGATAAACGCATGCATCTCCTGAGCCTGTTCCGGGCTGGCCGTCTCTCCGGTCCCGATAGCCCATACCGGCTCATAAGCCAATACCACATGTTTCCAGGCCTTGGCCTCTAAATGAAAAAGCCCCTTCTTTATTTGTGTACGTACGACTTCAAAGTGCTCGCCATGTTTACGATCCTTTAAATCTTCACCAAAGCAAAAAATGATCGTCATTTCATGTTCCAGGGCTTTGGATACTTTTTTAGCTAACAATTCATCGCTTTCCCCAAAAATCGCTCGTCGTTCGCTATGGCCGATCAATACGGTTTGAGCTCCAACACTGCGAAGCATTTTGGCGGAAACCTCTCCAGTGAAGGCTCCCTGCTCTTCACTACTTACATTTTGACCTGCAACATGAATATCCGAATCGCGAAGCGCCTCAAAAGCAGCATAAAGATTGGTAAAAGGCGGAGCAATAATGACCTGGGCCTCGCTAGTTTGCTCTTGCTTCTTAAGTCCGGCGATGAGCGTCGTAGTCTCTGCCAGATCCAAATTCATTTTCCAATTTCCGGCAACAATTTTAGTTCTCATAGTGGTTTGTGGTTTTAGTTAGTGCAATGGTGAGGAATCATCCTCTTATTTTAGGATCCAGCCAGCCATAAATGATGTCCACAAAGATATTAATCAGAATGAACATCAAGGCGATGACCAATACGGCTCCTATGATCACGGGAAGGTCTAAGGTATTCAAAGCATCTACAATCTCTTTTCCTAGCCCGTTCCAGCCAAATATATACTCAACGAACACCGCACCGGCCAGCATGGAAGCGAACCATCCGGAGACTGCGGTGACCACCGGATTAAGCGCATTTTTCAAAGCGTGGTTTTTGATCACCTGATACGGGCTCAGGCCCTTTGCTTTAGCAGTCCTGATGTATTCCTGCCCAAAGACTTCCAGGAGAGAACTACGCATCAACTGAATGATTACCGCAAGGGGGCGTATTCCCAGAACGAGCGCAGGAAGTATCAAATTCTTCCATTGAATGGATACTCCTTCTCCAAAATCGTCCATGGCGTAAAGACTTCCGGTCATGTTCAAGCGGGTGTACTCGTGCAAAACATAGCCGAAAAACCAGGCAAAAAGTATGGCGCTAAAAAAACTAGGGACACTCATTCCCAGTGTGCTGATCACCTGAATCCCTTTATCCAGAGCCGTATCCTTATAGACCGCAGAAATAATCCCTAAAAATATCCCAATAACGATGGCAATGGTAATCGCACTGACTGCAAGAACGATCGTATTGGGTAAGGTTTCTGCAATCACCGCGGTAACCGTTTTTCCAGTCTTCTGGAAACTTTCTCTCAGGTAAGGCACTTTGAGTGCGAGGGTAATTTCACCCAGACGCAATAAGGGCCAGGCGGAGTACTTTTGATAGACAGCATCGGGAGGAGCGATATACGTATAGGCCCCCGCTCTTGTGCTGTGCAGCGATACGGGGGAGAGATCATTGAGATAATACAAGTATTGCTGCCCAATTGGTTTATCGAAACCATATTTGGCCCTTATGATCGCCAGTTGCTCCGGATCTTCATTCTGATCGAGCATCATTCTCGCAGGGTCTCCGGGAAGTACAGTAAAAAGAAAAAAGATGACTGTGACAACACCAAAAAGCGTGAGTAACGCGTAACTCAGTTTTTTGAGGATATACCTAATCATCTTGATTTGTCAAATCCTGCTTGCGCAATGCTTCAGCTTCCTCCAGGGTCAGCACTTCGTACTCAAAATCTTCCCCAAAGAGACTTTTCGCGTAAGCTTCAATGGTTTGGTCAAAGCCCACCTCCTTGCGGCGTTCATTTACCTGTTCAGGATCTTGAATGGGCCAGATGAACTCCGTGCCATCCGGTAGTACCGAACCTTGAGTGCCAAAGCGCTGCGCTTTGCCCTCGCCCATCAGGTAGCGGTCTTCCATCATGGCTACCAATCGCATGGGGAGTTGATCCTGTTGAGCGGCCTGACGGATGGTGTCTAAATATTTGGGAATGTATTCCGGATTGTGCTGAATGACATACCAGGCAACGGTGTTGGTGGGCGTTCCTACGAGATCCTTACCGGGATAGCCCCTGTTCTTCATGACTCGGTCTACAAATTGCATATTGGTAGAATCCAAAAGCATTTGTTTACGCCACAGATCGCCAGAAGCCTCCATCGGGTCCAATCCCATATCCACAGCCCTTTCCTTTCGGGCTTCCTCGCCTTCAATCTGCATCAAGATTCGATATTGTTGATCTAAAACCTGAATGCTGTCTAACTTTCGCTTTAGCGTAAAATCGAGTTTAGGCTGAGCAGAAGCTAAGGTTTCCAGGTTCAGTTGTTCGAGATCATTCCAATGCAATTTCTGCTGAATGGTCCCTTGCTGTAGCTTGAGAATACCCGGACTGGACCGAACAATCGTTTTAAGTACGGTTTCATCCGTAAAATAAAAGTCAAAGTGCAGTTTTTGTTCTCTGATGAAACGAGCAATAGTGGCTGGGTCTGAAGCTGTCAAACCTATTACTTTGTACCCTTTACGCAGAGCTTCCTCGGTACGCTGACGTAATCCGTAGTACCCTTCCAGTTCGGTATTGGCCAGATTGTAGGCGACGACGATTAGCAGATGGTCTTCTTCCATCATCTGCTGCGTAAAGTCCTTCTCCCCTCGTTCAATACTGAAATCGTGTATTGGAGGAACGTAACCCGGACTGATCTCCTGGGTATTGACCTCAATGAATTCACCATTGGGCACCTCCGGATATGAGCCATTGGTGATGATGGTTTTTTCAGCACCATCCACTTTAAACACCCATTCGTACTCAAATACTGCCTCAGGAGCCCCTTCGGGAATTGAACTCGCTTCCGGTATATTCACACCCACCTTGTAGGGACGGAAATCCCAAACGGGCAGATGCATCAATACGTAATATCCAAAGGACAGGCAAGCCAGAAAGGACACCAAAATGAGCACCGAACGTACCCCTTTATTGAAAAAAGGTTGGATGTGCTTTTGATTGAACAACAAGAACAAAATCAAGATGAGCAGGACCACATCTTTAGCAAAAGACTCCCAGGGATCTAAGGGCAACGCATCGCCAAAGCAGCCACAGTCGGTCACTTTATTGAAATAAGCCGAATAAAAGGTCAAAAAAGTAAAGAAGGCAATCATCAGCAGGAGTAGCCATAAGGTAAGTTTGCGTAGATACCCGATAATAAGAGCGATACCTAGAACAACCTCAACGACTACCAGTATGATGGCCAGACCCAGAGCAAAGGGAGAAAGCCACTCGATATTGAGTACCGGTGCCGAAAAATACTCCTGGAGTTTATAGGAGAATCCTAAAGGATCATTCAGTTTCACCATCCCTGAAATGATGAACAAGACGCCCACGACAATTCGGATCACCCCTACGCTGATTTGCTTCAAATTCATACGGCAGATTCTTGCATTAAAATCAAAGCAAACACGGCGTAATTGATCATATCCTGATAGTTCGCATCGATTCCCTCAGACACCAGGGTCTTACCTTGATTGTTTTCGATTTGTTTCACGCGCAATAATTTTTGCAAGATGAGATCAGTTAATGAGCTCACGCGCATTTCCCGCCAGGCCTCCCCGTAATCGTGATTCTTATCTTCCATCAATGCCTTGGTGATGGCTATTTGCTCATCATAGGCCTTTGTGGATTCTTCAGTGTTGAGATCGGGTTGATCAGCCACTCCTCGCTCCAATTGAATGAGTGCCATGACCGAATAATTGATGATACCGATGAATTCTGAGGTTTCATCCTCATCCACACGTCTGGATGCATTTTGCTGCAAACCACGAATACGCTGGGCTTTAATAAAAATTTGATCGGTCAGTGAGGGCAGTCTTAAAATGCGCCAGGCACTGCCATAGTCTTTCATCTTGTTGATAAAGAGGGAACGACACTGCTTGATCACAGCGTCGTATTGTTGTGAGGTATTCGCCATCTATGCCTAGGAATTTGCGTAAATTTCGCTTAAAATACTAAGACTAAAAAACCACAGTACATTCATGCCAACCATCAATTGCCAAGGGCGACTATTCGATCTAAACACTCCACGGGTAATGGGTATACTCAACGCAACGCCTGACTCCTTCTACGCAAATAGTAGGGTTCAAGAAGATCGAAAGCTCTTAAGAAAGGCGGAGCAAATGATTACTGAGGGAGCCTCTTTTTTAGATCTAGGGGCCTTTAGTTCTCGCCCGGGTGCTGATTGGGTGAGCGAGGAAGAAGAACAAAAACGACTACTTCCTGCCTTAGAACGTCTACGTCAGGAATTTCCGGACATCCCCCTCTCAGTAGATACCTTCCGCGCAAGCGTAGCCCAAAAAGCGATTGATCGTGGTGCGGCTATGATCAACGATATTTCGGGAGGCACCCAGGAGCCTCAGCTCCTGAAAATCGCGGCCGGCAATCAGGTTCCGGTAATTTTGATGCATATGCGGGGCACTCCACAAACGATGCAAGATCATACCCACTATGAAAATGTAACCTTGGAAGTTGCACACTACTTAAGCGAACAGCGGGATGCTGCCTACGCCGCAGGGGTCACGGACGTGATTATTGATCCGGGATTTGGTTTCGCCAAGACCAGAGCTCAGAATTTTGAATTATTGAATAAGCTTGAAATTTTACAACGCCTGGAATGCCCTGTTTTGGTTGGGCTTTCGCGAAAGTCAATGATCTTTCAAACCCTGAAGAAGGATGCGGCGGATGCCCTGCACGGGACCACCGTCTTACACAGTATCGCCCTGATCAAAGGAGCTCACCTGTTGCGCGTACACGATGTAGGCGAAGCCATGGATTGTATCGCTCTGATTCAAGCCTTACAGGAAACTACGTCCACTCACATAAATGTTTAACTTTACCCAAAACCACACTATTGAATTTCTGGGACAATTTTAGAATACTCGATATCATCGACATCGTACTTGTTGCGACCCTGTTCTACTACATCTACAAACTGGTTAAGGGTACTGTAGCCATTCGAATTCTCGCCGGAATTATTGTAGTGGCCTTTATCGCCTGGCTGACTGATCTGCTGAAAATGGAGATGCTCAGCACCATTTTAGGCCAATTTATTGGAGTAGGGATTATCGCGCTCATCGTCGTTTTTCAACCGGAGATCAGAAAGTTTCTTTTGATGATCGGGAGTACCAATCTCAAAAAAAGTGGCCTCTTTAAGACCTTACACTTTATGCGGGGTGAGGATCTTCGCGATACAGATCTGGAGGCCATCTTGAAAGCCTGTGAAAATATGGCGGCTACGAAAACCGGAGCCTTAATCGTGATCAAACGCACCACGAACCTAGACTTCATCAAAAGCACCGGAGATCAAATGGATATCGAGGTGAATCGGCCCATTATCGAAAGTATCTTCTATAAAAACGCCACCCTGCATGACGGGGCCGTAATTATTGAAGGCAATCGCATCACCGCTACCCGGGCCATATTGCCGGTATCCAACGAGCGAACGATCCCTCTGCGCTTTGGCTTGCGCCACCGAGCTGCTTTAGGAGTTACTGAAAAAACTGATGCGGTAGCCCTGGTAGTTAGTGAAGAAACAGGTGAGATCAGTTATATGCGCAATGGCGAATTTGCACTTTACGAGTCGACGCAAGACTTGATCAACATGATCCATCAAGACCTCTCGTGATCATGAGTAAGAACAATGAACTCGTTCCTCAATCCCATTTTTGTAAATGCTGTAGCGCACCTCTTGCAATCCATCAATCGTATTGTCCGCATTGCGGTGCCAAACGCATTGAAAATCGGCTGACCGCAGGCAACCTATTGGAAGATTTCAATGAGCGATTCCTGAATCTGGAGAATGGATTTATGCGCACTTTCCTGGCACTTTTTAAAAATCCCAAAGATGTAATTGGAGGCTATATCAATGGTACCCGCAAGAAGTACCTCTCTGCCATTAGTTATTTTGCGATATCGATCACCGTGGCCGGAGCGTACACCTTCATCTTTAACGAGTTTTTTATAGATGATATCGTCGATTTCAGCCAAAGCCTAAATCCAAATAATACACCACAAGAAACCGAATGGGGATTGAATTTTGCAGAAGGTGTTCAAAAATATCAATCGCTAATTACCTTTCTCACTATCCCGGTCTTAGCCTTGATCTCAAAGCTAGTCTTCATTAGAAATAGAACATTTAATTATATAGAGCACCTGGTAATCTGGCTATACACCTACTCGCATTACAATATCGTCAATATTGGACTATCCTTGCTGGTGATTTGGTCCCCCTTGGCGACCATGCTCTTATCGGGCCTGGTCACCTTACTGGCTATTCCATACACCACCTTCGTATTTCAGCAACTCTATAGCATCAGTCTAGAAAAGGCGATACTTCAAACGCTACTTGCGCTCCTATTGTCTGGAATTGTCTTAATGATCATAATTGTGGTTGCAGGCGGGATCTTCTATTATAGCGGATTGTTGGATGAACTGTTAGAAATGAGTAACAAAAGTCAAGCGATGACGTCTAATTTCATTCAACAGCTTCCATGCTATGCCCTGTAAAAATTGCCAATATGCTTTGTCAAAAGACGACCTGTATTGTTCACGCTGCGGCGCAAAGAAAATCGATGAAGTACTGACGCTTAAAGCCATTGGTAAAGAAGTTCAAGAACGCTATCTCGAACTGGACAGTGCGCTCCTACTCACCTTTCTTGATCTGTTTAGAAAACCGGAAGCGGTAGCCGATGGATATATCAATGGTCTTCGTAAGCGCTACATGCCCCTCAGTAATTACTTCGCACTGGCTATTACCCTGACGGGTTTACTTTTTGTGTTCGCTAAAAAAATTAATCCTCAGGATTTTGTCATCCCGGAAGCCAGTTCTTCGATGGAAAACATCATGGCTCAATTCAATTTAGTTTTTGAATATCAAGGACTTATTAACTTAATACTGCTTCCTCTCGGGGCACTGATGACCAAGCTTGTTTTCATAGATAAAAAGAAATATAACTACGTAGGTCACCTGGTTTGGAATGGATTCTACATCGCTCAAACTTTTATTGCCGTCTTTTTATTTTCCCTTATTCCTGTTCTCCTTGGAGCCGATTACTTTCTGATTACCAATCTGCCAACCATACCCGTTTTGCTGTATTATGTTTGGATGATCAAAAGGCTTTACGCCATGGGTTGGTGGGAAGCTATAGGTCGATTTCTCCTGTACATGGTCGCATATATAATCCTTGTAATAGGCGTCATGGCAATAGCAGGAATCGGCTTTGCTCTTTATCTCTTAGCCACAGATCAGGGCCAAAACATAAGCGTGTAAATTTTCGATTTACTCCAGGGCCTCTGCCATAAACTGAACCTCGTAAAGATTACGGTAATGTCCATTCTCTTTTTGGACCAGTTCGTCGTGAGAACCCATCTCCACGATTCGTCCTTTATCCATGACCAAAATACGATCGGCCTCTTTAATGGTAGCCAGGCGATGCGCGATTACGATACTGGTGCGGCCTTCGGTAAGTTTAGCTATCGCATTTTGAATGAGCTGTTCGCTGTGAGAATCTACGGAAGAAGTAGCTTCATCAAGGATGAGAATAGAAGGGTTACTCACGTACGCCCGAAGAAAGGCCAATAGCTGTCGCTGACCACTTGAAAGCATAGCTCCGCGTTCTTTGACATTGTAGTGGTACCCTTTGGGCAAGCTTTGAATGAATCGGTCAACACCGATCTCTTGTGCTGCAGCCTGCACCTCGGCTTCAGTGATCTGCGGATTTTCCAGCGTAATATTATTAAGAATAGTATCAGCAAACAAGAACACATCCTGCAATACGACCGCAACTTCTTTCCTTAAGGAAGCGATGGTTAACTCTTTGATATTTTGCCCGTCAATAGCAATGGTTCCATCATTGATCTCGTAAAAGCGGGTCAATAAATTGATGATCGTAGACTTTCCCGCACCTGTCGCTCCAACAATGGCTAGAGTTTCTCCGGGTGCAGCTCTAAAGCTAATTCCGTGCAATACCTGCTCTTCCGAAGTGTAACCGAAATAGACGTTATCAAAAGTAATCTCCCCTTTCACATCGGTCAAAGTTTGAGTACCGGAGTCCTCTATTCGGGCGTCTGTATCCAAAATCCCAAAGACGCGATTGGCCGCAACCATACCCATCTGCAGGGTGTTGAATTTATCGGCAATCTGGCGCAAAGGCGTAAATAACATTTGCGCGTACTGAATGAATGCAGTGATCAAGCCGATAGTGATGATATCGCTTTGCGCCGCTCTCAACCCTCCATACCATACAATAAGACCGATGGTAATGGACGTTGACATTTCAGCCACAGGAAAAAAGATGGAATTATACCACACGGTTTTATTCCAGGCTTTCATGTGCTTTTTATTGATCTCATTGAATTTTTTATGCTCAATTCGTTCTCGTGAAAAGATCTGAACTATTTTCATGCCCGTTACCCGTTCTTGAACAAACGAATTCAAATTGGCCACCTGAGTTCGCACTTCTTCAAAGGCCACTTTCATCTTCTTTTGAAAAATCCGGGTTGCGTAAAGTATAAAGGGAAGTACCGTAAATACTATGAGGGACAATTGCCAGCTGTTGTATAGCATCACAGCGACCACGACACTCATTTTGAGCAGATCGCTCAAGATCACAAACAAGCCCTGACTGAAAATACTGGAAATAGTCTCAATATCACCAACAGCCCGCGTAACCAGACGCCCTACAGCAGAGCGATCGTAGTACTGCATTTTGAAGCGTAGCATATGTTTAAACAATTGGGTACGAATATCTAATACTACCTGCTGCCCCAACCAGTTGGCAAAATAGATGAAGGCCAGTTGAAACAGCACCTCTCCCAATAATGTTCCAAGCATTAAACTGAGATAAAAGATGAGCTGATCGCCATCCTTTTCAGTAATCCCAAGGTCAATCGCTTGCTGCAACAGATAGGGCCGAGCCGCCGAGAATACGGAAAGCAGTATGGCTGCGATCGCAACAAAGAACAGCGTGCCCTTATAGGGCTTAGTAAACCGCATCAAGCGCTTGAACAGGCTGACATCAAATGCTTTTCCCTTCGTATCTGCCATAGTTATTTAAAAATTGCCTGAGGATAATCAATTTGTGTCAAAAATAAGCCGTGCGCAGGTACGGACGCTCCGGCCTTTCCACGATCCTTACTTTTGACAATGCGATGCATATCCGCTACCTCAAGTTTTTTTAGCCCAACCTCTATTAAAGTACCCACAATCGCACGCACCATATTGCGTAGGAAACGATCTGCACTCACTGTAAACAGGAGCCGATCTTGGTGCAGCTCCCACTTCGCTGACTTGAGGTCGCAAAGGTAGGTTTTCACGTCGGTTTTGCTTTTGCTAAAACACTCAAAATCCTGATACTGCATCAGAATTTGAGCGGCGCTGTTCATTCGCTCTATATCTAAGGGTAGACTATAATGCCAGGCAAGCTCTTCAGCAAAAGGGTCTTTTTTTCGCGCGATATGATATTCATAGGTGCGTTGAGTCGCATCAAAACGCGCATGCGCATCCTTCAGCACTGGCAAGATATTCCTGATGCTGATTGCGCCAGGCAAGTAAGCATTCAAACGGTGCACAAAAAGGACCAAATCTTTGATGAGTGGAGAATTTAAGGTCTCGCCATCTAGGTCGAAATGAGCATACATCTGACTGGCGTGAACCCCGGTGTCCGTCCTCCCCGCACCGGTAATCCCGATGGGTTTTCTTAGCAAAGTAGATAGCGCCTGCTGCAACGTTTCTTGCACAGAAGGTTGATCGGGTTGGATTTGCCATCCGCTAAAGGGTTTGCCATGGTAAGCAAGTTTAATGAAGAAGCGCACTAGAAAACTTTAGAAGAATCAAAGATACAGTTTTGAATTGCATAATTTTAGACTTCAAAAGCGAGCCTTGACTAAGATTCTTCTGCTGAGTGACACCCACGGATACATGGACCATTCCATACTGAAACACGCCTCCTGGGCTGATGAAGTCTGGCATGCCGGAGATATAGGTGACCTATCAGTGACAGACGCCCTCCAGGAAATTAAACCGTTAAGGGCCGTGTATGGCAACATAGATGATCATCGCCTACGTGGAGAATTCCCATTACATCAACGGTTCAAATGCGAGGAAGTTGATGTATGGATTACGCATATAGGAGGTTATCCCGGAAGGTACAAACCGGCGATACGCGAAGAGATCGAGAAAAACTGCCCAGATGTATTCATTTGTGGACATTCCCACATCTTAAAGGTCATGCCTGACAAGAAAAACAAATTATTACATATGAATCCTGGAGCCATAGGGAAACATGGTTTTCACCAGGTCCGGACCATGCTTCGTTTTGTGATTGATGGAAAAGCGATCACCGACCTGGAAGTCATTGAAATGAAACGATAAGAGATACATAAACCCTTTACAATGAAAAGCCCCGGCCTGAAACCGGGGCTTTTACGCACTAATATAAACTTAGATTATAGGTCTATCGCAATCGATCTACAGATTTTACAAGATCTTCATCACGCTTGATTGCCTTGTTGGCCAAGGCTAATAAAACGATAGAAAGAAGCGGAATGATCATCCCAATACCCTTCTCTGGAGCCGCCGCCCCTCCGGATAAGATTTGTGATTGATACACCAATACACCTAATAAAATAAAGTTCAATAAGATATTCAGACGGTTCAATACAAATTGCAACTGTCTGTTTTTATACATAAATATCGCAATGAGCGCTAACAGTGCGCTTCCCAAAAATAGTAATAAAAATAGAATTTTGTCAAGCACCATAACCCCCGACTGATTTACATCAGCATAGAGCGGAACCCAAAAAATCAGTCCGCCGGAGGCAAAAACCACCAATAACAAATACAAGGTTTGGATGCGTTGAAGCATAATCGGGCTTAAAAAGGGTCACAAAAATAAAAGTTTCTCTAGGAATGAAAACGATTATTTAAAAAATAATGTTGTATCATTGTATCATTCTACCGTAAGCAGCAATCTGCCAGCTTACTAGAACCTAAAACTTCCGATTACTTCTTTTCGAAGTTTTCCCTTCAATAAAGACAATTAATTCATTCCCACATTTTTCATGTTTGAAATTTCAGATTTAAAATCCAAAAAATTACCTGAACTTCAGGAGATTGCAAAAGAATTAAGCATTCCAAAATACCGTTCAGAGAAAAAACTTGACCTCGTCTATAAAATATTGGACTATCAGGCTGCTAATCCCAAAAAAGTAGAGGCCGTTGTTGCTGACGATAGTGCCGACGATCAAAAAGACCAAAAGAAAAGCACTCCTTCTCGCTCGACGAATAAAAGTGATAACACGCGAAAGGACACCAAGAGTTCCAGTACGCGAAAGCCCAGTCCAAAAAATGACAAGAGCAACAGCTCAAACGATTCCAAAAATGACAAAGGCGGAGATCAGAGCAAAACCAACCCTAAGGAAAAAAGCTCAGGGCGTGACCAAGCTAAAGATAAACGAAGCAACAACCGCAGTTCAAACAATGACAACCGCGGGAATAGCAATAAAAGTTCACGAAACGATAATCGAAACGACAATCGCAATGATAACCGCAACGACAATCGCAACGACAATCGGGGCAATAAGAGCAATAGCGGAAATAAAGATTCTCGAAACCGCTATCGGGAGCCTGATTACGAATTTGACGGGATTATCGAAAGTGAGGGCGTTTTAGACATCATGCAAGATGGCTATGGTTTTTTACGCTCCTCTGACTACAACTATCTCGCCTCTCCTGATGATATCTATGTTTCTCAATCGCAGATCAGACTTTTTGGTCTGAAAACCGGAGATACTGTATTGGGAGTGGTACGCCCCCCAAAAGAAGGAGAAAAATATTTCCCCCTAATTAAAGTAATTAAGATCAATGGTCTTGACCCGAACGTGGTACGCGACCGCGTGTCATTCGAACACTTGACTCCACTTTTTCCGCAAGAAAAATTCAACATTGCCGAGAAGCAAAGTACCATTTCTACGCGGATCATGGATTTGTTTTCTCCCATTGGGAAAGGACAGCGTGGGATGATCGTTTCACAACCCAAAACGGGTAAAACCATGCTTTTAAAGGATGTGGCCAATGCCATTGCAGCCAATCATCCGGAGGTCTTTCAAATAGTCCTGCTGATTGACGAGCGTCCTGAAGAGGTTACTGACATGCAACGTCACGTTAAAGGAGAAGTGGTAGCATCTACCTTTGATAAAGAAGCTCACGAGCACGTACGAGTAGCGAATATCGTCTTGGAAAAAGCAAAACGCCTGGTAGAATGCGGTCACGATGTGGTCATTCTTCTGGATTCTATTACACGTCTGGCTCGAGCCTATAATACGGTACAACCTGCTTCTGGAAAGATCTTAAGTGGTGGTGTTGATGCCAATGCGCTTCACAAGCCGAAACGTTTCTTTGGAGCAGCTCGAAATATTGAAGGCGGCGGATCGCTATCCATCATTGCTACAGCACTAACAGAGACCGGATCTAAAATGGATGAGGTGATCTTTGAAGAGTTTAAAGGAACCGGTAACATGGAACTTCAGTTGGATCGCAAGATCGCTAACCGAAGAATCTTCCCGGCCATTGACCTGACATCTTCCAGTACCCGACGCGATGATCTCTTATTGAGCGATAATGTGATCCAACGCATGTGGGTAATGCGCAAGTATTTGGCTGATATGAATCCGGTAGAAGCCATGGAATTCATCAATGAGCGCTTCAAGCAGACCAAGAACAATGAAGAGTTCTTAGTTTCAATGAACGGCTAAGACCTACTTAAAAAACTACGAAAGACCTCCCAGGAGGTCTTTTTTTTGTGCTCAATAGACCGTTTCAAACAAAAAACTCCTTGCCCATTGAAGTGCAAGGAGTTTTTTAATCAACAATTAATCTAACCAACAAAAAAACTTCTGCCTTGTAGCGACAGAAGTTTTAATTTTTTTTGAATATCCTGCCGCTTAAAGAGCCGCTACGTGCTTCGCCAACTGAGACTTTAAATTAGCTGCCTTATTATCATGGATGATATTGCGCTTTGCCAATTTGTCGATCATGCTGTTCACGGTAGGCAACATTTCTGTTGCTTCTTTCTTATCAGCCTCGCGTAATTTTTTGATCGCACTACGAGTCGTTTTGTGCTGATAGCGGTTACGTAACCTTTTGGTTTCGCTATTTCTGATTCTCTTTAATGCTGACTTGTGATTTGCCATTCTCTCTTTGTATTAAACTGTTGTAGCCCGTAGGGGAATCGAACCCCTCTTACCAGGATGAAAACCTGGCGTCCTAGCCGATAGACGAACGGGCCATTTTCTTTTATTGACCTCTATATTTAGTAGCCCGTAGGGGAATCGAACCCCTCTTACCAGGATGAAAACCTGGCGTCCTAGCCGATAGACGAACGGGCCTACATTTTGCTCAAATGCGGATGCAAAAATACAACTTATTTTTAATGCTACAAGCGTTTGAAAAATAAATTCTCTGCTAATACGCTTTCGCAAACAATACTCTTCCTTCAGAAGGGTTTCCTGTCAAAACGCAACTTCCTTTTTCCTGCTTTCGCGAAAGCGGAATGCAACGAATGGTCGCCTTGGTCAGTTCCTTGATGCGTTGCTCCGTTTCTGGAGTTCCGTCCCAATGAGCGCTTAGAAACCCGCCCTTTTCTTTAAGCACCTTTTTAAAAGTCTCAAAATCATCCACCTCTGTGATATGGCTATCTCGAAACTCGAATGCTTTGTGATAAAGCGCTTCCTGAATTTCCTTAAGTAAGAACTGAACGCGTTCGATGATGACATCTTTAGAGACGAACTCTTTGGTCAAGGTATCCCGACGGGCTAGTTCGACCGTTCTTTTTTCTAAATCCTTGGGCCCTATCCCGATGCGAAGTGGTACGCCCTGCAATTCATACTGATTGAATTTCCAACCCGGTTTATGACTATCCCGGTCGTCATACTTGACAGAGACACCGTGAGCACGAAGCTCTTTTTCTATTTCATGAGCCACCTGGGAAATAGCTTCCAATTGCTCCTCATTGCGATAAATAGGGACGATCACTACTTGAATAGGTGCCAAATTAGGCGGCAGCACCAACCCGTTATCATCACTGTGGGTCATGATCAAGGCTCCCATGAGACGGGTAGAAACTCCCCAGGAAGATGCCCAGACATACTCCAAGCCGCCCTCCTTCGTGGCAAATTTGACATCGAAAGCTTTCGCGAAATTCTGACCCAAAAAATGTGAAGTTCCGGCCTGCAAGGCTTTTCCATCTTGCATCAAGGCTTCAATACACAAGGTTTCTTCTGCCCCAGCGAAGCGCTCACTTTCCGTTTTATAGCCTTTTACGACAGGTATGGCCATAAAATTCTCGGCAAACTCTGCGTAAATATTGTTTATAGTCATCGCCTCCTCCAGAGCCTCCTCCTTGGTCGCATGCGCCGTATGCCCTTCTTGCCATAAAAATTCAGCCGTTCTTAGAAATAAACGGGTTCGCATTTCCCAACGAACCACGTTGGCCCATTGATTAATCAAAATGGGAAGATCCCGATAGGACTGGATCCAGTTCTTATACGTACTCCAAATAATCGCCTCACTAGTGGGACGAACCACCAGTTCTTCTTCCAGCTTAGCTTCCGGGTCAACCATCAGTTTCCCTTCTCGATCCGGGTCATTTTTTAATCGATAATGAGTGACAACCGCGCATTCCTTAGCAAATCCTTCTGCATTTTTCTCTTCTGCCTCAAATAAACTCTTGGGCACGAACAATGGAAAATAAGCATTTTGATGACCGGTCTCTTTAAACATGCGATCCAATTCGGCTTGCATTTTTTCCCATATGGCAAACCCGTAGGGTTTGATGACCATACACCCGCGAACAGCCGAGTTTTCTGCGAGATCAGCCTTTACGACCAATTCATTGTACCATTTAGAATAATCTTCGCTTCGACTGGTTAGATTCTTACCCATATATAGACTTTGGCACAGATATTGTGCAATTATTAATACTTAAGTTCTTGGCAAAACTAGGTAATTAAACGATGTTCAACAATATAAACATATAGATATGCAAAGCGAAACTACTTATTTAAAGAAATTACTAAGACCCCTTCTGGGCGCCATTCTCATGGCTAGTCTGGTATCTTGCGGGTCGTTCCAATATGCGGGTTACGAAAATGACCCTGTATATGGCAATCAAAGCGCTTTTGCAGGACAAGATGATCGTGAGGTTACCTATAATGAAAGCGCTAAGTATAAAAACTATTTCCAGAAAGAAGCTGAAATGACTTCCAATGTTTTGGAAGAAGGTGCCATATTCACTGATGTTGACGGTTACAGCTCCGGATATGAAGAGCAAGCGACCGTAGAAGCTGATTCTCTTGATTATCAGATGGGCGGTAATGCAGGCTGGGGAGACCAGCCCGACAACATCGTTGTCAATGTATATGACAGTCCCCAATTTGCCGGTGGCTTTGGTTGGGGTGGTGGCTTCGGCTGGGGCGGTGGCTTCGGCTGGGGAGCTCCTTGGGGCGGCTGGGGATGGCCTTTACACGATCCTTACTTTGTTAATTCCTGGGGTTGGGGATATGGCGGATACGGTCCGGGTTGGAATCGCTTCGGCATCGGATTCAATCGAGCACGTCTTGGTTGGGGCTGGGGCTTCGGCGGCTGGGGCTTTAACGGCTGGGGCTGGAACGGATATGTTACTCCCTATTTCTATCGCGGAGGATACTTATCGCCATACGTTGGCTGGGGTTCAGCAGTAGCTTACAATAATCGTTACGGGTATACCAATGGACGACGCGCAGTCTCTAGAAATAGCTCTGCTGTCAGTCAGGGACGCATTTCACGAGCTACTACCTCAAGATCATCTAGAAGTTATTCAAGAAACGGGGTTGGCGTAGATTACCGTAGAGTTTCTCGTAGAAATGCAGACGCTTCGCGCTCAGGATCAAACATCACGCGTAACAGTCGCAGCTCCTATAATTCCCCAAGTACGCGCAGATCAGTGTCTCCATACAATAGTGATTCGAGACGTGTGGGTTCATCCACCTACTCTAGAAGCGCCAACAGTCGTTCTTCACGTGCTGCACGCTCTTCCAGCGGATCCAGAAGTCGATCTTCTGCGAGTTCTTCACGGAGTAGTTCGTCTCGAAGCAGTAGCTCCGTTTCACGAGGGGGTGGCTCATCCAGAAGTAGTGGTTCTATTTCCCGAGGTGGAGGTGGATCGCGAAGTAGTGGGGGTTCCCGAGGTGGTGGATCACGCCGTGGCGGAGGACTATAAGCAAGATTCCTAAGTTATCTAAATCATTTGATCATGAAAAAACTAGCTATAATTTTCATACTGGGCTTAGTCGTGCCTAATCTCAACGCTCAGAGCATATTTGACGCTTATCAATACAGCAAACAGGATATCTTGGGAACCGCTCGGTATCGAGGGATGAGTGGGGCTTTTGGGGCCTTAGGAGGAGACTTGTCAGCGCTTCATCGCAATCCTGCCGGAGGAGCCATTTTTGAGCGTGGCGCTGCTGCATTCACCCTGTCTACCTATACCTTAGATAATGAAACCGGATACTTTAATGAATTTACGACAACCTCTATTAGAGATGTAGAGTTCAATCAGGGTGGTGGGCTGATCGTATTTAATAACGGCAACAGCAATTCCCCCTGGAAAAAAATAGCATTAGCCTTTAATTACGATCGTACCTCTAATTTTGATGATGAATTCGTCGCTTCTGGAATTTCAAATACCTCCGTCGATCAGTACTTTCTAATCAATGCTCAGGGAGTACCTTTAGATCTCTTGCAGCTTCAGGATAATGAATCCATCGACGACTTGTATCAATTCTTAGGGGAAAATGAGGGCTTTAGCGCACAACAAGCCTTTTTGGGTTATCAGGCCTTTGTCATTGAACCTAATGATAATAACGATCCTAATAATACGGCGTATTTCTCCAATGTGGCCAGTGGCAATTTTGATCAACGGTATTTGTATTCCTCGTTCGGCTATAACGGTCAGGGAAACTTCAACCTGAGCACCCAATATGGCGAGCAACTTTATTTAGGAGTTAATTTAAATACCCATTTTTTTGACCTGTCACGCACCACAATTTTGGAGGAACAGAATAGCAATTCAGGCAGCTTAATCAATTCCATTCAGTTTGAAAATAACCTAAGATCTTTAGGGTCAGGCTTCTCTTTTCAATTAGGAGGAATTTTGGAGGTCAATCCTCAGCTGCGCTTAGGAGCGACCTACAATTCGCCGACCTGGTTTGAAATTTCTGAGGAAACCACGCAAGGAATCCGGACCGAGCGAAGCGTAGACGACCAAGTGCTTACCGAATTGATTCGTCCTAATGTCATTAATATTTACGAGAACTACCGCTTAAAAACTCCGGACAGCTATACTGGAAGTGCCTCCTATATTTTTGGCCCCCAAGGTTTGATCAGTTTTGATTACACCTTCACCAATTACGATTCCATGGAATTTCGCCCTACCGGTGACGCCTTTTTTCAACAGCAGAATAATGCCATCGGCTCCACTTTTAAAGGCGCAGCGACCTATCGAATAGGCGGCGAGTATCGCGTAGAACAATGGAGTCTTCGTGGTGGATATCGCTTTGAAGAATCTCCTACTGAGGATGAAAATCTCATAGGTTCTCTGCAAGGGTTCTCTCTGGGACTCGGTTATTCCTTTGGCAACACCCGATTGGATTTTGCGTATGACCGGTCACAACGAGAACGCGCGCAATTCTTATACGAGACAGGGCTTACCACTACAGCACAGGTGGAGCAAAGCTTAAGCAATTTTGTGGCTACCCTAAGTTTCAAATTATAAAAGGTTCTTAAAAATCAAATAAACAGCCATCCATCTGGGTGGCTGTTTGGTTTTAAACCTATCATTATTGCGTATCTTTGCGCTCTTTAGGCCTAAGCCGGAATGACTATGAAAACCGATTTGAAAAAAAATAAATCACTAGTAGACCAGGATGCGATAGATGCTGCCGGAGATGCACATGCGTCATCGAGCAGTGAGACTCCGCTCCGTAAAGATGCTTTCGACAAAAGCGATATTGAGAAAATCGCACTGATTAAAAAAGATGTCGCTCATATTATGGAAACCTTGGGTCTCGATCTTTCTGATGACAGTCTCAAGGGCACTCCTAATCGTGTGGCTAAAATGTTTGTCAACGAAATTTTTGGAGGTCTACATCCGGATCGCAAACCTAAAGCGTCTACTTTTTCCAACAATTATAAATATGGGGAAATGTTGGTTGAAAAGAACATCACGGTGTATTCCACTTGTGAACACCATTTGCTCCCCATAGTCGGCCGGGCTCATGTGGCCTATATTTCCAATGGTACAGTGGTTGGCCTATCAAAAATGAATCGTATTGTTGATTATTACGCCAAACGACCACAAGTTCAGGAACGGCTTACTATGCAGATCGTTAAAGAACTGCAGGAAGTACTTGGAACCCTTGACGTAGCCTGCGTTATTGACGCCAAGCATTTATGTGTCAACAGTCGGGGCATCCGCGACATTGAGAGCAGTACTGTGACCAGCGAATTTGGCGGTAAATTTAAAGAAGAGGCTGTACGTCGTGAACTTCTGGACTATATTAATTTAAGTACAGAATTTTAATAGCGCGTCTTTGAACTGCATCAGGTATAGTCCGCGATACTTTGTTACATTTACTAAAACTTTAATCCATGCCGCTGTATCAAGAACAGACGCTACAGATTTACAATTCCCTTTCTGGTCAAAAGGAGGAATTTAAACCCATTCACGAAGGTGCCATAGGCATGTATGTTTGTGGGCCTACGGTCTACAGTAATGTGCACTTAGGGAACGTAAGAACTTTTATGTCCTTTGACGTCGTGTTCAGGTACCTGAAGCACCTTGGCTACAAGGTGCGCTACGTGCGGAATATAACGGACGCAGGCCATTTGACTGACGATGCTGACCAGGGGGAAGATAAGATCGCCAAGAAAGCGCGGTTGGAGAAGATAGAACCTATGGAAGTGGTGCAGGAGTACACCCTTGATTTTCATCATATTCTCAATCAATTTAATTTACTCCCACCCAGCATTGAACCCACGGCTACCGGACATATTATCGAACAAATGGAGATTGTCAAAGAGATCCTAGAAAAAGGATACGCCTATGTGAAAAACGGTTCGGTATATTTTGATGTGATCAAATTCAATCAAGATCATGAGTATGGGAAACTGAGCGGTCGTAATATCGAAGATATGATCGCCAATACCCGGGAACTGACCGCTCAAAGTGAAAAAAGAAATCCACAGGATTTCGCCCTCTGGAAAAAAGCGGAACCCCAGCATATCATGCGCTGGCCCTCTCCCTGGGGTGATGGATTTCCCGGTTGGCATTTGGAATGTACGGCTATGAGTACCAAATACCTGGGAGATCAGTTTGACATTCATGGTGGAGGAATGGATTTGAAGTTCCCACATCATGAATGCGAGATTGCACAAAGCGAAGCCTCCTCAGGTCAGAGTCCGGTAAATTATTGGATGCACGCCAACATGCTTACCCTTAACGGACAGAAAATGTCTAAAAGCACCGGTAATAGCATCATGCCGGCTGAATTATTATCTGGCGATAGCGAGCATTTATCAAAAGCCTTTACTCCCACTGTGGTCCGTTTTTTTATGCTCCAAGCGCACTACCGTAGCGTACTGGACTTCAGCAACGATGCCCTTTTGGCTAGTGAGAAGGGTTTTACCCGACTGCTGGAGGGAGTTAAAATAATGGATCAACTGAAAGCGTCTGGCGAAAGCTCTTTTGACTGGAACACTTGGAGAGCTGAGGCTTATGCAGCGATGAATGATGACTTCAATACCCCCATCCTTATTGCTCAGTTGTTTGAAGCAATCAAGCAAATCCATTTGATAAAAGACGGTAAAACCACGATCTCCGAAAGTGATTTAGAAATGATTAAGCACTTACTCGACGTGTTCGTATTCGAAATTTTAGGACTTCAGGAGCAATCCAGTGGTCGTGAGGAAGATCAGGAGCGTTTAGAAGGAGTGGTGAATCTTCTGATCCAAATGCGCAAAGATGCCCGAGAGCGAAAGGATTTTGCCACTAGTGATCAAATTCGTGATCAACTTTTGGCACTGGGCATTCAACTTAAAGACAATAGAGAGGGAACCACCTATACTTTGGTCTGATGACAATTAAACGGCTACTAACGGTTCCTTTCCTCGGTCTTATCTGGCTGTATCAACACCTGATCTCACCCTGGACTCCTGCCAGCTGTCGATACCAACCCACCTGTTCTCAATACGCGAAAGAAGCGCTGCACGAACACGGACTGCTAAGAGGCAGCTGGTTGGCGATCAAACGTATTGGGAGTTGTCATCCATGGGGCGGTTCCGGGTACGATCCCGTCCCCAAAAGGGATGACAACTCGCCAACCTAGAAATACGCTCAAAAAAAATTAGATCAACACAAACTAGCGTGTATAACAGGTCGAAAGCTACTGCTAAGATGTTTGTTAAACCCACCACTTTTCTATCTTTACCAAAATCTAAAACAGCCTGTATGCTTGCCCTAAAATTTACCTGGAATCCTCCAACTGGAATTGACCTTGGATTTGTGACCCTTCATTTTTACAGTCTGATGTTCGTTGTAGCTTTTGTGCTGGGCTGGTACTTAATGAAGGGCATGTTAAAACGAGAGGGTCTTTCGATGGAGAAATTAGATTCTCTTTTTATTTATTCGGTACTTGCCATTTTGATCGGGGCGCGCTTAGGTCATGTGTTCTTTTATCAAACCGAGCTCCTTTGGCAAGATCCTTTATCGGTAATCCTTCCCTTTTCATTTGTGCCGGAAATAGAATATACCGGCTTCCGCGGATTGGCCAGTCATGGCGCAGCCATTGGTATGATTGTCGCTATGTATCTGTTCAGCAAAAAAGTCTTAGGAAAACCCATCCTTTATATTTTAGATCGCGTGGTGCTCCCCGTGGCTTCCGGTGCCATATTTGTTCGATTGGGTAATTTCTTCAATTCGGAAATGGTCGGTAAATTAACGGATGGGCCTCTGGGTGTTCAATTTGTTCAAGACCGATTCAATGAGTACCAAATATCAAGACTTACCGGTATCGCTGACCCGAAGAAAGCCTATCAGGCAGTCACTGACAACCCAGAATTTGCTAGCCTGTTGGCAGAGGTTCCTTATCGTTATCCCGGGCAGCTTATGGAAGCTACCGGATACGTATTCGTCTTCCTAATACTCCTATATGTTTATTGGAAGACCGATTTACGCCACAAACAAGGGTTCCTGTTTGGCTTATTTCTGGTCTTATTATGGACCGTACGCTTCTTTGTAGAGTTCTATAAACGGGCTCAGGTAGAAGGCCGCGAAGATTGGATATTTGGGCTTAACACGGGGCAGATCTTAAGTATTCCATTTATCCTGATCGGATTGTATTTTATGTTTCGTCCAAAGAAAACAACCAGCGAGCCATGAGAATACTCATGATTTTTCTGCTGGTTGCACTGACAACGCTAAGTTGTCAAGAGCAAAAAAAGGCTCCATCGGTTCAGCCCAGTGCTCCACAATTTACGCAGGAGGGTGAATTAAAGCTGATCAAGCAATCTGGAGACACCTTGACTGCACTTAAAATAGAAATAGCCGATAATGATTACGAAACGGAAACCGGACTCATGCATCGCACTCAAATGCAAGATGATCAAGGAATGCTATTTGTATTTGAAGACGAGCGTCCCCACAGTTTCTACATGAAAAACACCCTGATCCCTCTCGACATCATTTGGATCGGTGCTGATCAGGTCATCAAGAACATTTCGGAAAACGCTCAACCTATGGATGAAACCAGTATATTTTCAGAGGCTGATGTTCAGTACGTGCTTGAAGTCAATGCTGGTTTGGTTGAGCAATGGGGTTTAGAAATCGGAGATCAAATCGTATGGAAACGAAGGTGAGACTTACCTCTTTCTCAGCTCAGCTTTAATTCCATTTGAATATTACAGCGTTCGTAAGGGGTCGCTCTTCCCCTCACCTCTTTAAATCCCAATTTTCTATAAAGATGGATGGCCGGAGTCAGGACAGTATTGCTTTCTAAATAGAGTTTATCAGCGCCAAATTCAATCGCCTTTTCGATGATGGCCTGTCCCAGGAATCGACCTATACCGCGACCGCGAGCTTCTTTCGCGACAGCCATCTTTGCTAACTCCATAGTAGTATCATCACCAGCCATAGGGATCAACGCACAAACGCCTAGTATCTGCTCCTCCTCCAGCCCTACAAGTATAGCTCCTCCTTTGTCAATGATATATTCCTGAGGATGATCGAGCGATTGATAATCACTGGTTTCCATTTTAAAATACTTCCGGATCCATTGCACATTAAGCTTTTTAAAAGCTTTGGCATATGCAGGACGGAATTCTTCTATGCGCAATCGACCCATGGTTAGTCAACGTTTAGCGTATAAAAGTAACGCAAATGGAGCGCAAAGCATTCATTCGAAAGCCTACGAAAACAAAGAACCACCAATTTTCATTGGTGGTTCTTTTATTCAGTAAGAATAGAACTAAGCCTTAACGGGCTCCTCCTCTTCTTTTGTTTTTTTCTTCTCTGGCTTCAATGCCTTTTTCTGTACCGTATCAAACATGACAGGAGTTGCGATAAACAAGGAAGAATACGTACCTACAATAACCCCTACGATCAAGGCAAACATGAATCCACGAAGCGGTTCTGCGAATATGAAGATAGCAATCAAAACGATCAAGGTGGTCAACGAGGTATTCAAGGTACGGCTCAACGTACTGTTTAAGGCCTGATTGATGATCGTACCCATAGGGCGGGTGTTGCGATGCTCATTAAAATATTCACGGATACGGTCAAATACAACCACCGTATCGTTCAAGGAATATCCAATCACAGTCAGTATAGCTGCAATGAAAGTTTGATCGATCTCCATATTGAACGGCATGAACTTATACAGTAAGGAGAAGATACCCAGCACTACAAGTACATCGTGAAAAACGGCCGCTACCGCTCCTAAACTAAATTGCCATCTTCTAAATCGTAAGAGGATGTAAAGGAAGACCACAATCAAAGAGCCGATAATCGCAAAGAGTGCCGATTTCTTAATATCATCCGCAATGGTCGGTCCTACCTTACCACTATACATGATTCCAACGGTTTTACCTTCGTATAAGGTCACAAAACGCTCGAAAGTCAAGCCGTTCGGCAGGAAGGATTGTGTTGCATCGAAGAGCTTCTGCTCCACTTCATTATCGACCTCCGCTGCGGTTTGGTCGATCTTATATTTGGTGGTGATTTTTAACTGATTTGCTCCACCTAAGGTTTTCGCTTCAGCACTACCAAATTCAGCAATCAAAGCCTCTTTAACCTCCACGGGATTTACTGCCTGCTCAAAACGTACGGTGTAGGTGCGTCCTCCGGCAAAATCGACCCCTTGATCTAGGCCTTGGGTAAACAAAGACCCGACTCCAATAGCGATGATGATCAATGAGATCACGTAAGCGATCTTTCTTTTTTCCAGGAATTTGATCTTCATGTCCCGGAATAAATTCTTGGTGACCGCTGTAGAGAAAGCCAATGATTTTCCATTCTTCCCGTAACCGTCAATAAAGAGACGGGTAATAAAGATGGCCGTAAACAAGGAAGTTGCGATACCGATCATCAAGGTCGTTGCGAAACCTTGAATAGGTCCGGTCCCGAAGAGAAAGAGGATAGCTGCAGTCAAGAATGTTGTAATGTTAGCATCTAAAATAGATGACAACGCATTGTTGAATCCATCTTTGATTGCATCTTTCTCCGATTTTCCGCTATAGAGTTCTTCTCGTATGCGTTCAAAGATAAGCACGTTCGCATCCACCGACATACCGATGGTCAAGACGATACCTGCAATTCCGGGCAGCGTTAGTACTGCTCCCAATCCCGCCAGTATTCCAAAAATGAACAAGATGTTCACGACCAAAGCGACATCGGCAAAAGCCCCTGCCTTTCCGTAATAGAAGATCATCCAGATCAAAACGAAGGCCAACGCAATAGCAAAAGACAAGGTTCCACTGTCAATGGCCTCCTGACCCAAAGAAGGACCTACTACATCACTCTGAATAATATCCGCGGAAGCAGGGAGTTTACCCGCCTTCAATACATTCGCTAGGTCTTGGGCAGTAGCTACTGTAAAATTACCAGTTATCTCTGTACTCCCTAATTTGATTTCTTGTCGTGCAGTCGCTGCAGAATATACGATATTATCAAGTACGATGGCAATAGTATTTCCTTTTTGAGCCACGGCTTTTGTAATTCGTGCCCATAAATCTACGCCTTGCCCTTCAAAATCAAGGCCAACGGCAGGCTGTTGCGTCTGTGAAAACTGCTGGCGAGCGTCATTAACCACGTCGCCCTCCATAGCAGGTGTACCCGCACGATCAGAAACTAAAGCATAGAATGGAACGACCCCAGAATCTTCTTCGTCGGTTCCCCAACGGAATTTAGTGAATCGCAAATTTTGAGGGCGTAAACGAGCGATCTCAGGACGTTGAAGATAACCGTTTATGGTAGCGGTGTCTTTGACACTCGCATACCCTATAATCGCGGTCTGAGGAAATTGCTGAATGGCCGGATTGAACTGGAACACTTCATACAGCGGATTGTTAGCCAAGGCCGCGTCCAAAGAATCGTTGTCTTCTTCACTGGCTAAAAGATCATCAATAGTACTGTCTTCAGTTTCTTCGGTATCGGCCTGAGTCTCTGCCTCTTGCTGACTCACCGGATTGACGATATCTTTTAATTCTTCATTGACAGCGACCAGGTACTCAATGACCTCGCTGGCAAAGTGCGTTTGATAAAATTCCAACTGAGCCGTACTCTGCAACAGGTACTTTACCCGGTCAATGTCTTTCGCTCCGGGAAGCTCGATGAGGATACGCCCTGAATTTCCTAAACGCTGAATGTTTGGTTGGGTCACCCCGAATTTATCGATACGATTACGCAAAACCTCAAAGGCGGAAAGAATAGAGGCGTCAATTTCTTGCTCCAATACCGGGCGTACCTCTTCATTGGACATATCAAAGGTGATTTTGTCCTGCAAGGTGCTGTTAGCGAAAATATCGGGGGAAGCTAACTGTGGGTTACCGGGTTGAGCCGTGAACGCTGAATAAAAATCTTCAAAATACGTGTTTTGACTGTCCTTCTGTGCCTCATCTGCTGTTTCCAGCGCTTGCACGAAAGCAGGATCATTGCTACCATCGGCAAGACCTCGTAAAATGTCTTTGACTGAAATTTGAAGAATCGCATTGATGCCTCCTTTTAAGTCCAAACCTTTATTAAGTTCTTTCTCTTTCGCGTCAGCATAAGAAATTCCTAAAGCGATAGGATCATTGGCTATAGAATCTAAATACTGGCTTTCAACAGCTCCTCTGCGCTCCACATACTCGTCGGCAGTTTCCGGAACCTGAGCCACTGCGTAGGCTTTAGCCTCGGCCTCAGTTTTGTTGGTGAAATACGTAAATGAAAGCTGGTACAAACTGACCAGGCCAAAAACAATTGCAAATCCTCTGATGAGTCCTTTATTCTGCATTCTCCTTGAATTATTGGTTATTGGGGGTTTACCCGTTTTAGAAAACGTGCAAATATAGGGTTTCAAGTATCAAAAGCCAATTTATTTTTGATTCCCTTTTTACAAGCAAATCCCGGCAATTATGCAACAAAAAAGGTGCCTTGATGGCACCTTTTTTTATCTTTTGACTGCACCGTTTAAACGTCTAGCAAACCATTGGTTGCTCTTACCGCCTCAGCGCTTTCTTTCATATGGTCTTTTTCTGCATCAGTGAGGTCTATTTCTACAATCTGCTCGATACCCTTACGACCTAAGATCACAGGAACTCCAATAGAGATATCATTGAGACCGTATTCCCCTTCAAGCAATACCGAGCATGGAAACATTTTATGTTGATCGCAAGCAATCGCTTGAACCAGACCACTAACTGCGGCTCCCGGAGCATACCAGGCACTGGTTCCCAAGAGCTTGGTCAGGGTCGCCCCGCCCACTTTGGTATCTTCTTTTACCTGATCCAGGCGGTCTTCATCGATAAATTTAGATACCGGCACACTATTTCGAGTGGCTAAGCGAGTCAGTGGCACCATGCCTTTATCACTATGCCCTCCGATCACCATTCCATCAACATCAGAAATAGGAGCACCTAAGGCTTCTGCAAGACGGTACTTGAATCGAGCACTATCTAAGGCTCCTCCCATCCCAATGATTCGGTGTTTGGGAAGCCCGGTTACCTTATGTGCAAGATACGCCATGGTATCCATGGGGTTGCTCACTACAATTAAGATGACATTGGGAGAATGTTTAACCAATTGACTGGATACATCTTTCACGATTCCTGCATTGATCCCGATCAATTCTTCTCGGGTCATTCCTGGCTTTCGCGGAATTCCTGAAGTAATTACCGCAATATCGCTATCTGCCGTTTTGGAGTAGTCTCCGGTGGTCCCTGTTATTTTAGTATCAAATCCGTTCAGGGAAGCTGTTTGCATTAAGTCCATGGCCTTACCTTCAGCAAAACCCTCTTTAATATCCAGCAACACTACTTCAGCTGCAAAATTTTTCATGGCGATGTATTCGGCACAGCTTGCTCCTACAGCTCCTGCACCTACTACGGTAATTTTCATATGACTCTGTTTATTTGTAAATTATTAAAAATGTAAAAATATTATATCTCTCCTATCTCGTCCTAAAGAGAGGTTAGATTTGTACCGACCAATGATTGAGACTAATACAATTCCTTGTTCTAGTATTATAATTAGGTGCTAAATTAAAAGTTACGTTATAAGTTATCGTTTTTAAAACTATAATTAAGAAGCAAGGATTTACTATTTTCTGAGAAAATTTACCTAAATATTTTAATTTTCTATTGCATTTAAGGACTACTATTTCCAAACTTTCAGGAGCTATTAGAAGAAGCTAACGGCTAATGATTTCCTTGAACCGATAAAAGAAACGCTCAATTAATCGCAAATCTTCAGTTATAATTTCTGCGACGCCCCGCATCTCTTGTTTAAATTCAATATTTTTATTATAAGAAGTTATTAGTTTTTTGGGCAACTCGACGTCAACAGAATATAAGCCATATGCGTCTGGCAATAACGAAATATTCTTAACTTCTCCACTGAGAACTCCAAATTCGTACTCTGGATAGTTCTCTATCTTAATATTAACCATTTGACCTAATTTGACTTTGCCCGAATTTTGTACAGGCGTTTTGAGCTTGGCAATAAAAGAGGAGTTTTCACTAGGTATAATTGTAAAAACCAAATCGCCTTGATTTACAGTCTGATTTATGCTCCAGTAATTCAAAAAAGACACCTTTCCTTTAATATCCGTTTTAAGTACATATGAACGTTCCCAATCTTTAATGCTTTTTTTTAGTTGATTAAAAGATTGAATGACACCATTAAGTAAAATCATTTCCTCCTTTACTCGATTTATTTCAGTGCCCTTTGAATTCAAACGGGCTGTACTTATCGCTTCTCTAATTTGAGATATAGAAGATTCGAAGTTTTTGTAATCTCGTCCTGCTTGAGCATAGCGCAGTTGCTCATTCTCGTAATCTTGTGCAGAGATAACCCCTTTCTCAAACAGTTTTTTTTGTCGGGATAAATTCTTCTTTTGCTAAATCCAATTCGACTTTGTTTAAGTTACGTTGTGCTTTTAAACTTTTCAAACGTCTATTAAGTTCAGAAATAGAATAACGATTTGCTACGGCTTCATTTGAAAATGGCTGTAAATCACTATTTAACTTGTATCGTATATAATTATTTTGAAATGATGCAAAATGCGATTCAATGTCTCCTAAGAATAGAAGAGGAAGGCTATCTATTGGAAAACTAAACGTTCCGCTTTTTATAGTTGTAGTATCAATCACAGATTTGAGCTTATAAACGTCCTTATAATTGGCAGTATTTTCTATTATGGCTAATACTTGGTTTACATTTACTCCATCATTATCTTCAACAAAAATAGCATCAATAGCCCCTGTCTTTTGAGCGTATTTTTTTTGAGGTGGAATTTGAGTGGTAATTATCGCTTCTGAAGTAATGATATCAGGATATTTAATTAACCATGATAAAAACAATATCACCAATATAAGCGAAAGAAATACAACATTCCCCCAGCGTATCATCCAATGTGGCACTTTTGTCAGGATTTCTTGTACTTCTTCGCTACGAAGTTCAATATGATTTAACATTTTTTCTGGCATCTATTGTCCCAATTCTAATTGATTTTTAACTAAGTTATGGTAATTTCCTTTTTGTCTAACAAGTTCCTGATGATTGCCAATTTCTACAATTTTGCCCTTATCTAAAACTACTATTTGATGGGCATTTTTTACAGTACTTAATCTGTGAGCAATGATAACCACCGTTTTATTTTCAAAAAAAACATCCAGTTTTTCCATTATCACTTTTTCGTTATTTGCATCTAACGCACTTGTAGCTTCATCAAAAAATAAAAAATTTGGATTTTTATATACCGCTCTTGCAATAAGCAAGCGTTGTTTTTGGCCTGTACTAATACCAACACCCTCCATTCCTATTTTAGTATTATATGAAAGTGGTAACTTTTCTATGAACCCTTTGATGTTAGCAACCTCAACCGCATGAAGGAGTTTCTCTTTATTCACATAATCTTCACCAACCGCAATATTATTAGCGATAGTATCATTGAAAATATAGCCTTCCTGCATTACTACCCCACACTGATGTCTCCATGATCTTTGTGATACATTTCGTAAATCATGAGTGCCAATTTTCACTTGACCACTATTGGGTTCATAAAATTTTAATAGCAATTTCATTAGCGTCGTTTTGCCGCTTCCACTGACTCCAACTATTGCAGTAATCTTTTTTGCAGGTATGTTGAAATCCAATCCTTGAAATACCATTGACTCTGTTCCAATATATCGAAATGACACTTTAGAAAGTTGAAGATCTACATCCAGAGGAATGTCAGAAATTTTCTCGTAATCTTGTTGCCCTTCATCCTCCTTATTGTGAATCTCTGATAATCGATCTAATGAGATTTTGGCATCTTGGACTTCTCTTATAAAATTAATAAGTTGTGTGATTGGTGAATTTAATTGTCCAACAATATAGCTAATAGCTAACATCATACCCAAAGTGATATCTCCATCAATAACTAACTTTGCAGATAGTATAGTAATCAAAATATTCTTTACTTCATTAATAAATTCTGAACCTACACTTTGATATTGCTCCAGTGCCAAAACTTTGATTGAAACTTTAAATAAACGCGCCTGTAAGAACTCCCACGACCAACGCTTTTGTTTTTCTGCATTGTGCAACTTAATTTCCTGCATACCATTAATAAGCTCAATCACTTTACTCTGTTCTTGGCTAACTACGGAAAAACGCTTATAATCTAAATCCTGTCGTCTTTTAAGAAAAATTATGACCCATAAAAAGTATAAAAAGCTTCCTATTAAAAATATACTTAACAACATCAAATTGTAGTAGGCTAGCACAATGCTGAACACCAATAAATTGACGGTTGAAAATAGCACATTTAATGATGAAGTTGTTAAAATTTGTTCAACGCGTTTATGGTCATTTATACGCTGCAAAATATCTCCAGTCATGCGAGTATCAAAAAATGCAATTGGTAAGTTCATAAGCTTTATAAAAAAATCTGAAACCAGAGAAATATTTATCCTCGCGCTGAGGTGCAGTAATATCCAACTTCTTATGACCTGTATAGCTGTTCTACCAATAAATAGTGCTAATTGAGCAAATAGTATTAAATATATAAAATGTATATCTTGATTTTTAATGCCGACATCAACAACACTTTGAGTAAGGAACGGGAAGATCAGCTGTAGCAAACTAGCTGCTAGTAACCCGATCACTAATTGAGATATGAGAGCCTTGTACTTAAGTAGATATTTGAATAAAAATTTAAAGCCATATTCGCGCTTGTTTTTATCAAAATCTGAATTGTAGAATTTTGCGGTTGGTTCTATTAATAAAGCTATACCCTCCTCTGTTAAATCAGAAGCATTATTACCAATCCAACCTTCTAAAAATTCTGGCTTCTTATACTTCAATAAACCATGTCCAGGATCTGAAACGTAAAAGTCATTTTTCTTGATTTTGTAGAGTACGACATAATGGTTATTCCTCCAGTGAATAATACAAGGTAATGGAGCTTGACATAAATCTTTAGCGTTAATTTTAACTCCTAAACTTCTTAAGCCAATTTTTTCCGAAGCATTGCTTAAGCCTAACAAACTACTTCCGACTCTCGTAGTTTCACTTAACTTGCGCAAATATTGAATGGAGACAGTTTTCCCGTAATATTTTGCAATTATTTTAATACAAGTTGAACCGCAATCTTTAAGATCGGGTTGTTTGTAATGAGGAAATGACTTAGCCATTTAATTCTACCAAAACTTGAAATGAATAATAATTTATTATTACGAAAAAGGAATAGTTTTCAGTCCTTGCCTTCTCTTAAATATTCAAAATCTTGGCAAGGATTTAATTTGTGCCATTTTCTATTAGAATATTTGAGATCTGTATTAGAAAAACAGCAGTAACGATACTTACATAATTCACATTTATCAATTAGATCATTGCTTATTTTCCATTTTTTCTGAAATTTTGAGCTTCTAAATATATGTTTTATTGATGTAGAAGCATCCGATAAATTTCCGAAATGCTCCTCATGATTCAAATAATTTCTAATAAATCCAAATTCATCTATACATATTTTTCTGTTGAGAGCGACATTATACTTCTTTGATTCCATATAACTTTTTAAGGAAAAAGTAAAATTTTTGCGAACTACTTTTTCCGTCCAATTTAATTCCTCATCTAATATCCAGTTGATGAATACACGGCTATCTGTTCGCAGAGTTTTTAGTTGTACAGAACTTAAATAAGTAATCGAACTAATTCTTATGTTCTGGTTAACAAAATCTTCTGAAAACATTTTTTCGAAAGAGATGGGAACAACAACATCTATAACTCTTAAAAAAGAATCACTTATAGTATCAAATATTTTTAGAATTTCTTCAAATGTAATATCACTAGTTGATTTTATAGAAAGCATCAACATTTGACATCCCAATTCATTGAGTTCATTTATTACTTTCAGGTAATCATACTTAGCAGATTTTCCTATTTCTATGATTGCTGAATAGCATTCATTGTCAAAATGAACATCTTCGCTAATCTTTGGAAAACTATCTGGACTGTTCGTTAAAAAACAGATTTCCTCTGAGATATAATAATCAATTATTTTATTTATCCCGCTTCCAAATTTTGATACTATAGAAGAAAGTTTTTTTCCGTCAATTTCCTTGAGTAAATGGTATGCTTTTCTACTGATAGAATGAAGTTTGCACCTTTTTAAATCATAAATTAAATATCCATTATCTCCATCTACCAAATGACAATCTGTAAAAATTTTTAGATATTTAGTTTTATCCATAATTGAGAATTATACTCGTATTCAATTTATACGAATGCCTAACGCTATATTGATTAGTCTTTAACCAGGAATTCTTACTTATATAAACATGTCTAATATTATCATCTGTATTTTCAATTGTATCAATCAAAATAGTATTGAGAGAAAATTTTTCAAGAGAAATATCTGATTCGAGAAATTCCTTATTCATCATCATTCGTTAAATATTTAAATATTCTATACTCAAGATTATAGTTGCACGGCTTACTAACCATTCCAAATTGGCCAACAGGATTGATTTCTAAAAAATATAATTTCCCATTCGCACCCTTGATTATATCAATTGAACACGTATTAAGTCCTATAATTTTTAACAAATCTTTTATTTTATCAGTGAATTCATTCGGTAAAATAAAAGGAATAGTCCGATTAGGTCTCTTCAGATCGTATCTGCGGAAATCTACGGCTGTTTGTTCATTATTCTGAGAGAATATAGCCATACTATAAAATTCATCTCCCAAAACGAAAGTTCTTATCTCAAAATCTTTCTCTATTTCTTCTTGCACTAAACTTGGAAAAAATTGATCAGGTATCTTATCTAAAACTGAATCTGTTAAAAGGTTGGTATAAGAAGTAAATGATCGCCCCAAATCATCCGAAGCTAATATTGGTTCAAAAATCGATTTTGTTATCAAAGTTTTATTAACCTCACTTTGAAATTCCAACAATTTACTCTTACATGACAACACTTTAGTCCTGGGAATAGAAATACCTAACTCGACAGCTAGTGAAAGAGTCTCCAATTTATTTACTCTAGTTTTCATCCTATTACCCAATACGCGTGATCCTTTCAATGAAAAATTGAAAATGTACTCATAAAGTTCTTTTAATTCAGATTTCTGATTTAATCTTATTTTCTCGAAAAGAAACTTCGAAATCCCTGAGAGATTTTGCTCAACAACCATATTATCAATATTATAATTTGGTCTTCTGTACCATATGGAACGGTATTTCTCTTTGAAATCTATATCAAACGATACTATTTCGTCAGGAATACTCAGATCAATATTATCGAAATTGAAATAGTCTGAGTATAAGTCACTCTTACTATTAATTTCTTTGTAAGAATCGAGATTTAACCTCTTAAAACGTACTCCGTATCTGTAAAACCAATTACATACTTCATTTGAAGAATGGTCCGCATCTGCAGTTATAATTAAATGATCCGTCATTTAGATTAGTAATAACTTAAAAAACCTCTACGTAGAAATTAATTTGTACGTAGAGGTAAATTTATACTTTTGATAATTACCAGGGTTGCCCAGCATTTGAAACATTTCACAATTTCGGCAAACGTCTTTACCGCATACCCAAAATCAATTATAATGCTCGTAAATACTAAAATTTTAAATCGAACAAACCATTTGATTGACTATTTTGAAACGTAGTATGGCAGTGTTCACATTTTGTATTGTAATTATTGTTGAGGTTCAGGTTGGTCACACCCGCTACACCAGTCTCCGCCTGTTTCGTAGCTTAAGATTTTCCAGCCATTAATGTAAAGTGTGCGTGTACTTGCGTAAATAGTATCCCATTCACCACCACCAGTTACTGAATCTAAAGTTTCAATCTCTTTGATTTTAAAATCTTCTAATTTTAACATAATAAATGTATTTATGATTACCTCCTCACTTTAAGGGGTTCAGAGAAAGCCCTAGGCGCTTTTTAAACTTTGCACTGAGATAAATTTAGAAATAAACTATGCATTTTTTCTGCACTCTGAACTAAATGATACTTTTTTTTATAACTATTAATCTTCGCTCTTTATAAAACCGAATACCAAATCACATCGATACAAATAATAAAATGTTCTCCTACTTTTTGAATAAACAATAGGTGCGCCCATTTTTTTCATTAGCTCGATAACGTTGTAAACACTTCGCCTAGATATATTTAAACGTCTTGATAAATCATCGGCTGTGCCCGTCGAGTTTAACTTAATTAATTTATCTATCCTCTCTATGAGTTGTACTTTACGAAGAAATTCCAACGCTTTCCAATTTTATCAATATTGCTTTAAATAATAGTTCAAGCTATCCCTATTTAATGGCCATCTTGTTCGATTGTAAAAATATTATTACTAAATTTCTGAAAAATCTTTCAAAGGAGAGGATCAACAATTGTATTTTTCTTTTTACCTTCAAAATCTATGAGAGGCCTAATGAAGTGCCTTATATCCTCTGGATTATAAAATTTTGGAAAATATTTACCATTGATAAATATTGAAGGTCTAGATTGAACATTGCTATTGACAGACCATTGTCTTTGCAAATTCAGTATTTCATTTATACTTTCGTTCTTACAATAGCCCCATTTATTAAACCATTCTTGAATAGAAGTTTTTTTTGCATACCAATGCTGAAATGCATCTTCAAAAGAGTCTTTTTCATTTAGGAATAAATCAATTAATCTTTCCGCAATTTTTGTTTCTGCATTATTTCTATTCATGTCTGAAATAAAAAACCGAAATTTTATTACGATTTCATTTTCATATTTCTTAAGCAGGTCCATGAATACATTGTATGTCTCAAAACAGAATTCACATAAGGGATTGGTTACAGTTAGAATTCTAACGTCAGCATTAGGATTGCCTAGATAAATATCAAAAATGGAATCCTCATTTGTTTCAACCCGGGGTAAATTATCATAATAGGCTAAAAACAAATGATAATTTCTTTTAAAAGTCAAATTATTTAAGCTTAATTCTTCGCTTAATATCTGGTTTAAATACATTCTCTTAATATTCATCCAAGATACTGTAATTAAACTCAAAAGTAAGGACGTCGGCAACAATGTTAACAAATTTATATTCTCATCGTTAGTCATCATAGTTATAACAACAAATTGTAATAGCAAAATCCCAACAATTCCTAAGCAAAGGACGCAAATTTTTTTTATAATAAATAATTGATAATAAACTGAGTACAGAATTAAAGGTAATGAGAGAAGAGATAGTGCTTTGAATAATATAATAATAGGGAAAAAAATAAAACTTATTGAAATAAATGAGAAGTAAACAATAGAGGCGTCTGCAAGATCTATTTTTTTAAAAAAAATTGCCCCATCAGAATTTACAACCGACTGACAGCCCATAATTTTAGAACCTACACAAAACTTTGATAAATTACCTAAAGAGGCCAATTTCTCCTTCACCACCAAATAACTCGCATAAACGCCAATTAAAGCTAATGAAAAATATACTGACTTTAAAAAAGGCATACTTGTTATACCGATATAGTAAGTTGCCAACAACGTAGATAGAATAATACAGTAGTTTATCTTTTGTTTACGTGGTTTTTTTTGAGGTGGACTTGCATTTTTCTCAATAGCAATTACAAAACCAGTCCAACTATTCAAAAAATCCCTGATTGGTACAAAAGTAGACGGTTTATTCCTTGAATCAAATTTTACTTTTTTATCATCGCATTTTGTCGCTAAAACAAGCTTTAATTGATTGCTCCCTTTAATTTGTGCAATAAAAGATTTAGGCAATTCATTAAAAGCGCTTTCAGGAACATTAGCAACCACATTTTTTACCTCAAAATAGTCGAGTGTATTTATAAGTGCGACTGCGCTTTTATCAGGGTCGCTAAATAATCTTTCTCTTAGTTCTTGAACTTTGATTTTATATCCATGAGCCTTCAACAACTTTAACAGGATATACAGCATACTGTCCATCAGAATTACTTGTAATTTATTAAGCAAGTAAATTACGTTTATTTCTATAAGAATCAAAAATTACTCAAAAAAATTAACCCGTTTTCGTATGGTACGCAAATAAATTTTCAAAGCAGCGAACCCCTTTGAAAAAATCTTACAAAAAATTCGGTCGATCTGCTTCTCATAGGGCTCGAGGAAAGGGAAAAGTTTGTGTCACTTTTTGAATTGTTCGGTCTTCAGGATATTTTATCTATATACATGGAGTAATACTTAGCCAATACACCTTAATCATAGGTTCTGTCGAACCTTCCGACAAAGCCATGCCCACTGGCTTGCCTAGCGGAATATCTTCATCTCGATGTACTACAATTACTCTTAATAATTTATAATGACACTGGACATGGTCTTAGGTATGTTTTCGACCATTATAGCCATGTACTTAAAATAGATCGCTATTTCCTCTCTGATACTAACCAAATCATATTTGCAGCTCACAAAATTTTCTTTTAATATATAATAACTAAATGTTAAAGTCGTACTTACGGTTTAACATAAAAAGCTTTTTACCTTGTATTGGTGGTCCACATTTGAAATCTGTCCTTTATTCTTCCATGAGTGCATAAGGAACCCCCTAAAGCTTTTTAGTTCCTTTTAGCAGCCGCGTCTTTGTCTTCAACTGAGTCACATGCTTGGCAACCTCTTACAATTTCATTGAAGTCCTTGCTTGTTAATGCGTTCATAGAGCAAGTCGAAGTTTCTATTGGCGGTTATCAGACACTTCTGTCAGCTAGTCGATGAAATCGTAAGTATCGGGCTTGTTTGGGTAGTAGCGCATCGAACGGTACAAACATTCGATCGCACGAGTTCATAAGATGCTCGACCTTCATCCTTAACGATTCTCTCTACTAAAGCCCTGCGCGAATGAGGCCTCAGAACTTTTTTGGTAGTGTTAATTACAAAAAGGTATCGAGTCTAAAATCGGCGTTCATCGCCTTTTTAACCTTGTTTTCTTCACGTAATTAGTTTAGTATTTTGGGTAGGTCAAATACAATTTACGAGACAGAATCATTTTAACAAAAGCCTAAAATCCAACTCCCGGTGGCATCCCACAAAAAAACCCGACGCCAGGGTCGGGTTACAACTAAAATGGTCTCAGACTATTGGGTAATTTTTATGTCGACCACCAAACGTTCAGCGTTGAGCATTCTTAACTTAATGGCACCCTGCTCACCGGCCGCATTTCTAAACACGATGATATGGTCTTTAAAGTCGCTGATCCCTATAGACTCATTATCAGCTTCAACTTCCATTTCGGCGAGGAGATTTCCGTTGACCATATTATCAAACTGTGCTGCTGTAATGGGACTGTCGAGATGTTGAATAGCGGTAAATGAAGCATTAGGCACCTCGTAATCATCCTGTTCATCATCGGGTGAGGTGAATGCGATAAAGGCCTCATTAGTGATCGATACCAGATCAATCAAGGGCCCGCTGGTCTCGTCAACCATTTCTTCTGCATAGCTTTCGCCAGTAAGCGTAGAAAACAAACGAGCACTATTGTCCAGAGAAAAAGATACGTCATAATAGGCTTTAAGGGCTACACTCTCTTCAAACTCGGTGACCGGAATATTCTCATCGGCCATTTCGCAAGAAGAGAACAGTATTAGACAAGCCGTTACTAAAGCTATTGGATTTTTCATAGGGGGATATTTTTAAATACGCATTCCTGCCCGCCGGTGAGCGGGCGCATATTTGCATAAATTATCTAAAACTAAAGGCGATACCAGCCGTTAATGTATTGTATTCTTGCAGGGTGTAGTCTGCAAATAGTTTGAAGAAGGCCAGATTCAATCGGGCACCCAGCGTGGCACGAACCCCGGATGGGTCGTAGTCCAGATCGATAGGATCAACAAAGGTCTCGGTACGACTGAATACACCGGCCACCTCATAGTCGATCTCATAGGTCCCCAGTACTTTCAATGAGGAAGAACCTCCTGCATAGCCCAAGCCACCGTATACACTAACGATCGGGAAATCAAGAGAAGCTAAGGCCTGCACCGTAAACGAGTTCAATTTAAATTCAGCCCGTTGGTTATCTCCGGCGATAATCTCACCATCGGTAAAATCGTAATCGACATTCATGGTCGAGAAAGCCCCTAAAACAGAGATGTTCAAGGGTAAATTATCCAAGGGTCCCAGGTACTGCATCAGGTTGTGTTTTAATCCGGCTCCAAACTGACTGCCTTTAATATCGTCACTACCCACTTCCGGGACAAATCGAACAATGACATCCGTATCATAAATCAATCCAACAGAAGCCTGTAGGATGGGTGCTGGAACTGCATTGAACGGCAGTTCGTCCTTGGCGCCTTGAGGCATACGGAATTGCACTTCTTCATCGGTGCCCTCTAACATAACCGTAACCAGAGCGCCTTCTCCTCCACCGGCTGCAGTAGGAGAAAGATCCGGATTGGCTGTTATCATGTTATTGAACTCCAATTCAGAAAAAGCAAATAACTCCTTATCCTCAGGCACCATTGCGCCACTATAGGCAATCGTCAAATCGAATCCAAGTTTCTTATGCGTTTTTGCCGAATGATACCAACCTCCATTCATGGCATACACTAGTCCTTCCATCGCTGGATTCATATAGGCGTCCATGATGGTATTCGCATCCTCCTGTCCGGCGGCAATCACCGACTCAAACCCGCTACTGATCTGGGCTTGAGCGAGGCTTCCGGTCAATAGACCGACAATTAAAATTAGGCGTTTCATACAGTTAAGTTAGGTTTCTACTGCAGCAAATTAAATAAAAAATACGCTGAAATACACTTTTTTAACGATTAAATGCATATCGTATTCATAAAAATACCCGCTCGTGGCGGGTATTCTTACTCTTCTATACGCTTGAGCTTATACGTCAATATTGGCGTATACAGCATTTTTCTCGATAAACTCCCGTCTAGGCGGTACGTCATCACCCATCAACATGGAAAATATTCGGTCAGCTTCCGTCCCATTATCAATAGTCACCTGTCGTAGCGTTCTAAATTCCGGATTCATGGTGGTATCCCACAATTGCTCGGCATTCATTTCACCCAGACCTTTATAGCGCTGAACGCTTGCAGAACCGCCCATACGTTCGACAATAGCATCGCGCTCCTTGTCGTTCCAGGCGTATTGTTTCTTAGATCCTTTCTTCACCAGGTAAAGTGGCGGGGTTGCTATATACACATAGCCGTTCTCAACCAGTTCTCGCATGTATCGAAAGAAGAAGGTCAGGATCAATGTGGATATGTGACTCCCGTCAACATCCGCATCACACATGATGACTACCTTATGGTAGCGCAATTTAGTCAGGTTTAGCTCCTTGCTGTCTTCTTCAGTACCAATAGACACTCCTAAGGCGGTGAACATATTGCGAATCTCTTCGTTGTCAAAGACTTTATGGCGCATCGCTTTCTCCACGTTCAGGATTTTTCCCCGTAAGGGAAGAATAGCCTGAAATTCCCGATTTCGGCCCATTTTTGCAGTACCCCCCGCAGAATCTCCCTCCACAAGGAAGATCTCAGATAAAGCAGGATCAGTTTCCGCACAGTCGGTCAATTTCCCGGGCAATCCCCCGATACTCATGACCGTTTTACGCTGTACCATCTCACGCGCTTTCTTGGCTGCATGTCTGGCCTGAGCCGCAAGAATTACCTTTTCTACAATGATCTTAGCATCATTGGGATGCTCTTCCATGTAAATCTCGATCATCTCTGATACTGCCTGAGAAACCGCAGAAGTCACTTCGCGGTTACCCAATTTTGTTTTGGTCTGTCCTTCAAATTGAGGCTCAGCCACTTTGACCGAAATAATCGCCGTCAGGCCCTCTCTAAAGTCATCGCCCGCAATATCAAATTTCAACTTATCCAACATTCCGCTGTTGTCTGCGTATTTCTTTAAAGAACCGGTTAATCCGCGACGGAAGCCCGCCAGGTGGGTACCTCCTTCATGGGTATTGATATTATTGACGTAAGAGTGCAGGTTTTCGGCATAACCGTCATTATAGATCATGGCTACCTCCACCGGAATCCCGTTCTTCTCTCCTTCCATCGAAATCACGGTCTCGATCAACGGCTGACGCCCACTGTCCATAAAACGAACAAATTCCGGTAGGCCTTCATCAGAATGAAAGACCTCCTTTACGTATTCCCCTTGATCATCTTTGCGACGCTTGTCAGTGATGGATACGGTAATCCCTTTATTGAGAAAGGCCAGCTCCCGCATTCGGGTAGCCAGGGTGTCGTAATTGTACTCTGTGGTTTGTTCAAAAATGGTGGGATCAGGCCTAAAGATCACGGTAGTCCCACGCTTGTCGGTAGTTCCTGTTTGCTTTACCGGATATAAGGGCTTCCCGCGTTCGTATTCTTGTTCGTAGATCTTACCATCACGGTGCACTATGGCGTGCAGATGCACAGAGAGCGCATTCACACAGGACACACCCACTCCGTGAAGTCCACCAGAAACCTTATACGAGTCTTTATCAAATTTTCCACCGGCACCGATCTTCGTCATCACCACCTCCAGCGCAGAAACCCCCTCCTTTTTATGAAGATCTACGGGAATACCACGACCGTTATCGGTAGTGCTGATCGAATTGTCTTCATTGATCACAATATCAATTTGGTCGCAATGACCTCCCATGGCTTCATCAATGGAGTTATCAACCACTTCGTAGACCAAATGGTGCAAACCACGTGGACCTACATCACCAATATACATAGAGGGACGCATGCGTACATGCTCCATTCCTTCCAGGGCTTGAATACTATCTGCAGAATACTGCTTCATCGGTTTTTCCTCGCTCATAAATAGCTGCTTTTACTAGTCAAATTGTATAACAAACAAATATAAAAAAAGGGGTACCCTAACCCGTGCAAAAGCCACGCCAATTGCGGCAAGTTATCAACAAAATGTGAAGAAAACAGGCCATTTAGAGAGGTCTCTATCATCCCAGGAATGGATAGTCTTAATACGCTGATTTTGAGATTTAAAAATCTGTCAAAATGACCTGCTTCAGCGGGAATTTTCAGCACTTTGAACGGGAGTTAAGGAGATTTCAGAATCCCAGGAGACCCATTCACCCTCTTTGGTCCATCCGGCGAAACGAATCCAGACTGCATCCAGGCCAAAATGTGGAAATTCGATCTGGGCCTCACCCAGATTATTGAATTCAATTTCACCTTCCCAGTGCACCGCTGCGCTTTCGCGAAAGCGCTTAAAAAATGCCCCAGAAACTATAGGGTTCTCATATACTGATGCCGGTAAAAATCCAACAGAAGCGGGCTCACTGAAGACCACCGGACGCTTTTCATACTTCCCTGCACGCCGATAGATATGAATGGAGCCCGCTGGACTCCAATCCAAGCCCACATTTTCATGGTAAATTTCATTCACCACATCCATTGGAATGTCATCAAACACATTACTTGATCGCACTCCATTTACGTAAATATTAGGTGGTCCTTCCTTGATCCTACGGCTAAGAATTACCAATCTGCCGCTGGCTGTATATTCCACTCGATAGCCCAGTTTTCGTATAAACATGGAAAGCATAGTATACTTTTTCAACAGTTCCGGCCCAATCTTATAACCATCGAAGAAGGGATTAAACTCCTCTCGCCTTTCCAGCTGATTTTCCTTACTTTCACCAGTCAATACTACTTCCTCCAATAGTGTTCTGTTTTCTCCTAAAAAGACCTGAGTGGAGTCCACACTATCCGTCGAATTTTCGGAATTCAATGCTTCTCGACTCACAAAAAAGCCCTCGACCTCTATAGAATCTTCGACCAAATTCGGACTGATTTGAAACTTAACTTCAGGATTATAAACCATCTTTTCGTCCAGTCTGGCGGTAAATTGAATGTTTTCCTCTCTAGCCAGATATAATCCTTTGAATTCAAACTGTCCATTACTACTCAATGAAGTAGTGTACAACTTCCCTACCGATTGTTGGTAGAGCATGATATTCCGCTGCTCATGGATTCCCGTCAGGCGCAATTGGCCCTTCATTTTAAATCCAGATGAAGATAGCGGTATGGCGGGGTAGGCTGCGTCTGATATATTGAGAGAATCAGTTGACTCCATTAATACGAGATTGGCATCGGCTAATCGCTTTCGGGTATTTTTCGACTGCTCTTGCCCAACTAAAACACTGAGTCTTCTACCGGGAGACAAATGCTCGCTCCAGTCGTTATAACTTTTTGCTCCAGAATCTTTGGGAAGCACTGTCATCGATAAAGAACGAAAATGACCTCCTCCTGAAAGATTTAGGATAACTGAATCTTTTTCCAATTTCGAATGAATGTTCAGACCTCGGAAGTCAAAAACTGGTCTTGCGGATTCGGTTAGAAATGTGCGCTGATACACCAAAGAATCTCCTTGGTTAAAAATCCATATGGTAGTAATACCGGGAGGTAGCTCTGACTTTGTAAAACGGAGGGATCTTGGTTCTTGTCCTAGTTGAACCATGGTGGTGAGATATGCACCCTTTTTACCTAGCTGCACGGTATAGGTTTCTTCCTCTCCCTCTCGCAATCGAGTATCCGATAAGGTAACCAGAATTGACTTGTTTAGCAGGGGATTTAACTGAGCGGAAAAGCCTTTTTTATAGACTTTGGGAAGCCCGATCTCGTAACTCTTTCTGTCATAGGTTTTGATGACCAATTGGTATTCACGATCAAACTCGGGAGTCCACGTAATACTCCCATATCCTAGAGCATTATGGTAGACTGATGCATTCGAAATCCGCTGTTCCCCATCACTCAGGTAGAGTTCGTCAATCTGCTGCATGAATGGTCCCGAGGAAACGTATTTAAACATGAGGCGATTAGGAACATTGGTCACCAACCGTTTATTTTCAGGATGCCACTCCACCTCCCAAAGACTTGCAGAATTTTCCGAACCGGATCCCAATTGATCCTGAACCCGAATAATAGTGGTACTTTTTACTCCTTCTATTATTTCATCTTCTTGCTGCAATCCGGCTTTTATGACATATTCCCCGGGAGGATACTTCAAGGAAAGTGTGCCTTGGGCTACGCCATCCTCTAGGTAAAAAAATCCATTTTTCAATAGACGTCCCTGAGCATCATAAATACCTAGCGTAAAGTTTAAATCGATTGTGGCTAATTCTGAGTCACCTGTGACATAGGCTGTAAACCAGAGCGATTCTCCTTGATAAAAAATAGACTTGTTGAGATGCAGTACTATCTCCCCGACTGCTTTCTTTTCCAAAGTCTTTTTACTCTTCAACAATTCCGCAGAAATAGGCCCCTTTGGAGAAGAAGCATAGCTATTCCAGACATGTATAAAAACAAGTAAACATATACTCCATGCGGGCCTCAGTGTTAGCATCTACCACTCTGTTTACTCGAAAGATACGTCAAACTAGGTTTAAAAGGAGTGTTTAAGAGTCACTCCTGTGCCGTTATTCTCACTGAATTTAATAACTCCGTGAGCCACTTTGACACCTTCCGCAGTATCTTCTGCCAGCAGCAAGGCACCGTCCAAATCCAGATAATCGACCAAAGGAGCCAATTGGGCCGCAGCAGAAATACCTACAGTCGATTCCGTCATACAGCCCAACATGATCTGAAGTCCGAGTGCTCTTGCTTCCTGAATCATGCGTAAGGCCGGAGTGATGCCGCCGCATTTCATCAATTTGATGTTTATGCTGTGGAAATGCCCAACGCAGCGCTTTACATCATCTTCCGTTTGACAGCTTTCATCGGCCATCAGCGGGAGTGCGCTTTCGCGAAAGCATAGCTGCATCTCGGCCTGCTGTTCCCGAGCTAAAGGTTGTTCCAGCAGCGTCACACCCAAATCCTTCATTTCGCGACTGTATTTTAAAGTTTGCTTGACCGTCCAGGCGCAGTTAGCATCCACCCGAAACTCGGCCGAGGTCACCTCGCGCAAACTTTGGATACACTCCAGATCATTTTCTCCACCCAGTTTGATTTTATAGATGGGCCAGGGCTGCTGCTGTATTTTAGTCTGCATCCGTTCCACAGTATCCAGGCCAATGGTATAGCTGCTTTTCGGGGTCTGGTCAGTCTCACTCCAATACGATCTTAGCGTACGCGAATTTAAGCGGGCGTACAAATCCCAGTAAGCGGTATCCAAAGCGCATAAGGCGAAAGATTCTCCGGGGATAAGAGCAGCTATTCGTTTATGGAACTGAGCTGGTTCTTCCAGTTGATCTCTAGTGTTCCGGGAAAACTCACGCTGTACACGGTGCAAAGCCTGCTGCAAACGTTCCTGGGTACTTTGGTAATAAGGATTTACCGTCGCTTCTCCGTATCCGGTTTGTCCCTGATGGGATAAGCCCACGATAACCGTCTTCTGGATCGTCACTGTATATCGGGAAATGGTAAAGGCATCCTTTAAGGGAAGGTCGTAGAAGCGGTAGCGCAAGTTCATGCCCTAAAAATAGCGTTTACTCCCTAAAAAAAAGGTGTTCTCAGATCACCCGAGAACACCTTTATCAGACTTGAGGTCTTTTATTTGACATAGGCATCATCATGCACCATGGCTACGGCACGCCCCGAAGGATCGTTCATATTTTTAAAGGCTTCATCCCATTCCAGCGCAATAGGAGTACTGCAAGCCACCGAAGGTACGGAGGGCACACATAAGGCAGCCGCATCGGAAGGGAAATGCTCTTCAAAAATGCTTCGGTAATAGAACTCTTCTTTATTCTGGGGGGTATGGATAGGGAAGCGATGATGGGCGTTCTCCATTTGGGTGTCGGTCACGGCTTCGTTCACCACCTCCTTTAGGGTATCGATCCAGCTGTAGCCTACTCCGTCTGAAAACTGCTCTTTCTGTCTCCAGGCGACACTCTCAGGCAAGTATTTTTCAAAAGCTTTGCGCACCACCCATTTCTCCATCCGGTCTTTGGTGATCATTTTGTCTTTTGGATTCAGGCGCATGGCTACGTCCATAAATTCTTTGTCCAGGAAGGGTACCCGGCCTTCGATCCCCCAGGCGGCCAGCGACTTGTTGGCGCGCAAACAATCGTACATATGAAGTTTATCTAATTTACGTACGGTCTCCTCATGAAAATCCTTAGCACTGGGTGCCTTATGGAAATAGAGGTAGCCTCCAAAGATCTCATCGGCCCCTTCTCCGCTAAGCACCATCTTTACTCCCATGGATTTGATCACCCGCGCCATGAGGTACATGGGCGTACTGGCTCGTATGGTAGTAATGTCATAAGTCTCCAAATAATAGATCACATCTTTGATGGCATCCAGGCCTTCCTGAATGGTAAACTTGATCTCGTGATGCACAGTACCGATATGATCGGCTACCTTTTGGGCAGCAGCGAGATCCGGGGAGCCTTCCAGTCCCACAGAGAAGGAATGCAATTGAGGCCACCAGGCCGCTTGCTGACTGCCCGATTCAATCCGCTTTTCAGAATATAGCTTAGCAATGGCTGAAGTCACTGAAGAATCCAGGCCGCCGGAGAGCAAAACCCCATAAGGCACGTCACTCATCAATTGACGGCGTACGGCATCACTTAGGGCATCGTGCAAGGCTTCAATGTCGGTTTCGTTATCTTTAACGGCGTCATATTCCATCCAGTCGCGCTCGTACCAGCGCACCAACTCACCAGTTGCACTGTGCAAATAGTGTCCCGGAGGGAACAATTCAATCTTTGAGCAAACGCCTTCCAGGGCCTTAAGCTCAGAAGCCACATAGAAGGTTCCGTCCTGATCCCAGCCCATATAGAGCGGAATGATGCCCATATGGTCACGAGCGACAAAGTATTCATCGTTCTCGCTGTCGTAGAGCGCAAAGCCAAAAATCCCGTTCATTTCATCGATGAATTCCGGTCCTTTTTCCTGATATAAGGCCAGTATAATCTCACAATCGGACTGGGTTTGAAAATCGTAGCGCCCTTCAAATTGCTTGCGTAATTCCCTGTGGTTATAGATCTCGCCGTTGGCAGCCAGGATCAATTTTCGATCCGGCGAGTACAAAGGCTGCTTACCCGAGGTTGGGTCTACAATAGAAAGCCGCTCGTGGGCAAGTATAGCATTATCTGCATCATGCACCCCGCTCCAATCGGGACCACGGTGACGAATGCATTTAGACATTTCCAGCAATTGTGGACGCAGCTCTTCTGCTGATTTTTTGAGTTCAAAGGCACATACAATTCCGCACATGAGTCTATTTTTTTATCATTTGAAAGCTCAAATATGCATATATCCCCATAAACGACAAATTTTATCCAATAAACAGTTAACATTTATAAGTATAATTAATCGATTAGGTCAATTATGTAATTTCAATGCTTTCGCGAAAGCAAGTCTCCTTAAAATCTATAAGTCGGTCCATTTTAGCGTTTTTATAACCTTTGATTCACTGAGGTCTCCTTATCTTAGAGCGAACTTTAAAAATCATATCATGAAATCAATTTTTACTACAGCAATACTGGTTCTTGCCTTTTTGGCAGCGCCTCAGGCCTGGGCACAGTTTCCGGGCTTGCAAAAGAGTCCAACGGATATCGCTTACGCTCGGGCTGATCGCAACGCGACTCCAGATATCAAAGTCATCTACAGCCGTCCTCAAAAGAATGGCCGAGTTATTTTTGGCGATCTCGAGGCTTATGGAAAAGTCTGGAGAACCGGAGCTGATGAAGCCACAGAAATCAAGTTGTACAGTGATATGATGATGGGCGGAAAGCGCATTGAAGCAGGGACCTACTCGCTCTTCACCATTCCGGGAGAAGAAGAATGGACCGTTATACTAAGTAGTCAAACCGATGTCTGGGGCGCCTATAGCTACGATGAAAGCAAGGATGTTGCTCGAATTCAGGTTCCAGCAGGCAAGGGCGATACCTTAGAAGTATTCTCCATCATGTTTAAACCGGTAGACAACGGTTATCATATGGTCATGGGCTGGGATGATACTCGTGTAGAAGTTCCTTTCAAAAAGGCTTAACGCAAGACCAGATCAAATAAAGAAAAGCGCCTCAGGGCGCTTTTTAATTAGGGTATATTCAAATACTTATGGGTTTGCAAGGAGATCTTCCACTTGGGGTGTTTCATGACATAGTCAACAATAGTTGGCGTCATTTTTTCGCGCACGCTCCATTCGGGCTGAAGGAATAATTGACAATCGACATTCACCTGTTTAGCAAACTTTTCTGCAAATTCAAAATCAGAACGATTATAAATGATCACTTTGAGTTCATTAGCCGCTTTCAGTACCTCTGCCTTAGGTTCCATTCGTTTTTTAGGAGATAAGCAGATCCAATCCCAGTGACCACTTAAGGGATGTGCTCCAGAAGTTTCAATGTGCACTTTTAAGTTGCATTCTTTTAATGCGAGAGTCAGCGGATCCATATTCCACATCAGTGGCTCGCCACCGGTCACTACGATTGTATCACTGTAAGCCTTGGCGTGTTGAACAATGGAAGTGATGGGTGTAGGCGGATGCGTTTCTGCATTCCAACTTTCTTTAACATCGCACCAGTGACAGCCCACATCACAACCCCCGATCCGTATAAAATAGGCTGCGGTACCGGTATGATAACCTTCCCCTTGAATGGTGTAGAATTCTTCCATCAAAGGCAGTTGGATTCCGGCGTTTACCTGTTCTGTTGTGCTCATTGTGTTCATGGGCGGCAAAGATACATCAAAGAGGGGCATTGGAAGCCTTTAGTCAAGGCAGACTTCTTATCCATACAGCGCTACCTGACGGCCGTTCATTCAGAACTCACGGCCACTACTTCAATTTCGATTGCCGCATTGGCGGCTAATCCTGCTGCAGCAAAAGTGGTGCGCGCAGGTTTCTGAGGAAGATAGGAGGTGTACACTTCATTAAACGCCTGGAAGTCATTGATGTCTTCAAGAATAACAGTCGCTTTCACCACATCGGCCAGCGTCATTTGATGTTGTTCTAAAACCGACTTGATATTTTCCAAAACTTGTTTAGTCTCTGCCTGTATCCCTCCGGGCACCAGGGCGCGGGTCTCTCCGTCAATACCCACCTGTCCGGCGAGAAAAAATAAATTCCCTACCTGAACCGCATCACTATAGGGAGCGTCCTTTTTCCGTGGCTCGTGCGAAGCGTGAAATATAGGTTTCACAACTTCCGCTTGAGACTGCGTTTCCACTGGATCCTGCTGCTGAGGGGGCTGCCCACAAGCAAAAAGCAAGAACACCAAACCAAGACTCCAAAAAGTTTTCATACCATGTATTGTTTTGCCTAAAATTACGCGATATCTCGTGTATTCTTCAATAATGACTAATTTTAAGCAGTAGATAACCCCGCTCACTAATCAGGCAAAAGTCTCAGGCTGCATCACTATGGATAAAAAACAAGAATTTTTCGATTACATCACAACCGGAAATACCTTTAAAGGCGACTCCATCACGCTAGGAGCCGCCATGCTGAATGGCGAAACGATCACCAACGCTCATGTTAAGATTCCATTGAAGACCTTAAACCGGCACGGACTCATCGCGGGAGCCACCGGTACCGGTAAAACGAAGACTTTACAGGTACTTGCAGAAAATCTCTCCGAGGCAGGAATCCCGGTCTTGCTAATGGACATGAAGGGGGACTTAAGCGGAATCGCCAAAGCGAGTCCCGGACACCCGAAAATTGATGAGCGCCACGAGAAAATTGGACTGCCCTTTACTTCCCAGGGATTTCCGGTGGAGATTCTCACCCTTTCGGAACAAGAAGGCGTACGATTACGGGCAACAGTCAGTGAATTTGGACCTGTACTCTTCTCCCGAATTATCGATGCGACCCCGGCTCAATCGGGAATCATCTCCATTCTCTTTAAATACTGCGATGACAATAAGCTGCCGTTACTTGACCTCAAAGACTTTAAAAAGGCGCTGCACTACGCCACCAATGAAGGTAAAGATGAGATCAGTGAACTGTATGGAAGGATTTCTCCGGCTTCCTCTGGATCTATCCTAAGGAAGATCGTCGAATTGGAGCAGCAGGGTGCGGATATATTCTTTGGTGAAAAATCATTCGATGTCACCGACCTGCAGCGGATCACTGAAACCGGTAAAGGAAAGATCAATATTATTCGCCTAACCGATATTCAGGATCGGCCTAAATTGTTCTCCACGTTTATGCTCAGTTTGCTGGCTGAAATCTATTCGACTTTCCCCGAACAAGGAGATAGTGGACAGCCTGAATTGGTCATCTTTATAGACGAAGCTCATTTGATCTTTAAAGAAGCTTCCTCTGCCCTGCACGATCAAATTGAAAGTATTGTCAAATTGATTCGCTCTAAGGGAGTCGGACTTTATTTTGTGACCCAAAATCCGACCGACATTCCGGAGGGTGTTTTGAGCCAACTAGGACTAAAAGTGCAACACGCCTTGCGTGCCTTCACCGCTAAGGACCGAAAAGCGATCAAACTAACCGCAGAAAATTATCCCGACAGTCCTTATTATGATACCAAAACACAATTAACCTCCTTAGGGATTGGAGAAGCCCTGGTTTCTGCTCTGGATGAAAAAGGAAGACCCACCCCACTCGCAGCCACTATGCTTCGGGCCCCTATGTCCCGTATGGACATATTGGAGCCTCAGGAAATCAAAGAGGTGCTGAAGCAATCGCAGCTCATTGATCAGTACAATGAATCCATCGATCGGGAGAGCGCCTACGAAATGCTCAACGAGAAAATCGAAAAAGCCGAATCGGAGGCTGCCAAAGAAAAATCGCAAGCAGAACGTCAAAAAACAAGCAAAACGAGTTCCGGAAGTGAGCAGAGTGCAACGTCTAAAGCAATTATAAAGGTGCTTACCAGTGCTACGGTGATTCGAGGTGTGTTAGGAATCCTTGGTAAAATGATAAAATAATTCATTGCATACGCTTATTTTTGCCCTTCTCAAATTGCGATAACCATGCTTAAAAAAGCGCTTTTAATTCTCAGCCTAAGTACACTCTTATTTTCCTGTAGCCAGGAAAATAATTTTCTGATCACCGATTCACAGGTGGGTCCGCTTAGCAAAGACACCCCGGTCAATGAAATAGAAAGCTTGTTTGCCAAAGACAGCATCGTCAAAAATGACACTCCTCAAGACTACATCAGTGCAGGAGATGAAATACAGGTGTTCGACAAGCAGGGAAAACGTTTAATGGCGCTAAGCCCTAACGATGCCAATGATCCTGAAAGCAAGATCGGACTGATACAGATCTACGATCCGCGCTATCAAACCGAAGAAGGCATCTCACTCGAAAGCACATTTAAAGACATTCAGCAAGCCTATACCATCAGTCGTATTGAAAATCTGCTCGATGCGGTGGTAATTCTAGTTAAAGACCATCCGGTGTATTTCACTATTGATAAGCAGGAATTACCCTCTGAACTGCAATTTGGCACCAGCACTACGATCGAGGCGACCTCCATTCCAGATGGTGCGCCCATAAAGTATCTAATGATCGGTTGGTAATGGCAGGCTATCAAATTCAACGATCACCTTTTGTGGTTCCTACGACTGATGGAAAGTACATTGGAGAACATTGGGGTTTAGCCACTGATGGGAATCAAAAAATCAGCATTGCGCATATGAAAGCTCCTGCAGGATGGAGCGAACCGTTTCAAACGCCGGAATTTGAAGAATATACCCTGGTCGTATCCGGTAGAAAACAGGTGGAAGTAAAGGGGGAGAAAATTGTGCTCATGCCCGGAGAATCCATCAAAATTGAGAAGAATACGCGGGTGCGTTATTCCAATCCATTTACTGAACCCTGTGAATATATCGCCATCTGTACCCCCGCCTTTCAGCTGGAGCAGGTGCACCGAGAAGAAGATTAGCACCCCCTTCCGCATCATTTCCTTAAATTATAATCAGTAGCCTACCTTTGCGAAGTAGTATCAACGGCTACGGCTATGCGCAAACCTATTCAAAAAATCCTGCCTAAACTCATTGGAAGCTACTTCAACAGCCTCTCCTTAGTCGCTCCGCGTAAAGCCGGCGAACAGGCCTTTCTCTTATTTTCAACCCCGCAAAAAGGACGGGCCTTACCGCATCAAGAACCCTTTTTAAATGCGGCTAAGTACAAAAGACACGCTGTCAAAAATCTGCAAATTCAAAGTTATCACTGGCCCGGTTCTGGACCTAAAGTATTGCTTGTTCACGGCTGGGAAAGCAATACCTACCGCTGGAAAGCCCTGATCGAACATTTGCAGCAGGAAGACTATGACATCTACGCTTTTGACGCGCCTGCTCAGGGAAAATCAGACGGAAAATTACTCAACGCGGTGCGTTACACCCATTGTCTGGAACAGATGGTTGACGACCTCCAACCCGAAATCATTATTGGCCATTCGGTAGGGGCCATGACCACACTCTATCGTCAGTACCTAAGGCCTGCACCGGAGATTAAACAATTAGTCCTTTTAGGACCCCCGGGTGAGTTGCAGGAGATCATGGCTGATTATCAAAAGATTTGTCAACTTAAGCCACGCGTCATGCGTGCTCTGGAAGATTACACCCAGACGACTTATGGCTTTAGCTTTGACGAGTTCTCTGCTCCCGCTTTCGCGAAAGCGGTAACGCAACAAGGCCTGCTCATACACGATAAGCACGACCCTGTGACCCCCATTTCGGCCTCGCGCAACATACACGCAGTATGGCCAGAATCTGAATTGATAGAAACGGAGGGCTTGGGCCATAGCCTCCATGATCCACGGGTCTATCAAATGATCACCTCCTTTTTACAAAAAGCTAAAGCCTCCTAAAATGAGTACTTCGTCTACCCGTCTGAATAAATACCTGAGTGAAGCCGGGTACTGCTCCCGTAGAAAGGCGGATACATTGATTGAGCAAGGCCGGGTCACCATTAATGACGAGGTACCTGAATTGGGCACCAAAGTTAATCCTGGCGATGTGGTGAAAGTGGACGGACAAAAGATTGTGAATGATCAAGAGGAAGACCGGGTCTACCTGGCCTTTAATAAGCCGGTGGGGATCGTATGTACTACAGATACCCGGGTGGAGCCTGACAATATCATCGACTACATCAATTACCCGACTCGCATTTTCCCCATTGGGCGATTGGATAAACCCAGTGAAGGATTGATTCTGCTGACTGACGATGGAGATATTGTCAATAAGATCTTAAGAGCCGGAAATTACCATGAGAAAGAATATATCGTGGATGTCGACCGACCCGTCACCCCCGAATTCATCAAGCGTATGAGCCAGGGCGTTCCCATTTTGGACACCATCACGCGTAAGTGCGAGGTGGAGGCCATCGGTAAACGGCGCTTTCGGATTGTGCTGACTCAAGGTCTCAACCGTCAGATCCGCCGGATGTGCGAACATTTGGGCTATCAGGTGACCCGCTTGAAGCGCGTGCGCATCATGCACATCACGCTGGACCTTCCGGTGGGTCAGTACCGCCAGCTAAGCGATGAGGAACTCAATGAACTCAAAAATTCTGTAGCCCAGTCGTCTAAAACCAGCCGTTACAATCGCAGCTGATTCAGGTTCATAAAAGGACTACAAATGAAGTGTTAAGGCGGTCAATTATTTCCTAAAATCACGCTAAAATACCCATAAATGACTGTTAATGAGTCGTATTAGTGCAATACGGCTGTTTAATTTTGTCAGGATGTATAAAGTATTCACATACCTGCTTATTGCTTCCGGATTGGGAGGCCTTTTTCTGGGTGTTTCCGGGATGACTTTTGATGTGGCCATGGGTATCAATCCCTGGCTGCTCTGCATCATTGGTCTGATCATATTCATTGCCGGATTTTCTCATCTCTTATTCATTACCCGGATGGATAATCAATAACAGATTCTTTTTAATTTTTATAGGTTTTCCTATGCGCGATGTTTTGTACTTTTAACTGTAAACAAACCATCTATGAGCGCCCTTTCTCCTTTTCATCTAGCCATTCCGGTGGATGATGTCCCCAAAGCAAGAAAATTTTATCGCGATATTCTTCAGTTACAGGAGGGCCGCAGCGATGACCATTGGGTGGATTTTGATTTTTTCGGACATCAATTGGTCATTCATTACAAACCCAAAGAAGAATCGGCTTCCACACATCACAACGAAGTCGACGGGAAATCGGTGCCGGTACCTCATTTTGGCGTCGTGCTTGATTGGGATGATTTTTTTGCTTTCGCGAAACGCATTGAAGACGAAGTAGAATTTATCATCGAACCCTACATTCGGTTCAAGGGGCAGCCCGGTGAGCAAGCGACCTTGTTTTTCTATGATCCTTGTGGAAACGCCCTTGAATTCAAAGCGTTTAAAGATCGTTCACAGCTTTTTGCCACCTAAATCGCATGGCTCCCATCAGACCCGCCTTAATTCGTCAAAGCTTTTTAATCGCCCTGATCATCCTTTTGGCGATTCTCATATTTCAACAGCTGACTACTTATCTCTCGGGTATCTTAGGTGCCATTACCCTTTACGTATTGATGCGGGGCTTTCAGGCAAAGCTGGTGCGACGAGGTTGGAGTCCCACTCTGGCCGCCTTGTTTCTCATGTTCCTGTCTCTCATTGTGATCTTGGTCCCCATTGCCTTTATGGCCATCATGCTCTCGTCTAAAATTTCTCAGGCTGTAGCCAGCAGTGAGCAGGTGGTTGGAATCGTGAAGGAAAATCTAGCCCTGGCGGAGAACTACATGGGTATACCGGTGACTGATGCAATTGATCCTTCCCAAATCTCTAATTGGCTGAGTAATAATCTGGAGTCCCTGGCCGGAGGTACCTTCAATGCATCTATCGCGGTAGGTATATTGTATTTTCTATTGTACTATATGCTGACCAACCGAAGGGCCTTGAAGGAATCCCTATTGGAATACATTCCGCTTAGCAGCAGCAATTTGAAATTGATCGGCGAGGATGCGGTAGAATTAATAAAATCCAATGCGATAGGTATCCCGCTGGTCGCAATCTTTCAAGGTCTTGTGGCTTTGATCGCTTTCTTGTTTCTCGATATCAATAATCCCTTTTTCTGGTTTACCATTACGGCTCTGGGGTCTACCATTCCTTTTGTAGGAACAGCTTTAGGTATCGTGCCCGTATGTATCATCTTGTATTCCAACGGCCATGTGGGTCAGGCGATTTTTATGGCCCTATATGGCTTAGTAGTAGTGGGATCGACTGATAATTTTTTCCGACTGATCATTCAAAAGAAACTCGCAGATTTACATCCACTGGTCACTTTGTTTGGAGTCTTGGTGGGCTTGCCACTTTTCGGGTTTATCGGCTTGATCTTTGGCCCCATATTGGTCAGTATTTTCCTGATCATGGTTAAAATTTATAAACAAGAGTACGGAAAGAATCCACCTGCTTCTGACGAGAATACGATGTAATGGACAACCCTTCTCTAAATTTTCTTCGTTTCCTTATTTTTGCAGCCGTACCAAAGCACATACTATGGAAGTTTTAGGCATTGACGTTGGCGGAACCGGTATAAAAGGGGCTCCGGTTAATCTGGAGACCGAGGAATACCTGGCAGAACGCTATCGCATTCCGACACCTCGTCCTGCCAAGCCTAAAGCCATCGCTGAAACCGTGCAGCAGATCGTAGACCATTTTGATTGGAAAGGACCTGTTGGTGTAGGCTTCCCAACGGTAATCGTCAACGGGAAAGCCATGCAGTACAGTAATCTTCATCCCAAGTGGGAAGGGGTACAAGTGGACGCGCTCTTCGAAAAATACTTAGGGCTGCCCGTCACCGTGATCAATGATGCGGATGCCGCAGGGCTGGCCGAAATGCATTATGGCGTGGGACAGGACAAAAAAGGATTGGTCATCACCCTTACTCTGGGAACCGGAATTGGCAGCGGATTATTTTATGACGGTCAACTCATACCTAATGTTGAATTGGGTCAACTTCCGTACAAGAAAGGAATTATCGAAGAGTACGCCTCCCGGGCGGTCATGAAGAAGAAAGGGTTGAGCTATGCAGAATGGGGAGAGCGAGTAAATTATTTTTTACATCGTATTACAGAATTTTGCTCTCCTGACCTTTTTATCATCGGTGGCGGTGCCAGTAAGCATCTGGACGAATTCCGACACAAACTGACTACTTCTGTCCCCATTCTTCAGGCTCATACCAAGAATCACGCAGGCATTATTGGTGCGGCCTATGCTGCCGAGTTGAAGATGTCTAGAAATATCAATTCCTAAAAATAAGTATCTTAGCCGTGAGTATTGGAGCCCTAGCCATGAGAAAAAAAGACTCGCGATTGCCTATACGATCATGTTCTGTACAATCGTAGGATTGACCGTACTTTCGCAGATTATGATTCATAATGCCATAGATAATTTAGAAGCCGATGGCCGTCTGATCAATTTAGCCGGCAGGCAGCGTATGCTTTCTCAAGCAATTATGAAAAATAGCTTACTGGCTTCTACTAATTCCCTTGCACAGAGAGATGAACAAAGGCAAGAACTGACTAAGGTACATCGAGCTTTAAAATCGGGTAGCGATACGCTTGGTTTGAATAAACTCCCTTTAGATTTTAGTGAAGACTATCTAAAGGTAGATCAAAAGTTTCAATTATTCATGAATGCCTTAACTCAATATGAGGCAGCGCCCACCAGCGAAAACCTTGATCAAACCGCAGAGCAACAACTTGATTTTTTACGACAAATGAATGATTTTGTCTTTGCCTATGAAGACTACAATCGAGAAAAATTAATGGAATTTAAAAAACTCGAACTCTTTCTTGCCATCTTTGCCATGCTCATCCTGTTCGCTGAGTTATTTTTCATTTTTATTCCTGCTATCAACACGCTCCAGAAGCAAAATAAAAAATTAGAACTGGCATTATTCAATCAATCGCACAATATCCGGCATCCCATTACCAATATTCAGCTATCGTTAAATTTGCTGAGAGCTAAATCGATGACCGCAGAAGATCAGGAGTTAATTGATCAGGCTTTAGCCGAGAGTAAAGTACTGGATCAACAAATAAGAGAAAATAACGAGCATCTTTCCAAGGCTCCTACCCTACGATAGATCTTATCTCTTAGCCGCCGCACGATGCCGCTCTCTGGCCAAAAGAGTATTCTTCAATAACATAGCTATAGTCATAGGACCTACACCTCCCGGAACCGGAGTAATGAAGCTCGCCTTTTTACTCACTTCGTCAAAGTCGACGTCTCCCGTGATATAGTACCCCTTTTCTTTAGATTCGTCCGGAACCCGGGTAATGCCAACATCTATGATTACAGCATCGTCTTTCACCATTTCAGCCTTGAGGAAACCGGGTACTCCCAAAGCAGTAATGATGATATCGGCCTGAGAGGTGATCTGCGTGATATTTTTGGTGTGGCTATGGGTCAGGGTGACCGTTGAATTTCCCGGGAAACCTTTTCTCCCCATTAAGATGCTCATGGGACGACCCACAATATGACTTCGACCAATCACGACCGTATGTTTACCTTGCGTCTGCACATTGTAGCGCTCGATCAATTCGAGGATCCCGAAAGGGGTGGCCGGGATAAAGGTACTCATGTCCAAGGCCATCCGACCGAAATTGGTGGGATGGAAACCATCCACATCCTTATCCGGGTCTACGGCCATCAGTACTTTCTGAGTGTCGATCTGTGGTGGTAATGGGAGCTGAACGATAAAACCGTCAATGTCAGAGTTCGCGTTCAATTCCTCGATTTTATCCAACAACTCCAATTCGCTGGTCGTACTGGACATTTTAATCAAGGTAGATTCAAAACCCACGCGCTCACAAGAGCGTACTTTACTCCCTACATAGGTCAAACTGGCGCCGTCATTCCCTACGATTATAGCGGCCAAATGGGGCACTTTCTCCCCGCGCTCGCGCATTTTATCAACCTCAGCGGTGATCTCATTTTTAATGTCGTTAGCAACTTTTTTTCCGTCCAGTATGGTCATGAGTGGGTGTATATGAGTTAGTGTGCTTGATCTATTCGCTTATCGCATGCCTTGCATCATCTGCATCATCTTGCGGCCACCGCCTCCTTGCATCATCTTCATCATCTTGCTCATTTGAGTGAACTGTTTGAGCAATTGGTTGACTTCCTGAACCGAAGTCCCTGAACCTTTACTGATGCGCCGTTTGCGGCTCGCATTCATTAAGGAAGGATTCGAGCGCTCCTCCGGGGTCATGCTGTGAATAATGGCTTCAATATGTTTGAAGGCATCGTCGTCAATATCCATATTCTTCATAGCCTTTCCGGCACCGGGAATCATGCCTAAAAGGTCTTTCATATTCCCCATCTTCTTTACCTGTTGAATCTGGCTCAGGAAATCATCAAAACCAAATTGATTTTTGGCGATCTTCTTTTGAATACGGCGTGCTTCTTCTTCATCATACTGTTCCTGCGCGCGCTCCACCAGCGATACCACATCTCCCATACCCAAGATACGGTCAGCCATTCGCTCCGGATAGAAGACATCAATGGCTTCCATCTTTTCACCGGTACCGATGAACTTGATGGGCTTGTTCACCACCGATTTAATGGATAAGGCCGCTCCCCCGCGGGTATCACCATCCAGTTTGGTCAGTACGACCCCGTTGAAATCCAGTACATCATTAAAGGCTTTGGCGGTGTTGACGGCATCCTGACCGGTCATGGAGTCTACCACGAAAAGAGTCTCTTGGGGCCCTACCGCTTCGTGTATTTGGGCGATCTCGTTCATCATGACCTGATCGACCGCAAGACGACCTGCCGTATCGACGATCACAACATTGTGATTATTCGCTTTCGCGAAAGCGATCCCTTGCTCCGCAATGGAAACCGGGTTCTTGTTTTCTTTATCCGAAAACACAGGCACTCCAATCTGATCTCCTACCACATGGAGCTGATCGATAGCCGCAGGGCGGTACACATCTCCCGCCACCAATAGGGGATTCTTCCCTTTTTTCTTCTTCAGGAAATTGGCCAGCTTACCGGAGAAGGTGGTCTTACCCGACCCTTGTAATCCGGACATCAGGATCACTGTGGGCGAACCGGAAAGATCCAGTTCAGCAGCTTCCCCGCCCATGAGTTCTGCCAACTCATCTTTGACGAGTTTGACCATCAACTGTCCCGGTTTCAGACTGGTCAGTACATTCTGACCTAAGGCCTTTTCTTTAACCGTGTTCGTAAAATCTTTAGCTGTTTTGTAGTTAACATCAGCATCGATGAGTGCTCTGCGCACTTCCTTTAGGGTCTCGGCAACGTTGATTTCTGTGATCTGCCCGTGGCCTTTGAGGACATGTAAGGCTTTATCGAGTTTGTCGCTTAAATTATCGAACATAATATGGGTGAATTTGAAGTGCAAATTTAAAGAATAATAGACGATTAGCCCGACGCCAAGGCACAATAAAAAACCGCCTCAAAAGAGGCGGTTTTCACGGATCATTTATTTTTCGAGCGCGGTAGCAATTAATTTAGGGGACTTACTACCGCACTGACCATTTAATACTTAGCTGTTGGGCGTTTTTTGAAACAGTCTTTGAAAAATAAATTCATCTAACAAACACAAACTAACCATCAGCTTGCTCCTTCTATTCGTCTCCACACAGCGATTCAAATCGCACGCGGTTATCGTTTATTTCAAATTTGAGTTTCACTTGTTGGCCGTCATTCTCAAATTCTACCTCATCCAATTTCCAGGTGTCATTTAGGTCGGTGAGCGGCTCGTCCATTTCAAGAGTGAAGTACACATAGTCTCCATCCTGTACCAGCGTATAGCTACCGCTAACCACTTCGTCTCCTGAAGCAGCTTCTACAGCGCCCTCAACTCCAAAAGTGAAGACATAGCCTGCAAAGCGCTCGTCATCCTGCTCGTCTCCTAATCGGAATTGATCGATCTGAAAATCACAGCCAGTCAATAAGTCGGCGACTTCTCCAGCCGAAAAATCAGAACCTTCCTCTTCATTCTCATCGTCATCATCATCATCATCAAATTTACATTTGGATTCAAAGCGAATACGATTCTTACCATTACGGAAATCCAGCTTCACATTATCACTGTCTCCTCCAGCAATGACGTGCAGTTTCCACTTATCGTTGATATCATCAAAGAAACCTTCTTCCATGACTAATTCGAGATAGAGTTTATCACCATCTTCAATCACTGCGTATTCTCCTTCATAAAGGTCAACGCCATCATCGGCACGTACGATTCCATCTTCTCCAAAGGTGATTACAAACCCTTCGTAACGCTTATTATCGCTGTCGTTGCCCAATTTGAACTTATCGATCTCATACTCACAACCTTGTAATAGTGCTATCAATTCTTCAGCGGTGATATCATTGTTGTCGTCATCATCAAAGTCGTTGTCATCATCTTCATCGCAATCGTCACTAGCATCAATAATGATCTGCTCCAATTGGTCAGCATCCTCAGCCGTAACTGTGGAGCCATCTGAAAGCGTAAAGGTGATCGGGAAACCAACGCTTATCACATCATTAGTTCCGATGCTTAAAATGAATTCCAAGAGCTCCTTGTCGCTGTTCACCGTTACCGTACTGACATCATCATTGGCGTCAAATACAGAGAATGTGATAGGGTAGTTGAAGTCGATACATTCAATATCATCGTCTTCTTCGTTTTCACCACCGCATTGAGCAGCAAACTCAGCAAGTTGCGCGTCATTCTCGACAACAGCTTCTGAATAGTCTTCAAATATGATTGTGACCGGGTATACGATCTGCAATTCATCTAAATCATCTGAAAATTGCTCGAATAGTGCCTCGATCACTTCATAATCGTCTTCATCTTCTATCAGAAGTTCTGAACCGTTGACAATAACAGAAAATGGAAGCTTGACCTCAAAACAGCTAGCTCCATCAACAATATTATCCCCACTACCGTCATTCTTGGCAATGTTTAAAAGTAAGTTTTTTGCCTGGTCGCTTAAGTTGAACTGGGAAGTCTCATCATTGATCTCCACGAGCTCATCCTGACACGAAAAAAAGAGCCCACTTCCTAAAAGAAGCAGCACTGCAATAATTTTTCTTATATCTTTCATGTGTTGAATTTTAAGTTTTAAATACATTTCTATCCATAAAACAACTCAAACGCTCGAATTCCTACCCAAAGGATGAAAAAAAAATGCTTCCATGAGTGAGACCCCTGAAAAAGACGTTTGTGAGGAAAAGGTTTATCGCACACTCTTTAATCTCCATGCGGAAAATCTGTATCAATTTCTCTATCACCGGTATGGAGACCAATTGGATCCCATGGATAAGGCACAGGAAGCTTTTGTCAAGCTATGGCAAAATTGCAAGAAAGTAACTCCAGATAAAGCGAAAAGCTTTGTATTTACCATTGGGAATAACCTCATGCTTAATGCCTACAAACACTTAAAGGTGGTTCGCGAGCATGAAGCTCAGGTCAGTAGTCAAAAAGATCACTATGACCCGCAGTTCTTATTGGAAGAAAAAGAATATCATGAGAAATACAAGCGTGCGCTAGCCACGCTGACCGATGCACAACGGGAAGTCTTCCTTTTGAATCGTGCCGAAGGAAAACGCCACAAAGAAATTGCAGCGCTATTGGGAATCTCTCGAAAGGCAGTGGAGAAGCGACTTTACGGGGCTTTAGATAAAATGAAATCGCAATTAAAAGAACTCTAGGGTAGGAATAATGGCTTCCCAGTTGTTTTAGTAGCAAGAAAACGAATATTTTGAAACAGAACGACCTACTTAATAAATGGCTTGATCACTCGATTTCTGAAGAAGAAATGGAGGAGCTGAAGCAAACGGAAGACTTCCCCGGTCTGGCCCGTATTGCTGATCATGCCAGGCAATTCAGAGCCCCTGCCTTTGATCAGGAAGCACAATTCAAAGCGGTGAAAGACCGTATTCATCAGTTATCTGATCAAAAATCAGCGACCCCAGTCCTCTCCCTATATACGATCTGGCGCGTAGCTGCCGTAGTGGTGATCGCCCTTATAGCGTACTATGCATTTTTTCAACAGCATAACACGGTAATCACTACAGATCTTGCAGAGCAAACCACCGTTTTTCTACCGGATGGTTCTGAGGTGGTCTTGAACGCAGCAAGTACCTTGTCTTATGATGCAGACGGTTGGGAATCCGACCGAAGTCTGGAATTGAACGGAGAGGCTTATTTTAAAGTTGAAAAAGGATCGACTTTTACGGTACAGACCAAACACGGTGATGTGACTGTCTTAGGTACTCAATTTGATGTTAATGCCCGAAGCGATCTTTTTAGTGTACATTGTTTTGAAGGTCTGGTTGCAGTAGCTACTAAAGAACAGTCGCTTCAATTGGCCGCAGGAAATGGGTACAATGATGTTCTTACGGATAATCAGCCCGGTTTACTGACGAGCCTAACGCAGGAACAACCCAGCTGGATGACCGATTACTCTAGCTTCGCCAATCTACCTTTCTCCATGGTTATTGAAGAGTTCGAACGCCAGTACAAGGTAGAGGTGGAAACGATAAACGTCGACCTTGACACCTTATTTTCCGGAAGCTTTCCCCATAATAATTTGAGCTTAGCCCTAAAAGCGTTATCCTTACCTCTAAATTTACAATACACAATTGTAGAGGATAAGATTACGTTATCAGGGGAATGACCTCAAAAAAAGTACTAGGAATTATCATATTATGTTGCCTTGCTGCGCCTCTTTGGGCGCAGCAAGTGCTTGTACCACTAAATGAACTACTTCCTCAATTGGAAGAACGGTATGAAGTACGTTTTTCCTATGCCACTCAAGCGGTAGCCGATCAGACCGTAGCCTGGCCTACCTCAGAATTAAGCTTTCGCGAAAGCTTACACCTGCTTAGACTAAAAACCCAATTAATATTCACTTCTCTGGGCGAAGATATCGTCACGATCAGTCGGCCACAGCCTTCGAAACAGCTGCTTTGTGGAGTAGTCTATGACGCCTACCAACAACCCCTTGCTCAGGTGGACGTTCTTGCCGGTAATCAGCAAACCCAAACGGATGCTCTGGGTTATTTCTATTTGGAGGTCCCGTCTACGGTGAGTACGATTCGTTTACTGCGAGACGATTTGCAACCACAACAACTCGAATTTCCCGCGGCTAGTGCTTGCGCTGAGATTGTCATGCAAGCCTTACGAGAAGAACTGCAAGCCGTTGTGATCACCAATTATCTCACCAAAGGGATCAGCAAAGAAAATGACGGTTCCATCCATATTGAGTATGAAGAATTTGGGGTGTTACCGGGTTTGATCGAATCGGATGTATTGCTTACCGTACAGGCGCTTCCGGGCATACAAAGCGTCAATGAGGGGGTGTCGCGTATCAATATCCGCGGGGGTACTCACGATCAGAACCTCTTACTCTGGGACGGAATCAAAATGTATCAAAGCGGGCACTTCTTCGGATTGATCTCTGCATTTAATCCGTACATCACTGCACAAGTAGACGTCTACAAAAATGGAACCCCCGCCAGCTTAGGGGACGCTGTTTCAGGGACCTTATCCATGCAGTCTGAAGAAACGATCGATCAGCAATTGGGCGGTGCCGCGAGCGTCAATTTGATCAGTGCGGATGCCTTTTTAAACTTACCCATCACCAAAAACGGGTCTCTCCTTATCGCAGGGCGAAAATCATTGAATGAAGTTTGGGAGTCTCCTACCTATTCTTCCTTTTTTGAACGAGCCTTTCAGGATACAGAAATAACCGACGCGGGGGACCAGGTCAGCACCGGTGAGGATCGTTTTAGCTTCTACGATGTTAATTTTCGCTACCTACAAAAACTAGGAACAAAAACCCGTCTTCGAATCAACGGTTTGCTCGTAAGCAACACTTTAAGCTTTTCTGAAAATGCGAATATAGCAGGTCAGGAGGTTTCTCGGGAAAGCAAGGCCGAACAAAACAATTTAGGAGCGGCTGTTTATTTGGATCACCGTTGGGACCACCGATGGTCCAGCGACCTTTTGATTACAGCCTCGTCTTACGAGCTGGCGGCCACCAACTTTGATATTTTTAATAATCAGCGACTGATACAACAAAATCAGGTATTGGAGACCAGTGTGAAGAGTGTTTCTCGCTTGAAAAGTAATGATCGGTGGACACACGATCTGGGATATCAGTTCACAGAAACCGGAATCACCAATACCAGTGATGTGAATAATCCGTTGGTTTTCCGGAAAATTAAAAATGTGGTGCGTGCTCATGGCCTCTTTGGAGAATCAGCCTGGAACTCTCCCGATAAAAAAACCTTTGCCCGAATAGGACTTCGTGCCAATTATTATAACAAACCGGACGTCTACCGCCTGGAGCCTCGTATCGTATTGGGGCGACGCTTACTGGATCATTTTCGTGTGGAAGTTCAAGGAGAATTAAAAAGTCAAACCACGTCTCAAGTGGTTGATTTTCAAAATGATTTTCTGGGCGTAGAGAATCGCAGATGGATCATCAGCGATGAGGATAGGATCCCGCTATTGAGTAGCCAACAAATTTCCATTGGCGGACATTACAACAGGAATACAATATTGATCAGCGCTGAAGCCTTTTACAAGCGAGTAGACGGGATCACCGGCCAATCGCAAGGATTTTTAAATCAGTATGAATTTCTTCGAGAGCAGGGTTCCTATGAAATCAAGGGTCTGGAATTCTTGTTTGATTATAAATGGAGAGATGTTGGAATTTGGCTGGGGTACACTTTGGCGACCAATCAATATGATTTTGACGATACAAACGAATTTGAATTTCCAGAACTCTTTTACAATAATGTTGATGTTCGCCACTACATCTCTTTCTCGGGAAGTTATACGCTGATGGATCGATTTAAATTGGCAATCGGACTCAATTGGCATTCCGGTAAGCCAACAACCCCCTTAAACGATCTGGGTACTGTCAATCCACTCGAATTCGGAACTGCCAACAGCCAGCGCCTACCGGATTATTTTAAAGTGGATTTCTCCGCCAACTATACCTACGACCTGGATAATGATAAAAAACTGTATGCGGGGATCTCGGTTTGGAATCTCACAAGCAATGAAAACATCATCAATGAGTACTACCGCGTCGACTCTAATGACAATATTTCTCTGATCCGACGCACCGGCCTGGGCTTTACACCAAACGCCGTGCTGCGTTTCAGTTTTTAAATGTCAGTTTCTTTGTAGAGTTTAGACATCACCAGGACGTGAGGAAGCGTAATTGCAGCGAGGAAGGCGAAGAATAATGTCATGTAGGAGAACAATTGGTTATCTACGATCAATATAAATAGGACAAGAGCCGTCACGGATAAAAACCAATACAATCCTGCAGATTTCATGTATTTGATCAAATTTTCTTTGCTGAAACCAGAATACATCAAACCAGTCTGCTCTTGAATTGAGGGGATGGAATGCCATACGATGAAATAAATACTGAAGGCCCATATCAAAGAAGCATTGAAGAAAATAAGATAAAACAATCCCAACAAAAATAATTCCTTTAAAACGCGCGTGTGTTTGATCTCGTTCCGATATCCTAGAAAAACTATTCCTAAAATGACTATAGCTAATGTTCCTAAGACGAGATAGGTATAAAGCATACCGGGAATTTCGTAACCGGTCATTTCAAAAATAATTTGGTTGACTTCTTCGCTGTGATTATAAAAAAGAAGATTCAAAATGAGCAGGCCATAAATGCTATAAAACACTCTAATAGGCCAAATTGAATTTTGTAAAATTTCATGCCAATGCTGCTCCCCAAAATGGTAGGCGCTGAATACGATAAAAACGAGAAGCGCCACTCGCGCGTCTATCAAAAAAAAGACTATACAAAGCAGAATCACAGCAACGTAAATCATTAACCAACGGGAACTCTTAATGTTTCCTTTTCCCTGAGCTAGCTGTAGTAATTGGATATCGTTAGAACCGTGTAAGATGCCAATTGAAAAGATCAGCGTATAAGCCAGCCAGGTCTCGGTCGTACTGTCAAAATAGACCGTTAACCAAAGCGCAAAAAAAGTGGCCACGACCTTGAATCCGTCCATATTATCAATTACCGCGGCCTTATTTTGCATCCTGTTTAATCTTTTAAGAAAATTTTTAAACAATTGTGTTTAAGATAAAGTAAATTTATCTAAACAAAATATAAATAACCAGACTTATGGAATTAATGATTAACACAATTGAACCTTTCCTGCAAGAGATGAAAAGGATGGCCAGCGATGATTACGTTGGTTTTACTTTTTTTGTGGGTAGTATGGCCATGATGGCCGCATCGGCTTTCTTCTTTTTATCGATGAATGATTTTGAGAGAAAGTGGAAGACCTCGATCCTGGTTTCTGGATTGATTACCTTTATTGCTGCAGTACACTATTTCTATATGAGAGGTTACTGGGAAGCATTTGCTGAGTCACCCACATTCTTCAGGTATGTAGATTGGGTATTGACAGTTCCATTAATGTGCGTTGAATTCTATTTGATCCTCAGAGTAGCAGGAGCGAAAAGATCATTAATGTGGAAACTAATCATCTATTCCGTAATCATGCTCGTTACCGGATATTTTGGAGAAACCATCTATCGCGATCAGGCGGCAATTTGGGGTGCAATCTCCGGAGCTGCATATTTCGCCATCGTGTATGAAATTTGGCTTGGTAGTGCAAAGAAACTGGCAGAGAAAGCTGGTGGACAGGTACTAAAAGCGCACAAAATACTTTGCTGGTTCGTGCTCGTAGGTTGGGTGATTTATCCAATAGGGTATATGGCCGGTACTCCAGGATGGTATGAAGGGATCTTTGGAGACCTCAATATTGATGTAATCTATAATATTGGTGACGCCATTAACAAGATTGGATTTGGACTTGTGATCTATAATCTAGCAGTGCTTTCTTCTCCAGGGAAGAGCACAACCGCTTAAGAATCTTTAAAATCCATGAAAGAGGTCGCAGTGATGCGGCCTTTTTCTTTTTTACATCCGTTCAGGCACTTCAATACCCAAAAGTGCAAAAGCACTTTTGATAACCTGGGCTACTTCCCGTGAAAGCACCACCCGCAATTCTTTTTCCCCTTCCGTATCTGCGTTGAAAATAGGCACATTCTGATAGAATGAATTGAATTCCTTAACCAGATCATACGTATAATTAGCGATCAGTGCCGGACTGTAATTGGCCGCAGCAATCTGCACGGTTTCCGGATAGGCTAATAGGATCTTGATGAGCTCTTTTTCTTTAGAATGCAGCGAGTTTACAACCGCTGGAGCCTGGTGGGCACCGGCAGACGTCATTACAGAATCATCCAAGCCCTTTACGCCGTTCTCTTGAGCCTTGCGTAAGATAGACTGTATACGTGCATAGGTGTATTGAATAAACGGCCCCGTATTTCCCTGGAAATCGACAGACTCCTGAGGATCGAACAATATGCGTTTCTTAGGATCTACTTTAAGGATGTAGTACTTCAAAGCTCCTAAACCAATGGTTCGGTAGAGCTCCTCTTTTTCCGTTTCTGAATATCCTTCTAGTTTGCCCAACTCCTGGCTTAAGCTTCGTGCAGTATCGGTCATTTCAACCATCAGCTCGTCCGCATCCACCACGGTACCTTCCCGGCTTTTCATTTTACCGGAAGGCAGATCGACCATGCCGTAGCTGAGATGGTATAGGTTTTCCGCCCAATCATAACCCAACTTCTTGAGGATAAGAAAAAGTACTTTAAAATGGTAGTCCTGTTCATTACCTACTGTATAGACCATACCGCCTACATCCGGATGATCTTTCACTCGTTGTACAGCGGTACCAATATCCTGGGTCATATACACTGCGGTTCCATCACTGCGAAGCACCAATTTTTCATCCAGACCGTCGTCGGTAAGATCACACCAAACCGAACCGTCTTCTTTCTTGTAGAACACTCCCGATTGGAGTCCTTCTTCAATATGGTCCTTCCCCAGTAAATAGGTGTTGCTCTCGTAGTAGTAAGAGTCGAAAGAGACTCCTAAATTGTTATAGGTCTGTTCAAAGCCGGCGTAGACCCAGTCGTTCATGGTTGTCCAAAGTTGGACCACCTCCTTATCCCCTTCTTCCCATTGGCGTAATAGCTCCTGAGCTTCGAGCAGTATAGGCGCCTCTTTTTCTGCCTGTTCTTTAGGCAGCCCTCTTCCGATCAATTGTTCGATCTCCTTTTTATACTCCTGATCAAAACGAACGTAGTAATTCCCTACTAATTTGTCGCCTTTTAATCCGCTGGATTCAGGCGTTTCCCCGTTTCCAAATTTTTTCCAGGCCAGCATCGACTTACAGATATGGATGCCACGATCATTGATGATCTGCGTTTTATAGACTTTTTTCCCGGCTGCCTCTGTAATTTGTGCTACGGAATACCCCAATAGATTATTCCTAATATGTCCTAGATGTAGGGGTTTATTGGTGTTGGGGGAAGAATATTCGATCATGACCGCTTTTCCACTGGCCGGCTCTGCACCATAGGAAGGTGTTTTACTGATCTGCTGGAGAGCATTTAGGTAATAATGGTCACTAATGACCAGGTTCAAAAATCCCTTGATCACATTAAAATCAATCACCTCTTCCCTGGCTTCCTGAAGATAGGCTCCCAATTCTTGTCCAATCTGTACTGGATTGCCTTTGATATGGCGCAACATAGGGAATACAACCACGGTGACGTCCCCCGCGAAATCCTTTCGGGTGGGTTGAAATTCCACTTCTGGCAAATCAATTTGATGAAGTTTTTTTATTCCGTCCTTTACCGCTTGCGTCAGTACTTGCTGTAATTGCATTCCGCTTAACTTTTTAGGCTGCAAATATAACCTAAAATTGAGAGTTGATGCGCTGCCAATAAGCGTGCAATGCGTATATTAAAACAAAAAGAACATGCTACTGAACGTTTCTTACAATAATCCTGAAGTCAAGCGCAAGATCATTGACGCCGTTGGTACTCCCTTCACCCTGCGAGACCGTATCAAAATGGGAGGCATAGGTTCGCCTAAATTGTTCATCACCACCACGAGCCTGGAAATTCACAATCTCCTGACGCTGGACAGCTATGTGAATACCTGTAATATTGAAATGAGACCGAATGGGATTTTAGTGGGCTTCCGCTCCTTACTGGAATCCTATGTCCTGGTGATCCCCTACTGGAAATTGAATTTATACAAAGGCAAAGCTGAGGAATACAGCATTTATCGCGACCACTATTTTATCAAGATCAAGGCCCGGCCTAAAGACAAGAGCATTCACAAGTTCATGAAGAAAATCCTCAATTATAAAGCCGACCAAAATCCCACCACGGTAGAAGATCTATAATCATTTGCGCTTTAATGTTCCGGCGAGTAGGACGAGCACACCCAGGCCCAAGATCACTAAGGCCTCTGTGGTCCATCCCTCTTTGGCATTGATCTCAAACTCACCAATGGCTAATACTTCCTGTGGTACCAAGGCTTGATATAGACCAATGGCAATTAGAACAATTCCGACAATAATTAAAACGATACGCATAGCTTAGTCTTTATACTCTGTGCTGACCGGCTTGAAATCCTTTTTCACATGTCCGGTTCTTAGCACCAAAATAGGGCTTTAATTCGATGGATAAACTGTAATTTTAAGAAAAACACTGCAATGAAAATCCTGCTTACTGGTGCTAATGGCTACATTGGCATGCGCCTGCTTCCCTTACTTCTTGAAGACGGTCATGAGGTCGTGTGTGCGGTACGCAGTGCAAGCCGGCTTTCGGTGGACAAAGAGACCCGCAAGCAGATCAGCATCGTGGAGGTCGATTTTCTCAATGACCCTACTCCCAATTTACTTCCTAAAGATATAGACGCTGCCTATTACCTGATCCACTCCATGACCGGATCCACCTCCGATTTTGATGAAAAAGAAGAGCGTTCTGCCAAGAATTTCAACACCTACATGGCCGAAACGGAATGCAAACAGGTCATTTACCTCAGCGGCATTGTCAACGAACAAAATCTCAGTAAGCACCTATGGTCCCGTAAAAATGTGGAAGAGACCTTATTTGAAGGCGATTTTCACCTGACCGTACTTCGGGCAGCTATCATTGTAGGCTCCGGAAGCTCCTCTTTTGAGATTATCAGAGATCTTTGCGAGAAATTACCGGTCATGATCACTCCTAAATGGGTTCGGACCCGGTGTCAGCCCATCGCCATCCGCAATGTCATGCACTATTTGGTGGGTGTGTTGGGTCATGAGCAGTGCTATGATGATTCTTTTGACATTGGAGGGCCAGACGTGCTGACCTATAAAGAAATGATGCAACGTTATGCCAAAGTGCGTCAATTGCCGCTGTACATTCTGGATGTGCCGGTGATGAGCCCGAAGCTCTCCTCCTACTGGCTCTATTTTGTAACCTCTACCTCGTATAAACTCGCCTTGAATCTGGTAGACAGCATGCGCATCGAGGTCATTACGAGAGACACCCGCCTTCAAGAGTTGCTCCAGGTTGATCCGATCAGCTACGAAGATGCTATAGAAATGGCCTTCAAAAAGATCGAACAAAATCAGGTAGTATCCAGCTGGAAAGATTCGATGGTGAGTGGCCGTTTTTCCAAAGATGTCAAGCGCTTTGTCAAAGTTCCTGAATACGGATGCTTAAAAGACAAACAACAGTTACAACTCGAGGATCCTGAGCAAGCCCTTGAAAATATCTGGTCTATTGGAGGCGATCGGGGATGGTATTACGGCAATACGCTTTGGAAAATTAGAGGCTATATTGATAAGTTGATCGGTGGAGTGGGTTTACGTCGAGGGCGTACGCATCCGCATCGGATCTACGAAGGGGATGCCCTGGACTTTTGGCGAGTCATCCTGGCTGATAAAGAGGACCGTCGATTGCTGTTGTTTGCAGAAATGAAAGTGCCCGGAGAAGCCTGGCTTGATTTTGAAATTGACGAGAACAATGTGCTTCGGCAGACCGCGACCTTTAGGCCCAAAGGACTACTGGGACGCATGTACTGGTACGCTATGCTTCCCTTTCACTACTTCATTTTTAGTGGTATGCTTCATAATATTGCGTCGTACAGGCCCAAAAAATCAGAAACAGCGACCACTTGATTCGTTCTTTTCAAAAGCAGCCGGTACTCTATTTGAGCATCTCTATTTTAGTGCTCCTCGCCCTTTGGTTTATCATATTTACCGCGTCTGCCTACAGCTTTATTGAAACTTTTTCTTTACAAATCCGGAATGCTTTCGGTGGTTTTTATCTGGTTTTGGGTCTGGTCTGTGTACTGCTTCTGGTGGGTATTAGTATTTCTCCCTGGGGTCGCCTGACCCTAGGCAAAGCGGAGGATCGACCGCAATTCAGCCGTTTTGCCTGGATAGCCATGCTCTACAGCGCCGGTATGGGCGCCGGCATCCTTTTACGAGCCGTTCAGGAACCCGTATTCATGCAGCAACATCCACCCATTGTGAATGGCAGCAGTCCGGAAATCGTGGGCCTGGAGTACACCTTTTATCAATGGGGTTTTACCGCCTGGGCCTTTTATGCGCTCTTTGCCATCGCGATTGGCTATCCCCTTTTTGTGCATCGGGAAAAAATTGCGACGAGCAGTGCTTTTGTTTCGCTTTCGCGAAAGCGTCCCTTGCTCACTGGCATCGACACCTTGGCCATACTGACTACCGTTTTCGGCCTGATAGCCGCCCTGGGTCTGGGCACCACCCAGATCACCGGCGGGATCAATCATTTGCTTGGAGGCACCTTTGATTTTGGTATGGTACTCGCCTTGACCCTCGTAATCGCCGGGCTGGCGACCCTTTCTGTACTGAGTGGCGTGGACAGAGGCATTAAAAACATATCGACTGCCAACATCCTGCTGACCCTGGCCCTGTTGGTCTTTGTTTTCGTTCAGGGAGACTGGGCACAGATCATGGAGCGGTTCTTTGTAGCACTCTACCAATACATCATTGATTTTATACCGCTGAGTTTAGCTTATGGAGATTTTGATCCGGGACCGGCTTTTTTGGCCGATTGGACCTACTATTATTGGGCCTTTTGGCTGGCCTGGGCGCCATTTACCGGAATGTTCATCGCGCGTATCAGTAGAGGCAGAAGCTTGCGCGAAATGATCATCGGAGTGCTGCTCATTCCTTCGTTGGCCAGCTTTTTTTGGTTTACCGTATTTGGAGATGCCGCTTTTGAAAGCTTAGGCGACTTGGTCACTTATGATGGGCGCTATGACAATGTATTTACTTCCATCTTCGTTTTTTTGGAAACGCTGCCCGGAGCAGGATTTAGCACGGTGGTCGTTGTACTGTTGCTGATCAGTTTTTTAGTTACCTCTTTAGACTCGGCGATCTTCGTCTTGAGTATGTTTACCGATCAGGGAAAGGAGGAGCCTTCCAGACACCATCGTATCCTGTGGAGTATTGCGCTGACCCTGTTTGCCATTGGACTACTGTTCTTGGGACAAGCGCGGCCGGACATTGACGTTTTGACTGCTGTACAAAAGCTACTCATCATCACCTCCCTGCCTTTCGCTATGCTCATGATCGTCATGATCGTGTTGTTGCTACGCACCCTGGCCCGAAGAGCCAACCGGCAGGCCCACTCTTCTTAACTGCTTATTTTCTGGGCAGGAACACTTCGGCCATCATACAACGTGCACTCCCGCCGCCGCAGGTCTCTATGGTGGAAAGATCACTGCTCAGGATCGCACAGTGCTTTTCAATACGCGCTATTTGCTGAGCGTTCAAACTTTGATGGGCCGCCTGACTCATGACTAGATACTTTTGGTCTTTACCTTGTACCTGCAACATATTTCCGGCAAACTGATGCATTTGTTCTTCAGAGATTTCAATGATCTCTTTTCCATCCTGGGTAAGATGCTTAACCACCATTTTTCGCTCTTTCGCATCATCGATGCTACTGAGGCAAATGACCGCAAACTTTTCAGCCACGCACATCATCACATTGGTATGATAGATCGGCATCCGCTCCCCATCAACAGTTTGATAGGCGTTAAAGATCACCGGGAAATACTCGAAATCTTCACAAAACTCAATGAATAGATCTTCGTCTGCACGTGGGGAAAGTGCGCAATACGCCTTTTCATGCACGCGATCCAGGCAAATGCTTCCGGTACCTTCCAAAAAGTACCCTTCCTCCTCAGCCGCGGTATAGTCTATAATGTTTTCAATAGTAAACCCTTCTGCTTCCAGTTGTATAAAGATCTCATCCCGACGTTCCTTTCTGCGATTGGGTGCGAACATGGGATATTTAGCCACATCGCCATTTTCATGAAAGCTCACCCAGTTATTGGGGAAGATCGAATCAGGAGTATCCAGCAGTTCATCGTCTTCCAATACGATCACCTCAATTCCGGCCTGGCGCAGTTTGACCACAAAAGCATCAAACTCTTGTTGAGCCTTTCGATTGATCTCGGCATTTTTCAATTCGAGATCTTCTTGAAAATAGTTATTTACGGCGGTCTGCTCGTTCATGCGAAAGGCCACCGGACGAACCATTAGAATCGTATTGGTAATCTGCTTCATCTCTATTTTAGGGGAATTTTAAAAGGCTGCGAAGCCTGCATTAATCGCGTACCAAAGGTAAGGTAGAGCAACGCAATAATCCTTCTTGTTTCGCAATTTCAGCGTAGGGAACTTCTTCAACAGTAATCCCCTGATTGCGTAACCATTGATTGAGGCGTGTAAATTTTTTTTCAGAGATTACCACATCAGGAGCGATGCTGAAAATATTGCTATTCATGTCAAACATCTCCTGGGCGCTGATCTCAAATACATTTTCCGCTCCAAAAAAATCGCGTAACCACAAGTATTCCGATTCCTCTAAAAACCCATTTTTATGGAGGATCGCTTTCCCCTGACCCACGGGCTGAAAACAGCAGTCGAGATGCAAGGCATTGGCATAGGGATCGGTATTGGATTTTCGCAAATTAAAAGATTTGATCTGCTTGTGCGGAAAAGCCTCCTGCAGACAAGCTACCGCCTCCATATTGGTGCGTGCGATGATGTAATCTGCGTAGTCTGCTTCCCGGTAGGTCCCGACAAAAATATGATCGTTATAAAGCATGACGTCTCCGCCTTCAATATGGGCTTCCTCCGGAAACCGGATGATCTTCTCGGGATTGATCTGTGCCATTACATGTGCTATGGCGTCCAGTTCTCCCTCACGATCGGGAAGGATATTTGCTTTCACGAAAGTGTCATCAATGACAAAACCGATATCCCGAGTAAAAATTTGGTTGTAGTCTTCAATGACCTTTGGACGGAAAACCTCCACGTCGTATTTACGAAAGACCTCAGCCACAGCCTCCATTTCCTTGACCATGTCCTTTTCCAAGGGATAGGTGCCTGCCTTGATATGCATGGCTGATTTAGGATCATAAGCATCAGCAAGACTGGGAGTTCCGCCGAAGCTTTTGGCCGTGCCCAGAATGACCGCCCGTAATCTGGACGTCTCGTTTTGAACGTTTAAGTGCAACATGTAAAAAAATAAAAAGAGGTGGATGAACCACCTCTTGGAAAATTAGGGATCGTTATCTTTTTTCTAAAGGCTGGAAGGAACGCAAGGTTTCTCCAATGTATACCTGACGCGGACGGCCAATGGGTTCTTTTCTCAATCGCATTTCTCTCCATTGAGCGATCCATCCAGGTACACGCCCCATCGCGAACATCACCGTGAACATTTCTACTGGAATTCCCAGGGCTCGGTAGATAATACCGGAATAGAAATCGACATTGGGGTATAATTTACGTTTGATGAAGTAGTCATCCTCCAGCGCTTCGCGCTCCAGACCCTTGGCGATATCCAGTACTGGATCTTCTACGCCGAGTTGTCCTAAGACCTCGTCAGCGGCTTTTTTAATGATCTTAGCTCGAGGGTCGAAGTTTTTGTATACGCGGTGTCCAAAGCCCATCAGTCGGAACGGATCCTCTTTGTCTTTAGCTTTCTCCATGAACTTGTGGGTATCTCCTCCATCTTCTTTGATGGCTTCCAGCATTTCGATCACAGCCTGATTGGCACCTCCATGCAGTGGGCCCCATAAGGCTGAAATTCCAGCTGAAATAGAAGCGAATAGGCCAGCATGAGAAGAACCTACGATGCGTACCGTAGAGGTCGAACAGTTCTGCTCATGATCAGCGTGTAGGATCAGGAGCTTGTCCAGTGCCTGAATAATCTCTTTATCTACATGATAATCCTGATTAGGCTTGGAGAACATCATTTTGTGTAGGTTCTCTACATAACCAAGATTATTATCTCCGTAATCTAACGGTTGACTTTTGATCTTTCGCATGCTCCAGGCTACAATAACCGGAAATTTCGCTAAGAGCTTAACAATGGCCGCATACATTTCCTCTTCGGAGTCTACATTGACGGAAGTAGGATTAAAAGCGATCAACGCACTGGTGAGGGAAGAGAGCACGCCCATGGGATGTGCTGACTTCGGAAAGCCGTCCAGAATCTTCTTCATATCTTCATCGATATGCGATTCTGCTTTAATGTCATTATGAAATTTGGTCAGCTGTTCTTTGTTGGGTAGATCTCCAAAAATTAGCAGATAGGCTACCTCCAGAAAATCGGCCTTTTCGGCTAGATCTTCAATGGCGTATCCACGGTATCTCAGTATTCCTTTTTCTCCATCCAGAAAGGTAATTGCACTTTCGCAGGAACCGGTATTCTTAAATCCCGGATCCAGCGTAGTCACCCCTTTTGTAAGGCCACGGAGCCCGGAAATATCTATTGCCGTTTCATCTTCTGTTCCCGTAACAATAGGGAATTCATACTTTTTACCATCGATCTCTAGGGTAGCTGTTTTGCTCATAGGTTATCTATTCTCTTTTAAACTTTTCGCGAATAGCTAAAATACGAAATCAACAGGGTTTTTGGGCATGTTCGCCCCTTTTGAAGGTTAAATAAGTCTTAAAAAGACAGGGAGTATGGAGTCGGTAAAAAAAGGCATGAAAAAAGGGGCGCATACCATAGCATAGCAGCACCCCTTACCCAACTTCAAACCTAATCTTAAATGCTTTGCATTTCACTAACTACTTTTGGTTTGAAAGCTGAGCGATTAGCATAGTAAGTTTGGATGTTGTAAAGCTAATAAAAATTTAATAGCAGTCAAGGACTATATGTACTATTTTTCCTACTGTTTATGATTCCTAAGTATTACTATTTTACTTGTTTACAGCTATTTAAAGATTTTTACAGAATCAGACCTCTTTTTACTCCTTCTAGTTAGCGTCATTTTTAATTCGATTATCGATGAAATGCACAAAAAAAAGCGCCGAGGCGCTTTTTTCCGTTGAAATCAGTCCAATATATAATTTATTTGATTTTAAACGCTTTTTCTTGTGGATAGTAGCCTACAGCACCTAATTCTTCTTCAATACGAAGCAGTTGGTTGTATTTAGCCATCCGATCTGATCGGGATGCCGATCCCGTTTTAATCTGTCCAGTATTCAGGGCCACTGCCAAATCAGCAATGGTATTGTCTTCTGTTTCTCCGGAGCGGTGAGACATGACTGAAGTGTATCCGGCATTATGCGCCATATTGACCGCAGCAATGGTCTCCGTTAGCGTACCTATTTGATTGACCTTGATCAAGATGGAATTAGCAATACTATTTTCTATGCCCCGCCCTAGTCGTTCTACGTTGGTCACAAAGAGGTCATCGCCAACCAATTGTACCTTATCTCCAATTTTTTCAGTCAGGTATTTCCATCCTTCCCAATCATTTTCGTCCATACCATCCTCAATGGAAATGATGGGGTACTTAGCCGCTAGTTCTGCCAGGTAATCGGCTTGTTGTTGACTGGTACGCACTTCTCCCTGACTCCCTTCAAATTTAGTGTAGTCGTATTTCCCGTCTACATAGAATTCAGCTGCTGCACAATCCAGGGCTACCATGACTTCATCGCCAAATTTATACCCGGCTTGTTCAACGGCCTTTTTGATACTGTCTAAAGCATCTTCGGTTCCCTCCAAAGCTGGAGCAAAGCCTCCCTCGTCTCCTACAGCAGTGCTAAGTCCGCGATCGTGCAGTACTTTTTTCAAATGGTGAAAGATCTCTGTTCCCATTTGCATGGCCTGAGTAAAGCTCTTGGCCTTGACCGGCATCACCATGAATTCCTGAAAAGCGATGGGTGCATCAGAATGCGATCCACCGTTGATGATATTCATCATGGGGACCGGCAGTGTATTTGCAGACACCCCGCCTACGTAGCGATACAAGGGCATATTCAATTCGTTGGCGGCTGCTTTCGCGCAAGCTAAAGAAACGCCAAGAATAGCGTTAGCGCCTAACTTCGATTTATTGGGAGTACCATCAAGTTCGATCATCACCTGATCAATGTAGTTTTGTTCGAATACCGAAATCCCAAGTAGCTCTTCCGCAATTTCTGTATTGACATGATCAACAGCCTTGGACACGCCTTTACCCATATAGGCCTTTCCACCATCACGCAATTCCACAGCTTCGTGCTCTCCGGTAGAAGCTCCGGATGGAACTGCGGCTCGACCAAGAATGCCATTTTCGGTGATAACATCAACTTCAACGGTGGGGTTTCCTCGAGAGTCTAAGATCTGACGTGCATGGATATTGATAATGATACTCATAGTGCTATTTTGGTTAATTAGTATACGCGTAAAGATAAGCAATCGCTGCCACGCAAAGCTACTGACAGCACGGGAATGCAGCCTTCCTGACGCTATTTTTTTACGATAACGTTGTCGTTTGAGCCCTGTATTGCCAGAAGTTTAGGCTGCCGTTCCCTCCTTTTTCAAAGCTTCGATAAACTCATCGAAGAGGTAGGTCGCGTCATTGGGACCCGGACTTGCTTCCGGGTGGTACTGTACGGAAAAGCAATTTTTTCCTTTTAAGCGCATTCCCGCTACCGTATGATCATTCAAATGGGTATGGGTAATCTCGATATCCGGATGTGCCTCAGCTTCCTCCCGATTGATCGCAAAACCGTGATTTTGAGAAGTGATCTCTCCTTTTCCGGTTTTTAGATTGATGATGGGGTGATTGATACCCCGATGCCCGTTGTGCATTTTATAGGTGGAGATCCCGTTGGCCAGCGCAATAATCTGATGCCCCAGACATATTCCGAACAAGGGTTGATCATCGGCAATGATCTCTTTAGCCGTAGCAATAACTCCAGTAAGGGGTTCTGGATCACCAGGACCATTGGACAAGAAATATCCGTCCGGATTCCAGGCCTTCATTTCTTCATAGGAAGTGTCGTAAGGGAATACTTTGATAAACACGTCCCGTTTGGCCAGATTGCGCAGAATATTGCGTTTAATGCCTAGATCAAGGGCGGCTACTTTATACGTGGCCTCCTTATTACCGATGAAATAGGGCTCTTTGGTAGAAACTTGAGAAGCGAGTTCCAGGCCTTTCATGCTTGGGATCTTCGCTAACTGTTTTTTCAGTTTATCCATCTGATCCACCTCCGTAGAGATGACCGCGTTCATCGCGCCGTGATCACGAATGTAAGAGACCAAAGCTCGTGTATCCACATCGCAGACCGCAAAGAGATTACTGCGATCTAAGAACGCTTGAAGTGACTCTTCTGCTATTGGTCTGGAATGCTCATAATTAAAATTACGACAGATCAATCCGGAGATCTTAACATCCTCTGATTCGGTATCTACTTCAGTAGCCCCGTAATTACCGATGTGCGCGTTGGTGGTGACCATAATTTGCCCAAAATAAGAAGGATCAGTAAAGATTTCCTGATATCCGGTCATACCGGTATTAAAACATACCTCGCCAAATGCGGTAGCTTCTTTATTCCCGACGGAGTTCCCATAGAAGATGGTCCCATCTTCCAGAAGAACTACGGCTTCTTTTTTGTCTTGATAATGCATAGGTCTCTTGAATTTATTTCAAAATTATTCAAAAAAAAGACAAAACTTTCGTTTTGTCTTTAACACTTACGGCTGTAATACCGAATCGTAATACGTTAGTATTTGTTTGAGTTCGTACTCATCTTTAAACGAAAGCTTTTTCTCTTTGGCAAAATCGGCTACTGCTTCTTCCTGGGCTCCTAACAAGTCAAGGATCTTTCCTTTTTTAAGTCGAATTTCCTCAAAACTATTCTCTGATTTTAGAAAGTATTCCTCACGGATAATGAATTTATCATTGTCAGATTGGATCATTAATGGATCGAATTTCGGTTCACGGATCTTTAACACATAGTCCTTAAGGATTTTGAAGTCATCATTTTCATATACCACCTCAAAGGTTTTCATTCGCTTATCCTTAGGCGATTCAAAACCTTTAAACTTTCTACCATTTATAATCACGTCATTGACCTGATTGATATAAAAACTAAAAAGAGAGTCATTATCTGAAAATTTTGACTCAAATCGTTGATATTGGGTATTATAATTTATGTTTTTTAAAATGAATTTTTCACCGTTTAAACCTTCAACCACAGCATAATTCATCCATTGATCAAAAATGTACTTCGTTCCATCAAATTCTTGCTGCTTATTACCACTGGCAGTAGAAATGGTGCCAAAATTAATGGCATTTGGACTTTGAGCTACAGTTCCAATTCCGTCGGTAGCTGTACCTGTAAACTGAGCCTGCATCGATAAAGAGGCGCAAAGTAGGAAAGGAAGTGACAATAAATATTTTAGCATCGCGTCTTATTTTGGATGCAAAAATACTAATTGCCTGTAAAAAATTACGGTTTAAAGTGCATTAAAGTACCCTTTTTTGATAGGCTAACATTTTAGCGAAGTCGCGTGCATCCCGATAAGACAAATTTTCTGCCTTGACAAAGTCTTTGATTTTATCCTTTTGAGCCCCAAAGTAATCGAGGATATCCCGCTTACGCACATTGAAGGCCCTAAGGCTATTTCCTTCCTTCAAGTAGTAAGTATTATCGATATCAAATTCCGGTTTATCGGATTTGATCATTAAGGGATCATTAGACTCGGGCTGTTTTACCTCGAGATCGTAGGTCATTAAAAGTTTAATTGCATCCCCTTCGTAAAGCACTTCAAAAGGTTTGGTGCCTCCATGAATACCCGAATTGATGTATTCAAATTTACGCCCATTGATGACGAGAAATTCTACATTATCACGATTAAACACAAAAAGAGAATCTTCCGTTATGCGTGATTCGAATAAATCCTTCCGCAGGTTGAGATTGACGCTATTGATGATGTACTTCCCACCGTCTCGTACTGCCAAAACTCCCTTATTATTCCAATCTTCCAGCGCATGATAGCGCCCTCTTACTTTGTCCAAGTCTTCATCATCCAGAACGAAAGTGGCAAAATTATTCCAGGATTGCGCATTGTATGCAATGTCTGCTATTTCCTGCCCTAGTAACTGGCCACTTTCATTCAAAGTAACCGGTACCGTACTCGCTCCATTTTGAAAAGTAGGCGTTTGTGGCGCCTGAGGGGTCTGAGCCCAAATAAGCATAGGTGTCAGGACTGCTAACAGCTGAAGAAAATTTTGAGATTTCATATCGTTTGTTTTCTTATTACCTAAATATACAAAAAAAGGCGCCTTTGAAGAGGCGCCTTTTTTTAAGTGTTATAAGAAGACTATTCTTCTTCGTCTCCTGATTTAGAGTCTTTTACCTCAGGTGCTGGTGTGGGAGTCTCTGATTTTTTTGAACTTCCTCCACGACGTGTTGATTTCTTTTTAGCCGGCTTCCCAGCGTTATAGATCGTGTTATAGTCAACCAGTTCGATCATGGCCATATCTGCGTTGTCACCCAATCGATTTCCCAATTTGATGATACGTGTATAGCCGCCCGGACGATCCCCTACTTTGACTGCAACCTCTCTAAATAATTCTGAAACTGCCTCCTTTTGACGCAAATGACTAAATACAATACGACGGTTGTGCGTTGTATCCTCTTTAGACTTGGTCACCAAAGGCTCCACAAAGCGCTTCAACGCTTTTGCCTTGGCTACTGTGGTATTGATCCGTTTATGTTCAATTAAGGAACAGGCCATATTAGCCAACATCGACTTTCTATGAGCGGTCTTTCTTCCTAAATGATTTGTTTTCTTTCCGTGTCTCATTATCTCTTAATTATAACTTTTTATTCTTACATAAGGCAAGAGAAAAAGCGCATCCTTAATCCTTATCTAATTTGTATTTGGTTAGATCCATGCCAAAGCTTAAGCCTTTTACATTCACCAACTCTTCCAATTCCGTTAGTGATTTCTTACCAAAGTTTCTAAACTTCATCAGGTCATTTTTGTTATACGATACCAGATCTCCCAAAGTTTCCACTTCTGCTGCTTTCAAACAATTTAAAGCGCGAACAGAAAGGTCCATATCGATCAATTTCGTTTTTAACAATTGACGCATGTGCAAGGACTCTTCATCATAAGTCTCGGTTTGTGCGATCTCATCGGCCTCCAGGGTGATGCGTTCGTCAGAGAATAACATGAAGTGATGAATCAAGGTCTTTGCTGCTTCCGTAAGCGCATCCTTAGGATGAATGGAACCGTCAGAAACAATTTCGAATACCAATTTCTCGTAATCGGTCTTTTGCTCAACACGGTAGTTTTCGATACTATACTTCACATTTTTGATGGGAGTATAAATACTATCCACAAAAATAGTTCCTACCGGGGCATTGGATTTTTTGTTCTCTTCAGCAGGAACGTAGCCTCTCCCCTTTTCGATGGTGATTTCCATATTGATGGACACTTTTTTGTCCATATTAGCGATCACTAGATCAGGATTCAACACCTGGAAACCAGAGATAAACTTTTGAAAGTCGCCAGCCGTAAGCTGTTCTGCTCCTGATAGAGAAATCGTTACTGTTTCATTATCCACCTCGTCAATTTGACGCTTGAAACGCACTTGCTTCAGGTTTAGAATGATTTCAGTAACATCTTCCACTACTCCCGAAATGGTTGAAAATTCGTGATCAACGCCCTCAATGCGAACTGAGGTGATAGCAAATCCTTCAAGCGATGAAAGTAACACTCTACGAAGAGCATTTCCTACAGTTAAACCATAACCTGGTTCTAATGGTCTGAATTCGAATTTACCTTCAAAGTCGGTAGAATCTACCATAATGACTTTATCCGGCTTTTGGAAATTTAATATTGCCATTTCTTGTTTTCTATGCGTTGATTAATGATTACTTCGAGTACAATTCGACGATGAACTGCTCATTGATATTCTCTGGAATCTGAATACGTTCCGGTACCGCTACATAGGTTCCTTCTTTAGTATCATTGTTCCAGGTAATCCACTCGTAGTTGTGGTTGGCATTGGCCAAAGAATCTTCAATAGACGTCAGGGATTTTGACTTCTCACGTACAGCAACCACATCTCCGGGTTGCACCTGGTACGAAGGGATGTTGACCAAATTACCATTAACGGTAATGTGACGATGTCCAACTAATTGACGGGCTCCACGACGCGAAGGAGAGATTCCCATGCGGTAGACCACATTGTCTAATCGTGATTCACAAAGTTGTAGGAGAACAACACCGGTAATGCCTTCAGCACGTGTTGCTTTTTCGAACATGTTGCGGAATTGACGCTCCAAAATACCGTAGGTATATTTGGCTTTTTGCTTCTCCATCAATTGGATCGCGTACTCTGATTTTTTACCGCGTCTTCTGTTGTTTCCGTGTTGTCCAGGAGGGTAATTTCTTTTCTCGAAAGATTTGTCTTCTCCAAAAATTGCTTCGCCAAATTTACGAGCGATTTTAGTTTTAGGACCAGTATATCTTGCCATTTAAATTTGATTTGTGAGGGTGGTTAGGAATTAAGGTCTGTCCTTCGCGAAACCAGATTCCCTCTGATATAATACTTAATTAAAATTTTCTCTATTGTGGATTATGCCTTAGACTCTACGTCTTTTTGGAGGGCGACATCCGTTGTGTGGAATTGGAGTAACGTCAATAATCTCCGTTACCTCAATACCACTGTTGTGGATAGATCGGATAGCAGACTCCCGTCCATTTCCCGGTCCTTTAACGTAAACTTTTACTTTACGCAATCCAGCTTCATGAGCTACTTTAGAGGCATCCTCTGCTGCTAATTGAGCCGCATAAGGCGTATTCTTTTTAGACCCTCTAAAGCCCATTTTACCGGCAGATGACCAAGAGATCACGTCTCCGTTCTTATTGGTAAGCGAGATCAGGATGTTATTGAATGATCCTGCGATGTGAGCTTCCCCAACCGAGTCAACAACAACCTTCCGTTTTTTTGTGCTTTGCTTTGCCATTGTTATTTATTATTTAGTTGCTTTCTTCTTGTTAGCAACTGTTTTACGTTTACCCTTACGAGTTCTGGAGTTGTTCTTCGTACGCTGTCCTCGAAGTGGTAATCCACTACGGTGACGAATACCGCGATAACAACCAATATCCATCAATCGCTTAATGTTAAGTTGCGTTTCACTACGTAATTCTCCTTCAATGGTATACGATCCTACGGCATCACGAATAGCACCAATCTCATCATCAGTCCATTCCTGCACTTTCTTATCTTCAGAAACTTTCGCTTTAGCTAAAACCTCCTGTGCACGACTTTTTCCTATTCCATAGATGTAAGTCAATGCGATTACACCACGCTTTTGTTTTGGGATGTCTATCCCCGCAATTCTAGCCATAATCTTAACCTTGTCTTTGTTTGAACCTAGGGTTCTTTTTGTTAATTACGTACAATCTGCCTTTACGACGCACAATCTTGCACTCGGCACTTCTCTTTTTTACTGACGCTCTTACTTTCATAAAGCTGTTTACTTTTAGTATCTATAGGTTATACGAGCCTTTGTTAAATCGTAAGGACTCATTTCCAGTTTGACTTTGTCTCCCGGAAGTAATTTGATATAATGCATTCTCATTTTTCCTGAGATATGCGCAGTCACTACGTGACCGTTTTCTAATTCTACGCGAAACATTGCATTTGATAATGCTTCTATGATTGATCCATCTTGCTCTATCGCTGCTTGTTTTGCCATGTTATGCTACTGCTTTTCGGTTCTTACCTGTTTTCATTAATCCGTCATAGTGCCTGTTCAACAAGTACGAATTGACTTGTTGCATGGTATCTATAGCCACCCCTACCATAATAAGCAGGGAAGTTCCACCATAAAACAAAGCCCACCCTTGCTGCATACCCAAAAGATTTACGGCCACCGCAGGAAAGACTGCTAGGGCTGCAAGAAATATGGATCCCGGCAAGGTGATCTGTGACATGATTCGATCTAAATATTCAGCGGTCTCCGTTCCCGGACGAATCCCTGGAATAAAACCACCGCTTCGTTTAAGATCATCGGCCATCTTATTGGTTGGCACCGTGATTGCCGTATAGAAATACGTAAATATGATAATAAGCAATCCAAACACAACATTGTACCAAAAACCAAAAATATTCTGGAATTCAGCGGCCACGCTCTGCGCTCCTGTTGAATTAGAAAGACTGATTACCGATGCCGGTATGAACATGATCGCCTGCGCGAAAATGATCGGCATTACACCCGAAGCATTAAGCTTTAGGGGAATATACTGTCGGCTACCAAAAACGTTCTTTTCATATCCTCCTCCTGCTGTTCTACGTGCGTACTGCACGGGTACCTGGCGAACGGCCAGCACCAATAGTACACAAAGCAAAATGATCACAAACCAGATCACCAGTTCGATCAAGATCATGATCAGTCCTCCATTCGATTCGGTCACACGCGAGGTGAACTCCTGCAAGAACGACTGTGGCATCACCGCGATGATACCTACCATGATCAAAAGGGATATTCCATTTCCAATTCCTTTATCGGTGATTTTTTCTCCCAGCCACATCGCAAAGATGGTTCCGGTTACAAGAATGATCACTGAAGAAATGTAGAACATGGGGGTTTGCCCTAAAACAAAAGCTTCTGGGGGTACCCCAAGAGCAGGTAGTCCAGCCAAATAACTGGGCGCCTGCACCAAACAGATGGCGATGGTTAACCATCGGGTAATCTGATTGATCTTACGTCTTCCACTCTCTCCTTCTTTCTGAAGCTTTTGCAAATAAGGAATTGCGATCCCCATGAGCTGTACAACAATCGAAGCAGAAATGTATGGCATGATCCCCAGAGCGAAAACCGAAGCATTAGAAAAAGCACCACCGGTGAATGCACTAAGCAATCCCATGATACCACTTTCTGTATTGCTCTGTAAACCTCCTAATTGTGCTGCGTCAATTCCCGGAAGAACCACTTGTGCACCAAAGCGATATACCAATAGAAGACCCAGGGTAACCAGAATACGATTCTTCAGTTCCTCGATCTTCCAAATATTCTTGATGGTCTCGATAAATTTCATGCCAATAGTATACTTAAAGGGTTACTGCTTCACCACCTGCTGCTTCAATCGCTTTTTCCGCGGAAGCAGTAAATTTATGGGCAGTAACTTTTAATTTAGCCTTAAGCTCTCCGCGACCTAGAATCTTTACTAAGTCATTCTTACGAGCCAAACGGTTTTCTATAAGGATGTCCAGATTCACTTCATCTTTAATGCGACCTTCGTCTACATAGGCCTGAAGCGTGTCTAAATTAATTCCCTGGTATTCCTTACGATTGATATTGGTAAATCCGAACTTAGGTACTCGACGTTGTAAAGGCATTTGACCACCTTCAAAACCAACCTTCTTCGAATATCCTGAGCGCGACTTGGCTCCTTTATGTCCACGACCAGCGGTACCTCCGTTTCCGGTAGCTTCACCACGACCTTTTCGGCTGTCGTTCTTTTTTGCTGCTCCTTTAGCAGGCTGTAAATTACTTAAATCCATGATGTCTTTTGTTTACGCCTCTTCTACAGAAACTAAATGACTTACTTTATTGATCATTCCTAAGATATTAGGAGTGTTCTCATGTACTCGTGTTTGTCCGATCTTATTCAAGCCCAAAGACTCCAACACGCGCTTTTGATTAGCCGGTTTATTGATCGCACTGCGTACTTTAGTTACTTTAATCTTTGCCATTGCTCTGCTTTTATCCTTTAAATACTTTTTCCAAAGAGATTCCTCGCTGACGAGCGATCATCTCTGCACTTCGCAAGCGCAGTAAGGCATCGAAAGTCGCTTTTACCACATTGTGTGGGTTAGAGGATCCCTGACTTTTAGAAAGTACGTCATGTACTCCTACGGCCTCCAGTACGGCTCGAATTGCACCACCGGCAATTACACCTGTACCCGGTGCGGCAGGCAATAGTAGTACACGTGCACCACCGTATTTCCCTTTCTGCTCGTGCGGTAAGGTTCCTTTAGTCAATGGAATACGTACCAAGTTTTTCTTAGCATCTTCCACGGCCTTGGCAATTGCAGAGGAAACCTCTTTTGATTTTCCAAGTCCCTGGCCTACAACGCCATTTTCATCACCTACAACAACTATAGCGGAGAAGCCAAATGCTCTACCTCCTTTAGTTACTTTGGTTACACGTTGTACACCTACTAACCGGTCTTTAAGTTCCAGGCCGCTAGGCTTTACAAATTCTACGTTTTTATAATCTTGATACATAGTTCTAGAATTTTAGGCCGCCTTCACGGGCACCTTCTGCCAAATTTTTTATTCTTCCGTGATACAAATATCCTCCTCGGTCGAAGGAAACGGTATCAATTCCTGCTTTAGTTGCTTGCTCCGCCAGGGTCTTTCCAACCATTTTAGCGATCTCAGACTTCGTGCCTTTCTCGGAAGCTATTTTCTTGTCGCGCGATGAAGCCGACTGTAAGGTCACCCCATTGACATCGTCAATGATCTGCGCGTAAATCTCACTGTTGCTTCGGTAAACTGCCAGGCGAGGACGCTCTGGCGTTCCTGCAACATTCTTTCGAATTCGTTTTTGAATTCTTTTTCGTTTTTCTACTCTTGATAGTGCCATTGTTCTCGTATTATGCTGATTTACCTGCTTTTCTTCTGAGTTGCTCACCAACAAACTTGATTCCTTTTCCTTTGTAAGGCTCCGGTTTTCTGAAGCTTCTAATTTTAGCAGCTACCTGCCCGACCAATTGCTTATCAAAAGAAGACAGCTTAACTATTGGGTTCTTTCCTTTTTCCGTTACAGTTTCGACCTTTACTTCCGGTGCGATATCCAAAACGATGTTGTGAGAAAAACCAACGGCCAAATCTAATTTCTGTCCCTGATTGCTCGCACGGTATCCAACGCCAACCAATTCTAATTGCTTGGTCCAGCCTTCTGAAACCCCTTTGATCATGTTATTGATCAACGATCGGTACAGTCCGTGTTTTGCTTTATGCTCTTTCTTCTCTGAAGGACGCTCGCAGGTCACTACGCCATCCTCCACTTTTATGATCACCTCAGAATACTCCTGTGACAATTCGCCCAATTTCCCTTTTACAGTAATCAGGTTATCTTTTACGTCAACCGTAACGCCTTCGGGTATGCTTATGGGATTATTTCCTATTCTTGACATCTCTTAGTGCTTTTTATGGTTTAATACACGTAACAAAGTACTTCTCCACCTACATTTTGCTGCTGCGCCTGCTTTCCGGTCATGACTCCTTTCGAAGTAGAAACGATCGCAATTCCCAAACCATTCAAGATTCTTGGGAATTCGTTGGCTCCGGCATACTTTCGTAAACCAGGCGTACTGATGCGTTGAATATCACGGATCACAGACTCTTTGGTCTCGCGATCGTACTTCAATGCGATCTTGATGGTTCCTTGAACGGCATCTTCCTCAAACTTGTAGCTTAAGATATAGCCTTGATCAAAAAGGATCTTAGTGATCTCTTTTTTCAGGTTAGAAGCTGGAATCTCTACCACCCTCTTGTTAGCTGCAGCCGCATTTCTGATTCTGGTCAGGAAATCGGCAATTGTATCTGTATTCATTTATACGTAGTTATGGTAATGGTTTTCCGCTTTCCTGCCTTTCGCAGGCAGGCGCGAAACCTGCTACCCATTAATATTTGTTACCAGCTGGCCTTTTTCACTCCGGGGATCAAACCCTGGTTAGCCATCTCGCGGAACATCACTCGGGATATTCCAAATTGTCTCATGTACCCTTTAGGGCGTCCGGTGAGTTTGCAACGGTTGTGCTGACGTACCGGGGAAGCGTTCTTAGGAAGCTTTTGAAGAGCTTCATAATCTCCTGCTTCTTTCAAGGCTTTACGACGCTCTGCATATTTTGCGATCATCTTTTCGCGCTTGCGCTCGCGGGCTTTCATTGATTCTTTAGCCATCTCTAGTTCTTTTTAAAAGGGATTCCTAATTCTGCTAATAAGGCTTTAGCCTCCTGATCAGTCGATGCTGATGTTTCGAAGGTCACATTCATACCTTCGATCTTTTTCACTTTGTCGATATCGATCTCCGGGAAAATGATCTGCTCGGTAATTCCTAAGCTATAATTCCCACGACCATCAAAACCGGTGGCTTTGATTCCGTTAAAGTCGCGTACTCGAGGAAGAGCCGTAGTCACTAATCGGTCCAAAAACTCATACATACGCTCTCCACGTAAGGTTACTTTAGCGCCTATTGGCATTCCTTTACGCAATTTAAACTGAGCAATATCTTTCTTTGAAACGGTAGGTACAGCGCGTTGCCCGGTGATCAGGGTCAATTCATCTACGGAGTACTCGATCAATTTTTTGTCGGCTACAGCAGCACCTACTCCGCGAGATACAACGATCTTGCGCAATTTTGGTACTTCCATGACATTTTTATACCCAAACTCTTCGGTAAGAGCCGATACCACACGGTCCTTGTATTCCTGTTTTAATCTTGGTGTATAGGCCATCACTATATAATTTCGTTTGTTGTTTTAGCGAAGCGTACTTTCTTCCCATCCTCTTCACGGAATCCCACTCGGGTCGCTTTTCCATTCTTGTCCACAAGGGCCAAGTTTGAAATCTGGATAGGTGCTTCTTTCTCTACGATTCCACCTTGAGGATTCGCAGCGCTTGGCTTTTGGTGCTTTTTAATCATGTTCACCCCTTCCACCACGGCTTTATTGCTATCTCTCAAGACTCGTTGTACTTTCCCCTCCTGACCTTTATGGTCTCCGGCGATGACGACAACTCTATCTCCTGATTTTATCTTAATTTTTGACATCATTTCGTTTTTAAAGCACCTCTGGCGCCAGTGATACGATCTTCATGAACTGCTTGTCACGTAACTCACGAGCTACAGGACCGAATACACGAGTTCCGCGCATTTCACCTTGAGGGTTTAAGAGCACACATGCGTTATCGTCAAAACGAATATAAGAACCGTCAGGACGACGAACTTCTTTTTTCGTTCTCACAACAACTGCGGTAGAAACAGCACCCTTTTTCACTTGTCCGTTGGGTGTAGCTTCTTTTACAGAAACTACGATCTTATCTCCTAAAGACGCATAACGTCTTTTAGTACCTCCCAAAACGCGAATGGTAAGAACCTCCTTGGCCCCTGTGTTATCCGCTACTCGTAATCTTGATTCTTGCTGTAACATATTATTTAGCTCTTTCTAAGATTTCTACTAATCTCCAGCACTTGGTCTTACTTAAAGGTCGTGTTTCCATGATCTTTACGGTATCGCCTTCGTTGCAATCGTTCTTCTCGTCGTGAGCCACGTATTTTTTCGTTTTCAAAACGAACTTTCCATACATGGGGTGTTTTACTTTCTTCACCTCAGCAACGACAATTGACTTGTCCATTTTGCTGCTGGTTACTACACCAATACGCTCTTTTCTTAAATTTCTTTTTTCCATCATCTGCGGAATTATTGTAATTCTCTTTTAGTGAGCTCGGTTGCAATTCTTGCTACACTTCTTCGAAGACCTCGCAATTGCATTGGGTTTTCTAGTGGTGAAATAGCATGAGCCATTTTTAAATCGCTGTAAGCACGTTTTGCTTTGATCAATTCTTCCTGCAATTCTGCTACGGATAGTTCTTTAACTTCTGATTGTTTCATCGTAGTTCTCTTTATTCAGGTTGAAAATCCCGAGCGATTACATATTTAGTTCGTACCGGTAATTTTTGAGCGGCTAAACGCAAAGCTTCTCGCGCTACCGGTTCAGAAACACCTCCAAGTTCGAAAAGAACACGTCCTGGTTTTACCGCAGCAACGTAGTATTCAACGGCACCTTTACCTTTACCCATACGTACCTCTAGAGGCTTTTTGGTAATAGGCTTATCCGGAAATATTTTAATCCAGAGCGTACCTTCTCTTTTCATATATCGTGTTGCAGCAATACGTGCGGCCTCGATCTGACGTGCAGTGATGAATTTTGAGTCTAACGACTTGATTCCAAACTGCCCGTTAGTGAGTAAGTGACCACGATTGGCGATGCCTTTCATGCGCCCCTTCTGCTGCTTACGGAATTTAGTTTTCTTAGGCTGTAACATTGTCCTTTACTTTAATAATTACTTTCTACGACGAGGTTTGTCCTTACCGCCTTTTCCTTTTTGGTTCGATAAGCCTACGAGAGGAGAAAGCTCACGTTTTCCATAGACCTCACCTTTCATGATCCATACTTTTACGCCTAATCGTCCGTAGGTGGTATGAGCTTCTACAAGCGCATAATCGATATCGGCTCTAAAAGTAGATAAAGGAATACGTCCTTCTTTGTACGATTCTGTACGGGCCATTTCAGCACCATTCAGACGTCCTGCAATTTGGATTTTTATTCCTTCCGCATTCATACGCATAGCCGCTGCAATAGCCATTTTCATGGCACGACGGTATGAAATACGATTCTCAATTTGGCGAGCTACACTGGTAGCGACCAAAAAGGCATCAAGTTCAGGACGCTTGATCTCATGAATATTGATCTGCACTTCCTTTCCGGTGAGTTTTTTAAGCTCTTCTTTAAGCTTGTCTACCTCTTGACCTCCTTTTCCGATAATGATACCCGGACGGGCGGTAGTGATAGTAACGGTTACAAGTTTAAGCGTACGCTCAATAATTACTCTAGACACACTTGCTTTAGATAGACGAGCATGGATATACTTGCGTATTTTATCGTCTTCGGCTAGTTTATCGCCATAGTCATTACCTCCGTACCAGTTGGATTCCCAACCTCTGATGATACCCAGGCGATTCCCGATTGGATTTGTTTTCTGTCCCATCTACTTACTTACTTTGTGTGTTATCGTTAGCACCAAGCACGATGGTTACGTGGTTGCTGCGTTTTCTTATTCGGTGAGCACGACCTTGTGGTGCAGGACGCAAGCGTTTAAGCATGGCCCCACCATCAACGCGGATCTCTTTAATGAACAAATCTGCTTCTTCTACACTCGCCTCTTCATTCTTTGCCTGCCAGTTAGCTACTGCTGAAAGCAATAATTTTTCAACGCGACGTGCGGCTTCTTTGCTGCTAAACTTCAATAAATGAAGCGCTCTTTCCACTTTTTGTCCGCGTACCATATCGGCAACTAGACGCATTTTACGTGGAGAAGTAGGGCAGTTATTCAATTTCGCGAAAGCGACAGACTTCTTGTCTTCCTTTCGTTGCTCTGCTTTTTCTCTTTTACGAACTCCCATAGCTTCAATTATTTTTTACCTTTATTTTTAGCTCCGGCGTGCCCGCGGAAGGAACGTGTAGGCGAAAATTCTCCCAACTTGTGTCCTACCATGTTCTCTGTTACGTAAACAGGAACAAACTGACGGCCGTTGTGTACTGCGATGGTTTGCCCAACAAAATCAGGTGTAATCATTGAGGCTCTTGACCAGGTTTTGATTACCGTTTTTTTGTTAGAAGCTACATTTGCAGCCACTTTTTGCTCTAATTTATAGTGAACGTAAGGTCCTTTCTTTAATGAACGTGCCATATCTTATTATTTCTTTCTACGTTCTACAATGTATTTATTACTCGCTTTAGATCTAGTACGGGTTCTGTATCCCTTCGCAGGAATTCCGTTTCTAGAACGTGGGTGTCCTCCAGAAGACTTCCCTTCTCCACCACCCATGGGGTGATCAACCGGGTTCATCACTACAGGACGGGTACGTGGTCTTCTTCCTAACCAACGGCTTCTACCCGCTTTACCTCCTACTAACAACTGGTGATCACTGTTGGATACAGCTCCGATAGTTGCCAGACAGTTGGAAAGAATCAAACGCGTCTCCCCTGATGGTAATTTGATTGTAGCGTATCGCCCATCTTTCGCCATCAATTGTGCAAAAGCGCCGGCGCTTCGAGCCATTACAGCTCCCTGCCCGGGACGGAGTTCGATACAAGAAATAATCGTACCTAATGGTATATCAGAAAGCGGCATAGCATTACCGATCTCTGGAGCGACATTCGATCCGGAAACGATATTTTGCCCTACCTGCAATCCATTTTGAGCGATGATGTAACGCTTTTCACCATCCTGATAATTCAGCAAAGCGATGAAAGCAGTTCTGTTTGGATCGTATTCAATAGTCGCAACAGTAGCAGGAATACCTTCTTTGTTACGCTTAAAGTCGATAATACGGTAACGTTTCTTGTGACCACCCCCTTTATAGCGCATGGTCATCTTACCTGAGTTGTTTCTACCTCCAGAGCGTTTTTTCGGAGCGAGCAAGCTCTTCTCCGGCTTATCAGTAGTAATGGCATCGTAGCCATTCACTACTCTAAATCGCTGCCCTGGTGTAATAGGCTTTAATTTTCTTACTGACATTTGTTAGTCTTAAATATTACTATAAAAATCTATAGAATCACCTTCCGCGACCTGTACAAGCGCCTTCTTAAAGGCTTTTGTTTTACCAGTTACCATCCCACTCTTCGTATAGCGAGTGTTGCGATCTGCGCGGACATTTATTGTTCTTACCTTCAATACAGAAACCCCGTAAGCATCTTCTACTGCCTTCTTGATCTGAATCTTATTTGCAGTAGCATCCACCTCAAAAGTATAGCGGTTAGAAACCTCACTGGCCTCGGTCGCTTTCTCTGTAATTACCGGTTTTATTAATATACTCATGACTTCTTATTTAGCTAAGGTTGATTGTAATTCTTCTAAAACACCTTCAGTCAACACCACATTATTCGCATGTAATATTTTGTAAGTGTTTAATTCTGAGTTAGTTACAACCTCAGTAGCCTTCAAATTGCGTGACGACAAATATACACCATTATTTAACTCTCCCAACACAAACAAAGACTTTTTGTTTTCAAGGCCTAAGGCCTTTAAAAGCTGGGTAAAGTTCTTGGTTTTAGGGGTGTCAAAAGTGAAGTCTTCCACCACCATAATGGCCTTGTCTTGAGCCTTCAAACTAAGGGCTGATTTACGAGCCAATCGCTTGATGCTTTTGTTCAATTTAAAGGAGTAGTTACGCGGACGAGGGCCAAATATGCGACCTCCTCCTTTGAAGATTGGAGACTTGATACTTCCCGCACGGGCCGTACCGGTTCCTTTTTGCTTCTTGATCTTACGCGTACTTCCAGTAATCTCAGCACGCTCTTTTGCTTTGTGCGTACCTTGTCTTTTATTGGCCATATGCTGCTTTACATCCAAGTAAACAGCGTGTTTGTTAGGCTCAATTCCGAAAACAGCTTCAGACAACTCTACCTTTCGGCCGGTGTCTTTACCATTAATATCTACTACAGCTACTTTCATTATTTCTCGATCATTACATAAGAGTTCTTGTGACCAGGAATACATCCTTTCACCACCAGTAGGTTCTTTTCAGCAACCACCTTAACTACTCTTAAATTTTGCACTTTAACTCGCTCATTTCCCATTTGGCCTGCCATGCGCATTCCTTTGAATACACGTGCAGGATAGGATGCCGCTCCAATGGAACCCGGTGCTCTTAAACGGTTGTGTTGCCCGTGCGTCGCCTGACCCACCCCGGCAAATCCGTGGCGCTTAACAACCCCCTGGAATCCTTTACCTTTAGAGGTACCAATTACATCGACAAATTCGCCTTCCTTAAACACCTCTACGGTGATGGTATCGCCTAATTTGTGTTCGCCTTCAAAATCCCGGAATTCAACGACTTTGCGTTTTGCAACAGTTCCTGCTTTTTTGGCGTGGCCAGCAGCAGCTTTGTTTGCCTTTTTCGCGTCATCGAAACCAAGTTGAAGGGCTTCATACCCGTCAGTTTCTTTGGTTCTGACTTGGGTAACTACGCAGGGACCTGCTTCGATCACGGTACATGGAATGTTCTTTCCATTCTCGTCAAAGATGCTGGTCATACCTACTTTCTTTCCAATTAACCCAGACATATTTATTAATTAATGATTACTATTTATTTTCAAAAAAAACAGGGTCAAAATACGTTCAACCCTGTGAATGCATTTTTACCGTTTTTCCCTCGCACGCAGCTTAGGACATGTTTGTGAGAGCACTTCCGCTTTCGCGAAAGCGTAATCATCACACCTTGATCTCTACTTCTACTCCACTTGGCAACTCCAGCTTCATCAAGGCATCAATGGTCTTGGATGAAGAACTGTAGATATCCAGTAAGCGCTTGTAAGAGCTCAGCTCAAACTGCTCACGTGCTGTTTTGTTGACGTGAGGAGAACGAAGCACTGTAAAGATCTTTTTGTGTGTTGGCAATGGAATAGGACCAGTAACCACAGCACCAGTGCTCTTTACTGTTTTGACGATCTTATCAGCAGACTTATCCACTAAGTTATGATCGTATGATTTTAATTTGATTCTGATTTTCTGACTCATATCCTTAGTGTTAAGCGTTTGCGGTTCCTTTTGCAGCTGCAATTACTTCTTCTGAAATGTTAGAAGGAGTCTCCGCATAATGTGAGAATTCCATAGTTGACGTAGCGCGTCCTGAAGACAGAGTACGTAAAGTCGTTACGTATCCAAACATTTCAGATAAAGGCACTTCGGCTTTCACCACTTTGGCGCCCGCACGATCAGACATGTTGTTTACTTGTCCGCGACGTCTGTTCAAGTCTCCTACAATATCACCCATGTTTTCTTCCGGAGTCAATACTTCCAGCTTCATGATAGGCTCCAAAATGACAGCACCTGCAGCCTTAGAAGAGGCTTTGTAGCCCATTTTGGCTGCCAATTCGAAAGAAAGACCGTCAGAGTCTACCGGGTGGAAAGAACCATCCTTAAGAACTACTTTCATGCTATCCATCTCAAATCCGGCCAAAGGACCATTCTTCATTGCTGCTTTGAATCCTTTCTCTACAGAAGGAATAAATTCTTTAGGAACGTTACCTCCTTTGACTTGGTTTTCAAAGGTCAATCCAACTTCGCCGTCATCTGCAGGTCCAATGCTAAACACAATGTCCGCAAATTTACCACGACCACCGGATTGCTTCTTATACACCTCACGGTGATCAGCTTGACGAGTTAACGCTTCTTTGTACTCTACCTGTGGCTGACCTTGGTTTACGTCCACTTTAAATTCGCGACGTAGACGGTCTACAATAATGTCCAGGTGAAGCTCTCCCATTCCAGAGATGATCGTCTGACCAGAAGCCTCATCGGTACGTACCTGGAAGGTTGGATCTTCTTCAGCCAATTTAGCCAAAGCCATACCCAATTTATCCACATCCGCCTTAGTCTTAGGCTCTACCGCGATACCAATTACCGGATCCGGGAAGTCCATACTTTCCAGAACGATCGGATTCTTTTCATCCGTTAGGGTATCACCCGTCTTAATATCTTTAAATCCTACCGCTGCACCAATGTCTCCCGCTTCGATAAAATCGATCGCGTTCTGCTTATTGGCGTGCATTTGATAGATACGAGAAATACGCTCTTTGTTTCCGGAACGATTGTTCAACACGTAAGAACCTGCGTCCAAACGTCCTGAATACGCGCGGAAGAATGCTAAACGTCCTACAAAAGGATCGGTAGCAATTTTAAAGGCCAAAGCTGCGAAAGGCTCTTTCACATCCGGCTTGCGCACTTCTTCTTTTTCAGTATCGGGATTGACCCCAACAATACCTTCTTTATCTACCGGAGAAGGCAAGTAACGACAAACTGCATCCAAAAGGAATTGAACCCCTTTGTTTTTAAATGCCGATCCACAGATCATCGGGATGATACTCATATCCATAACCGCAGCACGCAATGCAGCATGCACCTCATCTTCGGTAATGGAGTTTTCATCCTCAAAGAATTTCTCCAATAGGTCTTCATCATATTCTGCTACAGCCTCGATCAATTGAGCGCGGTACTGAGCAGCTTCTGCTTTTAGGTCTTCTGGGATATCTACTACATCGAAAGTAGCCCCCATGGTTTCATCATGCCAGATGATGGCACGGTTCTTTACTAGGTCAATAATTCCGCGGAAATCAGCTTCATCACCAATAGGAAGCACAATAGGCACGGCATTAGAACCGAGCATTTCGCGAACCTGCTTACAAACCTCCAGGAAGTTCGATCCCTGACGGTCCATTTTGTTTACAAAGCCCATACGTGGCACTTTGTAATTGTCAGCAAGTCTCCAGTTGGTTTCTGACTGAGGCTCTACCCCGTCTACTGCTGAAAACAAGAACACCAATCCATCCAGTACACGAAGGGAGCGGTTTACCTCTACGGTAAAGTCCACGTGACCCGGAGTATCAATAATGTTGAAATTATACGGCTTCGTCTCTGGCGTAGGCTGGGCATTTTCCATGGGGAAATTCCAGGTACAGGTAGTCGCTGCAGAGGTAATCGTAATCCCTCGCTCTTGCTCCTGCTCCATCCAGTCCATGGTTGCTGCACCATCGTGCACCTCACCAATCTTGTGACTTACACCGGTATAGTATAGAATACGTTCAGTGGTCGTTGTTTTACCTGCGTCAATATGCGCAGCAATACCAATATTACGTGTATATTTTAAATCTCTTTGTGCCATTTTTTAGAATCTAAAGTGAGAGAATGCTTTGTTAGCTTCTGCCATTTTATGGGTATCTGAACGTTTCTTCACTGCCGCTCCTTCTTCTTTCGCTGCCGCTAAGATCTCTGAAGCCAGTTTTAACGCCATTGACTTTTCGTTACGCTTACGCGAATAACTGATCAACCACTTCATAGCGGTAGAAATCTTGCGATCCGGGCGGATCTGCATCGGGATCTGGAATGTGGCTCCACCTACACGGCGGCTGCGCACTTCCACGTGCGGCATTACATTTCCAAGAGCTTCCTTCCAGATTTCCAGGGCAGTCTTCTCTTCATCTTGTTTTTTCTCTTCTACAATGTCAAGGGCATCATAGAAAATTTTGAAAGCGACCGACTTCTTCCCGTCCCACATCATCATGTTTACAAAACGTGTAACCAATTGATCGTTAAACTTAGGATCCGGTAAAAGGGGTCTCTTTTTGGCCTGTCTTTTTCTCATGTCTTCTCTTTGATAAGTTTTCTACTTACTTCTTGGGTCGCTTTGCTCCGTACTTCGATCTACGCTGAAGTCTTCCTTCTACACCCGCTGTGTCTAATGCACCGCGAACAATGTGATAACGTACACCGGGCAAATCTTTAACCCTTCCGCCTCTAACCAATACTATCGAGTGCTCTTGAAGATTGTGTCCTTCACCACCGATGTAAGCGTTCACCTCTTTTCCATTGGTCAATCTAACACGCGCTACTTTACGCATCGCAGAGTTAGGTTTCTTAGGAGTAGTGGTGTACACACGCGTACAAACACCGCGGCGTTGCGGGCACGAATCTAAAGCAGCCGATTTACTCTTCTTGGTTATTTTGGCCCTTCCTTTTCGTACTAATTGTGAAATTGTTGGCATAATTTCTACTACCTGATATATTAATTTAAAAATACCCTCTTTTTAAGGGCTTGCAAATGTATGAATTTATTTAGGTAAATCAAATGGTCATCGGACTAATTTTTAAATGAATTTTCAAAATCAGAAACTCGAACACTTTAATCCCCTTCAAAGCGTTAACTTTCCCACTGACACTCTTGATTTTGATTCGCATCCTAATCCTTTTTTTTGTCCTTAATATATATACCCCGCTGTCTCCCCTTTTGAGGGCTCAAACGAAGACACTTCAACTCCAATTCACCGACACCATCCCTGCCGACCTCCAAGACCAACTGGAGTACCCAATTCTAGTATTAGATTCATTAGGCGCCCTGGAAGCAAGAGACTCCGTCAACAAGCAGCTGCAGCGATGGGGTTATTTCCAGCCGTCAGCCAACCTTCAGCAAAATGCAGACACCCTGATATTGAACTACCGCCCGGGGCCCTCCTACCGCTATCTCTTACTCCGACATCCTCAACTCGACCCGGAGCTCATTCCGAAGCTTTCCACCCTGGAGCGCATCGATTCCACCCACTTTGTGATCTCCACACCCCTCCTGCCAGAGCTTTTGGAGACCCTGACCAGGCGCGATGCTCAGCGCGGTCGACCCTTGAGCAGCTATCAATTGCAACAGCTCAGTCCGGCCGGAAAAGACACCCTAAGTGCGTTGTTGATCGCCCAACGCGATCAGAATCGATTGTTGGACAGTGTAGTCATCAAAGGATATACACAGGCACCGCAATCGTTCTTGCGAAAGGCCGGACTGCGAACCGGTTATCCTTTCAATCAAAGGACGATCGAGCGGGCCGATCGGAATCTGCTCCAGCTCCCCTTTCTAAAAACCGTCAAACCTTCAGAACTGCTGTTTACCGAATCAGGCAGCCAGCTCTACCTCTATTTGGAGAAAGTGAATCGCAATAGTTTTTCCGGATTTTTAGGCTTTTCTACAGATGAAGAAACGAACAACCTCCGTTTGGACGGTTATCTCGATCTGGTATTGATCAACAATCTCAACTTTGGAGAAGAGCTGGAGATCAATTACAAAAGCGATGGGAATGATCAACAAAATTTTAGGGTGCGTACAGCACTTCCTTTCCTGCTTAAAACCCCTCTAGGACTCGCCGGAGAATTACGTTTGTTCCGCAAAGACAGCACTTTTTCTACCGCTCAGTTACAGGCAGAATTATTCTATCAGATCAACACCAGCTGGAGAACAGGAGTGGGCTATTCGAGTAACACCAGCAGCAACCTTTTAGAAAACAACACCTCCGCTGAACTATCCAGTTACGACGCCCGCTTCCTGACCCTGACCGCTGCCCACACCCGCCTCACCTCCGACTATCTGGACCCGGTGCGTACTCGTTTTGAAGCCGAAATCGCTTTGGGGAGCCGAAGCGCTCAGGACGGGGAGGAAGATCAGATTCGCTTTCGCGAAAGCGTACATCACCTCTTCACCTTGAATGCTAAAAATCGTGTCTTTCTGCGCAATGAGACCGTTTACCTGGCTTCAGATACCTACCTGACCAATGAATTGTTCAGAATAGGTGGCATCAACAGTATTCGAGGCTTTACCGAGAACAGCATTTTTGTCAATTTAAGCACCTACTTCAATACTGAATACCGATATCTCCTTAACCCTGATCTCTATGTGCATTCGATTTTTGATGCCGGTTATTTTGAGAATGCGATTTTGGATCAACGGGAGCGACTATTTGCCTTTGGTTTTGGAGCTGCACTCAACACCCGATCTGGGGTTTTGAAGATCAATATCGCGAACGGTATTCCCCAGGGCGAAGCCGTCAGTTTTCAAAATATAAGAATCCACATATCTCTATTTACTGTGTTTTAATTTGTGACGTTAATAAAATCATAAAGATATGTTAGCGTTATTTAATTTTATGAGTCAAAAATTTTTTTATTCACTTTTTATTGGGATTTTCGTCGCGGCTAATTCAAATAAAAGCAAAAAATGAAAACAAAGTTTAGTGGAATACTAGCGTTATTTTTCGCGCTAGTGGCGCAAATAGCGTTTGCGCAAACAAAGACGGTAACGGGTACCGTAACAGATGATACAGGAGTTCCTTTACCGGGAGTGAATGTAATTGTAGATGGCACCACCCGTGGTACTCAAACCAATTTTGATGGTAACTACAGCATACAGGCTTCAGAAGGAGACGTTTTGGTCTTTTCTTTTGTAGGGTTCACACCGGTTGAACGCACTGTAGGTACATCAAATGATATTTCCGTATCACTTGAAGCAGGAAGTCTTTTGGAAGAAGTGGTTGTGACTGGATACGGCGCACGATCTAAAACACTTTCAACTTCTGCAGTTTCAACGGTTACCTCAGAAGAGATAGAGGATTTTGTACCATCTACTTCCGTAGACAACATCCTTCAGGGTAAAGCCGCCGGGGTGCAGGTTACAGCGGCCAATGGACGGCCGGGTCAAACCGCCTTCGTCCAGATTCGTGGTGTAGGGTCTATTAACGCTGGCACTACGCCCTTGTATATTGTAGATGGTGTACCTATTGATGCTAATGACGTCAATAACATCAACCCTAATGACATTGCTTCCTTTAGTATTCTAAAAGACGCAGCAACTGTTTCTCTTTACGGTTCACGTGGGGCGAATGGAGTTGTGGTAATCACGACTAAACAAGGTAAAGTAGGAGACTCTAAAATTGTTTTTCGTTCCTCAGTAGGATACGGCGAGCGAATAGAAGACCCATTTACCTTAATGAACGCTGCTCAGAAGTTAGAATTAGAGCGGCAGTACGCTGCTTTAGGTCTTGGTGCCGCTAGCAGTCTTCCTGGAGCCACTGCAACTGGAGCAGACCGTGATTTCCTTCTTTCTCTAGATACTAATTGGGAAGAAGAATTATTGAGACAATCATTCATCCAGTCCAATTCCTTATCCATTTCTGGAGGTAGTGATAAAATGACTTATTTCCTCTCTCTTGGATATGATAAGAACACGGGTATAATTGATCGTATTGATGGCTTTGAGCGTGTTTCCGCTCGACTTAATACTACATATCAAGCTAAAGATTGGTTAGGAATAACGACCAATCTTACTGTAGCAAGAAATACTACTGATCTTCCTCGAGACAGAAACAATGTTCAGAATCCATTCCGAGCTATGTATGATTATAACCCTTATGAGCCGTTGTTTTTGACGGAACGCGATGGAACAATCGTAAGAGACGGAAACGGAGATCCGGTTTATAACCCTACTCGAAGTGGTTTTCCTATTGCTCTAGCCTTACAAACAGAACCCGAGGATAATAGAAACTTCCTAATCATTGGAAATCTCGCTGCTGATATCACGATTACGGATAAATTCTCTAATCGTTTCAGTGTAGGAGCTACCAGTAATCGATTCAACAGAACGAATCGATCCTTAGCAGGTGGTGTTCTTCAAGGTTTTGTGGGTGACGCTAATTTCCCAGGAACTCAAACCGATGAAATGAACATTGATTTTCAATACAATGTGAATAACATTTTCAGCTATAATGATTCATTCGGGAAACATAATCTAAATGCTGATTTTCTATTGGAATACAACGAAAACATTTTTACAGATTTGTTTGCGACCAGCAGAGGATTCCCTTCTCCTAACATTCCGTATCAAGATATTGCTGCAGAAGCTGTCAATGCCGGGTCTGACGAAGCGAGAAGAGTTTTGTTTTCTCAAGGTCTATTCGTGAATTACGATTACGATGCTAAATACATTCTTTCTGGATCGGTAAGACGTGATGGATCGTCTCGATTTGGTCCCGACAATAAGTATGGTTACTTCTACAGCGGTAGTGCCGCCTGGAATATAGCGCGTGAGGACTTCTTGCAGGATACTTTCGTGAATGACCTTAAGCTAAGAGCCTCCTACGGTACGGCGGGTAACCAGGCTATTCCTAATTTCGAATTCCTTAACTTGTTAGGCTTTGGCACCTACAATGGAACATCTACTGCCATACCTTTAGGAATTGGAAACCCGGAAATTCAATGGGAAGCGCAAGCTACCTTGGATATCGGTCTTGAATATTCCCTTTTTAACAATCGTTTGAGTGGTGTTTTTGATTACTTCAAAAAAACCTCAGAAGATCTGTTGCTGAACCGCCCAATATCCAACACCGCTGGAGATGAGGACAATGCAATCTTTTCAAACATTGGAGAAATAGAAAATTCAGGTTTTGAAATTTCCATTAACGCCATATTGGTGCGTAATGAAAACTTCAGAGTAACAGTTGGAGGTAATGCTGCCTTCCTGGACAATGAAGTAGTTTCATTGGTTGATGGAGAAGATATTCTTAGAGGCAACACCATTCTTCGTGAAGGAGAAGAGATCAATTCCTTCAATTTGGTGCGCTACGCCGGGGTCAACCCAGCCAATGGTGAGCCTTTATATTTTGATGCAGAAGGCAATGTAACCAATCAATTTAGTGATGACTTCCAGACTTTATTGGAAGGAAAGTCACCCGCTGCAAATTTTGAAGGTGGTTTCTTTGGAGACTTCCGATACAAAGGTTTTGGTATTCGTGGAGACTTTGTCTTTAAGCAAGGAAATTACATCCTAAACTTCCAGAGACAAGCGGGTGTCGCTATTGGGAACATCGATAGCAACCAAAGATTAGAAGCATTCAATTATTGGAAGCAACCGGGAGATCAAAACGTGCTGCCGAATCCTCTATATTTTGCAACTGCTGATCAGACCTCTACGCGATTCCTAGAGAAGGGAGATTACCTGAGACTAAGAACACTGACCATCTCTTACGATTTGCCTAGCAAATTCTTGGAAAACGTAGGGATTGACTCTTTCCGTGTCTACGCAACAGGTCAAAATATCTGGACCTTAACCGAATATAATGGAGATCCGGAAATTGGATTGGGTTCTGCAGAAACCTCTGAACCCGGCGATGCTGGTTTCATCCCAGGACAGTTTTCCTTATTTAGTTATCCACAAACCAAGTCCTATACCTTTGGTATTGACATTGGTCTATAAAACATAAAATTTAAAGCAATGAAAAAATATTTTCAACTACTATTCATACTGACATTAGCCATAGGGCTACACTCGTGTGATGATGAATTAAATGAACTCCAGCCCTTTACCGAGGGGAATCCGGAAACCTTCTTTACGGATGTTGCAAGTTTCCAATTAGGTGTTGATGGAGCTTATAGTCAATTGAGAAATTACTACGCTTCTTCAGGGTCAGGAATGCAGGGAATTCCCGACATTCTATCAGACAATGCTATTCTGGTTCAGAGCGGAAGACGTTCTAATCAAGATTATTTTAACTGGGTTTACGTAGCAAGTACTGGTGGAGCTATTCCATTGTACTTTAGTGAAGCCTATGAAGCAGTCAATGCTGCCAATTTAGTTATTGGTCAGATCGACAATCTCGCTGACGGACCGGAAAAAGACAACATTCTGGGACAGGCTTTAGCCACTAGAGCGTTTGCACATTTTGATCTGGTTCGAACCTACGCTAAAATACCTACTCAGAGCGCTGATGCCGGAAGCTCACCAGGTATTGTATACATGAAAGTGGAAGACGGTGATACTGGTGATCCCCTCGATAATCCAGCACGTGAAACGGTAGCCTCCAATTATGCCGAAATTATTGGTGATCTAGAGGCAGCTGCCGACCTGATCGAACCGACCACCACCGTAGCAGGCAGAATGGATGGAAATTCTGTAAACGGTTTGCTATCTCGTGTTTACTTGTATACTGGAGATTGGCAAAATGCAATTGATGCCGCTAACCGGGTCACAACGCCTATCGCTGGTATCAATGAAATAGCCTTAATTTATACGGATGAATCAGATGCCGGTTTAGTCATTGAATTCCCTGTAAACACAACCTCAGAGAGTGGCTTCAGCAATGTAGGTGTACTCTACAGTCAATCTAATTCAGGGGCGACTATTTCAGAATATGCCGTAGAATTTGAATTCTCTCAAAGCCTTCAAAATAATGATGTTCGTACAGACATCATCCAATTTGTGGGTACTAATGCTGATAATGACTACAATGCTATTAAAAAGTTTCTTGGTGAGACCGGACAGGTGAATGGCCGAGTAGATCTTAAGCCGTTACGGGCCGCTGAAGTATTGCTTAACAAAGCTGAGGCTCAATTTAATTTAGGATTAGAAGCAGATGCATTAGCCACTTTAGATGAGCTAAGAATAGAGCGCTTCGAAGATTTTAATCCTGCCACTGACGGTGGAGAAACTGGTGCTGCACTGGAAGAAGCTATTCAATACAACCGTAGAGTGGAATTGGCTTTCGAGGGGCACCGCTTTTTCGACCTCAAACGTCGCGGTGAATCTATTGTACGTTCAAACAACGGGGATATAATTGATGGCTCAGGAACGCCTCCTGTGAATTTGACTTTACCTGCAGGAAATTTCAGATTCCAGCTTCCTATTCCTATTGGAGAAATTAATGCCAATCCTAATTTTGCTCAGAATGAGGGCTACTAAAATAAATTTTATCATGTTAAATAAATTGAATTTAAAATCGATTCTAGTCCTGTGCATAGCAGTACTAAGTTTATCGGCTTGTGAAGAAAATGATATTCCTATTTTCGATGCGGAGAACGGACGAGCCATTGCTGGGTTTAATGGAGCGATTTCCAATCCAAAGATCGTGTTCAACCCCGCAGCCGACACCGAGAACACGATTACTATAGGGGTTTCAACACTATCGTCTTCTGACCGTATGGTGCAACTGGACCTCATTGAAGAGGAAACTACATTGGATGAGAGCTTTTACACGATTAGCTCGCTATCCCCTGTAATCCCTGCCGGCCAATTTACGGTAGATATTATGATCACCACACTAGCTTCTGAAATCCTTCCGGGATCGAGAGACGAGATCGTACTGGAATTAGTATCTGTAGAAGGTGCAGAAATCTTAGAGGATAGTGAATCTTTATTGAATATCGGACTGGATGTACAATGCCCTAGCGTAGATCTAAGTGCAATTCCAGGAAGCTATACGGTAACCGCTTCCACCTTTGCCAATTTCTTTGGGGAAACAGATTTTACCAGAGAGATCATCGCAGGACCGGGAGAGAATCAATTCACGATTCTGGAAGGAACGTACATCACAGAGGATGCAGAAGAGCTCATTTTTACAGTAGATCCATCTACTGGTGCCGTAACAGCTTACGATGAGACAAAAATTGAATCTCAAGTAAGTTTTGGACCGAACACCTATAAATATCTCCCAGGCGGTCGTGTATTGACCTGTGTAGGTATTATCGAATTAAATATTGATTTTGGCGGATCAATTATGGGTAATGCACATGTCTTTAATTTGATAAAAGACTAATAAAATCCCTTGTTTTAATAGAAAAGCGTATTCATTGAATTGAATACGCTTTTTTTGCTTGCGCTTTAACATTTCTTTTAAAAAAGACACTAAAATAGTTGTGTGATTAACTTTTAATTAAGACTTTTGGCTTGGCTAATTCAATTAAACTATAAGAAATGAAAACAAAATTTTGTGGATTACTAACACTATTACTGGTGTTAGTCGCGCATATTTCTTTTGCGCAATCAAAAGCAATTACCGGAACGGTTACCGATGACAGCGGTGTACCTTTACCTGGCGTTAACATCGTGGTAAAGGGAACTTCTGACGGTACCCAGTCAGATTTTGACGGTAATTACAGCATTTTAGCAAATCAAGGAGATGTCTTAGTATTTTCCTACATCGGTTTTTCTCCTCAGGAGCGAACAGTAGGAGCTGCTAATGTCATCAATGTACAATTAGAAGCAGGAGAAGCTCTAGAAGAGGTGGTAGTTACCGCTCAGGGGATTCGCCGGGAGAAAAAAGCTCTTGGTTATGCGGTGAGTACTGTACAAAGCGAAGACCTGGAGCAACGTACCGAAGGCGATGTTGCCCGTGTTCTTTCTGGTAAGGCATCTGGGGTAGCGATTACCTCTGCAAGTGGTACTTCCGGATCTGCAACCAACGTAGTTATTCGTGGTTACAACTCCATTAACGGAAGTAACCAGGCTTTATTTATTGTGGATGGTGTTCCTTTTAGTAGTGACACTAACAATAGTGGAACTGGAGTCAATGCCAGTGCCTTTAACGGTAACACCGGTTCTTCCCGTTTCTTAGATCTTGATCCTAACAACATTGCCAAGGTCGAGGTACTTAAAGGATTGGCCGCGGCTACACTTTATGGTACACAGGGACGTAACGGAGTTATCCTCATTACTACAAAAGCAGGTGCTGCGAATACAGGCGCTCCTAAAAAAAATGAAATTACCGTTAATCAGTCTTACTTTGTGAATGAAATTGCTTCATTCCCAGAATACCAGAACACTTACGGTAACGGTTTTGACCAGTCATTTGGTTGGTTCTTCTCCAACTGGGGTCCTAGTTTTGAGCCAGGAGGCGTTTCTGGATATCTTCAAGACAACACCATCGCAGCTGATGGAACCATCGAGCACCCGTATTCAACTACTAACGTAGCTTCAACTCGTGAGGCTTTCCCAGAATTACAAGGGACGCGTTATGACTGGAGACCTTATGATAACGTAAAGCAGTTTTTTAGAAAAGGAGCAATCAGCAATACGTCGATCAACTTTAATGGTGGATCGGATGATGGAAATACGGTATATAACGTAAATTTTGGTCACCTGGACGAAGAAGGTTTCCTTCCTGGAAACACTCAACGTCGTACTACTCTATCGGTAGGTGGTCGTACTAAACTTTCGAACAAATTCACCATTGCCGGTACCTTGAACTTCTCGCGAAATGATGTGGTAACTCCACCTGTTGCAGCGAGTCGTGGTAACGGTACCTTAGGTTTATCGGTATTTGCAAACGTGTTCTTTACTCCACGTAGTGTCGACTTGATGGGATTACCCTTCCAAAACCCAATTACTGGCGGTAGCGTTTACTATCGTAACGGTAACGACATCATCAACCCACGCTGGATCGTAGCAAACATCTCTAATACGCAGTTGACACACCGCGTATTCGGTACGGCTTCAGTAACCTATGATATTTCTGACAACTTAAATGTTCTTTATCGTGCAGGTTTAGACTTCTATAATGAGCGCAACGTCAACGGTGCCAACCGTGGTGGTGTTGAATTTAACCGAGCTATCTTTGGTGCATTAGACACCTTCGATAACAATGCTCGTATCTGGAACCATGACTTGATCTTCAACGGTGACTTTGATCTTAGTGATCGTTTCGGTTTATCGTTCAACATTGGTGCATCAACACGTTCTAGAGAGTTTGACCGTCAGGGCGCAAGTAGTACAGGCCAATTGGTATTTGGCATTCAGCGTCACTTCAACTATGAGACTACCTTGCCTATTCAGTTTACCACCTTCCAAAACATTGTTGGTGTATTCGGACAAGCGTCTCTTGATTTTGATGACATGCTATACTTAACCTTGTCGTCTAGAACTGACTGGGTTTCTAACCTGACTACAGAGAACAACAATAAGACGTATCCGTCTGCAAGTGTCTCCTTCCTGCCTACAGCAGCCTTTGAGGGACTACGTTCTGATGGTGGTCTTAACTTCTTGAAATTACGTGCGGGTTACGGTACCTCTGCAGGTTTCCCTGATGGATTTCCTACGGTATCCGTTGCTGAGCAAAACACTTTAGTCCGTGGTGATGACGGTGGAATTACTACGAACCAGGTGGATAACTTCCGTGCAAACCCTGACTTGAAGCCAGAGCTTATCTCTGAATTCGAACTTGGTTTCGATACTCGATTATTCAACAATCGTGTAAGTCTTGAATTCTCTTACTTCAATAGAGCTACTGAAGACCTGATCGTTTTTGAGAACTTGGCTCCTTCCACCGGATTTACTTTGACCCAAACCAACATTGGTAAGGTAGAAGGTGACGGTTACGAAGCTGACTTAGCGGTAGACGTATTCAAGAGTGATGATGGATTCAACTGGAATTCTCGTTTAAACTTCACCACTAGTGAGCAAATCGTTACAGAATTATCGCAAGATATCATTGTTTACGCCGGTTCCTTAGACCCCGTATTAGGTGGTAACGCAGCTATTCGCGGAGAGCAACTAGGGGTTATCGTTGGTACACAGATTGGGCGAGATGACAATGGCAACTTTTTAACTAACTCTGCCGGTAACTATGTTATCGATGAGGATGAAACTTTAGCAGATGGTCGTTCGATCACTCCTATCATTGGTAATCCTAATCCAGACTATGTAATGAACTGGATCAACTCCCTTTCATTCAAAAACTGGAATTTAGGTTTCCAGATCAGTCACACCAAGGGTGGTGATGTAGCAGCCGCTACTGTAGCTACTCTACTAGGTCGTGGTCTTATCGTTGAAACTGAAGATCGTTTGAACACTTATGTGCTGCCAGGTATTAACCAGAACACAGGACAGCCAAACGAAATCCAGATCAACAACTCTACATACTATTTCTCTAACTTATTGTTTGGTCCTAAAGAATTGACCGTATACGATGGATCGGTGATCCGTCTACAGGAAATCTCCTTAGGATACAGCTTTAGTAAAAAGGCTTTAGAAAGAACTCCTTTTGGATCATTAAGCGTAACTGCACAAGGATTTAACCTGTGGTTCGATGCTTACAATACTCCAGATGGTGCAAACTTTGATCCTAACGTAGCTGGTCTAGGTGTAGGTAACGGTAGAGGTTTTGACTACTTGAACGGACCAAGTTCAAGACGATATGGTCTAAGCGTAAAAGCATCATTCTAATCTAAAGCATAATAACAAAATACATTATGAAAAGTTTATTTAAATATTTATTAATCCTCGCAGTGGGAAGCAGCGTCTTCTACTCTTGCGAAACCACAGAGTTGGACCTGTTGGTAACACCTAATGACCTTGCGGTTGATCAGGCAGATGCTAACCTCCTCCTTAATTCTACGCAGCTGGCCTACATCACCAATCAAGAAGTCTTGAGTGATTTGGGTGCTGAAGTAGTCCGAATCGACTACATGTTCGGTTTGATTTACTTTAACAACTACCCGGGTAACACCATGAGTGGATCCTGGGCTCGAGCCTACAGTAGTGCAGGTACTCCCGCAGTCGGTATGTTCACCAACATTGCCGCTATTGAAGCTATCAATGCAGAGTCTGGTGGTGATTTCGATTTCCACTTAGGAATTGGGAAAGCGCTTCAAGCGCACACCTTGTTGCAATTGACTGACTATATCGGCGAAGCGACTTGGTCTGAGGCTTTGAATCCTGCAGAATTTCCGGCACCTAATTTAGATAGCGGTGAAGAGATTTACGCTACGGCTCTTGGATTACTCGACGAAGCAGAAGCTTTATTAAGTGGTTCTAATTTGATCGCTCCTGATAACGATCTGTTTTATGCTGGTGACACCAGCAAGTGGATCAAAATGATCAACACCGTTCGCTTGAAAGCTTACCAGACTACGGGTAATTTAGCTGCTTTTGATCAAATTATCGCTGGAGGTAACTTTATCTCTTCAATCGATGATGATTTCCAATTCAATTACGGTACTAACGTGTTGAACCCGGATAACAGACATCCAGACTATGCGGCAGACTACACGCCTTCCGGCGCAAATATCTATCAGTCTAACTGGTTGATGAACTACATGTTGGAACAGGATGATCCTCGCTTGAGATATTATTTCTACCGTCAGCAAGACATGACTCCTGGTGCAGATGCACCGCCCAATGAAGAAGTGTTGGCGTGTTCACTAGCCATTCCGCCAGATCACTACACCGGATTTGTATATTGTAGTGTTCCTAATGGGTACTGGGGACGTAGCCACGGTAACGACGAAGGAACTCCTCCGGATAACTTCTTGCGCACTGCAGTGGGTGTTTATCCAGCTGGTGGTTTGTTTGACGACAATACCTATGATCGTCTCGACCTAGGAACTGGTGGTGGTGGAGCAGGAATTGCTCCTATTCTACTCGCTTCTTATGTAGACTTTTGGAGAGCAGATCGTGCTATGCAGGCAGGTAATACTACTGTAGCCCTTGACTTCATGATGGATGGTATCGACAAGTCCGTGGAGAAAGTTTCTTCTTTTGCTGCAGTTGACGCCAACGCTGACTTAAGCTTTGAGCCGTCTTCTTCTGATATCGTAGATTTCAAAGCGTCTATTGAAAGCCAGTTTGTTTCTGGTGACATGATGGCGAAGTGGAATGTTCTTTCACAGCAATACTGGGTAACGCTTTACGGAGGTGCAACAGAAGCCTATAACTTCTACCGCAGAACCGGTTATCCAACGACACTGGCACCAAGTTGGGAGCCTGAGCCAGGACCGTTCCCAAGAACGTTCTTGTACCCAGCCAACGAGGTAATTACCAATCCAAGTTTAACTCAAAAGCAAACGTTAACTGAGCAAGTTTTCTGGGACACTAATCCAGCGTTCCCGGCATTCCCACCAGCTAACTAAACAATATAGCATTATGAACAAATATTTTAAAATATCAGCTTTTGCCCTTGTACTTGCAGGTTTTATCGCTTGTGAATCTGATGACAAAACTGTTGATCTAGTTACAAGTGAAACCCAAAGAGGAGCTATCTTACGGCAGGTGAGCCTCTTATCCAACGAATTACCATTAGGTAATCCAGATGGTGATGCTGAATTTCGCGTCATCCTAGAAGAGCAAGATTATCAGGATGGTGATTTATTGGATCAAGTAGAAGTTTACGTTGGTTTTAGAGATAATACTGTTGCAGACGGTGCTATGGATATGGACGTAGCTGAAGCGCTATTCACTACTTTAAGTCCAGCTGACTTCTTCGAGGGGCCGTTTGGTCTTCCTCGCACAGAATTTGTATTAACTTACGATGAATTACTCAGTTTTACAGGCGTCTCAGGTGACAATCTAGATGGGGGCGATCAATTTACTGTTCGCTTTGAACTCGTCTTAACCGATGGCAGAAGGTATTCAAATGATACTAATTCGAATACCATTACTGGTTCTTTCTTAGCATCTCCATTTTTATACACACCTTCAATTATCTGTCCATCAGATTTGAATGTTGAGTTCGATTGGGTAGCTACAGACTTCTTTTTCCAAGGTGCGTCTCTAGGAGATTTAGGTTCTCCATCTGGGACTGACTCTTTAGTTCGTCAAGAAAATAGTGCAACTACGTATACCTATGCCTCTGGATTCTTTGATTTCGGATATTACTGTGTAGTATATAATGGTGCTGATCCTGGATGTGGTGATGGCGCAGCTGGAACACTCTTTCTTTCAGATGTGTGTGGAGATTTGACTTATGGAGGTACCGACCAATTTGGTGATGCCTGGGAGATAAGTGATGTTTCCGTTAGTGGCTCTGACTTAACCTTTACTTGGTTAAGTGCTTATGGGGAGCAAAGTACCGTAACGCTAACTAGAACTGATGGCGAAGATTGGTCTGCTCTTATTGGGTCGTAATCATTCTCGCTATATACCATTAATTAAAAGGGCTGCTTTACGCAGCCCTTTTTTGATACGTGAAACAATCATCTTCAAAAATTCAGTTTTACCTTACCTTTACCAAATGATTTTTTAATCCCTTTGATTATGCAACCTCACTCCTTTATCAGACTTATTATACTCATACTTTTCTTGACTGCTTGCTCCAAAGATGACTCCACCTCTACTTTTCTAGAACCTGAAGTTGTTAATCCCTCACCTGATCAACCTGATAACAACTCGGATAATCCTGAAGATCAAAGTCCTTCTGATTCTGAAGCTGTAGGAGAAATCTTTGTATTTAAGGAAGAATTGGTTGATCCCAGTCACTTACTCGTTAATGACGCCTTTAACAATCGGGTTTATCTTATGAATAAAGAAGCAGAAATCTTACATGAGTGGGAGCTTAAATCTGGGTTAGGAAACGACTGTGTGCTACAAGAAGATGGAACCCTTCTATCACTTCTGGAAGCTACTTCTCCAGAAATTACCTTCGGAGGTTTTGGAGGACTTTTGCAAATCATAACGCCTGAAAACGCCATTGCTTGGGAGTATCCTATTTCTTCCTATGAAGAAATAGCACATCACGATACGGAGATGCTCCCCAACGGAAATCTATTGGTTTTGGTTTGGAAACGAAAATCTGCACATGAAGCTCAAGATTCAGGATTTAAGTATAACTACGACATTTTTCCAGAAAGCATTTATGAAATTGAGATAAGTTCAAAAGAGATCGTATGGCAATGGAATAGTTGGGATCATCTTATTCAAGATTCTGATCCTAATAAGCCCAACTATGGTAATATTTCTAAACATCCAGAACGAATTGATATTAATTACAATCCAAATGAATCTGGAGATATTATGCACGCAAACGGCATTGAATACGACGAATCTCGAGACCTCATATATATCAGTATAAATTTTTATAGTGAAGTTTGGATAATTGATCATTCTACAACAACTGCTGAGGCTTCTGGCTCTACAGGAGGTAACTATAATAAAGGAGGTGATCTAATCTATCGATTCGGGAATCCTCAGGCCTACAGTAGCCCTTTTGGGGAGAGACTATTCTACAATAATCACTTTCCAAATTTAAAGCTAAATGGGAATTATGATACTTTGCTACTTTTTATGAACGGGAATAATGGAGATACTCAATCCACTGTTTACGAATTCGCGCTGCCGTCTACCTTCGAACTGCTTAATGATCAAAAAAATGAGTTAGAGATTCTCTGGGAATTTTCTCATCCGGATTTATACTCTTCTAAGGTCTCTGGAGCAATCGAACTACCCAATGGCAATATTCTGATTACCGAAGGTGACTTTGGAGCCTGGGAAGTTACAAGAACTAAGGAGGTTGTATGGAAATTCAACGGAGAAGGCTTTTTTTGGCGCATCTATCCCTATGACAATTCTAGTCCGGCCTTAGCTCCTTTTAATATCGATTGAGTACCTCTTTTTATAGTTCAAATTATGATTCAGAAAGAAATCTATGGAACTCGCTCCATTATAGAGGCCATCAAGGCGGGAAAAGAGATCACTAAGATCTTTTTGCAACGCGGCAGCGCCTCCAATGCCTTGACACAAGAATTAGAACAACTGATTAAAAAAGAACAGATCAGTGTGGCCTACGTACCGGTGCAGAAACTCGACCGACTCACCAAAAAAAACCATCAGGGGGCCTATGCTACCATTTCTCCCATTCGCTTTATGGATCTGGAGACCCTGGTGGAGCGATCCCTCAATGCTTCGCAGACCCCATTATTGCTGATCCTCGATCAATTGACCGATGCCCGGAACTTTGGAGCCATCATTCGTACGGCTGCCTGTACCGGGGTGCAAGGGATCATCATTCAAAAGAGCGGTGGCGCCCCGGTTAATGCAGATACGGTTAAAACATCGGCGGGTGGGCTTTTTCATGTACCTATTTGCCGCGTAGATCATATTAAAGATGCATTGTTCTACCTCCAGGGCTCTGGAATTAAGACGATAGCTGCTACCGAGAAAGCCTCGCAAACCGTCTATGAGAACGATCTTACCGCTCCCCTGGCCCTCATTATGGGCAGCGAAGGCAAAGGCGTATCCCACGGAGTTTTAAAGACGGCGGATGAGCTAGTAAAGCTCCCTATGACCGGCCCCATCGAATCACTCAACGTCTCGGTCGCCTGTGGGGCGTTTCTCTATGAGATCGTTCGGCAACGTCTTTCCTAACGTATGGTCTTCCACCCACTGCGATTCTTCACGTACCGTTTCTATAAAATTCCCATCCTCATCAAACTGACGCATAAATGCATCTTCCTCGGGATTGTAATCTTCCCGTTGCCAGATGTAGAGTTTGGGCTTAGGTATGCTTTCGCGAAAGCATAACGCCAGAATAAAGCCGACCACAAAACCCGAAAGATGGCCTTCCCAGGAAATGCCGTCCTTGAGCGGAAGGGTACCCCAGATCAGGCTTCCATAAAGGAACACCACGATGAGCGAAAGTGCCACCAACCGATAGTACCGAGCAAAGATCCCTTTAAAGAACAGAAAGGCGACCAGGCCATAAATGACCCCACTCATACCGATATGATAGGAGGAGCGTCCAATCAGCCAGGTTCCCACACCGGCACCCAGCCAGATCCAGATAAACACGCTCCAGGAGATACGCCTGTAGAAATAGATCAAAGCCATACTCAATACCAGCACAGGAATGGTGTTGTGCCAAAGATGGGGCAATCCGGAATGCAACAGCGGACCAAATAGGATCCCACGTAAACCCGTCCATTGACGAGGCAAAACACCGTACCTGGATAGGTTATGACCAAAGCGTAATTCGTACCAGAGCACCAACCACAGTAGTAGCAACAGCACCACTGGAAAAAGGATCGCTTCAGGAGTAAATCGAATATCCGGTTTAGTTCGCATACAGCTTTAAACGCAAAACGCTGACCAGCATTTCAATTCTGGAAATATTGTCAGTCGTGCTCTGCAAAATAGCTATTTTTGCCCCATGAATACACCTCTGGCAGAACGCATGCGTCCCAAAACTTTGGATGATTATCTCAGCCAGGATCATTTGGTAGGTCCTAAAGGAACGTTGCGTGCGGCTATACAACAAGGCAGCATCCCATCACTACTACTTTGGGGTCCACCGGGAGTGGGTAAAACCACGCTGGCCGCCATCATTGCCGAGACCTCCGGCAGGCCTTTTTATACCCTAAGTGCGATCAGCAGTGGGGTTAAAGATGTCAGAGAAGTCATCGAAAAAGCAAAACAGAGCGGCGGACTTTTTACCCAAAAGAATCCCATTCTCTTTATTGATGAGATTCACCGCTTTAGCAAGTCTCAACAAGATTCCTTGCTAGGCGCTGTTGAAAAAGGTTGGGTCACCTTGATCGGTGCGACCACAGAGAATCCCAGTTTTGAGGTGATTCCGGCGCTGCTTTCCCGCTGTCAGGTTTACGTACTCAATCCTTTCGGGAAAGAAGACCTGGAGCGACTGCTAGAACGCGCTCGCACTCAAGATGAAGTGTTGTCGAAGAGGAATATCATCTTAAAGGAAACTCATGCCCTACTTCGATTGAGTGGTGGAGATGCCCGTAAATTGCTCAATATTTTTGAGTTGCTGGTGATGGGGGCTGAAAGCAATACCATCGAGATCACCGATGAGCTGGTAAGCAGCAAGGTGCAACAGCATGCCGCCCGCTATGACAAAACCGGCGAACAGCATTACGACATTATTTCTGCCTTCATCAAGTCCATTCGCGGAAGCGACCCCAATGCAGGGGTATACTGGCTGGCCCGAATGATCGAAGGCGGGGAGGATCTCAAGTTTATTGCACGCCGGTTGATCATCCTGGCCTCCGAAGATATCGGTAATGCCAATCCAACCGCGCTGGTTATTGCCAACAATACCTTTCAGGCGGTGACTACGGTGGGATTTCCGGAGGCACGTATTATTCTAAGTCAGTGTGTTACTTACCTGGCCTCCTCTCCAAAGAGCAATGCGGCCTATATGGCGATCAATAAGGCACAACAAGCGGTCAAAGCGACCGGAGATCTGGCCGTACCTCTCCCCTTGCGCAATGCGCCCACCAAGCTGATGAAAGAACTAGGGTATGGAGATCAATATCAATATGCCCATGACCATCCCAATCATTTTATTGATCAGGAATTCATGCCCGAAGAGCTTCAGGGTACGACCTTTTACGAACCCGCCGCCAACGCTAGAGAACAACAGCAGCGGGAGTTCCTTAAAGTGCGTTGGAAGGGGAAATACAAGTATTGATCATGGCGTGAACTCAAAGCTACTGATCGGACCGTCGTTGATACCTCCTATGAATAACAACTTATCACCTAATGGAACGGAAGTCACCGATTTGATATTACCGTCCCAATACAAGTTGGTTTGATGGGGAGCTAATGTGGTAAAAGAACTATCCTTAGTTCCCAAAAGCACCAATCCGGCACCACCATCCAGGCGTGGGGTTTCCACCTCAGCCTCATAAATGGACCCGACGATTAAAAGATCTTGAATTCCGTCTTTATTGAAATCGTAGGGTAGTACATCAAGCATTGGAGCCATTTGAGCCATGGCGGGTAGTTTTCGCACTTGAAACGAGTCTCCCTGATTCACGAGCACCACAGAACTCATGGTCGTCACCTCTTTTTTATAGGCATTTTTCAAGGCTTCTCCGTAGATGTCTTCAATTGACGCATTCGCGAAAGCCTGATAGGTTTCAAATTTCTCCGAAATAAAGGGCATTTGCTGGGTAGAACATTCCTTACCACGAGCGGGTACATAGGTTCCATTGTATTTTTTTCCGAGCACCAAATCAAAAGTGCCGTTGTTATCAAAATCTGAGGCAAACACCTTAAACGGTTTATCCGATGAGGCTGAAAACTTCATATTGTCGCCCATATTCCCAAGCACATAGTCCAGTTTTCCATCGCCATTGACATCTGTGGCAGCCACTGTCATCCACAAACCTTTTTCATCACTCAGACCATATGGCGCGGTGACATTTTTAAAGGTGCCCTCCTCATTGACAAAAAATCCGGGAGCTTCCCACTCGCCTACAGCCACTAAATCAGTTTTGCCGTCACCGTTGAAATCGGTACTGATCACCTTATTGACCAAACCGTACTTACCGAAGTCGGCGGCCTTCACTTGAGTCACATCGACCAATTTCCCCGCCTGATTCTCCAGCAGCTGAGAAGGTGCGGCCACCGGGTAGTGTTGGGGTTTGATTCGATTACCCACGGCCAGGTCCAGATCGCCATCCTGATCAAAATCAAGTACTGAAACCGATTTTCCAGAATACTGGGCGTTTACTTCCCGAGAGCGATCTCGTGTAAAGCGACCGGAGCCATCATTAAGATAGACCCGATCCTGATAGTTCTCATGTCCAGGCTCAAACTCATTGCCCCCACTTACGACAAACAGGTCCAGATCACCATCGCCGTCCATATCAAAAAAGACAGACTCCATGTCTTCAGCCGCTTTATCCGCAACAAAGTCTGGATTTGATTTTAGCTCAAAGCGCGAACCGGTATTGATAAAAAGAGCCCCGGATTGTCCGGCGGCACCGGAAACGTATACGTCCTCCAAACCGTCTTGATTCACATCTCCTGTACTGAAAAATGGCCCTTGGGTCGATTGTTTATAGGGAAGCAAAACCTCCTTGGCAAAATCATTATAGGTATTCTCCTGATGCCTGAACGACAGCGGTTCCTCATCCTGTAAATTTTTGAAAACCACTTGATCTGCATTCAAAACCGCTTGGTTCCTCTTAGGAGCCCGGAACAAGTAGTCAGCGAGTACTTCTGCTTGCTGTTGCTGAAAGATCAAGGTTTGATTGGCCTGCACCTGGTAGCGCTCTTCCATACCGCCGTCGGGCCACTGAACCCGAACGGTATCGATCACAGCTACCTCACCAAGACCAAACAGTGCCCGGTCTGAAACGGAAGACAGATAGCCTCTCACCTTTTTGGCTTCAGCAATTTGAATATCGTCCCCGGTAATCAGGGTGATCTTGGGAAACGCTTCGGAAAGTCGCCCTCTAGCATCTACCGTCAGATAATGGCCGAGTTCACGTTCCCGAGTGGTGTTTTTGTACAGCGAGGCTGTATCATCAATATTACTGATTATTAATTCTAAGTCGCCGTCATTATCGAGATCGGCGTAGACAGCTCCGTTAGAAAAGGTGGGCGCACTTAAGCCCCACTCATAGCTCTTATTATCAAAAGCCAGTTCTCCCACATTGGCATACATGATGTTGCTCAACTTTTCAGAAGGCATCGCATCGTATAATTTCTGCTTGGCGTCTAAAGGCACCTGCCCGTTAAAGGCTCGTTGCACCTCGCGAACCTGCTGCTGCAGGTCGTTATCCAGAGCATATCTGCGATAGCCATTCGTAACGTAAATGTCCTTGGCGCCGTCATTGTCATAGTCCGCCATCAATCCGGCCCAACTCCAATCGGTTTTGGCCACCCCGGCCTGATGCGCCACATTGTGAAATTTGTTGTTCCCCATGTTCAATTGAAGCGCATTGAACATATACTGATGTTGAAACCCTAAGGTTTTAGTGAGCAGCTCGAACCGGTTCAGATCCATACTGGCCATCAGCGTTTTGGAACGGATATGATCACTGGAGGCCATGTCCAGTACAAAAATATCTTGAAGTCCGTCGTTGTTGAAATCATTGATATCCACGCCCATTCCGTAGAATGCGATCTGCTTGGTCAATTCTTTAGTTCCGTCGCGGAAACCCTGACCCTTTTCATTCAGGTAGATCACATCAGGCACGTAGTAGTCATTGGCGATGTACAGGTCTAACCAACCGTCATTATTGATGTCGCTCACGGTGATGCCCAAGGCAAAAGAAGGGCGTAGCAAGCCCAGTTTTTCGGTCACCTCCGTAAAGTTGTTGTTTCGATTCTCGTAAAAATGAACGCTGCTTTTCTTTAAGATTTCCCGATTCTGTTCCATGGTCTTAAAAAAGCGCATCGGATCGATCCCGTAAAGCTCATTTTCATTAGCTACAGCCACATCGAGATCTCCATCCTTGTCATAGTCAAAAAAAACGGTTTGGGTACTGATTCCGGTGTCGGCCAGGCCATAAGCCTCAGCCTCTTCGATAAAGGTGTTGTTTTTTTGATTGATGAATAGGAGATTTTTACGATCCTCCGCTTTTCTGGGGCCTCCCTGACTCACATAGATATCCAGCCAGCCGTCCTGATTCAGGTCGACGAAGGTGACCCCATTGGACCATTGCTTATGCGTATTGATCCCTGCCGTATCACTAATGTCTTTGAAGCTAAGGTTCCCCTGATTTAAATACAGCTTGTTAGGCACCTGATTTCCGGTAAAGAACAGGTCTAATAATCCGTCATTGTTGATGTCCCCCACCCCAACGCCGGCACCATTGTAGAAGTAGTCAAAATCAAAAAGATTTTCCATAGTGCCTACATCTTCCTGAAGGGTATTCTCAAATTGGATACCACTGTCAGCAGCATCGATCAATTCAAAAAGGTTTCGTTGCCGTTTTGCTTGCTCCTCCTTGTTTTGACCGTCGTTTGACGGAGTGGTTTTATCTTGATTTTGATCGTTCTGACAGGCTGCTAAAAGAAGTACAGCGCCTAGTATAGCTAATCTCTTCATTGTTTTTTCTCAAATCTCATTTCTACAAGTTCTTCTACCCCTTTGATCTTGCGTTCGATGATAAACTCATTATTCCTTAAGTACCCAATTCCACTGAACTCTGATGAGTTCACCAAATAACTTCCCTGGGATGAGAGTCGAGCCTCGCCAATCTTCTTTCCGGCACTATAGAGTTCATAGCCTCCTGTGGCCGGTCGTAATTCGTACTCTCCAGCGGTGTTTACGTAGCTTACTGGTATTTCAGAAGCTTGAGGCGTCTGATCAATAGGATCAGGTTGCTCCACTTGGGTATTGTCTACTTCAGTGATTACCTTTTGAGCGACTTCTGAACTCATGACAGGCTCATCAGGCATGGTGGGTTGTTCAGGCGCTGCAGGCTTGGATTGGCTGGGAGTATAATTGGCTTTCGCCGAAGTCTCAGTCATTGATTTGCCTGAATACTGATAATTACGTGCGGATATTGCTTGAAATGCCTGACGGATCGCCTCGTGATAGGCTGTTTTGAATTGTTTGCTTTTGCTCTTACCCGGCGGGGTACGATAGATCATCTGTCCCTTACAATCGGTGAGTTCAATAGCCAATTTGGTAGCTAAAAAGGCATTTTCTTTAACCACTCTCGCGGTTAAGCCATTGCATCTCCTATTGCGTAAATTGTCCGGTAGACTTTCTTCGCCCAAATACGCCTTAAATCCTTCTTTTTCGAATAAAAAATGGGTTAATGAATTGACTTGAAAAGCATCCGGGCTTGAGGTAAATCCAAACTGGGTAGGAACCACGACAAACTCATAGTCATTGAGGTTCTGCCCTTGGATGGTCCAAACGGTCAAGCCAACAAATACCAACACAAAGTTAAGGGTGCGCATAGCGATGTATTTTAGGCCCACAAGATAAGGAATTCTCTAGGTTTTGAGAGGAAGACCTCAGCAGAAGATCGCCCTTTTAGAGCAGCTTTTTAAGCTCGCTTAGATGGGTGATCTGTTTTACTTCCCGATCAACGGCATGCCCCCGATGATTAAAAAAAACCGCATCCATTCCCGAATTCAGCGCCCCAAGAATATCGGCTTCGTACGTATCGCCTATCATCAGGCTTTGTTCCGGTCGTGCAGCGGCTTTATTCAGGGCATAACTAAAAATTTTGGGATCCGGTTTCTTTACTGCCACGGATTCACTACTCACCACCACTTCAAAATAGGGTTGCAAATTAGAGGCTTTTAGTTTTTGCTGTTGTACTTCTTGAAATCCATTGGTGATGATATGTAATCGGTAGCGGGGAGCCAGATAATCCAACAGCTCCAAGGTTCCCTCAAACAAGTGATTATTGGTAGGTAGGAACTTGATGTAATCATCAGACAAACGATCGATCAAGGGGTCATCAATTTCTAGGTCAAGAGCTTCAAAACTCCGCTTCAATCTGGAATAGCGCAATTTCTCCTTAGAAATACGATTCTCACGATACTGCTTCCATAGGCTAAAATTGATGGGCTCGTAGACCGCGCTGAACTCTTCAATCTTTACGTCAATGCGATGTTTCTCAAAAATGATCTCAAAGGCTAGCTGAGAATTCTTATCAAAATCCCAGAGCGTATGATCCAGGTCAAAAAACAGATGTTTACTGGCTCTAGAGTTCGTCATGTACCAAATCTTTAAAGAGTTCCCTCCATTCGTAATGGGCAAAATCTACGTTAGTGAAGCTCATCACAAAGCAACCGCCAACAGCTTCCACACTATTTTTTAGTCCTGTTATTAGAGATCGATCCAGAGTCGTCGATTTTTGGTTCAGCCTCAGATGATCTGTGCGTAAGGCCAATGGATAGATTAACAACGGAGTGGTCGCATTGGTGGTGATGTCAAAGTATTGAAAAGGGGTGCAGGTTCCGGCCCTAAATCCGGCGTGATGCAGGTAGCCCATGGTAAAATCCCGACGCGCCTCTATTTCTATGAACTGTAAATAATTTTCCGGCAAAGTCAACGCATGATCCACCGTTTTGACTGCATCGAGTGGACGATTGATGATGCGTTCTAACCGTTTTTTTTCCTGCTGCAATTGGGCTGTGGAATCTCGCGATTCTTTGGAGGCTAATAGTCCCACGGTACAATAATCAGCGACCATTTTGATCAGGGAGCGAAAGGTATTCTTTGTCGAACGGATATTCTTGGTAAAGGTTGAATAGTCCCCCAATTGAAAAAGCACTACGAAGCGGATTGCTGTACTTTTCTTCACATTGATCAACCAGCTAAAGGTGTCGTAAGGGTCCTTGCGGAAGCGCAGTACGGTTTGAAATCGGATCAGCATTTTGCCCAAGCGCAACCGACTGAAGTCGCGGATAAAGCCTCCCAAAGAGCGCATAAAGCCCACTTTGAAGTAATTGAATGCTTTTTCTACTTCAATGATCGGCTGAAGGCTACTTTGTCTCCCAGAATAGGCATAGTCTGGAAAGCGTGCTTTTAGGGCCTCTAAAAAATAGAATGCCCATTGATCGATCACCGGGGTTTTTAGGAAGTCATGTTTAAAAGCGAGGCTTTCTTCCGCCGGATAGTGATCGGCTACTTTTTTGACGTGGGGAAGTAATTCTTCGTATCGACTCAACAAATAGAAAGCGGCACCAAAAATATCATAGGGCAACATGCTCTCTTTGGAGGTTGGGAAAAAACCTACGGAATCTTGCCAGGACTTGACTTGTATATCCAGGTCGGTGATCCCGCGATCAAATAAGATTTCTGAGCTTCGTAAGTGCAATTCATTCCCCAGCGCCTTGTGGGTATAGGACAGTTTTAGGCTATCGTGGGTGATAAATTCCTCTACCTTGTCGGTAAAAGAAACCGGTATCCCTAAGATGCGTATGCAAACCTGCTTAAACACATAAGAAAGGCGTGGAGTAATTTTGTGAGAATAGATCAGCAGCACGGAAATGACTTCAAAAAGTAGCTCTTAGAGTAGGCCTTCGTCGGCGAAGCTAAAATACGCTTTTTCACCTACTATCAGGTGGTCGAGCACCTTTATATCCAGACTTCCCGCCGCCAAATGAAGCTTTTGAGTTAGTGACTTGTCTGACTCGCTGGGCTGCAGTGTTCCTGAAGGGTGATTGTGAGCCAGGATGATTCCGGTCGCCCCCAGGGCCAGGGCCTCCTTAAGCACTAAACGAACGTCAACCAAGGTTCCGGTCATCCCACCTTTGCTCAATTGAGTGTGCTTAAGGATGCGATTGGCATTGTTCAAATAAAGAATTCGAAACTCCTCATGGGGTAGATCGGAGAGCCAGGGGAGCAGATACTCAAACACCATGGCACTGGAAGTGATTTTTTTCTTTTCCAGAACTCCTTCGGCCCGGTGCCTTCTTCCCAATTCCAAAGCAGCACTTACGGTGACCGCCTTAGCTTCTCCTATGCCGCGAAATCGCATCAAGTCTACTAAACTCATTTTACCCAACTCACTCAATCGGTTGTTGGCATGCGCCAAAATACGCTTGCTGAGACGGACAGCCGACTCATTTTTGCTTCCGCTTCCCAGAAGGATGGCTAACAATTCAGCATCACTTAAGGCTTTTCTGCCCTGCTCTACTAATTTCTCCCGGGGTCGATCCCCTAAGGACCACTCTTTTATCGACAATGATTTCACAGGCTTTTCCCTCGTTTGTTTGTACTAAAATAGCAGATTAGGTCGCTTCCAAGCTGCCCATTAACTGCTTCCTTCTTCCCATTTATAAATAAACCCCAAGTGATCGCTATAAGCGTCAACCCAAACCTGGATCACTGTTCTGAACCAAGTAAATTGGGCATTAACCCAGACTTTACCTATTTTTAAAGTACCCGTTTATACATGCTCATGAAAAACTTATTTGATCAACAGACGTACGAGGAGACCAGGCAACGCGTACAGCAATTAACTCCTGAATCGACCCCTCTTTGGGGACAAATGACCGTAGCTCAAATGCTCCATCATTGCCAGTTCCCCTTTAAAATCGCACTAAGCGACGAACCCAGAAAGCGCAGCTGGAACCCACTCTTTCTGTTATTCAAGAAGTCTCTGATCAACGACAAACCCTTCCGGAAAAATCTTCCCACGTCCAAACAGCTAAAGGTCACCGAGAAAAAGGATTTTGAAAAAGAGCAGCGAATCCTGCTTGATCTGGTGGATTCTTTTTATAAAAAACGTGATCAGAAAGCGTGGCAACCGCATCCATTATTTGGTCATTTTACCCCTCGGGAGTGGGGCCGACTCGAATTTAAGCACCTCGATCATCACCTGACCCAATTTGGCGTATGAGACGCTCTATGCTGCTTCACCAGTTAAAGTATAGCGTCTTTTTTTGTCTTTCTCTTTATTCGCGTATATTTTAGGCTAACCCAAATAACGATGATGATTAAAAAGTCTTACCTACTACGCTGTTTTCTTCTTATTGCTATCTTTTTGGTGGCTTGTAATTCAGACGATGACGTAGCCGAAGAGCCGCTTCCCGAAAATATTTAATACGACAGTACCAATAGAATTATTACTGATGAAGAAGCCGAAGCTGCCGCTTCTTGCGAAGATTCTTTTGCCAATAATGAAGGTGTAGTATGTTGCACTTATGGCCCTGGCAGAGCACAACCCGGCGACTCACTTATATTCACCCATCGGGCAAACAGACCTTTGGACTCCATAGCCTGGGAAGTCTTCTCCGGAGACATGACTGTGCTTGCGCAAAAAGATGAGGAAGGGACTGCATTGGTCACCTTTGGTGAGAACTTCGATGGTGGTGTTATCATTGGACTCGGGTATAGTCCTAGTACAACATCAGAACCGCTGAGATGTTCAGCAGCCTGGGAAATCACCCTAGAGTAATTGAACCCCGAATTTAACTAAATCCTAAATTTTCCCTTTTATGAAAACTCTTTTCAAAAATTTACTATGCATTCTTGGTGCTACCCTTTTTTTAGTTGCCTGTAATAATGATGATGATGGTGACGATCTAGACCGCGAAGCAGAAGCAATCCTCGAATGTGAGGAAGCTTTTGCCAATTTTGAAAGCGGAGTGGTCTGTTGCACCTATGGCCCTGGTGAAGCTAATGCGGGGCAAACCTTAGAATATACCTATGTGAGTACACGCCAATTAGATTCCATCGGCTGGGAGGTCATTTCCGGTAATATGTCTGTCGTTTCTGAAGATGACACAGCAGGTACTGCACAGGTCTCTTTTGACTCTAATTTCGATGGAGGTTTGCTCATAGCCCGCGGATTCAGTCCTGCAGGAAATAACAGCCCTCTTACTTGTTCTGACAGCTGGGAGATCACCCTAGACTAGTGATACATCGAATTTATTTTAATCCCAAATACTCCCTTTTATGAAAACTCTTTTCAAAAATTTACTATGCATTCTTGGCGCTTCCCTTTTTTTAGTTTCCTGCAATAATGATGATGATGGTGACGATCTAGACCGCGAAGCAGAAGCACGAATCGAATGCGAACAGGCAATTTCTGACTCAAAAGGTACAGTCTGCTGTACTCTGGGCGCCGCAACCGCTTCGCCCGGCGACCTCAAGACTTATGAATACAATAACAATTTCAATTTCATTGATGTAGAATGGGAAATACTATCGGGCGATATCACCATAGTATCGGAGGATGATACCTTCGCCACTGCAGAAGTATCTTTTGGTCCCAATTTCACAGGAGGCACAATAAAAGCTCGTGCGCAAGACGGCAATAATGGTCCTGCTTGTAGTGATAGCTGGGAGATCACCGTCGACTAAAGCAGCTCTTGAATACGGTCAAAATCCAACCCCCCATAGTTCCCGCTGCTCATAAGCAGCAGGGCGGTTTGATCCAGTTGCTTTCCAAATAAATAATCTTGAAAAGCCTGAGGCTCTGTAAACACATGAAGGTCTTCCCGTTGGAAGGCCTTTTCAATTTGCTCCTGGCTGACCGAATCGAGTTTCTTTATGGCTACAGCATGCGGCGAATAGAATACTGCGGCCTCATCTGCTGCATCCAAAGCGCCCTCATACTCCTGCAAAAAGGTTGCGTTGAGACTGCTGTAGGTATGTAATTCCAAGCAGGCGATTAGTTTGCGATTAGGATACTGGGCCTTAACGGCTTCGGTAGTCGCCTTCACTTTAGATGGAGAATGTGCAAAATCCTTAAAAGCAATATTGGACGGACTCTCCGCAATACGCTCCATGCGCTTAGAGGCGCCCTTAAAACTAGCGATCGCCTCGTAAAACTCTTCTTCTACTATACCCATATGCTGGCAGATCCATTTCGCTCCCGATAGATTATTCAAATTGTGCTGACCAAAAATGGCGATCGGCATTGGGCCGTCTGGGGTTTCCAGATAGGTGACCCCCTCATCCACCCGGTGATCTGGCGTTCGATAAGGGTATTTTTTAACGTGGGCGGTGGTGTTCTCTACTACCCGTACCACTTCTTCATCCTCTTCATTATAGACCAAGGCCCCGCCATTGGTCATCAGATTCACGAATTCCTGAAATTGGGACACGTAATTCTCATAGGTGGGAAACACATTGATATGATCCCAGGCGATCCCACTGATCAAAGCAATGTTGGGTTGGTATAAATGAAATTTAGGTCGGCGATCTATGGGAGAAGACAAATATTCATCCCCTTCCAGCACGATAAAGTCGTTATCCTCGGTAAGGTGTACCATGGTGTCAAAGCCTTCCAGCTGGGCGCCTACCATATAATCAACTTCCTTTTGATGATAGTGCATCACGTGAAGGATCATTGAAGTAATGGTCGTTTTTCCGTGAGAACCGCCAATGACTACGCGGGTTTTGTTCTTGGACTGCTCAAAAAGAAATTCCGGATAGGAATAGATAGGTATGCCCAATTCCTGAGCTTTGAGCAATTCTGGATTATCGGCCTTTGCATGCATTCCCAGGATCACAGCATCCAGCGCTGTGGTAATTTTATCTTCAAACCAACCCTCTTCTGCAGGTAGAAGGCCGTGCTTTTCCAATCGCGATCGTGAGGGTTCAAAAATAGCATCGTCACTGCCGCTAACTTCCTCTCCTTTTTGATGTAGGGCCAGGGCCAAATTGTGCATGGCACTTCCTCCTATCGCAATAAAATGTACTCGCATAAATTGATGATTCTTGAAATAAAGATAGCCTACTCAGAGCGCTTCGATAAGCCGCTTTTCGTCCTGCGCCTCTTCAAAATCCGGACGTTTCGACAAGGCTTTATCGATCCATACCAGGGCTTCTTTCTTCTGTCCTAAATTCTTGTAGATCTGCGCCAGACGGTAATAGGCCCAGTCCAGGGGCACGCCGTCGCGTACGCTATGATTGGCAATATACCGCTCCAAACAGTCGATCCCCAATTCATTCTTTAAGTTGTATTGAGCCGCGATCTTGCCAATTTGATAATTGAGATGATTTCTTTGATGCTTCTGCAAAGACTCTTGTGTGGTAGAGATCGCCTTATCCGGCTGCTGCTGCTTTTCGTAATGAGCCGCCAGCTTTTCGTAAGTATGCTCTGATCCTCCTACCGCGATGGCTTTTTTGTAATACCGCTCTGCATCTTCCGGCCGGTCCATGTACTCGGCCACATAGCCCTTAGCCAGAAAGCCATCCACTTTGGATATGGTTTCCAGTTGGTCTGCGTATTCCAGGGCTTTACGTTCACTGCCTCCTACGATCCCCGGCAGCTGGATATAGAATTCCACCAATGCCCATCGGGCTTCGATATGCTTAGGATCCAATTCGACGGCACGGGTAAAATGCTCTTTGATGTCGCCAATGTAGGATAGCGCCCTTATTCTGCTAATCGACAAGGCTTTCATACCCAGCGACCCCCCTAGCTTGAAATGATAATTGGCCTGATCTTGATCAGCGTCCACCAGTTGACCATAGATCGCTATGGCGTCATCCCAGCGTTTTTCATAACCCGCAATGTCACCCAGGTATTCCTGCGCTTTCATGTCGTTGGGGTGCTTGGCCAGATGAGCCTCAAAAAGAGCTTTTGACTTGCTGAATTGCTCCTTTTGGAAGAGTTGTTCCGCTTTCGCGAAAGCATCCTGCTGCGCATGCGACTCGTATCCACTGAACCCGTGGAGAACAGCACATACAAACAGGAATTTCTTTAGATGCAGTTTCATCAGTTCTGAGGTGGGAATTTTTCTAGCAGTTTAAAGGCTATTTTGGTGTAAAAAGTTACTTTTTGTTCGGGAGTGGTGCTTCTTCCCTGATTGCCCTGGGCTACTCCCTGCCACAGCAGGGCATTGGTCCGGCGCTCTACCACGTCTAAGGTGATCACCGTGCTCAGGGTATTGCTTCCTATGGGTACACCCAACTGAATACCTCCGCCTACATTCCGGCCGGTCCCGCCTACGCCAATACCTACGGTATTGCGCTGCGGCTCTTCGTAGCGATCTTCATAGAAGGCCAAGAGCAGATCGGGATTCTCACTTTTCGCGAAGCCTTTGCTCTGCAGTAGACTGTCCGCTGCTTCTTCCAATCGACGTTCGTTGAGCTCACTAAGCCCACTGTCTTCGGGGCCTAAGAATTGATAGGTCTTAAAAGCCTCAAAATTGGCCTGTTCGTCGTAATCGTACTCCACCTGAATGGGCTTACACGAGACGACCCAGCCGCTCAAGACCAATATGACTATCAAGGGTATTGCTTTTCGCATGACTTTACAACGTCTATGGGTTTAATTTATTCTTGATCTGCATTCAACATACTCCAAAGTCGGTCTTTAAGTTCCGTAAGTCCTTGCTGGGCCACTGAGGAAATAAAAAGATAAGGAATGGGAAGCGTTTGATCTAACTCTTGCTTCAGTTCTTTTTTCAACTCGGCGTCTAGCATATCACTTTTGGAGATGGCGATCAACCGACTCTTATCCAGCAATTCCGGATTGTATTTTTTTAATTCATTCAGTAACACATCATACTGCTCCGCCACATCGGTAGCATCGGCAGGAATTAGAAAGAGCAGGGTTGAATTCCGTTCGATATGGCGCAAAAAACGATGACCCAGACCTTTTCCTTCAGCCGCGCCCTCAATGATCCCGGGGATGTCAGCCATGACAAAGGTTTGCATATCACGGGCCTCAACAATCCCCAGATTGGGTTTTAGGGTCGTAAACTCATAATCAGCGATCTTGGGCTTAGCCGCAGATACCACCGACAGTAAGGTTGATTTTCCGGCATTTGGAAAGCCTACCAGGCCTACATCAGCCAGTAATTTCAGCTCGATGGTGATATCAGCCTCTTCTCCGGGCAGACCGGGCTGAGCGTAGCGAGGAGTCTGATTGGTGCTCGATTTAAAATGATCGTTACCGAGGCCCCCTTTACCGCCTCGGGCGACTATCCGCTCCTGACCTTCTTCAGTGATCTCAAAAAGCACCTCCCCGGTATCAGAATCTTTCACGACCGTCCCCAGGGGCACATCGATATACACATCAGCTCCGGCAGCACCGGTACTGGTTTGTTTCCCCCCGTTCTCTCCGTGACCGGCACGAATATGCCGACTGAATTTGAGCGGGAGTAAGGTCCACATATTGGGCTTGGCCCGTATGATCACATGGCCACCACGACCGCCATCTCCCCCATCAGGGCCACCTTTGGGAATGTATTTCTCACGACGAAGATGTGCAGACCCTTGTCCTCCTTTACCGGAGCGCACGTGCATTTTTACGTAGTCTACAAAATTTCCCTCGGTCATAATTCCTGCTCGTTATTTTTTTAATATTCAGTCTGGCTTCAGCCGCTAGATCGTTGCCTTTAGAGACTTTCGATCACCTCACTCAGACGCTCGGTGATTTCCTCCAGTGAGCCCACGCCGTCCACACCGTAGTACTTGTCTTGCTTTTTGTAGTAGTCTTTCAGGATCGCTGTTTCCTGATAGTACACCGCAATGCGGTTTCTGATGATGGTTTCATCTCCGTCATCGGCTCGCCCGGAGGTCTTGCCCCGCTCCAGCAAACGCTGCACTAAGACCTCATCGTCCACTTCCAGGGCGATCATGGCTGATACTTCTGTGCCCTTACTTTCCAATAAAGCCGCAAGTGCTTCTGCCTGAGCCGTCGTGCGAGGAAAGCCGTCAAAAATGAAGCCGTTCGTCTTAGGATTCTTGACCACTTCGGCATTCAACATATCAATGGTCACCGTGTCAGGAACGAGTTGCCCCTTATCCATATATGACTTGGCCAGGGTTCCGAGTTCTGTACCGTTTTTGATGTTGAAACGGAAGACATCACCGGTAGAAATATGAATGAGATCGTATTTCTCTTTTAATAATGCTGCCTGAGTTCCTTTTCCGGCACCCGGAGGGCCAAAAAGCACGATATTGGTCATGGATGAATTTGCTTTTAATTTATAAATATCGGTGAGATTACGCCCCAGACCCTTGTAATCGAGTCCGTAGCCCACTACAAAATCGTCATCGATCTCGAGTCCCACATAATCAATTGTATAATTCTTGGTATAGGCATCCGGTTTCATAAAAAGGGTTGCGATTTTGATATCGGCCACGCCTTCTTCTTCCAGAATGCGGATAATGGTTTCTATGGTGTTTCCTGAATCGACAATGTCTTCCAAAACCACTACCGTACGCCCTTTCAATTCAGGTTCAGCAGTGATCACGGTAGAGATGTTCTCGGTCTGTTCCAGGCCGTCATAGCTGGCTACCTTGATAAAGCTCAGTTCACAAGCTCCCTCAAATCGTTTGACCACGTCAGCTGCAAATAAAAAAGCCCCGTTTAGCACGGTCAAGAATACCGGTCGCTGGTCTTTCAGCTCGTCATTCATGCGCACGACCACCCCATGAACCGCCTGATTGATTTCGGCTTGGGTCAAAAATTTTTCAAAGTGTAAATCGTGTAATTGGATCACTGGACGGGATTAAATTTCGCGCAAAGATAAGCATTGTCAAACTTTAAATAGGGAGCTTGGGGCAATAGGCTGGAATACCCTATTTTTGAAGCATGAACGACTATTTTTCTACCCCATTCACCCTGGGTATTTTAGGCGGTGGTCAGCTCGGTAAAATGCTGCTGTACGAAACTCGAAAATGGGACCTTAAGACCCATGTACTCGACCCAAGTCAGGAGGCTCCGGCCAGGCTTGCCTGTAATCACTTTCAGCAGGGAGATCTCATGGATTACGATACGGTATTCCAATTTGGAAAGCAGGTGGACCTGCTCACCGTTGAGATCGAAACGGTCAATGTCGATGCGCTGGAAGCCCTCGAAAAAAAAGGCGTCAACGTGTACCCTTCAGCCAACACCTTGCGTGTCATTCAGAATAAAGGCGATCAAAAAGATTTCTATAAAAAACACCAGCTCCCTACAGCAGCCTACTCCCGATTTAGGAGTATTCAGGAGTTGCAGAACCAACAACCCGAACTTCCCTTTGTTTGGAAAAGTTGTACCGGAGGTTATGATGGGAATGGCGTACAGATCATTCGGGAAGCCAGTCAAATCGCTCAACTGCCCGAAGGTCCCTGCATCACTGAAAAGATGATCCCCTTTAAACATGAATTGGCGGTGATCGTGGCCCGGACTCCGGGAGGCAAGATCAGCACCTACCCGGTAGTGGAAATGGAATTTCACCCGGAGGCTAATCAGGTGGAATACGTGATCTGTCCGGCCCGTATTTCTGAAGAGGTAGCTAAAAAAGCCCGGGAAGTTGCCACACAGGTCTCTGAAGCCATGGATCATGTGGGACTTTTGGCGGTAGAACTTTTTCAAACGGAAGACGATCAGATTCTCATCAATGAAGTGGCCCCTCGGCCGCACAATAGCGGACATTATTCCATTGAAGCCAGTTATACAACTCAGTTTGAACAGCATCTGAGGGCGATCTTAGATTTACCCTTGGGCAAGACGGACAGCAAAACAGCAGCCGTCATGGTCAACCTGGTGGGCGACGAGCAGCATCAGGGACCGGTTCGCTATCAAAACATTGAACGCATCCTGGGCATGAACGGCGTGACTCCGCATATCTATGGAAAATCACAAACCCGTCCCTTCCGCAAAATGGGACATGTGACCATCATTGATCAGGATGTTGCCGTCGCTCGCGCGGTAGCCGCAGAAGTCAAAAAAACCATAAAAGTAATCAGTCAATGAGCAAAGTAGGAATCATCATGGGCAGTACCAGTGACCTTCCGGTCATGCAGGAAGCCATCGATATATTAAAGTCTTTTGAGATCGAGACCGAGGTCGATATCGTATCGGCCCACCGCACTCCAGACAAACTTTTTGATTACGGAAAACACGCTCATGAGCGCGGAATACAGGTTATCATTGCCGGAGCCGGTGGTGCCGCTCACTTACCGGGCATGGTCGCTTCTCTTTCCCCACTACCGGTCATTGGAGTTCCGGTCAAATCGTCCAATAGTATGGATGGCTGGGATTCGGTCTTATCCATTCTTCAAATGCCGGGAGGAGTTCCTGTAGCCACCGTAGCCCTCAATGGAGCAAAAAACGCAGGCATACTCGCTGCACAGATCTTAGGTGCACAAGATGAAAGCATTCTCAAACGCATCTTAGACTACAAACAGGAGCTGAAGCGAAAGGTCATCGAAGGATCCAAAAACTTGAAGGCATAAAAAAGCCGCGGTGTTCATGCGCGGCTTTTAACTACAAAAAGATAGATATTTTATTTATTAACCATTCTAAATATTTCAATCAAATCCTAGTAGTAGTTCGATATTATTTGGGGTTAGCCCTAAAGCTATTTGACAAAATTAAATATAAAAACAACACTATTCGTTAAAATTATCTCAATTATCGACGAAATGCATGTTATAAAAAACTTAATTTAATGATTAACAGTGATTTAAATCCATTACTACAATCCTTTGATGAGGCGCCTTTCTCACAGATCAATAATGAGCATTTTAAGCCTGCCTTCGAGGCCGGTATCGCTTTCGCGAAAGCAGAAATAGACAGCATCACCGCCAATACTACGACTCCTACTTTCGAAAATACCATCGAAGCCCTGGAGTATTCTGGTGCACAATTAGATCGCATCTCGGCCATTTTTTTCAACCTCAATAGCGCCGAAACCAATGAAAGCATCCAGAAAATAGCCCAGGAGGTTTCTCCCATGCTTTCCGAATTTGCTAATGATATCGCCTTGAATGAGGCGCTTTTTGAACGCGTCAAAACCGTTTATGAGCAGCGGGATCAACTGAATCTAAACCCGGAACAGCAGACCCTACTCGATAAAAAATACAAGTCCTTTGCCCGGAACGGGGCAAATTTACCGGAGGAGAAAAAGAAACGCCTTCGGGAGATCGATGCCAGTCTGGCCAAAAAGAAATTACAATTTGGCGAACACGTACTGGCAGAGACCAATAAATTCGAAATGCATCTGACGCGGGAGGAAGAGCTGGACGGGCTTCCGGAAAGTGCTAAAGAGGCAGCTGCTCAGGCCGCTCAGGAAAAAGGAAAAAAGGGTTGGCTGATCACCTTAGACTATCCCAGCTACATTCCCTTCATGAAATACGCTAAAAACCGAGAGCTCCGTAAGACGCTGGCTCTGGCTTTTGGCAGCAAGGGATTTCACGGTGACGAACTGGACAACCAGGAATTGGTGCGTGAAATCGCCCAGCTGCGTCACGAACGCGCAGCGCTGCTCGGTTACCGCAGCCACGCTCAGTTTGTACTGGAAGAACGTATGGCTGAAACCCCAGAAAATGTCAATCGTTTTTTGAAGGACCTATTGAACAAAGCCAAACCGGCCGCTCAACGCGAGTTTGAAGAATTGTCCGCTTTCGCGAAAGCGGAAGAAGGAATCGAACCATTGGAAAAATGGGATGGTTCCTATTTTAGTGAAAAGCTTAAACAAAAGCGCTACGCCCTGGACGATGAGCTGCTTAAACCCTATTTTGAACTGGATAAAGTGATAAAAGGGGTATTTACCATTGCCGGCCATCTGTTCGATCTTCAATTTAAAAAAGTGTCAGACATCCCGGTTTATCATCCGGATGTAAAAACCTATCAGGTACTGGACAAGAAAGATCAGTTGGTGGCACTCTTTTATGCCGATTTTCATCCCAGACCCGGTAAACGTGGCGGGGCCTGGATGACCTCCTACAAAAATCAAATGCGCAAAGACGGTGTCAACGACCGGCCTCACGTTTCTATTGTCTGTAACTTCACCAAACCCACGGCAAAAAAGCCCGCGCTATTGACCTTTAATGAGGTCACCACCCTATTTCACGAATTCGGGCACGCCTTGCACGGTATGCTGGCCAATACCACCTACCCCAGCTTATCGGGTACCAATGTGTACTGGGACTTTGTTGAACTCCCCAGTCAGTTGATGGAAAATTGGTGTTATGAACAGGAAGCCCTGGAACTTTTCGCTCATCATTACGAGACCGGTGAAGTTATTCCTATGGAGCTGGTAAAGAAGATTAAAGCGGCAGCCACCTTTCAAGAAGGGATGCAAACCTTACGCCAACTCAGTTTCGGATTGCTGGACATGTCCTGGCACGGGGCCAATCCAAAAGGCATTATCGATGTCAAGGCGCATGAAGTGGCCACTTTTGCTAACACCCAATTGTACCCGGACAGCCCGGAGACCTGTATGAGTACCTCTTTTTCGCATATTTTTCAAGGGGGCTATTCTTCAGGTTACTACAGCTATAAATGGGCAGAAGTATTGGATGCGGATGCTTTTGAATTATTCAAGGAAAAGGGAGTCCTCAATGCGCAGCTGGGTCAATCGTTCCTTCAGCACATTCTGTCGCAGGGAGGAACACGAGAGCCTATGGAATTGTACACCGAGTTTCGAGGCAGAGCTCCTCAGCCTGAAGCCCTGCTTAGACGTGCAGGACTGATCGGTCAGGATTAATTTTTCTTATTCTTTTCCTCGATCCATCTGCTGAGATATTTGGTGCTCTGCACCCGATGATGCTGCAGCATCTGACCCACAAAGTTGTGTCGACGATGATCGTTCAATCTATGCTGTAAGCTGTTAATACGTTCCAGCAGGCGCTGGGCGTGATCTTCCTGTTGAAAATGGGTCTGAAGATTTTTGTAGCCGACACTCTGGGCCTCTTTCCAGGTCTCTTCCTCTTGATACAAGTTCACCGCCGCCCGGGCAAAGTCAGCTGCATTCTGGGCAATGGCACCGCCCCATGCGATGTCATACATGCCCTCAGCTCCTATGGGTGTGGTGACAGAGGGCGTTCCCAATAACATGGCTTCTACCAATTTCCCTTTTAAACCGGCACCAAAACGCAGCGGCGCCAAAAGGAGTCGGCCTTCTTCCACCACCTCCGCCGATCGTGCAGCATGGCCTTTGATCAAAAATCCTGATGCCGGATCGTGTAATTGCTGATTGGCAGTGGAAGCGTAAGCTCCATAGACGTGCATTTCCGCTTCAGGTAATGCTTTTCTGATGTGGTGCCAGATCTGCTGTTTTAAGTAGCGCACCCCATCGGCATTAGGAGCGTGTTTAAAGTTTCCAATGGTCACAAAATGCTTGCGCTCCGTGTAGGGCTTGCGCTGTTTAGCCAGGACTTGCGCTATCCCTTTGATCATAAAAGGCAAATAGAGTAAAAGCTCCGCTTTCACTTGAAACACGCGCTGAAGCAAGTCCAACTCAAAACGAGAAATAACCAAACTCAGATCACAACGCCAAATGCTCGCCAGTTCGCGTACGGCCGTCTTCGATGCCAAAAGTCGCTCTTCCCTAAAGTCCTCTCCCGCTTTGAGGGCGAGCTCGCGTTCTTTTCGCAAGCTATGCAGATCTTCCATGTCTAAAATACGCAGGGCTTGCGGACATACTTCGGCCACCCGCCAGCCGTATTGCTCTTCCGTCATAAAACGATCGAAGAGTACAGCATCGGGATTCCATTGTTGGAGCTGCTGATCAAAAGAAGCGTCATTCAGCAGTATAGAAGCCCAATGATCCACCTCAGGAAAGGGTGTGAGCGGACTGACTTCAAGTATGTCTTGCTCCTTTCGGAAGCTTTCCGTGAGTCCCGAAGCACTGGCAAAGGTGATCTTCCACCCGGCATCCTTAAATACGTCCAGAATCTGCAGCATTCGGGAGCCCGCTGCAGAAGACTGCGGCTCGGGCCAGACAGTACCGATGACAACCAGATGCATTATCATAGTGGAAGATTAAGCGGTAGACGCAAACTCATAAAATTGACCTAAATATGTTATTTTTAATCCATGCTCTCGACTCAACCCCTATGCCATCGACAACCTTAGACCCTACGCAGTGGGTACAAAAATACTCCGATTACTTGTTCAACTACACTATAACGCGTGTAAATGATCGAGAACTAGCCAACGATCTCATCGCAGAAACCTTCCTGGCCGGACTAAAGTCCATGAAGAATTTTAAGGGCGAAGCTGCTGAACGTACCTGGCTCATCGCGATCTTAAAACGTAAGATCATCGATCATTACCGCAAAAGCAACAGTAAAAAAGGACAGGCGGAAGTACGGATGGGTTACACCCATGACGAGAGCGAGGGGGACTGGCTGGAAGAACGCGTGGCAGATCCCTACGATAGAAATGCGGAAGATAAAATGGAAAATGAAGAGTTGGGCGGAGCCATATTGACCTGCTTAAGTAAGCTGCCGGAACGTCAAAGTGTGATTTTTAAAATGAAGACCATGGATGGTATGGATACAGAAACCATCTGTAATGAATTTAACATCACTTCGTCTAACCTTTGGGTTATCATTCATAGAGCACGAACAGCTATGGCAAGTTGCCTGGAAGATAATTGGTTATCCTAATGAAAGAACAAGAAAAAATACATCCCGGAAAGCACCTCTGTGATAAAAATCAATACGGTGACACCACTTTTTGGGAAAAGATCAAGTTGGCCTTCTATTTAGTATTCTCCGCAGAATGCCGTGCCTACACGCGCAAGAATACCCAGCTTACCAAGACCATTCATCGGGCGGAGATGAACACCATTGCTGCTGAAGAAAAAATCAAACTTCAGTCTTTGTTAGACCAGGAACTGGCCAATCAGCAATAAGCTGAGATACCACAGCACAGGAATGGCTTCTACCCAGAAGGCAGCAAAATACTTCGATTGGTCGGTAGTGGATTTCCACAAGAGAATACCCAGTACAACACAGCTCATAAAGGCTGCGATTAGCAGTTCCTGAGAGAGCTCTTTATGAAAGAAAAACAGCACGTAAAAAAACAACAAGCCGCTTAGGCCCAAGATCTTCGTCGTTCGCAATCCAAAACGCTGCGGAATGGTACCCAAGGCCTGCACATCAAAGCGCAGATCGCGAATTTCAAAAGGCAGGGTCAGTACGGTGACAAACAGCAGGAGCTGCAAGGCAAAAAGAATCACTGTTGACGTGAAAGAAGCACCGGCAGCCACGACTGGCAAAATTACGGTGACCCACGACCATACTGCCGCGATCACAAAAATCTTGAGTCCGCTTACCCTTCTCAGATTCTTGCCTGCAATAAACGGAACGGCATAGAGAAAAGTGAAGATGGCCGGGGGTATACAGAAGAGAAGCAAACGCCTGGGAAGAAAATATGCCGTGAGCAGCAAGCCCATAAAAGCTAAAAAAGAAAAGAACTGGATGGCACGCAGACTTCGGGTCAAACTGCGATGATGCAGTCCCGCTACACCGGCATACTTGACAAAATTATACCCGGTAACGCTTCCACAGAACACAAAAAAGTAAAAGTCCGAGGACAAGTCGAGAGAAAAACGGTGTGCAGTGATCGCGATCAGGCTGAGCACAGCAATAGAAACGTGAATACTGGCTTGAATATAAAAATCAAAGAAGGACTTGATCCAACGCATGCCGTAAAAATACCTCAACTGTTCATAAACTGACTGATTGGTTGAAAAATAGCGGTCTAGCCTTTTGAGAATTGTACTCTAAATCTACTCCTATATCGTATTTTTGTTCCACCTAAAATTGAGGATACCATTGCTATGAATACACACTCTTTTGCGTTGCGCCACATTGGCCCGCGTCGATCCGATTTGGAGGACATGTTAGCTACTGTGGGCGTTGACTCCATGGAACAACTTATTTACGAAACCATTCCCGACGGCATTCGACTGAAAGAGCCTTTGTCTTTGGATGAGGCCATGAGCGAGCAAGAGTTCGCAGAGCACATCGGCGAGCTGGCCAGTATGAATAAAGTATTCAAATCATACATTGGTCTGGGTTATCATCAGGCCGTGACTCCGGCGGTGATTCAGCGCAACATATTAGAGAATCCGGGTTGGTATACGGCCTATACACCCTATCAGGCAGAGATCGCTCAAGGAAGATTGGAGGCCTTGCTTAACTTTCAAACCCTGATCACCGATCTCACCGGGATGGAGCTGGCGAACGCCTCGCTCTTGGATGAAAGTACGGCCGCTGCAGAAGCAATGACCTTGCTTTTTGCCGTGCGCGATCGTGAGCAAAAGAAAAATGAGGTGGTCAAATTCTTTGTTTCTGAAGACGTTCTTCCTCAAACCATCTCCCTGTTAAAAACCCGTGCCGTTCCCCTAGCGATCGAACTGGTGATCGGAAAGCACCAGGAGGTCGATCTGTCGCAAGGTTTTTTTGGCGCACTAGTTCAGTATCCTACCCAAAAGGGACTCATTTACGATTATCGTGATTTTGCCCAAAAGGCCATCGCGGCAGGGGTTAAACTGGCAGTCGCTGCTGATATCCTGAGCCTGGTCGTTTTGGAAGCGCCAGGAGAATGGGGAGCCGATGTAGTGGTAGGAACCACACAACGATTTGGTATCCCTCTGGGCTATGGTGGGCCTCACGCGGCTTACTTCGCAACGAAAGAAGCCTACAAACGCAATATTCCGGGACGCATTATTGGAGTCACCAAAGACATGGACGGCAATCGAGCCCTGAGAATGGCCCTGCAAACCCGGGAACAACACATTAAAAGAGATAAAGCGACCTCCAACATTTGTACGGCTCAGGTATTGCTGGCAGTCATGGCGGGCATGTACGCCGTCTATCACGGACCGGAAGGATTGAAGGATATCGCCGGAAGAGTGCACGGAGCGGCAGTAACCTTAGCCAATGCTTTAGAACAACTAGGCCTGTATCAGGTGAACGAACATTATTTTGACACCATTCAGGTCAAAGCAGATGCCACCCTGATCAAAAAAGAAGCGGAGGCCAGAGGCATCAACTTCTATTATCCGGATGAGGAAACGGTAGTCATCGCTGTGAATGAAACGACCAACAAGGCCGATCTGAATGCGATCATTGCCGCTTTCGCGAAAGCGCTACAAAAAGAAACAATTACCCTAGAATCGTTGGAGACGGGCACAGCGGTACCCGAAGGCGTAAAGCGCCGTACAGACTTTTTAACCAATGAGGTCTTCAATCGCTATCACAGTGAGACCGAGCTGATGCGCTACATCAAAAAGCTGGAGCGTAAGGACCTTTCCTTAAATCATTCGATGATCGCTCTGGGTTCTTGTACCATGAAGCTGAATGCCGCTGCAGAAATGCTCCCCCTGAGTGATCCGCAATGGGGCAATATGCACCCCTTCGCTCCGGTCGATCAGGCCCAGGGGTATCAGAAAATGCTTAAAAAATTAGAAGATCAATTGACGGAGATCACCGGTTTTGCCGGCACTTCCCTGCAACCCAATTCTGGGGCTCAGGGAGAGTTCGCCGGACTGATGGTCATCCGTGCCTATCACTTATCCCGAGGCGATGACCACCGGAACATCTGCCTTATCCCATCCTCAGCGCACGGTACCAATCCTGCCAGCGCGGTCATGGCGGGAATGAAGGTAGTCGTGACCAAGGCTACGGAAGACGGAAATATCGATCTGGATGATCTGCGAGAGAAAGCAGAGAAACACAAGGATAATCTGGCTGCGTTAATGGTCACTTATCCGTCTACGCATGGGGTTTACGAAAGTGCCATCAAAGAGATCACTTCGGTTATTCACGAATATGGTGGACAGGTGTATATGGACGGCGCCAATATGAATGCGCAGGTTGCCTTAACCCATCCTGGAGCGATTGGAGCTGATGTATGCCATCTCAATTTGCATAAAACCTTTGCCATCCCACATGGAGGCGGAGGCCCGGGAGTTGGCCCCATCTGCGTTGCCAAACAATTGGTGCCCTTCTTACCCGGAAACCCTTTGATCAAAACCGGAGGAAAAGAAGCCATCACTGCCATTTCAGCAGCACCCTGGGGTTCTGCACTGGCTTGTCTGATCTCTTACGGCTATATCTGTATGCTGGGAGAAAACGGACTACGGCGCTCTACGGAGTACGCCATTCTTAACGCTAATTACATCAAGGAGCGTTTAAAAGGTCACTATCAAACTTTGTATACTGGGGAACGCGGCCGGGCAGCGCATGAAATGATCATCGACTGCCGACCTTTCAAAGCCCATGGTATTGAAGTAACTGATATCGCCAAGCGTTTGATGGATTATGGTTTCCACGCTCCCACCGTTTCTTTCCCGGTGGCCGGAACCATGATGATCGAACCCACCGAAAGCGAAAGCAAACAAGAACTGGATCGATTTTGCGATGCCTTTATAGCCATCAAACAAGAAATCGATGCCGCTGAAGAGGGCACTTCAAACCCCTTGAAAAATGCGCCTCACACCCTGGGTATGCTGACTGCAGATGACTGGGATTTGCCGTATTCCCGACAAAAAGCCGCCTTCCCACTTGCCTATCTGGCCGAGAACAAATTCTGGCCTACAGTTCGACGGGTAGATGACGCTTATGGAGATCGGAATCTGGTGTGCACCTGCGCCCCCATTGAAGAATTCATGGAAGCTTAAGTGTTATTTAGTTTCGAAGATCCGGCCATGACCCTGTCATGAGCCGGATTTTTTTTTAGCTTAGAGCGAGAATAAAAGACCAGACAAAGAGGACGGTCCATAATAAGGTACGCCAGCCATTGAGTTGCGTAAGCTTTCGCGAAAGCGTACCGCAGTCGCCACTTTCTGCAATCGAATTGTGCATAGGAACAAAACGCAGGAAGGTGATCAACCAGAGCGCGCAGACGAGTACGAAGCTACCTACGGTATAGACATTTAACTCCAGCCAAGCTTGCCAAATGATCACGATCACTTGTAGGATCATCAAGGGCATGACCACATAGGAAATACGACGCACATACGATCCGTGCCAGCGTTTCAGATCGTCTGGGGTAAAGGCACAAAAACTGGGATAAACCACCAGTTGTATGATCCAGATCAGGACCAGCATTCCAAAATCCAATAACAAGCGAATTTGCATAACATCCATGCGGCCAAATTAAGAAAAGAAGTGCGTTTACTCATCATACTTTGTAACTTAGCCGCATGTACGAAGGCACCTATCCCAGCAAGCGCTTTGCGGTTACCCTGGATTTTTTGAAGCAACACATCTCAACGGACGAGGCCATTCTTGACCTTGGTGTTGTTAATCCTTTTTCAGATATTATGAAAAAGGAAGGGTACACGGTGGACAATACTTCCGGCGAAGATCTCGACACCCAACTCGATGGGATACTACAGCATCCGGCTCCGGTGCTTACGGCCTTTGAGATCTTTGAGCACTTATTGGCCCCCTTACACCTGCTGCAGGCCAGCAAGGCCAACAAATTGGTGGCTAGCGTTCCTTTAAAGCTCTGGTTTGCTTCTGCCTATCGATCAAAGACTGATCCCTGGGACCGACATTACCATGAGTTTGAAGACTGGCAATTTGATTGGTTGCTTGAAAAAGCCGGCTGGGAAATTAAATCCAGAAAGAAATTTACACATCCTGTTAAAAAAATAGGTGTACGCCCCCTTTTACGCCTGTTCGTTCCTCGTTATTACCTGGTCTATGCAGAACGAACCACTTAGAATTGCCATCGTCATCCCCATGCATAATGAAGAGCGTTTTATTCGACAAACGCTTGACTCTTTGCTCAATCAATCCTACCCCATCGATCAGTTGATCGTGGTTGATGACCATTCCAGTGATCGATCGGCAGCGGTGGTCGAAAACTATCTCAAAGACCATCCCTTTATGCAGTTGGTCCGTCTACACGGAGATCAGCAGCATTTGCCCGGCAGTAAGGTAATTAGAGCCTTTCAGGCCGGTTACGACCAACTGGATCCTCGTTTTGATCTGCTGTGCAAGTTTGACGCTGATCTTATTTTTCCGAAAGACTACCTTCAAGTATTGGTCGCTCAGTTTAAGGCCGATCCTCTCTTGGGCATCGCCGGAGGTTTTTGTTACATTTTAAAGGAGAATGATTGGGTCCTGGAGGACCTGACCAACCCAGATCACGTGCGGGGAGCGCTCAAGACGTACCGCAAAGCCTGTTTCGAAGCCCTTAGCGGACTGCAGCCCGTTATGGGCTGGGATACAGTTGACGAACTACTCGCCCAGTTTTACGGCTGGAAGGTAAAGACCCTAGCTGCCTTAAAGGTTAAACATTTAAAACCCACTGGAAAACACTACAATAAGGCAGCAAAATTAAAGCAAGGGGAAGCGTTCTACCGTCTGGGCTACGGTTTCTGGCTCACCACCATCGCTGCTGCTAAACTCGCCTGGAAAAAAAGAAAGGTCCGTTATTTCGCAGACTATCTGCAAGGCTACTTTCGCGCCCTAAAAAACAAAGAACCGCTTTTAGTGAATCGGGATCAAGCCCAATTTATCCGGAAACTGCGCTGGAAAGGAATTCGCAAAAAACTGTGGGGTCCTGCTGCAAATTAATATTGCCTTAAAGCGCTTTTGACTACCATCCCTTATCTTTACCATCCTTAAAAAACACCATGAAGCAACTATTCCCTCTACTCCTTGTACTGTCCATTTTGATTTCCGGATGCGGTCCTGCCCAGACGGCCGAAACGCCTACTCCGATGCTTTCCAAAAAACCAAAGAACATCATCCTGTTGATTGGTGACGGCATGGGCCTGAGTCAGGTATCCGCCGCTCAGTATTACATGGACGAACGTCCCCACTTCGAATCTTTTCCGTTTATCGGCTTAAGCAAAACCTCTTCGTCGAGTGACCTGATCACCGATTCTGCGGCCGGCGCTACTGCTTTTAGCGCAGGAATTAAAACCTACAATGGCGCCATAGGAGTCAATCAGGACACCATTGCCGTGCAGACCATCACTGAACAACTGGCAGATCGCGGAACCAAAATCGGATTGGTTTCTACCTCAAGCATCACGCACGCCACACCGGCAAGTTTCTACGCCCATCAGAAATCGCGACGGATGACCGAAGCGATCGCAGCAGATCTGGTCGATGCCCCCGTCGACTTTTTTGCCGGAGCCGGCTGGAAATTCTTTACCCAACGGGAAGATAATCGCAATTTGATCAGTGAATTCGAGCAAGCAAATTTCATTATGGATACCCTGGCTCTCCCTTCGCTAGCCGCATTAAGCGCTACCGAAAAAGCAGGCTTTTTGTTGGCCCCTTACGACATGCCTCGTATGAATGAAGGTCGGGGTTCTTTCTTATCGGAAGCAACTCGACTGGCCGCTCAATTTCTGAGCAGAAACGATTCTCCCTTCTTTCTCATGGTCGAAGGCTCACAAATCGACTGGGGCGGACATAATAATAATGCAGACTATCTCATTGGAGAGCTGCTGGACTTCGATCAGGCCATCGGTGAGGCGCTCGCTTTCGCGAAAGCGGATGGCAACACCCTCGTCATTGTGACGGCTGATCATGAAACCGGCGGATTTACATTGGCTGCTGACAAAGGCAATTACAATAAGATCGCACCCAGTTTCTCAACCGGAGGCCACTCAGCCACCATGGTGCCCGTTTTTGCCTACGGCCCCGGGGCTGAGGAGTTTGCAGGGGTGTATGAGAATACCGCGATTTATGATAAAATGAAAGCATTGCTTTGGGAATAAGCCCGGTAATAATTGACCAGCGAAGCCTATTAATTTCGTTTCTTTGTCATCTAACCTGCTAGCATGAGCTATTTGCACGATATAGGGTTGTACTTCATCATGTTGAAGGAAACCTTTTCTAAACCCACCAAAACTTCGGTTTTAAAAGGACTGATCCTAAAGGAAATTGATGATCTGATCATCGGTTCTTTGGGCATCGTGGCTTTTATTTCCTTTTTCGTAGGTGGTGTTGTGGCCATTCAAACCGCATTGAACCTGTCCAACCCCCTGATCCCAAAATCACTGATCGGTTTTGCGAGCCGGCAATCGGTCATTCTGGAATTCGCCCCCACCTTCATCTCGGTGATCATGGCGGGAAAAGTAGGCTCCTTCATTACTTCCAGTATTGGAACTATGCGGGTTACGGAACAGATCGATGCCCTAGAAGTGATGGGGATCAACTCCCTGAACTACCTGGTTTTTCCAAAGATCATCGCCATGCTTTTTTATCCTTTTGTTATTGCGATCTCTATGTTCTTGGGGATACTGGGAGGGTACGTGGCCGCGGTCTATGGCGGTTTTTCTAGCGGTGACAGCTTTATTTCAGGATTGCAAGAAGATTTCATTCCCTTTCACCTGACCTACGCTTTTATAAAAACGTTTCTGTTCGCCATGATCCTGGCGACCATTCCTTCTTTTCAGGGATACTATATGAAGGGTGGGGCTTTAGAAGTTGGTGAAGCCAGCACAACCTCTTTCGTCTGGACTAGTGTGGTGATCATCATCACGAATTATATTGTCACTCAACTTCTTTTAAGCTCATGATACAGGTAGATAACTTATACAAGGGCTTTGGCGAAGAAATGATCCTGAAAGGAATCACCACTTCTTTTGATGCGGGCAAAACTAACCTCATCATCGGGCAGAGTGGCTCGGGTAAGACCGTATTTCTCAAATGCCTACTGGGCCTGTTCAAACCCAATAAAGGAACGATCAGTTATGATGGAGAACCCTATTCTCAATTGGAATTTGAAGAACAAAGTGAACTGCGCAAACAGATGGGTATGGTCTTTCAGGGCAGTGCGTTGTTTGACTCCATGACCGTGGCGGGCAACATCATGTTCCCCTTGAAAATGTTTACCAAGCTGTCTAAAGAAGACCGACGCGCCAGAGCGGAAGAAGTGATTCAACGGGTCAATCTGGACGGCGCCCAGGACAAATTGCCTTCTGAAATTTCTGGAGGTATGCAGAAAAGGGTCGCTATTGCCAGGGCTATCGTTAACCGACCCAAATACTTGTTCTGTGACGAACCTAATTCGGGCCTGGATCCGCGTACGGCTACGGTAATCGACAATCTGATCCAGGAGATCACCCACGAATACAACATCACCACCGTGATCAATACCCACGACATGAATTCTGTGATGGAAATTGGTGAAAAGATCATCTTCCTTCAAAAAGGTCATTTAGCCTGGGAAGGCGACAAAACACAAATTTTTCAGACTGAGAATGAAGATGTCACCAAGTTTGTATACTCCTCCAACCTCTTTAAAAAGGTAAGAGAAGCCTTAAACGCGGAGTATCAAAGTAAAAAGTAAGCCTTGCTTAAAACCGTATCCCTATCCCTTGCGCAGCTCGAGGGTATCTAGCTTCAGCTTAAACTTCAGCCAGTCATAGAGTTCCTTTTGCTTTTGATTCGCTTCTCGCGTACTCAACGAATCCGCCCATCGGGTGGTAAACGTAGGAATAGTATCCGATTTTTTGAAATCTGTACTGATGACCGGAGCGAAGCTAAAGCGCGTAATTCCCTTGTAGATGATCTTCACCTCTTCGCTCAACTGCGCAAAGGGAATAGTCCCTTGCTCAAGGCGTTCAAGGCTCTTCATGCGCTGCTCTAAAAAGGCGATTTTGTCTTCCTTGCTCATCAGGTCGAGGGAATCCCTGCGTTTCAATTCGCGCATGTATTGCAACTCATCATAGCTCTCCGTATTCTCATTTTGCAGCACAATTAGTGAAGTGTTTTCCAACTTATTGTAGTCTTTCATGCGCGTTCGCCAACTTTGTTCGATTTCCGGCGGAATGGTTTTTCCCAGGAAAGAAACTTCAATCCGACTGTCTTTTCCTCCTCCAAAATCGAGCACCGTGGCATTACGCTGCAAATAGGCGCCTTCAAAATCGTCCAGTTCATTTTCTACAAACTGATTGGCATCGCGTAAAAAGTAAGACTCCTGTAACAGGTCATAAAACAGAATGCAGCTGGGGATCATCACAATAACCGCGATCAAGGTCGCCAGGCGTGCTATACGTCTGCGTTTTTTAGAGTTGGCATATTTGACCAAGGGGAATCCCAGCAGTTTAGACACCACAAAGGTGGAAAGGGCGATAAAAACCGCGTTGATACTGAATAGATACATCGCTCCCAAAGCATAGGCCCACTCGCCTACGGCCAGACCGTAACCCACCGTACACAAGGGTGGCATCAGCGCGGTAGCAATAGCCACCCCAAAAATAACACTGGCAATAGTACCTTTTTTGGTTTTAGCGACAATCAAAGCCAACCCACCAAAAATAGCCACCAGCACATCCAAAATTGTAGGATAAGTACGTGCTTCCAGCTCAGGGGTCAATGCCGTCAAAGGAGAAATACTGAAATACAAAAATGCGGTCAATACACTCAAACCAATCATAACAGAGAGATTGACCAATGATCGTTTGAGCGTATCGATATCATTAATTGCTACTGAGAGTCCTACCCCGACAATAGGTCCCATAAGGGGAGAGATTAACATGGCTCCAATCACTACGGCGGTACTGCTGATGTTCAAACCCAGGGAAGCGACAAGGATCGAGAAAATCAGAATCCAGGCATTATGACCCCTAAAGGGGATATCCTTACGGACAGACTCAATGGTAGAGTCACGGTCGGAATCTTTTTTAATACTGAACAGCTCCGATAAGAAATGTCTTAATTGTTCCCACAATCCTTTAGCATCCTTACTCAGTAATCCACCTTCATCATCGTAGGAGGGGTCTGTCGAACTTACGTCTTGCATAATTATTATTTTACTTTGCTATTGTTGAGATCCCAGCCACTCCACCTCGGCGTTGGGCTGAAAAAGATAGATCCTCTTGGTGGCCACTTCCATACATTCATAACGCTTCACTTTGCGCTTCCCTTTCTTAAATACCTTTCCGTTATAAATCCTGAACGTACTGCCTTCGGGGAGCTCAAAGATATAGTTTTTGTCATTCTGCGGATCAAATTGTTTTAAGGCCAGAGAAAGCCTTGCATCAGTTTCACTGCTGGCTTTAAGGTTTTTAAAATGGTTGGCCAGGAGCGGCAGGAGTTGCATGGGAAAGACCTCTGGTCGCAGAAATGGAAGCATCAGGTGCTGAAAAGTTACCTTCCATTCCGGACCGTGCGGTTTGATGCGACGCCCGTACTTCTCAAAAGCGACCAGATGGGCAATTTCATGAATGAGGGTGATCAAAAATCGATAAGGATTCAGGTTGGCGTTTACAGTGATTTGGTGGCGACCGTCAGGCATTTTTCGATAATCCCCATGGCGTGTGACCCGCTCATTGACGATCTTGAGGTATACTCCAAATTCTTTAATGAGTTCAAAAGCCGGAGTTACTGCACGTTCCGGGATGTATTTCTGAAGCACCTGATCCATAGGCTTAAGGGGTCGAGGCGGATACCGGTAAGATCTTACCGTTGTAAAATTGATTGCCTTCTACAGCAAGGCAGTATAAGTAAGCAGCCATTTGCTGAGGGCTGACCGGAGCTTGATAGCCCGGGAATGCCTCTTCGAGCATTTCGGTCTGAACCGCTCCAAGGGCGACCACATTAAAGGCTATGCCTTGTTCTTTATACTCTTCTGCCAACAATTCAGAAAGGGTGATCACAGCCCCTTTACTGGAGCTATAGGCGGCCAGACCGGGAAATTTCGCACTTCCCTGTACGCCGCCCATACTGCTGATGGTCAGCACATGGCTACCCGATTGCATATAAGGGATCAAAACCCGGGTCAATCCGGCTACTGCGAATACATTGACCGCATACACCCGTTCAAAATCAGCCCAGCCGGTTTCCTCAAAGGGCTTATTGACCAGCGCACCAGCATTATGGATAAGGATATCCACCTGATTCCAATGTTCCTTAATCCAGGCTTCTGCTTTCTGTAGATCTTCTTCTTGTGTAAGATCACAGGGAATTGCATGAAGGCGATCCAAACCAAGATCGTTGATGGGTTGTTCATTTCGCGAAAGCGCGAGCACTTCATGTCCGTGTTCCACAAATACTTTGGCCAGTTCAAAACCAATTCCCCGACTCGTTCCTGTTAGCACTACTTTCTTCATTCTTGCGTCATTTCGATAGGCCGTTCAGCTGAATTCGCCATTTGCTGCAATCCGGGGAACAAGGCATTGACCACTTTGGCCATATGATCGAAGTTCATCAACTCCAACTCATCATCCACCTGGTGATAGTACGCATAGTTAGTAAAATCGAAGGTCGATACCGTATGAGAAGGCACCTTGAAAACCTCATAGAAGGGATAGTTATCGCTGCGCATGAATAAATTGAATTCTTTGGCCTGTGGTAGAAATCCAATGGTTGTTGTTCCGGTGTAGGTGTTGAATTGTTCCGCCAAGTTGGATCGGTCGTAGCCGGTGAGATAGACTAAATAGTCTTCAGTGGTCATGGGCACTCCGGTCATTTCCACATTAAACATGGTGTAAAGATCCAAGCCTTGCTCCTTAAGGCGTTGTGCCAGATGTGCCGAGCCCTTGAGTCCGCGTTCTTCCGCAGAGAATAAAGCGAAAATTATCGATCGTTTGTTGTTGTTCGCTTTCGCGAAAGCTTGCGCCAGTTCCAGTACGGTAGTCGTTCCACTCGCATTGTCATTGGCTCCGTTGGCAATAGCATCGCCATCCTTGGGTGTGATACGTCCAATATGATCATAATGCGCTCCAATGACGATGAATTGATCCTTTAACTGCGGATCATTTCCGGGCACTACACCCACCACATTGTAAGCCTTGGTTCCATTCACGTCAAAGAAGTCCCGATATTCCTCAAAATAGGGCTGAACGTTGTGTTCCTTAAAGTAGTTTTCGATGAAAACGGCTGCACGATTGATCCCCTCACTTCCTGTATCTCGTCCCTCCAAAGCGTCACTGGCCAGGACAGACATGATGGCTTGTACGCTGGAGTTTGTCGCCTGATACGCTGGAGATACAGTAGTATTGAGCGCTGCGTTTGCCGAAGTGATTATGGGTGCGTTGGGTTGCGCCGGTTTGCAGGCCATTAGGGCCAATAGCGCGCTGAGTAGTAGTAGTTTTCGCATAGCGTAAAGATAAAAAATCCCGCTCTGGCATAGGTCAGAGCGGGAAGATTCTTTGATTTTCACCTGATATTAAGCCAGCATCAATACCGGATTCTCGATATAGGTTTTCAAGGTCTGTAAAAACTGCGCCCCGGTAGCTCCGTCCACCGTTCGGTGATCACAGGCCATGGTTAATTTCATGGTATGTCCAACGACTATCTTACCTTCTTTAACCACCGGTTTCTCCACAATGGCCCCTACGGATAGTATCGCCGAGTTGGGCTGATTGATGATGGAGGTAAAGTCGGTGATCCCGAACATCCCCAAATTGGAAATCGTGAAGGTACTGCCCTCCATTTCTTCAAGCTTTAGCTTTTTGTCGCGTGCTTTTCCGGCCAGCTCTTTAACTTCAGCATTGATCTGCTGCAATTTCTTTTCGTTGGCAAAGCGTACCACAGGCACCACCAATCCATCAGGTACGGCCACCGCCACCCCTATGTGTACGTGGTGATTGAGGCGCATCTTGTCATCAAACCACTGTGAGTTTACCTGCGGATGTTGTTTTAAGGCCATAGCTGTGGCCAAAACGATCATATCGTTGTAGGAGATCTTGGTATCCGGCAATTGATTGAATTGCGATCGGAAGGCCATGGCATTCTCCATATTGAACTCAACATTCAGGTAGTAATGCGGCGCGGTAAATTTCGATTTCGAAAGACTTTTTGCGATCGCTTTGCGCATTTGAGAGTTGTTCACTTCTTCAAAGCTTTCCTCTCCGGTGGGCTCGAATTGTGCCAGTCCGCTTGATGCAGCGCTGGGCGTATAATTCTCAATATCGCGACGAACGATTCGACCGTGATCTCCGGTTCCCTCTACCTGGTTCAGGTCAATCCCTTTCTCTTCCGCCAAACGTTTGGCTAAGGGAGAAGCGATAATGCGACCATCACTGGACGACTTGGCGCTTTTCTTTTTAGGTGCTTCTGCCTTAGGAGCCTCTTCTTTTTTAGATTCTTCTTTTTTAGGGGCAGCCTCTGCCTTAGATTCTTCTTTTTTAGGTTCTTCTTTTTTGGGCGCTGATTTTTTACTTCCGGAACCGCTTTTTGCGTTGGCAATAATTCCGGACACATCGGTGCCTTCCGGACCAATGATCGCTAAAAGGCTATCGACCTTGGCCGTTTCGCCTTCATCAATGCCAATGTGGAGTAAAGTACCCGCATAAAAGGACTCAAATTCCATGGTCGCCTTGTCGGTCTCGATCTCAGCCAGGATATCTCCTTCTTCTACAGTGTCCCCTTCTTTTTTCAGCCAGGTCGCTACCGTACCCTCTTCCATGGTATCACTAAGGCGAGGCATATTCACCACCTCTACACCTTCGGGAACCTCATCAGTAGATTCTGATGCATCTTCTTCTGAAGTGTCATCTTGGATTTCGGTCTCTTTTTCTGAATCTTCTTGAGCTGCCGAATCTTCCGATTCACTCTCGCTCTTTTCCTCAGTCTTCGGATCGCCGCCGCCGTCAATCAAAGCGCTAATGTCTTCTCCTTCTTCACCGATGATTGCCAAAAGGGCATCTACATCGGCGGTTTCTCCTTCCTGAATTCCTATGTGCAATAAAGTCCCTTCGTAAAAAGACTCAAACTCCATCGTGGCTTTATCGGTTTCGATCTCGGCCAGAATATCTCCTTCTTCAACTTTGTCTCCCTTCTTCTTAAGCCATTGAGCCACGGTTCCTTCTTCCATGGTATCGCTCAAGCGGGGCATTTTGATTACTTCTGCCATTGCTTATAATTTATGAGGAATAAAAGGATAGTCTTCTTGTTCATAGACAACATCGTACATGACGTTCTTTTCTGGCCACGGACTCTCTTCTGCAAATTTTTCACATTCCGCAACACGCTCTTTCACGCGTTTATCGATCTTTTTAAGTTCCGCTTCCGTGGCGTATTTCTTCTCGAGGATGATGTCTTTTACCTGGATGATCGGGTCGATCTTCTGATATTCAGCCACCTCTTCTTTGGTACGGTACTTCTGAGCATCACTCATGGAGTGACCGCGGTAACGGTAGGTTTTTAATTCTAAAAAGGTAGGTCCGTCACCACGACGAGCGCGATCGATCGCCTCATCAAAGGCTTCAGCCACCTTGGTCGGGTTCATGGCATCCACCGGACCGCAAGGCATATCGTACCCCAAACCTAATTTATATATTTCTTCGTGGTTAGCGGTACGCTTCACGCTGGTACCCATGGCATAACCATTATTTTCCACACAAAACACCACTGGCAATTTCCAATTCATGGCCATGTTGAACGTCTCATGTAAGGATCCCTGACGAGCAGCACCATCGCCAAAGAAACACAAGGTGACCGCATCGCGCTTGAAATACTTGTCGGCAAATGCCAGACCGGCTCCCAGGGGGATTTGACCGCCTACAATTCCATGCCCTCCATAGAAGCGATGTTCTTTGGAGAAAATATGCATCGATCCACCAAGTCCGTGCGAAGTACCAGTACCCTTTCCGTAAAGTTCCGCCATGACGCGCTTAGGATCCACACCCATACCGATAGGCTGTACGTGATTGCGGTATGCCGTGATCATTTTGTCTTTAGACAGATCCATCGCATGCAGCGCTCCGGCCAAAATAGCTTCCTGTCCGTTGTAGAGGTGGAGGAAACCGCGAACTTTCTGTTGGATATAAACCTGGGCCAATTTGTCTTCAAATTTTCGCCAGAAAAGCATTTCTTCGTACCAGTTGAGATACGTTTCTTTGGTAATTTTTTTCATTTAGAAAAATTAAGCGTTACGCCTTAATTAGAGCGGAAAACAAAAATAACATATCTACGGGCAACCCGAAAATACTAGCATAAAAAAACTGCGAAAGCGTTATAGGTACTTTTTGGTAAAAAGCAGGGGTAAAATATTCTCTACAGAAGGGCTGTACATGACCTTGCCGGAGGCACCCATAAAATAGAGAGCCAAAGGCATCTTTTGCTTAACTTCGTATTCCGATAGCGCTTGTCGGCAGGAGCCACAGGGTGGCACCGGCTCCAGCGTTTCCAGATCGGCCGCGCTGGCAGTGATGGCCATGGCGGTCATCGTCTCCTGAGGGTACTGAGCCCCGGCATAGAATAGTGCGGTCCGCTCTGCACAGAGTCCGGCGGGATAGCAGGCATTCTCCTGATTACTGCCGGTGACGGTGCTTCCGTTTTCCAGGAGCAAGGCCGCTCCTACGCTGAATTTAGAATAGGGGGAGTACGATTTCTTTCTGGCTTGGATTGCTTGCTGCATCAAATCCTGAATCTCAGGCGGGCAGTCTTCCAGATGATCGTAAATGGTAAACTGAGTGGATATGTGTATCGTTTTCACGAAAGTGAAGATACTAGTATTCTACGTATTCGTCCCCAAAATTGAACGTTAAAGAGAATCGCAGGGTCCGTTCCAGCGGACTGCGGGTGACGTTGGAAGTAGAGAATAAATAAGAAACATCGATGTCGACCACGTTCAATTTAAAACCGGCGCCCAGCGTAGCGAATTTACGCCCTCCTTTCTCATCACTTTCATTGAAGTAACCGGCGCGTAACAGAAATTTGTCGTCATAGGAATACTCCGTTCCCAAAGACCAGGTAAATTCTTTAAGCTCTTCGCTAAACCCATCAGGGGCGTCTCCAAAGGACTGGAAGATCCCGGTTATGAAGCTCACGTCATCATCTTCTCCGGCGATCACATCGCCATTCTCATCGCGAACGGGTGGAGTAGGCACTAACAATTTGTTGAATTCTAAGCCTACAGCGATCGTATTGAATCCATCGAGAATAAAATCGAAGCCTCCTCCCAAACGCATGTTGGAGGGAATGAAATTTTCTTGTCCGGCTTCATCGTATTTGATCTTGGGACCCAGATTGGAGAAATTAAAACCTGCTCTCCACCGGCCGTCAAACGTATTGTAAGGTATCTCTTCCGATTGGTAATAACCGGCGATGTCTACTCCAAAAGAACCGGCTGCCTGCGTATCTCCATCCACCCCGGTCAATCGGAGATCAGAGCGCAAATAGCGCCCGGCTACCGCCATGGAAAACCGCGGATCCAGCCGCAAGGCATAAGAAACATCAAAGGTGAACTCGTTAGGACTTTGTATCAGGGGCACCTGATCGGCCGTATCTCTAAATTCAATATCACCCAGGCTAAAGTATCGGAAACTGGCAGCAAAAGCGCTCTGTTCGTTGATACGGTTGTAATAGTTTAAGCTTCCTAAAAAAATATCGTTCACCAGTTCGCTTAAGTAGGGCGTGTAGGTGATCCCCACCGCCTGACTTTGTTCAATAAACGCAAATTTTGCAGGATTCCATTGTTGTGAAAAACCATCCGGAGCGGTAGCAACACCTTGATCCCCCATACCCGCTGCTCGTGCATCGGCCGCGATAGTCAGAAAAGGAACTCCAGTGGTGATCACTCGTGAATCTTGCGGGGCTCCTTGAGCGTATGTCCAAGAAATACTGAGAATATAAAATGCCGTGAGAAAGAATACGGATTTCTTCATGCGAACTATGTTAATCTTCAAATATACTTTATTCAGCTTACAGGATGACCAGCTTCTCGGTTTTTTCAACCCGCTTATTGGTTAACGTGCTTTTCACCGTAATGGTATAAATGTAGACGCCTTTCCCAATACGGTCTCCAAAATCATCGCGTCCATCCCAGATGATATCGCGAGCGAGGAATCCGTTGGTCATGACGGTTTGGTTGATGGTTTTCACCACTTTACCGGTAATGGTAAATATCTGAACCTGTACTTCAAGCGGCTCAAAGGGACGGTTATGATTGAACCAAAATTCGGTATAATTCACAAAGGGATTCGGATAATTGAGCACATTCTCCAACTCGATCTCTTCGTCTCCGGCCACCACAAAAGTGATGTCAGCCATGGATGAATTGTTATAGGTATCCCAGGCTTTAAGGGTGAGCGTATGCAAGCCGGGCGCTAAATCCCTCAATTTACGGAGCACGGTTCCGCGGGTAAAATCGTCGGGGTCGGCTTCATAAAAATCATTGAGGATTATGGGTTCGGTCTCATCTCCATCCAGAATGGCCAAAATATCATGACCGATCCCGCTGGCGGTATTGATCCCATTTTCATCTTCCAACTTCGCTAAGAGAAAGGGAGAACTGTTGGTGATGCCTCCATTAACAAAACTCTCGTCGTTCATGAACAGTCGTATCAAAGGACCCTCATTATCTTCAGGAGCATTCTCATTCAATCCTCCTACAATAATGGACTGGTTGGCACCCGACTGATCTTCGAGTGCTCCCGATCGGGAGGCGTAGAAACTGAGTCGGCCATTTCCCAGTGGAATAGCAGTATCCCGGGGCATCACAAAAGACACCTCAAAGGTTCCGTTGGTCACAGTGGCCTGACCCCGGAATAAAATATTACCCAAGGTGGTAAAGTCCATGATGATCAACTCTCCACTGCTGTTGGTCACTCCGTCGTTGCCCAGGGTCTGTCGATCTACGCGTTTGTCATAAAGGGTTACGGCCAGGTTTCCATTGTAATCCGGGATCAACTGCCCGGAAGCATTGACCACCTGGCCTGAAATCTTTACCCGGCCTAAGGCTTGTAAGGTATCTGCTTGAGTGATGGGCTGATCGTTGATGGCCGTCAATTGCACGCTGGGTTTAGGAAAGGCCAGTTTCATGGCCGGATCACCCACCATAAAAATGACTTTTCGAATGGGGTTGGAGATCATATTCTTCGTTTCCCGAACATTCTCTGCCACACTGCGTATGTTATTGGTGCCAAAAGCAAAAAGGTTTGGCGCCAGTTCTTCATTGAACTGTTTACCCAGTCCAACAAAGATCTCCCGGGTGGTCGTCACCAGACCGATGGCTCCACCCTGTGCATTCCAAAAGGCTTTTTCTCCCCCGGTAGGACGCAAGGGATTGTCAAATTTGGTGAACTCGCAGGTAACCGTTACGATCAAAGGCAATCGTTCTCCATTGGCCAGGTCTTCTGCATTGTCCTGTGTAAAAATGAATTCGGCAGCCAGCGTGTCTTCTCCTCCGTGCCCCAGATAGGTCATGACCAGAGAGCCCACTTCGATGGCATCGGCAATGGCCTCATTGACCGTGGGATAGCGATCCCCGCCCGCAGCCGTTTCCTGTTGGTAGGAATCAGCGTGAATCTTGACCACATTGATCTCCGGTCGCTGCAAACCAATCTCATCGCCCAGATCATCCAGACTTTGCTGCAGGTCACTGTCATTACCGCCGTTGGATCGTGGATCCACATCGTCGGAGACCAGTACAAAATTGGTGCGCCAGCGACCGTAAGAGGCTTGCTGATCGTAGTTAATTATCTTGTCTACCACGGCTCGGGCCAGTTGCGGACTATCTACCACAATACGACCTACCGCAATGTCGAGCAGATCTGCTCCCCCGTTAGGAAGATCCGGCGCGTAGATCCCCTGTCCGGAAAAATTTTCCGTATAGCCTTCCTCCGGATCCATATAACCAAAGAAGTCATCAGACATAAATCCGCCGACGAGCGAAAAACTGTTGTACGCTTGAAAACTGGGCAACACATTATTATTCCCGGCCAGGCGATCTTTATAGTCTACGGAGGTATCTCCAAAAAGACAGAGGTATTGTATTCGGTTCTCCGGTGCGGAGGCGTTTTCATAGAGGTAACGCACCAAATTCCGGATGGCACCAATATCCTGCTTACCCGAACTGAATTCGTTGTAGATCTGCTGATCAGTCACCACGCGCACGCTCAAGCCCCTGAAGTCTCTGTTGTGTTGGGCCAGACGCTCTGCTTCCGGCCGAAGCAGTTCTGAAGTAACCATCAGATAATCCACATCCTGAAAACCTCCTTGCCCGTCTGTCAAGAGCGTTCCTTTTAAATTTTGATTGGCGACGACCGCCGTATTGTCGGTAAGGGGCGTGTAAAAATCATCCGGACGCAGGGCAATGAATTTGCGTGCCACCCCCAAAGTGGAGTTAAAATTAATGTTCCCTGAGCCCTCAGCATTAGACAAGGCCGTAATGCTCTCCGGATTGGTTACTTCCCAAATTGCCGAATAGGCTTGCATAGTGCTCAATTGGTATTGAGCGACCCCACTGGCGGTAGCAGCCTCCAGTTTTTGAAACATAAATTGAGCATCGGTACCCTGCAGGTTCCTTTCCGCACCCAAGCCTATAAAATCAAGGTACCCAATACTTCCCGGATTGCCGCCATTATCATAGCTAAGCGTCACTGTGATCTCATCTCCGGTCACGGCAACGGGAGTATCACTGTTTGGATTTTCATAGGTACTGTAGGCATTACCGCGAGCCAGGGTCACATCGGTAATGGGCACCAAGGGGAGATCGTCCACTACTTGGCCGTTAACACTTAAGGTGAAGTTGGTATTCGACTCAGAGATCGCCGCGACAAAAACCCTTAGGTCTATGGGTGCTGAAGTGCGATTGGGGAAATTGAAACTGAACGACTGTTCATTCTCAAAATCGAAACGTTCGCCAAACCAGCGTCGACCGATCTTAACCAGACTTTCTAAATCCTCCTCATGAAATTGATAATCATCAAAGGTGGTATAGGTTACGGAAGGTGACGTTGTGGGTTGTACCAGATCAGTAATTCGCTGGCCGAGTGCTCCGTCTGCGGTGATGTAATAATAGGAGCGATCAGCATAGGCGTTAATGTGGGTTAGGCTCTCTGCATTGAAGCCGCGCGTGCCCTCGCCGTAGAATAAAATATAATCCCCATTATCAAAAGACCCATCTTCCCCTCCTACGATCTGAATGGCATTCTCACGCAGATCGAATACCGTATTATCACTGTTGCGTAAAGGAAGCATTTGTCCGCCATTCCCATAAATTTTAAGTCGGCTTACATCAATGGCCTCCACATTCATCCCCAACGATCTCAGGAAATTGCGATCCAGACGAAATACCCCGGTACGATCGACATAGAATCGATAGAAATCGCCTTGAGCCAGCACCGAATTGACGATCACTTTGGGAAAGGCAGCCGACTTGCCATTGGAACGTGGCAGGTTGACCTCAAAAGAAACGATCTTCTGATACCGGCCATTGCGTTTGATGATGGGACTGATCTCCACAGCTACCCGTTGTTCATCGCGAGCCCTAACACGATAACATTTAAATTCCGGACCGGTTGGAATGGAGCTCGGATCTAAAGCGCCTAACTCCTGAACTGATATGGACTGGTATTGGATATTTTCTGCTTTCGCGAAAGCGGGGTCAAAATCAGAAGAAGCCTTCCATTGGTTGACGTAGCGTAAACCGTAGTCGGGCACGTAGCTCATGAAGCGCTGCTCGAACCCGGGAATTTTCTGTACCCCCTTACCGGTAGCCACGGTCACTTCAGCCTCCCAATTGATCTGCAGGCGCTTAGTTTGCCCCCAGCTGAACAGAGTAAGAAAAAGCAGTAAGAAAGTAAATATGGTTTTCACGCTACAATGGAAACGTTGGCTAAAAATACTTAGTATATAGTGAACGAAGATGTAAAAAATAAGGGGAAGAAAGAGCATACTAATTGAATAATATTTGCGTTTTCTTTCCGTTAGTGCCTCTTAATGAGCGAAGGACTGCTGGCCAGATTTGTAAAATATAGTTGCATTATTGGCGTTAATTAGTATATTGCAGTCCCAAATTTATCTAAATAAGAATTTAACCATGAGAATCAAATTAGTGCCCTTAGCGCTTTTTTTGACCACTTTAACGATGTCTTTGACAAGTTGTGGTAAGAAAAATGACTACAAGAACACCTCCCGAGGTACCGGCTGGGCCATCAACTCCAAAGATGGTGGTTTCCAGGCAAAAGTAGGATATGAAGAGCAGGCCACAGGCCCTGGTCTTGTCTTTATCGAAGGAGGAACCTTTACCATGGGTAAAGTGCAAGACGACGTAATGCATGACTGGAACAACACTCCAAATCAGCAGCACGTACAATCGTTCTATATGGACGAAACCGAGGTAACCAACCTCATGTATCTGGAATATCTAGACTATCTCAAAAAAGTATTTCCCCCAGATCAAGCCAACTACAAAAACATTTACACTGGTGCATTGCCAGATACGTTAGTTTGGAGAAATCGTCTAGGATTCAATGAAACCATGACTGAAAACTATTTACGCCACCCGGCTTATGCAAATTATCCGGTAGTGGGTGTTAATTGGATTCAGGCGGTAGAATACGCTAACTGGCGTTCCAATCGGGTGAATGAAGCCCTTCTTGAAGAAGAAGGCTACACCGCTCGTGGAGCACGTTATGAAGCAGGTGCAGGAAGTACCTTTGATACCGAAACGTATCTGAACGCTCCGGCTACCGTCTATGGTGGCGATGAAGAATTGAACCGAGGAGGTAAAGCTTCTGAGCGAAGAGAAAAAGAAAACACCCCGCGTTCCAGTCGTGAGAATGTAGGTGAAGGTGGATCGACGGAAGCCAAAGATCTTTACGTACAACGTAAGGATGGATTATTGCTTCCCAAGTACCGTCTCCCTACGGAAGCTGAATGGGAATATGCCGCTTTGGGACTTATTGGATTGCGTACGTATAATGTGTACCGTGGTCGTAAAAAATACCCCTGGTCTGGTGCCTATACCCGATCTGGAAAGCGCAGAAACCGCGGAGATCAACTCGCCAACTTTAAACAAGGTGATGGTGACTATGGAGGAATTGCCGGATGGTCTGACGATAACGCCGACATTACCGCTGAGGTAAAAACCTATGCTCCCAACGACTACGGTCTTTATGACATGGCCGGAAACGTTTCTGAGTGGGTGGCTGACGTATACCGTCCTATTGTAGATGATGAGTTCAACGACTTCAATTACTACCGAGGTAACGTATACACCAAAAACGCCATTGGCGATGACGGAAAAGTAAAGATCATAACGGAAGACGAAGTGGTTTACGACACCCTTTCTAATGGAAAGATTGTCGCTCGTGCCCTACCGGGACAGATCGCTCAGGTTCCTGTAGACGGTGAGGAAACTTATTTGAGAACGCAATTCTCAAGAAGTGATAACCGTAACTTCCGTGATGGAGACAAGAGTTCTTCCCGTTATTATGAGTCCTTCCAGGAAGGAGAAAAGAAGATGTATGACTCTCCCGAACATCGCGTAGAAGCCGAAGACGGCGAATTGATTCGTGAGTACGACACCTCTGATGATCGCACTACCTTGATCGACAATGAGGTTCGCGTGTACAAAGGAGGATCATGGAGAGACCGTGAGTACTGGTTAGACCCTGCTCAGCGTCGCTTTATGGCTCAGGATATGGCTTCTGACGATATTGGATTCCGATGTGCTATGTCACGTGTCGGTTCCAAATCGAAAGGAAAGAGTAAGAGACCCAGAGGATAACTAACCTCTAATTTTAGATAAATCAAAAAAGCCTTCTGTTTACGCAGAGGGCTTTTTTAATACCTTTACTTTATGAAATTACAGGATCTGCATAAGCTCTTTTTGAATAGTCCGGGAATCTCGACCGACACCCGTAAAATAGCACCAAACACCTTATTCTTCGCCTTAAAGGGTGAGCGTTTTAATGGGAACGCTTTCGCGAAAGCGGCCCTCGACAAAGGCGCCTCCTATGCCATTATTGATGAAGCAGAGTATGAACAGGGCGAACGGACAATTCTGGTTGAGGACGCCTTGAACACCTTGCAGGAACTGGCTAAATACCATCGTACGTATCTCAATATCCCCATTCTGGCATTGACAGGGAGTAACGGAAAAACCACCACCAAAGAATTGATCCATGCCGTGTTGGACCAGAAGTTCAAGACCATCGCTACGCTGGGAAACCTGAATAATCATATTGGGGTGCCCCTCACCCTACTCCGCATGCGTCCCGACACGGAGATCGGCATCGTGGAAATGGGAGCTAATCACCAAAAAGAAATCGCCTTTCTTTCTGAAATCGCCCAACCGGACTACGGGTATATTACCAATTTCGGCAAGGCTCACCTGGAGGGCTTTGGCGGCGTAGAAGGGGTGATTAAAGGAAAAAGCGAACTTTACGACTATTTGCGTAAGCACGATAAAATGGCCTTTGTCAATGCCGATGATGCGCTTCAGCTTAAGCAGTCGAAAGGATTGCGAACCTATACGTTTGGAAGTACAGCAGAAGCACACACCTGCTGCACTCTAGCCAGTGCCCAACCGTTCGTAAGCATTCAAACAGATGACACCCTGATCGAGACTCAATTGACCGGAGCCTACAACGCCTCTAATATTTGTGCGGCGATCGCTATTGGGATTTATTTTCAGGTTCCGGTCCGGGAAATGAAGCAGGCCATCGCCAATTACCTGCCGGAAAACAATCGTTCCCAACTCCTTCTAAAAGGGTCTAATACGGTGCTGTTGGATGCCTACAATGCCAATCCTACGAGTATGGAAGCCGCCCTGCTTAGCTTCGACCAGCGGCCGGCCGTATCAAAAATGGTCATTCTGGGCGATATGTTCGAATTGGGCTCTAGTGCCGATGCGGAGCATCAACAGATTGCTGAGCGTGCCGAAGCACTTTTTTCAGAGGTCATCCTGGTAGGTGCACACTTTGCACGAACTCAAACGAGCGACAGTACCCTGGTGTTTAAGGATTTTGAATCCTTAAAACAAGAGGGACTACCCCCCATTGAGGGCAAAACTATCCTGATTAAAGGCTCTCGGGGAATGGCCCTGGAACGCTTGTTAGAAATGTTATGATCCGCCGAAAAAAGAATCAATTTTTAAGTCTGGATTTGGCTTGAATAAATATCTTTGCCCTCTATTCGGGTGGTTAGCTCAGTTGGTTTAGAGTATCGCCTTGACATGGCGGGGGTCGCTGGTTCGAATCCAGTACCACCCACGGATAAGCAGCAATCCCTGATCGATCAGATCAGGGATTGCTGCTTATCCGAGCCTGAGCCAAATGAAATTTGAGCGAAGAGCAAGGAAAATAAAAATCAGATACGCGCTAGCGGATCTGGGATTGCTATTTTCAGAACGGGGTGGAATGGATCAACGTAGTTAATCCAGCTTGCTAACTCTCAAGGCCTAAAAGACGAGGACTTGTGAGAAAAAAAATGCCGATACGCGCTAGCGGAACTGGGATTGCTATTTTCAAAACGGGGTGTTCTCTGGATCACCTCAGGTAATCCAGCTACTTGTTCTTAAACGAATTTACTTAGTATGAATCAAAAATCAGATACGCGCTAGCGGATCTGGGATTGCTATTTTCAGAACGGGGTGGAATGGATCAACGTAGTTAATCCAGCTTGCTAACTCTCAAGGCCTAAAAGACGAGGACTTGTGAGAAAAAAAATGCCGATACGCGCTAGCGGAACTGGGATTGCTATTTTCAAAACGGGGTGTTCTCTGGATCACCTCAGGTAATCCAGCTACTTGTTCTTAAACGAATTTACTTAGTATGAATCAAAAATCCCAATACGCGCTAGCGGATCTGGGATTGCTATTTTCAGAACGGGGTGGAATGGATCAACGAAGTTAATCCAGCTTGCTAACTCTCAAGGCCTAAAAGACGAGGACTTGTGAGAAAAAAAATGCCGATACGCGCTAGCGGATCTGGGATTGCTATTTTCAGAACGGGGTGGAATGGATCACCGTAAGGTAATCCAACTACTTGTTCATAGACGAAATTCCTTAGCATGAATCAAAAATCTCGATAAGTTTTAGCGTATTGGGGTTGCTATTTTCAAAACGGGATGGAATGGATCAACGAAGTTAATCCAGCTTGCTAACTCTCAAGGCTTAAAAGACGAGGACTTGTCAGAAAAAAAAATCAGATACGCGCTAGCGTATCGGGGATTACTATTTTCAGAACGGAGTGGAATGGATCAACGAAGTTAATCACGCTTTAATAAATCGGTAGTCGGTAGTCGGTAGTCGGTAGTCGGTAGTCGGTAGTCGGTAGTCGGTAGTCGGTAGTCGGTAGTCGGTAAAAATAAAAAACCTCCATTCCTTTCAGAACAGAGGTTCATTGTCTTTTAAAGACAGAAACGCTTAATTCCCTTCGCTCAGCGAAAAGCTTCCGTCTCCATTGAAGGATACCAAAGTAATGGTCACCGACCAGATTCCGAACACTCCGGCAGAAGTCACTCCGGAGAACGAATCCGGCTCTGAGTCTCCTGAAAGACTTCGATCCAGCACGATCTCGCCACCGGCATCTCTTACGGTCATATTGAACGAGCCTTCTGAGGTCGCCGTAATATCAGCATTATAGTCTGCGGTGGTCAGGGCATTATTCCAAAGGAAAGTACGGGTCTCACTCCCGCCATTTCCGGTAAAGTCGCCATCGATATCACCATCAAAATCATCTCCATCATCAAAAAGCACGGTGCCGTTGATGCGGACCTCTGCGGTAATTTCTGCTCCATCGTCATCGCTGCTGCAGGCCACCAGTAAAACTGATGCGCTCACAAAACAAAATAGGGCTATTTTTTTTAGAGTATTCATAAGACACATTTAGGTTATTGTTCATAATATATAACCATTAGAACGCCTTAATTCCTACCCTATTGCCAAAAAAACCTTGGGTTAAAGTGATGGGCGGATGCAAGATTCTTGCGCTTAATACCATCAGGCGCCTGGTTGAATGCTGTCCTTCAGCATAATAGGCTAAAACGATTCATCGCTACCTATCCGTACCTAATTCAATATTCCTTATCTTTTCAGGGCAATAAATCGACAAGGCCATGGCAACAGTCAAAGAATACAGTAACGGGGAGATCACTATTTTATGGAAACCGGATAAATGCATCCACGCCGCAGAATGCGTGAAAATGCTTCCGGAGGTCTATCGCCCCAATGAAAAGCCGTGGATCCAAATTGAAAATGCGACAACAGCCGCCTTGAAAATACAGGTAGGTAAATGTCCTTCCGGCGCTTTGTCTTTAAAAAATCAAGAAGCGATCAATCCTGATCCTTCTCCGCATACCGTTCAAATTGAAGTGATGGATCGGGGCCCTTTGATGGTCATGGGCACCCTGGAAGTTAAAGATCATAACGGAACGGTCACCACCCAGAAAAGAGCTACAGCTTTTTGCCGATGTGGAGCCTCAAGCAGAAAACCCTATTGCGATGGAAGCCATAGTGAGATTGAGTTCTCCAATGAATAATCAGGCGAAACACCGTTAGAATCACTATTTGGCAGGTAGACAGGCAGTACTGCAAAAAACCCATATGCAAGGATTCTTTCTCTTCGAAAAAGATCCCTGGCGAGACCACGGTTGCCAATAGCATCCCGATGCGCTAGTGGCGCAACCAGGATTTTTGTTTTCCCCAACCCTTAAGTCTTCGACTTCAGTTTTTCGAAAACAAAAATCCCAATGAAACTTTGTTTCATTGGGATGCTGCTTGATGTGGGCGCGAAGGGATTCGAACCCCTGACCCCTTGGGTGTAAACCAAGTGCTCTGAACCAACTGAGCTACGCGCCCTGCGTAATTGCGGATGCAAATATAAGTTAATTTTGAGTCCTGCAAAACCATTTTGACAAAAAAGGAATAGAAATTTACAGTGTGATTATAGAAGCTTAAATTCGAGTTAAATACAGCATAAAGCTCATTGAGCTCCGTTATTTTACTGTTTTAAAAGGTCTATGAAATTACCTCTTGCGAAGATAAAGCCCATACTGTATAAAGCGATCCTCATCAGCTCTTCTCTAGTATTCCTATTCGTACTTTCCGTGTATTGGGGCGCCTGGGGCGACTTACCCGATAACGATGATCTTTTGGAACTTTCGCAACAGGAAGCCTCCACCATTTACGACGTCAACAACGAACTCATAGGAAGCTTTTTTCTGACCGATCGCCAACCCATCAAGCAAGACGAGATACCAGAGCATCTTCGCCAGGCACTCTTAGCTACTGAGGACATCCGCTTTTATGAACACCATGGCATCGATTATAAAAGCCTGGCCAGAGTATTCTTCAAAAGTATCCTACTTCAAGACCGTTCCGGAGGCGGAGGCAGTACGCTAACGCAACAATTGGCCAAGAACTTATTTCCCCGAAAATCCTTCGGTCCACTAACGCTGCCCGTAAATAAGACCAAAGAGATGTTGATCGCCAAGCGACTCGAACATTTGTATACCAAAGAGGAGCTTCTTTTGCTCTATCTCAATGCCGTGCCCTTTAGCGGGAATACTTATGGGATAGAAAGCGCCTCATTTAAGTTTTTCAATAAAAAAGCCGCTGAGCTCTCCGTGGTGGAAGCAGCTACCCTGATCGGGACGCTCAAAGCCACTTATTCTTATAATCCTCAACAATTTCCGGAGCGCAGTCTTAAACGCAGAAATACGGTATTGGACCAAATGGAGAAATACGGCTTTCTTAGCTCAGACCGAGTGGACTCTCTGCAAGAAGCCCCCCTGGAATTGAGTTTTAACAAGTACGATCCCCTATCCGGTTTAGCTCCCTACTTTAGAGAAGCCTTGCGTGTTCAAATGAACGAACTCTTAGCGAAAAACGACATCTATAATCTGTACACCAGCGGCTTGAAAATTCATACCACCCTGGATGCCGAGATGCAGCGCCTGGCTGAAAAAGCAGCGGAAACTCACATGAACCGGCTTCAGAACAATTACGAAAATGAATACGGCGCCAATCCCCCCTGGTCTAAAAAGGGCGCCCTCTTCCAAAATGAGGTCAAAAAGCTGTCTGCTTATCGAAAACTCGGCGATAGTTTGACCCATGACGAAAAAATAAAAGCCTTGGCCAAAATCAGGACCGCCAAGCTCCCTAAAAACCTACGTACCACACGACCATTAGGCAGTCCCTTGGACAGTTTGGAAATCGCCCTCAAGCAACTCAGTTTGGGATTTGTCGCGATGGATCCCCAGAGCGGTGCGGTAAGAGCGTGGATTGGAGGGGCTGATTTTAAACAGTCCAAATACGATCATGTACGATCCAGTAAACGTCAGGTGGGGTCTACCTTTAAGCCCATTGTCTACATCACTGCCCTGGAGCAGGGCATTGACCCTTGTTCGTACTTTTCTGCCCGGCAAGTAAGCTATGAGAACTTAGAGAATTGGACCCCGAGCAATTCAGGAAATCGAGACGAAGCCTATCTCAATTACAGCATGTCCGCCGCATTAAGTAAGTCGATTAATACGGTAGCCGTCAAGGTGTTGGAGGAAGCCGGTATTCAAAACACCATCCAGCAGGCACGAAAAATGGGAATTCAGTCCGATTTACCTGAGGTACCCTCTATAGCCTTAGGCACAGCCTCCTTAAGTGTGCTGGAGATGGCAAAGGCATACAGCGCTGTAGTGAATCAGGGGAACGTCGCTAAGCCCCACATCTGGAATACCGTGACCACCAAAAAGGGAGATACCTTATATCAATATAAGGCTAAAGCAGATCCTCCTGCTTTTTCCAAACGAACTCAGGAGCTCATTCTTGAAATGATGAAGGAAACAGTACGTACAGGTACTGCTGAACGAATACGCAGTAGCTATGGCTTGCGTAACGCCATGGCGGCTAAGACCGGAACCACCCAAGCTAATAAAGATGCGTGGTTTGTCGCCCTAATGCCGGAAATGGTCACCGTGACCTGGGTAGGCAATGACAACTATCAAATAGGCTTTAAAAGTACGGCCCTGGGTCAGGGAGCGAATGCAGCACTTCCCGTTACAGCACGATGGCTCCAGGCGCTGAACAGAAATTCGCGCTTTGACTCCATTACCAAAGCATCCTTTCCTCAGGTGGATCCCGAGGTCACTGCCATGTTGGATTGCGAACCCACCAAACGCGACGGCTTTTTAAAACGCCTGTTTACCAATCCGGATAAGACCAAGACTAAAAAATTTAGAAAACGGAATTCCAATTAAAGCTACACGACCTCAGCAACCGTAAAGGTGCTCCCTCCAATAAAAATGAGGTCTCCCAATCCAGCCTGCTCCTGGGCAGCACGATAAGCCTCAGCTACGGAAACGTAGGCGTTCCCGGCTAGCTGGTAAAGCTTCGCCTTCTTTTGCAACAGATCGGCTTCCAGACCTCGAGGTACGTTGGGCTTGCAGAAGTAGTAGTGAGCGGTCTTGGGAAACAACGGCAGAATGCTGGATAGATCTTTGTCATTCACCATACCTAAAACGATATGCAGCTGATCAAATTCTTGATGCTCCAGTTGCTCGAGCACCAAGCTCAGCCCGGCAACATTATGCGCAGTATCGGTAATGGTCAGCGGCTGTTCGTTTAATTGCTGCCATCTCCCCAGTAAGCCGGTATTTGCAACTACACTTTTCAGTCCGCGTACTACCGCCTCCTCGTCCACCGCATGTCCCAGGCTACGCAACACGGCAATGGACGATCGAGCCGTACGCTGGTTCTTTTTCTGGTACAGGCCTCTAAGATCGGTGTCTAGTTCTTCCCTCTCCCTATCCTCTGCGAAATGGATAGGCGCCTGTTTTGCTTTCGCGAAAGCGATAAAGACCTCCGTGGTCTCTGCCTGACGCTCCCCAATCACAACCGGGATATATTCCTTTATGATTCCAGCTTTCTCCTGAGCGATGGCCTGGAGTGTGTTGCCCAAAAACTGCAAATGATCCAGTCCGATATTAGTGATCACCGCCAGCTCCGGCCGAATGATGTTGGTCGCATCTAAACGCCCACCTAAACCGACTTCAATAACGGCAAAGTCGACGTTTTCCTTTGCAAAAAAATCGAACGCCATAGCCACTGTAAGCTCAAAAAATGAGAATCCATGTGCTTCAATAAAAGAACGCTGCTCCTGCACAAAAGCCATGACCTTCTCTTCCGGAATGGGTTGACCATTGATTTTGATGCGTTCGCGGAAGTCCTTCAGGTGCGGGGACGTGTACAAGCCTACGCGGTAACCCGCCTCCTGCAGTATAGAAGCCAGCATGTGCGAGGTTGATCCTTTACCGTTGGTGCCTGCCACATGTATGCTCTTGAAGTCTTGTTGGGGTTGCCCCAAATGCTCCATCAATAGCTCGATGTTGTCGAGATTCTCTTTATAGGCTGCCGCTCCAACCCTTTGGTACATGGGCAGACGAGCGAACATCCAATCTAGAGTTTGTGCGTAGGTGACCATACGATCGGTTAAGGATTCAGGAAGAAAAGATACGACGCTTCGTGATGATCTGTAGGTGTCAATAATCGTTTAGTCGGACAAACTGAAGCGGTAGATGATCTTACCGATTTGCTTGGGCGGAGCGGCTCCATCGGCATTGAATTTAGTGGCCAAAGCCGCTTCTTTTGCTGGCTGCAATAAGCAGCGGGAGTTGTTGGTGGTACCGCGTACACCAGGTACGGCTTTGATCACATTACCGTTCCGGTCCACTTCAATGCTCACGACCACGATCCCCGCTTCATTACAATCCTGGATTCGTTTTGCCTTATTTAGGGCTTTTCGTCCGCCCAGCAAATAATTGCCATCTCCATCCAGGCCTTTCCCTTGTCCGTAATAACTGGACGCATTGGGGTCGCCGTCCCGACTTCCCTTGTCTCCGGCAGTGTTATCGTTTCCTTCTCCACCGGCGGCTTCTCCTTCACTGGTGGGTCCATTGGTAATACTCGATAGCGCGTCCAACGTACTTTGAGATGGTTTAGGGTCTGGTTTTTTTGGCTGCTCCACCGGCTTCTTAGTCACCTCTTTGGGTTTTTCGACCACCGGTTTGGGTGTTTCTTTTTTGGGTTCATTTTTAATGACCGGAGCCTCTTCTGTTTCCTGGGTTACTACCTCTTCCTTGATGGGTGCCGTCACTTGAGGTTGTGGTTCGGGCGTGGTGTTTTTTGGTGCGGAAGCAATCGGTTTGGTGGGCTGTATGTTTCCGGAACCGACATCAGACGTTCCAAAATTGATAGCGATACCGTTTTCCGGTGGTGGGTCGAGGTAAGTCATCCCTACCAAAAACAACAAGATCAAGATCAACACATGAAGAATGGTGGTGATCGTCAATGACTTTCGTTTATGTACGGTATCTAACATGGCCATAGTAGCGCATTGCTTTAGCGGTTATTACTTGAAATTTCAATGATGCTGGGGATCAATCAAAAGCCAGGCCACAACTTAGTTGGGGCGTACGGCAAGCACTATTTTAAAGCGATTGCGATTGGCAATATCCATCACCTTAACCGCATGTTCTATAGGCACTCCTTCCTCAGCTCTGAGTATGATGGTGGGCTCCTCAATTTCGCTAAGCGCATCAACGATATAGGATTCAATCGCATTCTCAGCCACCCGTTCCTTATCAACGTAGTAATCCAGATCTTTAGTAATACTAACCGAAAGGTTCTGATTCTTAGTGGTCTTGCCCTTAGCCTTAGGCAAAATGAGGTCCAGAGCATCCGGAGTGATGGCCGGAGAGGTCAACAAGAAAAAAACCAAAAGCAGAAAGACGATGTCCGTCATCGAACTCATGCTAAACTCGGGGCTTACTTTATTTCGTCCTCGTAGTCGCATTAGGCGGGCTCATTTAAAAGGTCAAGGAACTCCACGGCACTATACTCCATTTGGTGTACCACCTTATCGGTGCGCACCACCAGATGATTGTACCCAATGTAGGCGATGATACCCACGATCAATCCAGCGACGGTGGTGGTCATAGCCGTGTATATACCTTCGGCTAAAGTGCCCATTTCTGCCTGACCACTACTGGTTGCCAGGGTATGAAACGCCAGTACCATCCCGATCACCGTTCCCAAAAATCCAATCATGGGGGCGGCTCCAGCGATAGTCGCTAAAATACTTACGTTTTTTTCGAGACGGTAAACTTCCAGCCGACCGGAATTTTCAATAGCGGTATTGATATCTTCCAATGGGCTTCCGATACGGGAAATTCCGGTTGCCGTCAAGCGTGACACCGGGGTATTGGCCTGGGCGCACAATATTTTTGCGCCTTCAATATTGTTATTGGCCACATTGTCCCGAATCTGCAGCATGAAATTCTTATCAATTTGAGAGGCCGCCTTGATGGCAAAGATGCGTTCAAAATAAATGTAGACCGCAACAAACAAGAGTACAAATAGGATGATGATGATGACTTGTCCGGCAACACCTCCGGTAAGCAGTAAATCGATGACCGATAAGGTCTTTTCTACAGGTTCTTCAGGATTGAGAGACTCTAGGTCTTGAGCACTGTCCTGCAGCAAAGTATTTAGCATAGGTTGAGGATTTATATTGTGGTTAACGCAAAAAACACCGTTAAATTATGGTCGTTTCCGGTATTCTGCGGAAAAGCGTTTTTCTCTACTGAAAGTAAATAGTTTACAAGAAATAGATGACTCCCAACAGACCTACTGTACCCAGAACGATGGTATAAGGCAAAGCCATTTTTACCATTTTCAAATAGGAGAGATTGATCAGTGGAGCCAGAGAGGAGGTCAGTAAGAATAAGAAAGCCGCCTGTCCGTTTGGTGTGGCCACACTGGGTAGGTTGGTTCCGGTGTTGATCGCAATAGCCAAGTGATTGTACTGCTCTCTAGTGATGGTTCCATTGGTAAACGCTGCCTGGACCTCGTTGATGTATACGGTAGCCACAAAGACATTATCACTGATCATAGAGAGAATACCATTGGCCAAATAGAACATGGAGGGCTGTTTGGACGGATCCATGGTCAGTACATAATCAATGATGGGCGTAAACAAATGCTGATCGTGTATCATGGCTACGATCACAAAGAAAACGACCAAAAGTCCGGTAAAGGGCAGCGCTTCTTCAAAGGCATGTCCCAACGAATGTTCGTCGGTAATCCCCATAAAGGCGGTCTGGACGACGATCAGGGCAAGACCAATAAATCCAACCGGGGCCAGGTGCAGCGCCAATCCAACAATCAAAAGGACGGCCGAAATCCCTTGCACCCATAAGCCGTAGTTCTCACTGGGCGTACGTTTTTCATCCTGCTCTTCCGTATAGCGCTCAATAATCCGACGCGCCACTTCCGGAAGTTTTTCACCAAAGCCGGCAATTTTCGTTTTCTCCAGGACGACCGTGGTGATCAATCCTGCGACCAGTACCGGTAGGGTTATGGGCGCCATGCGGGTAAAAAACTCAATAAACTCCCAACCCATCTTTTGACCGATCAACAGATTTTGAGGTTCTCCCACTAAGGTACACACTCCTCCCAGAGCGGTACCGACCACACCATGCATGATCAAGCTACGCAGAAAACTTCTGAATCGGTCCAGGGTTTCCCCGCTTAAGGCTTTACGGTCCAAGACATCATCTGCATCATAATCGGCGGTTGCACTGGAGTGAATTTTGTGATAGACGCCATAAAATCCAACCGCTACGCTAATTAGTACAGCGGTGACGGTAAGGGCATCCAAAAAGGCAGAAAGTACGGCCGCAATAAAAACGAACAGTAAGGAGAGTAAGGCTTTACTTCTGATTTTTGTAAAAACTTTGCTGAAGATATACATCAACAAGGGCTTCATAAAATAGATCCCCGCTACCATGAAGACCAAGAGCAGCACCACTTCCAGGTTCTGATTCACCTCTTCATACGCCTGCTCGGGTGTGGTGAGATGTAATACCAAGGCTTCAATGGCCAATAGACCCCCAGACTGCAGTGGATAGCACTTTAAGGCCATCGCCAAGGTAAAAATGAATTCTCCGATAAAGAGCCAGGCGGTGATCGTTTTACCCAACACATATAAGGATATGACATTGAATATCAAAAATCCAATCATGGTATATTTGAACCAGCGCGGGCTACTCCCCAGAAAATTCTTAAGCATAGATCTCTATTTAGTTGGCCTTAAAAAAGCTTAAATTAACTGTTTTAGGGCAATTTCAAAAGCAGTCCTACTGATATTTTTTCGGCTGCTGTTTTGATCAAAGGTATTTTGAATGGCATTGCGGATAGTCATGGAGGTATCATTAAAGATGGCATCATCGGTCATCTGAACCTTACGCTCCATAAAGTAGGCAAATACACGAGCCATCCCGCAATTGGATATAAAATCAGGGATTAAACTGACCTGACCATCGGTGTACTCCATAATGGGTCCAAAGAATATCTCCTTGTCAGCGAAAGGCACATTAGCTCCGCAAGATATGACCTCTAAGCCGGTATCAATCATTTGAGCGATTTGTTCTTTGGTGATGAGACGGGATGCGGCACAGGGCGCAAAGATTTCCGTCTCCAGCTTCCAGACCCGTTCGTTCATTTCGTCAAAAGGAATCAGATCATGTGCCGCCAGGGTATTTCCTTTTTTATCTAAGAAGAGTTGTTTGATTTCCTCGAAAGAGAAGCCTTCCTCCTTAATGAGACCCCCGGCACGGTCGATGATCCCAACCACCTTAGCTCCCATTTGGGATAGATAATAGGCCGCTGCTGAACCCACGTTCCCGAAACCCTGCACCACGGCTCGCTTGCCTTCGATGCCTCCTCCGTAAATTTCGTAATAATGTTTAGCGGCTTCCGCTACGCCGAAGCCCGTGATCATGTCGGCCACAGTATACTTCCGGGTTACGTCTGGAGAGAATTCGGGATTTTCGATCACTTTGATCACTCCCTGTCGCAACTGACCAATCCGATTGATCTTATCGGCTTCCGTAGGCTTAAAATGACCGTTAAACACGCCTTCCTGTGGATGCCAGACCCCGCTTTCCTCGGTGATTGGGATGACTTCGTGAATCTCGTCCACATTAAGATCTCCCCCCGTACCGTAATAACTTTTGAGCAAGGGTGAAACCGCCTTATACCAGCGCTCTAAAACCCCTTTTTTTCTAGGATCTCCGGGATCGAAGTTAATACCGCTTTTAGCGCCTCCAATGGCCGGTCCGGACACGGTGAATTTAACCTCCATGGTTTTGGCCAGCGAGAGCACCTCGTTCTGATCCAATCCCATACGCATACGAGTCCCTCCCCCGGCTGCGCCTCCGCGAAGGGAATTGATGACAGTCCAGCCTTCCGCATCCGTTTCCGGATCGTTCCAGTGAAAGACAATTTCCGGTTCCTTGGTTTCGTAGCGTTGAAGTAATTCGTTTATATCCATTTCCTCATTTTAGGGATGCAAATATAGCAACTTCGCCAGCGTTTATGAATCACTCTTTTCCGAATTCTCAAGCAGCTCAATACCAGCTGAATCGAAAATTTTACCGGAAGAATGATCGTGACTGGCACCGGTGACACTGGCCAAAATATTGGTTTTGCCTTCCAAACGCAGCACTCCCAACAGGGCAAATATCAACGCTTCTTTAAAATCAATCAATTGAGGCTTGGGCACCTTGTAATAGCCCGCGCTGTGAAATCGCATCCGTTCGATAAGGTATGCGTTATAGGCCCCACCACCGGTCACTAAAATATCCTGTTCAGGAGTTGCCGCTATGGCCCGGGAAATTTGAATGGCAATGTGCTCCGTACAGGTGGCTAAAAGATCTTTTACAGCAAGCTCACTCTGTTCCAGAAGCGGAAAGAATTGGGCATTGATCCATTCCATACCTAAAGACTTAGGGGGTCCTTTGTGATAAAAATCGAGGGCGTTCAGTTGATCCAACAAGCGGTTATTCACCTGTCCGCTTCGCGCTACTTCGCCCCCATTATCAAAGCTCTTCCCCAAACGCTGCGCCAATGCATTCAACACCGTATTGACCGGACAAATGTCATAAGCCAAACGAGTGCCGTCTCTTTCGTACGAGCAATTGGCGATTCCGCCCAGATTCAGGCAGTAGGCATAATCGTCAAAGAAAATTTGATCACCAATAGGTACAAGAGGGGCACCCTGGCCTCCCAGGGCAACATCTTTGACCCTAAAGTCACAGACGACCCGGGTTTTTAACGCTTTCGCGAAAGCAGACTGATTCCCGATCTGAAGCGTAACTCCTTCCTCAGGCATATGCAAAACCGTGTGACCGTGCGAGCAGATCGCATCTACGGCATCAATGGAATGGCGCTTCATAAAATCGCCCACCACCTGAGTCAGGTACCGAGTGTATTCCTGATCCAGTTGATCGCGTTCTTCTTTGCTTAACTGCAGTGCTCCGGACAGTTGCTGCTGCCAATTCGTGTCATAAGGAATGGTTTCCGTAGCCAGCCACTCAAAATTATACTGCGGCGTTTTTTTGATGCGCACGTAAGCGCAATCAATACCATCGAGGGAGGTTCCGCTCATTACCCCGATGACCCTATATATATTGCTTTTCATATCCTTAAAATTAAGAAAGAATGATTCACAAAAATGGAATAATCAAGTATCTTTGCACTCAAATTTTGAATTTCTTCTAATCTATTCACTTTTTCTATGGATTTTACGCTTACCGAAGAACATATGATGGTGCGGGATGCTGCTCGCGAATTTGCACAAACAGAACTGCTTTCCGGCGTGATCGAGCGGGATGAGAAGCAAGAATTCCCGGCTGAATTGGTACAGAAAATGGCGGATCTCGGCTTTATGGGCATCATGACCAAACCGGAATACGGTGGAAGTGGAATGGATACGGTCGCCTATGTGCTTGTCATGGAAGAATTATCGAAAATTGATGCTTCGGCCTCGGTCATTGTTTCGGTCAATAATTCGTTGGTCTGCTATGGAATTCAGGAATATGGAACCGAAGCACAAAAAGAAAAATACCTGACCAAATTAACCACCGGTGAGTATGTGGGTGCTTTCTGTCTCAGCGAACCCGAAGCCGGTTCTGACGCTACTTCACAGGCTACCACGGCCATCGATAAGGGAGATCATTACTTACTGAACGGAACCAAAAACTGGATCACTAACGGCGGGCGTTCGGATGTGTATTTGGTAATCGCACAAACGGACCGCGACAAAGGACACCGCGGGATCAATGCCTTTATCGTTGAGAAAGGCATGGAAGGATTTGAAGTGGGGCCTAAAGAAGACAAGCTGGGCATCCGCGGAAGCGACACCCATACCTTACAATTTAACGATGTCAAGGTACCTAAAGAAAATCGCATAGGGGAAGATGGTTTCGGATTCAAATTCGCCATGAAAACCCTTTCCGGCGGACGTATTGGGATTGCCGCACAGGCCCTGGGCATTGCTTCAGGAGCTTATGAAATGGCCCTCAAATACAGCCAGGAGCGCAAAGCTTTTGGAACGGAGATCGCGAATCATCAAGCCATCGCATTTAAGTTGGCGGACATGTATACGGAAATTGAAGCGGCTCGTCATCTGGTGATGAAAGCGGCCTGCGACAAAGACGCCGGAAGAAACTACGATCTTTCCAGCGCTATGGCCAAACTATACGCCTCCAAAGTAGCCATGGAACAGAGTGTAGAAGCGGTTCAGATTCATGGAGGCAATGGTTTTGTGAAAGAATACCATGTCGAACGCCTCATGCGTGACGCTAAGATTACACAGATCTACGAAGGGACTTCTGAAATACAGAAGATCGTGATCTCCAGAAGTATCCTAAAAGGGTAAACGAACAGTACTCAACAGATAAAAAAAGCAAGCCTCTGGGCTTGCTTTTTTGTTGCCTGAAAATGATTCCTACACCTTCTCTTAGCGCAAAGGACGGTACGTTACCCAACTTGAAAACACAGTTGGTCAATGATTTATCCATTTTTAAGTACCTTTAGCTCCCAAATCTTAGAGTTTATGACACGTCTTCTTAAATGCCTTTTTTTTGCAACTGTTGTTTCTCTTACTTCATCTGCGCAAGTCGGAATCAACACGACGAGCCCAGATCCCTCTAGTGTTCTAGATGTCGTATCGACCAATCAGGGAATTTTGATTCCACGAGTCGCCCTAAACGGCACTTCAGATACTACTACGATAACAAGTCCGGTAGAAAGTTTATTGGTTTACAATACAGCTACCACAGGTGATGTGGCCCCCGGTTTTTATTATTGGAACGGTAGCAATTGGAGCCTGTTAACCACGGGTACACAGAACGCCTGGGACCTAAATGGAAATGCGCTCTCCGGCACTGAATTTCTTGGAAGCACCAACAATGAGGCCCTAGAATTTAGAGTAAATAATATTCCCATTGGTTTATTCGCTATCAACGATGCGATCAACCTAGGTCGAAACTCATCCAATACTGCAGATGATGCCTTAGCCATAGGATTCTCAGCGACCACTACTGCAATCAATGCCATAGCTATTGGAACCAATGCAACTGCTCAGAATATAAGAGGAATTTCTCTAGGAGCCAATAGTGTAAGTAGTGCTGATGATGCGGTCGCTATTGGTGAAAGTGCGATCTCAAACGGGATACAAGCCATCGCTTTAGGATTTGACGCTCAAGCTCAAAATTTAAGTGCCGTAGCTCTGGGTGATGGTGCTGACGCCTTTGGCACAGAATCTATAGCTATAGGAAATAGCTCAGATGCCCGCGACAATGGTACAATTGCAATTGGAGACAACGCCGATGCTAATGGAGCTAACTCTATCGCCATTGGAGATGATGCTTCTACGCGTGATAGAGACAACACCTCAGATATAGGCATTGATGCCATCGCCATTGGAGATAATGCCGAGGCCTACGGAGACCGATCTATTGCCATTGGCGATGATGCCTTGGCCAGTATCAATGGAACTATCGCAATTGGAGACGGTGCGCAGGCAACCAATTTTAGAGCTCTAGCCATTGGAGATGAAGCTGTTGCTTCTGCTAACGATGCCCTCGCGTTAGGAGATAATGCCACGGCTTCTGGAACACAAAGCATTGCCATCGGTAAAAATGCGGTAGCGTCTAATACTGAAAGCATAGCCATTGGAGACGAGGCCAGTGCGACCGGAAATGAGGCTGTGGCCATTGGAGCAGCGACTATCGCACCTAATGACAATACCATCATTCTCGGAAACGGAGACAATGTGGGAATAGGCACGAATAATCCTCAGGAAACGTTACAGGTAGAGGGCAGTTTACGCTATGTAGACGGGAATCAGGCCGCTGGTAGCGTATTGACTAGTGACGCTAACGGAACCGCCATCTGGCAGGCTCCTGCTAGCACCGGGGTTATGATGCGCAGATACTCAGGGGGTTCTGTGGGCAGTACGGCAACTATTTTCAATTTTGACACCGAGGAGTACAACAGCATCACGGGCACCAGTTTCACGGGTACTTCACTCACCCTTCCACAGGGGGTGTATAAGGTGCATTCCAGTATGCGCTTGAGTCAAGATGGTTCCTATGACTATACCATGCGTTTGGACGGTACCGACCTTAATGCTTCGACGGTAGCTCAAGGTACAGTGACCACAGGAAGCAATAATTCCACTTTTAGTGACGCTCCTATGGCCGGAGTTGTAGTGATTACAGCCGCTACGGGAATCATTGATTTTAGAATAAACTTTTCCACCTCCACAGGCAATTTAACGGTGCGCAATGATCAGTCGTACTTACTGATCGAAAAGATCAATTGAGAGAATTTTTGCTTTAAGCTTTCGCGAATTTTTCGTCCGGTAAACCCAAAGTATAAAGCTTTGCAAAAAAATGAGTCATTCCGACAGAGAGAAGCTGACGCGAGAGATCCTTTTCCGTTTGAGATTTTATTTGGAATCTTCCCCCTTTGCACTAAGGGACAGTAGGTTTTAATTTTTAACAGCGGTAATCAATGATCAAGTATTGAAGTTATCTTGTTCAGGATTTTTAAGACCGCTCCTCTTAATTTTCGTTCCTTTACTTTTTAACTTCGCAATTCGTGACCCGAGGAATCCTTTACATGCTGATCGCAGCTTTTGCCTTTGCCTGGATGAATCTGCTGGCGAAATACCTCGAAGACTTCCATCCCTTGCAAGTGGTCTTTTTTAGGGCGATAGGCACTTTTGTCTTTATTTTCCCCTGGATGCTCTACAAAAAAATACCAATCCTCGGAAAGCACCGCTTTTGGTTAAGCCTTCGCGGACTACTAAGCTTCATTTCTTTAGCTCTCTTCTTTTTGGTTATTCAACGCATCCCTTTGGGCTCTGCAGTCGCCTTGCGCTATACCGCTCCGATATTCAGCGTTATTCTGGCCTTCTTTTTGCTCCGAGAACGGGTTCATTTCTGGCAATGGATAGCCCTGATCATCTCCCTGGTAGGTGCGGCCGTGATGAAGGGCGTAGACATCCGGATTGATGCGCTCAGCTTTGCGCTGATTTTGCTTTCCTCACTCATGGTGGGCGCCGTGTTTGTGATCGTGCGTTACCTGGGGTCCCGCGAACATTACCTCACCATCATCAATTACTTTATGGTTTTCTCGATCGTGGGCAGCTTGTTCTTTGTGGCGCACTGGCGCTGGCCCCAAGGTCTGGAGTGGTTTTGGGTCTGTAGCATAGGCGTGTTGGGATTGATTGGCCAGGTATTTCTCACCCGGGCCTTTCAATTAGCCGACACCAATACCGTGGCTCCCATCAAATACATGGAATTGGTCTATGCCCTGTTCTTTGGATTTCTCTTCTTTGACGAAACCTATTCGCTCTGGCCCATTCTGGGTATGCTACTGGTGGTCTTTGGCTTATTGCTCAATGTTTGGGTAAAAGCGCGATCTCAGCGCCAGTAAGATTACTTTTCATAGGACAATGGCACCGACAGCACATCTCGTGAGTTTCCTCCCACCATCAGATCAAAATTTCCGGTTTCGGCTTCCCAGAGGTTGTTGATGGAATAAAACTCCAGGGTTTTTGAACTGATAGTAAATTGTACCGTTTTCGTTTCTCCGGGCTTTAAGGTGACCCCTTCAAAATCGCGCAGTTCTTTAACAGGACGTGTCCGACTGGCCACCCGATCCCGGATGTACAGTTGCACCACTTCTTTCCCCTCGTAGTTACCTGTATTCGTTACCGGCACTGATAAGGTGACTTCTCCAGATCCTTTGAGACTACCGGCACTCAAACTTGGCGCCCCGTAGGAAAAGGTGGTGTAACTCAATCCGTATCCAAAAGGGTATAACGCATCTTTAGGAGAGTCGATATAGCCCGAATAGGTCACGTGGATGGGGTTGGAGGGTCTCCCTGTATTTTTTTGATTGTAGTACAAAGGCTCCTGTCCGACACTGCGTGGAAAGGATACCGGTAATTTTCCGGAAGGATTGTATTTGCCAAATAAGACATCAGCAATGGCATGTCCGGATTCTGAACCCAACAACCAGGTTTCTAGTACCGCTTTGGATTGCTCACTAGGCGTACTGATATCCAAGGGGCGTCCGTTCATCAAGACCAGAATGATGTTCTCATTGACAGCACGTACAGCATCCAATAATTCCTGTTGCACTCCCGCCAGTTGAATGTCCACCTGGCTTCGACCTTCGCCCGATTGGAAAGCGTCCTCTCCCAGGACCATGATCACGACTTCGGACTTTTTCGCGGCAGCGACCGCCTCCTCAAAACCGGAAGTATCCGTTTCATTAATCGTGACCGGCATCAAGAAACTGCGTTCTCCGATAGAAAGCTCAGCCCCTTTTGCATAATATATTTGGGTTCCCGAAGGCTTGGCCGCTCGGATTCCTTCCAAGACGGATACTGCTGAATTAGGCACGGCTTGTGCGCGCCAATTCCCTAATGGAGCATCTTTGTCATCGGCCAAAGGACCGATCACCGCAATGCTTTTAAGCGTATTTTTTAAGGGAAGCATGTTCTTTTCATTTTTAAGAAGGACAATGGACTTTTTCGCAATATCGCGAGCCGCTTCCAAATGTTCCGGCGCCAAGAGCACTTCCTTTTCGCGTTGTGCATTGCTGTATTTGTAGGGATCATCAAAGAGCCCCAGTTGAAACTTCACCCGAAGTATTCTACGCACTGCATCGTCAAGCAAGGCTTCTTCTACAGTACCCTTTTCAGTAAGCTCTTTTAGTTCCACTTCATACACATGGCCTTCCATATCCATATCACTGCCCGCTGTCACGGCGTAGCGTGCTGCTTCCATTTTATCCCGAGCAAAACCGTGGGTGATCATTTCACTGATGGAACCCCAATCGGAGACGACGAAGCCTTTATAATCCCAATTTCCTTTCAATACTTCGCGTTGCAGATAGGTGCTGGCCGTGGAAGGCACCCCATCGATCTCATTAAAGGCATTCATAAACGTGGCTGCTCCGGCTTCGGATGCCGCTTTAAAGGGGAGTAATACGGCATTCTGAAGTTCTGACTCTCCCATATTGACGGTATTGTAATCTCTTCCCGCTTCCGCGAAACCATAAGCCGCGAAATGTTTGGCACAAGCAGCGATGGTAGCTGTACTGGCTAAATCCTGCCCCTGAAACCCCCGTATACGCGCCACTCCGGCCACTGCATTGAGGTAAGGATCTTCCCCGGCCCCTTCCATGATGCGTCCCCATCGAGCGTCTCGAGAAACGTCGATCATGGGTGCAAAGGTCCAATGTACACCGGCCGCTGCGGTTTCTTTAGCCGCAATACTGGCTCCTTTTTCCAGGGCTTCCATATCCCAACTGGCTGTTTCTCCCAAGGGTATGGGAAACATAGTTTTATATCCATGAATAACATCATATCCAAAAATCAAAGGGATTTTGAGACGCGTATTCTCCATCACCAGACGTTGCGCCTCCCGGGTGGCCTCTGCGGTCAATACATTCAGCATAGAGCCTACCTGCCCCTTTTTCAATTGTTCCAGTTTTTCCTGATCGCCCATGTTTGACGGAGATCCGGTAAGGTCCCAGCTCCCGTTGTACTGGTTCATTTGACCCACCTTTTCTTCGATGGTCATCAATTGGATTATGGAATCGATCTTGGCTTCAACGACCGGGTCCAGGTCATTGATATTGGCATACTGTGCATGACCCAAGCAGGTCATTAAGGTCACCAGAGCGATTAGTGCCCGATTAAGCGTAGTTGTTCTCATGAAGTGATTTTTTTGACGCCATAAGTTAATAAATCGGCAGTAAAAATTGACGCTCTGTGAAAACTAAAGCGATGAGCCCAATTGCTAAAATCCTTAGTTTTTGAATCGATGTAGTACCTTGCCTAATGATTGAGTATGGAACTATGCCTAAAGCCCTGTCTTTTTATTTATTCGCCATAGGATCATTACTGCTGTACAGCCTGATGACTTATGCACTCGAGCGGGACCAATTTACAGAGTTACTTATTTCCTACCTCCTCTTGTTCTTGATCGCTTACCAGTTGATCCAGCGTTTCAGTCCGCATTTTTGGGCGCTAGCCGGATTGGCGTTGCTTTTCCGCCTAGCGCTACTTCCCAGCATCCCAAATCTCTCTCAGGATTTTTATCGCTTTTTATGGGACGGTCGCTTGCTCGTACAAGGGATCAATCCTTATCTAACGACTCCGGAACAATACCTGGATCAAGGCCTGTGGAATATCGTTCCTCAGGCCCGGGAATTGGTTACGGGTATGGGAACTCTCAATGCGAGTCACTACAGCAACTATCCACCCTTAAATCAATTGTGTTTTGCAATAGCAGCGCTGCTCTCCGGTCAATCCATTTTGGGAAGCGTTATCGTATTGCGCCTTCAAATCATAGGTGCAGAGCTTGGAATTCTTTGGTTTGGGAAGCGCCTTTTAGAGCAGTTGAATTTACCCGTACAGCGGATTTATTGGTATATCCTGAATCCCTTCGTCATCATCGAAATGAGCGGAAATTTACATTTTGAGTCGGTGATGCTCTTCTTCCTACTCTTAGGGATTTATTGGCTACACCGCAAGCGTTGGATCTTAAGTGCTTTTGCCTGGACGTCATCCATCGCTGTCAAATTGCTTCCTTTATTGCTATTGCCTGTACTCATTCAACACCTTAGCCGATGGAACCAAAAGGAATCGTACCGGAAGCTGTTTAGCACATCCTGGAAGAGCATCCCCTATTACGGACTGGTGCTTTTGACTAGCTTAGTTTTCTTCCTGCCCGTCTTGTCAGGGGAGTTTATTACTCATTTCGGAGATACGATAGCGCTTTGGTTTCAAAAGTTTGAGTTCAATGCTAGTGTCTATTATCTGATCCGTTGGGTGGGTTATCAGGTCAAAGGCTGGAATATCATTGGAGAAGTAGGACCCATTCTGCCTGTAGTTACCGTGATTTTCCTAATTGGGTTAAGCCTACTACGTAATAATCGGGGCACCCGACAATGGCTTACTGCTGCGCTGTTTGGAGTGTGTTTCTACTTTCTACTGTCGACTACCGTGCATCCCTGGTATGTGGCCACTCCCCTTTTGCTCTGCATATTCACGCGCTATCGCTTTCCAGTTCTGTGGAGCTTCACTGTATTTCTAAGCTATTCAGCCTATGGAGCGACCGAATTTTCCGAACGACCCCTCCTGATCGCACTAGAATATCTCACGGTTATTGGACTTGCGATCTACGAACTAAGGCAGGCCTACCGATGGGGTTCTGCCAGGAAACCTCATTTAACCAACCAATAGTACTCAATGGTGAGTCGGCCCTTGCGGCCTTTTTCATCAGGTGCCACCGTATTCAGATCATAAGTCGCCTGATGAATTAAGCGGCGGTCCGGATACTGCTCCTGGAGCCTGTTCACTGCTTCCAGGTCGACCAGAACACCTAATTTATCCGGTAAGCTTGTGTCTCTGCTCCTTAGTAGGGGTAGGACCGATCCGTAATCCCAGAGCACCTCCGGTCCTGGTTCTTCCCAGGCGTACACCGGTAGTTCAATCTGCTGCAGTTCACCTAAAGAGCGATAGTTTGGATTGGATTGCGCCACTTTAGCCAAAGGAAAACCGAAGATCAATAAAACCAAAACAAAACCAATGCTTCCATAAAAAGCAGTCTTAATTGCTCCTCTTCGGAGTTGAACCAGTAAGAAGACTCCCAGAATCAAACTTGCCAGACTAAGTAGCGTGTACCAAATCCAGTAGCCGCTTAGTTGATCACCAAGCAGGAGGTAGAGTGCTATGGGTACGCTTAACGCGATCAGAGCGAGCAGACCAAAATGGACATACACGGGTATTCGCTCCCAACCCTGTTTGAATCGATTAAATTTCTGAATTACGAAGTGGATGTAGAATCCTGTATTCATTGCCAGAGGGATGAGCACGGGCATTAGATAGCGGGATTTTTTTTCAGGGATGACCGATAACAGGATGACCGCGGAAATCGTCCACCAAAATGTCAATTGATAGGCTTTGAGGTGTTTTACTCTGGATTTTAGGTAGGGATACATCAAAGCCATTACCGCCGGAAGGGTCCAGATTCCACTCTGGGTAAAAAAGCTCCAGTAGTAGTAGAAGGGTCTGATGTTGTAGCTTCCCCAATTAGCGGTTTCTCGTGCAGCGATGGCTTCAAAAGCCGCCGGATCTGCCCAACGCACATAGGCGTACCACCAGCCACCGGACAGTAATCCGATGAGCAGTACCCCACCGATTGCTTTCCAGCGGGAGGATAGAGTGCGGCCTCCGTAGGTCATTCCGTAGGCGATCAAGAACGGAAGAAAGAGGGCGTATAGAGATACAGGACCTTTGCTTAATATCCCCGCTCCCAGACAAAGTCCGGCCAAGACTACATTTCCTAAAGATTGCTTTACTTGAAATTCTCGATACAGGCCATAAATCGCACCCAAGGTGAAGGTATGTGCGTAGATATCCCAGGGGCCTTCAAAGAGGATCCCAATGACATAAAAAGAAGTCACGGCGATTAAGCCGTACTGTAGCGCTTGACTTCGTTCCAGGGTTAGCTTTTCTCCCTCCGTTTGATGCCTTTCAAGAGAACTACGGAACACTAAGCACGAAAGCGCAAATACACCCAGGCCCAAAAAGGCCACCATCAGGACCGCCGGAAATCGCAGCGCCCAGACCTGCAATCCAAAAAGGGAGGCAGATAGGGCCGATAGCCAGGTAGGTAGTGGTGGCTTCTCATAGCGTGGAGCATCGTTCATGGTGGTGAGCAGCCAATGATCTAAGGTTAACATCTCTCGAGCGGTGATGAAATTACGCGCTTCCATGATGGTCACCTCCAGTATGGAGAGGTGGGGCAAAAGCATGAGCAACACTAGCGTGAAGAGGGTAGTCTTAGGATATTTCTCCAGCAGAGCTATCATTTCTTTTGCTTACCTAAGATCAAATTTCGGATATAGACTACACTTCCCATCACATGCCCAAAAAACAAGACCGGATCCCGACGAAGGACCGCGTAAGTCAGGATCATCAGGGCGCCCACCAAACTCAAGATCCAAAATCCCTGGGGTAGGGTTGAAATACGATGCTTCTCTGAGTAGATCCATTGATAAATAAAGCGGAAGGTAAATACGACCTGAGCTACACTGCCTAAAATCAATAACCAAAGTGGGATCGCCTCATTTTGAAATAACTTTTGCAGATCGTAGTCCCCGTTGTTATAGCCGTAGATCACAATAAGCACCGGAAAAACCCACAAGAAAGCCCGGGCGGCCCTGGGCAATCGGTACCATTGTTTTTGGATCTGTAGGTTGCGGATATAGATGAAGTATGTCAAGGTCTGGCCCAACATGATCGCAAAATCTTCCCTGAGATAACCGTAGACAAACAACAAAAAAGAGGCAGCCAAACTAAGCCACCAAAAGGTGATGGGCGTGACCACCGTTTTGCTTTTTTCAGAAAGGATCCACTGCACCGCGAGTCGGCCCGAGAACAGGATCTGAGCGCTAAAACCTATGGCATAGACCCACCAACTACTGTCCATCGCTGGTTTTGGCTACTTGATAATTGATGTATTTCTTTTTCATCCAGAGGTAGGCAAAACAGTCGGCTAATGGTCCGAGTAATCGGTTCCATAAACCAAATTTGGCCTGTCCGGCCACTCTGGGAAAGTGTTGTACCGGCACCTGAAGAACCTTGCCATTTTGTAGTAAGATCATGGCCGGTAGAAAGCGGTGCAATCCCTTAAACATGGGAATGCGCTTGGCGTAATCGGTCTTGATGATTTTGAGTGGGCAGCCCGTATCGTCCATCCCGTCGTGGGTAAAGGCCCTGCGAATCCCGTTAGCAATCTTGGAGGAAGCGTTTTTGACAAAACTATCCTTACGGTTAGCACGTACGCCAGTGACCAGATCGTAAGGCCCAATCTGCTCTAATAATAAATTAAAATCCTCCGGACTTGTTTGCAGATCGCTGTCAATATAGCCCACCAGCTCGGTGGTGGCGTGGTCAAACCCCGCTTTGATGGCGGCGCTCAATCCCGCATTTTGCTTAAAAGAAAGGTATTCAAAATCGGCATTTCGCGCACAGATGGCTTCGATCAGCCGCTGACTGTCATCCTTAGATCCGTCATTGACGAAAAGCACTTTCGCTTTCGCGGAAGCAGTAGGTAGAAATTTTAAAAACTCCGTTTCTACCCGCTCCAGATTGTCTTCTTCATTATAAACAGGAACGATAATGGTCAGGCGATAAGACATAGTCAAATTTAAAGGCGCAAGGTAACCAATCCCGGCATGAATTTAAAGCTGGACTAAGAACGCTTTAAAGTATAAATATCTTCCCGCCGGTCCTTGAGATTTCTGACACTTCCATAAGCGTTAAGCTCACGCAGCAGATCAATATCCACATCGGCCACTAAGATCATTTCGGTATTGGGTGTGGTTTCAGCCTTGACCCCGTTATTCGGAAAGGCAAAATCACAGGGGGTGAACACGGCACTCTGGGCGTATTGAATGTCCATGTTGTGTACTTTGGGTAAGTTCCCTACACTACCGGCAATGGCCACATAGCATTCGTTCTCAATAGCACGGGCCTGACAACAGCGACGCACCCGGGAATAGCCATTTTGCGTATCGGTCAAAAAGGGAACAAAAAGAATATCCATGCCTTCCAGGGCCAGTAATCGGGAAAGTTCCGGGAATTCACTGTCGTAGCAAATTAGGATGCCAATCTTGCCACAATCGGTGTCGTACACCTGTACGGCGTTGCCCGGTTGCATACCCCAGACTTTAGCCTCATCGGGAGTCACGTGTATTTTTTCAAAGCGTTCTACCGAACCGTCTCGTTTGCATAAATAACCGGCATTGTAGAGTTTGCCGTCCACTACCTCAGGCATGCTCCCGGTGATGATATTGATGTTGTAGGAGACAGAAAACTGAGACATTCGGTCTTTGATCCGCTCGGTATATTCGGCTAGTTTTCGAATGGCTTCCGGCTCACTCAAATGGTTGTACTCCGCCATCAGGGGAGCGTTAAAGAATTCCGGGAATAGGGCGAAATCACTTCGGTACCCGGCTACGGTATCGATAAAATACTCGGCCTGCTGCATGACATCTTCAAAACCATCGTAGAGGCGCATTTGCCACTGGATGAGCCCCAGACGCACCACCGTTTTGGTAGAACTGGGCTCCTCAACGGCTGCTGGTTCTTCGTAGTAGATATTATCCCACTCCATCAGCACCGCATAATCGCGGGAAGCCTTATCGCCCTTAAGATAATTCTTAAGCACCCGAGAAGGATGGAAGTCATTGGCGATCTGAAAATTGAGTACGGGATCTTTAATTTCCCGTGACTTCACCTTTTCAATGTACTGTTTGGGCGTTAATTCTTTGGAATACTGATAGTAGTTGGGCATCCTGCCGCCAAACGCAATTCCCTTAAGGTTACGCTGTTCGCAGAGCTCTTTTCGGTAGTCATACAGTCGGCGACCCAGCCGCATGCCCCTGAAATTTTCTTTGATAAATACGTCGATCCCATACAACAGGTCTCCATTTTCATCGTGGGTACTGAAGGTGTCATTGCCCGTGATCTGGTCATAGTTGTGGTTCTTACTGAAGCGATTGTAATCTACGATCAACGATAGGGCGCAGCCGGCGATCTCATCATTGGCTTTGAGCACGACCTGCCCCTGGGGAAATACTTCAATCAGTTTAGCGATCTGACTTTCCTCCCAGTAGGAATTGGGCATTCCGGCGTAGGTCTGAACAATGGCATTTTTAAGTTGGCGATAGTCTTCGAGCGTCAGGTACTTCAGCTCGATATTTTCAATTTTCTCCTGCATATAAATCTCTCCTCAGTCTAGGATGACGATTAGTCGTCGTCCTCTTCCATATCCTCTTCCGGTTCCGGAATTTCCGGAGCTTGTACGGCAGTCGGATCATCGTCCTCAAACTCGGCGTAATCCTCCTCGTCGTAGGCTTCCATAGTACGCTCTAGTTTGGCGCTGATCTTCACCAGGTATTTGGTGTCCTCCGTTTCCACTTCAACGGCTTCTATACTCTCGCCTTTGGCATTTTTAAATCGAATGACATTAAGATCGTCATAGCCGTCCGGGTATTTTTCTACCAGAAGTTTCAACACTTCCGGAGTCAGTTTCTTAAAATCAACGATGACACGTTTTTTCGTATTCATAGCTTGTGTAGTCTTTGGGTGTTGAATAGTTGATTACATCTGCAGTAAATATGCAAAAATTAATGGTGCCACAATAGTGGCGTCGCTTTCAATTATAAATTTCGGGGTATCGATATCCAATTTACCCCAGGTGATCTTTTCGTTAGGCACTGCACCAGAGTAACTTCCGTAGCTGGTGGTGGAATCTGAAATTTGACAAAAATAGCTCCAGAATGGGGTGTCTGTGCGTTCCATATCCTGATAGAGCATAGGCACTACGCAGATGGGGAAATCGCCGGCAATTCCTCCACCAATCTGAAAGAATCCGATTCCGTGTTCTGAGTTATCTGTGTACCAATCAGCGAGGAACGTCATGTATTCAATACCCGATTTCATGGTGCTGGCTTTTAAATCGCCTTTTAACACGTAGGACGCAAAAATGTTCCCCATAGTGCTATCTTCCCAGCCCGGGCAGATGATGGGTAAATTCTTTTCTGCCGCCGCATACATCCAGCTGTCTTTAAGATCGATTTCGTAGTGCTCCTCCAAAACGCCGCTCAAGAGCATCTTGTACATGTACTCGTGGGGGAGATAGCGCTCGCCTTTTTCATCGGCCTCTTTCCAGATTTTATAGATGTGCTGCTGTAGTCTTCTGAAGGCCTCCTCTTCCGGGATGCAGGTATCGGTCACTCGGTTCAAGCCTTTTTCCAAAAGATCCCACTCCTCCTGAGGGGTCAGATCCCGGTAGTTAGGCACACGTTTGTAATGGGAGTGCGCTACCAGATTCATGATGTCCTCTTCCAGGTTGGCTCCGGTACAACTGATGATGTGCACTTTATCCTGACGAATCATCTCCGCGAATATTTTACCCAGTTCGGCTGTACTCATGGCACCGGCCAGTGAAACCAGCATTTTAGCCCCTTGATTGAGTTGATCTTCGTATCCCTTAGCTGCATCCACCAGGGCTGCGGCATTAAAGTGTAAAAAGTATTTTTCTATGAATTGGGTGATCGGCTTGTTAGTACTCATCGTCATCTTCAAATTTTGAATTGGTTTTCCCCGATCCACTCGAATCAAAGGTATTGTCGTATTCTTCGTCTATATCAGTACCCATGAATTTATACGACAGCATTTTGTAGTAGAGTTTGGCGGCTAAAAAGTTCGACGACTTGTCCTCTGGCAAGGGACATAGCTCTACAATATCAAAGCCCACCACATTTTTCTCCTCGAATACCCGTTTTAAGAAGTCCAGGGTTTCGTACCAGAATAATCCTCCAGGTTCGGGAGTTCCTGTTGCCGGACAGATGGAGGGGTCTAATCCGTCCAGATCTATGGTAATAAATACATTTTCGGTCATCTGCTCGATCGCAGTATCCGGCCAGTATTCGTCTTTAGCCATTTCGTGAGCAAAGAAGATATTATCTTCATTATTGACGTCCTTTTCCACGCTATCCATACTGCGAATGCCCACCTGCACCAGATTGGCCTGCTGGCTGGCTTCATAAACCGCACAGGCATGATTGCAACTACTGCCTTCGTACTCCTTGCGTAAATCAGCATGGGCATCAATTTGCAGGACGGTTAGGTCATCGAAACATTCATTAAAGGCACGAATACTCCCTATAGAGATCGAATGCTCCCCTCCAAATAAGGTGACGAATTTGTTCTTCTTGATGTATTCTTTAACCACTTCATGCACGGCGTCAACCATGGCCTCGGGAGAGCTGTTTTCAGTAATGGCATCGGCCAGATAGATACCCTGCTGATACACCTCGGTAGCGGTTTCAATATCGTAGAGCTCCATGTTCTCCGAAGCTTCGAGGAAGGCTGCAGGCCCTTTATCTGCACCCTTTTGCCAGGTGCTCGTTCCATCATAAGGTACCGGGATCAAAATGACTTTTGAGGTTTCCGCTTTCGCGAAAGCATCCGGAATACCCGCATAGTTTTTAGTGGTTGTCATATCCAAGAATTTTAAGCATATCCACAGCGGTTTGCTGCTCGTTAAAAACCGAAGTTATTAAATTTCCATCTTTATCGCGATCGATCAACAATTGTTTGGGCTGCGGTATCAGGCAATGCTGCAATCCACCGTAACCGCCAATGGTATCCTGATAGGCACCGGTATTGAAAAATCCTATATATAATGGTTTGTCTTTTTTAAAGCGAGGCAGGTAAATGGCGTTGGCATGTTGTTCACTGTTGTAATAGTCGTCGCTATCACAGGTAAGTCCGCCTAAAAGTACCCGTTCGTATTCATCCTGCCAGCGGTTGATGGGCAACATGATGAAGCGTTTGCTGATCGCCCAGGTATCGGGAAGTGTGGTAATGAAGGAAGAGTTGATCATGTTCCATTTCTCCCGGTCATTTTGTTGCTTTTGATAGAGCACCTGATAGATCGCTCCTCCGCTTTCGCCCACCGTAAAGCTCCCAAACTCAGTAAAAATATGAGGCACGGATACTTCAGCTTCCTGACAGGTTATGTTGATCTGGTTGACGATCTCATCGACCATGTATTCGTAGTCGTATTCAAAACCGAGCGAGTTCTTAATGGGAAAACCTCCTCCAATGTTCAAACTGTCAAGTGTTGGACATACCTTCTTGAGACGGGTATACACTTTTAGACACTTGACCAGTTCGTTCCAGTAATAGGCATTGTCGCGAATTCCGGTATTGATAAAGAAGTGTAGCATTTTAAGCTCCACCTTATCATTGTTCTTGATCTGATCTTCGTAAAAAGGAACAATATTCTTGTATCCGATTCCAAGGCGCGAGGTATAGAACTCAAATTTTGGCTCCTCTTCGGATGCAATACGTACGCCCACCTGGAAGTCACCATCGATCGCCTCTGAAAGCAGATCCAATTCTTCATAATTATCAATTATAGGCAGGCAGTTTCGATGTCCCTCATTAATCAAACGGCCAATATTGGTGACGTATTGATCCCGTTTGAAGCCATTACAGAGCACATAAGTGTCTTTGGAAATCTTTCCTTCCTTTTTCAGGCGTTCTACAATCTCAATATCAAAAGCTGAACTGGTTTCTATGTGAATATCGTTCTTAAGCGCTTCATGCAGTACGTGCTTGAAATGAGAGCTTTTGGTGCAGTAGCAATAGTTGTAGGAGCCCTTGTAATCATGCTTTTGCATGGCCTTGGAAAACCACACTTTGGCCCGATTGATATTATCGCTGATCTTGGGTAAGTAAGTGAACTTTAGGGGAGCTCCATACTGCTCTACCAGTTGCATCAGATCGATTCCGTGAAATTGAAGTTGATCGTCAACCGTTTTGAATTCTTCCTGAGGAAAATAGAACGATTGATCAATAAGGTCTATGTATTTTGTATTCATCTAGTGTTTTGACAGCAGTGAAAATAAGACATCACCGAGTTCTCACAAAAATTTATTGCAGGGTTTACACAAAGTTAATGCAGTAAAAAAAGACGGCTTAAAGCATTCTCAAGCTATTGACTTCCAGTTGGGTAAGATGCCTCCACCGACCGCGTGCAAGATCTTTCTTAGTCAGCGAACCGATCATCACCCGGTCCACTTTGATCAACTGATAGCCCAGATGATCGAAGATGCTTCTAATGACCCCGCTACCCGTATTCTTGATCTTAAGACCTACTTGGGTTTGAGGAGCATCGTGTACATAGCTGATCTCTTCTACCGTTACCTTCTTTCCTTCGATGGTCAGACCTTCCTGAATCTTTTGAAAGTGCTCCGGCTTCAAATTTTTATTGAGCTCGAGATGGTAGAGCTTTTCCACCCCTTTTTTTGAGTTGGTGAACTTTTGGTGAATCGTATCATCATTGGTAAAGAGTAATAATCCGGAGGCGTTTCTTCCCAATCTGCCGATGGGCTTTATACGGGCCTTGGTCGCTCCGGAAACCAGATCCATGACCGTCATCCCCTTTTCATTGCTGGTGGTAACCGCGAAGCCTTTGGGTTTATTCAATAACACATAAGCTTGTGGCTCCGGTTGAATGCGGCGTCCGTCAAAACGAACATCATCCTCCCGTTTCACCTGATAACCCATCTCATTGATGACCTGACCGTTGACGGTAATGTTTCCGGTCGCGATATACATATCGGCCTCACGGCGGGAACACATGCCGGAGTTAGCGATGTATTTATTCAAACGGATAGTGTCTGAAGTCTTCGTAGAGGAAGAGGTAGACGTATTCTTTCCGGGTTTCTTTCGAATTGGAGCATTGCCTCGTGCCGGACTGCGATCACTTTTGTGCTGACCTCCTCGGCCCGATGGCTTGGAGGTACCTGATTGCTGTCGCCCACTCGTTCTTCCTTTTCCGCTTCCCTGGCGTTCTCTGCTCATGTTTAAAATTTTTGCAAAGGTACATTATTGAAACACGCTGCAAGAAGCTATGCTCAAAAAAAGAAAAGTAAGCTAAAGTCTGCTTAATCGTTGATTTTCAGGGTGGATTGCCGACTGCGATTCACAGTCAACTGGGTCACATCAGGACGGCTGTAATGCCCTACCGGATCAAAATTCTGCCGCTCTTCATACACCCGATTAAAGTCGATGGTCTGGTAGATCAATCCCTCCTCATGAAGCACAGGCTCCACCACCCATTCCCCATCGGGCCCGGCCAGGCAAGAACCTCCATTAGCCAGGACATCCGGAGCTTCTTTGAGAATTTCATCTAAATGCGGGGTGTCTTTGGGAAAATCTTCTCGCTTCATTAGAGCGGAAACAGAGATCACGAAAGAGCGGGATTCTCTGGCGATAAAACGAGTAATGTCTTTGGTATTGTGATCGCTTCCGGGCCAGACCGCTACGTGCAGATTCTCACCCTGGGCATAGAGGGAGGCTCTGGGTAAGGGCATCCAATTCTCCCAGCAATTCAATCCACCAACGGTAAATTGTTTTAAGGGATGTACTTGAAGTCCGTGACCGTCTCCAGGAGCCCAGGTCAGGCGCTCATCATAGGTGGGCTGTAGTTTGCGATGTACAGACCGGATACTTCCGGTGGCATCAATATAGACCAAAGAGGCGTAAAGGCTATGCCCTCCACGATCTACCGGGCGCTCGATGATCCCCAGATAAGTAGCCAGTTGATGCTTTCGCGAAAGCGCACACACCTCTTCCAGATCTCCACGCTCAATCTGGACGGCGTTGCGCGTGTAATGCGCATGCAGTTCTTTAACGACACGGTTATTCCAGGAAGCGCCATTGGTCAAGGCTAACCAGAACGGATAACCGGGCAGCAAACCCTCTCCGAACACGATCAATTCGGCCTCCTCACGGGCAGCCTCTTCCATGGCTGCTTTTATTTTTGCTGTGGTGGCTTTTCGATCCAGCCAGACCGGAGCGATCTGGGCCAGGGCTACTTTTAAGGTATTTGAATTCTTCCCCATTAAATACGGTTTAGTACAACGTCAATATCGATCAGCAAAATACAGAATACTCCGGCCACCACAATGAGTTTTAAAATGTTGTGCAGCAAGAGGTAGTGGGGTCTTGACCGGGAACGCCATAGCAGCGCCAGAAAGAGCAATAATAAAACAACGCTGGCGTAGAAGTAGAGGTACATATGCCCGATCTCAAAATAATTGATCAGCAAATAGATCGGGATCACGGTGAGGCCCACCAGGGCAGTAAGCAGCGACTTGGCGGTACGTTCCCCAAAAACAATGGGAATGGTGCGGTAGTTTTGGGCAAGATCCCCACGCATATTCTCCAGATCTTTGACCATTTCGCGCATGGCTAAGACCAGAAAAAGAAAGGTCGCATGCACGAAAATGACTAGCTCAAAATTGGCGTAGTAGATAAAGACGGCAAAGAAGGGAGTGACGGCCAGAATGGCAGAAGTCAGGTTGCCGATGAACGGTATTTTTTTGAGTCGGTGGGAGTAGATCCAGATCCCAAAAATATAGATTGAAAAAAAGAGCACGGCCCGAAAGGATACGTAACTCGCGACGATGATCGAAAGGAAATTGAGCACAAAATAGAACACGATCTTAGTGCGCTGACTCACCACCCGATCCAACATGGTTTTACGCGGGCGGTTGATCAGATCTTTCTCACTGTCGTAAAAATTATTGATGATGTATCCTGCTGCAATGGTCAATCCGCTGGAAAGCACCAGCAAAAACAGATTGGGATCGAAAAGCACTTCACGCACCGGTAACTCAGGAGACAAAATATAAATGGCCGAGAGGTATTGCGCCAGGGTAATGACAAGAATATTGTATCCACGCACTACACTGAACAGGCCGAACAATTTCAGAAAGAGTCGGTTGTTGGCAGCCGTTGACATAAAAGGCAGAATAGATTGAGAATGGGAGGCGGTGTCTAGAAGTTATAGACCACTTCCAGCTTATAGTCTTTTAGTGCTTCGCGCGCCTTATCGATATCTTCCGTAAAACCCAGGATATAACCCCCTCCACCGGAGCCACATAACTTCAGGTAGTAGTCATTGGTTTCCAGTCCGTTTTGCCACAGTTTATGGAACTGAGCTGGGATCATGGGTTTAAAATGATTGAGCACGGTCTTGGAAAGATGTTTGACATTCCCGAACAAAGATTTGACATCTCCCTTGAGAAAGTCGTCCACACAGGCATCGGTATATTTCACAAACTTCTCCTTCAGCATATTGCGAAAACCTTCCTGCTTCATATTTTCCATAAAGATAGACACCATAGGCGCTGTCTCTCCAACAATTCCACTGTCTAACAGAAAGACTGCTCCTTTTCCGTCGGGAGTCTGAGAAGGAATCCCGGCAGGCTCGATATGGTCCTGACTATTGATCAGAATGGGCAGGCTTAAATAAGAATTCAACGGATCTAAGCCGGACGACTTACCGTGGAAGAAGGATTCCATTTTTCCAAAAATGGCCTTCAACTCCAAAAGCTTATCCCGGGTCAGGTTTTCGAGAACCGTAATTTTATCAATGGCATATTTATCATAGATAGCGGCTACCAAGGCACCACTACTTCCCACTCCATAACCTTGCGGAATGCTGCTGTCAAAATACATGCCCTCAGCCACGTCTTTTTCAAGGGTAGCCAGATCGAACTCGACTTGCTCCTCTAAAGTTTTCAGATACTTGGCGAAACGCTCTAAATTCTTATTGGATTGCAGAGCGGCTTCCGTCTGAGCCCCATCTTTCTTGAGGGCTCCATTGTAAAAATTATAAGGAATGGAGAGTCCTTTGGAGTCTTTGATGATACCATACTCACCAAAGAGCAGAATTTTAGAGTAAAAAAGAGGTCCTTTCAAGGTTTCGATTTTTAAGGCTAGTTAAAGGTACGTATTTTTTGCGCCTTTGCCCACCCGGTCGCAAATATACTGCCCATTTTGACAATGTACAACGAGCTCGTCTTCAATAAATTGCAAGGCCTGCTCTTTGGCTGTTTCCGGATACAACAGATGTACGTTGGCACCGGCATCCAGGGTAAAGCAGAGCGGCACCCCTTCCGATTTCCGGTAGTCCCAGACTTTCTGTATGATCTCCAGGGTATTAGGTTTCATGAGCATAAAATAGGGATCAGCGGTCATCATCATGGCATGTAAGCTCAATGCTTCCATTTCAACGATCTTCATAAACGTATCGAGATCTCCGGCTTTCAGAACCGGTATGAGTTTGCTCATTTGCTCGTTGGCCTGCTCAAAACGCGCTTTCGCGAAAGCGTGCCCATGCATCAGGCGGTGACCCACCGTACTACTGACCTGTTTTTCTCCCTTATCGACCAACAGTATGGTGTCCTGGTAGGTGGTAAACAGCTCGTGCACCTGATGCGGATAGGCGATCGCATAACGGTCGCTGCTTCCGGGCAGGTCCGGGTGCACCCCCCAGGTCATTAAACCTCCTTCGATACTGCGCGCTGCAGACCCGGACCCCAGGCGGGCCAGAAAAGACGCTTTCTGCCTGAACTGGATGTCCGTAATATCGGAGTTCAAGCTACGCTCAAAATCCATAAAGCAACAAGCCAAAGCAGCCATTCCGCTTGCGGAGGAGGCTATTCCCGAACTGTGCGGAAAGGTATTTCGGGTTTGAATTTCCAGGGTGTAGTTGTTCAGGAAAGGCTGATACGGTACAATACGCTTGATGAACTGCTCGATCTTGGGTTTAAAATCGGGAGCTGGTTGACCGTCCAAAAAGATTTCAAAGGAAATGTGCTCATCTGGAGATTTCTTTTTTTCAAAGGCGACACTGGTTTGCGTTTGGCAGTGATCCAGGGTAAAGCTGATGTTGGCATTTTGCGGCAATTGAGTTCCGTGCTTTCCCCAATACTTAACCAGGGCAATGTTGGAGGGAGCCGTAAAACGTGTATGGTAGACCTCCGGAAGCGCTTGCGGCTTTCCGATTATAAAGGATTCATCGATCATGCCGCAAATATAGGCTGCGCTAATGAATTGCTTTCTTTAGAAAAGCATAAAAGTCTTTACAGCTTCTTAAACGGACTTCACTTTTCGTAAAAAATAAATTAGTTCTATTTTAGGGCAATCAGGAATAGCCCATGCGTCAGTCCCAACTCGTTAAAATCGGAATTGCAGTGACCCTCTGCTTGTTGGTCGGTTTATTGGCCAGCTATGCTACTCAGAGCAGTATCCATACCTGGTACCCCACCCTGACTAAGCCCGCATTCACTCCGCCCAATTGGCTATTTGCCCCGGTTTGGATCGTGCTTTATATTCTTATGGGTATTTCAGCCGGCCTGGTGTGGAGCCGGGGTTTTTATCATAAGTGGGTAAAAACGGCTTTGTATCATTTTGGTTTTCAGCTCATCCTGAACGCATCCTGGTCGGTGCTGTTTTTTGGATTGGAAAGTCCATTATGGGCCCTTTTGATCATCCTGACCTTATTTATAGTCCTGCTTTTTACCATCAAATGGTTTAAGGTAGTTCATAGCAAGGCCGCATACTTGTTGATCCCTTATGCGGTTTGGATCGCGTTTGCCACTGCGCTCAACTTTGAGATCTGGCGATTAAACAGCTGATTAATCCTGTGACGCCAGAGCTAGTAACTTACAAACCGTTCTATAATTACGTGTGGTGCAGTCTACTCCCAATTTAGTTTCCCAAAAGGTATTGTTCATTTTGGATCGGCCGTAGCCCTGTTCAAAATAAGAATAAATGCATGCGGCGGTTATCATCACCTGCTCCATGGGTCTTTCAAACGTGGCGGCTAAGGTTACTGCAGCTGTTGACAATGGTTGAGAAGGAAAGGTGAAATAGCTTTGCTGTTTTTCCGGCTCCTGAAAAGGACAGGCGTCATGAATACGTTGCAGCTCACTAGGTTCAGCGATCCAAACCGGCACCTCAAAACCAAAATGTTGTTGAATTAGGGTTTCCAGGTCTGCTCTCAAGGTAGAGCTTGGAGGAGCCTGGAATACCAGATTTCCACTTTGTATGTAGGTCGTCACCTTGCGGTAGCCCTGCCCTTCCATCAAGCTGCGTAAGTCTTTCATGGGCACCCGATGTTTGCCTGCCACATTGATCCCACGAAGTAAGGCGATATAGGTGGTCATCCGCTATTTTTTTGCCATGGCCTGAGCGGCGATAAATCCTCCCGTCCAGGCGTTCTGAAAATTGAAACCTCCAGTGATGGCGTCTACATTCATCACTTCTCCCGCAAAAAACAATTGGGGGAATAATTTACTGGAAAAACTTCGAAAATCGATTTCATCAAGAGCCACACCGCCGGCGGTGACAAACTCTTCTTTGAAGGTGCTTTTTCCGCTGACGCGAAATGTTCCCCTGACCAGCTCCCGGGTGAGCGCTGATAATTGATCACGAGTAAGATCAGCCCAGCGTTCTTGGGTACGTATTTGCGCGGCACGGACCAGATTACGCCAGAGTCGTTTAGGCAAATCGAAAGCAGCTTCCGTGCTGACTTGTTTTTTACCTCGCGCCTGTTTGATTTCGCGTAAGCGTAGAGCCACCTCTTCTTCCTCTATGTATCCTAACCAATTGACCGCGATATCAAACTGATACGAATGCATATGCAGGGTCTGTGCACCCCAGGCAGAAAGGCGCAGAATGGCCGGACCGCTCATGCCCCAGTGGGTGATCAGCAAAGGCCCGGTAGCTTCCAAAACTGTGGGCTGTCCTGACTCATCCAGAACCTGTACCCGGGCTTCAGTGGCCAGACCGGGCAGATCGGCTATGCGCGAGTCCTGAATATTGAAGGTGAAAAGCGAGGGTACGGCCGGTGAAATGGTGTGTCCTAATTCTTCCAGTAGTTTCCAGATCTTTGGATTACTGCCGGTGGCCAGCATCAGCTGCGAGCCTTTCCAAATTTGGTCTTTGGTCTTAACCGTCCAGAGCGGTCGGTCGCCACCCGGAGGCTCCAACTGTTGAACCGCTTGCTTGAGCGCCACCTTAATGTTTAGCTGTTGCGCTTCTCGCAAAAAGCAGTCGATGATGGTCTGCGAATCATCGGTTACCGGAAACATCCGTCCATCGTCTTCAATCTTGAGCTCCACGCCTCGTTCTTCAAACCAGCCCATGGTATCCCCGGTCATAAAGGAATGGAAAGGCCCCAAAAGTTCTTTTTCTCCGCGCGGATAATTAGTAGATAAGGTCTTGGGAATAAACTCAGCGTGAGTCACATTGCATCGACCGCCTCCCGAAACCTTGACCTTAGTCAGGCATTCATTGCCGCGCTCCAAAATGGCGATCTTCCACTCCGGTCGTTGCTGGGCAACGTTCAGTGCGGTGAAAAATCCTGCTGCACCGCCCCCGATGATCAAAACGTCATATTCCATAGCGCAAAGATAAGTGGCTAAGGAAAGATGCGGTCTGGATAATCAGTAATAATGCCTGCCACTTGTAGTTCTTTCATACGCTCGATCGCCTCGGGACTGTTGACCGTCCACACGTAAATTTCAAATCCGGCCCACTTAATCGTTTTCGTATTTTCAGCATTCAACTGCTGAAAATTGGGATGAATGGAAAAGGCTTTTAACGATTGAGCTATCTCCAGAGCCTCCAGCGGATCGTCCTCCGTAAGAACTCCTAGTCGTAGCGCAATATAATTGGTGGCCTGTTGAGCTTCAGTTGTACGCAAACGCTGTAGTTCGTCCCAATTAAAACTAGAGATGATTACCTGCTCCGGCTGAAGCATTTTACGGTCAAACAAGCCGTATAGCATATGCAATGTAGGCGCCGCCGTATCGGCACCTTTCAGTTCAATATTGATCATTTTATTTTGAGGCAGCAGCTCCAATACTTCTTCCAGTAGCGGAATGGGATATTCATCGGCCACACGAAGCGCCCGAACTTCTTCTAAGGTGCAATTTTCGATAAGCCCGCTTTGACCAGTCAATCGATCGAGATCCTCATCATGAAATACCACCAGCTCTCCAGTCCGAATGCGGAAGACGTCAATCTCGATACCGTCAGCGCCCAGTTCGAAAGCCCGTTTTATAGAAGGAAGGGTGTTCTCGGCCACATACCCTTTGGCGCCGCGGTGACCGATCACTTGTTGTGCATGACTGTGAACTAAGGACATGGCCATAAAAGTAAGACTTATAAATACTACGCTAATTTTTTCGTACATGGGACATCAAAGGTTATAAGGTAAAATCTATTAAATCTTAGATTATCATATTCAAAATAAGAATCAAAATTATTTTCATATTCGCAGTGAAAGATCAATTTTATTTCAGATATTCAAGTCATAGCGAGTTATTATAACGCAAACGTTTTCGTAATTTTACGTGGGTAAAACTTTTTTGTTAACCTACTTTTTACATAAATTTAACCGCTAAATACACTTTAAAATCAAGAAAATTAATCTAAACAACACACTCATGAAGAAAGTCTTACTTAAAAGTATGCTACTTTTTAGTGCGCTTTTGCTATCCAGCATGGCGTATGCTCAGACCATAACTGTTTCCGGTGCGGTATCTGAAGAAAATGGCCCATTACCCGGAGCTAATGTGATCGTTCAGGGAACCTCTAACGGGACGACTACAGACTTCGACGGGAATTACACGCTCGAGAATGTACCTACAGACGCTACTTTGGTATTCAGCTATGTAGGATTCGCTGAGCAATTAATACCGGTTAACGGACGTGGTAATATTAATGTCATCTTAGTTGGGGACAATGCACTGGATGAGGTTGTACTCATTGGTTATGGTGCCACTACGGTTAAAGATGCAACTGGTTCGGTGGCTGCGGTAACCTCTGAAGAGTTTAACCAGGGGGTTATTCAATCACCAGAACAATTAATTCAGGGTAAGACCGCGGGTGTTCAGATTTCTGAGTCTTCCGGTGAGCCTGGAGCCGCTATTTCTGTTCGTATCCGGGGTAGCAATTCCATTCGTTCCGGAAACAACCCATTGTTCGTTGTGGATGGTGTGCCTTTGACTTCGGGTACAGCTCCAGCAGGAAACATAGCAGGACTTGGATCCGGTGGTTCGCGAAATCCACTGAGCTTCCTAAACCCAAATGATATTGAGAGTATTTCGATCTTGAAAGATGCTTCTGCAACGGCGATCTACGGATCTCGTGGTGCGAACGGGGTAATTATCGTTCAAACCAAAAGTGGACGTGGTTCCGGAAAAGGGACCTGGGAGTTTAACTCTTCTGTAAGTACTTCAAGTCCGTTGAATGAATACGACCTTTTAAATCGCGAGCAATTCTTAGAGGCTATTGCTGATGTAGGTAACGACCCTAACGCGCTTGATTTTGGTGCTGATTCTGACTTTCAGGATTTTTACACCAGAACTGCTGGTGCAGCCAACACCAACTTAAGCTACTCTAAAGGTTTCGATACTGGAAACTTAAGAGCATCTTTTGGTTACAGTAATACACAAGGTGTAGTCGAAAACACAGCTCAAGAACGAATCGTAGGTCGATTGAATGGTACCAAACGTTTCTTTGACAGTCGGGTGACCATTACCGGGCAGCTTTCTCTTTCTCGAGTGAATGATGATAGTGCGCCTATTTCAGGCGAGGTAGGATCTACAGGTGACCTTATCGGTGCTTCGATTACACAGAACCCAACCGCTCCCATCAATCCTAACTTTACTCCCGGGGGTAATGTTTTGAATCCGGTAAGTCTTTTGGCTAACTTTAGAGGGTTTAGCAATTCAACCCGTTTCCTTGGGAATATCAGTGCTGAAGTAGATATTACGGAAGAATTGAGCGCCAAAGTAACCGTAGGTTATGACAAATCCGATACGGAAACGATTCGCGCTTTTTCACCTGATGTTCTTGGTCTAAACGGTGTTTCTGAAATTGGACGAGGTAACTTCAATACTTTCGATCAAGAAAACTCACTTTTAGAAGCTACACTAAATTATACCAAGGATTTCGGTAATTCAGTTTTAGATGTAGTTGCCGGTTATTCTTACCAAGAATTTAGCAGAAATGGAATTCAAGCTCAAGGAGCTGGTTTTAGAACCAATAATCTAGGACAGATTTCCGATCAGTTGCGCGATACCTTTTATGAGATCGATGCCTTGATTGAGGGAGATTATAATGTATTTGGTTATGGTGTTGACGGTACTTATGTCAACCGCCTGTTCCCGGAAATTGATACGACTGGTGAGATTGAAGGTGCTATCACAAGTCCTATACCAGCCTATACGGCTGGAGTATTTGATAATACGGATGAATTACAATCCTATTTCGTTCGAGCCAACTTCACCCTTGCTGAAAAGTACCTATTTACGGCTACAGCAAGAGCAGATGGTTCATCTACTTTTGGACAGGACAATCGTTATGGATATTTCCCTTCCGGTGCTTTTGCCTGGCAAATCCATAAGGAAGACTTTATGAGCGACTCTGCATTCTCTACGCTTAAACTGCGTTTAGGGGCTGGGGTTGTAGGTAGCCAGGAAGGTCTTGGATACGGACTCTTCATCCAACGTGAGGCTGCAGCCGGCGGTGGTATTACCAATAACCTGGAAGTACTTCCGCGCCCAGGTACCTTTATTGTTGGAGGATTCCCGAATCCGGAACTTCAATGGGAGTCAACTACAGACTACAACGTCGGACTTGATTTTGGAATCAATAACGATCGATTCAATGGTACTGTCAACGTATACCGCAAAGAGACGGATAATCTATTATTGACTAGAGAGCTTGCAGCACCAGCCGGTGGAGGAGGTACTATTTTTAGTAACTTGGACGAAGGTGTGATCATCAACCAGGGTGTTGAATTACAATTGAACTACGACTTCGTTGATACGGAAGATGTGACTTTCTCTACTAGTTTCAATATCTCCTATAATGAAAATGACGTACAGGACGTACCTGTTCCGATCAATACCGGAGCGATTCGAGGTAATGGTTTGACCAATGCCTTCGCACAGCGCCTGGAGGACGGTCAGCCACTCTTTTCTTATTTCATGGCTGAATTTACCGGATTCGATTCTAATGGAAACCCAACCTACCTCGACGTAGACGGCAATGGAGTTGGTGATCCGGATGCGGATAAGAAATTTGTTGGAGAAGATGCTCAGCCGGATGTATTTGCTGGTTTGTCTTTAAATTTCCGTTACAAACGATTTGACGCGAGTGCCTTCTTTAACGGACAGTTTGGATTCTCTGTCTATAACGCGACTGCTAATGCCTTCTTTACCAAGAGTGGTTTGTTGATCGGTAAAAACGTAACACAAAGTGTTGTAGACAATAATGAGAATCCGGCCTCTACAGTGGCCGTTTCCACCCGTTTCTTAGAAAAAGGAGATTTTATCCGTATGCAAAATGCTTCCATTGGATATAATTTCCCCATCAGTGGTGAAGGATTTCTGGATGCCTTACGCTTTTCTATTACCGGACAGAACTTATTCTTGATCACCGATTACAGTGGTCTAGATCCTGAAATATCAGTAAATACCGGAGCTCTTAATGCTTCTGCAATACCTACTGCTGGTATTGATTATGCATCCTTTCCACGACCAAGAACATTTACTTTTGGCATCAACGCCAGATTCTAAATCTTAAAAAAATGAATATGAAAAACAACATGTTAAAACGAGTACCCAAAGTGTTCTTGGCGGCACTTTCTGGAGTAGCGCTCTTTATCTCCTGTACTGATCTGGAGATCGAGCCTACCGACTCACAATTTATCGACGCCAATGACTCCGCTTTTCAGGGAGTTACTGATCCGGAGTCTTTTGTAGACAACATCTACAATCAATTGAACGGACTGATTGGAAACCAGGCAGATCTTTTTGCACTGGAGGAAGTGACCACCGACGCAGCTCTTATTCCTACCCGTGGAGCTGACTGGGGAGATAACGGAATCTGGAGACAGCTTCACCAGCATGACTGGAGAGCCGATCACAACTATATCCTTGCTGTTTGGAACCAGTGGAATAACGTACACTTCCAGGCCGCACAGGTATTGTCTGATTTGACTCAGGCCGATGCTTCCATTAAAGCCAATGCCTCTTTCTTAAGAGCGTTAGGCGTTTGGGTGATACTAGACAATTACGGACAAGTACCCATTCGTGACGTAGAAGATACTCCCTTTGTGGATCCCGCAGTGATCACCGGAGAGGAAGCCGTTAATCTGATTGTTGCTGATCTTAATGACGCGATCGCCGGTTTAGCGACTGAAGGTCCTGGTCAAGGAAATGACCGCCCTAACAAAGCGGCAGCACGTTATCTATTGGCCAAAGTTCTTTTGAACAAGCATATCTATCTTGGAACCTCTCCAGCAAGTGCTGATATGGATCAGGTGGTTTCTCTAGTTGATCAAATTGCAGCTGACGGTTACGGTTTAGTAGACGGATACTTTGATATCTTTAGAGAAGACTTAGATAACGAAACCATTTGGTTCGTACCAACTTCTGTTGGTAACCGTATTTGGAACGGACTTCACTACAACCAGGCTCCGGTAATTGCCGGTGGGGGTTGGAATGGCTTCTCTACTTTGGCTGAGTACTATGACCTTTTCGAAGGAGATCCTAACATCAATACTCCAGGCTCCGGTCAGGAAGAACGTAGAGGTTTCGTACCTACGGTGGGAGTTCCTGCCGGTTCTTTTGAAGGAAGCACAGACAACAATGACGATGGGTTTGCTGATGGTTCTGGTGTAGGTTTCGGATTCCTTATTGGACAGCAGTATGCGGCTGATGGAACTCCGCTTAACGATCGTGGTGGTAACCCACTTACCTTCAAAAGACAATTCGTTGACGGACAAGGGAATTCTTCCTTAATCAACAACAGTGAGACTACGGGTATCCGTGTGATGAAATACAACCCACGTTACGGTGGATTCACCAGTCATGAGATTTTCTTCCGTTATGCAGATGCACATCTGATGAAAGCAGAAGCCATCTTAAGAGGTGGTGGAGACGCTACAGCGCTAGTTAATGAATTACGCGTATTAAGAGATGCCTCTCCTTTAGGAAGTGTTTCTGAGCAAGATTTATTGGACGAGCGTGGACGTGAGCTTTATGCGGAATTCTGGAGACGTAACGACATGGTTCGTTTTGGTCAATTCACCAGAGATTGGGAACTTAAGGCTCCAGCAGAAGTGGGTAACCCAGCAAGAAACTTGTTCCCGATTCCAGCTAGTCAAGTATTATTAAATCCAAACCTGGTTCAAAATCCTGGTTACTAAGCGATTTTAATATCTTATAATCCAAAGAGGACTACTTCGGTAGTCCTCTTTTTTTTATTTTTACGCTCCCTAGTTTGAACCCCTTGCGCTATACGATTTACGTCATTTTGGTCTTCATGGTATTCTGCTCCTGTCAACAGGATCGCGGCCAGGAATCGTTGTTTTACGAACTCGATCCTCAAGACATTAGCTTTCAAAATACCCTGGAGAGCAGCACCGACCTAAACATCCTAAACTACCTCTATTTTTACAATGGAGCTGGTGTTGCTCTGGGTGATTTTAATCAGGACGGATTACTTGATATTTATTTCAGCTCCAATCAGGGTGCCGATCAACTTTATCTCAATCAAGGCAACTTGCGCTTCAAGGACATCACTATGCCTTCAGGTATTGCCAACGATTCTGGCTGGACCACGGGGGTTACTACGGTCGATATCAATGGAGATGGACTGTTGGACATCTATGTATCCAAAGTAAGTGGTCATCTTAACCTGACGGGACACAATTTGCTTTACGTAAATCAAGGAATTCAGCAGGGGATTCCCCTATTTAAAGAAGAGTCGGCACACTACGGCCTGGACTATTCGGGTCTGTCTACGCAAAGCGTGTTTTTCGACTATGATCTGGATGGTGATCTTGATGTTTTCCTACTGAATCATTCACTCTTTCCAAACGCCAATTACTCCCGTGGCGCTGTTCGAAAAATTCAAGATTCCCTCTATGGAGATAAACTGTTGCGCAACGATGATCAAATGTTTGTTGATGTTACTGCCGAATCGGGAATTTTCAGCAGTAAGATCGGTTACGGACTGGGAGTATCGGCAGGCGACCTGAATGAAGACGGTTATCCGGATCTGTTCATCGGTAATGATTTTTTTGAGAACGACTACGTGTACATCAATCAACAAGACGGCACCTTTAAAGAAGTCAACTCTGAAGGAGCAGTACTGGGACATAGCTCCCATTTTACCATGGGTACCGAAATGGCGGACATCAATAATGACGGGCTACCTGATCTCCTGGCGCTGGACATGCTTCCGGAAAATCTAGAAACCTTGAAGAAATCCGGGGTCGAATATGCTTACCCCATTTATCAAAATCAACTACGCTACGGCTATGAACCCCAATTCATGCAAAATGCCTTGCACCTCAATTTAGGTAACAACCAGTTTACAGAAACTGCCTTCTTAAGCGGGCTTCCCGCGACCGAATGGTCCTGGTGCCCCTTGATCGCCGACTTCGACAATGACGGATTAAAAGATGTCTTCATCACCAATGGTATTCTGGGCGCAACCAACGATATGGATTTTGTCAATTTTATCTCAGAAAGCAGCATCCAACAGGAATTAGGCGCCAAAATGAGTGCCAAGGCGCTTCAATACATTGATCGATTACCGACCATACATACCGAAAACTACCTCTACCGAAATCAAACCGGGCTGGAGTTTGAAGATGTTTCTCAAGATTGGCTCCCGGCAAAAAAAAGCTATAGTAATGGCGCGGCCTATGGCGATCTGGATAATGACGGCGATTTGGACCTGGTCATCAACAATGTGAATGAACCGGCTACGGTCTTGATCAACACGGCTACGCAAACCTTTCAAAGACATCATTTAAAACTACGTCTGGAAGGTACAGGCAAAAATACGCAAGGAATTGGGGCTAAATTCTATTTGTATCAGGGTGACGATTTTCAATATCAGGAAAACTTTAGCACACGTGGTTACTTATCTGCGGTAGCTCCTGAAGTATTCTTTGGCTGGGATGCAGACACTCCAATTGATAGTCTACGGGTTATCTGGCCCGGTGGAGCCGAGTCTGTACTTCGTACTGTTCCTTCAGATACGACCCTGGTCATCCAACAACAACAAGCGCTACCGCCCAAACCAACTTCTAGGAGACCCTATGGACCTCAGTGGAAACAGGTCGATTCGCTCCTTGATTTTGTGCATCGGGATGGGAGTTCCATCGAGTTCAGCCGGGATCCTTTAATTCCTTATGCGAGTACCAATCTGGGTCCGCGGGTGGGCGTAACCGACTTTGATCGCAACGGGGAGGACGATTTAGTCATCCTGGGCGCCAAGGGTCAGGCTACCTCAGTCTATCTGCAGGAAAATGGCCAATTACGTCGGGTAGCTTTACCGGAAGAAAAAAATCATTTGTTGAATGAAGATACGGCCCTGGCCCTATTTGACGCCAATGGCGATGGTTATCCCGACTTGCTTCTTGGTAGTGGCGGGAATGAATTTGAGCAAGGAGAACGCCTGCAACCTCGTCTTTATACCTATACCCCCGATCAGGGGTTTAAAGTGCAACCTTCTGCCCTACCGGAACTCTCGATCAACGTCTCTCAGCTACGACCCGCCGATATCGATCAGGATGGTGATCAGGATATCTTGATCACTTCCAATCTGGTTCCCCACGAATTTGGTGCAAGTCCGCGGCACCTACTGCTGACCAATGACGGTAAGGCTAGTTTTAAAGACGTCACAGCCACCTATGCTCCTGAAATAACTGGTTTGGGCAATGTACAAGACGCCCTCTGGATCGACCTCGACCATAATGGTTATCCGGATGCCCTATTCGCAGGCCATTGGATGCCCATCCGGATTTTCTACAATGACGGACAACAACTGCGCCCCGCTTCTAATTCAGGACTGGATCAAACCCACGGATGGTGGAATTGTTTAAAAGTAGCTGATTTCGATCAGGACGGAGACATGGATCTGGTGGTGGGTAATTGGGGACTGAATACCCGACTAACAGCCAGTCCTGACCAGCCCCTGAAGCTGTATCGCCATGATTTTGACAACAACGGAAAGATCGATCCCCTGGTCACCTACTTTTATCAGGGTGAGGAGACTTTATTTGTTTCCAAAGATGAACTGGTCAAGCAACTCCCCGGGCTGAACAAAGAATTTTTGAGTTATTCCGCTTTCGCGAAAGCGAAATTAAACGAACTCTTCCCGGAAGAACAACTCCAGCAAGCGGAGCAGAAGAAGGTCTTTGAATTGGCTAGCCATTACTTCGAAAATCTAGGTGATAATACCTTTAAAGGACGCCCCCTTCCTTTTCTGGCTCAAACTTCGGCTGTTTTCGATATGGCCCTAGACGATTTTAATAATGATGGATTTGACGACCTTTTATTAGTGGGTAATAATTACGAAATTAGCACCCAGTTAGGCCGGCTGGATGGTCTTCATGGCTTAATTTTGCTCAATGATTCTCAGGGGTTCTTTATTCCTAACCAACCCTCTTCACTATCCATCCAAGGGGCCTCCAGAAGCATAGAAAAAATGAACATAAATAAGCAGGAGTATTACGTTGTAGGACGGAACAATGATCTCCCTATATTTCTAAAGCATGAAAATTAATTCGCTCAGTACGCTGACCTTCCTAGGTCTACTCAGCCTTTTCACCCTATACTCCTGTAATAAGGAGCAAGAATCTAAAGAAACTCAGGAGCTCGATACGGAGCCAACCCTCTTTGAGCTGAAATCTTCTGAAAAGACCGGCATCGATTTTGTCAACGCGATCGCCAACCAAAAGGACTTCAACATTTTTAAATACCGAAACTTCTACAATGGTGGCGGGGTGGCTATTGGTGACATCAATAATGATGGTCTCGCGGATATCTATATGACCGCGAATATGGAGTCCAATCGACTGTACCTGAACAAAGGGAATTTTCAGTTTGAAGACATTACGGAGCAGGCCGGAGTGGGTGGAAACAAACCCTGGTCAACCGGGGTTACCATGGCCGATGTCAATGCAGACGGCCTTCTGGACATCTATGTGAGCAACGCCGGAAATTCAGAAGGAAACAATCACGATAACGACCTCTACATCAATAATGGGGATCTCACTTTCACAGAGCAAGCGGCGAAATACAATCTGGCCAAAACCGGTTTTTCGACCCACGCCAGTTTCTTTGATTATGACAAAGATGGGGATCTCGACGTCTACATACTGAACAACAGTAACATTCCGGTATCCGGGCTGGGCTATGCCGAGCAACGGGAAGTACGCGCCCAGGACTGGAAGTCGATCAATCCTAATTTTAGAGGCGTAGGGGATCTCTTGATGCGTAATGACGGTGACACCTTCACCGACGTCAGTGAGGAAGCGGGCATCTATGGAAGCCTGATAGGCTTTGGATTGGGGGTCATGGTGACCGACATCAATCAGGACCTTTGGCCGGACCTCTACATCTCCAACGATTTTTACGAACGGGACTACCTCTACATCAATAATCAGGATGGTACTTTTACCGAGGACATCAAGAACTGGACCTCCCGATTATCGCTTTCCGCCATGGGCGTGGATATGGCGGATATCAATAACGACGGACTGCAAGACATTTTCATCACCGATATGCTCCCGGAAAAAGAGGAGCGCGTTAAATCGGTCATGGAGTTTGACGGGTACGATGTGTTCAAACTCAAGCAAAGCAAAGACTTCTACCAACAGTACATCCAGAACACCCTACAGATCAATAATGGGAACGGCTCCTTTAGTGAAACGGCTTATTTCAGTGGGGTCGATGCTACCGACTGGAGCTGGGCCGGACTCCTGGTGGACCTCGATAATGACGGTTATCGCGATATTTTTGTAACCAATGGGATCAATCACGACCTTACTGATCTTGATTTTGTGGATTTCTTCGCCAATGAGATCATTCGTGATATGGCGGTCACCGGTAAATTGAAGGCGATCGACTCCATCATCAATAAAATGCCCACCACCCCGCTGCCCAATTACGCTTTTGAAAATAAACGGGATCTCACCTTTGAGAACAGTACGGCCAAATGGGGATTGGATCAACTGAGTATGTCCAACGGATCGGCCTACGGAGATTTGGATAATGACGGAGACCTGGATCTGGTCATCAACAACGTGAACATGCCCTCCTTCATTTATGAGAATAAGACCAACGAACTCACCGATCATCATTACTTAAAGATCAAGTTCGAAGGGAACCAGAAGAACCCTTTTGGCGTGGGAGTCTCTGTATGGCTCTATCGGGATAAGGAGGTTTTCTTTCAGGAAATGATTCCCTCCCGAGGCTTTCAATCTTCTATGGAGTACGGCATGACCATCGGATTGGGATCTACTCCTAAAATCGATTCGCTGCGTGTGGTTTGGCCTAATGACAAAACCCAGCTCCTGACAGCGGTTGAGGCCGATCAGGAAATTAAACTGGTCCTTACTGACGCCCAGGAAACCTACACTCCGCGCAAACGAACTTCGAAGAAAACACTTTTAAAGCCCGTTGAAAACGGCATCTTGGTGGCTCATCAGGAGAACGCCTATAACGATTTTGACTATGAAGGCCTGATCGCTAAAAAGCTATCCCAGGAAGGTCCTGCACTGGCAGTGGGTGACGTCAATGGTGACGGCAACGAAGACCTCTTTCTCGGAGGAGCAAAAAATCAGTCCGGGACCCTGTACCTCCACCGTGGAGGCGGAAAATTGGAGAACAAAACCACCAATCCCTTTGATCAGGATAGCGCTTACGAAGATACAGCTGCGGCCTTTTTTGACGCCGATGGGGATGGAGATCTGGATCTTATGGTCGCTTCCGGCGGTAATGAGGTTGGATCAAACAATGATTTGAGACCACGATTGTATGTGAACAATGGCAAGGGCGGCTTTAGCAAGAGTGCTCAGGAAATTCCGTCAGCCCAGCAAAACATGGCGGTGATTGCCCCTCATGACTTTGACAATGATGGAGACGTGGATGTTTTTATCGGGTCTCGTAGTGTGGTAGGTGTCTACGGCATTGACCCCGAGCATTTATTCCTGGAAAATAACGGAGACGGCACTTTTACAGACGCCACCGAGCGGGTCGCCTACGACCTAAAAGATGCGGGAATGATCACCGATGCGGTGTGGGTAGATATAGACGGAGACGACAAACTCGATCTGGTGACCACCTCCGAATGGGGCAGCCCGGGAATCTATTTGAACTCAGGTCGCCGACTCCGCTTCATGGAAAGTGATCTGGACGCCTTAAAAGGATGGTGGAATACCATCGCCACGGCTGATCTGGATAACGACGGGGACCAGGATCTGATCTTGGGTAATGAAGGGACGAATCTTCACTATCGCCCTACGGCCGATTCGCCCATGAAGTTATTTATCAATGATTACGATAGTAACGGAACCATTGAGCAAATCACGACCTATCAGGAAAATGGAGAGTATTATCCCATCCATCAGAAAAAAGAGATTACCGCTCAGGTGGTCTCCCTCAAAAAAGAGAATATAAAAGCCTCTGACTACGCTAAACGCACCGTAGGCGAGCTGTTCAATCCAGAGATCTTTAAGAATTCCATTGTTAAAACGGTGAACACCTCCCAGTCGGTGATCGCCATCAACAAGGGTAAAGGTGCTTTTACTGTTCAGAAACTCCCCTATCAGGTACAGTTGTCTTGTATTTGCGGTATCGCCTGCACCGATCTGAATAAAGACGGTTATCTGGACCTTATCTTAGGTGGTAACAACTTTGAATTCAAACCTCAATATTCCCAATTGGACGGGAATTATGGAAATGTACTCTTAAGTAATGGCGCCCTGGATTATACCTGGCAAAATTACGACGAGAGCGGATTCTTTATTCGCGATGAGATCAAGCATTTGGAAGTATTTAGAGACCGGTCTGATAAACGGTACCTGATCGCCGCAGTGAATGATCAACAACCTAAGATCTACGCGCTAGATGATTAAGAAATCTGCCCTTTTCCTATCCGTCCTCCTCTTGCTCTCCTGCACAAAGGAAGGCTCGGTGTTTAAAACCCTACCGGCCAAAAAAGCCGGGGTGTCCTTTCAGAACAGCTTACAAGCGGATGAGGACATGAACATACTGGACTACCTTTATTTTTACAATGGAGGGGGTTTGGCCGTAGGCGATATCAATCAGGATGGCCTTCCCGATCTCTTCTTTTCGGGGAACCAGGTAAAAAACAAACTCTATCTCAATCAAGGCGGACTTCGTTTTGAGGACATTTCGGAGTCGGCCGGAGTGGCCGGAAACAGCGACTGGAATACCGGTGTTGTCATGGGCGATGTGAACGGTGACGGATTACTGGACATTTATGTCTGTGCCGTGGTTGGCATCAATGGGATGGATGGTCACAACGAACTATTCATCAACCAAGGGGACAATACCTTCAAAGAACAAGCTGCAGCCTACGGCTTAGACCTGGACACCTACAGTTCCTCAGCCGCTTTTCTGGATTACGACCTGGACGGCGATCTGGATCTTTACATTCTTAACCATGCCGTGCATACGCAAGATTCATTCGGCAAAGCAAGCTTACGCGAAAAAAGGAACTACGAGACCGGAGATCGATTGATGCGCAACGATGGAGATCGCTTTACCGATGTTAGCGAAGAAGCCGGTATTTACGGAGGAGTCAATGGTTATGGACTGGGTCTTGCCGTGGCTGATTTTAACAGGGATGGGTTACCGGATATTTATGTGGGCAACGACTTTCACGAAGATGATTATTTCTACATCAATCAAGGGGATGGGACCTTCAAAGAACAATTACGTGACTATTTCGGACATACCTCTCGTTTCTCCATGGGGAATGATGTGGCTGATATCAACCACGACGGCTGGCCGGATATGATCTCACTGGATATGCTGCCGCAAGACGAACGGGTGCTTAAATCATCAGAAGGTGATGACAACATCCAAACCCAACAAATGCGCACCGAACAATTTGGTTACCATTACCAGTTTACCCGCAACATGCTCTACGTGAATCAGCCGGGGTACCAGTTTACCGAAAGTGCCCTGGCCAGCGGAGTAGCAGCTACTGACTGGAGCTGGAGTGCCCTCTTTGGCGATTATGATCAGGATGGTCATCAGGACCTCTTCATTTCTAATGGTATTCCTAAACGTCCTAACGATCTGGACTACATCAAATTCATTTCCAGTGAGCAAATTAGAAGTAAAATCGATAACACCAGTTTGATCGATCAGGAAGCACTCAACCTGATGCCGAAAGGCACCATCCATAATTATGTCTTTCGAGGCGATGGAAATACTGGTTTTAAGGATGAGTCCGGCACCTGGACCGTCAAGGATACCCTGGTCAGTGGAGCCAGCGCTTACGCTGACCTGGACGGGGATGGAGACCTGGACCTGATCACCAATAATCTGAACGCCCCTCCCTCTTTTTACATCAATAAAACCGACCAAAAGGCCAATTACCTGCAGCTGGACCTTCAGTTTCCCGGAAAGAACACCTACGCTCTTGGAGCTAAGGTCTTTGTCTATCACGACGGGAAGATGCAATTCAAAGAGCATTATACGGTACGAGGCTTTCAGGCCTCCTCAGAACCGCTTCTTCATTTTGGCCTGGGTTCTACCACACAGGTTGATTCTTTACGCATCATCTGGCCTGATCAGCAGTCACAGCTTATGACTAACATAGCAGTCAATCAAAAGCTAAAAATTAGTCCGGAAAATGCCAGCCCCTTCGATTATCAGCGCTTGCAACCCAAACGCGATCCCCTATTTCAGAAAGTGAAGGACAATCTCGGAATCGATTTTGTACATCAGGAAGACCGCTATCAAGACTTTTTAAGGCAAAAACTCATTCCTTTTGAATTTTCAGACCGGGGTCCGGCGTTAGCCGTGGGTGATCTGAACCAGGACGGAAAAACCGATCTCTACTTTGGCGGATCGAAACGGATCGCAGCTCAAGTCTACTGGCAGCAGGATACTGCTTACGCGAAAGCGGATATACAAAACTATCCTATGCTGAATGTCGTTCTTCAAGACTCCATCAACGAGGAAGTGGCCGCCGTTCTGGAAGATTTTAATGGAGACGGGAAAGCCGACCTGTTGATCGGAACCGGAGGCGCCGACTTCTATGGTCAGGCTGAACCTTTATTGGATGCCTATTTCATCGCTAAGGACAGCAGCTTTGTCAAGCAAAACCTGCCTCCCTATTTCGAAAACGCCAGCGTACTCGCCCCTTTTGATTACGACGGCGATGGAGATCTTGACCTCTTCGTAGGGAATCAGATGGTCACCGGGGACTACGGCAAACTCCCACAGGCCTACTTACTGAAAAATACTAAGGGTCAATTTGAAGTGGATGACACGAACCCCATGGGGCAACTAGGCATGGTCACCGATGCAATCTGGAGTGATTTTAATGGGGACGGCACGACCGACCTGATTATCGTGGGTGAATGGATGAAGCCACTGTTCTACGAGAATCAAAACGGAAAATTGAAACCGGTCGACAAACTAGATCAGGGGCATCACGGCCTCTGGCAAAGCATCATCGCCTTTGACATAGACAGTGATGGAGACGACGATTATCTTCTGGGCAACTGGGGAGAGAACAGTAAATTCCAGGCCAGTGAAAAGGCTCCGCTTCGCATGTATTACCATGATTTTGACCAAAACGGTCAAACTGAAACGATTGTAGCTTCTGCAAAAGAAGGCAACTACTACCCCATTGAAGGATTGGATGGCTTGAGTGAGCAATTGGTCTTTTTACGAAAAAAGTATACCCGCTACGCCGACTTTGCCGGTCAAACGGTTGAAGAACTGCTGACTGAAGAGCAATTGGAGGGAAGTACGGTGCTTACGGTGAGCAATCTACGCTCCGGATACTTGAAAAATGAGGCCGGGAATTTTACCTTTGTACCCTTTGATAGAGACCTTCAGGTGAGTCCAATTATGGCCTTTACTAAATTTGATTTTGATGGAGACGGTAAGACGGAAGTGCTGGCCGGAGGGAACTATTTTGGAGTCAAACCGTATCACGGTCGCTTGGATGCTTTTAGCGGAGCATTGATTGAATCGACACAAGACATAAAGCCGGGATTCGAAATGGGCCTCGATTTTGCTCAGAAATCCATTCGGCACTTAGAAATTATTTCGTTAAACAACCAAAACTATCTGCTTGCGGTCTTCAATAATGCGGCAGCAGAAGTGTACACGATCAAGAAAACAAACTGATGAAAACGACTATACAAGGCGTATTGACCCTGCTACTCAGCGGTTTCCTTTGGACCTCCTGCCAGAAGGAGTCACAACCGTTAGAAGTGACACCCCATGATTTTCATGAAGCCATAGAACAGGTGACTGAAGTGATCATACACGACATTTTCTCACCTCCTGTAGCCAGTAGAATTTATGCATATCCCAATATTGCGGCCTATGAGATTCTGGCTTTACAGGATCCGGCCTATAATTCATTAGCAGGACAATTAACCGATTTTAGCGCTATCCCTTCCCCGGATAATGAATTGGTCAATACGGATGCCGCAGCGCTGGTGGCTCATATGGAACTCAGCAAAAAACTGATCTTCTCTGAAGCGAAAATGGAGACCTTTCGCGACAGCATCTATGCCATCTGGCGAGAACGCAACGAAGAAGTATTCGAAGCCTCCGAAGCCTATGGCATGCAAGTCGCACAGCATATGCTGGCTTGGATGGACAAAGACAATTACAAGCAGACGCGTACCATGCCTAAATTCTCGATCAATACTGATGATCCCTCGCGTTGGCAACCCACCCCGCCCGCTTATATGGCCGGGATCGAACCTCACTGGAATAAGATCCGACCTTTTGTTTTAGACTCAGCGGCTCAATTTAAACCCAATCCTCCGCCGGCGTTTTCCATGGAGGAAGGCTCTGCTTTTTATAAGGAGCTCAAAGAAGTATACGACATCAGTCAGGACATAACCCAGAAAGGGGACAACTCAGAGGAAGTAGCGATCGCCCAGTTCTGGGATTGTAACCCTTATGTAAGCACCCAACAGGGTCATTTGATGTTCGCCACCAAAAAGATCACTCCGGGAGGGCATTGGATCGGTATCACCAAGATCGCGGCTGAAAAAGCCAACTCAGATCTGATGGAGACCTTATACGCTTACACCAAAGTTTCCATTGCTTTGGCCGATGGTTTTATCAGCTGCTGGGATGAGAAGTACCGCAGTAACCTGATCCGGCCGGAGACCCTAATCAATGAATACGTAGATGATGCCTGGAAACCTATCCTACAGACGCCTCCGTTCCCGGAATACGTTTCGGGACACTCTGTGGTATCGGGGGCAGCTTCTGAGGCGCTGACCAGTATTTATGGCGATAATTTCTCCTTCAACGACGACACCGAGGTGGCCTATGGTTTACCCATTCGTAACTTCACCTCCTTTCGACAAGCAGCGGAAGAAGCCGCAGTAAGCCGTCTGTATGGCGGGATACACTACCGTGCAGCTATTGAAGTAGGTTTAGAACAAGGCAAAGCCGTAGGTGAATTCATCGTGAATAACCTCAACATGAAAGCCGATACGGCACAAGCCTCCAACTGATATGATAAAGAAAATAGGTTTAGGCGCACTAGTTTTACTTGTTGCAGCCCTCCTCTGGTACCTCTTTTTAAAACCCGGCGACTATACGGTCAATTTTAAAATAAAGACGAATACAGGAACGGCCATGCAGTCCCTTAAATCCTGGAGTAGCTCTTTAGATAGCACGCGCATTGTAAGTCAGGAAGGATTGGAACAGCTCACTCAGGAAATTAAGAAGGGAGATTCGCTCTATCGTCTGCAATGGTACTTTAAACCGCAACAAGATTCCATTTTACAGGTAAGTGTAGACGTGACCGACACCAACAATAGTCTGGACAACAGACTAGCAGTACCTTTTGGAACTACAGTAGTAGCGCAAAATGCAGAAGAAATGGTAGCAGCCTTCGGGGAGGCGCTTTACGATCATTTACAGCATATAAAGATCACGATCGAAGGAGAGGCCACCACGCCGGCGACCTATTATGCCTATGTCCCGGAACAGGGCATTCAAATTGAAAAAGCGCTGGGCATGATGGCTAATTATACCTTACTCAGCGATGTACTTATCCAGAACCAAGTGGAGCTGAACGGCCCTCCGTTTGTGGAGATCACCTCCTGGAATATTTATAACGACAGTATTTCCTATCGCTTCGCCTTCCCTGTGAAGCGGTCTGACCGACTGCCCGATCATCCCATCATCAAATACGATAGGATGAACGCCAAAAAATCATTGAAAGCGGTCTACAATGGAAATTACATCACCTCAGACCGTGCCTGGTACGCCCTGTTGGAATACGCCAAAGAGCAAGGCATCAAGGTGGACGCCAGGCCCATCGAAATCTTCTACAACAATCCGAACATGGGCGGAAACGAACTCAACTGGAAAGCCGAGATCTTTATGCCCATCGCTACGGAAGAAGACTAGCTGATCGCATTTTAAACGGTGACCTCCTCTGTGGAACTCACGGTTACGGGAAGCTTCTTGCATAAGATCTGCAAATTATCTCCCTGGTCCAGACTGAAGGTCGTACCCTCCTGATGCACATGGACCTTGAGGATCTGATCTCTAAAGTTTACTTTAAACGAATAGCTGTCCCAGGCCTCCGGAATCTTAGGCTCAAAGGATAACATGCCGTTGCGCACGCGCATGCCTCCAAAACCTTCCACAATGCTCATCCAGGTACCGGCCATACTGGTGATATGCAGCCCTTCGTGTACCTCTTTGTTGTAATCGTCCAGATCCAGTCGAGAGGTTCTCAGGTAGAAGGTATACGCCTGATCCATTTTGTCGAGCTTGGCTGCCTGAATACTGTGTACGCAGGGGGATAACGAGGATTCATGCACCGTAAAAGGCTCATAAAAGTCAAAGTGTTTCCGCAGCTCCTCATCAGAGAAGTGATCTTCAAAGAAGTAAAATCCTTGTAGGGTATCCGCCTGTTTGATGTAAGGCGATCGCAGTATACGGTCCCAGGACCATTTCTGGTTGATGGGGCGTTCTGATTTATCCAGATCAGCAACGGTGATCAATTTTTTATCTAAGAAACCATCCTGCTGTAAAAAGATGTCGCGCTCTTCATCTCTGGGGAAATACATTTTGGTAGCCACATTCAGCCACTCGTCGACTTCCTCTGCTTTCAGCTTGGTTTTCTCCACTATACGCTTATAATCTTTAGGGTGACTGGTCTTGACCTGCTCTACCTGTTTGACGGCGTATTCAAGACACCACTTGGCGATATAATTCGTAAACCAGTTGTTGTTGACGTTGTTCTCGTATTCATTAGGTCCGGTAACTCCCAGGATCACAAACTGTTCTTTTTGGAAGGAATAGGTCGCTCGTTGCTGCCAGAATCGCGCCACGCCTATAATGACTTCCAGGCCTTTTTCGGGGATGTATGAATAATCATCGGTATAGCGTACGTAATTGTAAATGGCGTAGACCATAGATCCATTGCGATGGATTTCCTCAAAGGTGATCTCCCATTCATTATGGCACTCCTCCCCGTTCATGGTCACCATGGGATAGAGCGCCGCCCCATCCGTAAAGCCCAATTTTTGGGCATTCTCTATGGCCTTTTGCAAATGGTTGTAGCGATAAGTCAATAGATTACGCGCCACCTGCTGATTTTTGGTGGCCATGTAGAAGGGAATACAATAGGCTTCGGTATCCCAATAAGTGCTCCCGCCGTATTTCTCTCCGGTAAATCCTTTAGGCCCAATGTTGAGTCGGTCGTCTTTCCCGGTATAGGTTTGATTCAAATGGAAGATATTGAAGCGTATCCCTTGCTGGGCTTTAACATCACCCTCAATGGTGATGTCTGCCATGGACCAGGTATTGGCCCAGTCTTCGGCTTGTTTTTTCAGTAAGTGCTCATATCCACGCTCCAAGGCCTCATCCAGCACTGCATCGGCAGCCTGACGCAACTGATCTTTGTCGTGATTCAAAGAGGTGACGTAGCCTCCAAATTTATGAATGGTGAAGGTCTCTGCGGCTTTGATGTCCGTTTCATAAACATGCCCCAGGTAGTTATCTTTCTTTTTTGCTTTCGCGAAAGCGTGATCGCCCGATTCTCTACGAATAAGCGACTGGCCATAAAGGTGCACACATGAAACTTTGTCTTCATGGTGTGGGCCGTGATGTAGGCGCGCTCCTCCTGATCTTCTACACTTAGGGTATTCCAGAATTTATCGTCCCAGTTAGAGTCTTCATTGGTGATCCCGCTATCAATATAGGGCTCAAAGGCAATGGTCGCGTCCTTATTAACGGGCGTGATGGAATAGCGGATCGCCCCAACCTCATCCAGATCCAGACTGAGAAAACGCTTGGCAAGCACCTTGACTTCCACCCCATTTTGAAGGGTAGCTTCAAAGCTTCGGCTTAACCAACCTTCCCGCATATTAAGTTCGCGTCTGAAATTACGCACCGATTGACAGGTATGCAGATCCAGATTCTCGCCGTTGACGGTAACCCGAATGCCGATCCAGCTGGGGGCATTCAAGACTTTGGCAAAGTATTCCGGATAGCCGTTCTTCCACCAGCCTACACGGGTTTTATCCGGATAGTATACCCCACCGATGTAGCTTCCTTGAAAGGTAGCCCCACTGTAATCTTCTTCAAAATTGGCCCGCTGCCCCATGGCCCCATTACCCAGGCTCAGTAAACTTTCTGATGATTCTACGCGCTCGGGTTCAAATCCTTCTTCAATGATGGACCAGGCGTCCGGTTTAATATAGTCTTGATTCATAGTTAGTCGTCCAATAGATTTGCAATAAAAGCTACGGAAATTTCAGTGAAATCCCTAAAGTTATGATGGGCCTCGTGCAGCACTTCTGCATCACCAATCCCTATGCTGACCATCCCGGCAATATTAGCCGCCTGGATTCCGGCAATGGAGTCTTCAAACACCACGCAATCGGAGGGTTGGGCACCCAATAATTGAGCCCCGATCAGGAACACTTCCGGATCAGGCTTGGCCTTTTTGACATCATTCCCGTCCACTATGGCGTCAAACTTATCCAATAAGCCCACGCGCTTCAGTATGGGCTTGGCATTTTTACTGGCCGAACCCAAGGCCATTTTCACCTGACGCTCCTCCAGGTAGTTCAAAATTTTCTTTACCCCCGGCAGTATGTCCTCCTCCGTCATGTTCTCGATGTAGGAAAGGTACTCGTCATTTTTTTGGACCAACCATTGATCTTTCTGCTCCTGCTGAGCCGTTTTATCCCCCAGTTCCAAAAGTAGATCTAAGGACCGCTTGCGGCTTACACCTTTGAATTGCTCATTCTGTTCTTCCGAAAAGGAAATGCCTAATTCTTCGGCCAGACTGCGCCAGGCTAAATAGTGGAACCCGGCGGTATCCACAACGACTCCGTCCAGATCAAAAATGAATGCTTTCTTACTCATGTTCGTAGGTAGGTTTATACCAAAGTTTTGCGCGTAGAATCGCGCTGTATCAAACTGGTTTCAATGTAGGCCGTGGTGTATTCTTCTTCTTCATCTTCCGGACGCTCTAATTTATTGATCAGAATTTCAGCGGCCTTTCTTCCCATTTCCTCTCCGTGTTGACTCACGGTAGATAGACTAGGCACGAAATGCTGAGAGAGTTCCCCGTCCGAAAAGCTTAAGATGGCTACTTGATCCGGTATTTTAATGCCTTTCTGTAAGAGGTATTTGGCGGCCTTGACCGCAAAGAGTTCGTTTACCGCAAAAACCGCATCAATATCCCTGTTGGCGTCGAGAAACTCATTGATTTTCTGCGTACAGCCTTCCCCACACTTATCAATATTGTCCAGCTTGAGAATGAGTTTAGGATCGACTTTCAGGCCGTAGGATTCCAGGGCTTCCATATAGCCTTGGGTGCGCTTCACCCCTACACTCACATAATCTTCGGTCGTGATGATCCCGATACGGCGGCAACCCGATTTCAGTAAATGCGCTACCCCTTTCTTGGCCCCATCTTTATCATCGATCGATACCTTATCACAGGGAATTCCGTCCACTACGCGATCAAACATGACTATGGGCATCCCCTGATCGATGGCTTCATTCAAATGATGGTAATCTTGTTTATGCATGGTTTCTTTAGACAACGAAATGATAAAACCATCCGTACTGCCGTTGGCCAGGAGTTCCATATTCAGTACCTCTTTGTCAAAATCATTGTTGGAGAGGCAAATGATCACATTGTAGCCGTGCTCCCGGGCCATTTGTTCGATACCGCGGATCACCGTAGTAAAGAAGTGATGCACAATTTGCGGGATGATGATCCCGATGGTCCGTGTTTTCCGGTTTTTTAAACTGAGCGCAATGTTGTTGGGCTTGTAATTGTACAGCTTGGCGAAGGCCTTGATCTTCTGCCGGGTGTCTTCGCTTATCTCCGCGCTGTCCCGCAAGGCTTTAGATACGGTAGAGATGGAAACATCCAGCTCTTTGGCGATCAATTTTAAGGTGAGTTTTCTTTTCATAATGCTTGGTAAAGCTAAGATAGCTAAAGTTAAAGGAATAGCGCTTTCGCGAAAGCGTGCTTCCGCTAAAATTATACGACGAAAACGTTATCGTTAGTAAGTTGTCCTAATGAAACCACCCCGCTGGTTTGCGGATAATGTGTACTTTTAATGGACTCACAAACCCTTTTTATGCGTCATCTTATTTGCCTGACCCTCCTCATAGCCTTAGTGGGCTGCAAAACAGAGCCCAAGGCTCCAGAAACCGAATCACTTGCAAAAAGGGAAAATCCCTTTAACGAGCGCTTCCGTCCACAGTACCATTTTACACCACCCACCCACTGGATGAATGACCCCAACGGCCTGGTGTATCATAATGGAACTTATCATTTATTCTATCAGTACTATCCGGAAGATATCGTCTGGGGCCCTATGCATTGGGGACATGCCACCAGTACTGACCTGGTAGACTGGGAGCATCAGGCAGTCGCTCTTTTTCCGGATGAGTTGGGCTATATTTTCTCCGGCAGCGCGGTGATGGATATCCAAAACACTTCGGGACTGGGCACGGAGGATAAGCCGGCCATGGTTGCTTTCTATACTTATCACGATGCGGAAGGAGAAAAAGAAGGCCGGAATGATTTTCAAACCCAGGGCATGGCCTTCAGCCTGGATGAAGGGGAAACCTGGACCAAATACGAAGGCAATCCGGTGATCGGGAATCCCGATAACATTCGGGACTTTAGAGACCCCAAGGTGTTTTGGCATGAGGCCAGTAAGCGCTGGGTGCTGGTATTGGTGGCCGGAGACCACGCCAAGATCTACACCTCGCCCAATCTCAAAGACTGGACCTACCAGAGTGATTTTGGGAAAGACCAGGGGGCGCATGGAGGTGTTTGGGAGTGCCCAGACCTTTTTGAATTGGAGATCGGGGAAACCAGAGAAAAGAAATGGGTCTTACTGATCAGCATCAATCCCGGAGCACCCAATGGCGGTTCCGGTACCCAGTATTTTGTAGGCGACTTTGACGGTAAAAAGTTTACCTCAACCCAAACCGAGCCTAAATGGATCGATTACGGTACTGATAATTACGCCGGGGTGACCTACAACAACATGCCTGAGAACGAGCGCATCTTTATAGGCTGGATGAGCAACTGGAACTACGCGCAAAAGACGCCCACTCAGGTATGGCGCTCTGCGATGACGCTTTCGCGAAAGCTAAGCCTCCATAAGGCTGCCGATTATTATTTAAAAAGCATTCCGGTGGATGCCCTGAACAACTATACCGAGCTGGCTGAAAAACGAGCCACGGTGCGATCGGGCGATCGGATCACGGAGGCCAGCTGGAACGATAAAAAATTGAGTTTTACCATTCCCGGTACTTTGACCGATTTTAAAGTGGTCTTCAGTAATGTTCTGGGAGAAAGCGTGTGTATCGCCTACGATGCAGAAGCTCAACAATTTCTTTTAGACCGCACCCACAGCGGCCTGACCGATTTTGAGCCCCGCTTTGCCGATCAGGTGCACGAAGGTCCTTTTATAGCGGCCACCGATCAGCCCACGACTTTAACCCTGTATTTGGACCGCTCCTCTTTGGAATTGTTCGTCAACGAAGGCGAACTGGTGATGACGGAGCAGTTGTTCCCCACCCAGCCCTATACCGAATTGCTCTTTGAATCTCCCGATCAGGTCTTGACCAATTTTAAATATGCGACCGTTAAATCCATTTGGACCAACAATCAAAATCAATGAAAGACATCCAAAAATGGTCCATCACCGTAGCCCTGGCCGGATTTTTATTTGGCTTTGACACCGTCGTCATCAGTGGGGCCAATCAGCCCATCAAAGATTTGTGGGAACTTTCGCCCCTCTTTCACGGTACTTTTATCATGAGTATGGCCCTTTGGGGGACGGTGCTAGGCGCCTTGTTTGGCAATATTCCCTGCGACCGTTTGGGGCGTAAAAAGACGTTGTTCTGGATTGGTGTGCTTTATTTTCTCTCAGCTTTAGGCTCTGCCGTCGCTCCCGATCCCTATTTGTTCTCCATGTTCCGCTTTATTGGTGGCGTGGGGGTAGGAGCCTCTTCCGTAGCGGCTCCTATTTACATTTCAGAGATCGCTGCGCCTGAAAACCGCGGGAAATTGGGCGCGCTCTATCAATTCAATATTGTTTTTGGGATTTTTATCGCCTTTATCTCCAACTGGCTGTTGGAAGGAGTGGGCGGCGATCTCGATTGGCGCCTGATGCTGGGCATAGAAGCGCTCCCTGCCCTTATTTATACGCTTATGGTCATGCGCGTACCTAACAGTCCACGATGGCTGGTCATGCGCAAGAATGACGAGGCCGGGGCTATTCTCGTACTCAATAAAATTGTGGGAGAAACAGAGGCTCCTGCCAAGTTGATGGAGATCAAAAACGAATTGGCCCAATCCATCAAAAAACACAGCGTTTTTGACGCGAAGTACAAACGGGTAGCCTTTTTAGCCTTTTTTATCGCTTTATTCAACCAACTTTCGGGCATCAACTTTATACTGTACTACGCCCCGGAAATTTTAGAGCGCGCCGGACTTGCGACTAAGGACTCGCTTTTCAGTTCGATCTCCATCGGTCTGGTCAATCTGATCTTTACCATTGTGGGCGTGCAACTCATCGATCGCCTAGGTAGGCGAACGTTGATGATCATCGGGTCTTTAGGTTATATTCTAAGCCTGGTCATGGTGGGCTGGAGTTTTTACAGCGATGCGGGATCGGCCATGCTATTGACCTTTATACTGGTCTTTATTGCCGCCCATGCTGTAGGTCAGGGCGCCGTGATCTGGGTATTTATTTCAGAGATTTTTCCAACTAAAGTACGGGCTGCCGGGCAATCGTTGGGTACCGGAACCCATTGGGTCTTTGCGGCCCTGATCACCTTGCTTACGCCCCTATTCTTAGACGGAGAAGATGGAATTTTTAAGGATAACCCCTACCCGATCTTCTATTTCTTTGCCGGGATGATGGTGCTCCAATTGCTTTGGGTTCTGTTCATTATGCCGGAGACCAAAGGAAAATCACTGGAAGAATTAGACCGTCAGTTAGTGACCCAGGATGAGTAAGCGACCACACATCATCACCTTTGGAGAGATCCTCTGGGACGTTTTTCCTGACGATAAGCGTCTGGGCGGGGCGCCCTTAAATGTGGCCCTCCGCTTGCAAGAACGAGGAGCCAATTCCGCCATCATCTCCTGCCTGGGTGACGATGAGCTGGGCAAAAAGGCCCTGTCAGCAATTGAGCAGTACGGACTGCCCATAGGCCTTATTCAGCAACATCAACGTTTACCCACAGGGCAGGTGAGCGTAAGTTTGGATGCTAAAGGGGCAGCGTCCTACCTCATTGAACCCAAGGCCGCCTGGGATGCCATTGGATTAACCCCTGAAAATCAAAAAGAGGTGGCCGCGGCAGACGCGCTGCTTTACGGTTCGCTTGCCTTTCGCGAAAGCCAAAACAGAACGACTTTGGACGGCCTCTTGGAGCAGGCTACCTATCGCATTCTCGATCTTAATTTGAGACCCCCTCATTTTAAAACAGACTATTTGATGGACTTGATGCGGCGCTCTGATTTTGTCAAGTGGAACGAAGAGGAACTGGAGCAAGTCGCGAAATGGTGTGCCCTCCAGGAAACCTCAGTAGATGATCAATTAAAAAAATTGGCCAAGACTTTTGAGCTGCATGCCTGCTGCGTGACTTTGGGAGCGGATGGCGCTTTATTGTTTCATGAAGGGAAATTCTATCGCCACTACGGCTATCCCGCCAAGGTAGTCGATACTGTGGGAGCAGGGGATAGCTTTTTGGCTACCTTGATTTACGGCCTGCTAAGTCATGGGAATCCGGTAGAAGCGCTGGATCAGGCTTGTGCCATGGGAGCCCTGGTCGCCGGAAAAGCCGGAGCCAATGCAACGGTAAGTGCGGAAGAGCTCAAGCGTTTGGTGGGAGAGCCGCCTAAATTTTAGGTTAGCCTTCCAAATAGCGCAGCAGATTTTGTTTATAGGCTCTTCCTACAGGGAGCTTGGTATCCTCCAACAGCAGCTGATTGCCTTGCAGACTATTCATTTTGCGCATCGAGATCAGGTAGGATTTATGAATCCGGACAAAATCTTCGGGCAGTTGTTGTTCTATTTCGCGTAAGCTGGTACTGAGTAGTAGGGATTTTTGATGGGCTAAGTGAAGCTTGACATAGCCCTGATCACTTTCGAAATAGCGAATATCATCCAATGGCACCCGGTGAACCGTCTTATCATTTTTTACGAATATACTACTAGCATCCGGTGTGACCGTAGGTGGTGGTTGCGAGAAACGCTTAGGCCATTGGTCAAAGGCCTTGTTAACGGCAGTGATAAAACGATTGATCGAAAAGGGTTTTAGCAGATAATCGATCACGTCCAATTCATACCCTTGCAAAGCATATTCTTCATAGGCGGTCGTAAGAATGATCATGGGCTTGACCTTCAAGGTACTGACCAGGTCAATCCCCTTCATTTTTGGCATCTCTATATCCAAAAAGATCAGATCAACCTCCTTTTCTTTAAGGAGGCTCAAGCATTCTTTGGCGGAATACGCCTGCCCCACGCATTGGAGCTCATCCATATCCTGAGCGTAGCTCAAAATGACCTTATGGGCCAGGGGTTCATCGTCGACGATGAGAAATTTCATTCTTTTCATGACGCCATCAATTCGATTTTCACCTCAAATGTGCTCTCCCCTTGTTTGATGGTGAGCCTATGCCTATTGGGGTATTCCAATTCCAATCTCCGCTTTAAATTCTTTAGACCGATGCCATCCTGCGGTTTCGGATAGGCTGTACGGTGGTAGGAGTTGGCAATTTTAAAATACAATTTCTTCGGGGCTTCAACCACCTCAATTTTTAGAAAAGCCTCATTTTCCTCGGTTTCCATCCCGTGTTTGAAGGCGTTCTCGACGAGTACAATAAAGAGTAGGGGAGGAATTTTTTGGCTCCCCTCCATCAATTGTTCCTTCCACTGTATGAGCGGTTTCTTTTTAAATCGGATCTGGCTCAAGGCCAAATAATTCTTCAAATAGGCCATTTCTTCCTTTAAACTGACTTGGGCTTCTCGCCCTTTATAAATGGTATAGCGCATCAGGTCGGAGAGCTTTAGCAAGAGTTCCGGGGTTTGATCCGGGTCTGTAAGCGATAAGCTGTAAAGGTTGTTTAGCGTATTGAAGAAAAAATGCGGATTCAACTGACTTTTCAAATGGGCGACTTCCAGTTTTAATCGTTCTTGCTGCAGCTTTCTAAGTTGTCGTGCGCGCCGGGAACGTTCGACAATAAAAACGATAATCATTAATCCGACAGATCCCAGGGCCCAGGCGACGACCTGAGCTTCGCTCTGCAAGAACAGAGAGACCAGGACGATGAGTAGCAAGGGAACAATGATCCAGGCGTAGGCATTGAGAAATCTTTTCATGGGTTAAAAATAACCCGAAAGTGGGTGGGTTGATATAGGCAATGTCTAAACGGCTCAAAATTCACTACAAACGACTCTTTCATTAGACTCAACGGTTGTTGGATGCCTTATGGAACCGATAGCGGCGCATGATCAGTCATTGCCGAAAATTAAATGTAGCGGACTGATGATTTGTTCATCTTGGCTTCTGGAAACTGGACTGCAAGACTGTCAATCACTCAGCATCAGACTATCGAAGAATGTCTCATTTAGAAACTAGAAAATAAAGAGCATATGAAAACAACAATCAAATCAATTATCGAGTGGGTCTGCCGCTTGTATGTATTTTTCTTCTTGAACTTTTACGGCTTAGGTAAAATAGCCGGGATGCAATTCTACCGAAGAGGGAAATTACCGGCGGAAGTCGCTCAACTCACCCTGGAGACTGCAGATGCTTACTCCCTGGCATGGACTTTTATGGGATACTCCTTTTCCTACATCCTCTTTGTGGGGAGTTTACAAGTGCTGGGGGCCTGGCTACTTCTTTGGAACAGGACCAAATTTTTTGGTGTCTTTATCTTGATCCCCATCTTGGTCAACATCATCGTGTTCGATCTGATTTTTCTGGACCAAAAAGGTGCCGTGGTCAATGCCAGCCTCTATCTACTGATGCTGATCACTATAGTATATTGCAATCAAGAGGTGTTCGTTAGCTGTCTGAATTTGCTTACGCGAAAGCGTAACTTAAAACCTTTTACTCCAAAAAGACTTCTGGCACTTGCTTTTGCCATAATATTGGTTTTTCTGCTTGATCAAAGTTTAGTTACCTTAGTTGGGCACTGAACAAATTTTTAAAAGTCGGGGGCTAAGATCATTTTAGACATTCACCCCAAAGAGATAGCCCACCATCGCGGTCAATCCCATGGCGACAGTACCCCAAAAGGTGATACGCCATACTGCATTCTTAATACTCGCACCGCCTGCTCGAGCACTGATCGCTCCCAGCAAAACCAAAAAGAGCAAAGCAGTGACATACAGGCTGTATTCCAAATTTGAAAGCGGGAACAAAAGCACTACTAAAAAAGGAAGTAATCCGCCCATGGTAAAAGAGGCACCGGAGGCCAGCGCGGCTTGAATGGGTTTGGCCTGACTGATATCGTTGATCCCCAACTCATCTCGAACATGAGCGCCCAAGGCATCGTGTTCGGTCAATTCAAGGGCTACCTGTTTAGCCGTTTTCGGAGAAAGTCCTCGCTCTTCATAGATAGTAGCCAGGAGTTGTAACTCGTAGTCCGGCATTTCCTTAAGTTCTACTTTTTCCCGCTCGATGTCCGCTTTTTCAATGTCCGTTTGTGAACTCACAGATACGTATTCTCCGGCGGCCATCGACAGGGCTCCGGCCACCAATCCGGCCAGTGCGGCCAGCAATACAGGCTCCCGGGTTTGAGAAGCCGCCGCCACCCCAATCGCAATACTCGCCGTAGAAAGGATACCATCATTGGCACCCAGAACGGCAGCGCGCAGCCAATTGCTGCGCTGAATGTAGTGAGCGTCCAGGTAATGTGCGGTACTGTGTGGTGTCTCCATATTTTTTTCCTTTAGAAAGGGGTGACTTCTTGAATTCGACTATCGGCCCCTAAAACTCCAAAATGAAGACTACATAGAAAATGATAAAGATCAGTGGCGTACTGTTTTAAAAGGCATGATGCATGCTGAACTGCAGCTGTCCTTTTTGCCAGTTGACCGTAGTCTGCTCCATCCAGCCCAGTTGGAATCGGATGCCGTCCGTAACCGCATACCCCAGCCCTAGATAGGTCCGGTTGCGATCAAAGAATTGTACGCTACGGCCGTTCCCGATCTCCCGCTCCCCGTTGATGAATATCTCATTGTAAAAAGCGAAGTAAGGTGTCCCCTTGCTTAAGGACAAGCCTTTAAAAGGCACATTGATGAAGAAATTATAACGGAAACGAGTGCGAAAATCCTGGTCTTCTACCCAGCGCTGTTCGTAGCGAAAACGATGAGTCAAAAGGAGTCGCTTCAAAATGGTATTGGAGAATAAGGCTTCCTGATAGATGCGACTCTCGGATACCGGAGCATCAAGTTCAGTCCCGTAGCGACCGGTGGTGATGTTTCCATAGCCCAAAGTGAATTTAACTCCTGAATCGGTAGGCGTATAGGTCAGGCCCGAACGCAGCAAGAGTTGCTCCCGGTCTCCCAGTCCGCGCCAGTCCCGATATTGAAAATCGCCCTGGATGCCCCAATTAGAATCGCCAAAGCTGTGGCTGTAAAAGTACATATACCAGGCTCCCAATTGATCTTCATCCGGGCCCTGAGCCTGTATCTGATGGATGCCAAAGAGAATAAAGCTAAGGAGAAGGACTTGTTTTTTCATAAGGGTGAGTGATCAAGGTTTTTATTAAGCTAAGCGTCGAACAAAGCCGTCTGAAATTTAAAAACACAAGTTAAGAAAGCCCATTCAGGCTTGCTAAACATTCTGGAATAAATCTAGAGCGCCTATTCCTCTTCATGCACAGGAGTTTGGCCGCTCTGATGAAGACAGAACGACCTACAAAAATTGTTAAGTGCCATAAGAAATCGAGTTTAAAAATAAGCTACCTTTAGCCGCTTTTTGCCTACTGCTTAAAGTACAAAAAACTACTATTTTTAGCGTTTACGCACACCCCTATGGACGTTAACCTTTCTCGCCGCTTCCTTTTTTTGGTTTCGACCCTGTTTACTGTTTGGTTTTCTTATGCGCAACTGGATCCTGATGAGCAGGTTGCTTTCGCGAAAGCGGAATTCGCAAAAGAGCATTGGGATGCTGTACTACAAAGTACGGGCAGCATACTCCAGGAATACCCCGACTATCACGACGCTCGGGTCCTCCGTATCTCCGCTTATCAAGAGTTGCGACAAGCGGATGCAGCAAGCGATATACTCTACCTACTCGAACGGGAAGCCAGTATCGAGTCTAAGGCGATCGCTCAATTGGCCCTTTACGAAGATCGGGAGGCCCTGCTGGAGTACGCCAATCAGATCAAGCCTTATTTAAATGGTCGAACCGACTATCAGTTAAGCCTCTCCCAGCAATTGCAAGGTTTGGGCGCTTTGGCCGAAGCTCGCGAGATTATTCGATCCCTACCCTATCATCAGCTCGGTCCCGAGGAACAATACGGAGTGCAACAACAGATTAAAAAATTGTATCGCAATCAGTTTGCGCTAGGTCACGAACTCATTTACTTTGCACCCGATTATCCGCGGCAACAAGCCTGGAACACGACAAGTCTGGAGTACCAGCGTTTACTTGGAAAGAGCACAGTGCTGGGGCGCGTGAGCTATAGCGATCGCTTTGATACGGGTGGGGCTTTGTACGAAATTGAATCTTATCCGGTCTTCTCTGATCGCTGGTACGGATTTGCCAGCGTGAGCTTTTCTGATACCGACTTTTTTCAGCAGTTCGGGCTTAGCGGATCGGCCTATTGGTCGGTGGGCCAGGGCTACGAATTGGAGCTGGGCTTTCGCCATTTGCAATTTGAGCAAGATAATTTCAACTCGGCCGTAGTAGGTGTGACCACCTATTTTTCGAACCTTTATGTAAACGTACGGGCATTCCTGGGACCACAGCAGGAGGACAATTTCATCCAGAATTACCAACTCAATGTTCGCTATTACTTGAGCAATCCGGAGAATTACGCTTTTGCCCGATTGGGCATTGGTATTTCACCAGATGATCGCAGCCGTTTTACCCAGATCAATTCCAATCCGGATCTGGAAGCCTATTATTTCAACCTGGGCTTCAATAAATCGTTGAAGCGCTACTCCTTTCAAGTGTTGGGAGGATACCTGCTGGAAGACCGGGAAGCAGGCTCCGGAAATCAATGGATAGGTGCAGCCGTGCTCCGGTATCGATTTTAACTTGTTTTAGAGCAAGGACAGCAATTTAGTTGGATACGAAGCCTTTACGTACCATATTCCCCCAACCCGATTTGATCCGGAAGACCTTTTTGAAGTAACCACGCATCTCTGCATAGAGCATGACTGGATGCGTATAAAAACTCTCCACATAGGCCGCCAGGAGTAGTTGAATGATCATTTTGGGCTTAGCATAGTGCTTAAAGTTAATCGTGTACAGCATGATCGAAAAAGTGGAAAAGATGCAACCCACTAAATAGACCAACAAGAAGAGGTAGAGTGCGAAAGGAAGATTGACCAGGCCTAAAAGCAGGTAGATCAGGATAAGCACAAATCCCAAAAATTCGACGATAGGTGCCCACAATTCAAAAAAGACCCAATACGGGAAAAAGAACAAGCCCATTTGCTTGTATTTGTAATTTAAAAAAAGCCTGCGGTGCTTTTTGATGGTCTCCCACAAGCCTCGTGCCCAACGGTCGCGCTGGGTAGCGTATACTTTTGGAGTAGCAGGAGCCTCCGTCCAGCATAACGTTTCCGGAAGGTAGACCACATCATAGGGCATGTCATTTTCAGTCATGTACGAGCGCAAACGAATGCAGAGTTCGAGATCCTCTCCCACCGTATTATGGTCAAATCCGCCCACTTCAACAACGCGCTTTCGCGGATACATTCCAAAGGCACCGGAGACCAAAAGCAAGCCATCCATTTGACTCCAGGCCATTCTACCCAGGAGAAAAGCACGGATGTATTCTACCACTTGAATACGCGCGACCCAGCTTTTAGGCATCCGCAATTCACTCAGTACTCCATTGCGGATCACTGAATCATTGGCAATTCCGATCGCGGCGCCACAAGCCACCACCTCAGCCTTGGTTTCTTCCAAAAAGGGACGCACCATTTTAAGCAGGGCGTCCTGTTCAATGATACAGTCGGCATCCGTACAGAGTACCAATTCAGATTGAGCGTATTTAATCCCACAGTTGAGGGCATCGGCCCGACCGCCGTTGACTTTATCGATAACCGTGAGGTGTTGATATTTGGCATTGGTACTGCGGTAATAGGTCTTGGCGATCTGCGTATTAATTCTGGAATCTCCTTGGGGCATCGGCCGTTCCACTAAATCATAGGCCTTTTTTAGTTGATCTAAAGAGTCGTCTGTACTGCCATCGTTTACTATGATCAGATCGTAATACGGGTACTGTATCGAGAGCAAAGAACGCACGTTAACCACAATGCTCTTTGCTTCATTATAAGCAGGCGCGATAAGGGTGATACCCGGTAAGTCTTGAGACTTTTGAATATCCGAAATCTTCAAAAACTGTGATTTCCTTTTGTTGGAACGTACCGCAAAAATGGCGAGAATAGCAAAGCAGAAATAGCAGCTAAATAGAGCGATACCATAGCCTAGAAATAAGGCCTCCAGAATAGAACGATACGGTTCAAACATAGCGAACAGGAATTGAGAAAGGAATCATTAAACTAATTTTTGGAGCGATTCAGGTGTGACGTCAAGGTTTACTGTTGCTCTAATTTGTTTGATCTCTGCCGCATCGACACCCATGGCGCGGAGGAGTTGAATACTAGACTCGGCTAAGAATGGAAACTCCGAGAATGCTCCTTCCAAAAGACGTTCTCTTTGAGATAAAATATCAAATTCTTTGATGATTCGATAGCTCAATTCTTTGAGGTAAGGATTCTCAGCATTGAGTAGTTTCTCCAATTTGTCCTCTTCAAATTGCGGATGGTACGCTTTAAGCTTTTCAATAATTCGAATTTGCTGCCAAAGCGAAATGGGGTAGTGAACATGTTGGAGAGAGGCCAGCCCTGCCCAGCCTAATTGTTTGACGATACAAATTTGAGCCTCTCGTCGTACGATCAATTTTTTAGAGTTGCTCCAGGTTTCTAAGCGATCCTGATCAAGAGCAATGTCCAATTCGTAGCAGTACGTGAGCGCCCGACCTCTACGGTACCAATTTTTATGCGCCAGGTCTTGCTGAAGACGTTTCACGACCGTTTCATCGCAGAAAGTAGAAGCTACTGCTCCATCCATCACCACATAATCCCTGACCAGCATAAGTTGATCGAGATAGTAATATAGGTGCAGAGCGATCCAACGATTGATTCTTGGCTGGTTCAGGTATTTTTTTGGTTTTCCGTGAATGGAACTGACCAGTTCTCTGGCCAATCTGCGCTTGATCATTTTCCGGACACCAGATCGATTGACTCTAAGGCGCACGCTCACGACCACTAGAAGCCAAAACAAGATCAAAATCAAGAAGCAAAGGCTTATGGCAAATAAGATGTTATACTCTAAACTGGACATAGGGATCAAGTTTAGTTTTCATGAGATCAAGAGGGATTGGAATATGGATAAATTCCTCAATTCCTTGCATTTTGATTTCTGATTCTACAGAAGAGGCTTCTACCTCAGACAAAACTACGATGGGCGTATCAGGCAGGGCATCATTGAGTATCCCCAAATAATCGTTGGTGTTGATTCCGTCCACATAAAGCGTGGTCACGACAAGAGAAAACTGATGTAGGGGTAGCAATTTTTCGACCTGTTCGAAATGGGTAGCAATAATCACCGATCGGCGATCGATACGTAAGGTTTCCATAAGGATGGAGGCGATGAGTTCGTCGACCACCATTAAAATAGAATAATGTCTCAACTATAGGGGCGTACAAAGTGTATTCAGAGACCAAATGTAGTCATTTGGAACATAGGTTGTACATGGATTTAACAGGAGCTCTATAAAAAATGAAAGTCTATTCTCTTCACTGTGGGAAATAAGCGTTTTGACGAGTGATCGATTCGAATCAATTACCATAACAGTAATCCTATAATATAGATCACCGAAGCTGTGACCATAAACAGTAAGGTATAAGGAAGAATATCACTGGCCTTGAGTTTGGTGATCGCCAATAAAGGCAAGGCCCAAAAGGGCTGCAGCATATTAGTCACCTGATCGCCATAGGCCAACGCCATGATGGCCTTGGGTAATGGCACCCCCAGTTGAAGTGCAGATTCGATCACCAAAGGACCCTGCACCGCCCACTGACCACCACCACTGGGCACAAAAACATTCACCAGGCCCGCACTAAAAAAGGTAAAGATAGGCAAGGTAGTCGCGGTACTGATGCTTACAAAAAAATCAGAGATCTGACTGATCATACCACTTTGCGACATAATCCCCATGATACCAAAATAGAGCGGGAACTGAATCACAATACCGGCCACATCGCCAATGGCCTCTTCAACAGCCTCAAGAAATTTTTTAAAACTGCCGTGGAGTATAAGGGCCAGTCCCAGCATAAAAAAGTTTAATACATTGGGCGTGATGTTAAGCTCACGAAGCGCGGGAAGATACTGTACCAAAAATGCTGCTAAAATCAACAGTCCAAAAGCGATGGTTAACAAGGGCGACCGATCCAATCGCTCTGCTCCTTTGGCTTCATTCGTACTTTCTTTCTTGAATTTGAAAATTTCTAATTGAACTGGTCGAGATTCCGTGCGTCGACCAAGAACATAGGCTAGTACAGCTACTGCAATGAGCACTGTAGCGAATAGCAATAGATTGGAGCTGCTGAACACCGTATCCTGCGTTCCGATAAGCATGGGTAATGCGTTGACCGTAGACTGAGAAACGGAACCCATCAACTCCTTGAGATGTCCTTCTTCGGCCACCTTCAGAGGCGCTGAGCCACTGATTCCTCCATGCCAAACCATTAAGCCGGTATAGCCACAAGCCCCGATCAAGGGATAGTTTAATGAAATTCCCCGGGCTTGGGCATGTTCGCCTACCTTTCGCGCAAGCAGGGCTCCGAAAATGAGACCGAGTCCCCAATTGAAAAAAGCCACCAGCATGGTAGAGGCCGCGACCAGCAGCGCAGCATTAGAAGTAGTGGATGTCCAACGGGTAATATCCATGATCAAGCGTTCCACTGGTTTGCTGAGCACTAGAATATGGCCCAGCACAAGTATTAACATCATCTGATAGGCAAAGACCAACAGGCCTTCGTTCCAAATTCCTTGCTCCCAGTAGCGGAGTACGGCTTCTACCCGACTTCCATCGGCTGGCGTATCCATAAAGATGAGCGCAAGTGCCATGGTGAGTAGGGTTAAAAGAACAGCCAGGGTAAATGGGGAGGGTAAGAATTTCTGGAACAGCTTTTCGATGCCTTGAGTGAGATTCATAAGGGGAAGGTATTGAAAAGGACTGAAATTTTATAGTTTGAACTTGAACTGTCAATTTATTGCAATAAAAAGACCCTTCAATCACGAAAGGCCTTCTTCAAAGTACCGGCCCTTCGACACTTCGACTGCGCTCAGTGCAGGCCGGCTCAGGGTAAAACTCAAGATTCAACTGGTAGGAAATAAAAAAGCCGATAAGAACGTATTCTTATGCTGCGATTTTTTACTGAATTTTTTCTCCTGATTTGACTTTCAAAACTCGAACAGGTCAATGATTTAAGCAACTGTACAAATCGTTCTAAGCAAATAGATGAATTCTAAAGGCTCAAATCCATTTGGGCTCGAATTATCAAAAACACTCATGCTTCACTTGAACCTAGGTCATTCTCTTGACCTTGAAGATTGGGAAGCCCAAAATAATGGTAAAAACCAAAACGCCAACAAGTAAATTTAATAAGCACCTTAAAAGTCTCACGCGGAAACTTGGAATCACAAAAAAAGTGACCCTGCATATTACCCGTCACTCGTTCGGGAATATTGCTGGTGACACCGTTCATCCCTTTATGCATAGAAAATTCTATCGGCACAGTGACTAAAAACTACCATTAATTATCAAGCAAACTTTACTCAGAAATAGGCGGATAAAGCTCTGTATAGGGTCATTAATTTTTAGCCTCTTTTTACAATATGCTTTTTTTCAATACCAACACGCTTTATTCGATATTCAAGTGTGCTGGCAGGCACATCTAAAATTTCTGCGGCACCCTCAGGGCCACTTACCTTGCCACCACAAAGTTTAAGGGTATTGAGGATATGATGACGTTCGGCCTCAATTAAAGTTTTAGGTGTAAAAGTTTCATTGGCTTCAGTAGTTTGATTTTTGAACTCAAGCGCCAAATCGAGCGTATTACTTTTCGTCAATAAAACAGAACGCTCTATGATGTGTTCGAGTTCTCTCACGTTACCGGGCCAAGAATAGGATTTTAGCCTTATAATATCCTTTGAGCTTATTGCTTTAATGTTCTTACCGATTTTTTTGCTGTACTTTTTAAGAAAGTAATTACTCAGCTCAATTATATCATCCCCTCTTTCGCGCAGCGGCGGTAACAGAATTGGGAAAACACTTAATCTAAAATACAAATCTGAACGAAATCTTTTTTCCTTAACCTCCTGCTCTAGGTCACGATTTGTGGCCGCAATGATTCGAGCTGAAGTGTTTAAGGTTTTACTGCCACCCAATCTCTCAAACTCCTTTTCTTGTAGTACTCGCAATAATTTAGCCTGTAATGCCAGTGGCAACTCACCAATTTCATCTAGAAATATAGTTCCTTTGTTCGCTAGTTCAAACTTTCCAATTCGTTGTTGCTGTGCTCCCGTAAAGGCCCCTTTTTCATGACCAAACAACTCTGATTCCACAAGCTCCTTGGGAAGCGTTGCACAATTCACCCTTATGAAATTGTTCTCCTTTCTATTGGAAGCATTGTGAAGTGCCCGAGCGATGAGCTCCTTCCCGGTTCCTGTTTCGCCTAAAATCAGCGTGGTGGTATCTGTATTAATTACAAGATTGGTTTTTTCATAAACCTGCCGCATTAATGGATGACTACCTACAATTTCATGAAAATTATACTTGCCTTCTATTTCGTCTTCTAGATATTCCTTTTCACTTTCGAGACGTTGATTGAGCAATTTGATTTCTTGATAAGCAATCTGTCGCTCCATACCCACGACAAGTGATTGTAAAATTTGATGCATCATTTCCTCTTCTTCCTCTGTAAAACCGTTTCCTCTTTTCCGATAAAGAGCAAATAAAAAGTGGTGCTTTACCTTGCCTTCTCGACTTAAGGCTAATGGTATGATAAGAGCATGTTGAACTGAAAAATTTACAGCAACCTGTCTTCGTAGTTCGTCCTTTTTAATCAAATCTTTGAACGCGTCTCTGTTGGCACGGATTATCTTATCATAATAATTATGAGATAGCAAATCGTAGTATCGCTTTGAAGAGATGCCGCTGATTTTTTGAAATTCTTTAGGACCGATTATTCTATTTTCCCTTGGGCCTATTTGCTCAAAACCAAATCCTGAATATTCCGCAATTTCCGGTGAAGGCGAAAACACAATTAAATCAGCCGGAATAAATTTTCTGAAAGCCCAGGCAATCGCTTCTAACTTCTCTTTGCGCGTTTCACCTTCATTCATTGCCTTGAGCAAAGCAGCCTCTAAAGCCTTTGTGCGCTCTCTTAATTCTAGGCGCTTTTTGGAAAGGATATTGGAAATGGCAATGGTAAGTTGGTCACTAATTGCTTTAAATAATCTTAAATCGTTCTTATTGTAGGTGGCTTCTTTTGAAGCAAAGCCAAAGAGTCCAAGACGCTCTTCCCTGTTTTTTAAACCACCGAGAATAAGTGAATTGTTTCCTGACTTCGTTAGCTGTTTTTCGTGAGGAAATCCTGGATATTCCTTTTTTAGTTCTGCAGGCGAGGTAATTAATGGCTCATCCAATTCAATTAATTGCTCAACAAATTGATTTATCAGATTTTGATTTTTTTCGTCAACCGGTATTTTTAGGAAAATCGAATCAGGAAATATTTCCGTGTCCATTTTAAATTTATAGTCCTTTCCTTCCTTGAGAAAAAGGCCTACCTGACTAAAGGGAAAAACGGGTCGAATATGTTCTAAAATCACCCTGAACAACTGTCTCTCGTTCTGTATGGTCAAAACTGCTTGACTGATATTTAAGAGCATTTCTTTGAAGCGCGTCTGGTCGATGAGTCGCTCACTGGCCAGAACATTGGCCGTTGCAATGCTCATTTGCTCTGAGATTGCATTAAACAATTGTAAATGAGACTCGTTATAAAACCTTTTCGTTTTGCTTATAAAACAGAGCATTCCAAATTTTTCGCCCCCATATATCATAGGGCCACCCATAATCTCGCGCAGACCTTGCTCATATAAAATCTGAGCCTGTGGATATTCAAAATAATCCTTAATTAAGTATATGCCAGGTCCATCTAGCATGAACTCTTCGATTGCTGAACCAGGATGGTCAAATTCGTGATGAGCCCCGAATTTTCTCTCAAGTTCTATTTGCGCAGGGTCATCTTGCATTATTTCAGAATCCAATAGTTCATAATGGTTCTGGCCATCTTCTGTGAGCACAAAAAGCCCGTAACTATCAAAAGGAAGAATAGGTTGGATTCTGGAATATATCAACTTGAGTAATTCTTTTCTCTCTTTGACTTCTGTGACCGCCTTACTGATAGATAGTACTGCTTCTTTGAATTGCATTTCTTCTTTCAATCGGTCTATGGCCTTATTTCCTATTTCAATCCCAGCACCTTTAGATTTTTTGTTAGACATGGTCGTGTTATTGGATATAGAATTGCCTAAAAGGCAAAAAATAATTCAGCTACAAGATATGTATTCTTAACAACTATTCGTGAATTCACCTTGTCAATTCGCTAATAATTGATAATCCTTTACTTCTACACTGTCTTATCAACTCACCTTAAAAAAGTTTTATTCACCTGTTTTTTAGATACTTAAATGCTATTGGTCGCTATTAATCCTATTTTGGCATCGCTTTGGATTTTCTAGGCGCGGAAACAAAAAAGTTTGCAATGAATATAAAATTTGAATCCACAGTATACATAGTCTTAGTTGCTCTCTTATCTGTCAGTTGTGGGACTGATAAACCAAAAGAGACTAAAGAAAAAGACTTTAAGGAATTTGAGACCCTTACGGTCAATCCTCAAGAAATTAAAAGTATTCTAAACCTTACCGGAAGGGTGGTGCCCTTACAGAAGGTTGATATCATTTCTGAAGTTCAAGGTACTGCACGTAACACCTCAAAATCCTTTGAGGAAGGCACTTCTTTTAGAAAAGGGGAACTACTAATTGCCATTGACGATGTTGATTTTAGATATAGTCTTAAAGCCCAAAAAAGTCAGTTTTTGAGTGCCATGGTCAATGCTATGGCTGACGTGCAATTGGACTATCCGAATGAGTTCCCCAAATGGAATGCCTTTCTACGACAAATCGATGTTCAAGAAAGACTGCCGGAATTGCCAACGGACACTTCCGAGCAACTCAAATATTTTTTGAGTAGCCGGAACATCTTCAATCTGTACTATTCCATCAAGAGCCAAGAAAACAGACTTTCGGATTACAGAATCTACGCGCCGTTCAATGGTAGTCTTACGAAAGCCTTCATCGATGTTGGCGATTTGGTACGACCTGGCACCATCCTCGGTGAGCTCATAAGAACCGATGTCTATGAGGTACGAGCAGCCGTAACGGCTGCCGCCATTGAGAACTTTAAAATTGGTGATTCTCTTTCTCTCTACGTCCGTAATGTGGACCGTAAAGTTACGGGCACTATTAAAAGGATAGGAAAATCCCTCGACCGAGACACCCAGTCCATAACCATTTTCATAGAAGTACCCGGTAAAGATTTGAAGGAAGGGATGTACGTAGAAACCGATTATGTCACCAATTCTTTCACTGATGCAGTAGAGTTAAGCAATGAACTCATATCCCGAGATGATCGTGTATTTATCATAGAAGATTCGGTTGTAGTGGCCAAAGCGGTAGATATTCTTCAGGTGAACAAAAATACGAGCATCGTCAAAGGGCTTAAAGAAGATGATAAAGTCATAACCGAAAAATCAACAACCCCTATTGCAGGAATCAAGGCGGTTGCAAAAACAAAATAATGAGAGGATTAGTATCATATTTTATAAAAAGACCAACACTGGTTAATCTGGCCATGTTCATATTATTAGGTCTGGGGATTTTAAAAATGACCCAAACCCAGAATACCAATTTTCCAAAACAAAAGACACGGTTTATTGACGTAAGTGTCGCCTATCCCGGCGCCAGTCCCACTGAAGTTGAAGAAGGCATTACGATTAAAGTAGAAGACAATCTTGAGGGGATTGAAGGCATCGACCGGGTGACCTCAACCTCAAAAGATAATCTGGCTACCATCGCTGTAGAACTTACAGAAGAGGCCCAGGCCGATAAGATGCTAGTTGAAGTAAAAAATGCGGTTGACAAAATAACCAACTTTCCTTCGGGTGTTGAACCTGCCGCGGTCACCAAAAGAGATCCCCGAGACATTACCGTAGCATTCGGAATAATGGCCAATGACCTTCCGCTCACAAGCGTCAAGGACATTGCCAAACAGATAGAAGATGACTTTCTCGCCCACGAAGGGTTGTCCCAGGTAGTCATTCAAGGCATCCCAGAAGAGGAAATTGAGATTCGCTTGCGCGAAAATGACCTCAGGCGCTACAATTTGAGTTTCCAGCAGGTGAGCCAAGCTGTGGCACAGGCCAATCTTGAAACTTTTGGGGGTACGCTGGAAAACAAGAAACAAATAATTAATGTAAAAGCTGATGGCAAGGGTTACTATGCCAGAGACTTAAAAAACATCATTGTAAGCGCCAAAGAGAACGGGCAAACCATTTACCTCAAAGACGTAGCAGATGTTGAAGACCAATTTAAGGACGATGCCACCGGACGTTATTTTGAAGGTGAACCCATCGTGACTATCAGCACCTATACTCTGAACAGTGAGGATATCTTGGCCAATGCCGATTACATTAAAACCTACATCCAAGAATACAACGATACTCACCAAGGCATTCAGCTTAAAATATTGGAAGACGGTACGGTCAATCTAAATAGTCGAATTGGCACTATGGTCGAAAATGGAATTGTTGGGATGATTCTAGTACTCATTGTGCTGGCTCTTTTCCTCGACCGCTACTTAGCCTTCTGGGTAGCAGTTGGAATACCGATTTCACTATTAGGAATGTTCTTGTTGGTTGATTTACAGGATATGACCATCAACGTAGTGTCTTTGTTTGGCTTCATATTAGTGCTGGGAATACTGGTAGATGATGCCGTCGTGGTGGGCGAGAATATTTATCGTCATGCCAAAGAATTGGGTAAGCCCCCGGTAAAAGCGGCCATCGATGGTACCATGGAAATGATTTCCCCGGTTATTCTATCGCTAATGACTACGGGAACCGCTTTCGCGATGTTCTTTTTCTTGCCGGAACAGGTGGGTGAATTCTTTCAGGAAGTCGCATTTGTGGTCATCGCAGTTCTTGCCATCGCCATCATCGAGACCTTTATCATTCTTCCGGGTCACGTGGGCCATGCGAAGGGGATTAAAGAAGATATCAAACTTACGAAGGTTGAAAAATGGTCTACCCAAGCAATGGATTGGCTGCGGGAAAAACACTTTATGCCTGCTTTTTCCTTTGCCGTACTTAAAAACAAAGGTATCCGAACTGTCACCATTCTGGTCTTTATTGGGGCTCTTGTTCTTTCCGTGGCGCTAATCCCGTTAGGGGTAATGGGCTTTACGTTTTTCCCAAACATTGATGATAACGCAGTTTTCGTTGAAATGGAATTGCCGCCGGGAACCCCTGTGGAAGAAACCAAGAAAAAGCTTCTGGCTATTGAAAAAGCAGTATGGCAAGTCAATGAAGACTACTCGAGTCGCCTTACCGATGAACAGAAAGAGGAAGGCAAACAAATGGTACGTTTTGTCGAAGTGATAACCGGTCCTCTGGATAATCAAGGGGAATTAAAAATCACTTTTCTCAATGGCGAAGAGCGTAGTGGTACCAGCTCGTTTGAGTTGAGTAATGCTATAGCCGAGGCTGCACCGCCCATACCTGAGGCTCGACGATTAATATATGGACTTGGGGCCACTTCTGCGCTATTTGGGCTTCCAGTCTCTTTTGCCTTAAAAAGCTACAATCTCGAAGAAGTGCGGGCCGCCAAACGAGAACTCAAACAGGCAATGACCAAATTAGATGGTCTTCGAGACGTCTCTGACACCGATTTACAGGGTATAACCGAGTATCATCTTAAGTTGAAACCCAACGCCGAGCTTTTGGGATTGAGTCTCTCTAGTGTAATGGCTCAGGTACGTTCGGCATTCTTCGGTATGGAAGCCCAAAGTCTGCAGCGCGGTGACGAAGAGGTTGAAATTTGGCTCAGGTATCCCGAGGACGGACGCCAGAACAAACAGCAATTACTTGATATGCGCATTCGGGGTGAACGTGGTTCCAACTTCACCTTAAGCGAAATCGCCTACATCGAAGAAAAGGAAGGAAATCTGACTATTGACCATCTTGATGGACAACGCGAAATAAGGGTTGAGGCCAATGTTGCCAATGGTGATGTTTCTGCCCCTCAGGTTATTGGTAAAATCGAATCTGAGATATTACCTGGAATATTGGATAAGTATCCTTCGGTCACCTATTCTGTAGAAGGGCAAAGCAGACAGGCATTTAAACTGATTGGTGCCATGAAGATGGTAGGACCTATTATTCTACTACTTATTTTCTCACTTATCGTTTTCAATTGTAATTCGTTCTCACAGGCCTTGATGATCTTCCTGTGTTTCCCCTTTGCATTAACTGGTGTAATCATAGGTCACCTTATCCACAGTACCACCCTGAACATTTTTAGCCTTATTGGGACGATTGCGCTAATCGGTGTTTTTGTCAATAATACTCTGGTTTATATCTCTACACTCAACGATATACTTCAAGAGGGTACAGAATTTAAGAAAGCGGTAAAGGAAGCTGCGTATCAACGTTTTCGCCCTATAGTCCTAACAACCATCACCACGGTTGCCGGATTAGGGCCTTTGATATTTTCAACAAGTCTAAGCGCCCAGTTCTTGAAAGGCCCAGCAATCGCTATCGCTTACGGTTTGCTCTTTGGCCTATTGAATGTGCTGTTCTTGATGCCCATTTTCTTGATTAGCCTTAGCAAACTGAGAATGTGGTATGCCACGAAAATCAGGAAGAAAGAAAACGTGAGCCCTGAGGAACTGGAACCCGCTGTGCGCTTGGCTATGAGTAATACTGAAGAATAATAATACAAGAAGAAGACCATAGTAGCATTGAAAAAATAAGAAAAAGCATATTAATAATGAATAGATTTCAAACCATAGCCATTTTACTTTTCATCTTCACGGGTACCATAAGGGCTCAGGAAATACTGACCCTAAGTGATGCCGTGAACATTACTCTCGAAAAGAATTTTGACATCCGAGTGGCCGCTCTCGATACGATAATATCATCAAATAATGCCACTGCGGGCAATGCAGGCTTACTGCCTAGTGTCTATGCTAATGGGAATTATGACTTTAACAAAAATGACACGAATTTAGAGATTGCCATGTTTAACAACGATGGCAGTCAATCGGTGACCCCAATCAGCGTTAACGGCGCAGAAACAGAGATTTTCTCGGCAGGGGTGGTTGCTGAGTATACACTGTTCGACGGACTCGGCGGCTATCACAGATTGGATTTACTAAAGAACCTTGATGATGCCACAAGACTGCAGACCCAATTACAAATTGAAAATACGGTACTGAACACAGTTATTCTTTATCTCAACGTCGCTACCCAACAAGAAAACCTGGCAATTTCGGAAGAACAGTTAGCTATAAGTGCCGAACGACTTAACCGTGCTGAAAGCCGTTTTAATTTTGGCGCAGGTAATCGCACCACTGTCCTCAATGCCAGAGCAGATGTTAAAAACGATAGTGTGGCATTGCGCCAAAATCAATTACGCTACAAGATTGCCAAGAACGACTTGAATACACTAATGGGTCGGGCACCAAGCTTAGACTATCGAGTTTCTTCCGAAGTTACATTTTTCCCTTTATCGACAAAAGCTGCTCTCGAAGAACAGGTCATAAACAACAATACGGCACTCAGGATTTCAAATGAAGGTTTGGAAATAGCTCAAACGGATTTAAAGGTTCAAAAAGCCGAGCGATTTCCAAAGGTATTTGTTAACGGCGGGTATAATTATCTCGACCAAACCAATGATGCAGGGCAATTACTCTCACAGCAACTTAACGGTTGGAATGTCGGCGTAGGGTTACGGCTCAATATTTTCGACGGCAACCGGGTCAACCGCAATATTCAGAATGCCCAAATAGGCATAGAACAAAACGAATTGCAACAAGAAAAAGTAGAACTGCAAATAAGACGAGATTTCGAAAATGCATATACCGAGTATCTACAATCTGTAGAAGACTTACGCATCGAAACTTCCAACCTGGAAACCTTTCAACAAAATTTTGAACGCAGTCAAATAGACTATCAAAATGGACAAATCACCAATACCCAATTGCGTGACGCTCAGCTGGATTTGACCAACGCCAAATTTAGAATTGTCACAGCCAGATATCAAGTAAAACAATTGGAAACCCGGGTCTTACAATTGACAGGATCTATGCTTATGGCGCTACAATAATTCATAAACAATAAGGTATGGCAACAGAAATTAAAATTACAAAATACTATAAAGGCAATGTTCAAAAATCCATTGAATTGCTCAATGATGTGGGACATTATGAACTTTGGTGGCCTTTACCCTTTAAAAAAGTTTCAGACACTTCCTTTAGTACTGAACTATCGGAATTGTATACCGAGATTCAGGTAGAGCGACTATCGTCCATACATCCAATGATTGTTTCGCATGCCTTAAAAAAAGGGTTTTTTAGGGGCATTATAAGATGGGATTTCACCCCAGATGCTTATCTGGACAATCATTTTAAATGTACACATTACGCTACCCTAAGAGGATTGACGGAAGGCATAGACGACATGCTCGACACCTATCTGTTCCAAACGATTTATGAGGATTATATAAATAAAATTCTATCAGCCTCGGGATTGATTCCTGCACTAAAATCCAGAGACAAAAATTGGAACCCCAATTCCCACCATTTTCTTGAAATACCATCAAGATTAAATAACATCAAAACATCTCAGCCATTTTGAACACTGCGCCATTTGACATACAGATACCTAAAAGTGATAAACCTAGACTGGTGGTGGTGGGCGGTGGATTTGCCGGAATCAACCTTATCAAGCAACTAAAGAATGGACCTTTTCAAATTGTGCTGCTAGACAGGCACAATTATCACACTTTTCAACCCATGCTGTATCAGGTGGCTACATCTGGCTTGGATGCGGACAGCATTGCTGAACCCTTTAGAAGGATATTCAACAACTATGAGGACTTCCATTTTAGAATGCTAAAAGTCATTAAGATAAACACTAAAGTAAACGAAATCGAGACCTTGATTGGCACACTACGATATGATTATCTGGTTTTAGCATGTGGGACGCGACCCAATTTCTTTGGAAATAAATCCATTGAAAAACATGCAACACCTTTAAAATCCATTACCAATGCACTTGACCTTAGAAGCCAATTTTGGCAGTGTTTGGAAAAGTCGAATATGACCAAGGATAAAGCCAGGAAAAAGGCTTCCTTAACTTTTACTATTGTGGGCGGCGGTCCTACCGGTGTAGAAGTTGCAGGTGCCTTAGCAGAGATGAGAGACCATATTTTGACTAAGGACTATCCTGACCTCGATATCAATCTTATTCGCATTATCCTAATACAATCTGGTTCAAAATTGGTCAAGGGAATGTCTGGCAAGTCTTCAACAAACACAAAGCAGTATTTAGAAAAGCTCGAGGTTGAATTGAAGTTGAACACCAGGGTCAGCGATTATGACGGTCGGTCAGCTATTCTCGATACTGGCGAAGAAATACATACAGAGACCCTAGTATGGGCAGCTGGGGTTAGGCCAAACTCTATTGAAGGTCTTGATGCAAACTTAACTGAAAAAGGACGGTGTCTAGTAGACAATAGGCTCAGGGTAGGAAAGTTAGCCAATGTTTTCGCCATAGGTGATATCGCGCTATTGAAGACAAAAAAATTTCCAAATGGGCTTCCCGGTGTTGCTCAAGTGGCCATCCAGCAAGGACGCTATTTAGGCAAAATACTCAAGGCACTTTACCAAAAACAATCTTTTGAGCATTTCACTTATTTCGATAAAGGCATGATGGCCACCGTAGGTCGCCATAAAGCCGTAATAGACACCGCGGGTGATTTTCACATCAAAGGCTTCCTCGCTTGGCTTCTTTGGGGCATGGTACACATTTACTACCTCATAGGTTTCCGCAACAAACTTTTGACATTCTCTAGCTGGGTGCAAAGTTATTTCACTTATGACCGCGGCACGCGGCTCATTATTCGACCCTATCTGCCAGCCAGCTCAGAAGATGGAAGGCAATTTATTAAACAAAATGAAATAGGAATTTAAATCAAACACCATGCAGCTAATAGACACATTTTTAGACGGTATTGAAGCGATTTTATCCAAAGACGATAATAACGAAACGAAGGCTTTTTTAAAGATTGACCTAATGAGCCTTCCCAATAGAAATCACGCCGTAATCGCGCTCTTTAAGGACCAATTGCAGCACCCCATAAACTTAGCTGAAGCCATAAGGACGGAACATATTAAAGACCCTATTCAAAGCTATCCTTTCACCTTTCAGAATCTAGATTACGGACACTATTTGATACTGCTTTTACTCGACGCTAACCACGAGGGAATCTACCAAACCGTCAAAATCGCTGTCGAAGATGAAGTACTTAAAGCGAAAGAGCTTAAAGAGATAACAACAGAGGATTTGAAGCATTCTCAAATTAAAGTTACCGAAAAAGAGACAAAGTTAAAGTTGAAATTTTTGCCTTTAAAAGTTGCAAGGCAATCAAAAAAACATACAGAGGAAGCAGTTGGTTAGTAGAAGCCTTCATCCCTTAATGCAGGCGGGCGACCTGTAGTTTCCTCTTCATTGCAAAATAATGCAGGTCGCCTTTTTTATAGGGTTGCAATAGTTGATAAGAAAAATGATTGAAAAGAAATAAATAATCAGAATGAATTCTAAAATATCCATATGGTGGGAATACACGGCCATCCTACTCTTTTTTGTAGGGGGTTGTAACCTGTTTGTGTATTTCAAAACAGCAGGGCTAACGGATATCTTTAGCAATCTTGACAATCGGCCTTTTCCACCAGCAGAAGCTCATATTAAAGCCACATTGGGTGGTTTACTTTACGGAATCAAGGTCATCTGGTTTGAGTCTAGAGGTCTTCCCTGGATATCGGGTCTTCTGAACAGAAACTACAGAAGAGTCATTTGGGTCGTTGGTATACCCCTTCTCATCTTCTCGACCGTAATACAAATACAATTATTCTATGATATTGCCATAAGGGGAATGAGCCTAAAACAAGCTTTCGATGCTTCATTAGCCTTTATCTCGTCAGGTATTTTTCTATCCTTCTTGGTGCACTGCTTCTTCCTTAGCATTGCCCTAAGTTTTATTAGACAGCTACGCATATACTTTGGGGAAACGGTATTTCTAAATTATCTCACCGGTAAATATGCTAATCCACTGGTAGAGGAACGCACCTTTATGTTCTTGGACTTGAACGGAAGTACATCCATCGCTGAAAAGCTTGGTCACGTCAAGTACAGTAGGTTTCTAAACAAATGTTTTGACGATACACTCGATGCCCTCGAAGGGTTTCATTTTGAGGTATACCAGTTTGTTGGCGATGAAGTGGTCATAACCTGGGAAACGCAAAAAGATACCAGTGGAACTGCCATTGCGATGTACCGCAGGGTAACTGAAAAGCTCGAGAATAATAAAGAACACTACAAACGAATCTTCGGTATAGTACCAACCTTCAAGGCTGGTGTAAGTTGTGGTAAAGTTTCTGCCACCATGGTAGGGAAATCAGGCAGGCATATCGCGTATCACGGTGATGTGTTAAATACCACTGCAAGGCTTCTCGGGCAATGTAAAAAACTAGGGCGGTCTATCTTATTTACAGACTTCTATCTCAATAAGATTTCAAACCAGACCAATTTCAATGCAGAACATCTTGCTGAACTGCGGCTGAGAGGAAAGAAAACAAAAAGTCAAATCTATGGCATTGGCGCCATAACATGAAAACAGCAATGAATTATACACTCACAACAATAGGGCTTGTCATCAGTTTTTTGTCGCTTCAAGCACAAAATGAGGATTACTACAAGAGCGAGATTACATTAGGGCACGACAACGATTTTTTGATTGCCTATACCGGTACTGACAGATATTATACCTACGGGTTAAATGGTTCCTTCAAATGGCGAAGTGACCAAGGAAGTTTTTTTTTAAAAAACAACCCCAACTATAAAAGTCACTATACCCAAATTAAAGCAAATATTGAAGCCTACACGCCTGAATATTTAAGTGAGGGACGCGTTGACCCCAACGAAGAACGCCCGTATGCCGGATGGTCTTACGTTAACCTTAGCCAGAATACGGCATTTACCAAGTCTTTCACCCGCTTTGGTGTGGATATCGGAATCCTGGGGCCGGATTCTAAAGCAGGGGAAATACAAAATTGGTTTCATAGACAATTTACCTCAGATCCTGAATTGGATGGATGGGATGAACGACAGCTCGATAATCAATTTGGATTTAATATACGTGGCCTCTATGGTCAAGACCTTTGGACTTCCGGACTGTTCAATATTTATACAACGGCCGATGTTTCCATCGGTAATATTTACAACCACGGTCGCGCTAATATGCATTTTCGATTTGGAAATTTTGCGCCAATCCAATACTCGGTCGCGCATCAGAATCAATTATTAGCACCCAAATCACAAAAAGAATTTTTTGTTGATATAGGTCTTGGTGCAAAGCTGGCAGCCTTCAATGCTACCGTACAAGGCGACCTTTTTGATAATGACGACCCCTTCACTGTAGACGAAATCAATAGCTTGATATTCAACGGATACTTTGGGCTTTGTTTTATGAGCAAAGGCTTTAGTACCACATTGAAATACAACCTAACTACAGGAACTCTTGATAGTTCAGAAGTCAATCGATATGCCTCATTAATCCTTGCCCAAAGATTTTAAGAATAGATGAGTCAATATTTAAAACATAGCATCCTTTCTGATTCTCATGACCTTCTTATGCAGCAACGGGACCAAAATTACACATTGGACCGATTGGCCACTGACATCAAACACAGTAAGAAAAGTATCTATAAATATTTCGGCTCAAAGATTTCGCTCATTGAAGAGGTCTTTAGAACGCATCGGGAATACGTCAGACTTCAATTCGAAAGAATTGACTCAGAACACATTCTAGAGATTGATAAGTTATTTAAGTATATCTATCTGGTTGATGATTCTATCAAGCAGATCAGACTCTCGCGTTGGTACCACCAGGCCAAACCTTACAACAAAATAAAGGAACACTATTTTATCCTTCGCACTGAGGTATATGAACCCTTTCTTCTCAAGGGGCTGTACAGATACGAACAAAAACTCGCTGCGTATCAAATAACACCAGAGTCACTCGCAGATTATGTCTTGAGCAGTATCGAGCACTGTTATTTTCAAAACAATATCAATGACATAAAAGCAGAAGAAAATAATCCCCACACAGACCATCTCATTTTCACCTTACATGGTTGTCTAATCAGCTTAGAGGATGTTTAGATATCTGCTACATATATCCGCTTTTTTCAAGCCTAAAAATTTTGGGCGCCTTACCCTGATGCTTGTGAGTTTCATCATCATTGGCACTGTAGTCTATCGCTTCGCCGAAGGATGGCCTTGGCTAGATGCGTACTACTTCTCAGTAATGACCTTGAGTACAGTAGGCTATGGCGACCTGGCACCTACGACCCCCTTCACCAAAATCTTTACCACTTTTTATGTATTGGCAGGACTCGGCATCATACTCAACTTCGTGACCGTGTTTTTTGAGCATCGAGATAAAGCATTGAAAAAAATTACAGAAGCTTAAAATATTCAGAAATACAATAATTAACTCTAAAATTTGAAACAATGGAAAGAGCAATTGACACCATGAACAACAAAAAAAGTAAATGGCGATTTATATGGGTTTTACCCATACTCATTCTCATCGTAACCGCTGTTCCAAAAATCATTGGGATGGAATTTATGATGAACAATATGACCGATGCCGGAATGGGTCATATGACCTTCTTGGTAGGTATCATCGAATTGAGCTGTGTTATCATCTTTCTTATTCCCTCACTGAGAAGAATCGGATTCTTACTCTTGGTAGCTTACTGTGGTGGTATTATCGCAACGCAATGGGCATCTGGAATGTCCGTCATTCCCGGAATAGTGGTACAAACCCTATTGTGGGTTGGAATGCGCTTTGAGAAGCCTGAATTCTTCACCGTCGAAAAGAGTAGAACATTTTAATCAAATAAATCAAAAACAATGAAAAAGACAATTTTCATTATGGCAATGGCTCTTATGAGTTTTGCTTTCGCGAAAGCGCAAACAGGAAATATTATGGTGAAAGTCACCGAAATTGAAAAAGTGGAAGGTGCTATCTATTTCCTTATTTACAAAACCGATGAGGGTTTCCCAAAGGAAAAGGACAAGGCCTATAAAATGGGAAAAGTTACAGATTACAAGACTAATGCCAGTTACACCTTTGAAAACATACCTTATGGCACGTACGCCATAGCCTTTTTTCAGGATGAAAATGGTAATGGAATTTTAGACGACAACTTTATTGGCATCCCTAAAGAACCCGTAGGCGTCTCGAACATTACGAGTATGGGAAAGCCTTCCTTCAAGAAATGCAAATTCGAGCTCAAAGAAAATGAGAAGGAAATGACGCTTCAAATGGTCATTTAAAATTAACACTTAAACACATAAACTATGAATTCTAAAATTTTTACAGCACTAATGATTGCTTTGTTCGCTTTCGCGAAAGCAGATGCTCAACTCACAACAACAGACGACAAAAACCACCAATTCGGCATTGGTCTAAATGGCGGTATTACCGTAGGCGATTTTGAAGACATCTACAGCAGTAACATCGGTATAGACCTCTATTATTTGTATAGTATCTCAGAAAAATTCTATTTAGGCGGCACCACAGGTTTCACCAATTATTTCGGGGAAGACGTTTTTGTGCCAAGCTTAGGTGAAGTTGAATTTGACGATGCTCAATTCATTCCTATTGCCGGAAGTCTTCGCTTTACCCCCTTTGAAAGATTTGCCGTAGGTGCAGATATTGGCTATGCCATTGGTTTAAACGATGGTAATGAAGGCGGTTTCTACGCCTCACCGAGAGCCACTTATTTTATCGCTGACAAGTTTCCAGTTTTCGCGGGGTATCGTCTGATCGACCTGGATGGGGAAAGCCTAGGGAGCATCCAAGTTGGCTTTGGCCTTGCATTTTAATTCAAGAACACTTTAGACAAAAAATAACGCATTAACCAAAGGAATCTTTAATAAACAAGTCGAAGATTGCTCTTCACCTTTTGTACCGGCCCTTCGACACTTCGACTGCGCTCAGTGCAGGCCGGCTCAGGGTAAAATTCAAGATTCAACTGGTAGGAAATAAAAAAGCCGAAGATTGCTCTTCGGCTTTCGTACGGGCGGAGAGACTCGAACTCTCACACCTTGCGGCACTAGATCCTAAGTCTAGCGTGTCTACCAATTCCACCACGCCCGCATACAATATTTTAAATTCTGCTCCTATTCCTCCTTTTAAAAAGAAATTAACGCTAGACTTCTAGCGTGCCTGCCTGCCGGAGCTTTGCGTAGGTAGGTCTACCAATTCCACCACGCCCGCATATAATCATGTAATGCTTTGCACCTAAAACCTCAATTTTTTAACGCTTTCAAGAGTGCCCGCGCACTCCGTAGCTGCCTTGGCTGCAAAGGAGTGCAAATATACATCAATTTTAGAATTTACAAATTTCCTAACCGACAAAAATTACGGATTTCCCTATCTTCGATTTTCAATTCTAAATCGTACTATGAAGTCCGTAGCTGCCTACATCAAACAACACCGGGAACGCTTTCTCGACGAACTCGTCCAACTGCTTAAAATTCCATCCATTAGTGCTGATTCCGCTTTCGCGAAAGCGACTCATCAAACCGCAAAAATAGTGGCCCAAAGCCTCACGGATGCCGGATGCGACTCCGTCGAAATTTGCGAAACGCCCGGATATCCCATTGTTTATGGGGAGAAAATCATCGATAAAAATCTGCCCACGGTACTCGTCTACGGGCACTACGATGTGCAGCCACCGGATCCAGTGGACCTCTGGGACAGTCCGCCCTTTGAACCGGTCATCAAGAAAACGGAACTCCATCCGGAAGGAGCCATTTTTGCCCGCGGAGCCTGCGACGATAAAGGACAGATGTACATACACGTCAAAGCGCTGGAAGCTATGGTAGAGACCAACCAACTGCCCTGCAATGTCAAATTCATGATCGAAGGCGAAGAAGAAGTAGGTAGTAAAAGTCTGGAAGGCTTTGTGCAAGAGCATCAGGAGAAATTGGCCAATGATGTCATCCTGATCTCCGATACCGGTATGATCGCCAATGATGTACCGAGTATTACGACGGGCCTGCGCGGACTCAGTTATGTGGAAGTGGAAGTCACCGGACCCAACCGTGATCTGCACAGCGGATTGTATGGTGGCGCCGTAGCCAACCCGATTAACATATTGACCAAGATGATCGCGTCACTGCACGATGAGGACAATCAGATCACCATCCCTGGTTTTTATGAGGACGTTGAAGAATTATCTGCAGAAGAGCGCGAAAAAATGGCGGAAGCTCCATTTTCTTTGGAGGCCTATAAAAAAGCTCTGGACATCGATGCCGTTTACGGAGAAGAAGGATACACGACCAACGAGCGCAATTCCATCCGACCCACGCTGGATGTCAATGGGATCTGGGGAGGCTATACAGGAGAAGGCGCTAAAACGGTCATCCCCAGTAAAGCTTACGCGAAAATTTCCATGCGCCTGGTCCCGGATCAGGATTGGAAAAAGATCACCCAACTTTTTCAAAAGCACTTTGAGTCCATCGCTCCTGATGCGGTTCGGGTGAAGGTAAAGCCCCATCATGGCGGACAAGCCTATGTAACTCCCATTGACAGTATCGAGTACCAAGCCGCAGAACGGGCCTACGAAAAAACCTTTGGGAAAACGCCTATTCCCCAGCGTAGTGGAGGTAGCATTCCCATTGTGGCGCTCTTTGAGCGCGAATTGAAAAGTAAAACAATACTGATGGGCTTTGGCTTAGACAGTGATGCTATCCATTCCCCCAATGAGCATTTCGGGGTCTGGAATTACTTTAAAGGCATTGAAACCATTCCTCATTTCTACGCGGCATTTACGCAATTGAAAAAGTCCGACAATTAATATGATCTCCCTTGCGTATCAAAAGCAATGGACCCCCTGGAATAAGGTCTTGCTTCGCTTTTTGATCCTGTATTTTGGGATGTATATCCTTTTCCGGTTCACGGGCAGCTTGCTGTTTGAATCCTTCTTGGTCTGGGTTGGCGAAACCGTACTCCAGGTAGACGGCCGACTCGAGTTCTTTCCCACCGGCAGCGGTGATACTACAATGGCGTATGTGGCTTTATTTGTGCAAACCGCAATTGCCGTTCTGGGCACAGTGATCTGGACGGTTCTGGATAGAAAAAGATCCTCGTATAATAAACTCTACTATTGGTTTACCGTAGTACTTCGCATCTTTTTGATCTTCTTCCTGTTGAGTTATGGATTTGCCAAGATCTATAAGTCACAGTTCCCAAACCCTTCTTTGGTGAGGCTATTACAGCCCATTGGAGACATGTCACCCATGGGATTGGCCTGGACCTATATGGGGCACAGCGAAGGCTTTAATTTATTCGTGGGTCTCTTTGAGGCCTTAGGAGGGATTCTTTTAATTCCCCGAAGAACGCAATTGTTGGGAGCCTTGGTAAGCATGGTGGTCCTGTTTCAAATTGTCTTGATCAATTTCTTTTACGATGTACCGGTCAAGCCATTTTCCCTGCATTTGTTTTTAATGGCTGCTTTCTTATTTGCCGCTGATGCCAAACGGTTTATTCGCTTCTTCATTCGAAATAAACAGGTTGAATCCATAACCTACTATCATCCTGTAGGCAACAAAACGTATCACAAAAGTATTTTCTGGTTCAAGATCATTGCAGCAAGCCTCGTACTCAGCTTGATGAGCTACCAAGGATATCTTGGTGAGCGCTCTCCGTATGGAGATAAACGCGAGAAGCCACCGCTTTACGGCATCTGGGAAGTTGAAACTTTTATCAAAAATGGAGACACTATCCCTCCTTTGGTCACAGACGATCAACGATGGCGCTACCTGGTTATTGATTGGAAAGATCGGGCAATGGTCATCTACATGACAGGAAAAAAGGATTACGTCGACTTTAAAGTGGAGAACGACTTCTCCTCAGTCTACCTTAAAAATTACAATTGGAAGAGTGAGTACGATTTTAGAATGATACATGATGAAGATTCGTTACGCTTAGAAGGAAAGCTGATTGGTAATGACTATATCATAAGTGTAAAGGAAAAAGATCTTAAGGATTTTGAACTGATCAATCGCGGATTTCATTGGGTCAATGAATATCCCTATAACCGATAACTACCATTGCTTTTAGAAATACGCTATCTCAAGCAGTGCCTTAAGAACTACTTTAGCGGGCTTTATGAGTACGAGTAATGATGTAGCGAATATCGTAGACCTCAGCAGCCGCTGTAGATACGATTTTGACAGTACCTCCATTAGCTTCCCAGGTGTTTAAGGTATAGGCGTTAAAGGAACTTAAATAATAATGCTCCACCCCAGTACCCTTTCCAAGCAGAAAATCTCGGGTATAAATTTCACCTACGGCACCTCCGATATCAATCGCCACAGTTAATCGCGTTGTGGCCGTATTGGTGGTGGGTCGCGCTTTAAACTCGATGACGATATTGATCCCATCTCCATCCCGACCGGTGATCGTTGACGTAGACGAATCATAAAAAGTAGTGACGTCTACAGGTTTCTGGCTATCACGCACGGTGGCCGCATTATTAGGAAGTGTTATTTTGGTCGCAGCAGCCAGTGCTAATGGGCTTCCGCTAGTATAGTTACCATCTACATAGTCTCCCCAACCTGTATAATCATTGATGTTACTCTGACTGATCATCTTTTCCCAAGCCACACCATCAAAGGAATAGAAGGCATCTTCATCCGTATCATACACCAGCAACCCTTGAGATGTTGGCGAGGTGACAATCGCAGCTCGTTGCGCAGTAGTCATTCGAGGGACTAACACCCCTTGCGAAATAGAGGACACATCCAAAATGGCTGAAGACTCCGGACTCACCGTGCCAATACCAACCTGAGCATGGACGACCAAAGGGATAAAAAGCAACAAAGAAAGTATTCTTAAAAGCACGAGTTCCTGTTTCATAGCAATTTAGGAAGGAGAAAAGTACTAATTTTCGCTCAAAACAAATCGAAACACCTTCATTAATCGATAAAATACCACCTTATTCAAAAAAATATCGTTCTATGTTTGTAGAATTAAATATTATTTCTACATTTGTAGAGTAATACTATTTTATGGCACTCAGCACCGCAGAAGAACAACTCATGCACTACCTCTGGAATCAGAAGGAAGCCTCCTTAAACGAACTTCTTGAGGCTTATCCGGAGCCCAAGCCTGCTCCCACAACGGTTGCCACCCTACTTAAACGTATGCAGGACAAAAATTTTGTCGGCTTTGAAAAAGAGGGCCGCTCCCGTATTTATTTTCCCAAAGTGAAGAAAACGGACTATTTCTCCAAGCAGGTCAATAACCTCGTTAAGGATTTCTTCAATGATTCTGCCGCTCAATTTGCTTCTTTTTTCACCAAAGAATCGGATCTCAGCGAAACGGAACTCAAAGAACTGCGAGCCATCATTGATCAACAAATCAAAAAGAAAAAATCATGATCTGGGTCTATCTGATAAAAAGCACGCTGTGCATGCTGTTGTTTCTGGGTTTCTATAAGCTGGCTTTAGAACCCATCACCCTGCATCACTTCAAGCGATTCTATTTATTGGCCAGTCTTGTGGCTGCACTTCTTTTCCCCACGATTACCTTCTACGAAACTGTAGTGGTCGATCCTGCAACGCTCGATGCAGCTCCATATCAAATCCAGGTTCCAACAACGGAAAGTATGTCGCAACAAGCGCTCTTCTCCTGGAACAAGGTGGCTCTCCTCCTATACCTGATCGGCGTTGCGCTTTTCAGTTGGCGATTGCTCAAAAACCTTCACCAACTATACCTCAAAATAAAAACGTCCGAACAAATACCACAAAAAGAGTTTAACCTGGCTTTAATTCGACAAGACGTGAGTCCTCATTCCTTTCTGCGCTGGATTTTGCTTTCGCGAAAGCAATATTACGCCCGTCAAATCCCGAAAGAGATCCTGCAGCATGAAGCTACGCACATAAGACAACGGCACAGTATTGATCTGCTCTTGATCGAATTGCTTCGAGTAGTTTTCTGGTTCAATCCTTTACTGTGGTGGTACAAATCGAGTATACAATTGAATCATGAGTTTCTGGCCGATCAGGGCGTCATTCAACACCAAAAAGAAAGTATCAATTATCAATTTTTGCTCCTGGACTATCTCAACGGCACTCATCATGCCAGTCCGCAGAGCGCTATCAATTATTCATTAACTAAAAAACGAATGCTCATGTTATCCAAACATCCACACAAAAGAAAAGGCTTAATCGCCTTACTTGCCATCCCATTGTTTGCTCTTAGTCTCTTCGGCTTTAGCAAGAAAGAAAGTAAACTAGTTCTAAAAGAGAATGCTATTTCCTCATTACCGGCAGTCGGAATTCCAACTCAGGATATGACTGTAAAGGCCACTAATAAACAACCCTTAATTAAGGAGCATCTCGTGCAAGATTCCCGCATAACCATTCAAGTGCGCGGCTCAAAACTCCGTATCAATGGCCAAGCTGTTGACCCCTCAGCCTTTGCAGAAAAGTTAGACGAACTCACCGCCGATTATTCTCAAGGTGCATTGGCCAACACTTCTTTGAGACTTCAACTTCAAGATGCAGACGAGGATTTTTTAAACAAGCTGGAGCGGGAGTACCGCAAAACACAATTGTATAAAAATGATCCGGAAAAACGCGGACTCATCCCGCCCCCACCGCCTGCGCCGCCAGTGCCTCAACAGGTAGCGCTGGTTGAATTACCATCAGCTCCTAAAACTCCACCGGCTCCACAAAGGATAGCAGCCCCCTCGGCGCCTAATGCTCCTAAAGAACCGGTCGTTATAGAAGTTCTAGACGTACCCAAAGCCCCTCCTGCTCCAGAAGAAGTGGACATGGAAGGTGACATAAAAGCACTTGCTGATGAAGGAGCTGAGTTCTACATCAATGGAAAAAAGGTCAGCTCCAGAAAAGCGCTGAAAGCAGTTCAAAATGAAATGAGGAAGATCAAAAGTGTTTGCACGAATAGGCAGCAGCAGATTCCGCGAGTTGACATTCAAGTGAAAGAATAGTTCAGCCTAATAAAAAGGCTCGCATTCGCGAGCCTTTTTTATATTTTCTTCGAAGGAATCCGCTAGAAGCGTATTTCCGCATACTTCGATTGAATGAACATAAATACCGCATAAGCCACCAAGCCTAGGGCAACAATTCCCATGACCGTAGCTCCAAAGGTATTCTGTAGAAATTCAAAAGCGGCTACCTTTCCATCGACACTTTCACGAGTCCCCAAAATAATCTTAAACAAGAGAAAGCCCAGAATGACCGCGACCACTCCCCGGGCCGTAAATCCGATCGTACCCGAGCGCAACAGCACTTGCTGCTCCTTTTGATCGAGGCTGCTTTCTTTGACATCCTCTCGAAACTTCCCGGAATAAGCTTTATACCATTGAAAAAATCCTTTTCCTATTAAACACAAGGCGACAAAACCAAGGAGGTATTCTCCAAAAGGTTTTTCCAAAACTCGGTCTACCATCGACTTACCGCCGCCTCCATCAGAACTCCCTAAAACCATTTGTGCTGCCGTATAGCCAATGAGACCGTAGAGGAGACCGCTGATCACATAACCGGTTCGCTTCACAAATCCTTTCATCTCATCCCAGCCCTCATCTCCAGCAGCAAAGGCCTCATACAAGCGATAAAACGCATAAGCGAATAGTCCAAGTGCTAAGGCACTCAATAATACCTGACCGTACGATTGGGAGGCCAGAAATTCCAGAACGCTGTCTTTTCCACTGAGGGAGCCTCCTAAATTAAAGGCGGCCATGGCGGTTAATACTCCAATGATGGCATAGACGACCCCTTTGGTGAACATGCCTATGCGGGCTAGTTTTTCTCGTTTTGAACTCATACCTCCAAACTATCCAGAAAACCGTTTACAGAGCGTCAACGGAACGTTATTTTTCACGCTAAAAGTCATAAGATTTTCAAAAAATGAGCGAACACGTTGTCGAAGTCGAGCCGCTACCCCTAAAAAATCGACTTTGGTTAGGCAACATTCCTACAACTGTTTGCGTTTGCCCTAATACCATTTCACATCAATCAATTAACAAACCAACCCATCATGATCAAGAAATTCTTCCTGCTCTGTTCCGGAGCCGACCTCAAGCTTTTAGAAAACTGCAGTAACGGAGAGCAAAATAAATATGCCGGCATTGGCGCTACTGTTTTCTTCACCGCAGTGATGGCCTTTATCGCAGCCTCTTATGCGCTCTACACCGTATTTGATAATCCTTATCGGGCTATTTTGTTCGGCTTGCTCTGGGGACTGCTCATTTTCAATTTGGACCGCTTCATCGTATCCACGCTGAAAAAACGCGAACGTAAGAGCCAGGAAATACTACAAGCCGTGCCGCGAATCTTGTTGGCGGTGATCATTGCGGTAGTGATTTCCAAGCCTTTGGAATTGAAAATTTTTGAAAAAGAGATCAGTCAGGTACTCTTAGAAGAAAAAAATGACCTGACCCTGGCCAATAAAGATCAGCTCCTCACCCAATACCAACCGGCCCTTGATGCCTTGGACACGCAGATCGCCGACTTAAAACAAGAGATCGCCGATCAGGAAACTGAGACCAACGCCCTTTATGAAACGTACATCGCAGAAGCTGAGGGGCGTAAGGGCACAGAGATCGTAGGAAAAGGCCCTGTGTATAAGGAAAAACGAGAAAAACACGATGCCGCCCTGGCCGAGTTGCAGGAATTGCGAACCAATAACAATGCAAAAATTGCTACTGCTGAAGAGAAGAAGGAGTTATTGGCCGGTCAGTACGAATCGGCCGTCGCCACCTCCCAGCCTATCATCGACAGTTTTGACGGACTCATGGCTCGGGTTAATGCCCTAAACAAACTGCCCTGGTGGCCGTCTTTTTTTATTTTTCTCCTGTTTTTAGCGGTCGAGACCGCTCCAATCCTGGCCAAGTTGATGTCCCCACGAGGAGAATACGATATTAAAATCAGCGAAGCAGAAGAAACCATCAAAGCCTGGGCGGCTCAAAAAGCGGCTCAGCGCAAGATCCTGATGGATACAGATCATATCGTGAACGATAAGGTGTATGGCGACCTCAGCGAAGAGGAAGAGCTGTACAACTACAAAAAGAAGATGGCTCGGGAGATCATGAAGCGCCAGCAAGATGCTTTTTACCGCCGACAGACGAAGATCTTGGGATAGTCATTTCGACGGAGGATAGCCCTAGGCTACCGGACGAGAAATCTCACTCGACGCGCTGTTGAGGTGATCGTTTAAAACCGCCGGTCCGGATCAAAACGCTCCATGGGTACGCTGGTCTTCTGGTCGTCAATAATCTCCTGCACCAGTTTGCCTGTAGCCGGACCTAAGCTCCATCCCATCATGGCATGGCCGGTGGCCAGGGTCAAATTGACGCACTGTTTGCTTTTTCCAATATAAGGCATGCCGTCCGGTGTAACCGGGCGTAGACCGCAGGCAGCCTGAGCTTTTTCCTCCTCGCTGATCTTCACCTCAGGAAAGTAACGGGCAACCCCCTCGGCGATAGCGTCCACCCGTTTTTGATTGATCTTTTGATTAATACCCGCAATTTCCATGGTACCGGCAAAACGGGTAAAGCCATTCATGGGGGTTATCGCAATTTTGGCTTCGGCCAGAATGGACGGATAGGTGATCCCGGTGGGAGTCTCCGACTGGATGCGGTAGCCTTTTCCGGCTTGCAATAATAATTTCAGATTGAGCTTTCGCGAAAGCGCACTCGACCAGCTTCCTGCGGCCATGACAAATTCATCGGCTTCTACCCGCTCTCGATCCGTACGGACGGATCGGATGGTTTTTCCAGAAACGTCTATATCTAAAACGCGCTCTTCCTTCCGTAAGGTCACCCCTTCCCGTACCAAATGGGTCTTGAGCTCCTGCATAAATTCTCCGGGAGTGGTATGATGGTCACATTCAAAATAGGTACCCCCAATGATATCGGGATCGGCATCGGGCATCATGCTGCGAATCTCAGAAGCGCTCAAGGTACGTGCTACCAATCCCTGATCGTTGGCTATCTCCACCACTGCACTTTCCTCCTCCAGCATGTGTTCGGTTTGACACAACATAAAAAGGCCTTTGCTTTCCAGTTGAAAACCAAAGCCTTCTTCCTTTTTGATCTGATGGTAAAGGTCCCGACCCAGCACAGCGATCGCCTTCATGGCAGGAACGGAGCGGCGCACATGCTCCTGCGAACAGGATTTATTAAACGCCCAGGACCAGCGCAGAAAATCAGGATCTAGGCGAGGCTTGATAAATAAGGGACTCTTAGGATTGAACATCCATTGGATGCCCTGTTTCATGACTCCCGGAGCCGCTAGAGGAATCAAATGACTGGGTGATAGGTACCCCGCATTGACATACGAGGCTCCACCATCCATGGTACTCTGATCAATCACCGTAACCTCATGGCCTGATTTATTCAGGAAATAAGCGCAGGACAATCCCATGATACCACCGCCGATGATGACAATTTTCTTTTTCACGACCAATGCTAGTTTGTATAAATATACTTTACAAATGGTTAAGGATTTAGGTTTATCAATAAGGAAATTTAATTGTAATTGTCCTGTCATTTCGCCGGAGGATAGCCCTAGGCTACCGGACGAGAAATCTCACTCGCCACTTCAACAAAAAGTGAATGCTCACTGCGATGTGACCTATCGTCGCAATTGCTCTGTCGAGGCGACACCCTGGTTATTTCGACCCTTCGATTGAACTCAGGGCAAGCCGAAGAGAGAAATCTATCGTACTATTTCATAGTTCCTTGATTCCAATACACCTTAAATCATTAGTTCCTTGCTCCCTTAATCCCATGTCCCTTAAATAACAGAAAAACCCAGGGCGTAGGGATCCTCGTCATCGATAGTGATGGTATTGTGTCCATACACCTTAGCCCAACCCTGGATACTCGGAATTATAGCCGGGAGGTCGCCCAGTTGGGTCTCCTCTTCAATGCGTCCAATGAACTGGGAACCAATAAAGCTTTCATGAATGAATAATTCTCCCGGTTTTAAAAGCCCTTTAGCATGCAATTGAGCCATACGCGCTGAAGTACCTGTACCGCAGGGTGAACGATCAATCGCCTTATCCCCGTAAAACACCGCATTTCTCCCAGAAGCGTCCGGACTCAGTGGCTTGCCGGTCCAAAGCAGATGGGTCACGCCATTGATCTTTTTATTTTCGGGATGGATAAAGGTATCCGGATAGCGCTCATTGATCGATTGCCTAAGTTGCTGCGAGAGGGCGATTATTTCGCTGGCCGTAAAATGCTCCAGACCCTGATAGTTTTCCTGCGGATCGACGATCGCATAAAAATTACCTCCGTAAGCCACATCTAAGGTCAGAGCACCTAAAGTAGGCGACGCCACCTCAATCCCAAATCGGGAAACAAAAGATTTTACATTGGTTAGTCGCACCCAATTCACCTTGCCTTCCTTCATTTCGTAGTGCACGACCACCAAACCCGCCGGCGTCTCTAAACGAAGTATCCCAGGCTGTTTGGGTTGTACAATGCCTTCTTCCAGGGCGATAGTGACGGTGCCTATGGTGCCATGACCGCACATAGGCAAACAACCACTGGTTTCAATAAACAGGACCCCAACGTCATTATCAGGATCTGCAGGGGGGTATAACATACTCCCACTCATCATGTCATGACCCCGGGGCTCAAACATGAGTCCGCGACGGATCCAGTCATACTCTCGCATAAAATGTCGTCGCTTCTCCTCCATGGTGGCTCCCTGCAGATCAGGACCTCCTTCAGCAACTAAACGTACCGGATTCCCACAGGCATGACCGTCAATACATCGAAAAACAGATCGCATCAGTCTTGTGTTTCTCCTTGTTTTTGGATCCAGTTTTGCACCCGTTCTTCGAGAATGTTCAAGGTGACTGTTCCCTGCTCCAGAATGACCTCATGAAACTCACGAATGTCAAAGTCGGCGCCCAGCGCTTCCTCCGCTTCCGCTCGCAGTTCCCTAATCTTCAATTCGCCGATTTTATAGGCGAGCGCCTGCCCCGGCCAGGAAATGTAGCGATCGGTTTCCGTATTGATTTCATGAATGGACAGCGCAGTGTTCTCTGCCATGAAGTCAACCACCTGCTGTCGCGTCCATCCCAGGGCATGAATTCCGGTGTCGACCACCAGACGGCAGGCTCTCCACATTTCATAGGTTAATTGCCCAAAACGCTCGTAAGGCGTGGTATACATCCCCATTTCTGCAGCCAGATACTCGCAATACAATCCCCAGCCTTCGCCAAAGGCAGAGAGGTAGAAATTCTGACGAAAGAAAGGAATACTGTCTCCTAACTCTTTATTCAAAGCGATTTGTAAATGATGCCCGGGTACCGCCTCATGCACCGTTAAGGCCGGCAAGGTGTACAAGGTTCTACTGGGCAGATCATAGGTGTTCACCCAATAATACCCCGGATTGGTACTTTCCAATGGAGCCGGCACATAACGCCCTCCGGTATACTTGGGGGCGATGGCATCGGGTACCGGGGCCACTCCGTAGGGTTGTCTGGGTAAGGTTTTAAAAAAGCGAGGCAGTTGCGCGTCCGCGCGCTTCGCCATATCCCGTGCGATTCGCAACAGTTCTTCCGGAGACTCTGCATAGAATTGCTCGTCTGTTCTGAGGAACTTGAGGAAATCTTCAAAGCTGCCCTCAAATTCAACTTCCTTGATGATCTCGCGCATGGCTGCTTTGATACGCGCCACCTCAGCCAGTCCGGTCTTGTGGATCTCCTGAGCCGTAAGGGGTAGGGTGGTGTAATAAGCGATTCGATTCTGATAATACGCAGCACCTCCAGGCGTCTCAGAAACCCCTAAGCTGGTTCGGGTTTTGGGCAGGTATTCCGTTTCGAAAAACTGCTTGACCTTACGATAAGCCGGCAAGACACTGCTTTCCATTGCCTTCTGAGCCGCCTGCAGGACCGAATCTTTTTGGGCTTCAGTCAGCGTTGCAGGAAGCTTTAAAAAAGGCTGATAGAAATAACTGTCCTGATAATCATCCACCAACTGATCGTCGTAGGTGCTGGAATAGCCTTCAAAAATGACGCGGGGCTGACCGTAGCCTTCTTTGAGCGCCGTGCGGTAGACAGACACCGACTGGTCCACTCGTTCTGACATGGCGTTCAACTGGTTCAGGTAGTTTTTGACCTGCTTATACGTCGCCAGGGGTCTGACGTAGTAGGGAAAACTCACGTGAAAACCGGAGTCAGAAAGCAAATCCATTTTGTAGCCGTTCTGCTCGAAGTAATCAACCGTTTCCTGTAATTGATAGCGCAACAAGGTTTTGGAGATACGCTCCGTTTCCGAGAGCGAATCAGCGCTTATTATCTGAAGGTCTTTTAATTGTGCTTTCGCGAAAGCGGCCTCCTGCTCATAATAATCGGCTGTATGCAGGCCCATGGGGTATTCTTCCCGGTCGTAGCCTTCGTGACTCTGAACACTATCGATAAGGGTTATTAAACGTTCCGAAGCGCTTTGAGCGGACGCCATTGCTGTCAGTAAGAGTAAGGACACAAAGCATGTTGTTTTCATAGACTAGGCTTTAAGCGGTTCGGGAAGTAATTCTTCGGGATAATTTTGAAAACAGACCGGACGAACCCAGCGATAGATGGCGTGGGTTCCCACGGCCGTGAACCGCGCATCAGTGGACGCCGGATAGGGTCCGCCGTGATGCATTCCTGCGCTGACATCCACCCCAGTGGGCACCTCGTTAAAGATCATTCTCCCCACCCGCTTTTGTAAAGCCAATGACCAAGATTTGAGCGCGCCTAATTCGTCAGATTCCGCATACAGAGATCCGGTCAATTGCCCCTGTAGATGCTCAATCGCTATTAAGAGCTCCTCTTCGTTTTGACAAGCCACCGCCAGCGTAAACGGTCCAAAAACTTCTTCCTGTAAGGCAGGATTGCTGATGAATTCACTACCCTGAACTACCGCCAGCTGGGGTAGGATTGTATTTCCCTCTGACTTAATAGAACGCTCGATTTGCGCTCGAACCGTCGACTGTCCGAGCATTTTCTCCTCCTCCTTGACAAACTGTTTTTTGATGTTGGGATGCAGCATGCATTGGGCCTCTTTTTGCTGAAGGGCCGTTTGGAGCTGCGTTAGAAATTGATCCCATTCCTTTCCGACAATTCCCATGATGATTCCAGGATTGGTACAGAACTGTCCTGCGCCTAGCGTCACAGAGCCCGCAAGCGCCTCTGCAATTTCTTGAGCTCGGGCGCCCAGACTACGCGGACTGAGCAACACCGGATTGACACTGCCCATCTCAGCAAAGACCGGGATGGGTTCTCTGCGTCCGGCCGCCAGATCGTAAAGGGCTCTTCCGGCTTTGTGGCTTCCTGTAAAGCCAATGGCTTTGACCCCCGGATGCTTGACCAATTGTTGGCCGACTTCTATTCCGGAACTCAGCAAATTACTAAAAACCCCTTCGGGCATGGCGGTCTGTTGTGCAGCCCGAGTAATCGCCTGAGCGACCAACGCTCCGGTACCAGCGTGCATGGGATGTGATTTGACAAGGACCGGGCAGCCTGCGGCTAAGGCACTGGCCGTATCTCCACCCGCTGTTGAAAAGGCTAAAGGGAAATTACTGGCTCCAAACACAGCGACCGGACCCATAGGCAGTTGCAGTTTTCGCAAATCAGGGGCACCCTCTTTTTTAGATTCCTTATGACTGATGCGCCAATCGTCGGTTTCCACGAGATCAGCGAATAAGCGTAATTGATTCACTGTTCGCCCCCGCTCCCCTTCAGCGCGACCTCGAGGAAGACCGCTTTCTTTGACGTACTGATCCAATAATCCATCCCCCATTTCGAGCATCTCTTGAGCGATCGCTCTTAGAAAAGCCGCCCTGGAGCGCCCTGAACTTTGACTATAGGTCTGAAAGGCCTGTGAGGCTAGGTGCACGGCCTCATCCACTTCCTGAGCGGTGGCCTCGTAAAAGGTCTCCGGCAATTTTTGATCAGCTACAGGGTCGTAGGTCTGAAACGTGTTGGACCCGGAGGCTTTGTGTTGAAAACCGATGGTATTTTTTGTTGTTCCCATGTTTTGAAGTTACCAATTTTTATGGTTTGGGAGCGAGGGTCTGGTCTTTATCTCGTCATTAATGATTTGTAATACGCGCTCACGCTCCTCGCCCTCCAAAGGAAGTCTAGGCGCACGAACATACTCCGATCCTATTCCGGTCTGTACTTCCGCAAGCTTGATGTTTTGCACGAGTTGCGGACTGATGTCCAATTCCAAAAGAGGTAAAAACCAGCGATAGATCGCGAGCGCTTCCTCGTAGCGTCCGGCCCGCTGCAGTTCATAAATAGCCACAGTTTCTGCCGGAAAGGCGTCCACTAGTCCGGCGATCCAGCCATCAGCTCCCATCAGCAGACTTTCCAAAGCCAGCGTATCCACCCCGGTCATGATTTTAAGTCGGTCCCCATAGGCATTCTTGATCCGCGTAACATTAGAAATGTCGCGGGTTGATTCTTTCACGGCCTGGATATTGGCTTCTTTCAATAGTTCATCAAACATCTCCAGTGTCACTTCTATCTTATAATCCACGGGATTGTTATACACCATGATGGGCAAATCCGTCGCGCGGGCGACTGCCTGAAAATAAGTAACCACTTCGCGATCGGTAGCCCTATATTGCATGGGCGGAAGCATCATCAAAGCGGAAGCTCCATGCTCCTGAGCCCGTTCTGCCGCTGCCACCGCACCGCGGGTGGTTTGCTCCGCAATATTGATCAATACGGGTACCTGACCATCCACCCATTGTACTGTTTGCCGGGTCAATGTAGCCTTTTCCTCATCACTAAGGGTACTGGCCTCTCCCAGGGTACCGCCCAACACAATCCCATGAACTCCGGCTTCCAATTGCGCATCAATATTCACTTTACACAGGTCCAGGTCCAATTGATCCTCTTGCGTAAATTTTGTGGTCACGGCTGGCATGACCCCTTTCCATTCTATAGCCATAGTTTGCTAATTTGTTTACCCTAAAATTACGGTTGATAACCCGCGGGGGGCATGCTCCTATTATCCAATACTCCGCATATATTATCCATTAATTAGATTATTGATTTACTTTTGAGACAATTTGAAGAATATGCGCATTGAAACCTTTCAGATCCCAAAAACCAAAAAATCCAGTCTGCGATTTCAGGTTGATCAGGCTCCTTTCTACGATCGTCTGCACCAGCATCGTGAGATGCAGATCAGCTGGATCGTGGAGGGCTCAGGCACGCTTTACCTGACTGATGGAGTGCGCCCGTTCGCCTCCAATGATCTCTTTGTGTTTGGGAGTCATCAACCGCATTTGCTTCAAAGTGAATCCTCCACGGCCCTCATGAACTCGGTGTTTTTTGACAAAGACGCTCTGGGAAATTCGTTCTTGCAGTTGGAAGCCGGTCAGGAGCTGCTGCACTTTTATGCTTTCGCGAAAGCGGGCCTGCGTCTAAGCATGACTCACTCCCTCAAAAATCGATTTAACAACTTGGCGAAGGGCAACGAACTGATTCAATTGGGTCAACTCTTCCAGTTACTCCACGATATTCAAAAAGAATCATTCAATTATCTGTCCGGTGAATACCCGGTGTTTCCCACGACAGAACGTGAGGGAAAACGCATGCAGGCGATTTTTGATTTTACCCTATCGCAGTATTCACAATCCATTTCGCTTAAGAAAGTAGCCGATATCGCGGCGATGACGCCCCCGGCATTTTGCAAGTATTTTAAAAAACGGACCCGCAAGACTTATTTTGAATTTTTGAATGAGATCCGAGTAAATTCCGCCTGTCGATTGCTGCAATCAAAACCTCAACTGCCTATGACCGAACTGGCACTGCAGTGTGGGTTTCAGAGCATTTCCCAATTTAATCGGGTTTTTAAAAAACAAATGGGGACGAGTCCCCGTCAGTATCGATCCCAAAACTAACCAACTACCGTGACCTCAACCTGGCTCAGTTCCCGCAAATGCGCTGCCAGAGTGTGGAGAACACCGCACTGGTATCTTCAGGAGTAGGCCGATCTTCTGTAGCTACCACCTCCCCCTGTTCGTTCAGGCTTAAGGCATAACGAAAGACAAACTGGGGCTGCTCGGGATCGATGGGGATCAATCCAAAGCGCAGATCATTGAAATGCCACTGTCCCTCTTCCTCAGTGATCAAATACCAACCCTGGGCGATGTTGATCAGGCGCTGCACATTGGGTTTTTGAATCCATTGCTGGGCTCGCTCTCTTTGTTTGGGATAGGATTGAAAAGCGATGGGCTGGGTGTCGAAAAAACTGTAATCGCCAATGAGATAGGCGTCCTCCGTCTCCACATTGGCATTCCACAGTATGGTGTTTAAGGGGGACGGACGGGTGGAGATTTGCCTGTAATCGATGTGCTGCTCGGCTAAGGCCGCTTCAAATTGCTGATGTACCGCAAATTTTAAAACCAGGGTCAGCAGCAGGTAGGCAGAACTTATGATGAGGCCTGCATGATTGATTCGCTTTCGCGAAAGCGAACCCCGCTTTCGAAAAGCGGCGATCAAGATACAGATCAGGAAGGGAAGGGTGTACAAAGGATCAATAACGAAGATGCTATTGAAGGCCAAACGCCATTCCGATGGCCAAAAAAGCTGCGTCCCCCAGGTGGTAAAAATATCCAGTAAGGGATGGGTAGATAATCCCCAAAAGAAAAGCAGGGTCCAGCCTTTCCAACTGGCCTGTTTATGATGAATCCGATCGACCAGCCAACCCAGTAGTGGAGCCATAAGTAGCGCAAAGACAATGCTGTGGCTGAAACCCCGGTGGAGTTCTGTAGCCGTGATGGTATCGGTAAAATTTCGCGCCAGCACATCCAGATCAGGAATAGTACCTGCAATCGCACCGTAGAACATCGCCTTATTGCCTACTTTTTTACCCAGTACGACCTCTCCTACTGCGGCGCCTAAAACGATTTGTGTGAGTGAATCCAAGTTTCTTATTTAGTCAACGATACCCATCTTTTTAAGCAGAAAGGATGCATTCATGTTCTGGCAAATTCCCGGTTTTAAGGTATAATCAAAATACAGTTCATCTGCTTTGATCTCCGCCTCAAAAAAATAATTTCGGATCGCCTGTTCTTCCTCAGCCAGCGTGCACAGGCTTAAGTCATGGGTGGCGATAAGCCCGGTGGCTGATGTCTCCAGCAATTTTCTCATGAATTTTTTGGATCCTAAGGCCTTGTCCGTACTGTTGGTTCCTTTTAAGATCTCGTCCAACACCACAAAATGAGGCTCCTGTTCCAAGGCCTCGATAATGGCTTTCAGATGCACCAATTCTGAGTAAAAATAAGAGGCATTCGCACTTAAAGAATCATCCGTTCTCATACTGCTGATCAACTTGACCGGCCGTATTTGAGCACGACTGGCTGTTAGGGGCAACCCCAGATTGGTCATGAGCAGGCTCAAGGCAACGGTTCGTAAAAAGGTGCTTTTACCAGCCATATTGGCTCCGGTAATTATGAAAAACTCTTCTTGCCGGAGAGCAATGGAATTGGCGACCGCTTTCTCCTCAGGCATCAAGGGATGCTTCAATTCTTCGCACTGCATTTGATAGGGTTCCTCGGGCCGAGTTGGAAAGACATAGTTTGGATGATTGAAGCTAAAGGTGGCCATACTGTCCATCGCATCAAAGTAGGCGATCACTTCACCCCACACACCCACCTTAGCCGCATGAGCTTCGATCCATTGCTCCAGTCTATAGGCTTGCCAAAGGTCCCAAAGGGCGAAACCGTTCAGGAGCACCCCTACCAACATATTGTTGCGTTGGTCAAGGGCATTCAACCGTCTTGAAAACTGATGCAGCAGTAGCGAAGGAGGTGATGATCCGTCCAGTAGACGCTTGCGCTGGTCTTCCAGTCGGCGACTTTCAAAGTTAGTATTTTCAAGTTCCAGCAGCAGTTTAGCGTAGTGCTGAAGTCCGTCCTCAGCCTTACCCAGCCTGGAGGAAAGTCGGGCTGTTCTCTTGGCATAGATCCCGGCGATTGTTAAGCCCAGAAAAAACCAGGCTGCAGGCAGATAGCCCGTCCACCAGTCGAGGCCAAACCCGATCATGAGCAGAAGCGAAATTCCGAGAAAAAAATAAGGTAACCAGCGCATCAGCGAGGGTACGTAGGCTTCATGGCTCAAGGCATTCTCCTTTAGGGTGGTCAGGTCGACCTGCCCTTTGATTTGAGCCGCCAGGGCCGTAAAGTGCAGTCGCCAGGCCGCGAGCGCTGCGAATTCATTCACGGCCTGTTGCTTTTCTGCAACGTTGAGGGGATCATTAGCCAACAACCAACGGGCAAGCAAGGCTGTCGCAGCATGTAAAACCGTTCTGTTTAGTAATTGAAATAACGAATGTTTACCGAACAGATCAATATCCGACGCATAGGCATGCTCACGAGGCATAAATCGAGAACCCGTGGACAAATGGGACCATGCCCCATCCATAACCTGAAGTTCGGTCTGACAGCGCTCTCGTTGAAGTTGTTGTAATTCTTGTTTTTCTTTGAGATCAGCGTGTCGGGCGACGAGTTTTAGAAATAGCCCTAGGGTAATAGCTCCAAGGAGAACAGCCATCCAAGGAATGTTCCAGAGAAAATAGATCCCATAAACTCCAAAAACAAAGACTCCCAGGCGGATCAAACTAGACACGAGCAATTGTTGCTTACTCTTGGCTAAAGCTTGATTGAGCTCCTTTATGTGTTGGCTGTAAAAGGTAGTCGCTTCCATGAATAGAAGGCAAATTAAAACTCGCTGAGCTCTTGTTGTAATTTTTTAGGCAGGCTGGCTACAATCAGTTCGTAGGAGTGATCGATTAATTCGGTAAGTAACTCCGGTGGCAAACCGGCTTCTAAAAGGACAGAATTCCAATGGTGCTTATTCATATGATATCCGGGAAGAATCAAACCGTCATGGGCTTCGCGTAAGCGTTCTACTCGTTCCGGATCACATTTTAGATTGGCTTGTCTGGGTAAACGGGAGAGGGAAGTCAGGGCAAACATTTTGTTCATGACCTTAAAGACCAAAACATCCTCATCAAAAGGAAAGCTCTCTGTGACTCCTTTTTTAGCCAGACAATAGTCACGAAAGGCTTCAATATGCATGATCAATCGCGTACGTAAATGGTTGTTATCCCATTTTCCTGATCTTCTTTCAGCTCCATACGATCCTTGTCAAGCATAAGAATCTTGGGCTCATTGTCCCCCAGAAGTAAGAATTCTACCCGACGGTCCAGCAATTTAGAATTACGGGAAACGATCTCATAGTCGCCGGCATTCCCCAGATTATCGCTGGTGAGTAAGGCATAGTTGCCGGTGGATGTAAATTCGAGGGTCATGGTTCTCCCGGAAGAATCGGGATCTTTAATTTCATTCTCAGCGCCTCCGGTAGTCTCTACCCAAATCCAGGTACCTACCAGACGTTCTTCCACGTTTTTTTGTTTTTCGTCAGACTCACAAGAAGTTAAAAAAAGACTCCCTGTAAGCACAAGACCTCCTAGGAAAGATCTCATTAACTGTTTAATCATGCCCCCAAAATTTTACTCAAATGTACTTACATTTTTAACTTTTCACGCATCTTTTGCGTCTCAATTTGCTGTTGCTGTGAGGCTAAAGCGGAATAATCCAGCTTCCAGCCAATGGTCTCCACCAACTTCTCCATCAGCTGAATAGTATCTAAAGCCTGAGCGGATGCTTCGGTCAACAGTCCGCTATTTGGAATCTTATCGACTATATGTTGCTTGGCCTCCCGGTTGATCTCGGTCAGGTCTGAAGAGGTAAATGGATTTGCCCAACCCTCTTTTTTGTCATAGTACTTAAAATCAGTTTCAATGCTCAGCAATTCGGGTTGAGGGAAATTACTGAGGTGGATGGTGCGCTTATCTACTTCTGCATGCATTTTAATTTTGGTGAGATCGAAACCCACGTGCGCTTTAGCATCGATGAGCACCAGGGCTTTTTTACTCCCTAAGAGCAAATTGAGCCATTTATCTTTGACATTTTGATAATGGTAAATTTCGGCGAAGTCTCCCTCTACGGTGATGAATTTACAAACGCTTCTGATCTTTTCCATCAGAATAACGGATTGAGCGTCTGCATTCATCCGATTTTTGCTTTTCCCAAAGCGGGCGTAAAGCACATAGGCGATGACAGCTCCTAATATAAGTCCGATAAATAAGGCTTCCATGCGGTAAAGATAGGGATTGTCAGATTTACCCGTAGACGGTTATGTTCCTGTCGTTTCGTTCTCTTGCTGCGCTAATTTTTCAAGGTGCCCCAGATGGGTGTATTGAAAACCACGTTCATACTTGAGCCCGTAGCCCAAAGCACGGTCAAAAGCAGCATGGGCAAAGAGTATGATCCCACAAATTTCCAGTACCGGATTCAGGAGAACACGCCCCATGAGAAATAAGACAAGAGCCAGGCCCTTATGGTGAAAAAAGTTATAGGTATGAGCACCTACCGCTGCATTGATCGCATACCCTAAGATGCCGATGTCGGGCAGTAGAAAAAGACCTGCGAACCACCACCAAGACCATCCGGTGAGTGAGAATAGATAAATGCCAAGGCCCAATTGGGAGAGCTCTTCTAGTTTTAAGATGATCTTCATGGCGCGATTTATTGGATGCTGTACAGCACCGGTTTACTAGGGCTTGCATTGTTGTGAAAAGGGGCAAGCTGGAGATTGAGTATGTAGAGGCCGTCCTTGACCCGTGCAGGGACATAGATCAATTCAGTGATGGTGCTTTCCATGCGCGGTGCTTCCGGATAATTCCAAAAAGCCCGGTGCGCCAGGAGCTGTCCATGATCTTCTTCCCGATCTATGGAGGGAAGATCAACCAGCAAATGCTTTATTCCGCATTCCCTCAGCCATAGAGCGGCCTCTTCCAAAAAATAAGGCCAGTTGGTGTGGTCGTACTTTTTGGTCCTTTTGGAACGGGTATTGGGAAGTGTCCGAATGACCAAAGCTTCAGGGGATTCTTCCTGCATACGATGCTCTAATTGCTTTTTAGAAAATACACGATCCCCCATATAATCTTCGGGAACTAAAGTGATCACCTCTGCCAGAAAAAAGTAGTGTTTCAAACAGTCGTTGACACTGTAAAATTCAGGAGTGATGTGCCCTACGCACTCCGTATGTGTGCCGTGGGCATGAGGTGCAAACTGGATTCGGTTAAAATTGATCGCTGCTCCTTCAGTTACCTTGGCTATCCATTTTTTCTCCTTAACCGGTTGTATACTGGGCGCCTCTTGATACCAGGCCATTGGGTTACTCCGACCGGACTTTAGGGGCAAAGAAATATCCAGGGGCTTGGTCAGATCGATAACCCTGAGTTTCTCCTTGATTTTGATCGTCGTTTTCAAATAAATGCAGTTGAACTATGAATTTAAGAAAAGGAAATGAAAACGGACTATGCCTTATCTTTTAAGTTAATCAGGAAAAGATCGGCCGCCAGGCCATCACTAAGAAATTTTCCCTTTTTACTCACAAACAGCGTGTCATTCTCTAAGAACATTAAGTGCTCTTCCAGGTGCTTATGCGCCTGTTGCAATGCATATTCACGATAGGTCTTTCCAAACTTCTGCTCGATGAGCGCAAGATCTACGCCCCAGATCGTCCGCAAACCGGTCATGATGTACTCGTTATACCGATCGGTCATTGTTAATGTTTCCACTTCACGGGCTAAGGTATCTGCCGCTAAGGCCTTGAGGTATTTTGTGTTGTTATTGATATTCCAGCTCCGGCGTGCTCCGTCAAAACTATGAGCTGATGGGCCTATACCCAGATAGGATTTCCCCTGCCAGTAGGCACTGTTGTTTTTAGAATGAAATCCCGGTTTTCCAAAATTGGAAAGTTCGTAGTGGGTGTAGCCGGAATGCGCCATCAGTTCCTGTAGACTATTAAAATGCGTCAATACCAGCTCTTCTTCAGGCATGATAACCACTTCTTTTTGTACAAATCGATGCAAGGCGGTGTTGGGCTCCACCGTAAGCGCATAAGAAGAAATATGCGGAATGTCCAGGTCTACGGCCTGCTTGAGATTAGCGCGCCAGCGCTCATCGCTCATGGCCGGCATCCCGTAGATCAGGTCAATACTGATGTTGTCAAAAAGCTTTCGCGAAAGCTGAAGGCTGCGCAGGGCCATTGGGGCATCATGGGCGCGATTCATCAATTTCAAATCCTGATCAAAAAAGGATTGCACCCCAATACTCAGTCTATTGATGGAAGAAGCTGCCAACTGATCTAATTTTTCCGGACTCAAGTCATCCGGATTGGCCTCCAGGGTGATCTCCGGATTCTGAGCTACCGGAAAATGATCGTACACCGTTTGTACCAGGTCTTCAATTTCCTGGGTTTCCAGAACCGATGGGGTTCCCCCTCCAAAGTAGATGGTCTGTACCTCTTCCGGTTGCTCGTCCTTTCTTAATTCTAGTTCCTTTTGAAGCGCCGCGATCATCTCCGGTCGCTTTTTCATGGAGGTACTGAAATGAAAATCGCAGTAATGACAAGCCTGCTTACAAAAGGGAATATGCATGTAGATCCCGCTCATACGTATCCTTATTTTTTGACACGTCCTTCATTCTGATTGACAAAAGCCGCCCAGCCTGTATAGTTTTTGCCTACCTCCACCTTTCCAGAATTGTAAAAATGACAGACCGCCGCCGCAAGGCCATCGGTACTGTCTAAATTTTTGGGGAGTTCTTTGAGCTGGAGCATGCTTTGGAGCATCTTGGCTACCTGTTCTTTACTGGCATTGCCATTGCCGGTGATCGCCATTTTGATCTTTTTGGGCAGGTATTCGGTGATGGGGATCTGCCGACTCAAACCGGCGGCCATGGCCACTCCCTGAGCACGGCCTAATTTAAGCATGGATTGCACGTTCTTTCCAAAAAAAGGCGCTTCAATGGCAATTTCATCCGGATGGAAAGTGTCAATGAGTTCAATCGTTCGCTCAAAGATCACTTTGAGTTTGACGTAGGGATCCGCGTATTTCTTGAGCTGCAGTTCATTCAACTGAAGAAAATGCATCTTCTTGTCCACCACTTTGATGAGTCCAAAACCCATGATGGTAGTCCCGGGATCGATCCCTAAAATGATTTTCTCTGCTTTCAAATTTGTGGAATAAGAAGAATTTGTTTCTTTGCCTATGACTCCCCACAAAACTAAGCAATATCTGATCGTTGTTGGGCAACTGCTCCTGCTAATTGGTATTGGTCTCTATGGGTACCAAAGTATCAGTACGGGAAGTGCCAGTCTTACCCGATTGACTGGACTCTTTGGAACCTACTCCCATCTGGAAAGTTGGAGCTTGATGGTCCTATGCCTGTTGCCTAGCCTCCTGCAATGGATGCTGGAGGCCAAAAAATGGCAACTGCTTGCCAGACCCATCCTTCCGCTGAGTTGGCATCAGGCGCTTAGGCAGAGTCTTCAGGCTCAGGCCGTAGCTTTACTCACTCCTATGAAAATAGGAGAGTATGGAGCTAAAGCCTTGTTTTTTCAGTCCGCCCAACGAAAACAAGTGCTTAAACAAACGCTGCTGGGCAATGCCATTCAAGCCTTCGTCACTTTTGTTTTCGGATTGTTGGGCGCTCTGTTGCTTTTGATCTCAAGTGCTTCCCTCCCTTTTCTCAGCAAAGGTCTCCTTGCGGGTGTTGTTCTCCTGTGCGTTTTCATCTATATCGCTAGCAAAAAACCTTTTCAAAGCTCTGGTAATCACTGGAGGATACTAGCGCTCGCCTCAGTCCGCTACCTTTTATTCTCCACTCAATTTATACTCTTGCTGCTTTTCTTTGGCCTGCAGCTCTCCTTTCAACAGCTTTTGGGCAGCGTCTATCTGATGTATTTACTCAGTTCGCTAGTGCCTTTTTTACAAATCTTTGACGTGGCCCTACGCGGCGGAACTGCCCTCGTGCTATTGACCACTTTAGGCGCTCCGCCAGAATCCGTACTCCTGGCTGTATTTATCGCCTGGCTTTCCAATACTCTTGTTCCCTCCCTTGTTGGAGGTCTCTTGAAATGGCATATCCCTCCAAGGCGTAACACCTTGGCCTATAAAATGGCGACCTCAGCATGGAAATCGTGATCTCCTCCCTGATCCTCAATTGGTTTGTGCTTTATGCGGTTTGCATACTCGGATTGGCCTGGTCCTGTAACCAGGAACAAAAGAAACAATCCCGAGCTCAATCCGCTAACGGAGAGGCTTTACACCGCTTTTCCATCATCATACCTTTCCGAAATGAGGAGCACCGACTACCCCCTTTGCTGGCTTCGCTGGCCACTTTAGACTATCCTCAAACTCATGTTGAACTGGTTTTTGTGGACGATCACAGTGAGGATCAATCCACTACGCTTATCCGCACTTTCCAGAAGAATCATCCGGAATGGTCTATTCAGCTTGTAACCAGTGCTTCGGAGGGTAAGAAAGCAGCATTATACACCGGCATTAGCCAGGCCCAAATGCCCTTCATCGTGACCACCGATGCCGATTGCGTCGTACTCCCTTCCTGGCTGAAGACATTCAATGCTCATTTTCAGAACCCCGGTATTCAGCTGCTTTGCGGTCCGGTACGATTGGTGGCTGATGGTTCTTGGGTGGCTGCATTCGATCGCCTCGATTTTCTGGCGCAGCAGGCTTGCTCGCTGGGAGCTCATGGCCTGGGGATCCCTCTGGGCTGCAGTGGGGCGAATCTCGCTTTCGCGAAAGCGGAATTTCATACGATCAACGGCTATGCAGGAAATGCCCATATCGCCAGTGGGGATGATGTTTTCCTCTTGCATAAAATGATGGATAAAAACCCTGCTCAAGTGGCTTATGTTACCGTTCCGACGGCTACCGTAAGCACCCCAGCCAATACTTCCTGGAAGGCCTTACTGCAACAACGGATTCGATGGGGAACAAAAGCCCCGGCATACACCCATCGATCCAGCCGATTCCTCACCGGTTTTCTGGTACTGTCCAATCTACTGTTGGCCCTGATGACGCTAGTATTGCTCTTTGCTACTGCCTTGACACCCTCGGTACTGATCGCCTGGATACTCAAGCTGGGAAGCGATGTTTTTTTCGTGCTACTAGCTGCTCAGGTCTATAAACAAAAGGACGTGTTTAATTCCTTGTGGTGGGTGACCCCTTGCTATCCCTTCTATATTTCGGCCCTAAGTCTGAGCAGTTTGTGGCTTCCCGCTTTCTGGAAAGGCAGAAGCCTTACCAAATGACTATATTTGAATCACAACAAATTATTTTTATGCGTACATTTTTACTCCTTTTGCTGATCCTAGGCTGCGGATCTATGGGTCTTGCACAGACCACTACTCATCAGATCAATGGACAAACCTATGAGTTACAGACGGAAGTCAGCGGACCTCTTACTTTGCTCTGGAATACGATACAGGGAGAGTATGTCTATTTTATCGAAAAAGACGGGCAGTATTACGAATTGAAGAACACCCGTGTCGATGGTACCTACCAAAACGAATACCGGGACGAATTGCAACGCATCACGGCAGATGCCAATCTGGAGGTAAACAAGGTTAATTTGACTCCGGTCAGCCTGCGAAAGTTCGTCAATGCCTACAACCGTAAAGTGGATCCCAACTATATCACTAACAGTAAGACGACATCTATGGAATACCGCCTGGGGGTTTTTGGAGGGATGACCAACAGTATTTTTACGGAAAATGCCGAAAACACCCTAAATCCGCAGTTGGGAATTGATTTGGAGATCTTGGATGAGCAGTTGCTGCAGCGGCATGCTGTGGTGCTTCAATACAAGCAGACCCTGGCCACCAGTGAATTTGATTATCAGGCCTACCAACTGGGTCTCAATCACCGATTTAAGTTCGTACATAAGACCGGTTTTGATGTCTACTTGAACACCAAACTGGTTACCTATACCTATTCTAAAGCAACGCGTTTACGCCCGGTACAATGCGTTACCGAACCCTGCCCGGAACTCCCCGTAGAACGCTCCGGAGGCACCCTGCAGGCACCCGTCATTTTTGGTTTAGGTGCTGATATTAAACTGGGACAGGGATTTCTGATGCTGAACTATCACGATGCCTTTGCGATCGCTCTGGACGATAATGGCGAGTTTCCGCTTGATTTCAGTTTGGGGTATAAATGGATCCTCTAATTCAGTCTGCCTGAAGAATGATAGGCACTCTAAAGGTGGCCGTCACCGGAATACCGCGTTTGGTAGCCGGATGTACCTGTGGCAACGAATCCAGACTCGCTTTCAGCCAACCCTCCAATTCCGGGAAGTACATGGTCGTTCTTTGTTCGGCACGCATGGTCAGAAAGGCTGGAGTTCCTTGTTGATCGATGGCCAGGCGCACCCAGACCGTATCCCGAATCGATTCCGGAACGACCAGGGTCTTTGACCCCAGATAGTCATAAAAGTTGGCGGTGATGATCTGTTCAAAACAGGCTTTGGTCGCTTGCCGTCCCTCCGTGCTGTCGCAGCTGGTAAAGGCAGGATAGGTATCCACTTCCTTCAGATCCAACTGTTTCAACTCTTCCTCCAGAATGGATGATGCGGGCACCTTTTTGGTCTCATATCCGGTACAAGCCAGAAGACCCAGGCAGCACGCAGAAAGAAAAGAGAATCGACGGACCCGTAAAAACATAGCGGAAATTACAAATTTTCATGGCAATTATTGCTTGTCTGCGGCCATAAAGACTTCTTCGCGAAGCATTGTAACACGTTCCTCGGTCAATTGCTTTAGGTAGGGGTTTCGATCGCCGTATTTCTCCAAATAGTTCTCGTACAAAGCAATCACCGCTTTTCGATCCTTGTAGTAATTATCAGCGCTTACGGCTAAGGCATAAAAGGCTTTTTCATGGTCTGGATTTTCTTCCAGCGCCTTTTGAAATTGGGCGATAGCCGATCCGAATTTCTTTTGCAGTTTATAGGTGTTCCCTAAAGTGAAATATTCTTCATCTAAGGGCAAATCCTTATAGAAGAGAGCCTGTTTAGCGTGGTATTCAGCCCGCTCCAAATTGCTGAGATGCCCGTACAATTTAGCCAGGATCAGATGCAGCTGATCGTCTTGCGGCGCATACGCCAGAGCGGCTAGATATTGCTCTACGGCCAATTCATAAAAGCGTGTTTGGTAGTACGCCATGCCCAATTTCTCGTGCAGGAACTGGGAGCGCTGCCCCAAGTCCAAAAGGCGCTCGTAATAAGGAATAGCGTCCCGATAGAATTGTCGCGCCGAATAGTTCTGTCCCATCAATCCGAGCATTTCGATATGATCAGGAGCCTGAGCCAGTACTTTTTTACCCAGCTGCTCGACCATGGGATAGTTGCGTGCTTTGAGCTCAATTTTCCCCAACTCGTACATCGCTTTAAAATGACTGCTGTCTAGCGCTACTGCTTTCGAGAAAGCGTCAATCGCCCATTGATCGTAAATCAGGGGCTGAACCGTATCGCGGGTGGCCAGGTATTGATAGGCCCGAGCTCTTTGGTAATGAAATTGCGCGTTTTTAGGATAGGCGTCCAGCAGGGATTCGTATAGGGTAGCGGCTTCCTGAAACTGCGCATTGCTGATTAGGAGTTTACCCAAAGCATCTCTGGAAACGATCAGACTGGAATCCAGGGCGATGGCTCGCCTGTAGTGCTCCATGGCCTGTACATCATTTCCCTGTGACTGATACGCCCTGGCCAACCGACTCAGTAAGGTTGGGTTCTTTGGAGGCAGGCTATTCAAAAGCTGGATGGCCCGGGAGTAATCGCCTATTTGATAGAGACTATCGGCTACAGCAACAGCCGGAGTTTGAGCTCCAGCTGTATAGGTAATCCATGCTAAAATCAAGCAAAGCAGTTTCTGCACGGGCTATTCGTCTATTTTAAAAATAATAGGTAAGGAATATAAAACGGAGACCGTCTTCCCTTTTTGTTTCCCGGGTTTCATGGCAGGGATCATTTTGATGACGCGCTCTGCTTCTTGTTCCAGCTCTGGATATTCAGCTCTGGACTGGATATCGGTGACTTGCCCGTTCTTATCGATTTTGAAACGCACATAGACTCGATTGGTCCCTTTCATGTCGCGATCTTTACCCACGGAAGTGTCAAAATTTGTACCGACAAGGGATGATATTTTTTGACTCATGCACTTCTTGGCTGCCTGATTGTCGAGGCCTTCACAACCGGGATAGACCGGAATTTCATCAATAACTGCAAAGGGGATTTCTTCTAACTCCTTACGCTGCTCTTCATGAATGAATGTGTTGTCGCCTGAACCGCCGATGGTCTGACTAAGACGACTGCGCTGTTCAGCAGTCAATTCGCCCTGCTCTTCTATAGCGAGTTGTAATTCGGCTATTTTTTGATCTACTGAACCTTGCTCAGTGTTTAAATCCTGACTGGTACAGGAAACATAGAAGAGCATCCCAGCAAGAATGGGAATGAGTAGCAGATACTTCAATAAGCTTTGTTTTCTGGATTGTGGTTTGGATAACATAAGAATTCGTTTTTTGATTAATGAATAGTGATAAAAGGTATTGATGAATGAGAGCTGCTGGGTACCAAATACCTGGCTTAGCAACCCTTGGTAATAGGATTTTGGTTCGGTTTGTTTGGCGGCCTGGGCGTCGGCGATGTATTCATGCAAAGCACGAAGCTCACCTTGATAGAGATAGACCAGCGGATTGAACCAGAACACAATGCGGAGCAGCTCGAAATAGAGAAGATCCCAACTGTGCTTGTGTTTGACATGTACTTTTTCGTGGATGAGAATTTGCTTTCGCGAAAGCGGATCAATGGCTGAACCCAAAAAAATGGTGTTGAGAAAGGTAAAGGCTTCGGTACTCTCCGGCAATTCGATCAAGGTAATGTGATCGTCAATGCTTAGGGATTTTCCGGCTTTAAATTGATTCAGTTTTCTCCATTTAAACGCCAGGATTCCCAATCCGACGAGCGCCCCTAAGAGATAGAGGTAAAGCCAGGGGAACGAAGAGCCTGCCTCAATGGTGACCGGTGCCAGGGACTCCTGAACGACTTCTTGAGACTCCCCAATAAACACCGTGGGTAATTCATAGACCCACTGGGTAAGTGTTGGGGGCAAGGCCGTTTGTAATTGCGGGATCTTGATCAACGGTAAAACGAGAGCCAGCACCGGGGTCAGTAACAAATAAACTCGATTGGCCGTAAAGTGGGTCTCTTTGCGCAAGAACAAACCATAGATGCTGAGGAAAACAGACTGGAAGAGGATGATTTCTACAAGATATCGTTCCATGACTACTGCTTTTTATTGATTTCTTTCAGCACCTCCTCCAGCTCCTGAACGTTCATGTCATTTTTCTTGACAAAGAAAGACACCATACTTTTGAAGCTACCGTCAAAGTAATTGTTGAGCATGGTTTTCATACTGGCGTTGCTGTAATCAGCTTTCTTGATGATGGGAAAATAAATATGTCCCCTACCTTCTTTGCGGTAGTCTACAAATCCTTTAGACTCTAAGATGCGCACAATGGTCGATACGGTATTGTAGGCCGGTTTAGGTTCTGGCATGGCCTCTATCAGGGAAGCCACATTGGCGCTCCCCTGCTCCCAGAGCAATTGCATGATCTCTTCTTCGGCTTTGGTTAATTGTTTCATGACACAAATATAACTAATTATTTAGTTTAAACTAATTTTTTAGTTAAAAAATGATTTAGCGACTTATAGTATCTTCGTACCCATGGACATGATCTTGATCGTTTTTGGTTTTCTTTTCTGCATCGTAGGCGTAGTGGGAAGTGTACTGCCGGTACTGCCCGGGCCACCTCTGGGCTGGGTTGGCCTGCTGTTGCTTCATCTCACCAGCGCGGTACCCATGAACTATTGGTTTTTGGGAATCACCCTGGTACTCGCTCTGGCCATAGTTGTGCTTGACTATGTAATTCCTGCCGCCGGAACCAAACGTTTTGGAGGCAGCAAATCAGGAGCCTGGGGAACCACTATCGGACTGATCGTGGGGATCATTGTGCCTATTCCCTTCGGGATACTCATCGGACCCTTTTTGGGGGCTTTTATAGGCGAAGTGTTTTTTAATAAGAGCGACAACAAAACCGCCTTACGCGCTGCTTTTGGTTCCTTTTTGGGTTTTCTGACCGGAACATTTATGAAGCTGACCCTCAGTTTAATCTTTACCGGCCTCTTTATCTATAAGGGAATTCAGTATTCGGATGCCTTGTTTACCTCATAAAAAAACGCCCTCTAAAAAGGGCGCCTCTTTAAAAAAAATCAAGTTCTTATTGGTCTTCATTGCTCAAAACGATAAACTCTGAGCGTCTATTGAGTTGAAACTCAGCCTCCGTACAATCAGCACCATTGGTACAGTTATTCACCGGTTGTGATTCGCCGTAGCCTTGACCGCTAAGTCTATTGGCGTCAATGCCGCGATTAATCATCCAATTGACGGTGGCCTTAGCCCGTTTGTCGGAAAGACTTCTGTTGTAGGAGTCATTCCCCCGGCTGTCGGTATGCGATCGCACGTCAATTTTTAAATTGGGGAATTCTTTCATGGCCGCTACGATCTTCTCCAGTTCTTCGGCAGCATCTCTACGAATATTAAAGCGGTCAAAATCAAAATAGATCGGATTGAGATCGAGAATTTGTCCAAGATCGTCGCCTTCCCGTACGGTTTTTAGACGTTTTTCAAGAGCAATAGGCTGATCTATGGTCGCAGATTGCTCCGGGGTGAGCACAATTTTTTCTGCAGTGGTGTATTCTGTTTTGCTTGCGCGAATGACATAGCGGGTGTCGCAAACTGCATTCAGCACATAGATTCCTTCAGCAGTCGAAGTTGTACTCGACAATTCATTGCCTTCCAGGTCCAGTAAAACGACCTGGGTATCCGGGAGGATCTCACCGCTATCCAGATCAGTGATTGCTCCTTGAATCACCACATCACAGGCGGGATCTTCAATTTGAACAAAGCGATAAATATCGTCACTTCCCCGACCACCACGACGGTTGGAGGCAAAATACCCGGATAAGGCATCATCGTCCACGATAAAAGTGAAGTCATCGTCTGAGCTATTGATAGGCTCTCCCAGATTGATGACTTTAGAGCGTTCGCCATCTCCGGAATAGGTACTGACGTACACGTCCAAACCTCCCAGACCCGGATGCCCATTGGAGGCAAAGTATAAGTTTCCTTTCTTACTCATAAAGGGGAAGCTCTCTCTACCTTCAGTATTGATGGAGGGGCCCAAATTGACCGGTTTCCCATACTTGCCAGAAGCATCGACACTGACATACCAGATGTCTGAAAGTCCGCGTGTGCCCGGCATATCAGACGCAAAATAGAGTCGGTCGTTAGCTGCGTTTAAGCTAGGGTGCGCTACACTGAATTCGTCACTATTGAAAGGCAGTTCGACCGGATCTGACCAGCCGCTCCCTTTTTTGGTCGCTTTGTAAATCTTCAACCGATTGGTCCCTTCATTGTCTTCTTTCAGCTTCCCGTCCAGGTAATTGTTCCGGGTAAAGTACATCGTCTTCCCGTCTTTGGTAAAAGCTGTGGTACTTTCATGGAACTTAGTATTCAGATCACCACCAAATGAGCTCACTTTTCCGGGCTCTCCCTTAGGGTCAATAGCTGCCTGAAACAAATCCAAAAAAGGTTGATTGTTCCATTTATAAATACGTTTTCCCGCCGAACCTGTATCCCGTGAGGAAGAGAAGATCAACCTGTTTTCATAGATCATGGGCGCAAAGTCAGAAAAACGCGAATTCAGGCGACGCAGCTTTTGTAGCTCATAGGTACTTTTCCTATACGTGATTTCTTTCAGGTAATCCCGATCTCCATCAAACAGCACGCCCCGTGAATCGTTGTTGGCCAATGCATTGAACTGATCCATCATGGCATCGGCTTTTTTGTATTCTTTGATACTTCGTAGGGTCTGTGCGTAGCGGAAATAATATTCTGCACTGACCTGGGTAGGGAATTCGTTCACCAAACGATCGTACCAGCGTTTGGCTTCTTCATAATCAGCATTAAAGTAATACGAGTCTCCTAGTTTTTCAAATAGATCGGCAGAGGCATAGCCTTCTTCTGCTACCTTAAGATAGATTTTCTGAGCATCGATAAAGGCGTATTGATTGAATTTTTTATCGGCCCGCTCTAGATCGCGTTCCTGACCAAAGGCTTGCAGGCTTAGTAAAGTAAGCACTCCAATAAGAACGGTTTGAAAAATTAACTTCATGCGTGAAATCTTATGTCGCGAAGATAGGCTTTGAATGTATTAAAAGAAACGCGGGGTCAACATACGATCGTATTCTCTAAAGAGCTCAAATCGTAAAAACACCTCATAACTTCCGTCGTTATATATGGTTTCTCCCAGTTCAGTGGTCTCCCGATCATAGGCAAAGCCGATCATCAAACCATCAGACACCTGAAATCCTACCATCCCGCTCAAAGCAGCACTCCAGCGATAAGCCGCACCCAGGGTGAGTTTCTGATACAACAGAAAGTTGGCGCTGACATCCACCTGTAGAGGCGCTCCGGCCACCAACTTGACCATAGTCGAGGGCTTGAACTTGACATCACTCGACAGATCGAAAGTGTATCCTGCGATCCCGTAGTAATGCAGACGCTCCTCGGCCACAAAACTGGTGGAGTTGCTGTTCAGGCTTTCATCAAAATGCTCAGTGGTCAGTAAATTGGGTACCGATACCCCCAGGTAGAAGCGATCAGTATGATAATAGGCTCCGGCTCCAATGTTGGGGGAGAATTTATTATCGATGTTGTTTTGAAAACGAGGATCCCCCGGATTGAAAATATTCAGTCGCGAAAAGTCCACATCCAGAATATGTCCACCGGCTTTTACTCCAAAGCTCAATCGACCCTCTGCCGAGGTATTGACCGTATAGCTGAAATCAACGTTGACGTAGGTTTCCTGTGCCGGGCCCAAAGCGTCGTTAACAATCGACAATCCCAGTCCCATATTGCTCAAGCCTATGGGTGAGTGTACACTCAGACTCTGGGTGCGAGGCGCTCCTTCCAGTCCTACCCATTGACTGCGGTGCAGTCCTACAATGCTCAACACGCCTCTATTTCCGGCGTAAGCCGGATTGATGGCTACCGTATTGTACATGTACTGGGTGTACTGCGCATCCTGCTGAGCTACAGCGGGCATTAATCCGCACAACAGCAGCAATATGCTGAACCATAACGATCGATCAAGAATTGATGTATTCTTCATTTTAACGGTTTATATATAGGTAGCCGGAAAGTGACACCCTTTCCCCGGTTTGACGCTGGTATTCGAAAATATAGTAATAGGTACCTACCGGTAATTGTTTATCTCCGTTGATGGTTACCCGACCTGTGGACTCACCTCGGAAGGGCTGTACTCCACTCTGTCCGTAACCTTGAACACTATAGACCTCTACTCCCCATCGGTTGAAAATGGTTAGGCTGTTGTCTGGGAAATTCTCTACCCCTTCAATGGTCAGTACGTCATTCTCACCATCTCCGTTAGGCGTGATGGCATTGTATATGACCACATCGGAAGCACTTCCAACACCACCCAATTCGGTAAAGGTAGGGTCATCAGGATCACCATCTCCATCAGGATCGGTATTCGTATCGTTGTTTGGATCATCAGAGGTATCAAAAACGACCACGCCACTGAGCGTAATCCCTTCAACGGTAGCCGTATTTGTAACTCCACCTGCGGAAACATCTTCGGCCGTAATAGCATACACCGCGCTGAATGTTGTACTGTCTGAAGCGCCTGCGTTTAGGTCAATAGGACCACCACTGACTTCCACCAGGGCATCAGTGATCAGGATATCGAAGAGGTTAACATTGCCGGTATTGGTTACGGTAAATTCATAAATGATCTCATCTCCTACGTCAGCGATCTGATTATTATTGGTATCGCGATAAGTACCTACCTTGATCAAGGCAATACTTGGATTAGCCTCAATCACGACAACGGTTGGAGCCTCTCCGTCCCCGTCTCCGTCAGTATCCTCTTCGGTTCTTACGGTAGGATCATCTGAAATATCACTCACTGCAGCGCCCTGTGCTGTTTGCGCTTCCGCGAAAGCGCTATTGGTCACCGTTCCGATTTCCACATCATTTTGATCGATGGTGTAAACGGCTGTAGTTGTTCCTGTCTGGCCAGGAGCTAAGGTTGATGGAGTCACCGTAAGCGTCCCCAGGCCTAGCATACTGTCTTCAATAGTTACGCTGTTTAGGGTAACGTTTCCATTGTTATTGACCATAAAACTATATTCAATTTGATCTCCTGCTCCGATCTGTCCGTCATTGTTAACATCAATAACCAAGGCTGCTTTTTGGAGGTCCATATTAGGACGTTGTTCCAAATCTGTTCTGGTTGGATCATCATCAGCTCCGGTATCATCTCCCAGATTACTAGAGTCTGAGATATCTTCAATCAGATTGTTGTCTGGATCCGTTCCTCGTACCGATGCCGAGTTCAACACTTGTCCGGCATCTATATCTGCCTGAGTAAGGGTGTAGTCTAGAGTCAATGTCGCGGATTCTCCCCCTAATAAAGTGGATGGAGTCAATGGTGCGTCAAATAATCCGAGCATGGCATCGGTGATGGTAATATTATCGATGGGTACACCTCCGTTATTTTCAACAAGAAGCGTATAAGTAATCGTATTGCCTGCAATAGGTTCTCCGTTTAGGACCGAAAATTTAATGAGTTCCAGGGATACAGTATCATCCGCATCATCATCACTTTCATTGATTATAATAGTTACTGTCGCAATGTTAGAGGTGGCTCCATCATCGTCGTTTACGGTGTAGGTAAAGGTGTCGGTTCCGTTAAAGTCCGCATCCGGGGTATAGGTCACCTCGCCCGTTACCGGATCTACAGTGACTGAGCCGTTGGTCGGTCCAGTGATAATGGTTACTGTCGTTGGATCAATAGTTCCATCGCTGTCGGTATCATTAGCCGTTACATCGATCACTATCGTGGTATCCTCATCAGTAGTAGCCGTGTCGTCGTTTGCTACCGGTGCATCGTTAATGTCGTTGACCGTAATGGTTACAATCGCTGTATCACAAGTACCGTCGTCATCACAAACCTGGTATTCAAAAGTATCAGTTCCGTTAAAGTCCGCATCCGGGGTGTACGTTACCTCTCCGGTTACCGGATCTACAGTGACTGATCCGTTAGTCGGTCCAGTGACAATGGTTACCGTAGTGGCATCGATCGTTCCGTCGCTATCAGTATCGTTAGCCGTTACATCGATCACTACAGGGGTATCCTCATCAGTAGTGGCCGAGTCGTCGCTCGCTATCGGTGCATCGTTAATGTCGTTTACAGTGATCGTTACAATCGCCGTATCACAAGTACCGTCGTCATCACACACCTGGTATTCAAAAGTATCGGTGCCGTTAAAGTCCGCGTCCGGGGTATAGGTTATCTCTCCGGTTACCGGATCTACAGTGACTGATCCGTTGGTCGGTCCAGTGACAATGGTTACCGTAGTGGCATCGATCGTTCCGTCGCTGTCTGTATCGTTAGCCGTGACATTAATCACTACAGCAGTATCCTCATCGGTAGTGGCCGTATCGTCGTTTGCTATCGGTGCGTCGTTGATGTCGTTGACGGTGATAGTTACAATCGCTGTATCACAAGTACCGTCGTCATCACAAACCTGGTATTCAAAAGTATCAGTTCCGTTAAAGTCCGCATCCGGGGTGTACGTTACCTCTCCGGTTACCGGATCTACAGTGACTGATCCGTTAGTAGGTCCAGTGACAATGGTTACCGTAGTGGCATCGATCGTTCCGTCGCTATCAGTATCGTTAGCCGTGACATCGATCACTATCGCGGTATCTTCATCAGTAGTGGCCGTATCGTCATTAGCTACCGGTGCATCGTTAATATCGTTGACGGTAATAGTTACTGTAGCGATGTTGGAGGTTGCTCCATCATTATCATCTACCGTATAGGTGAAAGTGTCAGTTCCGTTAAAGTCCGCGTCAGGGGTATACGTCACCTCGCCCGTTACCGGATCTACAGTGACCGAGCCGTTAGTCGGTCCAGTGACAATAGTTACCGTAGTGGCATCGATCGTTCCGTCGCTATCAGTATCGTTAGCCGTGACATCGATCACTACAGGGGTATCTTCATCAGTAGTGGCCGTATCGTCATTAGCTACCGGTGCATCGTTAATATCGTTGACGGTAATAGTTACTGTAGCGATGTTGGAGGTTGCTCCATCATTATCATCTAACGTATAGGTGAAAGTGTCAGTTCCGTTAAAGTCGGTGTCAGGCGTATAGGTTACTTCTCCCGTTACCGGATCTACAGTGACTGATCCGTTGGTCGGTCCGGTGACAATGGTTACCGTAGTGGCATCGATGGTTCCGTCGCTGTCGGTATCGTTAGCCGTAACATCGATCACTACAGCAGTATCCTCATCGGTAGTGGCCGTGTCGTCATTAGCTACCGGCGCATCGTTGATGTCGTTGACGGTGATAGTTACAATCGCTGTATCACAAGTACCATCGTCATCACAAACCTGGTATTCAAAAGTATCAGTTCCGTTAAAGTCTGCGTCCGGGGTATAAGTTACCTCGCCGGTTACCGGATCTATAGTGACTGATCCGTTGGTTGGTCCGGTGACAATAGTGACTGTAGTGGCATCGATCGTTCCATCGCTGTCGGTATCGTTAGCCGTTACATCAATCACTACAGCAGTATCCTCATCAGTAGTGGCCGTATCGTCATTGGCTACCGGTGCATCGTTTACATCATTGACCGTAATGGTTACCGTAGCAATGTTAGAAGTGGCTCCATCATTATCATCTACCGTATAGGTAAAAGTGTCAGTTCCGTTAAAGTCCGCGTCAGGCGTATACGTCACTTCTCCCGTTACCGGATCCACAGTGACTGAGCCGTTGGTCGGTCCAGTGACAATAATTACCGTAGTGGCATCGATCGTTCCGTCTGAATCGGTATCGTTAGCCGTGACATCGATCACTACAGCAGTATCCTCATCAGTAGTTGCCGTATCGTCGTTTGCTACCGGTGCGTCGTTAATGTCGTTTACAGTGATGGTTACCGTAGCGGTGTTGGAGGTGGCTCCATCATCATCGTTTACGGTATAGGTAAAGGAGTCCGTACCGTTAAAGTCCGCGTCAGGCGTATAAGTTACCTCGCCCGTTACCGGATCTACAGTGACTGATCCGTTAGTCGGTCCACTGACAATGGTTACCGTAGTGGTATCGATGGTTCCGTCGCTGTCTGTATCGTTGGCCGTGACATCGATCACTATCGCGGTGTCCTCATCGGTAGTAGCCGTATCGTCATTGGCTACCGGTGCGTCGTTAATGTCGTTGACCGTGATGGTTACAATCGCTGTATCACAAGTACCGTCGTCATCACAAACCTGGTATTCAAAAGTATCAGTTCCGTTAAAGTCCGCGTCAGGGGTATAGGTTACCTCGCCGGTTACCGGATCTACAGTGACTGAGCCGTTGGTTGGTCCAGTGACAATAGTTACCGTAGTAGTATCGATCGTTCCATCTGAGTCCGTATCGTTAGCCGTGACATCAATCACTACAGCAGTATCCTCATCGGTAGTAGCCGTATCGTCGTTTGCTACAGGCGCATCGTTAATGTCGTTGACCGTAATGGTTACCGTAGCGGTGTTGGAGGTTGCTCCATCATTATCATCTACCGTGTAGGTAAAGGAGTCGGTGCCGTTAAAGTCCGCATCCGGGGTATAGGTTACCTCTCCCGTTACCGGATCCACAGTGACTGAGCCGTTGGTCGGTCCGGTGACAATAGTTACCGTAGTGGTATCGATCGTTCCGTCAGTGTCGGTATCGTTAGCCGTTACATCGATCACTACAGCAGTATCCTCATCAGTAGTGGCCGTATCGTCATTGGCTACCGGCGCATCATTAATGTCGTTAACCGTAATGGTTACCGTAGCGGTGTTGGAGGTGGCTCCATCATCGTCGTTTACGGTATAGGTAAAGGAGTCCGTACCGTTAAAGTCCGCGTCAGGGGTATAAGTTACCTCGCCGGTTACCGGATCTACAGTGACTGATCCGTTGGTCGGTCCGGTGACAATGGTTACCGTAGTGGCATCGATCGTACCGTCGCTGTCGGTATCGTTAGCCGTTACATCGATCACTACAGCAGTATCCTCATCGGTAGTAGCCGTATCGTCGTTTGCTACCGGTGCGTCGTTGATGTCGTTGACCGTAATGGTTACCGTCGCAATGTTAGAAGTGGCTCCATCATTATCATCTACCGTATAGGTAAAAGTATCAGTTCCGTTAAAGTCCGCGTCCGAGGTATAGGTTACCTCTCCCGTTACCGGATCTACAGTGACTGATCCGTTAGTTGGTCCAGTGACAATGGTTACCGTAGTGGCATCGATCGTTCCATCGCTGTCGGTATCGTTAGCCGTTACATCGATCACTACAGCAGTATCCTCATCGGTAGTAGCCGTATCGTCGTTTGCTACCGGCGCATCATTAATGTCGTTGACCGTGATAGTTACCGTAGCGGTGTTGGAGGTGGCTCCATCATTATCATCTACCGTATAGGTAAAAGTGTCGGTACCGTTAAAGTCCGCGTCAGGGGTATAGGTTACCTCGCCGGTTACCGGATCTACAGTGACTGAGCCGTTGGTCGGTCCAGTGACAATGGTTACCGTAGTGGTATCGATCGTTCCGTCGCTATCAGTATCGTTAGCCGTGACATCGATCACTACAGCAGTGTCCTCATCAGTAGTGGCCGTATCGTCGTTTGCTATCGGTGCGTCGTTAATGTCGTTGACCGTGATCGTTACCGTTGCGGTGTTGGAGGTTGCTCCATCATCGTCGTTTACGGTATAGGTAAAAGTGTCTGTTGCGTTAAAGTCCACGTCAGGGGTATAAGTTACCTCGCCGGTTACCGGATCTACAGTGACTGAGCCGTTAGTCGGTCCGGTGACAATAGTTACCGTAGTGGCATCGATCGTACCGTCGCTGTCGGTATCGTTAGCCGTTGCATCGATCACTACAGCAGTATCCTCATCGGTAGTAGCCGTATCGTCGTTTGCTACCGGTGCGTCGTTGATGTCGTTGACCGTAATGGTTACCGTCGCAATGTTAGAAGTGGCTCCATCATTATCATCTACGGTGTAGGTAAAGGAGTCGGTGCCGTTAAAGTCCGCGTCCGGGGTATAGGTTACCTCTCCCGTTACCGGATCTACAGTGACTGATCCGTTAGTTGGTCCAGTGACAATGGTTACCGTAGTGGCATCGATCGTTCCATCGCTGTCGGTATCGTTAGCCGTTACATCGATCACTACAGCAGTATCCTCATCGGTAGTAGCCGTATCGTCGTTTGCTACCGGCGCATCATTAATGTCGTTGACCGTGATAGTTACCGTAGCGGTGTTGGAGGTGGCTCCATCATTATCATCTACCGTATAGGTAAAAGTGTCGGTACCGTTAAAGTCCGCATCCGGGGTATAGGTCACCTCGCCCGTTACCGGATCTACAGTAACTGAGCCGTTGGTTGGTCCAGTGACAATAGTTACCGTAGTAGTATCGATCGTTCCATCTGAGTCCGTATCGTTAGCCGTGACATCAATCACTACAGCAGTATCCTCATCGGTAGTAGCCGTATCGTCGTTTGCTACAGGCGCATCGTTAATGTCGTTGACCGTAATGGTTACCGTAGCGGTGTTGGAGGTTGCTCCATCATTATCATCTACCGTGTAGGTAAAGGAGTCGGTGCCGTTAAAGTCCGCATCCGGGGTATAGGTTACCTCTCCCGTTACCGGATCCACAGTGACTGAGCCGTTGGTCGGTCCGGTGACAATAGTTACCGTAGTGGTATCGATCGTTCCGTCAGTGTCGGTATCGTTAGCCGTTACATCGATCACTACAGCAGTATCCTCATCAGTAGTGGCCGTATCGTCATTGGCTACCGGCGCATCATTAATGTCGTTAACCGTAATGGTTACCGTAGCGGTGTTGGAGGTGGCTCCATCATCGTCGTTTACGGTATAGGTAAAGGAGTCCGTACCGTTAAAGTCCGCGTCAGGGGTATAAGTTACCTCGCCGGTTACCGGATCTACAGTGACTGATCCGTTGGTCGGTCCGGTGACAATGGTTACCGTAGTGGTATCGATCGTACCGTCGCTGTCGGTATCGTTAGCCGTTACATCGATCACTACAGCAGTGTCCTCATCAGTAGTGGCTGTATCGTCATTGGCTACCGGTGCGTCGTTAATGTCGTTTACAGTGATCGTAACCGTAGCGGTGTTGGAGGTGGCTCCATCATCATCGTTTACGGTATAGGTAAAGGAGTCCGTACCGTTAAAGTCCGCGTCAGGCGTATAAGTTACCTCGCCGGTTACCGGATCTACAGTGACTGATCCGTTAGTCGGTCCAGTGACAATAGTGACGGTAGTGGCATCAATGGTTCCGTCGCTGTCGGTATCGTTAGCCGTGACATCGATCACTACAGCAGTATCCTCATCAGTAGTGGCCGTATCGTCATTGGCTACCGGCGCATCGTTAATATCGTTTACAGTGATAGTTACAATCGCTGTATCACAAGTACCGTCGTCATCACAAACCTGGTATTCAAAAGTATCGGTGCCGTTAAAGTCCGCGTCAGGGGTATAAGTTACCTCGCCGGTTACCGGATCTACAGTGACTGATCCGTTGGTCGGTCCGGTGACAATGGTTACCGTAGTGGTATCGATCGTTCCATCTGAATCGGTATCGTTAGCCGTGACATCGATCACTACAGCAGTGTCCTCATCAGTAGTGGCCGTATCGTCGTTTGCTATCGGTGCGTCGTTAATGTCGTTTACAGTGATGGTTACCGTAGCGGTGTTGGAGGTGGCTCCATCATCATCGTTTACGGTATAGGTAAGAGTGTCAGTTCCGTTAAAGTCCGCATCCGGGGTGTACGTTACCTCTCCCGTTACCGGATCTACAGTGACTGAGCCGTTGGTCGGTCCGGTGACAATAGTTACCGTAGTGGCATCGATCGTACCGTCTGAATCGGTATCGTTAGCCGTGACATCGATCACTACAGCAGTATCCTCATCAGTAGTGGCCGTATCGTCATTGGCTACCGGTGCATCGTTAATGTCGTTTACAGTGATGGTTACAATCGCTGTATCACAAGTACCGTCGTCATCACAAACCTGGTATTCAAAAGTATCGGTACCGTTAAAGTCCGCGTCAGGGGTATAAGTTACCTCGCCGGTTACCGGATCTACAGTGACTGAGCCGTTGGTTGGTCCAGTGACAATAGTTACCGTAGTAGTATCGATCGTTCCATCTGAGTCCGTATCGTTAGCCGTGACATCAATCACTACAGCAGTATCCTCATCGGTAGTAGCCGTATCGTCGTTTGCTACAGGCGCATCGTTAATGTCGTTGACCGTAATGGTTACCGTAGCGGTGTTGGAGGTTGCTCCATCATTATCATCTACCGTATAGGTAAAGGAGTCGGTACCGTTAAAGTCCGCGTCAGGGGTATAAGTCACCTCGCCCGTTACCGCATCTACAGTAACTGATCCGTTTGTCGGTCCGGTGACAATGGTTACCGTAGTGGCATCGATCGTTCCGTCGCTGTCAGTATCATTAGCCGTGACATCGATCACTACAGGGGTATCCTCATCGGTAGTGGCCGAGTCGTCGTTGGCTACCGGTGCATCGTTGATGTCGTTGACTGTGACATTCACCGTAGCCGTTACACTGTCTCCATCTGCATCCGTTAGGGTATAGGTAAAGGAGTCGGTGCCGTTAAAGTTTGGATTAGGAATGTATTCAAACACCCCGTCGCTTACCTCGGTGACGCTTCCATTGCTTGCAGGAGTAGCCAGGGCATAGTCATCCCCGTCACCACCGTCGCCGCCGATCGTATCATTGGCCGATACATCCACCTGATTGGCAGGACCGGCAACACTGTCTTCATCCACCGTTAGGTTATCATCAGCCGCTGTGGGCGCATCGTCCACACTGTTGACCGTGACATTGACCGTAGCCGTTACACTATCCCCATCTGCATCCGTTAGGGTATAGGTAAAGGAGTCGGTGCCGTTAAAGTTTGGATTAGGAATGTATTCAAACACCCCGTCGCTTACCTCGGTGACGCTTCCATTGCTTGCAGGGGTAGCCAGGGCATAGTCATCCCCGTCACCACCGTCGCCGCCGATCGTATCATTGGCCGATACATCCACCTGGTTGGCAGGGCCGGCAACACTGTCTTCATCCACCGTTAGGCTATCATCAGCCGCCGTGGGTGCATCGTCCACACTGTTGACTGTGACATTGACCGTAGCCGTTACACTGTCTCCATCTGCATCCGTTAGGGTATAGGTGAAGGAGTCGGTGCCGTTAAAGTTTGGATTAGGAATGTATTCAAACACCCCGTCGCTTACCTCGGTGACGCTTCCATTGCTTGCAGGGGTAGCCAGGGCATAGTCATCCCCGTCACCACCGTCGCCGCCGATCGTATCATTGGCCGATACATCCACCTGATTGGCAGGACCGGCAACACTGTCTTCATCCACCGTTAGGCTATCATCAGCCGCCGTGGGTGCATCGTCCACACTGTTGACTGTGACATTGACCGTAGCCGTTACACTGTCTCCATCTGCATCCGTTAAGGTATAGGTAAAGGAGTCGGTGCCGTTAAAGTTTGGATTGGGAATGTATTCAAACACCCCGTCGCTTACCTCGGTGACGCTTCCATTGCTTGCAGGGGTAGCCAGGGCATAGTCATCCCCGTCACCACCGTCGCCGCCGATCGTATCATTGGCCGATACATCCACCTGATTGGCAGGACCGGCAACACTGTCTTCATCCACCGTTAGGTTATCATCAGCCGCTGTGGGCGCATCGTCCACACTGTTGACCGTGACATTGACCGTAGCCGTTACACTGTCTCCATCTGCATCCGTTAGGGTATAGGTAAAGGAGTCGGTGCCGTTAAAGTTTGGATTAGGAATGTATTCAAACACCCCGTCGCTTACCTCGGTGACGCTTCCATTGCTTGCAGGGGTAGCCAGAGCATAGTCATCCCCGTCACCACCGTCGCCGCCGATCGTATCATTGGCCGATACATCCACCTGGTTGGCAGGGCCGGCAACACTGTCTTCATCCACCGTTAGGTTATCATCAGCCGCTGTGGGCGCATCGTCCACACTGTTGACCGTGACATTCACCGTAGCCGTTACACTGTCTCCATCTGCATCCGCTAAGGTGTAAGTAAAGGAGTCGGTGCCGTTAAAGTTTGGATTAGGAATGTATTCAAACACCCCGTCGCTTACCTCAGTGACGCTTCCATTGCTTGCAGGGGTAGCCAGGGCATAATCATCCCCGTCGCCACCGTCGCCGCCGATCGTATCATTGGCCGATACATCCACCTGATTGGCAGGACCGGCAACACTGTCTTCATTCACCGTTAGGCTATCATCAGCCGCCGTGGGCGCATCGTCCACACTGTTGACCGTGACATTCACCGTAGCCGTTACACTGTCTCCATCTGCATCCGTTAGGGTATAGGTAAAGGAGTCGGTGCCGTTAAAGTTTGGATTAGGAATGTATTCAAACACCCCGTCGCTTACCTCAGTGACGCTTCCATTGCTTGCAGGGGTAGCCAGGGCATAATCATCCCCGTCGCCACCGTCGCCGCCGATCGTATCATTGGCCGATACATCCACCTGGTTGGCAGGACCGGCAACACTGTCTTCATCCACCGTTAGGCTATCATCAGCCGCCGTGGGCGCATCGTCCACACTGTTGACCGTGACATTCACCGTAGCCGTTACACTGTCTCCATCTGCATCCGTTAGGGTATAGGTAAAGGAGTCGGTGCCGTTAAAGTTTGGATTAGGAATGTATTCAAACACCCCGTCGCTTACCTCGGTGACGCTTCCATTGCTTGCAGGAGTAGCCAGGGCATAGTCATCCCCGTCACTACCGTCGCCGCCGATCGTATCATTGGCCGATACATCCACCTGGTTGGCAGGGCCGGCAACACTGTCTTCATCCACCGTTAGGCTATCATCAGCCGCCGTGGGCGCATCGTCCACACTGTTGACTGTAACATTGACTGTAGCCGTTACACTGTCTCCATCTGCATCCGTTAGGGTATAGGTGAAGGAGTCGGTGCCATTAAAGTTTGGATTAGGAATGTATTCAAACACCCCGTCGCTTACCTCGGTGACGCTTCCATTGCTTGCAGGAGTAGCCAGGGCATAGTCATCCCCGTCACCACCGTCGCCGCCGATCGTATCATTGGCCGATACATCCACCTGATTGGCAGGACCGGCAACACTGTCTTCATCCACCGTTAGGTTATCATCAGCCGCTGTGGGCGCATCGTCCACACTGTTGACCGTGACATTGACCGTAGCCGTTACACTATCCCCATCTGCATCCGTTAGGGTATAGGTAAAGGAGTCGGTGCCGTTAAAGTTTGGATTAGGAATGTATTCAAACACCCCGTCGCTTACCTCGGTGACGCTTCCATTGCTTGCAGGGGTAGCCAGGGCATAGTCATCCCCGTCACCACCGTCGCCGCCGATCGTATCATTGGCCGATACATCCACCTGGTTGGCAGGGCCGGCAACACTGTCTTCATCCACCGTTAGGCTATCATCAGCCGCCGTGGGTGCATCGTCCACACTGTTGACTGTGACATTGACCGTAGCCGTTACACTGTCTCCATCTGCATCCGTTAGGGTATAGGTGAAGGAGTCGGTGCCGTTAAAGTTTGGATTAGGAATGTATTCAAACACCCCGTCGCTTACCTCGGTGACGCTTCCATTGCTTGCAGGGGTAGCCAGGGCATAGTCATCCCCGTCACCACCGTCGCCGCCGATCGTATCATTGGCCGATACATCCACCTGATTGGCAGGACCGGCAACACTGTCTTCATCCACCGTTAGGCTATCATCAGCCGCCGTGGGTGCATCGTCCACACTGTTGACTGTGACATTGACCGTAGCCGTTACACTGTCTCCATCTGCATCCGTTAAGGTATAGGTAAAGGAGTCGGTGCCGTTAAAGTTTGGATTGGGAATGTATTCAAACACCCCGTCGCTTACCTCGGTGACGCTTCCATTGCTTGCAGGGGTAGCCAGGGCATAGTCATCCCCGTCACCACCGTCGCCGCCGATCGTATCATTGGCCGATACATCCACCTGATTGGCAGGACCGGCAACACTGTCTTCATCCACCGTTAGGCTATCATCAGCCGCCGTGGGTGCATCGTCCACACTGTTGACTGTGACATTGACCGTAGCCGTTACACTGTCTCCATCTGCATCCGTTAAGGTATAGGTAAAGGAGTCGGTGCCGTTAAAGTTTGGATTGGGAATGTATTCAAACACCCCGTCGCTTACCTCGGTGACGCTTCCATTGCTTGCAGGGGTAGCCAGAGCATAGTCATCCCCGTCACCACCGTCGCCGCCGATCGTATCATTGGCCGATACATCCACCTGGTTGGCAGGGCCGGCAACACTGTCTTCATCCACCGTTAGGTTATCATCAGCCGCTGTGGGCGCATCGTCCACACTGTTGACCGTGACATTCACCGTAGCCGTTACACTGTCTCCATCTGCATCCGCTAAGGTGTAAGTAAAGGAGTCGGTGCCGTTAAAGTTTGGATTAGGAATGTATTCAAACACCCCGTCGCTTACCTCAGTGACGCTTCCATTGCTTGCAGGGGTAGCCAGGGCATAATCATCCCCGTCGCCACCGTCGCCGCCGATCGTATCATTGGCCGATACATCCACCTGATTGGCAGGACCGGCAACACTGTCTTCATTCACCGTTAGGCTATCATCAGCCGCCGTGGGCGCATCGTCCACACTGTTGACCGTGACATTCACCGTAGCCGTTACACTGTCTCCATCTGCATCCGTTAGGGTATAGGTAAAGGAGTCGGTGCCGTTAAAGTTTGGATTAGGAATGTATTCAAACACCCCGTCGCTTACCTCAGTGACGCTTCCATTGCTTGCAGGGGTAGCCAGGGCATAATCATCCCCGTCGCCACCGTCGCCGCCGATCGTATCATTGGCCGATACATCCACCTGATTGGCAGGGCCGGCAACACTGTCTTCATCCACCGTTAGGCTATCATCAGCCGCGGTGGGTAAGAAATCATCATTCGTGAAAGCGCTATTACCTGTAGCGGTACCAATAACGGCGTTACTACTGGTGCCCGTCAGGGTTACACTAATCGCTTCATCAGCTTCTACCACAGTATCTCCATTGGTGGTTACGGCTATGGTTTGTGAAAGTACCGCAGTCCCTGCAAAAAAGGTCAATACTCCTGTAGTTCCGTCTTCATTACCTCCAGAAATACTGTAGTTCACTGAAATGTCATTATCCGGGTCGGATTGACTGATGGCGACTGTGAAATTGATGGTGGTTACTCCGACATCTCCTTCTGGCTGGCTGGCAGGACTGTCTATATTTACGATCGCCTGATCATCATCAATAAAGCTGCTATTCCCGTTAGCCGTATTAATCGTGCTGTTCAAACTGGCATTGCTCAGCGTGACCGTCACAGCCTCGTCTGATTCGATTGCGGTATCTCCATTAGTGGTCACCGCAATATTTTGTGTCAGGGTGGTAGTTCCTGCTGGGAAGGTCAAGGTCCCTGTAGTGCCGTCTTCATTACCCCCGGAAATTGTGTAATCTACGGTGATTGGCGCTGAAGGATCAGCGGCATCGATAGTCACTGGGAAATTCAAGGTCGTAATTCCGGCATCGCCTTCATTGATAGGCGCCGGACTTGCAATATTAATTTCATATACGGTGTCACAAGCGTCCGCAATACCATCACCATCGGTATCTGTACCTGCGGAGGTTACCTCAGGCGTAGTACCGGTATACCCATCACTTCCTGCTACCGTGCCGTTTGCATTGATTCCGGTACCATCGATGGTTCCATCGGAATCAGCATCGGTAAATCCAGCTTCAAAAGCATCCGTACAACCATCGTCGTCGCTGTCCTGATCTAAATAATCCGGCCCATCCGTACCATCGGTATTGGGAGGGGTTAGTGGGGTGCCCACTACTCCATTACACGGATCTATGGTGAAGGCTTCGTAGCGGACGTTGTCCACTCGTATTTCACCATTTTCTCGATTGAGGAAGATAATTGCTATATATCGGGCGTCCGCATTGAGGGTATATTGCGCTTCATAATCCACATTTCGATTAGGAAAGAGGTATCCTGCACCATTGGTGAAAGTGCCTGTGGGTTGGTCATTCTGCCAAACTCCCATGGAGTTGTTGGCGTTGTTTCCGGTTCTTCTTGCCTCAACAAATATGTTAGTCCCGCTAGGAACGATGCGCCCTAAATCGATCACTAATTGATCTGTTTCTGCATTTAGGCGGGCATATGCATTATCCGAGCCTATGGCGTTACCTGGATTTCCAACACTTACGGAGGATTCTACAGCTGTCGCATCACTACCTGGTACGTTAGTCGGACCCGTACAGGCTGGATCTACCTGATCACTAAGACCATTTCCGTTGGCATCTACAAAACCATCGATAATTCCGTCATTATCGCTATCCGTTCCTCCGGCCTCGACTACGTCATAGATTCCATCGTTGTCACTGTCCAAATCAACACTATTGGTCGCCAGATCACCATCAAAATTGCCTGTTCCCTCTTCAGTGTCGGGGATCCCATCATTATCATCGTCCAGATCGTCCGTATCCAATATCCCGTCACCATCTGTGTCCTGATTAGACGACACCACTATTGTTGCTGTATTGGAGGAACAGTTGGTAGGTGTTCCTGCCTCACAAATACGATATGTTAATGTATAGGTACCGTCAGCAGTACCGGAAGGGATAGTGATGGTTCCGTTACTATTGATGACCGCTCCGCCGATACCTCCATTATTGGTCAACGTGGCCGTTACATCAGAAGCGGTAACAGGATTTCCATCGAAAGTATCGTTCGTAAATACACTTGGCGTACTCCCTCCAGACGGACCATTGATCTCCGAACCACTAAAATCATCGGCATTGGCGATGAGTTCTGCCGCCAAAAATTCTACACTATTATCGGAGTCGACAATTCCCCCTCCCGGAAAAGCATCCATTCCACCATCTGCATTACTGGTATTGGTGGGATTCAGTGTCCAATCGGTGGACGTTGCGTCATTAGGCAACAACACATAGCCATACAATACTTGATTAGGTGCAATGCCTAGATCTGCAAAGGTGATCACCGTACCGCGTACTTGCTGAGGACCTCCATTTTCCGCAGGTCTTAAATTCGTATCGGCATCTTGTTTTTGGAAAATGACGTAACTGACTTGTTTTAAATTGGCTGTACCCCAGGTGCCAGCCCCACCACCCACAGTGAGAATACTGCCAAATGCCGTAGGGTTTCCACTCGCGTCAATGGCGGTAACGGCGGCAATCTTGAAAGGATCATTACCGTTACGTTCGAAAATCGGGAATCCGGCATTCGCAGGGTTTGGGGTTCTAAAGGCTCTGGAATTGATAAAATCAAAGCGCTCGATATTGTTGAACTGAGCGGAGCCTGCTGTCGCGTTTACGAAGGTATTGTCCGAACCAATGTTTAATCTAAAACTTCTAAAGGATTCTTCTACTGAAGGCGTATACGACGGACGTAAGACCCGAGTATTCCCGGTAGAGGACTCTGTTTCGAACCAGATAATTTGCCGATTGGATTGTCCATTAGCCGTTCCATTTCTGCGCACCCAAAAATCGGTCACGAGCCCTCGAATAGTCCAGGTACTTCCGCCAGCGGTTACAGAACTTCCAATCACAAAATTATTGTCAGTAGTAGTGGTTGAGGAGAACTCTAAATTAAAAGTCGTTCCAGCAGGATAAGCCCCTGTAGTACCATTACCGGCAATGGAATAATTATTTGAAGAGTCATTGACATCCACGTAAGTGGCATCAATCGAAGTAATGGGCGTTTGTGCTTGAGCAGATCTCGTTGCTCCAAGAAAGAATAAGGAAAACAGGGAAAGTATCCATGCATTCGTTTTGCACGAGATGAGGCTTCGTTTAAAAAACTTCGGGGTTGAGTTTTTCATTTAAGTAGGTTCGAATATACAACCGTTGGGCAAACGGTTATAAAAGCGCTCGGTATAAAAGTATTTTTTTAATCATAAATGCTTTTACCAACACCGATGAGTATGCCAGTATCGACAAAAGTACGTAATATATCGTTTAAATACACAATTATTTTTAATTATTGCAATTCATGCTCTTTTTTTATAAACAAAATCTTAACTCTTATTCTTAAAATATCCATTCCACTTTCTCAGCTATGTCTTGTCTTTGGCCTTCAGGGTGTTCGCCTTCATAATGCCCTACGTAAAACAGACCTAAGCAGCGTTCACCCGGTGCGAGATCCACAAATTCATGCATGTATTGGATCAATCCCGGACTACTCCAATACGCGCCCAGCCCTAATTCAGTTGCGGTCAGCCACATATTCTGTACCGCCATTGCGGTCGCAGCGATCTCTTCCCATTCCGGCAGGCGTTCTTTTTCATCCCGCTGCATACAAATCAAGATGACTGCCCCTGCTTTTTGGGGGTTTTGAAGCATCTTTTTATGCTTGAATTCAGAGAATTTATCCTTAGGAGTAGTCTCCTTGTATTTATTGCATAAAAACTCACCCAGCTGAACCAAACCCTGTTTTTGGACCACTTTGAATCTCCAGGGTTCCGTTTTACGATGCGTAGGCGCCCAATTGGCCGCCTCTAACATCATCTCGATGTCTTCTTTAGCCACAGGGCGATCGACATATTGATCCGGAAAAATGGATCTTCGGGATCTGATGAGCTCGTGAATCTTCATACTATACTCTATTTACGTAAAATTTACTTACTTGGTTTTCTTATAAGGTAACTTCCAGGATCTTGGCCTCCTGACCGCTCAAGGTCAGGCGATCTAGCGCGGCGGGGATCAGCAGCGTCTCTCCGCGATCTAAAGAAAATTGTTCTTCTTCCCACTGAACGAAACAGTTACCCTGTACGCCGATCCATATTTTAAATGCATCCTCATCACTCTGATCCATACTCATTTTGCCATCAAGGGTTATCAATTCGGTTTTAAAGTGAACGGTATCAAGTATGCTTGTTTTTTCATTGGGTTGAGCCGTATAGGTCGTCTGAAACTCGGTTAGGGGATCAAAATCTATGGCCTCCAGGGCTTGAGCCGTATGCAGCGCTCGCTTCTTTCCGCTAGCTGCATCCACACGATCGAAATCATAAATACGATAGGTTATATCAGAGGCTTGTTGAATTTCTGCCAATAAAATGCCTTTGCCAATGCTATGTACCCGACCACTCGGAATGTAAAAGACATCTCCTTCTCTGACAGGGACTTCATTCAAGTAGCTTTCTATCGCACCTTTTTCCAAGAGCCGTTCATAGGTTCGCGGACTCAGTTTTTCTTTAAATCCCATGATCAAGCTGGCGTCCTTATCGGCCTGCATGATATACCACATCTCATTTTTTCCTGAAGCCTGATGCCGCTTTCGCGAAAGCGTATCATCAGGATGCACCTGAATGGAAAGAGGTTCGGCTGCATCGATAAATTTGATCAGTAGCGGGAATTCATTGCCGTAGCGGGCATATGCTTGCTCGCCCAACAATTCGGGTCCGTGTTGATCACAGAGTTCACGCAAGGTGAGCCCTTGAAATACTCCCGAAGCGACTCGGGTTTCATTGTGCTCCAGACCACTGATCTCCCAACTCTCCCCGGCATGCTCAGTTGCTCCTTTCTTGTTTAGAAGGTGCTTTAATTTGTTGCCGCCCCATATCCGGTAATGGTATATGGGTTCAAAGCGAAGTGGATACATGCAGCGATTTTGACGTAAATATAAGAAGTCCCTATAGGCTAACCTATATCCCTTCAGGAGTATTGCTGAAGAAGGCGTAATTCAATCGAGATTACCCCATTTTCGAGATACGTATGGCTGCATACTCTCAAGTATTCCAAGGCATTTTCCATCTCTTCCTTCAAGATTCTTTGTTTCTCATTACTGCATATTGAGAAGAGCCTTCGGTAACTAATTCTAGTCAAATTATTTAAAAAAACTGATTGAGAGAAGCGTTTTAGACCATTATCACAGGGTGATTATTGAAGAAACAAGCATAGCTTTACCCTAATTCGCGCCTTTCCAAAATTTGGTTTTCTTTATAATTCATCCAACGTGCCATTTTCAGGAAGAGTTTGCATTACATCAAAATAAAGTTGCTCTTCAAGAGAGACTTCTTCATTTAGGTAAAAAGTACCTTTTATCGCCAGTCCATCATTGATTATGAAACCTATAAAATTAACTTTGGTATTCTCGTGAAAGCGCCATTCTGCCTTCAGGGTTTTTCCCTGGATTGAATAGGTGCCAACAGTCACTGGATCATTGGGAACAAGTTTTCTGAGATTATCAATTTTTCTTTTATGCTTGTCCTTTGGAATCCTACCGAAAATCATCTCATCCTTTTCGCCGCGAGCTGTAGAAGCGTATCTAGCACAGTGGATATTATCTAAGATCAAAAAATAATAATGAAGAGAGTCATCATAAAGTGTGCCTTGAACGTCATCGATCTGCTTGCTTCTGACGGGCTTAAGGTTACGATATTCTTTACCTATTAATCTCAAAACTTACTATTTACATTTTATTACTTTTTTACCCAGGGTAAATTTAACTCGTAACTGTAGAAACTAGTGCTATTTTGAATTATAATCGGCATACTTCCTACGGCATCTAAGTTTCAAATTATTAAACAAACCTATTGAGCGCAGTGTACGATTATCGGTAATTGAAGGCCTCATCGCCAATCGCCAATATCTTTTTCATTGCGCCCATTTGGCAATTACCTGCGCGAACATGATATTCATTATATTCCTGAAAAAATACAAGACTTGCTAGTGACCCAAGATTTTATAGAGCCACCGAAGGACGTGCTATGAAGGTTCGGTATAGGTAAAGATAGAAGCATAGCTCTTCACAATTTTACTGAACCCTTAAGCTAAAGTCATGGTTTTGTGTTTTTAATCCTCCTGAGCAACAAATCAGGATACTCTACGAAATCATCAGACAATTTAGACGTATTTAAGATGTAGTATGTTTTCACCGTGTTTTTCTGGTTGAATTGAATGGACGTGTAAAAAGCAATTTTGAGTGGGTCTTTGAGCGCAATACTGAAACAGTTGGCCTTTTTCAAGTCCTCATGATTAAAGATCACCTTTTGAAATCGACCTCGTACTATGAACGTGGTAGCTGTAATTTCTAAGGAGTTTACCTTAAATGCTAAGTAGCTTAACACTAAAGCAATTATGATCAGGGCTGCAGGTATTGCTAAGTTAAGCTCTGTACCTCCCGTGAAATGGGCATTCAAGAGGGCTCCTGAAATCACTAAAAAAGAGACGGAGAGGAAGGTGATGGACCACCAAAGCAAAGTAATGCGGGAAGAAGCAAGAATGTGACTTTTTCCTGCTTTTAATTTTTCAACGATTTGATTTTCTTTAGGGGTCATTTGAGATAATATTATTTGTTAGCGATTTCTACATAGTATAATAGACTCGCTCACTATTATTTATTTTACCATTTTTAAAAAACTCCCTAGAATAGCTGCACCGTCAAGCAATACTTTACCTTCAAATTCAATTAGAAGATCTCGAGGGTTCCAAAATATTTATATTACGTTCAGAAATTTCATAATTCTATAAAAAAAATTGAATCGTCAATTTCGATACGCTTTTGGATATTTTTTAATCTCTTGTCACGAATACTTTGCTCAAGATTGCCGAACTCATTATATCAACTTCATTAGCATTTGTAATTCTTCTTAATGCTCTTACCTTATCGTAAAAACAGCTGCTTAAACTATTAATCTGAACTTAAATTAGCAGCTAAACTGTCCTAACTAAAGAGGGATGCTCATGCCCAAGGTCTCGCAAGCATCTAGTTCCTATAGCAAAACGAAAAAGGTTTCTATTTTGTTTGTCTCAAAAATTCAGATAGATCTAGATTTATCGCCATTGTAATTCTCGTTTTGTTCTTAGTTGGCACTTAACGAATTCAACTATGCAACTCCGTAATGCCCAATGAGAGTGAGTCAGCAATAAGGCTTTGAACTCGGTGGTGTAATTGAAGTTTATCACGTTTTAATCATGTGCCAATTCAGCTCGCTAAGGATTGCCTTCGTAAATCAAATCATAGTGGCACTCTTCAAAGAGAACATCTCCGAAGCAATTGTAAAACTGAGCCTTAAATCCTTTCTTTTTTGACTTTAAGGCTACCATTCCAAGCGATCTAATTTGATACTCAAAATCCGCCCTTTTAAAAATGATTTCATGCCATTCAACTGAAAAATCTATACAAAAATGAGCATCATAATCACCGAACATAGTCCCCTCAGAGAATACTTGAGTGTCATAATTAAATTTTAATTCTATCTTATTTTCTATTAATTTTAAACGACTTAACGATTTGGTTTGGTGCTCATCATTCGATCCTATCGTTAAAAAAAATTGATGCCTGTATTTGTACAAATACAAGTAGACTTGAATCATTTCATAATGACCACGATCATTATTAATCTTCAAATCATACAAATGATCTGACCTGAATAAATTACCCAGTACCATCCAGTGTAATTAGTATTTAGTTTAAAGAAATCAATCTAATTTAGGCAAATATCAGAACTACCATTGAATTTGGCGGTTTAACTTTAATCTACTTTAAAATAGTTAGCCTCTATAAGAAACTCCTTTAAGTCCGTATTTTCTCTGAGCCTAATTAGTTCTACTGCCTTCGCCTCCATATTCAATTTAGCTTGGATGACTTACCGTACACTTCATACGGATCAGTCTTTATAAACCAAATGTGTCCTCCAATCCAAATCAATCCAATGAGGATAAAGAGTGCTGCCCAAAGAAATCCGTATTTCGGCTTGATAATCTCTTCTCCATTTATACTCATTTCTCTTATCATCTGCCCATTGTGCTCCAGGCTGATTGGGAGCTGATTTGAGTTCAGGGCTGCGACGCCTTGTTTGACGCTCCCATATTTTTCTGACGCCAAATGATTGGCACTAATCAACAGTCGATCCAATTCCTTATTGCTGAGTAAAGCTCCTAACCTCGCGGTATTGAGAAACACCGTAAGGCAATGCTCTGACTTAATATTCTTACCGCATTCAGTTTCATATTGCATCGTATAATCAATGCCTTCATAGGTATAAACATTTTGATCCAAAAGAGAATACATCCCAAAAATTCCAAAACCAAGCGGGATTAGACCAAAGTAAAGCGTAATCAAGGCTCGAACACCTCGACGCTTCCGTAGTGGTTCTGGTATGTTTTGAATCCCTTTTTTCACGATTTAGTTATTATCTAATGCTGTCTTTTGAGGATCTCCTTCGTATATCAAGTGATAATTACATTCATCAAAAATGACTTCTCCAAAGCAATTGTAAAACTTAGCTTTAAAAAGTTCTTCGTTAACCGCTTCGCCAACAAGACCACAAGAGTGAAGTTCATATTTCACCTCTTTACGTTTAAAAACCAGATCGTGCCAGTTGGTGAAAAAGCTCGCAAGAAACGCATGATCAAAATCTCCAAACAGTCTTCCTTCGGACAAGAGACGACGATCAAAATCACTCTTATGAATCAATCTATCAGGCTCATGCTTCAGTCTGCTCATTAGGCTAATCTTATGCTCATCATTGTCGCCCAAAAGAATGAATAGTTGAGCTTTAAACCGGTATAAGTATATATAATTTTGATTAATCTCATAATGGCCTCTATCATTAAAACGTTTCATTTGATAGCGTTTTTCTGACTTGAATAAGGTGCCTACGTAAGTACTCTTATTTCCTACCATTTCAACCCATTAGGAATTTTATACATGATCTCTTTCTTTTCATACGATTCCAAACCTTTAAGCTCGAGTAGCAAATTGTCTTTCTCTACTTGAGCGTTCAAGAGCATAATTTTCTCTGCATCAAAAACCAAATTGAATGAATGATTAGTGGCTGAAGAGAAAACAAGGACTTCATGCTGAAACCGCAGGGTCAAAAATGAAGAATTAAATGAATTACTCTTAAATGCATTTGCTCCTATTCCGCTGGGCCTTGGTAACTTTTTGTATACTTTATTTGCGCGATCATAAAGCAAAAAACCACTCGCTAAGGGAAGGAAAAGGTATGCTCCATCAGGGGAGTCTATCTGAAATCCTTCTAACTCAGCGACTAATGCGGCCTGCTCATTGATGAATTGGTCTTTGACCGGCTGTCCTTCCACCACAAACTCAAATTTCCAAAGGAGTCTGCCGTAATTATGCTCCTTGAGCTCCAAAAGTTCAATGTAGCTTTGGCTGTGAATGGCATGTATTTTTGACCCTGTTTTTAACATCATTTCTACTTTAAACTTCCATATTTTTTAGTTCTTCAAATAGATCCGGTAAAAATCTATAAAAGGGTTCAAAGGACGCTTTGTATTTGCCTGTCGCTTGCTCTTTATATATTCTCATGGTTTCATTTGCATATGACTCCCAGTCTTTATCTCTTACAAGCCTTTTGATAGTCATTATCCGCAGATGTAAGGGACTAAATATGAAATCTGATAGTTTATTGAGTGATAAAGAATCTATTTTTGACGCTATTTTTTCCAAAGAAGTGTAGGTGTCAAAAAATGGAAAAATATCTAGTTCGAGCATCTCTCGATAGTTAGGTGTCGCTTTTTCAATATCCTCCAGTGTTGCTATAGTCTGTAACTCAAAGTCTTCTACTCTTCTGCTTGTAGTGTAAATGGTTTTTAAATTGTATCCTACAGAGTGTCTCGTGTAGTATTTTTCAAGAATTTCTTCAACCTCGGGAAAACTTACGAAACCGAGTAGTCCCGGAGATAGAATAAACTTACCAGGAAATTTGCTGTAGGAAAGGAGAATTTCCTTTTCCCCGTTCTCGAAAGAAACAGCGCCAGCCCCTTTGCCGACAATCTTGAATTCGTCAAGTCCCCAGTATTCTTTTAGATGTTTTGTAAATTCTCTTTTATCCATTTTAATGCATATTGGTTTTAGCTAGACATTCCCATTCTTTTTCAGGGTTCCATTAAGCTGTAAAACGCGCTTGTACTCAAGCCATTAGTTTAGCGACTCTCCATGACAGGTATGGTGATCGGGTGATGTCTCTTTAATATAAGAAGTTATATCCGGCTTTCGCTGTGATTACTATAAATGGACAAATGTGCTTTTTATCACTTCAACTTTAAACTTCCATATTTTTTAGCTCCTCATATAAATCCGGTAGAAGTCGATAGATGGGTTCAAAAACAGCCTTATACCTTCCTTCCGACTGCTCCTTGTACATCTCTATTGATTCTGAACAATAACTCTCCCAATCAGCGGCATTAACCAGTCTTTTAATGATCATTATTCTTGGTTGAGGTGGGTTTGTTATAAAGTTTGCGATATCTTCAACTTCAAGCTCCATTAGATGGGAATGCACATCTTCAAGTGTTTGATAGTTGAAGAAAAAAGGTAGAACATCCTCTTCGACTAAAATCTTCAATGACTCTTTTATTCGTTGAAGATCGCTGAGCTCAGAAACTGAAGTCAACGCAATTTCCTCAATTCTTCGACTTGTTATGTGTATAGTATAGTCTTGATACCCTATTCCATTGTCTTTAAAATGTTTTTTTAAAATGTCGTTTACAGAATCGAATGTTTTCCATCCTGATACATAAGGTGATAATTTATATGCGCCCGGAAACTTATTGTAAGAAAAAATCAATTCTTCCCTGGTCTTATTGATTTTTCTAACCAGTGACACAGCACCAGCTCCAACTCCAACAGCCTTAAAGGTCTCCAATTCCAAGAGATCCCTTATCTCTCTACTCATTTGCCTTTTATTCATTATCCTTAATCTCTGCTTTAAATTCTATCGTTCTTCCTTAAATTTTATTCGTTTTGCTATTTATCCTTAAGATTTGAATTGGCCTGTGAATTGAGAGATTAGGGCCCCTTAAGCTCTTTTTAAGCGGGCTAAAAGTAGGGTGTTGAGCCAACACTATACTTCCTATTATCACAGTATTCATATAGGCAGCACCTCCTATCCGTAAATATCATCAAAGCGAGTCGCTTTCTTTGTCTAAATACTGGTTAAAGCCTGAATCGAGGTTCAGCATTGCCAAATTGGCATTAATTCTTTTTTCGTTGTCTGTACCTTCTATGCACTCTGAAAAATTACGCATTTTTGTGTCGAGCCAAGGGGCCATTTGATTTCTTTTTCATGCTTGAAATTCTTTTACTTTTTCTTGCCGGACTGATTACCGGCATCATCAATACCCTGGCAGGAGGGGGTTCTTTACTGACCTTGCCCCTGCTCATTTTTATGGGACTCGACTCGGCTAAGGCTTAAACGGTGCGAATGGCTTTGGCGAGTAGGGTGTCCACCTGCGGATTGTTAGCTACGTAATTGTCTAAGTCAGCCTCGTCAAACTCAGCCGCCATGAGGTCAAAGCTCTTGCTAAAACTACCTTGTTCTTCCAACACCTGATCCCATTGGAGGAAAGAGCGGTATTTCTTGATTTGGGGAAGGGTGTGGATGGTATAGAGCGCCTGCCTGTTGTTTTTTGCAGTCAAGGGAGTCCGGTATTTCGCCAATTGCTGGAGGTAATTGAGTTGGTTTTGGGAGGTGGTGGGCGTTTTGGCGGAGTCGGTAGGGTGTTCTGCCCAACCAGAGATGTTAAGGAAACACACAAATATTAGCACTGCTATTGACTCTTTACTGCATAAAAATCCAATTGAAGATCAACCAAATATCATAAGACAATTATTATTTAAAAGATTACTCATCTTTCACTCTCCAAAAATCCTCACCCCAGTTTTTATACAGACGAGAAGTATCAATTGATGGGGTTTCAAAATCAAATTGAATTAATTCCATTTTATGAATCAATTCAAATATATTGTTCGCCATAAATTTTATGACTGTGCTATCTGCATTGTGATAAATTTGATCTTTATTATGCTCTCCGATACCAACTAGTAAGCCTCCTCCGTATCCATGATTGGAAATGAATACTAAATCCTCTAAATATCCTTTGTTACTTGGCTCAAAAGAAAAAAGATCTTCTGCTTCCTTAAAGGATTCAAAAGCCAATTCATCATCGTCACTTGTGTATTCTTTCAAATCCTGAGATGAATAAAAAGGAACAACAAAACTTTGAAAACCTTCTTGACTAATCTTTTTTACTTTTATATGAGCAAAATAAGGTTTAAACACAGCGATAAACGATCTGAATATTGGTGGTAGCTTAAAGCCGTATTTCTCCTCTAAAAAAGCTATATCTTTAATCTCATCCCTGAACTGTAAAAACCTAACTAAATTCTTATCTATCATTTGACCTATTAATTTATTATTGGGTCGTAATTAAATATTTGAGTTACGTCTGTTTCAGAAGTAACTGTTGTTCCATCTGGCCCATGTTTGGCGACAAAACCTCCACTATTATTCAGAGGATTATGTATTTCTGAGGGAACAGGAATTAAATCACGACCATTCTCATGATGATGCCACACACATCGACCCAACCATCTGCGTCTCTATATTTAACTCTAACCATTTTTAAAAAATTATGAAGTCCAATTTCCAAGTGGTCCGCCCCCTTGATTTAAGTATACTGTATCACTAACATACTTATTGGTAACACTTCCATCGGGACTCACCTTCACTAATCCCTTGAATAACCAGAATCCAAAATATCGTCAATAATAGCTTGGTCTCCCCCTAATGCTTCTAGTAACCTTTGACCATTATTTTGATGAATCCAATCATTACTCATTTGTCTCAATAAACCCGTACTTGGATTGGCTGGATTCAAGACGGCTGAAACTGTATATATGCCTTCAACAATAGCATAACTACCATCGGGTGCACGGTAAATACCGTCGATACCATTATGACCTGGAGAATCCAAATCTGTAATTCTGGGTTGTAAGGATTCATAGCCCTTGGTATTAAGATCCAAGTCCGCCCCTATTTCTCCAAAATTTGCTTTTCGAGCACTAGATGTCGTAGATATATTTTCTGCATTTTTAATTATAACTGAACTATGACCAACGTTATCAAGGTTATTTCTTGCTACATCGTCTAATCCTAGATCTTCCAGCACCTGATCCAATTGGGGGAAAGTGCGGTATTTTTTGATTTGGGGAAGGGTGTTGATGGTATAGAGCGTCTCCTAGTTGTTATTTACGGGCAGCGGCTTGCGGTATTGCGCCAACTGCTGGAGGTAATTGAGTTGGTTTTGGGAGGTAGTGCGCGTTTTGGTGGAGTCGGTTGGGTGTTCTGCATATCCTATCCAAGCCGAAGAGTAGATAAAACTAAAAGCCACCAATATGCATTTAACTATAGTCATTTTCATATTCTGTTTTGCTTAGTTCGTTTTATTCAGTATTGCACCTCAAAGTCAGGAGACTTTGCGGAGCGGGCTACTTATGGTTCATAAAAAGCCAAGTTGTTGCACTTGGCTCATTTGTTATTCTCCTACTTCAAGACCATTAACAAACTGTTCAAAACTATCTGCTAACAGAGTTAGCGCGTCTTCAAGAGCTTCATCCATACGGCAAAAATATACCTTGCCATAATCTACTTCTTGGATTGATATGACATACTGCCACCCACCTGAATCATCAGCAAAAGCAAAATACTTACCTTCAAAAAAATCATTCAAATTTTCAAAGCTTAACTGTACTGATAATTCAATTTCTGAATCAAAAGAATAGAAATGATGAATTTCATAGTTTCTTCCATCTTTTTGATAAAGGTCTTCTTTAACTGTGTAAGGGTTTTGAGTTAATAAAAATTCTCGGTACGAATCAGGGAGTTTTATCCCTTTTTCACTTTCAAACAAGGTTAGCTCACTGTCTAACCTCAACCTACCAGCTTTCTTAATTTGTAATTTCTTCATGTTTAATCTGTATAAGTTGTGTCTGAATAATTCTCTAACTGTTTTACTGAACCGTTATGGGGTAAACTTCCTGTATGATCAGTAGTTTTTACTAATTGCATGGTGGATTACCCTGTTACTGGATCAAAGTCATCCATGTGATGCCAAGTATAACCCTCTGGTGCTTTAGTAGTAGGAAAACCTGCTTCTTGATTAGCTCTATGGAAATCTCCGTCAGTTCCTTTTCGTTTTCCTGATAACTTTATCTTAACAATATTCTTTTGATTCCCTGTAATAGGGTAAAGCCATTCTGGATTACCCGAAAAATCAGGAGTTAAACCATTTGCACTTACGGGCGGTTTACCTGGTTGACCTGCTTTGTTATAGGCGTTTGTGTACTTAAAAGATTTTACTTCACCAATAGCCGTTTTTTCTAAGGTGGCAACTGTTCTTGTGAAATTAAAGCTTTCTGCCATTACTACTAGCCTGCCTTGGGCATCCTTAAAAGTTTTTTCTACGGTCTTTCCATTAAGATTCCTTAGCAGATTATCAGCAACATCATAAGCAATATCATCTGCATTTTTCGAAACCCACTCTAACGTATTTATGTCTTTTCTCAGGGCGCCAGAAACTACATCACCCTCTTTGAAAAGTTTACGCCACGCATTCACCAACTCTGGTCTCTGGGTCAACTCGGTGAGCAGCTCAGCAGATTCATCTAAATCCTGTTTAAGTAATGCCTTTGTAGCATCATCTGCATCATCGATAAGCCGTAATACCTTTTCTTTTTGAGGAATGGTCAGTTTGGCCCAAGCTTTAAATTCCGCATACTGGGGATGGAATTGCACCTGAGTAATGACCAGTTCCACTTGATTTCCGGAAGTGCTGTCTGTTTTTTTACTGAGTCCTATAGGGAGCTGTAGGGGCGAATTTCCAGTGATAACATCAACAAAATTCCCCAACTTCTTTACGGCTTTAACGGCGCGAATGGCTTTAGCAATGAGGCTATCTGCGCGAGGCTTGTTATCGACATAGTTTTCTAGGTAAGCTTCATTAAATTCGGGTGCCAACAAATCAAAGCTTTTGCCAAAGCTACCTTGTTCTTCCAGCACCTGATCCAATTGGGGGAAAGTGCGGTATTTTTTGATTTGGGGAAGGGTGTTGATGGTATAGAGCGTCTCCTCGTTGTTATTTACGGGCAGCGGCTTGCGGTATTGCGCCAACTGCTGGAGGTAATTGAGTTGGTTTTGGGAGGTAGTGCGCGTTTTGGTGGAGTCGGTTGGGTGTTCTGCATATCCTATCCAAGCCGAAGAGTAGATAAAACTAAAAGCCACCAATATGCATTTAACTATAGTCATTTTCATATTCTGTTTTGCTTCGTTCGTTTACCGTATACTTTATACGGATCAGTTCGGATAAATCGCTCCGCAAAGTCCCCGACATGGATCCGCAAAGTCTCCCGACTTTGAGGACATATATCACTTTCAATACTTTTCATAATTCGTAAACGATTTTGGATTTAATACGTCAATGACCGGATTGTCGGCCAACGTGATTTCCAACAGTCCCTTTCCTACCGCATAATTGCTGGCGCTCGAATGCAGGTAATGCGATGCCCTTTCGACTATACCCGCCCTGACCGGGTTCATATGTATGTAATCTAGCTTTGACCACAAAAACTGCTCTGAAAAAATCTCCTCGGCATGGTTTCAATACCGCCAGAACTGGAAGTTCTTGTTTCTGTAGTGGCTCTCGGTTGCTTTTTTGAACCGTTCAAGCATCCACTGCCGCCTGCTTTCAGGCTCCATTTGTATCTTTTCCAAAATTTTTATAGCTGTATACTTTTTAAAGTCACGGATCAAATCTGACAACTGACCCTGCTCACTTTGCAACGCAAGGCGAATATGATTACTCATAATGACATAACCGTAAAGCACCATGCCCTTGTTCACTATACAGAACTGAAGGCAATCTATAACAATGTCCCGATAAGCCTTTCTTGTAAAGACATCGATCCAGTCGACCACAGTCGCGGTGATAAAATGCGGTTTTTCTTGGTCTCGTATGATATAACCTTCTTTCACGTTTTTGGTTTGTTCATTGTAGTAAGTGTTGCACCTCAAAGTCGGGAGACTTTGCGGAGCGGGTGTAACTTTATTATCCATTTGTGGGTAACATTGTCTGATAAAATTCTTCCACAATCTTTGCCTTTTTTTTTGCTTCAACCCCCAAAGTAACCTCATCAAAATACCTTAGGAGTAATCTAATATCATCCTGATACTTTCTTAAATTCAAAGAATCAGGGTTAGCACCATCCAAATCTTGCATGATTTCTATAATCAAAAACTTCACTATTTTATAAACTTCACTGTTCCTTTTAAATTTAATTTTATCTGGAACAGGATACATCTTGATCTGATTATTCATTGCACTCCTCAAAGAAATAAGGCTTTGCAAAAAGTATTCTAAATCATTATAAATTAATTCGCCCATGGAACCGACTGTATTGAATTTGTAATATCTGGAAGGTTGATTTGATTTGCCCCAATATCAAATATAACTTGTTCAGTACCCCCATTAAGATACCTACTGTTAACATTAAAATTTGTAGATAAAGGTTGTCGTGAAGCCTTTCCCCTCCATACATAAAGTCTTTGAGAAGGGGCTTCAACTTCAATTACTTTTACCATACCATTCCAGTCCGGCTGAACCAAGGTTCAGCATAGCCAAATTGGCATTAATTCTTTTTTCGTTGTCTGTACCTTCTATGCACTCTGAAAAATTACGCATTTTTGTGTCGAGCCAAGGGGCCATTTGATTTCTTTTTCATGCTTGAAATTCTTTTACTTTTTCTTGCCGGACTCATCACCGGCATCATCAATACTCTGGCAGGAGGGGGTTCTTTACTGACCTTGCCCCTGCTCATTTTTATGGGACTCGACTCGGCTACGGCTAACGGCACCAATCGCATCGGAATTCTCGCCCAGAGCAGTTTCGCGACAGCGGGCTACCGCTCAAAAGGAGTTGGAAACTGGAAATTTAGTTTTTGGATGGGTATCTCAGCAAGCTTAGGAGCCTTATTAGGGAGCTCGTTAGCTATTTCCGTTGACGATCGATTGTTTAATCGAATTCTTGCCCTAGTGATGTTTGTGGTCGTAGGCCTCCTTATTTTTCAGCCAAAGCGGGTGAATCTGACCGAGAAAGCTACGCTAACCGGTTTACCTTTTGGATGGGCGCTCCTGGCGTTTTTTGGTATTGGCATTTACGGCGGGTTCATTCAGGCCGGGGTGGGATTTCTGATCCTATTGGCACTGACCAATATCAATCGATTAGGTCTCATACCGGCTAATGCTGTAAAGAGCATTACCGTGCTTCTTTACACCTTGCCAGCCCTGGGGGTCTTTATCTTTTATGGATACATGAACTGGGGTTATGGCATAGCATTGGCCATCGGTGGGGCATTGGGATCCTGGTGGGCGAGCAGATGGTCAGTCAAAAAGGGTGAGGGGCCAGTCAAGGTTGCCCTGCTGATTATGGTTATCGTAATGGGGATCAAATTGTGGCTTTACGATCATTGAATTATTTATTTCCATACTTTGGTTAATCAGTATGTTGAAATGAGGATTTTAGGAACTTCTTAGTAGAAATCCATGGCTCAATTTGCTATATTACTTTAAATTTTAAAGACTTATGAAAAGACTACTATTTTTATTCGCCTGTTTAGCCGTACTCAGCGGATGCGCTGACCAGGAAAAACAAGGCTTAGCCGATCAGTTTGACCAACTACAGCGCCAACACGACAGTATTGCTAAAGTACACACCAACTTTAAGTCGGTGCATGGAGAAATGGCTTCAAAGCATCAAGAGTTTACCGAAACTTTGGAGGGAATGGAAATTAAAGATTCCACCATCTTGACGGATGTAGCCAAACATGAAGCCATTCTCAAACGGCACGAAGCCTTACTAGCCAGTCATGATGAAATGATCGCGGCACATCAAGAGCTTAAAGAAGGCTTCGGAGAAAAATCGGCGGTAGAAATGAAAGCACAACTCGATGAAATGACATCAACTCATGATAAGCTCATGAACGAACATGCAGAAATGGAACAGGAACATCAAACCATGGAAGCCGAACATTTGGCCATCGTAGCTAAAGTTCCGGTTACGGAAGAGGCTACCGATTCCAATTAAAAGTTAGCGAAGAAAACTAATTCTCTTAAAGCCCTTTTCTAAGGGCTTTTTTCATGATGAAAGGATATTTTAAGGTTCACAAAAAAAGCCTTTCCAAATAAACTTTTTTCCTTCTTTCATTAGTTCGTTCATGCTTGTTTTATCACATTTCATGTATCCACAAAAATCAGCATAAGGATACGTCTTGAATTTAAAGAGGTTCGGCATTCCTCCTAATCCATTTTAAGCTATTGTAAATAATCACAGCAAACATTTTAATTTGAACATTCATTCTCTATTTTTGTTATTTATAATAAGTCTAAATATAAATAGAAATGAAATATCTCTTGCAACTGACTTTTATTTTATGTTTTTTCAGCAATTTATTTGCACAAGAAGGCAGTATCGACGGAACTATTGTTGATGAGTTCGGAAACAAACTTGAAAACGTAAATATTACTATTAAAGGCGACTTATTGGGGACGACAACCGATGGAGATGGGCGCTATATACTAAAAGATATTCCCACAGGAAGTCGGGTCGTAATAGCATCATTTCTAGGCTTCGCCACAACTGAAAAATCCGTGACAGTACAAGAAAGCAAAACCAGTACGTTAAATTTTACCTTGAAAAGTACTTCTCAGGGACTGGATGAAGTTGTAGTGACGGGACAAAGAGAAACAGGTTATGTGGCCACAGAACAATCCGCGGTAACTTTTGGCTCTCGTGATATTGTGGATATACCACAATCGGTGTCTGTGATTACCCAGGAAGTGCTCATAGACCAACAGGTCCGTTCGCTTGGCGATTTGGTGCGTAACGACCCATCGGTTATCGTAAGCAATCCGCCTGGCTTTAATGAGACAGTGAATATCAGGGGCTACAACCTTGACAATTCAAGTAGCTATCGACGCGAGAACTTAATTTTCCAGAACCAAGTTCAAAGTCCGTTCGAAAATAAGGCCGCTGTTGAAATCATCAAAGGCCCGGCGGCACTTCGATATGGCTTCGCGCCACCCGGAGGACTGGTAAATTACGTTCTAAAGCGTCCTACTGAAAAAACCTACAGTTGGGTGCAGACCTTTGGGGATAGCAACGGGAGCATCGGTGTTCACGGTGATTTTGGCGGAAAGGTTGGCGACAAGTTCGGATACCGAATAAATGCGCTCGTCGCTGAAGAAGCCACTTTCGTAAATGATGTTTCCGGTCCACGCCAGTTTTTCAGCGCATTCTTTGAATGGGAACCCTTAGAGAATTTACGCATTGATATTGAAGGGGAATACCAATATCGAAATCTGGAGCAACAAGCGACCATTCGTTTAAATTCTTTTGATGAATCCTTATCCATTGAAGAACGTCAACAGCTCATAGAAGACTTCGACCCCACTACCTTCATCGGCCAAGAATGGGGCACGTACCCCACCCGAAACTTTGTAGGTTCCATTGGGGCGGAATACACGGTTAATGATAATTGGTCGATTTTCGGTAGGGTTCAAAAAATGCAGTTGATTCGTGACCAACAGGCCGCTGGTATCGTAGATGGTAGCTTACAGGCAAATGGGGATTTCGAAACAGAAATCTTTTTCGACCCCTCACAGGTACGTGACCCGCTTTCGCTGGATATTTTCGCGAATGGCTCGTTCAATACTTTTGGCCTAGAACACGATTTGTCTTTTGGTGTGGCACATAGCCGAAACCCCCTTCGCTTCTCTTTAGATGAAGGAGGAAACTTTTTAGCGGGCACCTCGAACATTTTCGCCCCGGTGGCCCTCGAAAGACCCGTAGCCCTTTCCGGTCAAACTTTGGACGCCCTGATCTTTACCCAAAAAGCGGCCTACGTCACGGATTTCATTAAAGTGCTCGACAATCTTGAGGTACTGGCCGGCGTTCGCTGGACCGAGCAGGAAAACGAGGATGTGTTCAACGATGAGGGTACCCTGCAGACTTCCTATAAAGACGATATTTTTACCCCAAATTTCGGTGTCATCTACAGTCCGGTTGAAGCGGTAAATCTTTATACAAGTTATTCCACAGGGGTTACTGCAGGGCAACAGATTCCAAACATTGCTGATAATTTTGGGGAAAATGTGTTTTTAGACCCGGTAGAAACCGAACAGTTTGAAATCGGTTTTAAATCCAAACTCTTCAAAAGGGCACTTTTGACAGGGGCCTATTTTGATATCGACCAGCCATTGGCCTTTATCGATGACAATAACATATTCAGATACGGAGGGAGCCAACGGCACCGTGGGGTAGAACTGAGCCTGGCCGGGCAATTAACCGATAGGGCAAGAATCATTTTTGGAGGTCTGTATCTGGATGCCGAGATTGACAATCCTTCCGAACCTGATTTGGATGGCAACCGCCCACAAAGTGTACCCGAACTGCAATTGAACACCTTTGTGGATTATAAACTTCCGGTAAAAGGATTGGATGTCAACGCCGGACTGTTTTACACCGGAGACCGCTTTGCCGACAATTCGGAAGGCTTTGAAGTGGATGGCTACTTCCGTTTGGATTTAGGTGCTCGGTATGGTTTCACTTTGGGCCACACCCAAATGACCGCGCGCCTTAATGTGCGTAATATCACCAATAATCAATTTCTTGAAGGTCTTGCCTTTGGGCAGTTTTTGTACGGTGCACCTGTTACCGGCATATTGTCTTTGGCAGCCGAATTTTAAGAAGTATATCAGTTGCCAAAAAAGAAGAACAACATAAAGAAGATAATTCGCTACGTCCATCTATACGCAGGTCTGGCAGCGGGTCTGGTATTGTCCATCGTGGGCATTACCGGCTCGCTCTACGTATTCGAGCCAGAAATTGCCTCTCTTTTGGAAAAGAAGATATATCACACCGAAAAAAGTGAAACCCTTTTTCAGGATGATATAGCAATCGCTACCTATATCGAGAATTTGGCCAATAAGGACATTGAAAGCATCCAATGGCCAAAGCGAGGGCGCGAAACCTACGTGTTCAAATTTTTCGATGATGACCAATGGTATTTCTTTGACCAATCCACAGGTGAACTCTATTCGGGGCGAAATGGCCTGGGCAATGATATGTTCACGTTGATCTTAGACCTACATACCACCCTGAAAATGGGGGAAACGGGTAGAATTATCACGGGTGTTGCTTCGTTGCTATTCGCCTTTTTAATGCTTACCACGGGTTTGTATCTCTGGTGGCCGAACAACAAGGGCCGAAGAAAAAGCAGTTTCAAGATTAAATGGGACGCCAAGAAAAAGCGTTTGAACTATGATTTGCACAATGTTACGGGATTTTATTTCTTCCTGCCACTCTTTCTTTTGGGGTTTACCGGCGCTGCATTCTATTTTGATGATGAAATGCAATGGGTAATCAATAAGGTGACATTCTCAGCACCAGCGGAAGTATCGGTTTTTGATATGGAAACTGAACCTTATAAATCAACAAAAGATTACCTCTCTACTCAAGAAGCCCTCTCAGAAATGAACAAATACTATCCAGAACATTACAAACGAAACTTCTGGATGACCCGGGAATTGGATGGGGCACTATCCTTTGCCTACCAAGAACGCATCGATATTCACGCAGGCGCTGTACCACTTATTTTTCTTAGGGCGGACCCGGTTACCGGAAAAATTACTGGTGAGAATAATCCGGATAAAATGCCAAGGGGCGCATCATTTATGGCCAATTGGCATTTGCCCATACATTTCGGGGAGTTTGGTGGGATTTTCACTCGAATTTTATGGTTTTTTTCTGGATTACTGCCTGCGTTTTTGACCTACACGGGAGCAAAGATTTGGTGGGGTAGAGCTAAAACCTGAATATCCTTTCGAGAATGCAATAGCTGACTTAAATTTTTTTCTTTTTTTTTATTTTTAAGTTAGTACGAATCCAAAAGCTTATGAGGGAATAAAAACAAAAAAAGCCTTTCCAAATAAAGGAAAAGCTTCTCATTAGCCCAACTACCGGGCATAACCGCTTTCGCGGTCAACACAACCTCGTAAATTCCTATGCGGAATTTAGCGGTCTGGACGGGACTCGAACCCGCGACCCCATGCGTGACAGGCATGTATTCTAACCAACTGAACTACCAGACCCAACCGATCATTAAAAATGATCTATTCTTAAAGAACTTTGCAAATTACAGAGCTGAACCCCGTTCAAATGCGGATGCAAATATACATCTTGTACTGTACTGTACAAACTATTTTTTGCAAAAATATAATTTAGGTAAACTTCTGCCGGGCGACCAAAAAAGTAGTCAGAATGCGCTCAAACCCTAACCGAATATCCGCAGGGACATATTGAATTTTGTTTTTTAAACACAATAACCTCAACGCTTCAAAATAAGCGGCTATTTCTTCCTGATACCCTGCCTTTACCGTATCTGCAAATAAGGCGATAGACTCACCGGTTTCTACATCCACAAAGCGCCTCGGCTGATTGTCAAAGTCAAAATTTTGCTCCCATTTCCCATCATACACATGAAAGAGCACCAGTTCGTGTTTGTTATACTTTAAATGCTGTACCGCTTCAAATAGTGCTTCTTGCTCCACTTCGGTTTGAAACATGTCTGAAAAAAGGATCACCAGAGAGCGGCGTTTCAGCTTTTCAGCAATTAGGTGCAAATTAGCATAGGTTCGTGTTGAGGTTGACGCTTTCGCGCCCTGCCTGCCGGCACGTCCGACCCGTTCATCCGGGCGGGCAGGCAGGAAAGCAGAATCATTTAAACCGTTGAGTTGATCCAATAGTAAGTGATGATGTCTCAGACTGCTCTTTTCCTCCACATAGCGTTCATAGGCTTCCCCAAAAATACTGAGGCCCACCGCATCCCTTTGCTTCTTCAATATATTCATGATGGCAGCTGCTCCCAGCACTGAAAAACTCATTTTGTTCAATGCATCGATACTCCATTGATTTTGAAAGGGATAATGCATGGATGCACTATTATCCAGGATCAAATGACACCGCAAATTGGTCTCTTCTTCGTAGCGTTTGGTATAAAGCCGGTCAGTACGTGCGAAAAGCTTCCAATCAATGTGCTTGGTACTTTCTCCGGAGTTGTAAAGCTTGTGCTCGGCAAATTCAGCTGAAAATCCATGAAAAGGACTCTTGTGTAAACCAGAAATAAACCCCTCAACGACCTGTCGCGCTAATAAATCAAGATTGTTAAAGCCGGAAGTCGTGTTAAGTTCGTCTTGAATGTTCACCCTTGTCCTTTTCTTAATTCAATCTGCTTTATTTCCTGTAAATGAATAGCATCCATCGACTACCGACTACCGACTACCGACTACCGACTACCGAATTCTAAGCTACTTCAAAATCTCGTCTACGATTCCGTAGGCTAAGGATTCTTCAGCGTCCATCCAATGATCGCGATTGAAATCTTTCATCACCTTGTCAAAGTCCTGACCGCAATTGTCCACGTATATTTGAGCGATTAATTTTCTGGTCTTTAAGATTTCCTGTGCGGAGATCTCAATATCACTGGCCGGCCCTCGAGCGCCTCCACTCGGTTGATGAATCATTACTTTGGCATAGGGCTGGATAAAGCGTCTGCCTTTTTCACCCGCAGAGAGCAGTACAGAACCCATGCTGGCTGCAAGCCCCGTACAAATCGTAGATACCGGACTTTTTAAGCTCCGGATCGTATCGTACATGGCAAATCCTGAGGTCACATAGCCCCCGGGACTGTTGATGTATAATTTTATTTCGTCGTGATTTTGTGCATCCAAATACATTAAGCGATCAATGACATGTTTGGCACTCTTATCTTCTACCATTCCCCATAAAAAAACCTTGCGGTCTTCCAGGTGTTGCGCATCGATCAGGTCTTGTATCTTCTTCGTTTTTTCCATGTTTATTTGTAGTAATTAAACGCTGCTTAAGCCTAAGCAATATAAATAAAAAAGGTCTGGCCTTTAGCCAAACCTTTATTAAGAAAAGTTCTTCTGTACTTACAGCAATTGATCAATTGCCTCAGTGTATACATTTTTAGGAGCTACGCCTACTTGACGTCCAACCACTTCTCCGTTTTGAAACATCAAAACGGTAGGTATGTTACGCACTCCGTATTTAGCCGCAAACTCTTGATTAGCGTCTACATCTACTTTGCCGACAACAGCTTTGCCGTCGTACTCTTCGCTAATTTCTTCAATAACCGGTCCTACCATACGACAGGGTCCACACCAAGCAGCCCAAAAGTCGACCAAGACTGGCTTGTCGCTTTTCAATACGGTTTCCTCAAAAGTTGCGTCTGTTATTTCTAATGCCATTACATTCTATTTAAGTTGTTTCACGTGCAAAGTTAGTCAATAATAAAGCCAAAACTTACGTACCCTGCATAGGATTTGACTATGTGCTAATTATTCGGAATTATCAGGCTATCAAATAAATCTTATCAGTTTAATTGATAGTGAATATTAGCTGCACTCAGGGTATTGAGAAGTTCCGAAGAAATCGCAACTTTCTGCTTTTTGCTAGGCAAATGCACATCGATCTTCTCCTTGGGTTCAAACACCCGGAAATGCAACTTGTCTTCTCCACGGTGACTTCTAAGGATGTCTTCAAGCTCTTGAATACGAGGCTCAGCCAGTTCATTGATGTCCATATGAATGGTCAGCTTCTTGGCGTGGCTATTCATTACCTCCTGCAGTTGCATCATGCTATTGAACTGCGTACGCGGATCTGATTTTCTTCCGGTCTCGCGATTGGTCCAGCCCTCTCTGATCAATACCTTGGCAAAAATAAAGGTGTTGGGAATTAGAAAATGACGGAATTTTAAGTATTCTTCTTTAAAGATCTTGAACTCATAGATGTCTGTAAAGTCTTCCACCGTGAATATCGCAAAGCCATCACCCCTGCGGGTCGTGCGGTGCTGCACATCAGTAATGATCCCTCCAAAGGATAACTCTTTATTGATAAACTCTTCCATTTTATGGAAGTATGCTAAACTCGCATTGGTGAATTGATTTACTTCAATCTTAAAATCGTCCAGAGGATGTCCGGAGATGTATACGCCCACCACTTCTTTTTCGCGCCTCAGCTTTTCCATGGTGGCCCATTCTTCGCAAGGTGGAACAATAGGTTCGGGTATCTGGACTTCACTGGCATCGCCAAACAGGCTCACCTGTGCTGAATTTTGATTTTCCTGAAATTTAGCGCCATACTTCACTACCTTTTCCAAGAAGGTAATTCCATCTCCGTCGTGGTGAAAATACTGAGCGCGGTGCGTCTCCGTAAAGCTGTCAAATCCTCCGGCCAAAGCCAGACTTTCAAAGGCCTTTTTATTGGCGGCGCGCAGATCAATACGCTTGGCTACATCAAAAATACTTCGATAGGGAGAATCTTCTCGGCACGCTACGATGGTCTTTACCGCATTGGTACCCACCCCTTTAATGGCTCCCATTCCAAAACGGATCGCTCCTTTTTTGTTTACTGTAAACTTTCGGAACGATTCATTGACATCCGGACCGAGTACTTCCAGGCCCATTCGTCGGCATTCATCCATAAAGAAGGTGACCTGTTTGATGTCATTCATGTTGTTGGACAGCACAGCCGCCATGTACTCAGCCGGATAGTGCGCTTTGAGATAGGCGGTCTGATAGGCGATCCAGGCGTAACAGGTAGAGTGGGATTTGTTAAATGCATAGGCCGCAAAAGCTTCCCAGTCTTTCCAAACTTTCTCTAACACCGCTCTGGGATGCCCATTTTGCTCACCACCATCTAAAAATTTTGGTTTGAGCTTATCAAGTAGGGCAAAAATCTTTTTTCCCATGGCCTTTCTCAAGACATCAGCCTCACCTTTCGTAAATCCTGCTAATTTCTGGGACAAGAGCATCACCTGCTCCTGGTATACGGTGATTCCGTAGGTCTCTTTCAGGTATTCCTCCATGGCCGGAAGGTCGTAGACGATCTCTTCCTCCCCATGCTTCCTGCGAATAAAGCTCGGAATGTATTCCATAGGCCCCGGACGATACAGAGCATTCATGGCAATAAGATCTTCAAAAACAGTCGGCTTCAGGGCTTGCATGTGTTTCTGCATCCCTACCGATTCATATTGGAAGATCCCCACGGTATCTCCACGCTGGAATAGCTCGTAAGTCTTTTCATCATCCAGAGGAAACTGTTCCGGATCCAGATCAACGCCGTGCTTGTGTTTTACGATTTTAACCGTGTCCTTGATCAGGGTCAAGGTCTTCAGACCTAGAAAGTCCATTTTCAACAATCCAGCTTCCTCGACCACCGAGTTGTCGAACTGGGTAACGTAAAGTTCTGAATCCTTAGCCGTAGCCACCGGTACGAAATTGGTAATATCGTCCGGGGTAATGATCACTCCACAGGCGTGAATTCCCGTATTCCGCAAAGAGCCTTCCAGTTGTTTCGCTTGCCGCAGCATTCTTCCCTCCGCATCGTCTCCCTCGTACAGGTTCAATAACTCATTGATCTTGACCATGTCTTCGTTGCGGAACTTAGACCTCAACTCCGACTCCTCCTTGCCTAAGATCTTGTTGAGCTTACTCATGGCGGGGATCAATTTGGCAATGCGGTCAGCGTCATGCAGCGGCAGATCCAATACCCGCGCTGTATCCCTTATGGAAGATTTAGCCGCCATGGTGCCATAGGTGATGATCTGGGCCACCTGATTGGACCCGTATTTATTGATCACATAATCCATCACCCGGCTGCGACCCTCATCATCAAAATCAATATCGATATCCGGCATACTGACTCGATCTGGATTCAAGAAACGCTCAAAAAGCAAATCGTACTTGATGGGATCAATATTGGTGATCTTCAAGCAGTAGGCCACGGCACTCCCTGCCGCAGACCCTCTCCCCGGGCCCACTGAAACCCCCATATTTCTGGCCTCTCGAATAAAGTCTTCCACAATGAGAAAATAACCGGGATATCCGGTATTCTCAATGACGCTGAGCTCAAAATCCAGTCGGGTCCTAATGGCCTCGGTCAATTCGCCATAACGCGCTTTGGCGCCTTCGTAAGTCAGATGGCGCAAATAAGCATTCTCTCCGCGTTTCCCTCCATCCTCTTCATCTTCTTGTGCAACAAATCGCTCCGGAATATCAAACTTGGGAAGCAACACCTCACGAGCCAATTCGTAGGATTCGATCTTATTCACCACCTCTTGCACATTGGTAATGGCCTCTGGAAGATCCGTAAACAGCGCTTTCATTTCTGCTCCGCTCTTGAAGTAGTACTCCTCATTGGGCAGACCGTATCGATAGCCCCTGCCGCGACCCTTGGGCGTGGTGATCTTTTCGCCATCCTTGATGCATAGCAAGATGTCATGGGCATCAGCATCTTCCTTGTCAATGTAAAAGGTATTATTGGCAGCAATGAGCTTGAGGTCATGCTTTCGCGAAAGCTTGACCAATACAGGATTCACCCGATCTTCATCTTCCTGACCGTGACGCATGATCTCCACATAGAGATCGTCGGCAAATTGTGATTTCCACCAGAGCAGCGCTTCTTCCGCTTGGTTTTCACCTACATTGAGAATCTTCGAAGGAACTTCTCCGTATAAATTCCCCGTAAGGGCGATCAAATGGTCTTTGTACTGTTCAATGATCTTCCGGTCAATACGGGGCACGTAGTAGAACCCCTCGGTATAGGCGATGGACGCCATCTTGGCCAGGTTGTGATAGCCCTCTTTGTTTTTAGCAAGTAGCACCACCTGATAACCATTGTCTTTTTGATTTTTATTGGTGTGGTCCATACAGACATTGAACTCACACCCAATTATCCCTTTGATCGGTTCAGCGGGAGTTTCAGCGTCTGCTGTAACGGTTTTGTTATAGGCATTGATCGCTTTCACGAAATGAAACGCCCCCATCATATTGGCCGTATCTGTGATGGCTACTGCGCGCATTCTGTGTTTGGCGGTGGCTGAGACCAGATCGCTTACGCTGGATGTGGACTGAAGAATGGAAAACTGGGTGTGATTGTGCAGATGTACAAATTCTACATCCTCCAGTTGAGCTTCAATCTCTTGGCGTTCTGCGCGAGTGATGCCTGTTTCCGGTTCTGCCTGCTTTTTCTGCAAGGCCTCCGAGGCTGCTTTCAGATTCACGTGCTGCAGACCCACCGCGGATACCGGCTGGGGATGCGCTTCGCGGAATCGCTCGAAATAATCCGGCTGCACGTTCAGTTCCTCCTGACTGAACAAGCGGCGACGGATCAGTTCAAAAAAGCAACGGGTGGTCGCCTCCACATCAGCCGTAGCGTTATGAGCGTCCTCAAAAGCCTCATCGAACAAGAACTCGTGAAGTTCAGTAAGGGTGGGCAATTTAAATTTTCCTCCGCGCCCTCCGGGGATCTGACACAATTGTGCCGTGGTTTCCGTACAGGTATCCAGGACTGGAAGCTCTTGCAGCGAATTATCCATCTGCAAACGATGGAATTCAGCACCCATGATATTGACATCAAAACCAACATTTTGACCCACGACAAATCGAGCCCGGTCCAGGGCATTTCTGAAATGCTCAAGAACGTCCTCCAGAGGAGCTCCCCGTTCTACGGCTAAGGCGGTGGAAATCCCATGTATGCGCTCGGCATCATAGGGTATGTCAAAACCTTCAGGCTTGATTAAATAATCCTGATGCTCCAGCAGATTACCCAGACCATCATGCAATTGCCAGGCAATCTGTATCGCTCTTGGCCAATTATCGCTGTCAGTGATTGGAGCGTTCCAATCTCTGGGTAGTCCGGTTGTTTCTGTATCAAAAATCAGGTACATAGGGTATCTTTTCGTCTGGTCTGAGCAGGATTTAAAGGGACCGGAAATTTAAAAAATAAAGCCGTTCTGTGGAACGGCTTTATGCATCAGTTATCAATTGTTGTAAACAGAAAAAGGCTGGACCAAACGGTCCAACCTTTTTCTCTGAAGTACGAGATATTAGGCTACAGTTTCAAAGATTTTTATTTCTCTGAGTGTATTCTGTACGGAATCTCTCTGTACTTTAATAAGACTTTCAGTCGTTGGTGCTAAATTTTCTTCTTGCAACAACTCGTTATACGTCTCAATGAACTCTTTTTCTCCTCGAATCGCCTCTTCTAATAAGACTTCTTCATTATTTGAGGATAAGGCTGTTTTCAAATTCATCCAAGTTCTATGCATGTCGCCTTTAAAACTTGTTCCTTTGTCCGGTGTTTCGCCATAACTCACGATTTCATTCTTCAATTGGTGTCCAAAATCGTAACGATCTTTAGCGCGTTCATTGAAAAACTTCTTTAATTCCGGATTTTCAACGCGATCGGCCGCCATTTTATATCCAGCTTCTGCGTCATAGTTTCTTGTTAGTAGTTCATTTAATTCGTTTGAAATTTTCTCAGTGTACTTCATTATATCTGTCTTCATTTTAATTTCAAAAACTTTTTTAACGATGCTTTTTGTATCACATCAACAACAATAATATAAGCATAGAACCCCAGTATTCATGGGGCTTAACAGTCTTTAACAAGCTATTAGAAAGGTTTTACAATTAAAAAGTGTGAAGGATCAACTATGACTCGTTTTGCCGGTACTGCCCAGATCTTATCTATCGGATACACCCAAAATCCTATCAAGGCACTTAAACTGCCTTTAATAGAATAATTATCATGCTTGATTCGAATGACATCTTGATCGTAGGGTTCTTAAAATGAGAAGACGACTGGGCTTTCCCTCGTAAAATACGTCTAAAGGATTTATCTCGGTTCAGGCAAATAAGCTGACTGACAAATACTTACACGAAAATGCCAATCGAAGATTTAAATAAATGATTGGTTCCATAAGCTTAAAAAATATGCTATCTTTGCACGCTAAATTATAACCGGGGTCGGGTACCCCAAAAATAAATTACTATGCCAGTAAAGATTAGATTACAACGTCACGGTAAAAAAGGAAAGCCTTTTTATTGGGTCGTAGCAGCGGATTCCCGCGCAAAAAGAGATGGTAAATACCTGGAGAAATTGGGTGTGTATAACCCCAATACCAATCCAGCAGTGATTGACCTGGATGTGGATGGTGCTGTAAAATGGCTCCAAAATGGAGCACAACCTTCTGAGACTGCGAAGCGTTTGCTTTCCTATAAAGGAGCGATGCTGAAGCATCATCTTATGGGCGGTGTTGCCAAAGGAGCATTAACCGAGGAAGAAGCAGAGAAGAAGTTTCAAGCCTGGTTGGAAGAAAAACAAGCGAAGATCGAAGCCAAAAAAGAAAATCTTTCTAAGGAAGAAGCTCAGGCTCGAGCAGAAGCTAAAGCAGCTGAAAAGAAAGCCAATGAGGCGCGTATCGCTGCAGCAGCTCCAGCTGAAGAGGAAGTAGCTGAAGAGACCAGCGCTGAAGCCACTGAAGAAGCTCCGGCTGCTGAAGAAGCACCAGCAAAAGAAGCTCCGGCAGCAGAAACCTCAGATAAGGATCATGCTGACGAAGCGCACGCTGAGAAAGCAAAAGAAGAGCCTAAGAAAGAGGAAGCAGAAGCTCCAAAGGCGGAAGCCAAGAAAGAGGAGAAAAAAGCAGCTAACGAAGAAGAGTAATTGCTTAGCACCCATGGAGAAAGCAAATTGTTTTTATCTGGGTAAAATCGTTAGAAAATTTAGTTTTAAAGGAGAGGTGCTGGCCAAGCTGGATACCGATGAACCGGAAAACTATGTAGGAATGGAATCAGTATTTGTCGACTTCGGCAATAAACTGATTCCATTTTTTTGAATTCCAGCCAATTGCATAAGTCCACGCTGTTGCGCATTCAATTTGACGATGTCGACAGCGAAGCCGATGCAGACGATCTCATTGGCGCTGATCTTTATCTGCCTTTAGACCAATTGCCGGATTTGCCAGAAGACAAGTTTTACTTTCATGAAATTATTGGCTTTACGGTTACTGACGAACACTACGGGTCTGTTGGAGTCATTACCGGAGTGAACGACAATACCGCCCAAGCGTTGTTTGAGATCAATCGAGACGGGAAAGAAGTACTGATCCCCATGAATGATGATTTTATCAAAAAAGTGGACAAGATTAATAAAACGATTCATTTAGAGACCCCGGAAGGCCTGATCGATCTCTACCTATGAGTTCGAAGCCTTTTCATTTCAAACAATTTACTGTGCATCAGGATCAAGCTGCCATGAAAGTGGGCACTGACGGTGTGCTTATAGGCGCCTGGACACCCCTGCAGCTTCCCGGAGCATTGCCTCCCTACCGCATGCTGGACATTGGCAGTGGCAGCGGATTGATTGCTTTGATGCTCGCTCAGCGCTCCAGCGCAGAACAGATTGATGCCGTGGAGATCAATGCTGCAGCTTACGAGCAGGCCACTTTTAATTTTGAGGCGAGTCCGTGGAATGATCGCTTGTTCTGCTACCACGCCTCCTTTCAGGAATTTGCGGAGGAGTTTGCTGACGATCCTCCTTATGATCTTATTTGTTGTAATCCTCCTTTTTACCGAGGTGGTACTAGCACTCTTGATCCGGCAAGGAATCAGGCTCGGATACCCAACGAACTCCCTTTTGAACAACTGATCGTAGGAGTTACATTGCTCCTGGCCTCAGACGGACTATTCTCGACCATCCTGCCGGCCAGCGAAACCCCTGATTTTATCAAGCTGGCACAGCGTCATGGTTTGCATTTGAATCGCATGACCCGGGTGAAGGGGCGCCCGGAAACATCGGTCAAGCGATGTTTACTCCAGTTCAGCTTTCGCGAACTGCCTGCAGGCAGGCAGGAAAGCAAAATCGTAAGGGAGGAACTGATCATTGAAACAGAGCGCCATCAATACACGCCCGAATACCAGAATCTCACTAAAGAGTTTTATCTTAAAATGTAGGTGGAGACTTGGGCAACGAAAACGCTTTCGTTACTTTTGTTCACCTTAAAATTGCGCTATGAAACCGGATTTATTTGAAGCCCCTGATTACTACCAAATAGATGACCTTCTTTCTGAAGAACACCAACTTGTGCGCCAGGCCGCACGAGAATGGGTCAAACGCGATGTATCTCCCATTATTGAGGAGGCAGCACAAAAAGCGGAATTCCCGAAATCGATCATTAAGGGTCTGGCTGAAATTGGTGCCTTTGGACCCTACATTCCGGAAGAATATGGTGGTGCCGGACTGGATCAAATTTCTTATGGCCTGATCATGCAGGAGATCGAACGTGGTGACTCCGGAGTACGCTCCACGGCCTCGGTACAATCATCCTTAGTGATGTATCCAATTTATAAATACGGAACCGAAGAGCAGCGTAAAAAATACCTGCCTAAACTAGCCTCCGGTGAATTTATGGGCTGTTTTGGATTGACCGAACCGGATCACGGTTCCAATCCCGGAGGGATGACCACCAATTATAAGGACCAGGGAGACCACTATCTGCTTAATGGGGCCAAGCTCTGGATCTCCAACGCCCCCTTTGCCGATATTGCAGTGGTCTGGGCCAAAAATGAAGAAGGTCGAATTCACGGGCTGATCGTCGAGCGCGGGATGGAAGGTTTCTCCACCCCTGAGACGCACAACAAATGGTCGCTACGCGCTTCGGCCACCGGAGAGCTGATCTTTGATAATGTCAAAGTGCCCAAAGAAAATTTACTACCTAATAAAAGCGGTTTAGGAGCTCCTTTAGGTTGTTTGGATTCTGCCCGCTATGGAATTTCCTGGGGTGCGATCGGAGCTGCCATGGACTGTTATGATACTGCGCTTCGCTATGCCAAAGAGCGCACCCAATTTGGAAAACCCATTGGTGGTTTCCAATTGCAACAAAAAAAATTAGCGGAGATGATTACCGAGATCACTAAGGCCCAATTACTGGCCCTTCGTTTGGGACAACTGAAAAACGAAGATCGAGCTACTTCTGCCCAGATTTCTATGGCCAAACGGAACAATGTGGACATGGCCCTAAAGGTGGCCAGGGAAGCTCGCCAGATCTTAGGAGGTATGGGGATCACCGGAGAATACTCGATCATGCGTCATATGATGAATTTGGAAAGTGTAGTGACCTATGAAGGTACGCACGACATCCATCTATTGATCACGGGTCTGGACATCACTGGGCTCAATGCCTTCAATTGATCCAGGAACTGATTTTTAAGGCCTTAACGAAGAATTAGCAAGGATTGCTTTAGCATGCCCTGCTCCTTTTTTACTTTTGCTTACTTAAATTTCACTCCTATGCTCCTAAAACTTCAAGAGTCGCTTCAGCCTCATCGCGAGCAATTACTGAAGCACCCCCTATATACTTCGATCAAAAGCCCGGAAGATCTGCGGATTTTTATGCGGCATCATGTATTTGCAGTCTGGGACTTCATGTCGCTTTTGAAAGCGCTGCAAGTCACCTTAACCCGGACCACCACGCCTTGGGTCCCGGTGGCCTCACCCAATATTCGTTATCTGATCAACGAGATCGTTCTTGCAGAGGAAACCGACTTGAACAAATTTGGCGAACGCCAAAGCCATTTTGAAATGTACCTCGACGCCATGCGAAAGGCTAACGCTTCAGTAGCGGATATCGAGGAGGTAGTGGCGCAGGTTAAACACGGCACAGATATTTTTCTGGTTATCGCCATGGCCGATCTCCCTGTATCCGTCAAAAAATTCCTGCAATTCACCTTCTCCATCATTGAAGAAGGTAAACCCCACAAAATCGCTGCTGCCTTTACCTTTGGACGGGAAGATTTAATCCCGGATTTATTCCACGCTATTATTGAAAAACTTCAAGCCCAGTTCCCTAAAGAACAACTCGACCTGGTCCACTATTATTTTGAGCGTCATATTGAATTGGATGGTGACGAGCATGGCCCGATGGCACTGGACATGGTCAGCAGACTGTGTGGAGAAGATGAAACCCGCTGGGAAGAAGCCCAGGAGACAGCCATTAAAGCACTGGAACTTCGAAAAGTGCTGTGGGATGGAATAGCAGAAGCCATTAAAGAGTCTGACTTCATGCCTACGGGCAAACATGGCGCTCAGGTGTAAATTGGCTACCTTTAGACGTATTTTGATGCACTATGTCTTCACAACGTCGACTCGACAGAGCCTACCAGAAAGCCAAACGGATCCCGTTTACGGATAAGGATAAATTCATCCTGTTTAGTGATTGCCACAGAGGGGACAATTCTTTTGCTGATGATTTCGCCAATAATAAGAATGTCTACTTTCACGCACTTAAACACTACTATGAACTCGGCTTTACTTACTGCGAGCTAGGCGACGGCGATGAACTCTGGGAGAATCTCACTTTCGAATCCATATTACAGGCTCACAAAAATGTATTCGACCTACTGAAGAAATTTCATCAAGAAGCCCGACTCCACAAACTTTGGGGCGATCACGATATGGTGTTCCGCAGGAAAACCTACCGGGAGAATCATCTCTACAGTTATTTTGATCCCAAAACAGGCCAGGACGAACCCCTTTTTCCGGGCATTGATATCCCGGAAGCTCTTGTTCTCAAACATGCAGAAACAGGACAGGAACTTTTTATGTGTCACGGTCATCAAACGGATTGGATGAATTACCAAGGCTGGCGCATCAATCGATTTTTAGTGCGAATTCTATGGAAACCACTTCAAATTTTTGGAATCTCAGATCCCACCAGTCCGGCAAAAAATTATAAGGAACTGATCAAGGTAGAACGTCGAACGAAAAAGTGGATCGTAAAGAACGATAACGTAATTACTATAACCGGACACACGCACCGCCCACGGTTTCCAGAACCCGGGGACATCGCCTTCTTCAATGACGGTAGTTGTGTACATCCACGAAGCATTACCGGTATTGAAATCGAACAAGGCGCCATTGCACTCATCAAATGGCATATTGATACCAACGAAGAGGGCGTACTGCGGGTTAGCCGGGTACTTCTGGAAGGACCCTACCCCCTTTCGTCCTATATGGTTTCTTAGCTAAAAAGCGGAAATCAAACGTTAAAGCGAAATTTTTTAACAGTATCCGTCCGGATTTATCAGTATAATTGATTGGACATTATGCCATTTCATCCTTAAGAAACCCCAATGCTTATGAGTCACAAGGTGATCTTCATTGCCCTATTGTTGCTGGGTAAAATGACTGTCAGCGCTCAGAAAAGCACAACCATTGACAGTCGGTTACAACCGTTGTTGAAGGAATTCCTAGCCTATTGTAAAACCTACAATATTCCCTATCAGGATAAATTGCGGCAGTTGAAGGATATTGACATCACTAATAACCTGCCCTTAGAAGAAAACAATACGATTCTTGGGCATGTTCGGCGAGATCAGACCGGAAAAATTGACGGAATCCTGATCCATTGGGCGGCCATGATGGATCCTGAAATTTTGAAAGTGGTGGCTTTTCATGAATTTGGCCATCATTTCTTGGATTATAAGCACAGCTGTCAGGATTGCAATGAAATCATGGCGGTTACCAATTCAAGCTATTTCGATATTGCACGCGACTGGGATAATCAAGTTGCCCATTTGTTTACCACCTCTCCCGCCTATTTGTCTGGACAACCACAATCAAAACCTTCTCTCGCCTACCAGACTGCGGCTTCTCCAAATTGACCTTAGTCGATCTTTCTTAAACCCATTAGGAACAGCTATCTTAGCATATGATCCGAAAGTCTATATATTCTTGGGTGTTTATGGGGCTATGTATAGTCCTACTTCCCTCATGCGCTGATAGAGACGCAGAAAATGATCTTATAACTATTACGGAGCCCGTCCAAACGACAAGTACGCTCAATTATCTTGCATTGGGCGATAGCTACACCATTGGCGAGGGCATTCAATTGAGGGACAGCTACCCCAGGCAACTCGAGACGCGGCTTGAACTGGAGCTGGATGAACCAATCGATCTCCAGCTTATCGCAACCACCGGCTGGAGCACGTCAGATCTTCTCCAGGCACTTTCTATTGAGGAGCCTCCCGCTCATTTTGATTTGGTAACCTTGCTTATCGGTGTAAATAACCAATTTAGAAATCAGCCGTTTTCGATCTACGAAACCGAATTTCCTGAACTACTAGAGCAGGCTATCCGTTTGGCTAAAAACAGTCCTGATCGTGTACTTGTCTTGTCCATTCCCGATTACAGTTACAGTCCGGCTGGAGGAAATAATGGAGGGGGTCAAATTTCTGAGGAGATCGATCGTTACAATGCATTCGCCAAAGCAGCATCACGAGAACGCGGTGTGAAATTTATTACCATTACAGACATCTCCAGGCGTGCCTTGCAAGAATCGGATTTAATTGCGGAGGATAATCTTCATCTGTCAAAAAAGGCCTATGGCGAAATTACTGAGCGATTGTTTCCATTCGCCTTCGGACTTTTCCTTTGAGCACATTAACTCTCTGGAGCGATCTGAACCTGCAGTCCTTCCAGGCTTTCCGACATAGTGATTTGACATCCTAACCGGCTGTTCTCTTGCACATAGAAAGCTTCCGCCAACATGGCTTCTTCCTCTTCGCTGCGCTCATCAAGCTTATGATCGCTAAGTACATAGCATTGGCAGGAAGCGCACATTGCCATTCCACCACAAATCCCAATAGTTCCTTCTTCAGCAAGCTCAAAGGCACGGATGACCTCCATAAGATTCATGTTCATGTCAGTAGGTGCGTCTACCTGGTGTATAACGCCCTCGCGGTCGGTAATGATTATGGAAATATCGCTCATAAGGCCGCAAAGTTCTGTCAAAAGTCAGGAGCTGCCAAAAAAGATTTCGCAGACTACACACGAAGCATCGGTGCTTATTATCTTTTTACAATTTTTAGGATAACCTCCTCTTCTGCATACCGGCAACGGATAAAATACAGGCCCGGAGACCAGTCTCTACTGTCTAATTGATAGGAAGTCTGTTTGCTTTTCAATGGAACCGAGACCAGCTCCTGCCCCAGAGTATTGACCACGGTAAAACGATTCGGTCGCGTATCTCCTTCCCAGAAGATCTCTACTTGTTCTGTTATTGGATTGGGTATCGCTTTCGCGAAAGGCCGGTCCGCTGGCTGAAAACCACGCTCCGGTAAATCGGCGAGACTTAAGGTCCCATCCAGGAGGTATTTGATTCCCTCTTCGATATGCCGAATAAAAAGTTCATCCTGGGTATAGTCTGATGAGTTATGTCCCATAGCCGTGTAAAAGGAACGACCACCACCGTATTCCTTATACCAAGAGATGGGTCGCGGAGCATCATAGCTTTGATCTCCGGTAGACTCGACTTCTAAAAGATCGATATTGCCGGAATAGAGGAAGCCTCCGTTGCGTTCCCAATAGTAGTATTCTTCGTCCTTATTATAACTGCCCCCAAGAAAATCGACTGCAGGATGAGCATTGACCACGGTCATCGTCGCGTTGAAATTGTTGGCAGTGTGATTAGGATTGGTCTGAACAATGCCTCCAACCAGTTCATTGTAAAAGGGCCAACTCCCATCCCGATAGGTATCAGTAGCTGCGTGAATCCCCATAAAACCTCCGCCATTAGCGATAAACTCCTCAAAAGCAACCCGCTGATTGGCATTCAGAAGATTATTTCCGCTGGTATTGCAAAAAATTACCACGGCGTACTGCGATAAATTGTTAGAATTAAATACGCTAGCGTCCTCCGATTGGTCAGTAGTCCAAAGTCCATTGGTCATTCCCAGGTCCGTAATCATTTGCACTCCGGCATCAATAGAGGGATGCGTAAATCCGTTGGTTTTGGTGAATACGAGCACACGCTGTTGGGCCTGGGCGAAGTTACAGAGCATACCCAAGCACAGGGCGAGGTGGAGGATTTTGTTCATGGGAGACTATTTGGGTACTTAAAGATACTTCAAAAGCTCCAATGTCATTCAATGCCAGCTCTTTATATGCTGGTGACTTCAACTACTCAATGGCCTTAACCACAGCCTTTGGTGCCTCTTTACGGCTGCCATCAAAACCGGTGATCCCGCCCACCGTGGTGTATTTCATGACGTACCGCTTGTCTGGATGAATGATCTGAAACGCACTTTGACACATGAGCGTAGCCTCATGAAAACCACAAAGAATCAGCTTTAATTTACCCGGATAGGTATTGACATCTCCAATGGCGTAAATACCCGGAATATTGGTTTGATAATCTAAGGTGTTATCCACTTTGATCGCGTTTTTCTCGATCTCCAGACCCCAGTCGGCAATGGGTCCCAGTTTGGGCGCCAGCCCAAAGAGCGGAATAAAATGGTCGGTTTCCAGATCATAGGGAGCGGCTCCCTTCCTGGTGATCTCCACAGCCTCTAAATGATCATTCCCCTTCACATCAGTAACTTCCGCTGGGGTAATGAGCCTGATCTTTCCTTGATTCTTTAAGGTCTGCACCTGTTCTACCGAATCCAGAGCGCCTCTAAACTCGTTTCTTCGATGCACTAAGGTCACTTCTTTGGCCACATCAGCCAGAAAAATACTCCAGTCCAGAGCTGAATCGCCACCTCCGGCAATCACTACTCGTTGATCCCGGTAGACCTCCGGATCCTTAATGAAATAAGCCACTCCTTTATCTTCAAATTGCTCGAGAGCATCGATCAAGGGTTTACGGGGTTCGAAGGAACCTAAGCCTCCGGCAATAGCCACTACTGGAGCCTGGTGCTGTGTCCCCTTATTAGTGGTTACGATAAAACTGCCGTCTTCCTGCTTTTCAATAGTTTCGGCCCGTTCCCCCAGGGTAAAACCTGGACTGAAGGGTTTGATCTGCTCCATCAGATTGTCCACCAGGTCTCCGGCCAAGACTTCGGGGAATCCAGGGATGTCGTAAATGGGTTTCTTAGGATAGATCTCCGAGCACTGCCCGCCGGCCTGTGGCAGTGCATCAATCAAATGGCATTTCAATTTCAGTAGTCCGGCTTCAAAAACGGCAAAAAGCCCCGTGGGGCCCGCACCAATTATCAGTATATCTGTCTTAATCATGAATTTTTCAATTTCTTCTTCAAGCACATTGCTAGCCCAGATCAGGCGACCACGTTGATGACTTCTTCAATTTGAGGAGCGTATTTTTTTATGGTCATTTCCACTCCGCTTTTCAGGGTCATTTGATTGACCGTACACCCCACACAAGCCCCTTGCAATTGTACTTTCACAGTTTTTCCGTCTTCAATGGCCAACAAAGAGATGTCTCCGCCGTCACTCTGCAAAAAGGGACGGATCTCGTCCAGGGCAAACTCTACTTTCTGTTGTAATTCTTGTGTAGTCATACTCACTTTTTAACAGCACTACATCCAGCCATGGTGGTGATCTGAATGGCTTCGGTAGGCGGTAATTCCGTGTTTCGTTTTACAGTTTCCTCGACGATATTTCGCGTAAGCATCTCAAAAGCTTCCTCAAGAGGAGTAGCGGTCTGCAATGCTGCAGGACGTCCTACGTCGCCAGCCTCACGAATACTTTGTACCAGGGGCAATTCCCCCAGAAAACGAACCGCCAGGTCATTGGCTAAATGCTGAGCTCCTTCCTGTCCAAAAATATAATACTTATGATCTGGCAATTCAGCCGGAGTGAAGTATGACATGTTCTCAACTATTCCCAATACGGGAACGTTGATGCTCTCTTGCTGGAACATGGCCACCCCTTTTTTGGCGTCAGCCAAAGCCACAGGCTGGGGCGTACTGACCACCACCGCTCCGGTGATGGGCAAAGCCTGCATAATACTCAAGTGAATGTCTCCGGTCCCCGGTGGCAAATCGATGAGTAGAAAATCTAATTCTCCCCAGGCCGCATCAAAAATCATTTGATTCAGCGCCTTGGCAGCCATGGGTCCACGCCAGATTACAGCTTGGTCTGGTTTGGTGAAAAATCCGATAGATAATACTTTGACCCCATAATTTTCGACCGGCTTCATTTTTGATTTGCCATCGACCTGCACCGATAAAGGACGCTCGTAAGCCACGTCAAACATTAAAGGAATGGAAGGTCCGTAAATATCTGCATCCAGAATCCCAACTTTAAAGCCCATTTTGGCCAGGGTGACTCCAAGATTAGCCGTTACTGTACTCTTCCCAACACCACCTTTCCCTGAAGCTACAGCCACAATATTCTTGATCCCCGGAATGGGTTTTCCTTTGATCTCGTTCTTGCCGGATGCTGCGGGCGCGTTGACCTTTAGATTGACTTTGACTTCCGCCTCTGCAGCAACCTGTTCCTGGACGACGCGTGTGATTTCAGATTCGGTTTTCTTTTTAGCTTGCAACGACGGATTGTTGATGGTCACATCTACGATGACCTCATCTCCAAAAGTAACCACATTGGTCACTGCTCCACTCGCTACCATATTCTCTCCTTCACCCGGAACTGAGATGGTTTCCAGGGCTTTTAGGATGTCTTTCTTAATCATTTTCATGCACTCCGCTTCCTAAGTATTTAGATTAATTCTAAAGTACAAAGATAGGGCTTGAACCACGAACCTTAAAACGTCTAAATCAATAATGTTGATGGGGCAATAGAAGAAAAAAGCGACTGCTTTAAAGGGAAGTTTATGTCAGTCCGTGTGACCCAATTTCAGTAAGAGGATCCCAAAAGTGAACTTCAAACTGCTGCACCTGATCCTCTTCCACAGCAATCCCTTCATTTTCGAGTAGTTGCTGCATGAGATTGGTTCCGGAGAAATGATGCTTTCCGGTGAGTAACCCTTTGCGGTTAACCACGCGATGGGCGGGAACTTCCGGGTACTTTCCGGCACCATTCATGGCCCAACCCACCATGCGTGCACTTCCGGCTGCACCTAGGTAGCGCGCTATGGCCCCATAAGAGGTCACCCGACCTTCAGGAATCATCTTGACTACCTCGTATACCTTTTGGAAGAAATTGTCGTGTGCTGCCTTCATTCGAAATACATGGTTCTGATCAGGGTAACGATAACCAGTACGATCATCAGGCAAGCCATAAAGTAATTGGAATATTTAGCGAAGGAGGTCGACTCCCGTTGAACCCGAGCAAAGGAAATGGCGTAAAAGTAAAGCGTGGTAAAGGTGCCCAAGCCTGCGGCCATCACGAATAAACCAATCGCCATCACGTCATACTCTACCTTTCCACTCACATTTAATACCCCACCCAGGGCGCAAAAGAAGGGAATGGGGAGCACATTTAAGATGCCCAGCATCAGGCCTTTGGCAAAGCTTTTCATACCGGCGTGCGCAGGCTTTTTTACTTGACGTACTTTTTTCTTTTTGGCCATGATAAAAAAGTAAATGGCCATGATGATGAAGATGACCACCCCGGTTCGCAGGAGCATGGTTCTAACGTAGGTATTATTAAAAATATATTTTGCTAACAGAATGGCCAATAGGGCCTGAAACAAGACCACTACCGAGGCTCCTATGGCTACGATAATACCGTTGCTCTTCCCCCGATCGACGCAGGCCTTAGCCACAGACATGTTCACCAGACCCGGAGGCACCACTCCCAAAGCTGCTGCAAAATAGGTGATTAAAAAAAGCTTAGTTGTTTCCAAATCAAGGGATTCACTTGATGCTAAACCTAATGTAGGTGATCTTCTTATCGCGCTCAAGATACTGTTTTTCGTAAAAAGTCTGAATGCCAGTGACTTCTTCCGGAGAGTATTCATTCTTGTACACATCGTGATTGGCTTCATGAATTACATGGCCTTCACCATGCAACACTCCCAACGTATAGCCGTGCATGAACTCCGAATCGGTCTTTAAGTGAACCAGTCCATCCGGCTTGAGGATATGCTTGTATTTCTGCAGAAAATCATGATTTGTGAGTCGGTGTTTGGTTCGCTTATACTTGATTTGTGGATCAGGGAAGGTGATCCAGATTTCGGAGACTTCCGCTTTCGCGAAAGCGTGATCGATCAGTTCGATCTGCGTTCTCAAAAAGGCGGCATGATGAATGTCCTCCTCCAAGGCGGTTTTTGCTCCCCGCCAGAATCGGGCGCCTTTAATGTCAACACCAATATAGTTACGCTCCGGATATTTTTTAGCCAGGGCTACGGTGTATTCCCCTTTCCCGCACCCCAGTTCCAGTACGATAGGCCGGTCATTCTTGAAATACATTTCATTCCATTTTCCGCGGTAGGGAAACTTCCCTTCCAGTAATTCTTCGCGACTGGGTTGAATGACATTGGCGAAGATTTCGTTCTCTTTGAACCGCTTTAATTTATTCTTGCTTCCCACAGTATAACTTAATATTTTGGTAAAGCTAAGGAAACTTTCAGCACCTATTAGAATCGGACTTTTGTAGTTGTGAAATCCAAGAAAACCATATTGTTAGGAGTGCTCAACTGGGGCCTGGGTCATGCTACCCGATGCATTCCCATCATCCAGGAATTGCTAGATTCCGGATATGAGGTTATTCTTGGTAGTGACGGTCAGGCACTAGCGCTTCTTCAAAAGGAATTTCCACAATTGATCAGTGTCCAACTTCCAGGCTACTCGGTACAGTATGCCAAAAAAGCCTATTTCTTTAAGTGGAAAATGCTGCTTCAAGGACCGCGACTGGCAGGAGCAATAAAAAAGGAGCACCTTGTGCTTGAAGAGATCGTCCAACAGTATGCTATTGACGGCATCATCTCAGACAACCGCCTGGGCTTATACCATCCCGGGTTGCCTACCGTTTTTTTGACCCATCAATTACAAGTGTTGAGCGGAAATACGACCATGCTCACTACAGCGCTGCATCAGCGGTACATCAAAAAATTTAGCAAATGCTGGGTCCCTGACTATGCCGGCAACAAGAATTTAAGCGGAAAACTCGGACATCCTAAAAGATTGGACTTTCCGGTCGCTTATGTAGGGCCGCTTTCGCGAATGCAAAAACAAGAGGGCTCGAGCGGTTATGATGTGGCAGCCATACTATCCGGACCTGAGCCCCAGCGCAGTCAGTTGGAAGAGCTCTTACGCTACGAATTGAAAAAATACAATGGAAGCTGCATCATCGTGCGTGGCCTCGTAGAGGAAACCCAAGCTGTGGAGCACGATGGTTCACTCACCCTGGTCAATTTTATGCAAACGAAAGAGTTGGAAACCCTTCTTAACGGTACCCGAATCATTATCGCCCGCTCCGGATATACGACGCTGATGGATCTGGCTAAACTTCAGAAAAAGGCCTTTTTGATTCCCACTCCGGGTCAGCCGGAACAAGAATATCTGGCCAAACGTCTGCAGAAAGCAGGCATACTACCCAGCTGCAATCAAGAAGATTTTAGTGTAAAGCAACTGAGTAAGCTTAAAGTATATAAAGGATTTCCGCAGCCGGAAGAGGAGCCTTCCGATTTAAGGAAGTTCTTCCGCCTTTTCGAGGGTGAAGGAAAACTCGGAACCCACTCCAAGGTCGCTTTCTACATAAATCTTCTCGTCGTGCGCCTCAATGATATGCTTCACAATAGAAAGGCCAAGGCCTGATCCTCCTTCTTTTCGGGAGCCACTTTTGTCCACGCGATAGAACCGTTCAAAGAGACGCGAAAGATGTTCTTGAGAAATACCTTCTCCATTATCAGTCACGCGCACGATGATCTTATTTTGAATGAGATCTTGTACGCTAACTTCGGTAGTTCCGTCCTTTTTTCCATATTTGATCGAATTGACAATCAGGTTGATCAATAGCTGCTGTATTCGTTCTTCGTCTGCATTGACGAGTATGGAGTCGTAGGGTTTGTCAAATTTGAGTACAATGCCTTTTTTGGCTGCTTTCATCTCCAGCAAATCAAAGGTGTTTCTGATCAGGGCCACAATATCAAAGTATTCGTATTTCAAATTGAGATTCCCCACTTCCAGTTTGGAGATCATATCCAGATCATTCACCAAGTAAAGCAATCGGTCTACCCCCTTAGAGGCCCGTTGCAGGTATTTCTTGCGAACCGCCTTGTCTTTGTGCGCTCCGTCCAATAAGGTCAGTATGTAGCCTTGAACTGTGAATATGGGCGTTTTAAGTTCGTGAGCCACATTCCCCAGGAACTCTTTACGGTATTCTTCTCGGATCTTTAAGGATTCGATTTCGAGCTTCTTTTGCGTGGCGAACTTTTCAACCTCTTTGGTCAGGGTCGACATGTCAGTGGTAATTTGACCGCGCCGAAGGGAAGCCGCATCGAGCAAAGAAACATCATCGTAAATCTTTTTAATGCGTTGGTAGATGAAGCGCTCTACCCGGTATTGAATGATGACGAAGGAGAAGAGAAAGGTCAACAAGGGAAGTAAGCCCAGTCGCCAATCCAGATAATCAAAAATCACCCAAAAAAAAACGCCCGTCAGGAGCGCAACAAAGAAGGTGATCACCAGAGATGATTTGATCGAGAATTTATAGGAACGTTTAAATCCTTCTGCCATTAGGCTACAAACTTATACCCAACCCCCTTGATCGTCTTAAAACTTTTGTCGCCCAGCTTCTCTCTCAATTTTCTGATGTGTACATCAATGGTCCGTCCGCCCACAACCACTTCGTTGCCCCAGACGCGATCCAGTATGTCCTCCCGCTTAAAGACCTTACCGGGCTTGGAGGCCAGTAAAGACAAAAGCTCAAATTCCTTGCGCGGCAACACAATTTCTTTTTTATTCTTAACGATCTTGTACTCTTCCCGGTTGATGATCAAATCTCCAATCTTAACGATATTTTGATTGCCTTCGCTGGTCTTTAATCGTCGGAGCAAGGCTTTCACCTTACTCAGCAACACTTTGGGTTTGATGGGTTTGGTGATGTAATCGTCTGCTCCAGCTTCAAATCCAGCGACTTGTGAATAATCTTCGCCTCGGGCGGTCAGGAAGGTAATGATGGTTTCCGAAAGGGCTTTATTCTGGCGGATCTTCTCACAGGCCTCAATCCCGTCCATTTCCGGCATCATCACATCCAAAATAATCAGGTGGGGTACGTGTTTTTTAGCTTTTTTAACGGCTTCCGCTCCATTCTCAGCGGTGATGACATTATAGCCTTCGTTAGAGAGATTGTAGCCAACGATTTCCAAAATATCCGCTTCATCGTCTACCAGTAGAATTGTAATATCTTTCTTTTTCATGGCGATTGCATCAAGTACAACGTAAATATACTATTAATTCCATTTTTTAAGCCGTTGGCGAAGCAGTGGTAACATTTAGGTAACCTTAGAATTGCCCTGTTTCTCTGTTTTAATCCAGGGTTATTTTACCTTTGATGCGCCCTAGCTTTTCTAATCATGAATGCTCTCGATCCCGATTTTAATCCTTTTCGCACCCTCACCCCTCGGGAATTTGATGCGCAGGCCATGCACCTGTTTGAGTATCAATATGACGCCAACCCGGTCTACCGTGCATTTTGTGATCATTTGAACCGAGGCCCCAAGCGTATTCAATCGTGTATCGACATTCCCCACTTACCCATTTCTTTTTTTAAATCGCATGCTGTACAGGCCTTTACGGGAACTGCAGAGCAGGTATTCACCAGTAGCGGCACCACGGGTGCTCAAACAAGTAAGCATTTTGTCAAATCACTAACTACCTACGAAAGGTCCTTCCGCTTGGGCTTTGAGCGGGCCTACGGGGAGGTCACCAACTATGCTGTACTCTGTTTACTGCCGGCCTACGGCGAACGTGAAGGATCTTCGCTAGTCTATATGGCACAGGATCTCATCGTGAGAAGTCAGCATCCGGCAAGCGGCTTTTACCTGCACGATCGAAAGTCTCTGGCCAATCAACTGAAGGCTTTAGAGACAGCCGGTCAACCCACGCTACTCCTCGGGGTATCTTTCGCCTTACTCGATCTGGCTGCTGAATTTCCTATGGCCCTAAGACATACGCTCATTATGGAGACCGGAGGCATGAAAGGCAGGCGTAAAGAAATGATCAGAGAAGAATTGCACCAGCATCTTCAAAACGCTTTTCAGCTCGATCAAATTCACAGCGAATACAGCATGACAGAGTTGCTTTCTCAAGCTTATAGCCAAGGTTCAGGCATCTACCATCCCCCGCCCTGGATGCGAGTAAGTGCACGAGATCCGGAAGACGCCTTAAGCCGACAAAAACCGGGACGTACAGGAGGGCTCAATATCATTGATCTCGCCAATAGAGATTCCTGTGCATTTATCGCTACCCAAGATCTGGGACGGGTCTATGAGGACGGCAGCTTTGAAGTTCTGGGTCGCTTTGACCACAGTGATATTCGCGGCTGCAATTTAATGGCCTTGTAATTGTTATACTTCTGTTAAGACTGAAAGTTCAGAGACCGACGTCCGACTCAACGGCCAGAAACAACTTATTATGAAATCACTATACACTTTGATCATCCTGTTTGCGGTAAGCACCGTAACCGCTCAACAAACAGATTACAACCTAAAGCGCGGCTATGTTGCTGAAGGCTATGATGTCATCGCCTATTTTGACGGTGAGGCTCTTGAAGGAAGTTCTACCTACAGCACTACCCATGATGGCGTAAAATTTAAATTCGCCAATGCTGAAAACCTGGCAAAATTTAAGGCAGATCCCGAAAAATACGTTCCACAATACGGTGGGTATTGCGCCTACGCGATTGCTGACAAGGGAAAGAAAGTTAGCGTAGATCCGGAAACCTATGAGATCAGAGACGGTAAATTGTATTTATTCTATAATTCCTGGGGAACCAATACGCTGAACAGCTGGATAGCGGAAGGACCTGACCAACTGAAAACGAAAGCCGATAAGCAGTGGGAGCAGGTAAAATTTAAATCCTAAGACAAATTTTTTCTTAATTGATTGGTTAGTTAGTTTGGAAAATCCCGGCAGGAAGAAGCGCCTGCTCGGGATTTTCTTTAATCCACCACCTTCAGAATAAAATAGTTCTTTTTACCACGTTGCAAAAGAACGTATTGTCCTTTGATCAAGTCGGATTCAGTGATCCTAAAGTCTTCTTTGACCTTCTCTTTGTTCACTGAAATACTATTTTCTTTTAAGGCGCGCCGGGCCTCTCCATTGGATTTCAGAAACTGTGTTTGATCGGCCAGGGCGCTGATCATGTCCATACCCCCGTCGTTGAGCACGCTTTTCGGCACTTCGGCCTGGGGCACCCCCTCAAAGATTTCCAAAAAAGTAGCTGCATCCAAGGTTTTTAGATCAGAACCCGTAGAGCGACCAAAGAGAATCTCAGACGCTTTCACCGCATTATCGAGTGCTTCCTGGTCGTGTACGGTCAGGGTAACCTCTTCGGCCAATTTTTTCTGTAATTGCCGTTGATGGGGTTGCTCGCGATGACTGCGTATCAAGGCTTCTATTTCCTGCTGATCTAAAAAAGTAAAGATCTTGATGTATTTCTCTGCATCCTCATCACTGGTGTTCAGCCAATACTGATAGAATTTATAGGGGGAGGTGCGATTGGCATCCAACCATACATTACCCCCTTCACTTTTGCCAAACTTGCTTCCGTCAGACTTGGTAATCAAGGGACAGGTCAGGGCATAGCCTTTACCTCCGGCAATACGGCGAATCAATTCAGTACCCGTGGTAATATTTCCCCACTGATCACTTCCCCCCATCTGTAATGTACAGGCGTACTCCCGGTAAAGATGAAGGAAATCGTACCCCTGTACCAACTGATAGGTAAATTCGGTAAACGACATGCCATCACTACTCTCTCCGCTCAGTCGATTCTTTACCGAGTCTTTAGCCATCATGTAATTGACGGTGATGTGCTTGCCTACATCTCTGATAAAATCAAGAAAACTAAACTCTTTCATCCAGTCGTAGTTGTTCACCATGACCGCTTCATTCTGAGCTCCGGATGAAAAATCCAGAAACCGACTTAACTGCTGACGTACGGCCTCTTGATTATGACGCAGGGTGTTCTCATCCAATAAGTTGCGTTCGCTGGATTTGCCTGAAGGGTCTCCAATCATGCCCGTAGCGCCTCCTACTAAAGCAAAAGGCTTGTGGCCGGCTCGCTGAAAATGAGCCAACAACATGATGGGCACCAAATTGCCAATGTGCAGGGAATCAGCGGTGGGATCAAAACCAATATAAGCGCTGCGCATAGCTTCGGTAAGATGCTCTTCGGTTTCAGGCATCACATCGTGCACCATTCCTCTCCATCGCAATTCTTCAACAAAATTCTGCATGAGTAGTCTTCAATTTTGAGCAAATATAGCCCATTGACTGCGCAACCTAAACCGGGCATTCACTTTTGTTGCGTACCTTAGTTCCATGATTTTAGTTACCGGAGGTACCGGCCTGGTTGGCGCTCATCTTTTACTCGCACTTACGCAGGGAGCATCGAAGATTCGAGCCATTTATCGTACCGAGCAGTCCATCGCAAAGACGCGTCGTTTATTCGCTTTCGCGAAAGCGGAATCCCGTTTCGAAAAGATTGAATGGATCGCCTCAGACCTGTTCGACCTGCCGGCTCTGGACACGGCTTTTCAAGGGGTTAGCCAGGTATATCACAGCGCCGGACTGATCTCTTTTGATCCAGCCGACTATCACGCGCTTCGTAAAACAAACATTGAAGGAACAGCGAATATGGTCAACCTCGCTCTGGCGCATCAGGTGGATAAATTCGCTTATGTCAGCTCAGTAGCGGCTTTGGGTGATCCTGTTGAGGGAAGGATTATAAATGAAGACACTCCCTGGGATCCGGACCGGAAACACCACGATTACGCCATTTCTAAATACGGGGGCGAACTCGAGGTCTGGCGAGGCACTCAGGAAGGACTTGACGCTGTTATCATCAATCCGGGTGGAATCTTAGGAGAGGGATTCTATCGAGCAGGAAGCGGGGCTTACTTTCGATTGGCGGCCATGCAACTGCCCTACTATCCTACTGGCACTACCGGTTTTGTTGACGTGAAGGATGTGGTTCAAATCCTGATCACCTTAATGACGGGTCCGATCAAAAATGAAGCCTTTGTGGTGGTCGCCGCTAACGCCAATCATCGTGATGTGCTTACACAAATTGCGAAGCAGTTGGAGGTAAAAGCACCCAGAAAACCTCTACGCAAATGGATGTTTCTACTCTTTTTGATTTTTGACACCTTGCGTCACGTATTGACCCGAAAGAGAAGAAGGGTATTTTTAACGACCTACACCAGCATGACCAGCCGCGAACTGTATGACGCCGGTAAAAGCGAGACTCTGATACCCTTCCAGTATACTGCTCTCGAGCGTACCCTGGAGCGCGTGTGCTCTGATTTCAAATCATATGCCCGTTGAATCAAGGATGGAAGTGGGCGACTGCTCCAATAAGCCTTCATTGGCATCCTCTTGAAGCCTCAAACTATCTCTAAATTGGTCGACCTGCTCCTTAGGTTGCAGACGAAAGGCACGCAGGCTATCGCGTTCCTGTTTCATCCGTTCCAAAATACTGTCCAGGGTTTTTCGCTCCAAAGCTAGTCGGCGTTCGACCTCCTGATTCATGGCCGTGTACAAATCAAAATCAACCGCATAATAATTCATGCTGTTGGCCAGCTGTAGACTATCTACACCGTATTTGGCATAGATGATGGAGTCGGGTTTGATCCCGGTGCGTTTCAATTGACTGACGCTCAAGGTACGGGCCCCGCTGATCAGGGCGATATCGTAGAGAATGTCTTCCATCAATGGCTGAGCGATCAAATCTTTTGGTTTTTCGATCTGTTCTGTATCCTGACATCCCAGAATAGCCCATAGCATCAAGATGACCACCAGGTATCTCATCGATCAAAAGTTAGGCGTTCTGCAAAACGCTGGTCGGTAACTTTAAAATTCTTATAGGCCAGGCGTCCGTTGACAAACGTATGGGTCACTCTCGATTTGAAGGTAGTCCCCTGAAAGGGCGACCACCCGCATTTGTACAGGATATTCCCGGGCTGTACCGCCCAGGGATTATTTAAGTCGACCAATACGAGATCCGCTTTATAGCCCTCACGGATATAACCCCGTTTTTCAATATCAAAGAGTATGGCGGGATTGTGACACATCTTTTCTACGATCTTTTCCAGGCTGATCTTGCCGCGATGATGCATCTCCAGCATAGCCGGCAACGCGTGCTGTACCAAGGGGCCGCCACTGGGCGCTTGGGTGTATACCTGTTTTTTTTCTTCCAACGTATGAGGGGCATGATCAGTAGCAATCACGTCAAAACGATCATCCAACAGGGCTTTCCATAAGGCTTCCCGATCCTGGGCTGTTTTGACCGCTGGATTCCATTTGATCAGGCTTCCTTTTTCCTGATAATCTTCATCAGAAAACCACAGGTGATGAATACACACCTCAGCAGTGATCTTTTTGTCTTTCAACGGTTTTTTATTGTCGAAAAGTTTAGTTTCGGCTGCCGTTGAAATATGAAAAACGTGCAAACGCGCTCCGGTTTTCTTGGCCAAAGCGATCGCCTGAGAGGAAGAAAGATAACAGGCTTCGGCGCTCCTGATCTCCGGATGACAGGCCATGGGGATATCATCCCCATAACGCGCTTTATATTCCTCTAAATTAGCTTTGATCGTAGCTTCATCTTCACAGTGCACGGCGATGACAAAATCAGTGCTACTGAAGATCTTTTCCAACACCTTAGGATCATCTACCAACATATCTCCGGTAGAACTCCCTAAGAATAACTTCAATCCGGCCACTTGCTTTTTATCCAGCTTGAGGATCTCGTCGAGATTGTCATTGGTTCCTCCAAAAAGAAAGGAGTAATTGGCATAACTGCTAGCCTGTGCCATGGCAAACTTTTCCTCCAGTTTCTCCACCGTAGTGGTCTGGGGGTCGGTATTGGGCATCTCTAAAAAAGAGGTGATGCCTCCGGCAACCGCAGCTGCCGATTCAGTGGCGATGTTGGCTTTGTGGGTCAGACCGGGTTCCCTAAAATGTACCTGATCATCGATGATACCGGGAATAAGGTGCTGTCCTTCCGCATCGATAATCTGTACGTTGGAATTCTTAGCGCTGATGCTGGAATCGATTTGAACGATGCGATCGTCTTCAATGAGCACATCCCCCTGCTTTATTTTCCCTTCATTGACGATCTGTACGTCTTTGATCAATAATGTCCCCATAGTTAAATTTCGTAAGTATTAAATAAACTTCTCAATTTCATTCCAATTACCCCAAAAACCGCTTCCGATATGATCCCGGAACTCATTTTGCTTTTCCCTTTGGTGCGATCGGTGAAAATGACCGGCACTTCCACCAATTTAAATCCAGCCAGATGCGCTTTAAATTTCATCTCAATTTGAAAAGCATAGCCCACAAAGCGGATCTTTTCAAAGTTAAAACGCTCCAAAACTGCTCGTTTATAGCAAATAAACCCTGCCGTGGTATCCTGGATGTCCATGCGCGTAATCCAGCGTACGTAACGCGAGGCGCACCAAGAGAGCAGCACTCGTCCCATGGGCCAGTTAATGACATTGACGCCGGTAGCATAACGTGATCCGATGGCCACATCAGCCCCCCTTTCGCGCAAGCGTTATACAGCCGGACCAGATCGTTGGGATTGTGGGAGAAGTCGGCATCCATTTCAAAAATATACTCGTACTCTTCGTCCAGGGCCCATTGAAACCCGGCGATATAGGCTCGTCCCAGGCCCTCTTTTTGGTCCCGCTCCAACAAATGGAGCTGGTTCGGAAATTCGTTTTGGAGTTGCTTTACTTTCGCTGCAGTACCGTCAGGCGAATTGTCATCGATGATCAAAATCTCGAAAGGACGGCGTTGCACGAAGACGTTGCGAACGACCCTTTCAATATTCTCAATTTCATTATACGTTGGAATGAGTACCAGCGCATCGGCCATAGGATTCAAGCTTTGTGCAAATGTACCACATTTGGCACGGAAACTTCAGTAGCTGCAGATGGACTGTGGACGATTTTATCTAATTTCGCAACAAAGCATTTGCCGTTGGAAGTCATCACTCGTGAAATCGTAAATACTGACTGGATCACCCTGGTGTTGATGAGCTGTTTAGTGCTGGCCACCACGGCCAAATTGATCAATGATCTTCGCTTTATCGAGTTTTCACAGCTCATTGTCAGCGACAAATATTTGCTGGTCTCTCTCAAGGATTTTAGTTTGACCCATCCCTTCCAAATGGTCCTTTTTATCCTGCAAATTATCTCCGTATCCCTTTTTATTCTCTTTGCTATTGAAACCCTCAGGCCGGAAGTCGTGATGAATAAAGCCGCACTTTATCTGCAAATCATTGCTTTCTACTGCATATTGGTGTTGGGTAAGTTTTTCTTTGAGAAAATCGTGGGCACCTTGTTTCAACTGGAGTCGGTTTTCGAAAAATATCACTTTTTCAAATTGTCTTATCGCAACTATACAGGTCTGATTCTCATACCGATCAATGCCTATTTTTGTTATGTTGGACTGCCTGGAAAAAGCCTCATGCTCGCACTGATTGGAGCCCTGGTCATCTTCCATCTGATTTCACTTTTTTATGTCTGGAAACGGTTCGAACAAATGATTTCCCAGCATCTTTTCTATTTTATTTTGTATCTTTGCGCGCTTGAAATAGCACCTTACCTATTGTTATACAAGTGGTTTGCTTAACAGGCGGTAGGGTCACTAACGAACTGATTTTATGAAAGTGAAAACTATTTTGGTTTCTCAACCAGAACCTAAGGTTGAAAACTCACCTTACTTTGAGTTAGAACAAAAGAAACGTGTTAAAATAGACTTCATTCCTTTTATTCACGTAGAAGGTGTTCCCAGTAAAGAGGTTCGTCATCAAAAGATTGACCTGAAAGACTACACGGCCATCATCCTGACCAGCCGAAATGCGGTTGATCACTACTTCAGAATTGCTGAAGAAATGCGATTCAAAGTACCGGATAGCATGAAGTATTTTTGCCAGAGCGAGGCGGTAGCCTACTATTTGCAGAAGTATGTGGTGTACCGCAAGCGAAAGATCTATGTTGGGAAGCGTACCTTTCAGGACATGACGAGTTTGCTCAAAAAATACAAGAATGAAAAATTCTTGTTGCCTTCTTCAGACAAATTGAAGCCGGAGGTTCCTGAAATTCTAAACGAGCTGAATCTGAACTGGAAATTGGGTACATTCTACCGCACCGTGGTCAGTGATCTCTCCCATCTAAAAAATGTCTTCTATGACATTTTGGTATTTTTCAGTCCGAGTGGAATTCAATCGCTATTCGAGAACTTCCCGGACTTTGAACAAAACAATACCCGCATCGCTGTTTTTGGTAATTCTACCGTACGCGCGGCCAACGAAGCCGGCTTGAAAATCAACATACAGGCCCCTACACCGGAAACCCCATCCATGACCATGGCCCTGGAAAAGTATATCGACGAAGTCAATAAGAAAGCCTAAACAAATACGAGTAAAAACAAAAAAAGCGACCCTTTGAGGTCGCTTTTTTTTTATAATTAAGTTCTAGACCGCCGGAGCACCCTTTAAAATCTGGACATTGGCTTGCTCTTCAAACTTTTCAAAATTGGCTTGGAATGCCTCCGCCAACTGTTTGGCCTTAGCGTCATAGGCCTGTTTGTCTTCCCAAGTATCCTTTGGATTCAAAAGCGTTGTAGGCACCTCTGGGCAGCTCGTTGGCATGGCCAATTGAAATACCGGATGTTGATGATATTCGACCTGCGCTAAAGCTCCGCTAAGAGCGGCCTGGATCATAGCTCGGGTATACTTGAGTTTCATCCGACTTCCCGTTCCATAGGCACCTCCGGTCCAACCGGTGTTGACCAGCCAAACGTTCACTTGATTCTCCTGCATTTTGCTACTGAGCATTTTTGCATACACCGTAGGGTGTAAGGGCATGAACGGAGCCCCAAAGCAGGCTGAGAAATTAGGGACCGGCTCATTGACACCCGCTTCGGTTCCGGCCACTTTAGCCGTGTATCCACTGATGAAATGATATGCTGCCTGACCCGGGGTCAACTTGGAAATAGGAGGCAGTACCCCGAAGGCATCAGCCGTCAGAAAGAAAATATTCTTCGGGTTCTTCCCCACAGAAGGCTTCATGATGTTTTCAATATGGTCTATCGGATAAGAAACCCGTGTATTGGGTGTGATTGATGTATCCGCAAAGTCGACCTGTCCGGCGTCGTCTAAGATCACATTTTCCAAAAGCGCACTTGGACGGATGGCGTTGTAAATATCCGGCTCCCCTTCTTCTGAAAGATTGATCACTTTGGCGTAGCAACCTCCTTCAAAATTGAAAATGGTATTCTCGGGAGTCCATCCATGCTCATCATCACCAATCAGTTTGCGATCGGGATCTGCAGATAAGGTGGTCTTGCCGGTACCGGATAAACCAAAGAAAATGGCTGTATCTCCAGCTTCCCCTGAATTAGCAGAACAGTGCATGGGCAGGACGTCATGCTCTACGGGAAGCAGAAAGTTAAGCGCAGAAAAAATACCCTTTTTGATCTCTCCGGTATACCCCGTTCCTCCGATCAAAATGGTCTTCTCCGTAAAATTCAGTATCGCAAAATTCTCTTGACGAGTACCGTCAATTTCAGGATTCGCCTTAAACCCCGGTGCGTTGATGATCAACCAGTCTTCCAGAAACCCCTCCAATTCATCTTCCTCCGGACGGATAAACATATTATGAGCAAATAAATTGGACCAAGGGTACTCATTAATGACCCGTATCCCTATGCGATATTCAGGAGTGGCACAAGCAAAGCAGTCTCTCACGTAAAGATCGCGATCAGAGAGGTAAGTGACCATTTTCTGCTTAAGCTGCTGAAAGGATACGCTGTCAAATGGAATATTGATAGGTCCCCACCATACTTTATCTCGGGTTGTATTGTCAATGACGATAAATCGATCTTTAGGCGAACGGCCGGTAAATTTACCGGTCTTTACACTCAAGGTACCATTGGCGGTCTCCTCACCCATATTTTTAGCCAGGGTAAGATGGTGTAGAGCGTCTGCAGAAAGTTGATAGTGAATGGAAGCATTCTGGATTCCGTAGGGAGTTAACGAAATCGTTTTCGTAAACGGGGCAGGTGATGCCATAAAAAAGAGCTTTTGTTGTGTTGTTTTGTGCTGCAAAAGTAAAAATTCTAACGAAGTATTTCGTTATAAATTGTTAATTCTACTTCATAATTTTTTGAACACCAGCAGGAATAGGTACACCCAAACCCCAATCAATAAAGTGCCACCAAGCGGCGTCAGTAGTGCAATCGTAGTAAAATCAAAGGCGGTCAATTCATTGGTTGATAAACCGTAAATCGATCCTGAAAATAAAAGAACCCCAGCAAGCAAAAGTGAAAATAAGACGCGACGTACGCGGCCAGTGAAAAGAATCTGTTGAGCATCCCAGGCGCACGCCAGGGCCAAAAAGAGGCTTAGCAATGCATGTACCATTTGGTAGCGAATTCCGACGTCAAAAGTAGCTAGGGCATCGGCCGTGAGTTGCGCTTCCAGAGCATGTGCGCCAAAGGCGCCAAGAACTACTGCACTCCCACCTAAAAATAGTCCCAATAACGCTAATTGTTTGTCCATCGCTTATTTGTTTGTTGCTCTTAAAAATGTGTACTTTCGTTGCAAAATTACAACCTCATGCGCAAGATTCTTGTTATAGGAGCCGGTAAATCAACGGGCATACTGGTAGACTATCTTTTGGAAAAATCAACAAGCGAAGACCTTTTCATTACCGTAGGGGATCTGCATCTAGAACAGGCGCAGCGCTTAACCGGAACACACAGCAGAGCTCAGGCCATTGCTTTGGATGTACATATGGAATTACAGCGCCAGCAAGCCATCCAGGATGCCGACCTTGTTATTTCTATGCTACCGGCCCGATTCCATATCGAGGCCGCCAAAGACTGCATCACTTTTGGTAAATCGCTGGTGACTGCTTCCTATGTGAGTGAGGAAATGGAACGATTGGACGCTTCCGCGAAAGCGAAACAACTCACCTTTATGAATGAGATCGGACTTGATCCGGGACTGGATCACATGAGCGCCATGCAGGTGATCGATCGAATTCGCGAACAGGGAGGGAAAATGCTACTCTTCGAATCTTTTACCGGAGGTTTGGTCGCCCCGGAAAGCGATACCAATCTTTGGAATTATAAATTCACCTGGAACCCGCGCAATGTAGTTTTGGCCGGTCAGGGCGGAGCGGCTGAGTTTATTCAGGAGGGCACCTACAAATACATTCCCTACCAACGCTTGTTCCGGCGCACTGAATTTTTAGAGGTGGAAGGCTACGGGCGTTTTGAAGCCTACGCCAACAGAAATTCGCTCAAATACCGCAGCATTTACGGGCTGGATGATGTGCTTACCTTGTATCGGGGAACGATGCGCCGGGTAGGTTTCTCTAAGGCCTGGAATGTTTTTGTGCAGTTGGGAATGACTGACGACAGCTATCAGTTGCAGGAAACGGAGCAAATGAGCTACAAGGAATTTGTCAATCTCTTTTTGCCGTATTCACCTACCGACTCCGTGGCCTTAAAGCTTAGGCACAATCTGAAGATCGACCAGGATGATCTGCTCTGGGATAAACTGATCGAACTCGATATTTTCAATCCCCACAAGAAAATAGGACTAAAAAATGCGACTCCGGCCCAATGCCTACAGCGTATACTGGAGGATAAATGGACCCTCGATCCTGAAGACAAAGACATGATCGTCATGTATCACAAATTTGGCTACGAACAGCAGGGAGAGCGGAAGCAAATTGACAGTACCATGGTCAGTGTGGGAAAAAATCAGCGGCATACGGCCATGGCTAAAACAGTAGGCCTGCCCGTTGGCATGGCTGCCTTACGCATCCTGAATGGTTCTATTCACTTACCCGGCGTTCAGCGCCCCATACAAAAAGAGGTCTATCAACCCATCCTGAAAGAATTGGAAGACTATGACATTCAGTTTAAAGAATACGACGTTCCCTATTTGGGATATAACCCGGACAATGTAGGCGGCTAATTGGCATTCCGGTTTCGAATTAAAAGCTTTTCCTTACTTTAGACTTTCAAATCATAATCGCACAGCCATGAAAGTTGTTAATCAGGAAATCGTCATTGACGGTATCGATAAGATCATTCTCAGAGCGCTCATGGAGGACGCCCGTACTCCTATTCTTGAAATTGCCCGTCAGGTGGGTATTTCGGGGGCAGCAGTCCATCAACGTATGCGCAAATTGGAAAAATCCGGATTGATCAAAGGCTCTAAATTTGTGATTGATCCCAAGATCTTAGGCTATCGTACTATGGCTTTTATTGGGGTTTACTTGGATCGAGCCGCCAATAACGCACGAGCCGTACGCCAACTCAAAGACATCCCGGAAGTGATTGAATGTCATTACACCACCGGAAACTGGTCTGTATTGATCAAAATTCTCTGCAAGAACAATGAAGATCTAATGGTCCTTTTGAACAAAAAAATTCAGGCCATTGATGGCGTATCCCGCACGGAAACATTCATCTCGCTCGATCAACAAATTGAGCGCCAGATCAAGATCTAACTGACTTATCTGCGAGCACCCAAGATCTGTAGGGCAAAATAAAGCAGTGTCGCCAGGGAGCCCACAGCCGCAACCACATAGGTACGGGCTGCCCATTTCAGCGCATCTTTCGATCCTTCATACTCTTTGGGCGTCACCATATTTTCGCGCTTGAGCCAGGCCAGGGCACGATTACTGGCATCGTATTCCACGGGTAAAGTGATGAAACTAAAGAGCGTTCCCATTCCAAACATGAGCAATCCAAGAATAGCTACGGTTTGACCAAATCCGGTACTGGCCATAAGCACGATCCCTCCAATGATGACCCATTGTGACAATCCGGAAGCCACACTGACGACCGGAACTAATTTGGAACGCATTTGTAACCAACTGTACGCCTGGGCGTGCTGCACCGCATGTCCTACCTCATGGGCAGCCACTGCAGCTGCTGCCGCATTGCGTTGATTGTATACGGCCTCACTAAGATTCACAGTTTTCTTAGCGGGATTGTAATGATCAGTCAACCGGCCTTGTACGGAGATCACCTGCACGTCATTGATGCCGTGGTCGTCCAACATTTTCTGGGCGATCTGTGCACCGCTCATTCCATTTTGAAGATGCACCTTCGAGTAGTGATTGAATTTGCTTTTTAATTTGGAGCTGACCAACCAACTCACCAGTGCAATTGCACCTACGATGACGTAGTAGCCCATATATCCTGTAAACATAATAGCGTCTATTTAGCTGTTAAAAGTACAGCCTAGGCGGCAAAAAATAAGCCAAATTGTTCTTAAGGAATAAACAGTCAAGCTCGTTGACAAAACGGCAGCTACGGGAGGCTTTGACGTTTAAGCTTCTTGCTCCAGATCGAAAGCTTCCAGGATTTCTTTGTAAACAACCTCTCCTTTGACAATATTCAATCCTTTGCCCAGGGGTTTATTCTCTTCACAGGCCTTTTCCCAGCCTTTGTCGGCTAACTCCAACACATAAGGCATCGTGACATTGGTTAGCGCTACCGTGGAGGTGTAGGGCACAGCCCCGGGCATATTGGCTACACAATAATGCACCACATCGTCAATGATAAAGACCGGATCTTCGTGCGTGGTAGGACGGCTGGTTTCTATACAGCCCCCCTGATCAACGGCCACATCGACCACAACCGTACCCGGTCGCATCAATTTCAGCATATCTCGCGTGACTAGTTTGGGTGCCTTGGCCCCCGGAATAAGCACACCCCCAATGATCAGGTCGTGAGTTTGAACGTGTTTTCGAATATTCATTTCTGAGGAAAACTCGGTCACCACATGGGGTGGCATGATGTCATTGACATAACGCAAACGTTTCATGTTGATATCCAGTATGGTCACATGAGCCCCCAAACCGGCCGCCATTTTGGCCGCCTGTATCCCAACCACGCCGGCGCCCAGCACCAATACCTTTCCCGGAGTCACTCCGGGAACACCTCCCAGCAGTACACCCCGCCCTTTTACGGGTTTCTCCAGGTAACGTGCTCCTTGTTGGATAGCCATACGACCGGCCACCTCACTCATGGGGATGAGCAACGGCAAACTGCGATCTTCCTCTTCTACGGTTTCATAAGCGATACAAATACTCTTGCTAGCGATCATGGCCAAAGTAAGTGGGGCACTTGAGGCGAAATGAAAGTAGGTAAAGACTACCTGGTTTTCACGGATCAATGGGTATTCAGAAGCGATGGGTTCTTTGACTTTGACGATCATTTCCGCCTGAGCATACACCTCTTCAATGGTATCCAGAATTTGAGCGCCTACTTTTGTGTATTGTTCATCAGAGAAACCACTGTGGAAGCCTGCAGCAGCCTGCACCAGCACTTCATGACCGCGTCGGGTCAATTCCAGGACTCCTGCCGGAGTCATTCCTACTCGATTTTCGTTGTTCTTAATCTCTTTGGGAATGCCTATGATCATCGCTATAATTTTGCCTCGAAATTACTGGAAATCAACTAAAACCAGTCCGCGAAATTCTCAAAAATACCTTGAGCCAATTAAAAAGTCCGCAAAAATCGCGGACTTCCAATTCAACTTTTCGAGGATATGGCAATCAACCCACTAGATTAACGATTTTGCCGGGGACCACGATCACCTTTTTAGGCGTGCGCCCGTCCAACTGCTGTTGGGTACGCTCATCGGCCAGTACGGCGGCTTCAATTTCCTCCTTACTCAAATCGAGGGAGAGCTCCTTTAAGAATTTCATTTTCCCGTTGAAAGAGATGGGGTACTCCTTGGTGCTTTCGATCAAATGCTTTTCCTCAAACTTGGGAAAGGGAGTTTGCGACACGCTTTCCTTATGTCCCAAAAGCGCCCAAAGTTCTTCGGCGATATGGGGCGCGTAGGGCGATAAAAGCACCACTAAGGGCTCCAGCACTTCGCGCGTAGTGCACTTCTGACTGCTCAGTTCATTGACCGCGATCATAAAGGTAGACACCGAGGTGTTGAAACTGAAGGATTCAATATCCTCCTGCACCTTTTTGATGGTCTTGTGCAAGGTTTTCAAGCTCTCCTTAGAAGCGGAATCTTCGGTCACCTGGAAACTTCCGGAATCCCCCGAATGATAGAGTCTCCAGAATTTCTTCAAAAAAGAATAGACTCCGGTAATTCCAGCGGTATTCCAGGGTTTGGCCTGTTCTAAAGGCCCTAAGAACATTTCATACATCCGCAGCGTATCTGCCCCGTATTCTTCACAAATCTGATCCGGATTGACGACGTTGTATTTGGATTTGGACATTTTTTCGACCTCACGGCCTACTGTAAATATCTCATCACTTCCTTCAATTATCCTTCTTCCAGAATCGCCAATAAAAACAGCTTCCTCAAAATCTGAAAATCTGTTAGCAAAACGCATTACATCGAGTTGATCCGACGCATTCACCAAATTGACATCAACATGGAGAGGCTGAATTTTATCAGTATGGACTGAAGCCTTTACTATTTTTGACCCAAAAACGCCCTTTAAAATTGAAAGTAAGTCTTTACTAAAATCTTTAATTTCAATGTGCCCATTTTCTAATTTTTCTTTTAGAGCTGCAGAAATTATGATTGGGTGATTTTTGACAGCATCTATGAACTCCTCTCCTTGGCCTTCAAAACCTGGAACCTCTCTCAACCTATAAACAAAGGCACTCTGCCCTAAGATCATGCCCTGATTGATCAGTTTTTTAAAGGGCTCTTCAACGGGCACGAGCTTACGATCGTATAGAAACTTCACCCAGAACCGACTGTAGAGCAAGTGCCCGGTGGCATGCTCACTCCCACCTATATACAGGTCCACATTTTCCCAGTACTGCATCGCTTTCGCGGAAGCAAAGACTTCATCACGTAAGACTTTCTCCATATAGCGGAAGAAATACCAGCTGCTTCCCGCCCAGCCCGGCATGGTGTTTAATTCTAAAGGATAAACACCCTTGCTTTCATCAATCAACTCCTTGGACACTACCGAGTTTTTATTGCTGTCCCAGGCCCAGACCTCAGCACGGCCTAAGGGGGGCTCCCCTTCTTCAGTAGGTAAATATTTTTCTACTTCCGGCAAGCGCAAAGGCAGATGTTTTGCTTCAATCATCTGAGGCAGGCCATTGATGTAGTAGACCGGAAAAGGCTCTCCCCAGTAGCGCTGCCGACTGAAGACCGCGTCGCGTAAGCGGTAGTTAACCTTCCCCTGGCCCCGACCAATCTCTTCCAGGGCCGCAATGGCTGTGGTGAGCGCTTCTGCATAAGGCAGGCCGTTGAGGAAATCAGAATTGGTAATGATGGTCTTCTCCTTGTCTGCAAAAGCTTCCTCACTGATATCAACATCTTCGAACACATTGGGGATCGCAATATCGAAGTGTTTGGCAAAATCGTAGTCCCTCTGGTCTCCGCAGGGAACACTCATGACCGCGCCGGTACCGTATCCGGCCAGCACATAGTCGCCGATCCAGATGGGAATAGGCTCTTTGGTAAACGGATGCTGGGCATAAGCGCCGGTAAACGCTCCGGTGATGGTTTTGACATCGGCCATTCGATCGCGTTCCGAGCGTTTGGCACTGGCGGCCACATAGGCCTCTACCTCCTGCCGCTGCTCAGGTGTGGTGATTTGAGTCACCAATTCGTGCTCCGGTGCCAGGGTCATAAAAGAAACTCCAAAGATGGTATCAGGACGGGTAGTAAAGGCGGAGATTTGATGATCAGAAAGCTTTTGATTTCCAGATTGATATACGTTGAAGTGTACCAAAGCTCCTTCCGACCGACCGATCCAATAGGTTTGAGAATCCTTAAGCGGTTGGGGCCAGTCTATGCCGTCCAGGCCGTCCAGCAAGCGCTGGGCGTAAGCCGTGATGCGCATGCTCCACTGGGTCATTTTCTTGCGAACTACCGGATAGCCTCCGCGCTCAGAGACCCCGTTGATGATCTCATCATTGGCCAGCACCGTGCCCAATTCCGGACACCAGTTCACTTCTGACTCGGCCAAATAGGTCAGGCGGTATTTTAATAATTGCCTTTGCTGTTCATCCGAAGAGAATTGCTTCCACTCCTCAGCAGTAAAATCGGGTGCATCCTCATCGTGACTGGCTTCTAAATGGGCAGTTCCCTGCTTTTCGAAATGGGCGATTAAGGTCTCAATCGGTTCAGCCTTGTCGCTTTTGTGGTTGTACCAACTTTCGAACAATTGGATAAATATCCATTGGGTCCAGCGGTAGTAGTCCGGGTCGCTGGTTCGTACCTCCCGGCTCCAGTCAAAAGAAAAGCCGATGCGGTCCAATTGCTCGCGATAACGTGCAATATTTTCCTGAGTGGTGATCGCCGGATGCTGCCCGGTTTGAATAGCGTACTGTTCCGCCGGAAGGCCAAAAGAATCGTAACCCATGGGATGCAATACATTATGCCCCTGATGCCGCTTGTAGCGAGCATAGATGTCACTGGCAATATACCCCAGGGGATGGCCTACGTGCAATCCGGCTCCGGAAGGATAAGGAAACATATCTAAGACATAATATTTTGGCTTATCGCTGGAATTGCTGGCTTCAAAAGTGCCTTGTTCTTTCCAAGTGCGTTGCCATTTCTTTTCTATAGCCTGGTGATCGTATTGCATGAATAAGGTCTTCTAAAAAGTTTGGATACTCCACAGAATAAAAAAGTCGGTAGAGTCGGCAAAAATACCATTAATACACGAAAGGGAAAAGAATCGCGTTTGCACCACTAGAAGATAAAGTTTGTTACTTTTGACAAAATTTTAGACCATGTCCAGTTCCTTTGAGAAATACCAAAGACGCCGACTGATCTCTTCCTATTTTTCGGTAGTGATCAGTATTGCTTTGGTGCTCTTCTTATTGGGATTATTGGGTTTGCTGGTACTGAACACCAAAAAGGTTGCCGATCACTTTAAAGAGCAGATCGCGATGACCATCTATCTGAAGGACAGCGCCAAGGAAGTAGAGATCAATCAGCTCGAAAAAAGTCTGGCCCTGGCCGACTACACCAAATCAACCCGCTTTATTTCTAAAGAAGAGGCGGCGGAAGAGCACAGTAAGGATATTGGAGAAGATTTTATGGAGTTCCTGGGGTATAACCCTTTGCAGAACAGTATTGATGTTTTCCTCAAAGCCGATTTCGTCTCTGCTATTCAGGTACGCGAGATCAGTGAAGAGATCGCCAGTAAAGATTTCGTTGAAGAGGTTTCTTACGATCAACCGTTGATCGCCCTGCTCAATGACAACATCAAAAAGATCAGCCTGTGGGTGCTTATCCTATCAGGAGTATTCACCTTCATCGCCGTTTTACTGATCAACAGCTCCATACGTCTGAGTGTGTATGCCAAACGATTTACCATCAAGACCATGCAAATGGTAGGGGCGACCAAACGATTTATCCGTAAACCTTTTGTTTGGAAGAGTGTTCGCCTGGGCATGTTGGGCGCCTTGATCGCCATGCTGGGTATGGGAGGGGTGCTGTATTACCTCAATGCGACCTTTCCCCAGTTGGGACTGATTGGCGAACCGGTGATGCTGGCCGTTTTATTCAGTGGTATTTTCATACTAGGAATTATTATCACCTGGATCAGTACCTTTATTGCCACCAGTCGGTTTTTGAATTTACGCACTGACGAACTGTATTACTAATCACATTATGGGAGAGAAGAAGAGAAAAGAGAAAGCGCAAAAGCACAAAACGGAGTTTATCTTCGGGCCCAAAAATTATAAGTTCATGCTCATTGGTTTGGGGGTGATCGCTTTGGGCTTTATTCTCATGGCCGGCGGGGGCAGCGATGATCCCAATGTCTTCAATCCGGAGATCTATAATTTCAGACGAATCCGGCTGGCCCCGGCAGTGGTCCTTTTAGGCTTTGGAATAGAGATCTACGCCATACTGCTCAACCCTAAAAAATAATTATGGACGTACTGGACGCCCTGCTTTTGGGGATCATACAGGGCCTTACTGAGTTTTTACCGGTTTCCTCCAGCGGTCATCTGGAATTAGGCAAAGCCATTCTAGGGGCTACCGCAGTGCCTGAAGAAAGCCTTTTATTTACGGTGGTCCTCCATTTTGCTACCGCCTTAAGTACCTTGATCGTCTTTCGCAAAGATGTGGCCGCTCTGCTCAGCGGTCTACTGCAATTCAAGAACAATGAAGAAACCCAGTTTGTGGGTAAGATCATTGTGTCTATGCTGCCGGCCGTGGTGATCGGCTTGCTGTTTGAAGAGCAATTGGAAGCCCTTTTTGGGGGTCAGATCTTACTGGTTGGATGCATGCTTATCGTCACCGCCGCCTTACTTTGGTTTGCAGACAAGGCGAGGAATACAGAGAAAAAGGTATCTTATGGCAATGCCTTCATCATTGGCATCGCTCAGGCCATTGCCATGCTTCCCGGGATCTCCCGAAGTGGTGCTACGATCTCGACTTCCGTACTACTGGGGAACGACAAAAACAGGGCCGCCCGCTTTTCCTTTTTGATGGTGGTGCCGTTGATCTTCGGAAAGATCGCTAAGGACATTTTCAGTGGAGACCTTACTGCTGAAACGACCAATGGTCTTCCGCTACTGATCGGCTTTGTGGCTGCCTTTGGAGCCGGTCTCTTTGCCTGTACCTGGATGATCAAATTGGTGCGCAACAGCAAGCTCTCCTACTTTGCGATTTACTGCCTCCTCATCGGATTAATTGCTGTTGGATACTCCCTATTCACTCCATAAAATGCAAAAAGAAGATTACTTAGCGGGGCAAGTGCTGCTGTTTGACAAACCGCTGGAGTGGACCTCTTTTCAGCTCGTCAATAAGGTACGCTGGCTCCTCAAACGTCGCTTTGCTTTAAAAAAAATCAAGGTGGGACATGCCGGAACGCTGGACCCTCTCGCCAGTGGCTTATTGATCATTTGCACGGGTAAGATGACTAAGCAGATTGAGGGTTTTATGGGTCAACCCAAAACCTATACCGGTACGATCACTTTAGGGGCGACCACTCCTTCCTACGATTTAGAAACGGAAATAGACGCCCACTATCCTATCGATCATATTACGGAAACCCTTATTCAGGATAGCCTGCAGGCCTTTATGGGGATCATTGTGCAACGCCCCCCTATATTTTCGGCCCTCAAAAAAGACGGGAAGCGCTTGTATGAAATGGCCCGTAAGGGGGAAGAAGTGGAGATTCCGGCCCGGGAAGTGGAGATCAGTCACTTCGAGATCACTCGTACGGAATTGCCTGAACTCGACTTTAAAGTGGTCTGTAGTAAGGGTACTTATATTCGCTCATTAGCCCATGATTTTGGAAAGGCCCTGGGTTCGGGAGCTCATCTCAGTGCACTTCGACGCACTGCTATTGGAGATTATAAGGTGCAGGATGCCATGCAATTAGCGCAATTCGAAGAAGCGCTAGAAAAGGTAAAATCCTCTTAAAAAAGCAATAAAAAGTGTGCTTTTTGGTTATTTTAGGCACTTATGAACATTTCGCCCCAAGATAAAGCCCTTATTATCACCTTTTCCAGTGCAAGCCTTTTGATACTGGCTTTCTTCTTTTTGCACATGAAGCCTTACGAAGATGAAATTGCTGAGGAATTCTTTGAGATCCCTATGGTGGAAGAGTTACCCGAGCCGGAAGAAAAGGAAGAGCTCAGTCCCGAAGAACAGGCTAAAATTTCCCATCAGGCGTTCAATCAGGAGCGACGTTTGGCTGAAGCCCGTCAATTTTTGGAGAAGCCCGACGAGATTCGTGAAGCTATTGAGAATAACAAGCTGGGTAGCGTTAAAGACTTGATGGAGGAGTATGAACAGGATGGAGCTGAAGATCGCAATGATCTGGCCATGGCTAAAGCCAAACCCACTCCGCCTTTATCCAGTGGAAATGAGCTTAAAAAAGCCGTCGCTAAACCCCAGGCGAATACCCGAAGAACGACCATCTCTTACATTCTGAAAGAGCGGAATGCCATTAAAATTCCCAATCCGGTGTATACCTGCGAGGCCACCGGAAAGGTAGTGATCAACATTACCGTCAAATCGAATGGAGTGGTCAGTAAAGCCGCTTTTAATTCGGCGGCCTCCACCACCTCCAACGGCTGCCTGGTCGATCAGGCCCTGGAGTATGCCGAACGGGCGTATTTTGATGAGAGTCAGCGCGCTTCTCAGTTGGGTTCGATCACTTTTCTTTTTCAGGGCTAAGCAACGCCAGAAGTTCATCCTTTATCTGCTTTCCTTTATCTTGATTATACCAACGCTGTAATTCTTCTTTTGCCGCCGGACCGGCCTTGCCGTATTGTAGCTTGTAGTCCTCAATTAATTGCTGCCCGCTTCTAGGTCGTGCCCCCCAAGTACCAATGAGTTCATCTTGGGTAAATGCGATCAGTTTAGGGATCGCTCGTGCACCCCGGGTAAGGACTAGATCCATCAACTCGGGCTGTTGATCTCTTAAGCTTACGCGAAAATTGATATGCGGACTGCGCATGGCGATGGCATGCATAACCGGCATGGATTGACTCGCATCTCCACACCAACTCTCTGTCAGGACCAGCCACTGCTGCGCTGCCTGGACTCCGGCACTCACCCGCTCGTTAAATTGACGAATCAATTGCTCCTCTTCTGCGGTAAATTTCAGGGTTTTATCCCAGCGCTTCATACGCCGGTCATTCAATAGGGTATAATTGATCAGCGCTTCGGACTGCTCTGCTCCTGTGGTAGCCTGATCTATGACGAGCTGAGCTACTTCTTCCCGATACTCAGGATAGGTCTGTGCATTTTTATAAACAGATTGAGCGGTGAGTAATACTGTATTCTGCGTGGTAGTTTTCATAGTGCATTTGAGTCGGTAGAAATTACAAAACTAACGCTTACCTTCATGGCATGAAAAAACACCGATGCGGCTGGTGTCTTGGAGACCCGCTTTATGAAGCTTATCACGATCTGGAATGGGGTGTTCCCCTGCGGGAGGAGCAGTCCCTCTTTGAATTTTTAAGCCTGGAAACCTTTCAGGCAGGGCTGAGTTGGATCACCATCTTACGAAAACGGGAACACTTCAGAGCGGCTTTTGATCAGTTTGATTATCGCAAGGTTGCTGCCTACGATGAACGCAAAGTGCAGGAGCTATTGTCCAATGCAGGTATTGTTCGCAATCAACTGAAAATCAGGGCGACCATCAATAATGCCCAGCGCTTTATGGAGGTCCAGCGGGAGCAGGGCAGTTTTTCGAGCTACATTTGGAGTTTTGTCGATGACGAACCCATTCAAAACAGCTGGAGCCATTATAAGGAAGCTCCCGCTACCACACCGCTATCGGATGCTATCAGCAAAGACCTTAAGAAGCGCGGATTCAAATTTGTGGGCAGTACCGTCATGTACGCCCATATGCAGGCTACGGGCATGGTTAATGATCACGAAACAGAATGCTTCCGGTATCAGGAGGTGCAACACCTCAGCGCTTAGCCAGGTATTTTAAATAGTCCTTGCGCGGGATTTCATAAGCGCCCATACGCTCAAGATGTTCGGTGTAGACCTGACAGTCCAACAATTGATACTGCTGCTTTTTGAGCTTTCGCGAAAGCGTAATAAAAGCCACTTTACTGGCATTGGATACTCGAGAGAACATAGACTCTCCACAAAAGACGCCCAGATCCGGCAGATCGACGCCGTAAAGGCCGCCTACCAGCTCTTCCCCCTGCCACACTTCGACACTGGTCGCATGCCCCTGCTCGTGTAAATTTAAATAGGCCTGCACCATTTCCGGAGTGATCCAGGTACTTTCCTGATCTGGACGTTGAATGCGTTTACAGGCGAGGATCACTTCCAGAAAACACTGATTGTAAGTGACCTTGAACCGTTGATCACGCAGCAGTTTGCGCATCGATTTAGAAACATACGCTTCGCCCGGGCGCAGCACCATTCTAGGGTCGGGACTCCACCATAGTATCGGTTCATCCTCATTATACCAGGGAAAAATCCCGTTTCTATAGGCCAAAAGCAAGCGATCGACCGTAAGATCACCGCCTACGGCCAAGAGACCTTCCTCCAGCGCTTCTTCCGGGGGAGGGAATACAAGTGCTTCACTGAGAATGGGTAAACGCAAGATTTATGATGTTAATTCGTGCAATGAACTTTGAAAACCGAATGAAATTTGCGAGATTTGAAAGAATCCATTAGATCTTTTATTGTTCATCATTGCTTTTTTAGTTTGTTCAATGGATTAACCAATTAACCAATTAAAAAGCTCTTGGCTAACCACCGGGGGCTTTTTTTATGCGCTAATGGATCCTTGAAAACGCTCTAAAACGGCAAATCGTCATAGTCTTCGTCTTTGACATCCGTAGCCGGCTCAAAGGCATCCGCTGGCGGGACAGGAGGCATTCCGGCATTGGCATTGCCCGCTGCTTGAAGACTTTCGATTCTCCATCCCTGAATACTGTTGAAGTATTTGGTTTCTCCCTGTGGATTTACCCATTCTCTACCGCGTAGATTGATGCTGATCTTGACGTCTTGACCCACTTGAAAATTATTCAATAAATCGGTTTTGTCCTGAACGAATTCGATCATCAGGTGTTGAGGATATTGCTCTTCAGTGGTAACCACTACCTCTCGTTTACGAAACCCATTGCTTCCAAAGGTTTGCGTTTCTCCTATCATTTTGATCTTTCCCTGTACTTCCATGTTATTCTAATTTAATCTTTAAGGTAAACTTTATTTATTGCAGCGCCAAAAGCACTTTCCAGGCGCGATCGGTATCTCCTACCGATAGATATTCCTGGGCTTTGCGGTGTAAGGCAGTACGATCTTTGGCTGCGACGATTCGCGACAGCTGAACCTCGCTGTTGATCAGAGCATCTACCGCTTTCTCATCAGGAAGCTCTTCAACATTGCCCAACATTCCCAGATCATTTCCGGTCAGGATCGTACTGTTTCTGATGTGAGCCGGTATCGCATCTACGCCAATTCCCAGGCTAGATAAAGGTTTAGGCACCTCAAACATACCCAGGTTGGCTCTGCTGTACCAATTGCCACCCATACGAGCCACCTGATCGATTTTGTATTGATCAATACCACCTTCCTCATTCAAAAGAGCTTCCTCCACGTGCATGCGCGTCACCTCACAAATCACCAGATTTCCGGCTCCACCCTGCTCGCCTAAATGAATGATGTCATTCACCTTGCATTCAAACTGCACCGGACTCTCCATAACGCGAAAGGGTTTCACGGTTTCTGATTCCAATGGGGTGAGGCCTGCCTTTACAAATTCATCCACATCCTCCGGATACTCGGTACTGGACAAGGACATTTGTTGCACGATGGCATAGTTGACGATATTAATGACCACTTCCCGCGTAGCTTCCACATTCTCCAGGGTGTGTTTGGTGGTGTTATTGCGTACCCGTCGAGCCGGTGAAAAAATCAAGATCGGTGGATTCGCACTGAATACATTGAAGAAACTAAAGGGCGATAAATTGGGATTCCCTTCCTCATCCATGGTACTGGCAAAAGCGATGGGACGGGGCCCAATTGCTCCCAACATTAAGCCGTGTAGTTTGGGTACAGCGGTGGTCTGAGGATCAACCGTAAGCATCTTTTTACTCATTCCACAAAGGTAAGTTTTCAACTACGCTTTTGAAAAGGAAAAGCCTACCGACTTACCAACGGAAAAGACTATTTATAAACAGCCGTGGCATCAAAAGAAAATAGACGCCAGGGTCGGGCGTTAGTATGTTGTGAAATAAGGTATATTTAGCCTCAAATGGTTCCACCGTATGCAGTTTAAGTCCGGTCAACGTTTTTCCCGCTGGTTCATTATCATCTCCTCCCTGGTAATTACCCTGCTGATCTTGTGGAATGTTTCTTTATTTTTCGATCAGCTGAAGGAGAATGAGCGCACCAAAATGGAAATCTACGCCCAGGCGCTAGCCACCTTTCCCAAAACCATGGATGTCGAACCTTCCAGCAGCAATCCGGATGTCAAAATATTGGAAAATGCATTGACCGAATTGCAGCTGCAGATTTTACAGAACAACACCACCATCCCCATTTTGAATTATGACCACGAAGATGATCTGTATCTCACCAGTAATGTGGCCGGTGCTGAAAATCTGACTCAGGAAGAATTAAAGGCCATGGCCCTTGATTTTGCCAGTCAAAATGAACCCATAGAGATCGGTTTTGACGGGGTGACCTTCAATACCATTTACTACTCCAACTCTCCAGTGATCAGTCAGCTGAAGTATTTCCCCATCGCTTTGCTGGTCATTGTAGGCTTATTTATTGGGGTCATTTATTTCTATTATGCGACCTCTAAAGCCAGTGAGCAAAATTTACTCTGGGCCGGTATGGCCAAAGAAACCGCCCATCAAATTGGAACCCCCCTATCCTCTCTGGTCGGTTGGACCGAGATCCTAAAATCAGAAAAGGTCAATAGTGAATACATTGAAGAGATCACCAAAGACATTGACCGCCTTAAGACGATCACAGAACGTTTTAGCAAGATAGGCTCCATCCCCAAATTGGAGGAGCAGGACATCATCCAGGCTACGCAAGAAGCCTATGCTTATTTGTCTAAACGCAGCAGCAAACTGATCCACTTCCATTTGGATGTACCCGAGAGCCCCCTACCCGTGCTTATGAACGAGCAATTGTACGGCTGGACCATTGAAAATCTGGTAAAAAATGCGATCGATGCGATGAAGGGAAAGGGCGACCTCTCGCTTAAAATCACGCGTGACGCTCGTTATGCCTTGATCGAAATCACTGACAGCGGGAAAGGGATCCCTAAAAGCAAGTTCACCACTATTTTTGATCCGGGGTATACGACAAAGACCCGAGGCTGGGGTCTGGGACTCTCCCTGGCCAAACGCATCATTGAAGAATACCACGACGGACAGATCAAGGTGCTCCGTAGTGAACCCGGTAAAGGCACCACCATGCAAATTGCACTACGCCTGGTCTGATGAAGTTTACCGTTTCCAATATCATTCAAGAGATTCTTTATCAGGGTTGGGCTCAGCTGAGTAAGTACAAGTTCACCTACAAAAATCAGGACGGAACCACAGAAGAACGCAGTGCTGAAGTCTTTGATCGCGGTGACGGAGCCGCCATTTTTCTCTACGATCCCCATCAAAAAACAGTGCTGCTCACGCGGCAATTTCGCCTCCCTACCTACGTCAATGGAAATGCCGATGGGTTACTTTTAGAAGTGTGTGCAGGCATGTTGGATGACTTGGATCCGGAAGAGGCAATTAAAAAAGAGATCGAAGAGGAAACCGGATACCGCATCGATCAGGTAAAAAAAATCGGACAGATGTATACTTCTCCCGGAGCCGTGACCGAAATTTTGCATTTATTTACGGGCATCTACTCAACCAAAGACCGTGTGAGTGCTGGTGGGGGTTCAGCAGAGGAGCAAGAGGACATTCAGGTCGTGGAGTACGCTTTCGCGAAAGCGAAACAGCTTTTAGCTAAGCAGGAAATCTACGATGCCAAGACTCTGGTGCTTCTCCAATACGCCCAGCTGAACGGATTATTGGAATAGACAATGAAACCCCGGTGATCTGCGTTATTTACCCATGGCAAAAGAGAAAATAACTATACACGAAGCGCCCTTAAAAACGAATTGTCCGGAATGTTTTACTCAAGAAGGACTTCACCTGGCCTTTGTGACTGAAGAGGAAAAAACCAGATTGATCTACCGCAGCAAGGGCGAGCTCAGTAGTGTGATGCGTTGCCAAAAATGTGAGAATACCATCTATCCGGAACGATGGACCGATGACATAGAACGACTTTATGAATACCATCGAAAATTAGCCGGTAGTCCGCGCGCATTTTTTCGCATGCGTCCCCTGGCCATACTCCTGATCGTGGGTATCCTCTTCGCGGGTATTGCTGCAGCCCTGTTCTTCCAGCGGCCGGAACTGTTCCGCTAAAAGTTTGTGCTGATCCGTTCTGCCAACTGGGCCATTGCTTGCTGATCCATCGACACCTTTTGAATAAAACGAGCATCCTCCATGCTGTTTAGTGGAATGAGATGCACATGTACATGAGGCACCTCCAGGCCGATGACCGAAACACCAATGCGCTTGCAGTCGACTGTTTTGCGCAGCGCCAGGGCCACAGATCGGGAAAAGCGCATCAAATTAAGATACTCCTGCTCTTCCAGATCAAAGATTTTATCCACTTCTCGCTTTGGAACGCAAAGGGTATGTCCTACAGCATTGGGATTAACGTCTAAAAAGGCAATGTGGTGGTCATCCTCGGCCACAATGTGTCCCGGAATCTCGCGGTTGATGATCTTGGTAAAAATGGATGCCATAGCGTTGTATTATTCCCGACTTATTTCGACAATGTCAAATTTCATGACGCCGTTGGGCACTTGAATTTCGGCCACGTCGCCCACTTGTTTACCCAGCAAGCCTTTTCCGATGGGTGAGTCTACTGAGATCTTCCCCGATTTCAGATCGGCCTCACTTTGGGCGACCAGTTTGTAGGTCATGGTCGCGCCATTGGTTTGATTTTTAATTTTTACCGTCGAATGGACGAGGACTTTAGAGGTGTCCAGTTGCGATTCATCGATCACCCGGGCATTGGCCAGAGTTTCTTCCAGATTGGAAATGCGCATTTCCAGCATGCCCTGTGCCTCTTTGGCCGCATCGTATTCAGCGTTCTCGCTCAAATCGCCTTTATCTCGAGCTTCCGCTATGGCTTGTGAAGCTTTGGGTCGCTCTACATCACGCAACTGATTCAATTCATCTCTGAGTTTTTTGAGCCCTTCCGCAGTATAATAAGAAACTTTACTCATGGTTATATTTTTAGGCGCCTGAAGAGCGCTACTTATTTGTAATTATTGGTTTAGGGATAGTACCTTAGCGTTATCAAACGCAAAAATCCCATTTGCACGGGATTTGTATTCTCAAATATACGAATTATTAGATTTCTGTGTTTACTTGCTAAAGGAAACTCAATTTAGATCCTCGTTCATGAAGAAATTCACAATCGCCGTATTAGGTGTTTTAATCCTATCCTGTAGTGCGGATGATGAAGGCAGGCGTCGAAATCCGTTTTTGCTGGATCTCAATTTCAACTTTAGCCTCAATACTAACCTGCCGCAGTACAGTGATCTGCAATTTCCCAGTAATTCGGTCTACCTCCCAAATCTAGGGAACCGAGGCGTGATCGTGATCAATACCGGATCTGGGTTTCTGGCCTGGGACGCCAGTGACCCGAATCATGTACCCAACACTTGCTCTACCCTGACGATCAATGGCATTGAGGCGACCTGTGGCTGCGAAGAAGCCAATAGGTACAATCTGGTTACCGGTCAGGCTGTTTCGGATGGCAGTCTGCAATATCCCCTATTGCAATATCGAGCTACTCAAAATGGAAATATCATTACAATTTCCAATTAAAAACTGATCGTAGCTCCCACTAAAAAGTTGATGCCTGCCTGCGGATAATAGCCCGCACCCTCAACGGTAGTCACTTCTCCCGGCACGGAAAAATCATCGTCAAAAGTGAAGAAATACCCATTGGAGACGTACTGCTCGTCAAATATATTATTGATCAAGCCCGTAAACAGTATCCGCTCGACAAAGGGTGCTGTCTTCCATTCGTAACTCACATTGAGGTCGTTCACAAAAAAGGAATCCAATATAGAATTCGGACTGTCGATATTCCCTAAATACTGCTCTCCTACGAATTTGGACAGAAGACCCACCTGAAAGCCCGAAAACGGTTGGTAGATCAGCATGCTGCCGGCTACCACTTCCGGCGAATAGGAAATATTCGTATTTCCCAAATTGGTCAACACTCCGTCTCGCTCAAAAAAGAAATCTTTGTTCTTATTGGTGCTCAAAGCCAGGTTGGGCATCCATCGAAATTGATTGCCCAGTGGCACATCGGCCGTAAGCTCAAGCCCCAATCGATAGCTCTCCCCACTGTTCGTCCGCAAGGGAGCGCCCACATCGTCAATAGCTCCGGTAAGCACTAACTGATCTTTATACTGCATATAATACAGATTAGCCGTAAAGGCGGTTTTGTTCTGCTGGTAACGCCATCCCAATTCGTAGTCATTCAACTGCTCCGGTCTGGGTGAGCCATTTTCAAAATCATTGCGATTGGGCTCCCGATTGGCTCGGGCGTAGGAAGCATAAAACTGATTTTGAGCATCTAAGGTATAGGTCACCCCGGCTTTAGGATTGAAGAAGGCAAAATCTTCATCTACTTCCAGAGGTACCCGATCAGACGTCAAACCGTCCGTAGTATAAGTAATAAATCGGCCCTGCAGGTCTCCGTAAAAACTCCAGTTCTCGTTCAGGCGGAAGGTCGCTTTCGCGAAAGCGGAAAATTCATTTTTATCGCCTACCCCCTCGTAATAGCGTTCTCTGATCTCTGAGTTTGAGGCATAGCGTGCCCAAATGATCTCGCCAAAATGATCTCCGGTATAAGTGCTGTAAAACAATCCTCCGGTAACATCCCAGGCAGTATCCTTGTAATTGAGATTACCACTGATGACATAATAGTCATTATCCAGCCAGCGACGCCTGATCAGATCGGTAGTATTGATGGTTTCCATACCTAAGGTGATGGGTTCCAGATCGTAATCCGCAAAGTCCTCGTCCTCCCGATATTGCTCAAAGAATCCGCGACCGTAGGTGTAATTTAAAGACAGGTTGCTGGACCAGCGATTGGAAAAGCGCTGATTCCAATGCAACTGGTAGTGGTCCTGACGGTAGTCGTCTACCTCATTGTCGTAAAACTGTACATTGCCGTCCTCATCCGTATATAAACCCGCTGGATTGAAGGTACGGTCGGTTTCCAGGGTTTCCGCATCGATTCCGAAATAGGCCTGATAGGTCAGTTCGTGACCGGCGAAAGTGATCGCTTTGATCAAGGTGTTTTCATCTTTATAGGCGGCCTGAAAGAAATACGAATTGAGGTCAGAGCTGGCCCGATCAATGTAGCCATCAGATTGTATTTGAGACAGACGACCCGCGAACTCAAATCCGTTTTCCATCAAGCCGGTACTGAATTTGGCATGATAGCGATAGGTATTGAAAGACCCCACAGAGCCAGACAGTTCCCCGTAGGCTTGTTGACGGACCTCATCGGTCAGAATGTTCAAACTGGCCCCAAAAGCTCCCGAACCGTTGACTGAAGTACCCACCCCGCGTTGTAATTGTAAACTTTCCACCGAAGAAGAAAAATCGGGCATATTTACCCAGAAAGTCCCCTGACTTTCCGCATCGTTATAGGGAATGCCGTTCAGGGTCACATTAACGCGGGAAGCATCGCTACCCCGCACCCGAATTCCGGTATAACCCACACCGGCACCCGCATCTGAGGTAGTCACCACATTGGGTAAATAATTCAGCAATATAGGGATGTCCTGACCCAGGTTTCGGTCTTCCAGATCTTCTGCATCCAGGTTAGAGTGGGTGATTGGTGAATCAGCATCTACCCGAACGGCCCGCACGAGCACTTCATCCAATTGTTCTGCAGAGATACTGTCTTTTGGTGTTTGCTGGGCGTAGATCCCAAAAGTTAAAAATAGGGCAACAACGGTCAGTGAATATTTCATTCGATCTTAGGTTACGAATAAAAGGAGTAATTATTCTAATGGATTACAATAACCGTAGTGGGAAGTGCGATTCCTGAGCATTAGGAACAGATCGCCTCTCATAAAAAGCCTATGCTTTTTTTCCTAAACAGCATTACCTGTTCCAGGTTCTACGGGTATAATCTCAGCTTATTCTATAGTATCTAGAAATCGGCACCCCTTTGAGATGGGACAAAGCTACATCATTTTTTTATTAATTGTATCTTTAATGTCCTGTTGAAAAAGACATGAGTACACCCAGCAGTTCGATCACCGCTAAAGTCGTTCTTGGCTATTTCCTCCTTTCGTTGGGAGTTATCGTCACGGCCTATATCATCTATCCCAAACTCAAGACTTATTTCAATCCGGGTGACAGCATCCAGGAAACCAATAAGAAACTCACCTTTACCAGCAATGCACTTACCTATCTGTATGAAGCTGAAAGTTTAGGGCGAACGGCCACGGCCACGGGTGACGAGGAGCAGTTTAAAGTCTTTCAAAAGCTGATCGATTCGCTCAGTATTCAGATTGATTCGTTGCAGCGCCTTTCAGACAGTCCCCAGCAATTGGAACAATTAGATACCCTGGATATTCTGCTTGCGCGAAAAATGGAAAATATGCGGGAGATGATCGATCTCCGCAAGGAGCAGTATTCCACGAACTACTACGATCAAGCGGTCGCCGATCTGATCAGGGAAGACATCTACTTTGAAGATTATGAAAACAGTCCTAAAGTTCAAAATGTAGATCCCTATGTTAAAAGGGTGATCGTCGCCTGGAATGATTACATCCGCAATGACAACAATCCGCAGGGTAATGATCTTGAAAATCAGGCAGCAGCCGTTCGTCGTACCCTGGCCCGTATCGAACGCCGTCGCAAGCGGATGGAAACCAATTTGATCGAAAAGGAGAACAGTCTTCTGGAGAACGATCGCAATATCAGTTTGAAAATCAGGAATCTCTTGGCCACTTTTGAGCAAGAAGCCCTGGCCAGTTCAGCCAACCGAGAGCAGCAACTGGAACAGCGTGCTGAAGACATCACAGATACCCTGAAAGTGACCGGAGTGGCAAGTGCCTTTTTGGCTTTAGCCTTTATATTTATGGTATTCAGAGATGCTCGTAGCAACCAGCGTTACAGCAAAGAACTGGAAGCTTCTAAGTCGTATGCGGAAACCCTGCTTAAAAGCCGGGAGCAGTTCATGGCCACCATCACCCACGATCTGCGTTCTCCTTTGAATACCCTGATCGGATTTTCAGAACTTCTGGAGAAAACCGCTTTAGATGGGAAGCAGGAAACGTATCTGCAAAATGTCAAAAAATCGTCGGAGTATATGCTCATTCTGGTTAATGATCTTTTGGATTTCTCCAAATTGGAAGCCGGAAAGATCCATATAGAATCCGTCGTCTTCAATCCCAAAAATCTTATTCAGGATGTCGTGATGGTGGCCATTCCGAGTGCTTCTGATTCTCAAGTGGAGGTACGCACGGAGATCGATGATGCCCTGGACGCTCCTTTTAAGAGCGATCCTTTCCGCGTTAAGCAAATCCTGACCAATATCATCAGTAACGCCTATAAGTTTACCGAGCGAGGATCAGTGACCATTCAAGCCCGATTGAGCCAGGCTCAGGAACCTACGCTGGAAGTGCGCGTTGTGGATACTGGCATTGGAATCGCTCCGGAAAAGAGGAAAGCCATCTTTAAAGAATTCGCGCAAGCGGATACTCACATTGAAAAACGCTACGGCGGCTTCGGCTTAGGACTTGCTATTTCCAAACGGTTGATCGATCTGTTGAAAGGCTCCATCGAGGTAGAAAGTACCCAGGGGAGTGGGAGCATTTTTACAGTGCACATTCCGATGAAACCTGCTGAGCTACCCCTAAACAAGGTAAAACCGCATGCCATCCATAAGGACAAGCGCGTTCTGATCGTGGATGACGAGCCGCTTCAATTGGAGTTGGCTCAAGAAGTGGTCAGTCAGGCTTCAGTAGCCTACGATACGGCCGTTGATGTAACTACGGCAATGAGCCTGCTTACGAAAAACGATTACGATCTGGTATTGACCGACATACAAATGCCCGGCCAGGATGGCTTTGAGTTGCTCAAGCAATTGCGACAACAGGAGGCTACTCAACATATACCGGTGATTTCGCTATCCGGAAATACGGTATATACCCAACAAGAACTCCTAGATTCAGGCTTCGATCACAGCCTTAAAAAACCCTACAGTCCTCAAGACTTGCTCAGCGTGCTTGCTGATTTCATGGGTCTGGAGCTGCCACAAAGCGATGTGGAGATAGCTGATGCAGATGCTTCTCATTCACATGGCTCTTACTCTCTGGAAGATTTATCTGCTTTTGCGCTAGGTGATCAATCGTCCATCGATTCGATTATTAATCTCTTTGTCAGTGGTTCCAAACAAAACATCAAGGAAATGGAGCAAGCAATAGCTTCAGAAGATGAAGAGATTCTTGCTCGAGTTGCTCATCGCGCCTTACCCATGTGGCGACAGCTTAAAGTGGACGCAGTCATCCCCATGCTGGAGCTGCTTGAGGATACTTCTTCCCGATCTACCAAACAAGAAAAATTAGCTCTGGCAACCAAAGCAATCGAGCATATGGAACAAGTATTGGAAGAAATGCAGGAACGAACTACAGCTTGATGTCGTACTGCTTTAGTTTATTGTAGAGGGTCTTTCGATCGATGTTTAAGATACGGGCTGCCTTACTCTTATTCCCCTGAGCCTGGTCTAAGGCATCTAAAATAAGCTCCTGTTCATTTTTGTTTTTGAACAAACTATAGTCTTTAGTATGCGCTTGATCGTCCGAAACCAAGAGTTGAGGCGCGAGATGCTTGGTATCGATCTGTCCCTCCTGAGCCAGAAGCACCGCTCTTCGCACACTGTTTTTGAGTTCGCGTAAGTTTCCCGGCCAACTGTACTTCTTTAAGGCGTTAGCACAACTGGGAGTGAATCCGCTTACCTTAGTACTCAGCTGATTGTTGGCCATGTCTAAGAAAAGGTGAGCAAAAAGCATAAGATCTTCTTCTCGCTCGCGCAGAGCTGGCACTTGAATAGAAAACTCATTCAATCGGTGGTAGAGGTCCTCTCTAAAATCTCCGCGATCAACCGCCTTTTGAAGGTTTTCATTGGTTGCGGTCACGATTCGAATATCGACTTCGATCTCCGTATTACTTCCTACCGGTTTGACTTTGCGTTCTTGCAGCACCCGCAAGAGCTGTACTTGAAGGGCGTAATCTAAATTTCCAATTTCATCCAGAAAAATAGTCCCCTTGTTGGCCGCTACAAAATGCCCGGTCTTGTCTGAGATGGCTCCGGTAAAAGAGCCCTTTAGATGACCAAAGAATTCACTGTTGGCCAGCTCCTTGGGTATGGCACCACAATCGACCGCTACAAAAGGCTGATCGGAGCGCTTGCTTTTGAGGTGTATGCTTTTGGCCACGTATTCCTTACCGGTCCCGCTCTCTCCGGTAATAAGCACCGACATGGGCGTCGGGGCTACCAAATCAATGTATTGATTGAGTCGAGCAGAAGCGTCGCTCACTCCCTTAATGAACTCTACCTCTTGTGTATTGCTTTCATCTACAGATGCAGTCTGCTGTTTAGCTGTCGTAGACGCTACCGAAGTCGTGTTCCGTAACGGAGCTACGGGTTGACCCAAGGCATTCTTGATCTTTTCCAGGATTTGCTCGGGTACAATGGGCTTGGAGATGTAGTCAAAAGCACCCAATTTCATGGCTTTAACGGCCAAATTGACCTCGGCGTATCCGGTCATCATGATCACTTGAGTGGCTCTCCCTTCCTTCTTCGTTTCATTGAGAATTTCCAGACCGTCTCCATCCGGAAGACGCATATCAGAAAGCACCACATCGAAAGTATCATTTTGCAGTTGTTGGAAGGCTTCCCGTGTAGTAAATGCAGCCTTTACCTCATGGTCTTTTTTTTCCAAAAAGGTCGATAGCATCTTACAAAATGCTACATCATCTTCAACTACAAGTATTTTCGGCATAGTGCTCATTAGAACGAAGAAGTTACCCTTTCCATTGTCAAAAGAACAGAAAATTTTACAAAAAAAAGGGAGCCGTGTTCAAGGGCTCCCTTCTTCCATAATTAACAAGTTAATTAACCATTCCAAAACTTACCAATTACTGTCCATCATCTTCTTTTATCCACTTGCCGTCAGCGGTTGCATAAACGGTTTTTGTGGAGCGTTGATCCTGTGCTACCAAGACGATCTTGTAGCTGTCTGCCGGTGTCTTAAAGGCTTGGGCAATGGTCATTTCTGCATAGGCATCAGCCACTGCCTCTTTGACGGCCTGGGGTAGTTTGGCGCGGTCGATCTGGGAGTATTCCGCTAAAGAAGTTACCGTAGGTGCTGTATCTACTTCCGCATTTTCCACTTTCTCCACTTGCGCCATCCCCAGGGTGCTTACACCCAACAGTCCAATGAATGCTATTTTACTTGTCCTATTCATTGCAGTACTACTTAATTACTGTTCCGGAGAAGCGTCAGCTTCATCAATCCATTCTCCCTCTTTGGTCGCATAGACTGTTTGATCGTCTTCGTCTGCTTTTGTAAGGACCAACTTATAATTGGCTTTTTCATTCACATAAGCTTCCTTAATCTCAGACTCAGCGAAATCTGCTGCAACTGCAGCAGTTACCGCTTCCGGAAGATCGGCTATATCAATTTTGACAAAATCACTCACTGCCGGAGCTTGGAGTTCTACTTGTGCTTCAGCAATTTCTTCCTGAGCAGTTAGGGTAGGTGTGGAGGCAAAAAAGGTTCCTAAAGTTAGGGTTGCTATTATCAATCGTTTCATGTTCATCATTTTTAAATTATAGTTCATGTTTGTGATGATTATGTAGTCATAATCGTACCAAATAGGATTATTGATCGCGAGGCTTGAACAAGGCACAAGCTATCAGGGATTTAGGAGATACGTTAAATCTTTCTTAATGCTAAACTACTGTAGATCAGTGTATACGTCTACAGTTTAAGTGTGGAATAAAGCCTCACCTTTCTCTGCGATCAATCCAACCTGGGAGGTTTGCGCAACGCTTTTTTTTCAGACCGGTGTTTTTTATTGCGAAGGCGTTTGCGTTTGGATTTCCAGGGGACCGTTGTTTTCTTTCGCTTTTGTCTTTTTTTGAGTGCGGTACTCAACATATGGAAAAAGCGTTCTGTAACCGAGGCTTTGTTTTTATGCTGACTGCGTGATTGCCCCATTGACAGGATTAACACGCCGTCTTGGGTTAATCGTGAGGCCAGTCGTTCGCGTAAGCGATCCAATTCATGCTCTTCAAAAGCTTTTGAGTCCTCCAGATTCCAATTCAAAATCACTTTTGAAGCTGTTTTATTGACGTGCTGACCCCCGGGGCCACTGGAGCGCACCGCCTTAAAATCGATTTCCTGGAGTAACTTTTCTTTGTTCACGACTCGGGTACCTGATGGGCGGGTTTGAGTAGATCATTCACCGTTTTCACCGGATTGAAGGTGATGAGCGGAACCTCTACGAAAGCCGTATTCCAATGGGCCATAGCCCCGTTCCATAGTCCGGGATGCTCTAGGGCCCGAATTTTACTTTCCCCTATGGATTTCTGAGCTATGAACGCCAATTTGGGATCCCTGTAGTTCACCAGGTCAAAGCGTTTTCCTTTATAATTCTTTACCCCACAAACCAGATCAACCGGATTGAAGTGGGTGGAGCGACTCAAAAGTTCCATTTGTCTTGGATCGCTTCGGTCCATTTGCGGACCTTCTACAATCTGTAAGGAAACGATACCATTATCATTCTTTACCCAAAAGGGTCCACCGCCGGGTTCCCCTTCATTACGGACCATACCGCATACGCGGATGGGCCGATCCAAAAGTTCCCGGATCTGACTGAGTTGATTTTCTAAAGAATACTTAGCAAAATGGTCCGGTAGTTCACTGCCCAACTGATCGCTCAACAAAGACCTCAAGGTCTCCACGTCTTCAACGCCTACCTCACCACGGTCCATTCGATCTAACCATTGAAACACCTCATTCTGAATTTCCAATAGGTAGCCGGCGAGCATTTTTTTATACCGGGCGATTTCATCTTCGTATTTGAAGACGACTACATTATCGATATTTTTGACGAAAATGATATCGGCTTCCTGTTCATTCAAATTATCAAGCAAGGCTCCGTGACCCCCAGGTCTGAAGAATAGTCGGCCCTGTCCATCCCGGTAAGGCTCATTGTTCAGATTTACAGCAAGGGTGTCTGTTTTTGGTTCCTGATAAGACACATCAATCTTAAAACGGGTATTGGTTTTGCGCTCCACAATGTCCTGAATCCGTTTGTATTCTTCTTTAAAGTTGTTGTAGTGCTGCTTAGAGATCGTAAAATGGAGTCTGGCCTCGCCGGCTTTGGCAGCGTACTTCGAGGCTTCGAAAAGATGCTCTTCAAAAGCCGAAGCATTGTGGTCTTTGTATTTGTGAAACGGAAACAAGCCTTTAGGATAGGCCCCGTAGTTCAGTCCATCTTCAGTTAACATGGTCTTGACAAACCGAACCCGATTGAGATTGATGTCGGTAGAATCTCCATCCACATAGCGGGCGATCATGGCAGCGCGAACTTCTCTAAAAAAAGGAAAACTGTCCAATCCCACAAAAAACAGGCGCAAGTCAGTGGCTCGGGTCTTATTGATGAATGCATTGATGGTTTGCTGGTCTAGATCGTACTTATCGAGAAACTCATACAAGAACTTGAACATGCGCGTGGCTGCTCCCGATGCCGGAGTGAATTTGAGTAGATCTTTCCCTTGCTGTTCCCTTTCGTAGCGTTGGACATACTGATCAATCTCTTTATTGGTCATTTTTCTAATGCCATCACCCAATGTCGCTTCCCGTTGAACCTGCACAGTGGGAATGCCCTGGCGAAAAACAGCGAGTTGTCTGGACACGGTCTCCAGGGTCAACCCATGCGCTTCAATTTGTACTTTATCGTTGGCGGTAAAATTCATTTCTTTAGCAGTCTATCAATTGCGGCAGCAGCTTCTGTCATGCGCTCTTCCACATTTCCTTGCAGCAGGCAGTAGGGCTTGTCATAGCGTATTAAAGCCTGCTCAAAATAGCGAAACATTTCTTCACGTCTCCCCGGCCGATCTCTCAGATCGTCCGGCTCCCAGGGAACGTCAATGTAGGTTAGGAGGTAAAGATCATACCTATTCTCAACCGCATACTTTTCAATCAACGGATCTACTTGCTGATCATAATAAGCCTGCGAATAAACCATGGTTTCCAAAAGGTCGGTATCACAAATTAGTAAACGGTCTTCTTTTTGCGCTGCTTCATTTTCCAGTTTCATTTGTCCTCGAGCTATAGGCAGCATGTCCTCCCAGTCGCAAATCAATTGTTCCCGGTCCCACTTCTGTTGGAGATAGTCTCTGGCGTATTCCGGTACCCATGGCGCTTGATAATGTGTGGCTAGCTTTCGCGAAAGCGTAGTCTTTCCCGTGCTCTCCGGACCATAGAGCACCACTTTTATACAATGACTGGGGACTTGTTCAAGTATTTCTTCCACGCGAGATATCCAAAAACGGCAATGATCGTAAAAATAAGGTATTGAAGACTGGTGAAGGTGTAGCCTTTGTAAAAATATAGGGGAACTGAGATCAGGTCACCCACAATCCAAAAGATCCAGTTTTCTACCTTTCTTTTTGCCATAAGCCACATACCTACAAAAAATATGGCCGTGGTCAGCGTATCTACATAAGCCACCCAACTCGTCCAGCGATCAAAGAGATGGTAAATAATGAACACGAAAAGTATAGTTCCCAGAAAGATAAACAAGCCTTGTTGACGTTCCTTTGTGTTGGTCGTACTGATGGGGGTAAAATGATGCGGGTCTACCTTTCGGGTCCAAATATACCAACCATAAATACTCATCGCGAAGTAATAGGCATTGATCATCATATCACCCAGCAGGCCCCATAGGTAGCAGAGGTAAACAAAGATCAAGGTGCTGATAATCCCGGTGGGAAAGACTAAAACATTGTTCTGTTTAGAAAAGAGTACGGAAAGCAATCCGAAGACAACAGCTATGATCTCCAGTACGATGGTGTAGGTAGAATACCCTTCATACTGACTGAAAAAAAAATCAAAAATGGGGTTCATACTGACTTCGATCACTTTTTACCAATTTCATATAGATCAGAACGTGATTGCTTTGCTCCATGGCCGTTTTCATTTCCTTTTGCAGCATGTCCATCACAGCATCATAAGGACCAAATACCTGCGTGCTTAACGCGTTCTCTACAATTTTGAATCCACTGGAGCGCAATTTTTTGATGAATGCAATGATGATGGGCTCAAAGTCATCTTGCAAGGGCGATAAGGTAAGTTCTACAGAAATGTCCATAGGAAAGCTATTTAAGTTCGATTCAAAAGTAAGGAATTTAAAAGGCTAAGCCTTGCCGTCAAAAGTGGCTTCTTCCAGAGCCGTGCCAATCACGACCAGGGTAGCACCGGCGGCATACATGGCATTGACGGTCTGCAGGCTACGAATACCGCCTCCCACAATAATGGGCAGGTCTATACTCTCTCGCACCGCCTCTACCATTGCCGCTGAGACCGGATGGAGTGCTCCGCTCCCCGCTTCGAGGTAAATAGCCTGCTTTCCGCCCCACTGGGCTGCCAGACAGGTTTGCACCACCTGATCAATGGCATCAGCCGGAAAAGGAAGGGTTTGACTGATACGCTGCACGGCAGACTCCCGGCCCCCATCAATCAATAGGTATCCGGTGGGGATCACCTCAAGTTCGAGTTGCCTTAATTTAGGAATGGCTTTGCGCTGTTGTCCGATCAAATATTCCGGATTGTCTCCACTGAGCAGGGATAAAAAAAGTAATCCATCAGCTGCGTCGGTGAGCTGTCTGTGATCCCCCGGGAATAATATTACTGGAAGCTCTGTTTGTCTTTTAAGATTCACCACCACCTCATGCAAGCGCTGTTCGTGATCGGTACTTCCTCCTACAAACAAATGGGTGGTCTGCTCCGGTAATGCGGCCAAGCGGCTTTGCAGTCCTTGATCAAGCGCCCGCGTATCCCATTTCTCCGGATCGATCAATACCGCTAAGAGCGGAATCCCTAAGGTTGCAGATTCTCTTAGCTGCCTGCTAAAGGCTCCATGCATATACGGACGTAACTTAGGCTTCACGTAGGAGTCATCCATGAGAGGCTATTGTTGAATGATTGGTATGATTTTGACTTTGATAGACTTTAAGCGGTAGCGCATACGCACAGGTAAATCCTTCAAATTCTAAAAAGTCGATGCCGTAGTAGCTGTCTTCTTCCTCATAATCAATTTGAGCGGTCGTTCGAAGATCGTCAAAATGGAAATCCTGTACATCGATATGTCTTAAGAAACTCAAACCTTGCTGGGCGTATAGCTTGTAGAGGGATTCTTTAGCACACCAGACAATCGTCAATTTACGCACCACTGCATCATGGTTGGCCAGGGTTTTGTAATCTTCAAAAGTGGTGAACTTATGGGCGATCCTGACAATTTTATCCCGTTGCTTTTCAATGTCTATTCCCACTTCGTGTTCACTGACAATAATGGCCGTAAATTCAAAGGAATGGGTAATGGAGATGCAGTTGCCATCGTGCAAATGGGGCTTTCCGAAATCATCGTAATACAAGTCTCTGTCTTCGTAGCCCACCGCTTTTAATAAATGCCGAATACTCATAAAACCACGTCTGTGCAGCATCGAGCGCATCGATTGTAATCGCTGCCTGCAATGGTCCGTAAGCTCGATATCTTTAGAAAGCGCATCCAGATCTTCTGTGATTTTCCAAATAAGAACGCGCGCCCCGGGGATCGTTATAGTTTTGTAAAGAGGCATTTAAAGTGTGTTTTAATGCGTATTTTTGCACTCTGTAAAAGATAACCAAATATATTGAAATGAGTACGACTACGAAGCCTTACGTGGCACATAAAGTAAAAGACATAAGCCTTGCTGATTGGGGCCGCAAAGAAATTGAACTGGCCGAGGCGGAAATGCCCGGACTGATGTCCCTACGGGAAGAATACGGCGATGAGCAACCCTTAAAAGGAGCTCGCATTGCCGGTTGTCTTCACATGACCATTCAAACAGCAGTACTCATTGAGACTCTGGTTGCCTTAGGCGCTGAAGTGACCTGGAGTTCCTGTAACATTTTTTCTACCCAAGACCATGCTGCAGCAGCAATAGCCGCTGCGGGTGTTTCGGTGTATGCCTGGAAAGGAATGACCGAAGAAGAGTTCAACTGGTGTATTGAGCAAACGCTGTTCTTTGGAGAAGAGCGCAAGCCACTCAATATGATTCTGGATGACGGGGGTGACCTGACCAATATGGTTCTGGATGAATATCCAGAGTTGGTAGAAGGTATTAAAGGGCTGTCTGAAGAAACCACCACTGGAGTACATCGTTTGTACGAGCGCATGAAGAAAGGCACTTTACCCATGCCTGCGATCAACGTTAATGATTCGGTAACCAAATCTAAATTTGACAATAAATACGGCTGTCGCGAAAGCGCAGTTGATGCGATTCGCCGGGCCACCGACACCATGCTTGCCGGTAAACGCGTTGTAGTCTGTGGGTACGGTGATGTTGGAAAAGGAACCGCAGCCTCCTTTAAGGGTGCAGGATCTATCGTGACCATCACAGAAATTGATCCGATTTGTGCACTCCAAGCAGCCATGGACGGCTTTGAAGTTAAAAAATTGGTCAATGTAGTCGGTAATGCTGACATTGTCATTACCACTACCGGAAATAAAGACATTGTTACAGAGCGCCATTTCCGAGCCATGAAAGACAAAACTATTGTATGTAATATCGGCCATTTTGACAATGAGATCGATGTTGCCTGGCTAAACAACAATTACGGTGATTCTAAAGATGAGATCAAGCCACAGGTGGACCGCTACAAAATTGATGGTCGTGATATTATCCTTCTTGCCGAAGGACGTCTGGTCAATCTGGGACTAGCCACCGGACATCCCAGCTTTGTGATGAGTAACTCCTTTACTAATCAGACGCTCGCTCAGATCGAGCTTTGGAAAAACAGCGACAAGTACGGGAATGAAGTCTATATGTTACCCAAACATTTGGATGAAAAGGTCGCCAAGTTGCACCTGGCACGCATTGGCGTAGAGCTGGAAGAACTTTCCCAGGAACAGGCCGATTATATTGGCGTTGATCCTAAAGGACCTTTCAAGCCGGAATACTACCGCTATTAATAATTGCTCAACGCATGCTAATAAAGCTAAAGCCTTGTCTTAGGATAAGGCTTTATTTTTTTCTGATCACAGTGAGTGTGGCCGATTCTCCCTTTTTCAAATTGGTGATCGTTTGTACGTAGTTTTGTGAATCTCGTACTTCGATCTTAGCCGTGTTCGGCGGACTGGAGCCTTCGTTGAGCGCAAGTATCTGAATAATGGTCTGCTCCTTTTCCAGTGGGATACGCATTACTTTCTGTTCTGCCGTGGTTTCAAAATCTGTCAATAACGCTTCCCCGTTGACAGTAATGGTGATACGATCCTGATCAATTTTACCGGCGTCATACACAATGAGGTCCACCGCCTCATCAGCGGTAAAAACATTAAGGGTTTCATTGGCCTCGATGGTATTTCGCGTAAGCGTGTCAAGTATGCGTTTAGCACTCACTTTTCGCTTGACGGCTGCACTGAATTTATTAGAACGCTGGATACGTTTATCCATACGCCGCACCCGATCCTGGATCACCGATGTTTTGGTCATGGTGACTTCACCGTCTAAGCAGGGTTGATCATTGGCGTAATAGCCGTTGAATAGTCCGCTCATGGCCTTGGCCCGCTCCAGATTTTTCACTAGACCTTCAAATTGGACGAAACAAAAATCAGTTTCAACCACCGGAGATTTGGTGTAGACGATGTCGTATTCCTGAAAACGGAGCATGTTCTCCTCTGCATTATAGGCCCCTCGAAGATTTGATTTGGTCTCGTGTTTTCCGGCAAAATCGGTTAAAGAAAAACCGCTGATTTGACCCTCATCGTTGATATCAAAAACAAGTTTATAAGGGATAAACGCGGAGTCATTGAGCTTGATGACACCGGTAAAATCGTGGGTTTGCGCTAAAAAAGTAGGGGATAATGCTAAAAAAACAAGTACTGGAAAAATGCGAAGGCTTTTGATCATGCGGAAATTAGGTATATTTAAGGGTCTAATTTAACAATAACCATATGAAATCTAAGATTATTCTTGTGTTGAGTTTTCTGCTATTAACGACTTCAAGCAGTTTTGCTGTTGGGTTTCCGGTAGAAAGAAACAGCGCGACTTCTGTTGAAATCACTGCTGATTCAGGAGAAGTCACCCTCACGTCGCCGGCCGCTGCTGCTGCAGATCGTCAAACAGTCGCTATTCTATTGTGGCTCTTTTTAGGTGGTTTTGCAGCACATCGCTGGTACCTGGGCAGTCCTATTTTATGGAACATCATTTTCATCCTAACTGCAGGTTTCTTTATAGTAGGCTGGATTATTGATGGTATAGACATCATTACTGGAAACTATCCGGGACTGTAGCTGAAAAATCAACTAGTTTAAAACAAAAAACCCGCTCTTTTGGAGCGGGTTTTTTATGTATTGAGCAGTCTTGAATTAAGCCTGTGCTCCATTTTCAAAAGGAACAACAGATACGAAAGACTTGTTGTCTTTGCGTTTTCTGAATTCCACGATTCCATCTACGCGTGCGTGTAGGGTATGGTCTTTAGACGCATACACATTCTCACCCGGGTGATGTTTGGTTCCACGTTGTCTTACGATGATGTTTCCAGCCACAGCAGCCTGACCTCCAAAAATCTTTACACCTAAGCGTTTCGATTCTGAATCTCTACCGTTTTTAGAACTACCTACTCCTTTTTTATGAGCCATCTTATTTCGGTTTTATCCCGAATGCACCGGGATGATTAAACTTTATTCTTTGGTGAAGGGATTATTATTTTTCGATCCCTCCGTCTAATTTATCCTGTAAGGCTTTTAACTCCTCCCACTTCCCGTCGGCGGCAAGTTTGGCTTGTTTTGGCCAGGTATCCGTAACTAAGTGCGCTAGACGCGAACTTGCCTCGGTCAACACTTCACTGATTTTAGCCGGCTTTTGTTTAGCCAACTCAGCGAAAGTACCAATTCCGGCAGCAGTAAGTGCTTCAGCAGCCTTCGGTCCGATTCCCTCAATTTTCTTAAGATCATCTCCTTTAGCGCTCGCTTTTTTAGCCGGTGCTTTCGCTTTAGCGGTTTCCTTCTTTGGAGCTGCTTCCTTTTTAGGAGCTGCTTTTTTCTGGGGAGCCGCTTTCTCTGCTTTAGGCTTTTCCTCTTTCGCTTTCGCGGAAGAAGACTTTTTAGCTCCAGAAGCAGTAATGCTTTCGATCACGATCTCAGTCAATAGTTGACGATGACCGTTTTTCTTCTTATACCCTTTACGTCTTTTCTTTTTGAAGACGATTACTTTGTCACCTTTAAGGTGCTTCACGACTTTTGCTCCTACTTGAGCTCCGTCTATAGCCGGGGCGCCAATGGTGGTCTCTTTTCCGTCACCTACTAAAAGAACGTTGTCAAAAACAACTTTCTTTCCTTCTTCTGTAGACAAACGGTGCACAAACACCTTTTGATCTTTCGCAACTTTAAATTGCTGCCCTGCTATCTCTACAATTGCGTACATAGCGGTTTGATTAAAAATAGTTCAAAAAATTACGCCCACCTTATGGTTTAAGCGGGCGCAAATATACGGACATTAACTTAATGTACAAAGTGGTTTTCTATTCTTTCTTTCGCTTTTTTGGATTCCAGCTCTCTTTAAAGAGTTGCATGAAGGACAGCGTGATCACTACGGTGGTCGCAAATCCCATTAAGGCCACTACAAAAATGACGCTTCCCAGACTGGTATTATAAGTATCCTCCCACTGACTGATGAGCGTGTGAAGGAAGTCGGGATTAAGGTTTCCGGCATAAATTCCAAAGAAAAGTGTAAAAATAAGGGTAGCGATAAAGCCGGTAACGATCCCTACGGTGAATCCGCTGGAAAAGTCAAATTCACTTCCTTTTTCCAGTTTGTAGTATTTGATCGCTTCATAGATCCCAAAAGCGGTAATCACTCCATTAAATAGGGAATAGATGGGATTGGTGTGTAGCCCGAGTAGTGAAAGTATCAGAAAATAAGCGATCAAAGCGGCACTAATAGCCAAACTGAAACGAATAGGTAGGGTAATTTTTTTTGACATGGTATGGTTAACGTTTATGGATAGCGAAATTTAAAAAATCAACAATGCTTTTCACTTAAGGTCGCGTTAAAATTAAATCTGAACAGCTGTCAGTAACTACACTGCATTCTTATTAGCTAAAAGTACGAAATCTACAGATTTCGATTTCCTATTTGGACTTTCTTTTCCGATTTCCTAAATATACTCCGGTGATGATCAAGGCAGTGGCCAGGAGCTCCCAGATGCTGAACGTTTCTCCATCGAGAAATCCCCAGAACAAGGCAACAATAGGTATGGTATAGGTCACGGAAGTAGCAAAAACAGGACTACTGATCTGGACGAGACGGTTAAAAAGCACCTTGGCCACCCCGGTACCTACTACGGCCAAAACACCTACGTACATCAGACTTTCCTGCACTTGGGGATCTTCAATCACCTCTGCTTTAAAGAAACCGGAGTAGATCAAAACACCTAAAGCCGGAATAAAGATCGCCAGGAAATTTCCATTGGCGATAGCCATTGCTGGGATCTCCTGCATGTAGCGTTTAATGATATTAACATTGGTTGCATAGAGTAGCGAAGCAATAAGCACTAAACCGGCATACCAATAGTTCTGATTGGGATTTAGGCTGGCTCCCGCATAGATCAAAGCCACACAACCCACCAGACCCACAAGTACGCCTATCAATTGATTCCGGCTAAAACCGATCGCAAAAATGAGCGCTCCCAAAATTAAGGTGACTAAGGGCGTGGTCGCATTCAGTATGGAAGCGATCGCACTATCGATCTCTGTTTCCGCGAAAGCGAATAGAAAAGCAGGAAAGAAGGTCCCAGCGAATCCGGAAATAGCGACCCATTTCCATTGGGCTCGTTTGATCTTGCGCATGGATTTAAAGCCCACCACAAACAAAAATGAAGCCGCAAATAAGGTGCGCAATGCTCCCAATTGAATAGGACTCAAACCAATGAGCGACTTTTTGATCAAAATGAATGAACTGCCCCAAACCAGAGAGAGAATCCCCAGGTACAGCCATTTACGCGTATTTTCGTTCATGAAGAGAAATCTACCTGCAAATTTGAGTCATTCTCTTTGAAACAGCCGCCTGTTAAACGTTATTAATATGGTAAATCAGGGGAAGTCTTATTTCCAGCGAAAGCGCTCCATCAAATGCTTGACATCTTGATTGAGGTAATGAGCAGCCGGTAAAATACTGTCATAATTGGGTCTGGCGTCAAAATATACGCTGCCCGTTAAGAAGTGATTTACACTATCCGTCAGGTAAAATTGAAGTTGAGAAGCTGCGTTTCCGGAGACCTCGTACAGCATCCCGTAAACCTGATTAGATTCGTCCACAAATTGTTGTTCTGCGATGTTGTCCGCCTTGACCACATGCTCGTAAGTGAGTTTTTGGGCATCCACAAGCAAACTGTTCAGGTTGCCGTCCACCGGTCGATAAGTCAGGTAGATGGCCCCGTCCATTTGGGGATAATCCAATCGTACTCCACAGTCAGCCGCCCTGGTCAATTGCGCCCGGGTGTTCTTCTCAAAACGATAGGGACAGTCCTCATCTACGCTTTCGTATTCAGGCGCTTCGTAGCGCAAGGCTAGATAACCCGACGGTTTGGGCATGGGGTCATCTCCACAGGAATAGCATAGCGTGCTCAGCAGGATTAAAACAAGGGATAGTGTTCTCAATGTATGGTCAGCTTAACTTGTTTGATCCGTTTACGGTCAATGGCCTCAACGGTAAACGAATACTCTTCAAAGGTGATGATCTCATTCTTCTTAGGAAAGCCTTTGGAAATTTCCAATAAGAAACCGGCGATCGTTTCGGCTTCCCCTTTGCTCTCTTCAAACCGCGTCTCATCTTGCAATTTGATCACCCGATAAAAGTCTTTTAACGAGGTTTTTCCTTCGAACACAAAATTCTTCTCGTCCAGTTTGGAGAAAATGATGTCTTCATCATCAAATTCGTCACTGATATCGCCTACGATCTCCTCAATGATATCTTCCAGAGAGATCAGTCCGCTGGTGCCACCATACTCATCGACCACGATGGCCAAATGATTGCGTTTGTCCTTAAACTCATTAAGCAAATCGTCCAGTTTTTTATTTTCAGGAACGAAATAGGGCTCCCGTAAGAGCTCGGTCCACTCGAAATTTTCTTTTCCCAAATACTGCAGCAGATCTTTGACAAATAGGATCCCAATGATCGTATCGATATTCTCCTTAAAAACCGGGATACGGGAATATCCCTGACTCATGATCTCGGGGATGATTTCCGCATAGCTCATGGCATCGCTTAAGGCGAAAATGTCCATGCGGGGCTTCATTACCTGTTTGGTGTCTGTGTTCCCAAAGGAGACGATTCCCTGAAGTATTTTTTGTTCTTCCAGCGTCGTATCCTCTTCACTTGTCAGCTCTAATGCCTGAGACAACTGATCGACGCTCAATCCTGACTTTTGCTTGCTAAACTTATTCTGCAGCGTCAATGTGACTGATCTCATGGGGCTGCTTAAAGGGGTGATCACCCAATCAAGCACCTTCATGGGATAGGCCATCAAATTAGCAAACTGTACTCGGTTACGATTAGCATAGACCTTAGGTAAGATCTCTCCAAACATTAAGATCATAAAAGTAATGGCCACCACCTCGATCAAAAAACGGATATCTACCCCAAAGATCTGCGCGGTTAAATTGCCAAAAAATACGTCGCCCAAATTGGCAAACAGAAGGACGATCGCGATATTGATGAAGTTATTAGCCACAAGAATGGTCGCCAGCAGTTTTTTAGGTTTTTCCAGCAAGCGTACAATGATCGCCTGTTGCTTGGTTTGCTTTTCCGCGTCCAGTTCGAGATCAGAAGGGGTCAGTGAAAAAAAAGCTACTTCTGTACCGCTGATCAGTGCAGAACAACACAACAAAACAATAAGCGTGATAAGACCTACTACGGTGGTTGTAGAAAAGGGTTCCGTTAAAAGTATTAATCGGGCAGGATCAGGATCCAATGAGTTGGGTGTTAGTTAGACTTAAAACGGCAAATCATCATCCTCATCGGGCGTACTCGCCGCCGGTTGTGGATGTGTTTTGGGGGCTGGATTTGAGCTCATGGCCTGAGTAGATCCAGTACTGTTGCTAGCTTCCTTGGGTGTCAAAAAGGTGAAATCAGTGCATTGGATTTCTGTGCTGTATCGTTCCTTACCCTGATCATCCGTCCATTTTCTGGTCTTTAGACGGCCTTCGATATACACCTTATCTCCCTTATTTAAATATTTTTCACAGATCTCGGCCGCTTTATTGCGTACGACCACATTGTGCCATTCCGTATTATTGACCCGTTCACCCGTCGTTTTATTGGTGTACGTCTCATTGGTAGCCACTGGAAATCGACCGATACATCCTCCGCCTTCAAAGTAGTGCATCTTCACTTCATCTCCCGTGTGCCCTATAAGCATTACTTTATTTAAGGTACCTGACATTTGTTGTTCTAATTTGGTTCAAAAGTACGCAAATTTTTGAAGCCTTAGAAATCAAAGGCGTCTATAAAACGGGCGATCACCACGGGAACGGCCAGGGCTGTCGGATCGTCGGTCTGCACCCCCTCCAGTGCCGGCAAAGCATCTACCTTCACGATCCAAAAGGTGACTTTAAGTTCGCGATGGGACAATTTATGAATGATGGGCGACTCATTGTAGCGCGACCAGTCTTTGACCTGCGTTTGGGCTAGAATCTGCTGCACCGGTTCGCTTTCGCGAAAGCGAGTCACATCTACTTCATCTTCACTAATGATCAAGGGAAATTCAAACAAGCCTTGCCAAATGCCTTTACCGCTGCGCTGCTGAAACAAGGTTTGTCCCGCAGGATCCACCAGGACCAGGTAGTTGAAAAATTGTGTGGTCACTTTGGTCTTGCCTCTCTTGACCGGTAATTGATCAATGGTTCCGCTGCGATAAGCCACACAGTCCCCCACAAAAGGACAATGCAAACAGTACGGATTTCTGGGTTTGCATTGCACTGCCCCCGAATTCCATAAGAGCCTGATTGAAGGTGGCCGGCTGTTGGGGGTCGATCAATTCCTGAGCCAGGGCCTTAAACTCCCTTTGGCCGGGCGAACTGTCAATAGGAGTGTCGATGCCGAAGATTCTGGACAAGGCACGGTATACATTTCCATCGACCACCGCCGCTGATTCGTTGAAGGCGATCGAAGCAATGGCGCTGGCCGTATAATCACCCACTCCCTTAAGCTTTTTCAATTCCGTATACGAATTTGGAAATTGTCCGTTTAGCGTGTCTGTAATGTACTGTGCCGTAGCGTGCATGTTGCGGGCCCGGGAATAATAGCCCAGGCCCTGCCAAAGTTTTAAGACCTCATCCTGATCGGCAGCGGCGAGCGCCTGGACCGTAGGAAAAGCATCTAAAAAGGCATGGTAATAGGGCGTTCCTTGCTCTACCCGCGTCTGTTGCAGGATGATTTCAGAGAGCCAAATGCGATAGGGATCTTTTGTTGATCGCCAGGGCAGAGGGCGTTTATGCTGTAAGTACCATGTTATGAGTGTATTAGAAAACTTCAATAGCAACTATTTTGAGGGCAAAAATAATCATATGAGGCTGTTATTTAATTCTTTGAGCTTGAAATATTGAATATTATATTCCTATATTTGCACCCTGATTTTTTGTAAACCCCTAAAAATTAAAGATTATGACTAAAGCAGATATCGTAGCACGTATTTCAGAAAAGCTAGGAATCGAAAAAAATGACGTACAGGCGACTGTAGAGACTTTTATGGAAGAAGTGAAAACTTCACTAGAATCAGGTGACAACGTCTACCTACGTGGATTTGGAAGTTTTATCATCAAGACCCGCGCTGAAAAGACCGGTAGAAACATTTCTAAGAATACTACCATTAAAATCCCTGCTCACAATATTCCAGCTTTCAAGCCTGCCAAAGTATTTATGGAAGGTGTGAAAACGAATGTGTCTGTAGACTAAGCTATTAATTAAAAGAAAACGCACACTATGCCAAGTGGTAAGAAAAGAAAAAGACACAAGGTAGCAACGCATAAGCGTAAAAAGCGACGTAGAGCAAATCGTCACAAAAAGAAAAAGTAGTCCAGTACTACTTTTTCTTTTATGGCGCGCTAGGAAACTACGCCACGTTCATTGACATCGATAAAAAGTGACTGAGTACATGCCTTGACTCAGCCTTTTATTCACCGCCAAATATCATAAGCCTGTGATATTTAAATGTATAATCCATTCCGATTAGTAATCGTCGGGATAAAAATCTATTAAGCGTGAATAACGAATTAATCATACGATCCGGTTCGAGCGCAGTTGATTTTGCCCTTTTAAAAGATGGAAAATTAATAGAACTTCAACGCAATGAGGATGAGAACAAGTTTAACGTAGGCGATATTTATATCGCTAAGATCCGTAAGACTGTCTCTGGACTGAATGCCGCATTTGTCAACGTGGGGTACGAGAAAGATGCTTTTTTGCATTATCACGACCTAGGTCCGCAGCTCAAATCGCTGTCGAAGTATATAAAAGGTGTAAGCACAGGTAAACTAAAAAACTACGCATTAAAAAACTTTTCCTTTGAGAAGGAGATAGACAAAAACGGTAAAATTGCCGATGTTCTAAAACCCAATCAAAGCCTTCTTGTTCAAATCGTAAAAGAACCTATTTCTACCAAAGGCCCGCGCATCAGCAGCGAGCTATCTATTGCCGGTAGGTATATTGTTCTCGTGCCTTTTTCTGACCGCATTTCTATCTCTCAAAAAATAGAAAGCCGCGAAGAGAAAGCGCGTCTTAAACGATTGGTACAAAGCATTCGGCCTAAAGGTTTCGGTGTCATTTTACGCACCGTCGCTGAAGGCGTAAAAGTAGCAGAACTCGATAGAGACCTGCAAAATCTGGTGGATCGTTGGAACTCCATGTCCCAAAAGATCAAAGGAGCCCATCACCCCAGTAAGGTTTTGGGAGAAATGAATAGAGCCTCTTCCATTTTGAGAGACATTTTCAATGAATCCTTTACCAGCATCACGGTAGATGATGAAGACCTATACTACCAACTCAAAGAATACCTGCAAGAGATTGCACCAAAAAAAGAGAATATTGTTAAGTTGTACCAAAATGCTGTTCCCATCTATGAAAAATTTGGGATCGAACGGCAGATAAAGACTTCTTTTGGTAAGACAGTATCCATGAGCCGCGGTGCCTATCTGGTGATAGAACATACCGAAGCCCTCCACGTCATAGACGTGAACAGTGGAAACCGCTCTAATAAAGCCAAAAGCCAGGAAGATACCGCTCTTGAGGTCAATATGATCGCCGCCACAGAAATCGCTCGTCAATTGAGACTGCGTGACATGGGTGGAATTATCGTCATTGACTTTATTGACATGGGTAACTCCCAGCATCGAAGAAAGCTCTTTGATCACCTTCGCGATGAGATGAAGGACGATCGGGCCAAGCATAAAATCTTGCCGCCCAGCAAATTTGGTCTGATACAAATCACCCGTCAGCGCGTGCGCCCGGAAATCGACATCAAAACTCGAGAGCCGGATCCGGCCGGTGGCAATGGAGAGATTGAAGCACCCATCAGTGTAGTCAATCGCATCCAAACTGATTTGATCAAATTATTTAAGGCCGGTCATAAAAAGATCACGCTCAACGCGCATCCTTTTATCGCCGCCTTCCTTGTAAAAGGATTTCCATCGATACGTTCCAAATGGTTTTTGGAACACAAAAAGTGGGTAAAAATCATGCCCAGAGATGCTTACAATTATCTGGAGTACCATTTCCTTGACAAGGATGGGAAAGAGCTAGAACCATAATAAGAAAACCCCTCCGGTAACGGCAGGGGTTTTTTTATGCCGTATTTCCAACCTTTTTTGCGTTCCAACCGCTCCTACTCAGCCACTTTGCCAATATTTGCCCAGTCTCCGCAATACCATATGCTGGGCACGAAAGCTTATTAATGGACTTGAGTAAAAATCCAAGGTTTATCTTTGTTGTGATGTATCCCAGCACCCCTTCCTATACCTTAGAAGAAGCCCAACGGAAGCTCGAGCTCTATTGCGCCTATCAGGACCGTTGCCACAAGGAAGTGGAGGAAAAACTCCGCAACATGCGCATGATCCCGGAAGCCATCGACCACATTATGGGTCATCTGATTCAGGAAAATTACCTGAATGAAGAGCGATTTGCCCGTAGCTTTGCCCGGGGCAAATTCAAGGTAAAATCCTGGGGGAAGAGCAGGATCGTTCGCGAACTCAAACAGCGCAACATATCCAAAACCATCGTCCAACTAGCGCTAACAGAGATCGATGACGAAGACTATGTCCGGGTGTTCCAAGACCTGGTGCTCAAACGACTCCGACAACTGAAAACTGAGAAAGACAAATACAAAAAGCGGAAAAAATTAGCTGACTATCTGGCCTACCGAGGCTGGCCGGGTGATTGGATCTATGAAGCGGCTAAGACCCACATTCCCTAGGCATTTATACCGTGCAGGGTATGGGTTTCAACAATCGCCCGTTCGTTCTTTTCATCGATCCAGGCCTGCCCCTTTCTGCGACGCATCCAATTGTCGTAATGCCTCATGATAAATACGTTGTACAATGCGTTTAGCAGGTGTTTTGGCTTTCGCGGAAGCGCACGCAAACTCATACTGAATCCGGGAGTTTCGTATTTCATATAATGCCAGTACCCTTCAGGCATGTATAAGGTTTCCCCGTGCTCCAAGTGGGTGATATAGCCCTGAGCCTTCTTTAAAGCCGGAAATTTGTCATAATCGGGATCGTCAAAATCAATATCCTCCCGGGTGATCAAGGAATGAGGTACTTTATAGAGATTCTCGGTCTGCTCAGGCGGAAAGAGAATACACTGCTTCCTGCCGTGAAAATGAAAATGTAAGATATTCGCCCAGTCGATATCGTGGTGCATGAATACCTTGCTCCCCTCCCCGCCAAAAAACAACATGGGTATCTGCCGGATCAAGCGCAGTCCGATCTGGGGGAATTTAAAATCTCCTTTCAACTGTGGAACCTCCTTCATTAGGTTATAAAGAAAAATTCGAAAATTGGTGGGTTCCCGTTGAAGCAGATCAATGTACGCCTTCATTTTCATGGTAGCATGCGCCTGATTGAATCCTTCTTCATGACTTACCGGGCGGTCGTCATACAGGGGGACTTCTTTCTCTCCGGCTACCTGCTTGATGTATTCCAGATCCCATTTTTCCATGGCCGGCCAATCATCAATAAGGTGCTTGATCACTACCGGCTTCTGCGGCTTCCGATAAGAAGTCACAAACTCCTCGCGGCTCAACTCTTCAACACGTTCAATCTCCTGCAGTTGCAAAATAATCTCTCTTTACTAAGCCTTGGCTTTGGCTTTGGCCTGTTCATTTCGTTCAATGGTGTGCCCGGGTCGAGTCCACTTGGGCTTTTCCCCCAGAGGTGCGAATTGGGAAGCCTCAGCTTCTACCGTTTCCGGCTGACTATGCTTTTCAAAAGGCTGCTGGGGCTTGAGTCCCAACAACTGAAACATCTCCATATCTTCATTCACATCCGGATTGGGCGTGGTCAGTAATTTATCTCCGGCAAAAATGGAGTTAGCCCCTGCAAAGAAACAAAGCGCCTGGCCTTCCCGGCTCATTCCGGTTCTTCCGGCTGATAAGCGTACTTGGGTTTTAGGCATGATGATACGAGTAGTGGCCACCATGCGCACCATATCCCAAATAGAGATAGGCTCTATGTCTTCCATGGGTGTACCTTCAACGGCGACCAGGGCATTAATGGGTACCGACTCCGGCTGTGGATTAAGGGTTGCCAGAGCAACCAGCATCCCGGCGCGATCTTCCAATGATTCTCCCATACCGATGATCCCTCCGGAACAAACCGTCACGTTGGATTTACGTACATTGTCGATGGTGTCCAGGCGGTCTTTAAATGCCCGAGTGGAGATCACGTCTTTATAGTAATCTTCAGAGGTGTCTAAATTGTGGTTGTAGGCGTAAAGACCGGCTTCCGCCAATCGTTTCGCCTGATTTTCAGTCAGCATCCCCAGGGTACAGCACACTTCCATGTCCAACTTATTGATGGTGCGTACCATTTCCAGGACTTGTTCAAATTCCGGTCCGTCTTTAACATTACGCCAGGCCGCACCCATGCAAACACGGGAACTTCCACTGGATTTGGCACGCAGGGCCTGTGCTTTCACCTGCTGGACCGACATCAGATCGTTGCCTTCTACATTGGTATGATAGCGGGCTGCCTGAGGACAATACCCACAGTCTTCCGGACATCCTCCGGTCTTGATCGAAATGAGCGTAGACACCTGCACCGTATTGGGATCGTGATGCTCCCGATGCACCTGGGCTGCCTGATACAGCAGGTCCATAAGTGGTTGGTTATAGAGGTCTAGAATCTGGTCTTTAGTCCATTGGGTAGTCGCGCTCATAGATGATTGTTAGCGTTGGTATTCCTCCAAAAATAGCAAATAAATACGGGTTTAACCTGGGGAACCTACTAAGATACTAACAGCGTTTCCACCAAAGCCTACAGCGTTTACCAGGATATTCCGCAAGGGTTTACGGGAGGCCTTCGGCACTTTTGTAAACGATGCATCCAAATAGGGCACCTCGATCAAGTGCTGGTGTTGCAACATATGTAGCGCCATTTCTATACTCAATACCCCACTGGCCGCAAACGTATGTCCTAATTTCCATTTATTGGAGGTCAAATAAGGCTTATGGGTTCCAAAAACAGTGTTGATCGCGGTAAATTCTGCTTCATCTCCCTGTAAAGTTCCGGGTGCATGCATCACTATGGCATCCACCGCTTCATCCAATCCGTCCACCGCCATACGCATCGCCTTTTCCATACAGGCTCCCTTAGCCGATAAGGAAGCCGGATGACGTAGCTCTTCTGTCGCATAACCAATCCCTTTGATGTAAGCCAAAGCGTGATCCTGAGGGCCGGACTCCAAACAGAGCACCGCAGCGCCTTCGCCTAAAACCATCGTATTTCTTTTTTTTGCAAGATCCATTGAACGGCACGGATAATTCGTTTTTGAGGAAGAAGCATAGACCTGCATGGCTTGCATTTGGGCTAGAGTGAATGGAGTCAGTGCAGCTTCTGATCCCCCCACCAAAAAACGTTTGCTCAAGCCCGCCTGTAACCAGGCAATCCCATTGAGGATTGCATGCATACCCGTGCTACAGGTGACTGAATGACTGATATCCGGACCCGAACTCTGTAAATCTTGTATAATCCAGGAGGAAATATTACCCAGCGTGGTAGCGGGAGAAGTCAAGGGAGAAAGCGGCTCACCATCTTCGAAAGACTTTATGGCCTGTTCCCATTGCCGGGTGGCTCCTCGGGAAGATCCAATATTGACCCCAAAATCAGCTTCCGTCCAACCGGACTGTTTGAATGCCTGACGAGCCGCATATAAGGCATAGAGCACACTCTTATCCAATCGGGAATAATGCTTTCCTGCCGGATGAGCAGGCGAACGCGAAAGCTTAATCTCCTCAATGATCTGTTGGCTGCATGCAGGCAAAGCAGCCCCGTAAGCATCTAATTCAAGTTGCCAGTCGATAGCTGAGCTTGGATGCTGATAGGCCTGATGCACCTGGCTGGCTTTATGTCCAAGGGCGGAGATACTGCCTAATCCGGTAATGGCTATAGGTTGCTGTAGTCGATTCACGCCAACAAAAGTAGGGTTCACACAAGGAGTGTCCAACTTTCGCGAGGGCTCTTATCAAGAAAATTAAGGATTAAAATGCAGCCAATGCTTCTTCAATCGTCCGGTAGATGTGTTGCAATTGATCGTCTGTAGTCACCAGTGGCGGAAGCACGTAAATGGTATTCCCCAATGGCCGCAAACACACCCCCCTTTCCATAAAGAAATCATAGAGATGCTGCCGGAGATTACCGTAGCGTTCCATGGGGGTATCGAGTTCCAATGCCAGGATCAATCCCTTGACGCGAACCTGCGTCGCCTTTTTATTCGCTCGCAAAGACTGAGCGAACGCCAGGTGACTCGCTTCAATGCGTCTGGCATTTTCTTCCATTTCCTCGCTAAGCAAAAGATCGATACTGGCGCTGGCTGCAGCACAAGCCAAAGGATTAGCACTGTAGGTATGCGCGTGAAAAAAGCCTTTGGCCACCTCATCATCCAAAAAGGCGTCAAATACAGCCTGCGAACAGGTGGTCAGACTCATAGGCAGCAGTCCGGCAGTAAGCGCTTTGCTCAAACACATCATATCCGGCAGCTGCCGGAGCTGGAGGGAAGCAAAAGGAGTTCCTGTCTTTCCAAAACCGGTCATAACCTCATCCGCAATAGTGAGTATCCCGTGCTTTTTACAGAAAGCTAAGATCTGTTCCAGTCCTTCTGCGTCGTACATTTTCATCCCGGCAGCGCCCTGAACCAGTGGTTCATAAACAAAAGCCGCACAGGCATGATCTTGCACGATCTGCTCCAGTCGCTCCATAATAGCAGCTGTTTGATGTTCTGCCGGTGTGGGGATGCGCTCTGTTTTGAGGAAAAAGTCGTCGAACGGACCGTTGTACGCCGATAGTCCGCTCACCGACATGGCTCCGAAGGTATCCCCATGGAAACCGTGTTCAAAAGCGATTAGGGTATCCCGCTTTTCACCCCGATTATGGTGGTACTGTAAGGCCATTTTGATGGCTGCTTCCACGGCAGTGGAGCCGTTGTCATTAAAGAACATTTTAGCCTGATTCTTGGGTAAAATGGTAAAAAGCTTCTCGGCCAAAGTAGTTGCGGCCTCATGGGTAAATCCGGTAAAAACCACCTGATCCAATTGGTTCATCTGGGCCGTCACCTGCTCGATAAGATAAGGATGGCAGTGCCCAAACAAGGAGGTGTACCAGGAAGCGATCCCGTCAATGTATTCCTTGCCGTCTTCAGCGATCAACAGGGCCCCTGCTGCTTTCTGGATAGGTATGGGCGATTGACTGTGTTTGTGTTGGGTGAGGGGATGCCAAATGTATTTCCGGTCCAATTCCTGGATCAACCGACTTTTATTTGGAATCGTATCGGACTTCATCATGTTTCCTTCCCTTTTTTGTTGGTGTTGGAAACTAAGGACACTAAATCGGTTTTGAACCTTTCGGCGTACTCGCGCACCACATTTTGATCAAAATAAGGCTCTTGATCAATCCTGCCTAAAAACCGCACCCCGGTCTTCTCCAGGATGATTTGCTCTGTCGTAGGATACTCCGCTCCCGAAAATAAAATGCCACCTACTTTTAATTTTTTCGATTCCAGATAGGCCAGGGTCAATAAGGTGTGATTGATGCTTCCCAGATAGTGGCGAGAAACCACGATGACCTGATCTTCCGGCATGATGAGATCGGCAATGGTATCCTTATCGTTTAAAGGCACTAACAGTCCGCCAGCCCCCTCGATCACTAAGGCGTTTTTGGTCTTTGGTCTTTTGATATGCTTTAGCGTAATCTCCACTTCATCGATGGCCGCTGCGGCATGGGGACTCATGGGCGTTTGCAATCCATAGGCAGGTGCATGAAAAACAGACTGCGTATTGGAAACCAACGCCTGTACTCGTTCGGTATCCCCAAAATCCAAATCGCCGGCCTGGACCGGTTTATAATAGTCCGCATGTAAGGCTTCAACAATTATGGCGGAGGCCACGGTCTTGCCCACTTCTGTGGATATTCCCGTAACAAAAATGGAGTTGGATTTTGACATGAATCAAAGATACTTCAGTCATAAAACAATTACCTCCTAGTTGTCGAGAAAAGCTTTCAGATGGGTAAGTACCTTGGTGATTTCAGCTTCTGAATTAAAGCTGTGTAAACAAAAACGCAAGCGCTCTTGCCCTTTTGGCACGGTAGGAGCCAGTATGGGCCGCACGTCAAATCCTTGCTGTTTAAGCTTTCGCGAAAGCGCACTCACTTCGGCATTCCCCGGAAGGGTAAGGCAGTGTATGGCAGAAGTGGAGGAAATGAAGTGCGATAGGAGATGTAGTCGTTTTATCTCTTGAAGAAAGAAAGATATACGGGCTTGCAAAAGACGAACCGGGCTCAAGGTCTTTTTCGAACTATCGGTCTTTTGAAGCAAAACATAGGCGGCCTGAATTTGCGCCACTGTATGCGGAGGCAGGCCTGTGGTATAGATCAGGGAACGGGCAAAATTAACGAGGTAACGTTTCAGATCGGCACTTCCCAGGATAGCCGCCCCATGGCTACCCAGCGATTTACCAAAAGTGATGAGTCGGGCGAAGACCTGATCCTCCAGATTCTGATCAGCCACCAATCCTTTTCCGTCTTCCCCAATGACGCCAAAAGCATGGGCTTCGTCCACCACCAGCAAGGCGTTGTATCGGCCAACCAAATTCGCCATGAATTTTAAATCGGGCTGATCGCCATCCATAGAAAATACCGACTCGGTTACCACATAAACAACATGATCTCGCTCGTCCGATGCTGTATTTCTAAGCATTAGTTCTTCCAAATGATTGAGATCGTTATGCCTGAATTTATAGGCCTTGGCCTGACTCAGTTGGAGTCCGTCGCGTATACTGGCATGCACGAGCTCGTCGTAGAGGATCACTTCGTTTCGCTGGGGCACCGATTGAAAGAATCCCAGATTGGCATCGTAGCCGGAATTGAAGATCAGGGCGGCTTCCGCCCCGTGATGTTGAGCAATGATCGCTTCGGTTTCAGGATAGAGTTGGTGATTACCGGAAAGCAAACGGCTTCCTGTGGCACCATTTCGCTCAAGCTGCGCCTGCTCTAGCAGCGATTTGGTAAGCGTCTGGAGTTGGTGATCCCGGGCAAAACCCAAGTAATCGTTGGACGAAAAATCGATCAACTCGTTGGCCGCGGCCAACGATCTTAGTGCCTGATCCTGTTGGCGCTGTTCCAGTTTCTGTTGAAGTCGGTGCGGGAGCATGACGCAAATATAGGGGCAAAGAAGTTGTTTAAAGAGGACAATTCAAGCAATTGGAATTATTATATTCCGATGATTAATTATTGTTTATCAATAATTTTACTATATTTATTATCGAAAAACAATAATTCTATGTCTCAACGAATTCTATTTAAAACATTAGTGGACATCCTTTTTCTGATACACTGCTTCGGACTGATAGGCTTTATACTCGTCTTACCAGTAGGCTTTTATACGACAGATCTTGTACAGCTCAAGATGAGCAATTTTGACTTTGGAATCGATAAGCTACCCGTATGGTATTGGTCGGGAATTTTTCTAAGCATACTCGCCTATATTTTCTTGCTACTCGCTTTGGCCTTTTTACGACGGATGGCACGAATACTTCTCACTAGAAATTTCTTTCTTGATCCTGTCATAGAATACGGAAGAAAGACCGGAAAATTTTTCTTGTTCTCAGGATCTACTCTTGTGCTGGTATATATCATACTTTGGTTAGGGAAACTGTTTTCTGGTAAGGTTCAAATTGATCTGGGCACTGACATCATAATTCCTTTCTTTCTCCTGATGATTGGATTATTCTTTAAACTGCAAGCTGAGGCTTTACAGCAGGGCAAAGAATTGAAAGAAGAGAACGAACTAACAATTTAATCATGGCTATCATTATTAATTTAGACGTGATGTTAGCCAGGCGCAAGATGCAGAGTAACGAGCTCGCCGAAATCATTGGCATTACCACGGCTAATCTCTCCATACTCAAAACAGGGAAAGCCAAAGCGGTGCGCTTCTCCACTCTGGAAGCTATCTGTAAAGCGTTAGACTGTCAACCGGGAGACATTCTTGAATACCAGGAAAACTAAATTTGCCCCTAAATACTGTACCTTAGTTCAAAATCTTTGGACTATGCGCACTCTTCACGCCGTTTTCTTGATCTGCATACTATTCGCTAACCCCTCTTTAAATACAAAAGTTTATGCGCAGGGTGCGCAAGGAGACTCAGTCGTAAACACCTATAGTATTTCTTTTGCCAATGCCCTTCATCACGAAGGGCTGATCAAAGTGGTCTTTCCGGAACTTGCTTCACAGCCCCTCACGGTACGTATGGCAAGAACTTCCCCCGGGCGATACGCCCTCCATGAGTTTGCTAAAAATGTCTATGGAGTCAAAGCGACTAACAGCGCAGGTAATGAATTAACAATTACACGTCCTGACCCCTATTCCTGGACCATTTCTGGACATGATGGTACGGTTCAACTGGAATACACGCTCTTTGCCAATCGCGCTGACGGAACCTACGCGCAGATCGATGAAACCCATGCTCACTTGAATATGCCGGCCACTTTTATGTTTGCCGAAGGCCTGGAGGAGCGCCCAATTCAAATAATCTTTGACGTTCGCCAAGACTTGAACTGGAAGATCGCCACCCAACTCAAGCAGGAGAACGAAACCATCTATTCGGCGCCGGATCTGAACTACTTTATGGACAGCCCCACAGAGATCAGCGCCTTTGACAGTCGGTCGTTTATGGTGGATGACCAAAGCATTCGCTTTGTTTTACACCATCCCGGCACCGCCCAGGAGTTTGACACCTACTTTGAGCAGGTCAAAAAGATCGTTTTGGAGCAAAAAGCAGTGTTTGGGGAACTTCCCGATTTCGACTTTGGCACCTATACCTTTCTGGCCTGTTATATGCCCAACGTGGATGGTGATGGGATGGAACACCGCAACAGCACGGTCTTAACCGATGTTGAAGCCCTCGCTGATGGCGGCATGGAAAACAACATTGGGACCGTTTCTCACGAATTCTTTCACGCCTGGAACGTAGAGCGCCTGCGACCGGCCGATCTGGAACCCTTTGACTTCTACGAAGTGAATATGAGCGATTGCCTGTGGTTTGCGGAAGGCTTCACCAGCTACTATGACGATTTGATCTTGTGCCGTGCCGGGATCATTACTGAGGAACAATACATAGAGGGCTTGACAGGCACCTTTAATTATGTCTGGAACAGTCCGGCACTGGTGCTTTTCAATCCCATAGAAATGAGTCGCAAAGCTCCCTTTGTGGATGCCGCGACCACCGTTGATCCGACGAACTGGGCCAATACATTTGTCTCGTACTATTCGTACGGCTCCGTACTCGGACTCGCTTTGGATCTGAGCTTACGCGAAAAAGGCCTTACGTTAGACAGCTATATGCAGCGCTTGTGGGAGCAGTATGGAAGCCCCGAAAAACCCTATACGGTAAGCAATCTGGAAGAGACCCTGTCAGATTATGCCGGGGCCGAGTTTGCGGAATCTTTTTTTCCAAATACATCTATTCTAGTGAAATACCCGATTATAAACGCTTGCTGGAACAGGTTGGCGTTACGCTTTCGCGAAAGCAGAACGAGCCTTATCTCGGACTCTCCATGGGCGCCGACAAAGGTGGCATTCGTGTAGTGCGCAATACGGCAAAGGGTAGTCCGGCTTATGTGGCGGGTATTGATCAAGGTGATCTGATCACCGCAGTGGATGGTCAGGCCATTGAGCATATTTCCGCGCTCAATAGCCTGCTTCAAACTAAAAAACCAGGCGACGGTTTAACGTTTACGGTGCAGCGCTTTGGTGAAGAATTGACAGTTACTGTTGTGCTGGCTGCCAATCCTGCCTATGAAATAGTTCCGCAGAAACGTCTGTCGTCCGCTCAGAAAGCAGCGCGAAATTCATGGCTCAAACAATAGCACTTCACTATAAGCAGGTAAGTCAACAGGAAGAATTGAAACAAATTCTTGCCTTGCGGCAAGCCCACCTGCCCCGGGCATTGACATAAGATGAACAAAGCTTCCATTTAGTCCTCCTTCGGACCTAGAGGGTGTAACTTCCGGACTAAATACGATGCCTTTTAAAAGCCTCAATGGCCGCATAATCCGCTAAGCCTAATTGATTATAGCTTTGAGCTGTTTGCCGGTTCCTATCCTCCACTCGAACCCAGAATTCTCGGGTATCATCCCCCTGGAACATGACGTTGTCTTTTTGGGATTGATGGTAAAAGATGGCATGCCTTTTTTAAGCACCTGTCCGGGACTCATAGGCACCGCCATATCGATTTCATCGAGTGGCCACTCATCCCAGGCGCCACGATAGAGCCAGACCCAGCAGTCCTTTATAAAAGGTTGCTCTTTCAATGCATCCAAACTTGCGAACAAAATATCCAGACATTTTTTATGCGTGCCATGTGGATCTGCCAGGTCTCCGGCAGCATAGATCTGATGTGGGGTAACGCACTTGATCAGATCAGAAACTCGACTGATGTCAGCTTGCCCGATCTCTTTCTTTTGCGCGCGACCGGTTTCGTAAAATGGCAAGTCTAAAAAATGAACCTGATCTTCAGCCATACCCAGATAACGCGTAGCCAACAAAGACTCCTTGCGTCTTATTTGTCCCTTAAGCGTTCTTAACAGTTCGGGGTCTGTCTCTTCTTGATCGTTCTCCAGCATCCTTTTCAAGGCCGTGGAGGCGTCAGAATTTGGAGCAAAGTGCCCAACTATTTGTGCATATTTCCAGGCTTCCTCATTAGAAACTGCGAGATTACCGGAGGTCTGATAGGCCACGTGTACTTCATGACCTTGCTCGACCAAGCGTTCCAGGGTACCTCCCATAGAGATCACATCGTCGTCCGGATGTGGGCTGAAGATCAACACGCGCTTCTTTCCCGGATGGGCACGCTCGGGGCGATACCTATCATCAACCTCTGGCTTACCTCCGGGCCAGCCAGTGATGGTACGTTGCAGTCGATTGAACATGTGTATATTCAGGTCGTAAGCCGAGCCCACATCAGCAATTAGGGTACTCATCCCATGATTGGAATAGTCACTTTCTGTGAGTTTTAAAATGGATTTCTGAAGTTGCTCACTGAGCCATACCACGGCTTTGAGTTGGAGTTCTTCGCTCCATGTACACTCCCCCACCAGCCAAGGAGTCTTGATGCGGGTCAATTCACTAGCCGCGCCCTGATCAAGGATCATGGTCACATTTTCATGGTGTTGGAGATAGGTCGCAGGAACTTGATTGGTCACCTTGTGTTCTACGGCTTGAGCCACGATGGAGGCCTTATTGGAACCCCAGGCAAGCAGGACTATACGTCTGGCACCCAGTACCGATCGAATCCCCATGGTGATCGCTTTACGCGGAACGTGCTCAATACCATAAAACGCCTGAGCGGCATCCACTCGGGTAATGTGATTGAGACTGACAACCCGTGTAATGGAGTTGATGTGGGAGCCCGGTTCATTAAAGCCGATATGACCTGTCCGTCCTATTCCAAGCAATTGAAAATCGATGCCTCCTGCCTGGTGAATCAGTTCTTCATACTTCCGGCAATATTCGGTGTACTCTGACGGATCGATCGTTCCGTCAGGGATGTGTGTTTGTTTAATAGGGATGTCCACGTGATTAAAGAGATGATGGTTCATGAAGTATCGATAGCTCTCCCGGTGGTTTCCTGCAAGCCCCAGATATTCATCTAAATTGAAGGAAATTACGTTTTGAAAGCTCAATCCTTCTTCCCGGTGCATACGCACCAGTTCTTCGTACACTTTGATGGGGGAAGATCCGGTAGCCAGACCAAGCACACAAGATTCATTGGCTTCTTGTTTGGCTACAATCAAGGCTTTGATTTCCTGGGCAACCGCTTTAGAGCCTATCGTAGACTCTGGAAAGACTACATTGTGAATACGTTCGAATCGGGTGTACTCATCGGTACCGGGTAGCTGATACTTGATGTCAACGTCTTTAGAGATACTCATGATGGAGGTGTTTAAAGAGTGACTTGTGAATGTAGTGATAAGCATTCACATCGACAAGAGCCACCAAAAAAAAACCCGGTCATTTCGACCGGGCTTTTCCTAGTATGTATAGAATACGGCTAATCAGCAAGAACGATCACCTTATTGTTGTTCATTTCAACAGTTCCGCTGTTGATGTGTAAAGACCATTTGCCTTCGCCTTCTTTCATGAACTTGTTTTCAAATCCTTCCGCTATCGTGGGATTTCCCTCAAATTTCACTTTACCCTCGCTCAATACAGAGACAATGGCAGCATGATTATTGAGCATTTGGAATTCTCCATCCACTCCGGGTACCGTTACCGAAGTAACTTCTCCCTGAACTAATGAGGCTTCCGGACTGACTATTTCTAAGTGCATAAGTTTAATTTAAAGGTATGTTCTTAGGCTTCAGCAAGCATTTTCTCACCAGCTTCGATAGCTTCTTCAATAGTTCCTTTCAAGTTGAAGGCAGCTTCGGGTAGGTGATCCAATTCTCCATCCATGATCATGTTAAATCCTTTGATGGTTTCTTTGATATCTACCAACACTCCGGGAATTCCTGTAAACTGCTCTGCTACGTGGAAAGGCTGAGATAAGAAACGTTGTACACGACGTGCACGATTTACCGCTAGTTTATCGTCTTCTGACAATTCTTCCATTCCCAAAATGGCAATGATATCCTGTAATTCTTTATAGCGCTGCAATAGCTCTTTTACGCGCTGCGCACAAGCATAATGCTCTTGCCCTAAGATATCGGCGGTCAGGATTCGAGAGGTCGAATCAAGGGGGTCTACCGCAGGATAGATACCTAACTCGGCAATCTTACGTGAAAGTACAGTAGTCGCATCCAGGTGGGCAAAAGTCGTTGCCGGTGCGGGGTCAGTCAAGTCATCTGCGGGTACATAAACCGCCTGCACTGAAGTAATAGAACCTCTCTTGGTCGATGTAATTCGCTCCTGCATGGCACCCATCTCGGTCGCCAACGTAGGCTGGTATCCTACCGCTGAAGGCATACGCCCAAGAAGTGCAGACACCTCAGATCCTGCTTGTGTAAATCGGAAGATATTATCGACGAAGAACAGGACGTCTTTCCCCTGACCTTCACCAGCTCCATCACGGAAGTACTCGGCAATGGTCAAACCGGATAATGCTACTCGTGCACGTGCTCCTGGGGGCTCGTTCATCTGTCCAAATACGAAAGTCGCCTTAGACTCTTTCAAGGCTTTTTTGTCCACCTTGGTCAGGTCCCATCCACCTTCTTCCATAGAATGCATAAAATCCTCACCGTACTTAATAATTCCTGACTCTAGCATCTCGCGAAGCAAGTCGTTCCCTTCCCGGGTACGCTCTCCAACTCCGGCAAATACAGAAAGACCACCGTGACCTTTGGCAATATTATTGATCAATTCCTGGATCAATACGGTTTTACCTACTCCAGCCCCACCAAAGAGTCCAATCTTACCTCCTTTAGCATAAGGCTCGATGAGGTCAATGACCTTGATACCGGTGAACAGTACTTCGGTAGAGGTTGAAAGATCTTCAAACTTGGGAGCTTCCCGGTGGATTGGCAAGCCGTCTTTACCTGACTTAGGCAGGTTACCGATTCCGTCAATAGCATCACCAATTACATTGAAAAGACGACCATAGACCTCATCTCCTATAGGCATCTGAATTGGAGCTCCGGTCGCGACTGCTTCCGTACCTCTGCTTAGACCGTCTGTAGAGTCCATAGAGATGGTTCGCACATTGTTTTCACCAATGTGAGATTGTACCTCTAGAATTAGTTTAGAACCATCTTGACGGGTAATCTCCAAAGAATCATAGATCTTTGGGAGTTCTGCTCCGTTATCAAATTCAATATCCACTACGGGACCAATAATCTGTGCAACCTTTCCTGTAACTTGCGCCATGCTTATTTCTTTTCTGTTATTCTTTTCAAACGAGCCTGAAAGGACCCATTTTTCGTCGCGCAAAGATAACCTTTTCTATCAAAAATAAATAAGAAGAAAATCGCATTTTTTCTCAATTAAATCCTTGGGCTTATAAACACCCGGAATTCGAAAAAAAACACCTCAAATTACCCATAAAAAAAACCGCATTCTTTCGAATACGGCTTTAGGTATTGGACCCTGGTTGCTTATGGCAACATAGCGGAATAGATTGTATTGTAATCTGCTGCGGCAGCAAGATTACCGGACGCCTCAAAGTTAGAACCGTAGGTGGCATCAATGGCCATTAAGAATTGGTTAGCTAAGAAAGCATAGCCACGAGCCGTTGGGTGCACACCATCTAAAGAGAAGGCCCCGCCAAAAACTAAATTTCCTTGTAAAGTGAATTCATCGAAGTCAATACCTCCAGAGGCGATCTGAGAAAGCAGCGCATTGGCATCCACAAAAGCAAGTCCGGCCTGATCAGCGGTTGACTTGATAATACTGTTAAAGTTATCTGTGGCAGCTTTAACCTCGGCGATCTCACTCATGTCGAGCACGTCTTTATCGTCAATACCACTTACCGCTCCAAACAAAGTGTTGGCCTGTGCTGGTGTTGGCGTCCCTCCGGCTTGCAGAAGTCCTAAAATTTGAAAGACTTCAGGAGTGAGTACTACAGAGCCATAACCCTGTGCTAGAGCCCCCTGGTCGATGGTCAAAACCAACAACTCCTCATCAGTAGCCTGACGGAATCCTAAGGGGTTGGTTTGAGAAGGTGCCACATCAATTAAAAAGTTGTTAGGACCTTCTTCAAAGGTAATTGCATACTGTGCAGCTAATGCCTGTGCTTGAGCAGGAGGCACTCCCTGTGCGATTAATCCTCCGGCAAATACTCCACTGACTGCTTGAAAAAACCCGGTGAGGTTGGCTGCAGTGGCGGCATCGATATTTAGAGCGTCAACCGGAATAGTGGTAAAGAATGGAATGGTTGTCACATCAGGAATATTGGCCACAACTCCTTGTGCACCATTGGCTGTCAACGCTGTTACTGCACCTTGATAGGCCTGGGTGAAGAGTCCGGCGTCCGTAATGGGATTAGAGCCATCACCTCCGGTGGTCGCATAACCCAATACATCATTATTCCCTATCCATAAGGAAAAGAAGGTTGGATTTTGAGATACCGCATCTTCAATCACAGAGGCATTCGGACTCGAAGCGAAACGCACAAAGTAAGGATTTGCCTGACCGGTCAAAACGCCCTGAACGTTTCCATAGCCGTTAGCCAACAGGTGAAAACTTTTGGCTCCTGGTACTCCCATATTGTTGAACGGTCCGCTCAATCCGGGTACGATGTCAGTCTGTGGTGTAGCCGGTAATCGCTGTGGCCCTGCTCCATTAAAGAATAGGCGGGGTTCAGCAATGACAGTTCCCTGTAGGGTCAATCCACCAATGTTATCATTGTAAAGCGGCTGCGTAAATTCTCCACCTCCAGCCAAGGCAAACTTGCTTGCCATAATGCTGGGCATAGAATTTTGCTGGGCGGCTAAAAACAAAGCGCCGTCCGTAAAACCTGCCGTCAACGAATTTCCTACGGCTACGTAGTTTGAAAAATCAGCATCTCCGCTGGTTAAGGCGACCTCAACTTCAGTTTCTGTAGTTGTATCATCATCCGATTCACAGGCAGTAAAGACCGCGAGTAGTGCGATTGGGATGAGCCATTTAAATTTAGTTGTAATCATCTTCATTTTATTTTTTCCTGGCCTTCCTGCCTGGGCAGGTCGACTCGTTTATTTTTAAAGGTTATTGATGGTAAGACCTACATAATACATCGATCCGATAAATCCGGTACCAAAGGCCTGATTGTATTCATCACCTCCAACATTATTGGCCCCAACCTGAATTCTCGTCTTTAATGAAGGAATTTCATAGTTGATCTGGGCGTCGACAACAGAATAGGCGTCCACAGGACCATCAGCAAATGTTGCTTGCCAGAAGTAATTATCACTCCATCGGTAAGCCACATTAAATCCAAAATTATCGAAGAGCTCTGTGCTGCCAAAAGTAGCCTTGAAGCGGTGTTCCGGCGTGTTGAAACTTGTTCTGAAATCTGGTGCACTCGCTTGATCAAAATCTTGCTTAGCATAGGTGTAGTTAGCCCCGATATCGAACTTTTGGAAGATACGCGTGCTCAATCCTAAAGTCCCTCCATAAGAAGCTACATCAGCATCGGAGTTGGTGTAGGTTTGATACACTGCAAAATCACCATTCTGCAAGGCAGCAAGCGATAAAGAATTATCTCCCACCTCACCGTAAAGGGGAACGATTACATTTTCATTGGCAATGAAATTCTCGTATTCGTTATAGTAAACCGCTCCATCAATGATCAATTTACCTACTTTACCGCGGTAACCAACCTCAAATACGATGGCTTCCTCCGGTTGAACGAGACCTACGTCAGAAGCCGTTGGATTACCCGTTGCAACAGAATTTGCAGAGAATGAATTTTCATATGCAGCACGAGCCGCAATATCTACAGAAGTCCCTCCTGCAAAGGCCTGTCCGGCTCCACTAACGGTGAAGTTACGCACGTCACGATCCAGGTTTGCTTCGGCACTACCCACTAAGATAGCACGACCCGCATCCAGTCCAATAAAAAGGTCTTGCGTAGTCGGGTTTCTAAAGGCAGTCTGTACCGAGGCTCGAATGTTGTGATTACGATTAGCTCCGGCGGTATAACCCACAGAGAATCTCGGAGTAAACTGTCCGTCAAAAAGTTCTGATTTGTCGTAACGCACAGAACCGGTCAGTTTTAAACGATCATCTGATAATTTTTTCTGGATCTGCGTATACGCCCCCACTTCATTGTAAAAAATAGGACCATCATTATCTGTAAAGATTGTTCCAGAAGAATTAAGCTTATACTCTCTAAAAGAACCTCCCACTTGAATTTCTGCAAAATCGCTGGTCAAATGACTGAAATTGTAGTTGGCATCCACATGACGTAGTTGCGTATTGTCCTGAAATTGGGAACCTGTACTGAGATCCGGGTCGTTCGTAATACGATTTAAAGCCGCTTCAAATTCAGGTGTGCCGGGTATAAAACGTCCGGTTTCTGCCGTTTGCCTTGCGATTGCCTGAGCTTGTTCCTTATTGGCTCCCGCCAAGGTAGCCTGAATAAAGGCTCCTGCGTATTCACCAAACCAGGTTTGATCATCTTTCCAGGCCCGGTTTATGTTGATCCCGGTAAATCGAGTGTCGTAACTATCCCCAGCATCTTCATCGGTGATATAACCGCGAACGAAAAAGTTGTCGTTACGCACTTCCAACTTATGCTGTTGTAAGAAAAAGTTTCGAATAGCATAGCGGTTAGCTCCTTGATAGATGGTGGAACCAGTACCTACTTTCCCGACGTAAATGATCTCAAAGTCATCTGCCCAGGGACGGTAATGAAGGGCCGCATCAAATTTTACGCTACGTGCGTTGTAATTCATTAAATCGCGCTCCGCATAACCCGTACGACTCACATTTTCATCGGGCAGGATATTTTGGGCTCCTTGAGGGATCAATCCTAAATTGGCCAAGGACTGACCTACCCCGCGGATGTTTGTGCTAACCTCATCTCCATAAATATTGAGACCGTCGTAATTTTCGTCTTCGGCTCTAGACAAACCGGGATTGGACAAGTTGAGGGTGCTGTTCGCAACCCAGTCAGTTCCTTTCAAATAAGAAAAGTTTGCTTTAGCAGCGAATTTATCGGAGAACGCGTGCGCCATACGAATACCATAATCGTAATATTCATTGTCACCGCCAGCTTCTTGAGAAGTAAATCCTCCTTTGGCGTAAGCGCTCACTCCTTGAAAGTCAAATGGACTCTTACTTCTCATGAATAAGATTCCGTTAAATGCGTTCGCACCGTATAGTGCCGAGGAGGCTCCGGGAAGAAGTTCAATGCTGTTCACATCCAATTCGGTCATCCCCAAAAGATTACCAAGCACGAAATTCAACGCCGGAGAGGCATTGTCCATTCCGTCGACCAACTGGACGAATCGAGTGTTCGCAAAAGTGGCGAAACCACGTGTGTTCACCGACTTAAAGGTCAAACTGTTGGTGTTGATATCAACTCCTTTTAAGTTTTCCAATCCGTCGTAAAAGGTGGCTGAAGGAGTCGTTTTAATTTCCTTGGCACCAAAGCGTTCTACGCTTACCGGAGACTCAAAAATACGCTCGGGGGTACGTGACGCTGAGATAACGATTTCGTCAAGTTGGGCTTGATCTTCCTGAAGCGTGACAGTGATCACCTGATTATTAGCGGTGATGGTTACGGTTTCCGTTTTTAGACCAACACTGGATACCTCAAGATCAAAAGGTGGGTTTTCGTCAACAGTCAAAGAGAAATTCCCATCAAAATCGGTAGCCGTTCCTACCGTTTGACCTTTTAAAATGACATTTGCACCCGGAATGGGTTGGTTGGATTCATCTACTACTTGTCCGGAAATACTTGTTTGAGCATAAGTCAAGCAACAAGTAAACGCAAGCAACAGCGTTAAGCATCTTTTCATAAAAATAGGGATGTTAAAATTTGTGGTTGAAAATACACAATTTTGCAATAATTGCGCCCACAAAATGAGAAAACCCTAAAATGATTTACTCAACGGTCACCGACTTGGCCAAATTACGAGGCTGATCTACATTTTTTCCAAGCATAACTGCAATATGATAGGATAAAAGCTGTAGCGGTATGGTCGTTAATAAGGGGGTCAAAAATTCAGTAGTTTCAGGAATTTCAATGACGTGATCAGCAAGGTCTCTCACCGTGACATCGCCTTGAGTAACGATCCCAATAATCTTACCCTTTCTGGATTTAATTTCCTGAATATTGCTGACTACTTTATCGTAATGTCCTTTACGAGTAGCAATCACTACAACGGGCATTTGTTCATCAATAAGGGCAATAGGACCGTGCTTCATTTCTGCAGCAGGGTACCCTTCTGCGTGAATGTATGAAATTTCTTTAAGCTTCAAGGCCCCTTCCAATGCTACTGGAAAGTTATAGCCGCGCCCAAGATAGAGGAAATTGGGTACATCCTTATACGCCTTGGCCACTTCCGCAATGTGATCGTTTGATTGCAAGGCTTGTTCCACTTTTGCCGGAATCCCTTCCAGGTCTCGTAAATATCTATTAAACTCTGAATCTGAAAGCTGTCCCTTCTTTCGCGCAAGCTTCAACGCAATGAGCGTCAATACGGTTATTTGAGTGGTGAATGCTTTGGTAGAAGCCACTCCAATTTCAGGTCCGGCGTGCGTATAGGCTCCCGCATGCGTTTCTCTGGAGATGGATGATCCAACCACATTACAAACCCCAAATACAAAGGCCCCGTGCTCCTTAGCTAATTTGATCGCCGCCATGGTGTCTGCCGTTTCACCACTTTGTGAAATAGCAATGACGACATCGTTCTTGTTGATGATGGGATTGCGATAACGAAATTCTGAAGCGTATTCTACTTCGACAGGAATCCGGGTAAGTTCTTCAAAAATGTATTCAGCCACCAGGCCTGCATGCCAACTCGTACCGCAGGCTACAATGAGTATGCGATTGGCGTTTAAAAATTTATTGATGTTGTCATCAACACCGGCCATGCGAATAAGATTCTCATTCACCAGCATGCGTCCGCGAAAAGTATCCTTGATGGCTTGAGGCTGCTCATAGATTTCCTTGAGCATGAAATGATCATAGCCTCCCTTCTCGATCTGCTCGAGATTGAGCTTTAACTCCTGGATATAAGGATCGACCAGCGTGTCATTCTTGATCTCAAAGATTTTCAACTTCTTGTGGGTACGCACCACGGCCATTTCCCCATCTTCCAAATAAATCGCATTGTTCGTGTATTCGATAAATGGCGATGCGTCTGAAGCGATGAAGAACTCATCGTCTCCCACACCAATGGCTAAGGGACTTCCCAATCGTGCTACGACAATCTCATCCGGTTTTTTCTTATCAAAAACAGCAATCGCATAGGCTCCTACTGTTTGGTTTAAAGCGATTTGAACGGCTTTCCCCAACTTAACTCCTTCATTTTTCTGTACGTCTTCAATCAGATTGACCAATACTTCTGTATCTGTCTCCGATTGAAATGTATAGCCTCTCTTGATCAATTCTTTCTTTAAGGGCTCATAATTCTCTATGATCCCATTGTGAATGATGACCAAATTACCAGAATTGGAATAATGCGGATGCGAATTAACATCGTTTGGAACCCCGTGCGTAGCCCAGCGGGTGTGCCCCATGCCAATAGTTCCTTTGGTAGCAGTGGTAGACTCAAATCGATTTTGAAGATCGGCGACTTTGCCTTTGGTCTTGCACATGTTCAATTCAGCACCATCATAGAGTGCAATCCCAGCACTGTCATAGCCCCTATACTCAAGACGCTGCAAGCCCTGTAATACAATGGGATAAGCCTCTCGATGTCCAATATATCCTACAATTCCACACATAATTAATTCTCTGATTCGGTGTAATAAATGCGCAATTTGAGGCGCTTTTCTTGATTGGAGCTGCGATTCCCGTGTAGTAAGGTGCCCAAGGGTTGAACGATAGTAGATTCCGGAATTTGTTCAGGGGGAGCTTCGCCATCTTCCAGTAAAACTTCAGCCGTATCTAATTCCAAGACATTTTCAGAAACCACCAATCCAAGTCGGACAGGATCTACATCAAAATTTAAAATACTATCGACCAATCGGGTTACTCTGATCTTATACAAAATACCACTTTCGTCCTCCTCGCGTTCAAGAGGTCCCAAATGAGTACGTACCGGATTTTGTAAACTTCCTCGAGTTTGATCAGCAAGATAATCGACCAAAGGAAAAGAGGTTTCTGCATTGAATAAATAAACGCGTTCCGGCTCCCGCTCTGCTGGCACTGAGGCGGCTGCAAGCGCCTCCTGATCTACATAAAAGGTCAAGTTAGCTTCATTGATCAACCAACCTAAATTACGCAAAGAATCCAGTTGTTCCTCATCTCCAAACAGATCGATAAGGGCCGTGCTCCCGTCCATTCCCTTGACATAAAGTCGCTCATCTCCTGTTTCAGCATTGGCATTCTCGAACGCCGCCATCACGTCGGGATTGAAATTATTGGAAAATTCGTTCACTTGGATATTGGACTCCTGAGTAGGAGATACCAAATTCAGGATCAATGTACCGGTGGTGCGGTCCAGATCAACGTTATCATCACCGGAATCATCGGATGCTCCGTCAAACGTATAGTGCAATGTAATATTAGCCTGATCCAGATCCAAGATCATGATCGTGCCCGCCTCAGTAATGGATTCAGCTTTTAGGTAGATTCCACGGAAGTAATTCTTAAAATTATTGGCGTTTAGCAGCACCTCATCACCAGCACGACTGATGATCGTATTCTTCCAATAAGTGGTGTCCAATTTTACACGCAGCGCCGGTGCTTCACGGGTCACTACATCATCATTACCTTCTTCTTCTGCAGGAGTAACCAACACCACCTCTTCGGCAGAGGGAGTAAACTCAGTCAGATCAAATAAAACATCCCCTTCTACTCCGCTAAAGGTTGAAACCTGATTTGAAAAATAGGTTTGAGGCTCCTCAAATTCAGAAGCCGGATCCTGGCTGTTTAAAAAATAATTGGAACGAAAAGCGGTTAGTCGAATGGGTGCACTCCCCAGTACATCCTCTAATTCATAAACGGCTCCGGTTTCTGCAGTGGCTGCAGATTCAATGGAACTACGATAAGGCATACTGAACACCACGCTGTCCAAAACAACATTTTCTCCAAAGTTTGGGTTGTATCGGGAAAGGGAAACTTGTGACAAGATCGAGGCGGTACTTTGTCCATAAAGATCATCTTGATAGATCCCCAGCACGTAGGCGTACAAACCATTGGACTGTACAGCTTGATAAGGCTGCGTATACGCCTTGATCTTTGTACCCTCAAAAAGTGCAGCGTTAAAGTTGGTGTCTCCTACTATATCGGTTCCAATCGTGTTGAAATCCTCCTCACATGAGATTAAACTCATCCCTAAAAGCAAAACGATGCATGCTTTAATTCCTGTATTTCTCAAATTCATTCCTTCTTAGTTGGAGAGCACTTTGTCTGTGTAGAACTCTTCGTATGCCTGAGCAAATTCTTCTTTCTTTTTATAAGGCAGTACCGGAATTTTGGTAGTGTTCAGGTACTTCATCAGATCTTCATTTAAACTCGGAGACCCGACGATGGCTGCATCACTATTCTTAATCGCAATTTTCATGAGATTTTCATAAGTGGGCTCTGCCAATTCTTCAATATCCTTTTTCATCACGCCATCGAACGCCACCTTATCGATCAATTCTTTATTTAACGTTCCTTCAAACCCTTGATTGTATACCGAAGTCACAATTTTACTGGCTGAGAATAAAGGTTCGCTGGCGTAATAAATTTTCAGGTAAAGCGGCAATAACGATGCCAACCAACCGTGAACGTGAATAATATCTGGTGCCCAATTTAATTTCTTAACCGTTTCTACAACCCCTTTGGCAAAAAATATGGCCCGCTCATCATTGTCTTCAAACAAATTACCTTCTTCATCGGTGAAGGTGGCTTTCCGCTTAAAATACTCTTCATTATCGATAAAATAAACCTGAATACGTTCCTTGGGAATGGACGCCACTTTGATGATCAAGGGCATGTCAAAATCGTTGATTACCAAGTTCATACCCGACAGACGAATGACTTCGTGCAATTGATGTCTACGCTCGTTGATATTCCCGTAACGCGGCATAAAAATACGGATCTGACCTCCCTTGCTATTCACCATTTGTGGTGCTTCAAAGGACATGGATGCGATTTCGGTTTCTGGGAGATAAGGAATTACTTCGGAGGAGACATACAATATTCTCTTGTCTTTCATAAGGTTGTATTATTGGAATTTCAGGGTAAAAAACACGCAAAATTACTAATTTTAAAGGAGAATCCTGTTAGAAATGGTACTTTTGCCGCCTGTTAAATTTTTGTTAGGTGCACGCAATTACCACTCAGGAGAAGATTCAACAAACCGTCTCAGAATTACACAAGAACAAGCGCCTTGTAGGCTTTGTCCCTACCATGGGTGCCTTACATCATGGTCATCAAGCTTTGATCGATTTTGCGCTTGAGCAATGCGACCATGTGGTGGTCAGTATCTTTGTCAATCCCACCCAGTTCAACAATCAAGATGATTTTGATCAATACCCCAGATCATTAGAACGAGATCTTCAGTTCCTTCAACCTTATGGGGACAAGGTGAGCGTTTATGCGCCTTCTGTTGAAGACATATATGCTGATCAAGTAACTGCTACTTCCTATGATTTTGGGGGACTTGAACGCGAAATGGAAGGCCGATATCGGCCCGGTCATTTTGAAGGCGTAGGCACGGTTCTTAACCGATTGTTCCGTATCGTGAAACCCGATAAGGCTTTTTTCGGGGAGAAGGATTTTCAGCAACTCCAGATCGTTCGAAAATTAGTGACTATAGAAAATCTCCCCGTAGAGATCATAGGCGCACCTATCTACCGCCAGGCCGACGGACTTGCCATGAGTTCGCGAAATCAGCGACTTTCGTATGAACAACTCCAAAAAGCCCCGCTAATTTTTCAAACCCTGCAGCAGGTTCAGGAAGACTTCGGCACAAAAAATGTACGTGCGCTTAACGAAATGGTACAGGCTCGATTTGATGGTGTTGAAGGTTTTGACTTGGAGTATTTTGAAATAGCCCGGGAGTCGGATCTGAAAACCATTTCGCGAAAGCAAAACAAGGAAAAATACCGAGCCTTTATCGCCGTTTTCGCCGGAGAGGTTCGTTTGATCGATAATATAGCCCTTAATTAAATTGAAGTAAATTTGCCCCTATGTTAGTAAATGTTGTAAAATCAAAAATTCATCGCGTGCGCTGTACGGGCGCTGAGCTGCACTATATCGGCAGCATCACTATTGATGAAGACTTGATGGAAGCCGCCAATATTATTGAAGGAGAACGGGTTCAGATCGTTAACGTAACCAATGGCGAACGCTTGGAAACCTATGCCATCCCCGGGCCGCGAAAAACCGGTGAGATCACCCTCAATGGCGCTGCCGCTCGTAAGGTCGCCAAAGGTGACATATTGATCCTCATCGTGTACGCGTTTATGGAAGTGGATGAAGCGAAAGCCTTTTCACCCACCCTGGTTTTCCCTAATGAAGAAACTAATCTCTTGAAATAGTTGCAAAAAAAACAGCTCATAAAGCTCCTTAAAACCATACTCCCACTCGCCCTGGGAGTTTTTTTAATCTGGTATTCACTGCAAAGTGCAACGCCGGCTGAGCGTCGCGAACTGTGGACCAATATCAAAGAGGCAAATCCGCTATACATAGCGCTTTCGCTGCTATTTGGTGTTCTGAGTCACGCCTCGAGGGCTTATCGCTGGAAGTACCTACTACAACCCCTGGGATATCGGCCGCGGTTTGCCAATAGTTTTATGGCCGTCATGGCCGCCTATCTCGCCAATCTGGGCATACCCCGATCGGGCGAATTACTAAGAGCAGCTACCATTTCTACTTATGAAGAGGTTCCCTTCGAAAAAGCTTTCGGGACTATCATTGTGGAACGCCTCGCTGATTTCTGTATGTTGCTCCTGGTGATCGCGATAGCCCTTGGGCTACAGAGTGAAAATCTACTGAATTATATGCGTGAACAACAGATCAATCCATTGATCACGCTAGGGGTGCTCATTGGGTTCCTCCTCATGCTCTGGATCGCGGTTCGCATCATCCGCAATTCGAAAAATCGTGTGCTGGTTAAAGTTCGCGGATTTGTTATTGGCCTTGTTGAGGGCATGCGAAGTATCCTCCAGATGAAAAACAAAGGCGCTTTCATTTTCCATACCTTCTTCATTTGGGGCATGTATGTCTTGATGTTCTGGATCGTCAAATTCACCGTGCCCGAGACGGCTAACGCTTCCTGGGGTGCTGTGCTCTCTGCCTTCGTGGTGGGATCGTTCGCTATTTCTGCGACCAACGGAGGCATTGGCGTCTATCCGGTGGCCATCGGTGCTCTTTTGCTGGTATTCGATATTCCCAAACAAGCCGGAGAGGCCTACGGCTGGATCATCTGGGGCTCTCAAACGGCCCTGGTTATCGTACTGGGAGCCCTGTCTTTCCTGTTGCTTCCCCTCTACAACCGTCGCAGCTGACCGGATTTTAGGGCACAATCAAACACTCGTTGGATTTGCTGCCATTTTTCACTACCTTGCTCCTCCCAAATCTATTGACCATGAAAAGATTACAACTCTTCTTCGTGCTGCTGTGTGTAGCACTGACCGCTCCTGCTCAGGTCGTTTATGAACAAATTTCTTCTGAAATCCTAGGAGCAGACCGCCAACTCAAAATTCAACTCCCCCGCAATTATGAAAAAAATGCGGAGAAACAGTATCCGTTAATTCTCATTTTTGATGGTGATTATCTCTACGAACCCGTAGCCGGAAATGTAGATTATTTCAGCTATTGGGAAGACATGCCGGAAGCAGTGGTGGTGGGCGTCATTCAAAATGACCGCGACACGGATTCGTATTACGAGGACGTCAATTTCTTACCCGCAGAAGGCGGCGCCGCCTTTATGGATTTTATCGGCGCTGAGCTCCTGCCCATGCTGGAAGATAAATTTAGATTGGCCCCGTTCAAAATGGCCGTGGGTCACGATCTCACCGCAAATTTTATCTCTTTCGACCTCCTACGGGAAGACCGGATGTTCCAGGCGTATATGGCCTTAAGTCCGGACTACTCCCCCAGGATGCAGGAACGCTTACTCAACATCATCCCTACTATCGAAAAACCGGTATTCTACTATTTAGCCACGGGAGGAAGTGACATTAGCGCGCTTCGGGAGGATATTCTTCCTTTCCATCAGGAATTGAAGGCAATGAATAATGACCATTTTACCTATTATTTTGATGATTTTGAGGGAGCGACTCACTATTCACTGGCCGCCCGCGCTATACCCACCGCCCTGGAACGCCTGTTTGCCATGTATCGCCCCATCAGCAAAAAAGAATTCAAGGAAGAAATGCTCGCCAGCACAGATAGTCCCTATGACTACCTCACCAAAAAATATGAGACGGTTTATAAATTGTTTCAACTGGAAAATAAGATCCGAGTCAATGATTTCAATGCTGCCTATGCAGCCATTGAGAAAAAAGAAGACTGGGCAAGTCTTGAATTATTGGGGAAACTGGCTAGAAAAACCTATCCGGAAACCATGTTGGGCAACTATTATCTGGCCTATTATCACGAGCAGGTTGGCGAACCCAAGCGCGCTTTGAAGGAATATCAAAATGCCTTTTTATTGCAAGAGATCTCCTTTTTGACCAAAGACATGATGCTGGAGCGAGGTGACAAGATCAAGGCTGATTTTGGCTATCGTTAGGACCTAAATACATCCACTAAATTAACCCGCTTTCAAGCGGGTTTTTACTTTTTAGAATGGTTATTTTTAGCCAAAAATTACATGGCCAAGACCAAAACTGCCTTTTTCTGTCAACACTGCGGGACTCAATTTGCCAAATGGCAGGGGCAGTGTACGGCTTGTAAGAACTGGAACACCATTATAGAAGAGGTAATCCAGAAAGAAGACAAAAAAGACTGGAAGGCAGGTACTGCTTTCGCGAAAGCGGATCCCCGCACCCCAAAACCTTTGCGGATCAAGGAGATCTCCACCGCTAAAGAAGAACGCCTGAACACTCGTGACGGCGAACTGAATCGCGTACTGGGCGGAGGCCTGGTACCGGGCTCATTGACCCTGTTGGGGGGAGAACCGGGAATTGGCAAGAGTACCCTAATGCTTCAGATTGCTTTACGCCTGCCGTATAAGACCCTGTATGTTTCCGGTGAAGAAAGCCAACAACAGATCAAAATGCGCGCAGAGCGTATTCAACCGGAAAGCGAGCAGTGTTACATCCTTACCGAAACTAAAACGCAACACATCTTTAGGCAGATCGAAGCGGTGGAGCCTGATATTTTGGTCATCGATTCCATCCAAACCCTGCAAACCAATCACATTGAAAGTGCAGCGGGAAGCATTTCGCAAATCCGGGAATGTACGGCTGAACTCATTCGCTTTGCGAAAGAAACGGCTACTCCGGTGATCTTGATCGGTCATATCACCAAAGATGGAGCCATTGCCGGACCTAAAATCTTGGAGCATATGGTGGACACGGTGCTTCAATTTGAAGGCGATCGCAATCATGTGTATCGCATCCTTCGCGCGCATAAAAATCGCTTTGGGAGTACTCAGGAACTAGGAATCTACGAAATGCAAGGCGCCGGACTTCGCGAAGTGACCAACCCCAGCGAGATCTTGATCTCAAAAAATGAGGAAGACCTGAGCGGACAAGCCATTGCCTCCACCCTGGAAGGAATGAGGCCCTTAATGATCGAAATCCAGGCTTTGGTCAGCACCGCAGTATACGGAACCCCGCAGCGTTCGGCTACGGGTTATAACGTAAAACGTTTGAACATGCTCTTGGCGGTGCTCGAAAAACGCGCCGGATTTAAACTGGGGGCTAAGGATGTGTTCCTCAACATTACCGGAGGTATTTCGGTGGATGATCCGGCCATAGACCTGGCCGTAGTGGCTGCGGTACTGAGCAGTAATGTAGATATTGCCGTAGATAAACAACTCTGCTTTGCCGCAGAAGTAGGATTGGCGGGAGAAGTCCGCCCGGTAAATCGGGTGGAACAACGGATATTGGAAGCAGAGAAACTCGGCTTTTCAGGCATTGTGGTTTCCAAATACTGCAAAATCCCCAAGAATGATTTTGCCATCAACATCATTAAGGTGGCCAAAGTGCACGATGTAGTGCGCCATCTATTCGGATAGCTTAGGGTGCCGGATTGGGAATGCTGTTGTGAACCTCTTCAATGGCTTCGAGTACTGCTGGGCTGAGTTCCACATCAATGCTGCCAATATTCTCTTTCAATTGCTCCACCGAAGTCGCACCAATGATGTTGGCGGTGACAAAATCTCTTGAATTCACAAAAGCCAGTGCCATTTGGGTTAGGCTCAGTCCGTGCTCATCGGCTATGGATTTATAGCGTCGCGTCGCTTCAAATGCACGTTCGTTGTGATAGCGATTGTAATTGGGGAAGCGCTGTACCCGGGAACCTTCTGGCATTTTACCCCCCAGGTATTTTCCGGTCAATTGTCCAAAACCCAAAGGAGAATACGGCAAGTGACCTACTTCTTCCCGCAGCATGATCTCTGTCAATCCGATCTCGTCTTTACGGTTGAGTAAATTGTACGGATTCTGAACCGTAATCATTTTAGGCAAATCCCCGTGTCGATGCTCCTCCAGGTAGCGGGATAATCCATAAGGCGTCTCATTAGAAAGCCCGATGTGGCGAATATTACCTGCGTTGATGTGTTTTTGTAAGCGGGTGAGCACCGAGTTGAAATTGTCTTTCCAGGCTTCGTCTTCCTGATGCACATAGCCTCGCTGCCCGAAGTAATTCGTATTCCGCTCCGGCCAGTGGAGTTGATACAGGTCAATATAATCAGTTTGTAGTCGTTTCAGGCTTTTTTCGATGGCATCGTCAATTTCATGGGCTGCGAAGCCTCCGGTGCGGATATGCTTAGTAAAATCAGCAGGTCCTGCAATTTTACTAGCAATAACAACCTGCTCTCGTTTGCTCGTTTTCTTTAACCAGCTCCCGATGATGCGTTCCGTGCTGCCATAGGTCTCTTTACGCGCCGGCACCGAATACAATTCTGCAGTATCGATAAAGTTGACCCCTTGTTCCAGGGCATAGTCCAATTGAGCGTGTCCCTCTTCCTCGGTATTCTGTTCTCCCCAGGTCATGGAGCCCAGGCAAATCTTGGAAACTTTTATATCTGTATTGGGTAGGTAATCGTATTTCATAGTGGCTTTTTCAAAATGCAATCAAAAATAACCCCCACTCCAAGAGCAGGGGGTTAAGAGGGTCTTAAATCTTTAGTCTGGTCGTCTCGTTTTAAATATCGTTGATTAATCGGGTAATCTCATCCAGTTTAGGGGTTAGGATGATCTCAATCCTTCGATTTTTAGCCCGATTCTCCGGAGTGGTGTTAGGGGCTATGGGGGCGAACTCCCCACGTCCGGCGGCGGTTAGGTTCTTTTTATCGATGCCTGAATACCCTTCCAGAATATGCACAATGGCGGTAGCTCGTTTGGTCGACAGGTCCCAATTGTCCTGTAGCGCTCCAGAACCGGAATAAGGGACATTGTCCGTATGTCCTTCAATCAGCACTGAAATGTCTGGATTCTGAGCCAGCACAGCGGCCAATTGTTGTACGGCTTGACGCCCCTGAGTTCCTACCGTCCAGCTACCACTTTCAAAAAGCAATTTGTTTTCCAGAGAAACATAGACCTTTCCGTCCCATTGTTCTACGGTCAGACCTTTGCCTTCAAAATCAACCAAGGCTCTGGAGATGGCCTCTTTCAATTGTCTCATGGAGGCTTCTTTGCTGGCGATCACTTCCTCCAGCTCTGCCACTCGTGCCGATCGATCAGCCAAATCCCGCTGCAAGGCTTCGAGTCGTTCCCGCTCTTGAGTAAGTCGGCGTTGCTTGTCCTCCAACTCTTGTAAGAGTCTTCTATTTTCTTGAACATTCGCAGCCAGCGTACTGCTGCTGTTCGACTCCAGGGCATCATAGGAGTCCTGCAGATTCTCTAAATTCTGTTGGGTCAGACTAAGGTCACGAAAAAGCTTTTCCCGCTCCACGCGAACCGCTTCGGTCTCCGCCAGCAACTTTTCATACTGCGTCTGCAAGACATTCAATTCGCGATCCCGATTCGCCAGTGCTTCCTCTAGCAAGCGGTTTTTCTCTTTCGCGAAAGCGTAATCTTCTTCTAATTCTTTGTGTAGTTTGGCCGATACACAGGAGGTGCTTAACAACAAAAGCGCCCCGCACCCTATAAGTAGTTTCTTCATGTACACGATTTTAGGTCAGCTCTACCAAATGCGGACAATGATCGCTGTGGTAGGCTTCTGATAAGATAACGGCTCTTTTGATCTTTTCTTTTAAAGGAGCACTCACCATATTGTAATCGATACGCCAGCCTTTGTTATTGGCGCGGGCATTAGCCCGGTAACTCCACCAGGTATACTGATCCGGTTCTTTGTTGAGATGGCGAAAAGAATCTATAAAACCACTCTCGATAAAATTCCCGATCCATTCCCGTTCTACCGGTAAAAAACCACTGACGTTCTTATTGCGTACCGGATCATGAATGTCGATCGCTTCATGACAAATATTGTAATCTCCGCCAATCACTAAATTGGGATGATCTTGTTTCAACTCGTTGACGTAGTCCTGGAAAAGGTCCATATACTCCAACTTATGGTCCAAACGGGCCGTATTGGTTCCCGAGGGGAGGTATAAGCTCATCACGGAAAGATCATCAAAATCGACGCGCAGATTTCTTCCCTCCTGATCCATGGAGGAGATCCCGGTGCCGTATTCCACGTGTTTGGGTTCTTTTTTCGTCAGTATGGCCACCCCGCTATAGCCTTTCTTCTGCGCACTGAACCAATAATGATGATAGCCTAGATCCTCAAAGACCCCAGGGTCGATCTGATCGACATTTGCTTTGGTTTCCTGTATACAAAGCACATCAGGATCGGTTTGTTTTAACCAACCCAATAGGTCTTTGCGCAGTGCGGCGCGTATTCCATTCACATTATAGGAGACAATCTTCATACTATCGCTTTATTTTAGTGTTCCATAAGGCGTCTTGAGAAAGCCCCCAAGACTTCAATTATTCAGAAGCGAAATTAGTAATTCAGTCGCGCTCTTCTTGGCCTTCGCCGCATAAACTTTACATTTACCTCACATACTAAATCCCTAATCTCCGTAGTTTTACTACCCATGCGTCCATTAATCGTTTTTCTATTTCTGGGAATGGCCGGAGTTCTGCATGCCCAGGACGCCGCTTATCAGGAAAAACGGAGCAAAAAGGTTGCGGTTCAGGACCGAATTCAGATAGACAGTCTTTCCATACTGCCGGCGTCTATAGCCTTCTTAAGTACCCAAGGGCAATCCATAGATACCTCACGCTTTACCATTGATCTGGCCCGGGGAAGTATACGTCCTAAGGAGGCTCTATCCACGTACCCGGATTCCCTGATCATTACTTATCGGGTCTATCCGGAGTTTTTGACCCGAAGCTATTCTCTTTACGATCCGAGGCGTGTAGTGCGCAGTAGCGGGAATCAGGAACGCGTCTATCAATTCAGCACGCCCACTTCCACCACCACGGTCAAACCTTTCGACGGATTGAGCACCAACGGAAGCATCATTCGCGGTATCTCTGTGGGTAATAACCAAAATAGTGTGTTGAACAGCGAATTGGATCTGCAGATCAGTGGGAAGATCAGTAATTCGGTGACCCTTCGTGCCTCCATACAAGATGCGAATATTCCCAATCAGGAAGGCGGATACTCCCAGAGCCTGGATGAATTCGACCAGGTCTTTATTGAATTATTCAGCGACAATTGGAAGATCAGGGCTGGAGACGTAGATCTACAGAACACTACCTCTTATTTTGGCGCTTTCACGAAAAAGATTCAGGGCCTCGCCCTGCAGGGGACCACGAGTTTTGAATCTGGAGGGCAATTGGAGGGCTTCGCTTCTGGGGCCTTGGTGCGCGGTATTTTTACGCGATCGATCATTATCGGACAGGAAGGAAATCAAGGACCGTATAAACTAACCGGACCCAACGGGGAGCTCTTCGTGCTTATCGTATCCGGAAGTGAAAAGGTATTCATCAATGGAGTACAACTGGAACGCGGCGAGTTGGCCGACTACATCATTGATTATAATGCGGGGGAAGTTCGCTTTAACGCTACCGTCCCGATCACCAGCGAGATGCGGATCACCGTGGAATACCAGTACAGCGAACGAAATTTTACTCGATTTATCGGTTACGGAGGGAGTCGATACCAAAGCGACAATGGACGCTGGCAATTGGGAGCACATGTCTATTCAGAAAATGACGCCAAGAATCAGCCTTTGCAGCAAAGCCTAACCGAAGCACAGGTATCCGTATTGCAAGCCGCCGGAGATGATCGTAGCGCGCAAATAGCCCCCAGCGCAGTCGCGGACTCCTTTAGTGAAAACAAGATTCTTTACCGGCGTACCCTCATCAATGGTCAGGAAGTATTTGAATTCAGCTCAGATCCCGATGAAGAACTCTTCAATGTACGCTTCAGTCCCGTAGGACCCAATCAAGGGGATTATGTCCTCCAATCAACCAACGCCATCAGTCGTATCTTCGAATATGTTGCTCCTGTCAATGGGGTTCCTCAGGGAAATTTCGCTCCGGTGGTGCAGCTTTTTGCGCCTAACAAATTACAGGTAGGCGTGGTCAACGGGAGCTACCAGGGTGAGAAGACTCAACTGGAATTTGAGATCGCCGGCTCCAATAACGATCAAAATTTATTCTCTAACCTGGACGACGGCGATAACGAAGCGCTGGCCACTCATGTACAGCTGCGGCAACAATTACTTCAAACCACCGTAGTCAACGCAGAAGACTCGCTGAACATCCCAAAAAACCAATTACAATTGGTGGGTCAATGGGATTATGTACAACAGGAGTTTCGCAATCCGGAACGTCTGTATAATGTGGAATTCTCCCGCGATTGGAATCTGAACAGCCTGTCTCCTACCGCAGCTCAAAACCCCATTGCCGATCAGAGCTTTTTGGCCTTAGGCCTGGATTACAATGCTTTCGCCAAAGGTCTTCTTTCCTATCGCTTTGAAAACCTGGTCTTTCGGAACACCTATCAGGGCTATCGTCATACGGTTAGTGGGCGTTACACTTTTGGCAACTTACGCACCCAATTTTTCGCCAGTGCCTTAGATGCAGAAGATACCGGATTTGCCTCCGCCTTTAGTCGGGCCAATCTCGGCGCTATTTATGGCTTTAAGAAAACCTGGGTGGGTGCCAAAATCCAGGGGGAGGACAATGAACGACGTGCCAAGGTCAATGATTCCTTAACGCCCGAGAGTCAACGTTTTCAGAGCTATGAAGTTTTCACCGGTCTTGGTGATAGTACTCAGGTGTACGTACAAGTGGGTTATCGCTACCGCTTGAATGACAGTATTCCACAGCCGGCTACCGGCTTTGCTACCCAGATTGAACGGGTAAATCAGTCCAATACCTATTTTCTGGAAAGTCAATTGCTAAAAAACGAGAGCACAGCCCTCTCCTTGTTTGTCAATTACCGTCGCCTGAATTATGAAGATCAGGAACGGGAAACCGAAATTTCACTCAATTCGCGTTTGCTCTTTGATCAGCGTTTGTTCAATGATTTCCTGCGCTGGAACACCGTATTTGAAACCAATAGCGGAACTCAACCCCGTCAGGATTTTACCTATATCGCTGTTGATGAGGGGCAGGGAAACTATACCTGGAACGATTATAACGGAGATGGCGTACAACAATTAGAAGAGTTTGAACTGGCCCAATTTGTGGATGAAGCTGATTTTGTGCGCCTGCTCTTACCCAACCGGGTCTTTGTTAAGACCCATCAAAACAAGTGGAGTCAGCAATTGACCTTGAATCCACAGCAGTGGTCCGGCAGACAAGGCTTTAAAAAAGTACTCTCCCGGTTTTACAACCAAACCAGTTACATCATTGATCGCAATACCTTGCGTCAGGGGAAGTCCATTCCTTTAAATCCTTTTCGGGAGCGGGAAGACGATCTGGGGGTCAACCTCAGCTTCCGGAATACCCTCTTTTTTAATCGGGCACAGCAGCGCTACACAACCTCCTACACTTACCTGAGCAGCGTGAGCCGGCAGCTGCTTACCATCGGTCTGCAGGAAAGCGATCAATACAGCCATCAACTGAATTTTTTACATAAGATCAAGGAAACCTGGTTGTTTAATCTGATGTTGGAAACCGGGGTCACCTCCAGCTTTGCTGAGAATTTTCCCTCCCGCAATTTCAGTATCGATCAATCCGGGTTCAATCCCAGGATTTCCTATTTATTCAATCTCAATTCGCGCATTGAGGCCTTGTATGAGTATCAGGAGAAATCCAATACCTTAAACGGAGGGGAAGCCTTGGTACAGCACAATCTGGGGATAGCGTTCGCTTTCGCGAAAGCGCCTAAACTATCGATGAACGGGGAGTTTAAATACATCCAGAATGACTTTCAGGGAAGCACCTTCTCGCCGGTCGCCTATCAAATTCTGGAGGGTTTGCAGCCCGGGACCAACTTCACCTGGAATCTGGTCGCCCAGCGTAAACTGACTAACTTTCTAGACCTCAACCTGTCTTATTTTGGAAGGAAAAGTCCGGATACCCGAACCATTCATACCGGAAATGTACAGCTGCGCGCCTATTTTTGATTAGCGGTTGATCCAGTGTTTGAAGTTGACTTCTTTATCGATCAAAGCGGCCACCTCAGTTAAAGGCACCCGTTTTTGCTCCATACTGTCCCGGTACCGCACGGTTACCTGCTGGTCTTCCTTGGTGTCGTGATCAATGGTGATGCACAAGGGGGTACCGGCGGCATCCTGACGGCGGTATCGTCTTCCAATGGCATCTTTTTCATCATAATCAATCTGGAAGTCCAGTTTCAATTCATCCATCAATTCCTGAGCGATCTCTGGAAGTCCGTCTTTCTTGACCAATGGAAGGATAGCAGCTTTATAGGGGGCCAGCACGGCCGGAAGCTTGAGAACGGTACGTTCACTTCCGTTTTCCAGTTTTTCATCTTCTAGAGCCGTTGAGAAAACAGCCAGGAACATACGGTCCAGGCCAATGGAGGTTTCCACGACGTAAGGCACGTAGTTCTGCTCCAGTTCCGGATCGTAGAATTGCAATTTCTTGCCGGAGTAAGCCTCATGAGCCTTCAGGTCAAAGTCCGTACGCGAATGAATACCTTCCAATTCCTTAAATCCAAAGGGAAAGTTAAATTCGATATCCGCCGCTGCGTTGGCATAGTGGGCGAGTTTCTCGTGATCGTGAAAGCGGTAGTTCTCTTCCCCCAGGCCTAAGGACAAATGCCATTTTAAGCGGGCTTCCTTCCAGTGGTTGTACCAGGTGATCTCCTCACCAGGTCGAACGAAGAATTGCATCTCCATTTGTTCAAACTCCCGCATTCTAAAAATAAACTGCCGGGCCACGATCTCATTGCGGAAGGCTTTTCCGGTCTGTGCGATCCCAAAAGGAATTTTCATCCGTCCGGATTTTTGCACATTCAAAAAATTAACAAAGATCCCTTGAGCAGTTTCCGGCCGGAGGTAGAGATCGGTCGCACTTTCTGCTGAAGCACCTAGTTTGGTGCCGAACATCAGGTTGAACTGACGAACTTCAGTCCAGTTGCGGGATCCTGTATCCGGATCGGCGATCTCCAGCTCTTCGATCAGGGCTTTGACGGCTTCCAGATCATTCGCCTCCAGGTATTGCGCCAAACGTTTGACCGCTTCATTGGCCTTGGTGTGATACCGGATCACACGTGGGTTAGTGCTGACAAATTCCTGTTCATCAAAGGCCTCACCAAAGCGTTTTCTGGCCTTTTCGATTTCTTTGGCCGCTTTTTGATTCTGCTTCTCCGCATAGTCCTCGATCAATACATCGGCGCGGTAGCGTTTTTTAGAATCTTTGTTGTCGATCAGGGGATCGTTAAAGGCATCTACGTGACCAGACGCTTTCCAGGTAGTGGGGTGCATGAGGATGGCGGCGTCAAGACCCACAATATTCTCGTGAAGTTGCACCATGGCACGCCACCAATAGTCCCGAATGTTCTTCTTCAGTTCCACTCCCATCTGGCCGTAATCGTACACAGCACTGAGGCCGTCGTAGATTTCGCTACTTCCAAAAATATAGCCGTATTCCTTAGCGTGAGAAATTACTTTTTTGAACTGATCTTCATTTGCCATGGTCCTTCTATTTTAAGCCCTCAAAAATAAAAAAACCCTTGAATTATCAAGGGTTTTCTAAGGCTTTTGCTGCTATTATTTCAGGTTGATCACTTCGCTCGCTAACAGCCGTGCATTTTCAAAAATCAGGACTCTATAGATCCCTTCTACAAATTGCTCTCCGGAGGGAGCAATGCGACTGCACACAGTCTGCGCTTCATTGGCATAATCGAGGGCGATCAGGGTGCTGTACCGTAAAATCTGCTCATCAAAAGCGACTTCAGCGCGATCACCCTGAACATTGTTCTTAGGATCTATGACCTGGATGTAGAAGTTCCGTGTTCCGGGCGCTGCCAAGGTATTGCGATCTACCGAAAAACACACATTGAGTTTATCCGCGCGACGGGCGCGGGCAGTAGTGATCAATTTGCCACTGTTGCGTTCTAAGACGGCCTGGGGTCTCAGGTTACTGACCGTGAGTAAGGCGCCTTGAGCCAAACTGCTTTGCAGACTGTCGTTTTGCATGCGGAGTGAGTCCTGAATGGATTGACTGCGATCGATCATCTGCAGTGCAGAATTTTGTTGTTGTGCCAACTTCTCATTCTCCGCTTTTAGCTTTCGCGTAAGTGTAATGAATGATTCCCGTTCTCTTCGTAGACTACGGATCTCAGCGCGATAACCTTCGAGTAAAGCTTGTGAGGCACGGGTTTGCTCCAAAGAATCCAGCAGGGTTTCGATGCGCGATCGGGCTTGCACCAACTCCGCTTTGAGATCATTGTTTTCAGCAATTTCTTCGTTGTATTTAGCGATGATATCGCGTAACTCGCCCTCGACCACTGATTTTTCCTCAACCAGTGCTTTTTCATTATCTTTTACTTCGTTGTAAAACTTGATCGTGTACACACTCAAGCCAAGCAAAAGGATTCCTAGGGTAACGGTAAGTACCCGCAAGGCGCGATTACTACGTTGGGCATTCATTCTTGGGGTTCTCTTTTAGGTTGGTTGGTTACTTTAATCTTTTGGCTTTATGCTGCAAGCGCTCTACAATCTCTTCTATCCGGCTTTCTGTTTGTGCTGCGAATCTGCGCTTTCCCGTCAGGATGCCCTGCTTTGTACACGCTGTCTGCACGAGCTGCCACTGACCCACTTCCATCACTACAACGATGATTCTATCAAAAAAGTATTGTACGGGCGGGTCACTCTCGAGTACGCCACTGCCTTATTTCATTACAGTAAGAAAAGTGCGGTGCAGCAATTGATCCATCAGCTCAAGTACAAGGGACAAGAGCAAGTAAGTGCTTTTTTGGGAGAATGGCTAGGGAATGAATTGAAAAATGAAGAGGCTTATCAGGGTATTGACCTGGTCATTCCGGTACCGCTGCACCCCTCAAAGCGGCGCCAAAGGGGCTACAATCAGGTCAGCGGTTTTGGTCAGGAGATCGCTAAAGCACTGAAAATCGATTACCGGGAGGATGTTTTGGTGAAGAAACAAGCCACCGGGGCTCAAGCGCTTAAGGCCCGTTTCAATCGAAGCGGAACGCTGCTCCATACCTTCGAGGTTCCCGAAGTATCCTCCTTAGCCGGAAAGCACCTCTTGCTTGTCGACGATCTGATCACCACCGGTGCTACAGTCGAGGCATGTGCCAGGGCGCTTAGCGCGATCCCGGATCTTCGCTTGAGCCTGGCTACCATGGCCATGGCTCGCTAGCCCCAAACTCCCTCAAAAATCGTTTCTTTGTGGCGCCCATGCTAAATAAATTGTATTGAAGCCGATTCTGAAATACCTACTGGTTTCATTGGTTCTCGCACTTACGGTGGTCCAATGCGCTAAACGCGGCTCTCCAACCGGAGGCCCCGAGGACACGACACCTCCCACTTTCGTCAAAGCAGAGCCGCCCAATTACACCACCAATTTTGAAGCTGATCGTATTCGCATCTATTTTGACGAGTACGTCAAACTCAACAATGTGCAAAAACAGCTAATCGTCTCTCCCCCCTTAGAGCGACCGCAAATCAGTCCGCAAGGCGCCGCCTCCAAATACATTGAGATCAAGATCAGCGATACGCTGGAAGCCAACACTACCTACGTGTTCAATTTTGGACAGAGTATACAAGATAACAACGAAGGCAATCCCCTGTCTTTTTTCAAGTACGTATTTTCCACAGGTCCGGTCATTGACTCGTTGACCCTAAGCGGCAGCATCAAAGATGCCTTGCTTCCGGAAACGGACAATTTTGTAACCGTAATGTTATATGAAGTAGACAGTACGTTTACAGATTCCACTATTTACAAAGACCGACCCAAGTACGTCACCAATACGCTGGATAGCCTGACGAGCTTTGAATTGACCAATCTTAAGGCAGGCAGCTACCAATTGGTCGCCTTAAAGGATGAAAACGGAAATTATACCTTCGAGCCCAATCAGGATAAGATCGCTTTCGCGAAAGAATACATCCAGTTGCCCACCGATAGCAGCTATACTCTCGAATTGTTTCAGGAGGCGCCCAAATTGAGCATAGAGCGCGTTCAATTTTCCAGTGTACATACGGCCAAATTCCTGGTGCAAGGCCGTGCCGATTCTTTGCGTTTAGAATGGCTATCCCCCAAACCAGAAGGCTTCAAGTCTTTGCGATACCGCATTCCCGGCCAGGACACCATACAGTACTGGTTTCAACCCAAAGCAGTTTTAGACACCGTTCAATTTCTTGCAGTTGCGCCAGGTCTTCAGGACACGCTGGTAGGACGGGTGCGTAACGCCCCTCCCGATTCACTCCGATTCTCACCAGTCACCGGAGGTACGCTCAACCTTTTGAAACCCTATGAGATCAGGCCCAACAATCCTATTGTACAAATCGATACCACACAGATTCGTTTAGTGCGCAATGATAGTATCCCTATGGTATTTCAGGTATATCCTGTGATGAAAGAAGCCCTGGTTCGTTTTGAGTTCGAACGTATGGAAAAAAGCAGCTACACCTTGCTCGCACTGCCCGGAGCGTTTACTGATTTTGTAGAGCAAACCAATGATACCTTAAGGTATAGCATACGAACGCGGTCGTTGTCAGACTATGGAGATCTGGAGCTTACGCTTGAAGGGACAGAGCGCTATCCGTATCTGATCCAGCTTACCGATGAAAAAGGAGTGGTATCCCAGGAACAATGGGCGCAAAGTGGGCAAACCATATTCAAATTTAACGCCCTAGACCCGGGAAAATACCTGATTCGATTAGTGGAGGACGCCAATAGCAACGGGCGTTACGATCCGGGTAGTTTCCTGGAAAAACGCCAGGCGGAGGAGGTCATTTATTATCCGGAGGTGATTGATATACGATCTGGATGGTTGCCAAAGATCACTTTTCGGTTAAGGTAAATTCATCCCGGTCGGCCAGGAAATCCAACTTTCTGCGTGTTTCGACTAAATGAAGGCTCTCCAGTTCCGTATATAGGATGGTCGGTTCTTCTTTCGCGAAAGCGAGCGGCGTACCCAAAGCATCAAAAACGGCACTGTGCCCATTATAATCCAGGTCATTGCCATCGCGACCCACCCGATTGACGCCTACACTATAGGCCATATTTTCGATGGCACGTGCACGGAGCAGAATATCCCAGGCATTGATCCGGGCCTCTGGCCAGTTGGCTACGTAGATCACTGCATCGTAATTCCAGGTATTTCGTGAATAGACCGGGAAGCGCAGGTCATAACAAATTTGCGGAAAGAGTTTCCAGCCTTCAAAATCAATGACTTTTGGGTCTTTACCCGGAGTGTAGTTCTCATGTTCCCCGGACAAGGTGAACAGATGTCGTTTATTGTAAAAATCGAGATGTCCGTCGGGATGGCAGAAAATAAAGCGATTGTAATACTTTTCATCTTCCTCGATGATCAAACTGCCCGCAATGGCAAAACCACTCCCTCTAGCTAAGGCTTGCATGTTCTGGACGGTAGTACCATCCATGGGTTCTGCAAAGGGCTTGGGATTCATGGTGAATCCGGTAGTGAACATTTCAGGCATCAACACCAGATCGGTTTCCGGTTTGACCGCCTTGGCCCGTTTGAAATAATATTCGCGGTTGGCCTGAGGATCTTCCCAGGCTAAGGGGCCTTGTAGGATGGCGATTTTGAGGGTTTCTTTCATAGATTAAAAGGGCAAAAGATAGTAATCTTTTAGTTATCTTCCATGTAAGCAACAGCATAGCATGGGAAATAGTATCGCGGAGCGCATATACGATTTTATAAAAAAATATCCGCCTTTTCACTTTTTGAGTAAGCCCGTCTTACTGGACATCTGCGAGCAGGTCGAGGTCGCTTACTTCGAAAAGAATGAGGTCATTTTTGAAAAGAACGAAGATTATCACAAACTATTTTATGTAGTCCATGAAGGCGCCGTACGTCTGGTCAATGACCTCCAGCCGGATTCACAAATGGTCGATATCTGTGATGAAGGGGATATTTTTGGATTGCGGCCCTTAATTACCAAAGAAAATTATCAATTATACGCGGTGGCTAATGAAGAAACCATCGTTTACGGAATTCCCATAGAACACTTCTTACCGATTGCGCTTTCGAATAATCAAGTGAGCAATTTTCTAATCGCAAGTTTCGCCTCCAATGTACCGAATCCTTCGGCTTTGCAGGAAAGCGGGAAGTTATTCACTCCCTACAGTGTAGAACGTTCCTCCAGTTTGATCGATCATCAAAAAGCCCAATACAGCAAAAAACCGATCGTTTGCGGCCCGAAAACAGAGATTCAGGTGGCCGCCCGACTGATGCGTAAAAAAAAGGTTGGGGCTTTGGTGGTCGTTAAAGAAGGGAAACCTGTGGGCATACTGACCAATCGCGATTTAAGAAATACGGTGGCCACGGGCGATCATGGGATCACAGAACCTGTTAAAGCGATCATGAGTTCGCCGGTGCGTTGTTTTAAAAAAGACCTAAGTGCAGCACAAGCCCAGCTGATCATGTTAAAAAACAACATCAATCACCTGTGCTTTACGGAAGATGGTACGCCAGACACAAAATTAGTAGGCATATTAACCCAGCACGACCTTAAAGTCAGCTTAGCTAACAACCCGGTAGTGCTTTTAAAAGCCATCAAAAGAGCACCCAAAGCCAGTCGATTGCGGGAGATCCGACAGCAAACCACCCAACTCTTACGGAATTATCTTGAACAGAATCTACCGCTCTCGCATATTGCCAAGATCGTTACCGAAATTAACGAAGCCATTGTCATACGAAGCATTGAACTGGCACTCGCAAAAATGGTGACTCCCCCGCCCTGTAAGTTTGCCTGGCTGGCTATTGGGAGTCAGGGTCGTGGTGAGCAACTTTTGCTCACTGATCAGGATAATGCCTTAGTGTTTGAAGACGTCAGCCAGGAGAAAGCAAACTTTACCCAGGACTATTTTGTCAAACTAGCCAGTCGTGTGAATAAGATCATGCATAAAGTAGGTTATGCCTATTGTGCCGCTGAAATGATGGCGAGCAATCCCAAGTGGTGCCTGCCCCTATCCCAATGGAAGAAACAATTTCATGACTGGATCACCATTCCCACTCCGGAAAATATTCTGTACAGCTCCATTTTCTTTGATTATGCTTACATCTATGGGGAGACCACCCTGGTCACTAAATTATCGGACAGTATCCTGAACAGTCTAAAAGGAGATTCCCGCTTCTTTTCGGTGCTCGCTAAAGACGCCTTAAAAAATCCGCCCCCTTTAGGCTTCTTCCGCCAATTCCTGGTGGAATACGACGGGAAGCATAAGGACATCTTTGATATTAAAAGTCGAGCCATGCTTCCCCTTATCGACGCCGCTCGCATTCTGGTACTGGCGACCTCCCAGCGCAACGTCAACAATACCGCTTCTCGTTTTGAGCATTTGGCAACCATAGAGCCACAAAACAGAGAACTCTATGAAAATTGTGCCTATGCGTTCAAAGCGCTCTTGAAATTCAGGACCCGTCAGGGATTGAAAAATGGGGATACCGGAAAATTGATCAAATTGGAGTCGTTGACCAAGGCGGAACGTCTCAAACTCAAGCGCTGTTTTAAACCGCTTAAAGATATTCAGGAAGTGTTAAAAGTTCGTTTTCAACTCTAGCCATGTCTTTATTCTCTCTTTTCTCCCCCAATACTTCTTATCCTGCCTTCTGGGAGGCCTATGTAAATAGCTTTGACAAAGAAACGTCCGATTATGTGGACGACACCCGCTTCGTGGCCATTGACTGTGAAACCACTGGCCTCCATAAACAGAAGGACCGTATGTTGAGCCTTGGAGCCATTGCTATTGAAGACAAAAAAATTCAGGTGCATGAAGCCATGGAGACTTTTGTGGCTCAGAAATACTTTCGAAAAGACACGGTGGCGATTCATGGAATACGAAAAAGCGGACGATCAAAAATGAGTGAATTGGAAGCCCTGGAATCTTTTCTTGATTTTATTTCAAATGCGGTCCTTATTGGGCACCATATCACCTTCGATCTGGCCATGATCAATCAGGCTTTAAAGCGGCATGGATTGAAAAAATTGAAGAACCAAACCATAGATACCGGCAGATTCTATCGGGATCATATTCAACCCGGTTTTGAAGCAGAACGACACATTAGCCTGGATGAGTTGTGTAAAATTTTGAAAATCCGAATGAAGGATCGCCACACGGCTTTGGGAGATGCCTACCTCAGCGGTCTCGCCTTTATCAAGATGTTGGGTAAATCGAAGTTGGAACCTCCTATTAAATTAAAGCAGATCCTTTAGTCACTGATTCATGATCGATTTTAGCTTACGGCTTTGCGATGAGAACGATCTTGAAGTACTGTGTACTTTAGGACGAACCACTTTTGATGAGGCGTTTCGTTCGATGAACCGAGAAGAGGACTTTGAACATTACCTGCAAACCGCATTTTCTGCTGATACTATAGCCAGGCAGCTCGAAGATCCTGAAAGCCAATTCTACTTGGTAGAAACCCGGAAAGTTGACGCAGCTTTAGAGGACAAAATAGCGGTAGGCTACCTCAAATTGAATTTTGGTGCAGCACAGAACGAAGCGGTAGGTAAGCATACAGTAGAGTTGGAGCGTATTTACGTAAAACAGGACTATCAAGGTCAAGGATTAGGCCAGCGATTGATTGAACAACTAGAGGCTATGCTTCGTAACACCTCAGCGACCTGGCTCTGGTTAGGTGTTTGGGAGCAGAATAAAGCAGCCATTCGATTTTATCTTAAGAACGGATTTCAAGCCTTCGACACCCATTCCTATTGGATCGGGGAAGATGAGCAATTTGACCTGATGATGCGTAAACGAATAATTTAGTTGTGGTGTAGGGTGCCCAACCAGCGTTTGGCAAGACTTCGGGTATTACTTTGGGCAAGGGTGTTATACTCGGGCCGTAGTCGAAGCGCTGTGATTTTTTCAGCGTGAGGCAATTCATTTTTTTGAAGTAAGCGTTCCACTAAAATATCGTAATAACTGTAAAGTAGGCGAACCAAACTACCCGGATGCGGATCTTCATTGAACTTTTGACTCAATTTTTTACAGCACTTTAAAAACAACTGAGGATGTTCTCGTAGCGCGTTGACCACGGTATTGAAGTACGTGAGTACTTCATTCCCTTGCTTTTCTCCCGCAGCGATCAGTTGTCTGACTTTGGCTTCGGGAATGCCAATGACCTCTAGCCCATTCTTCACGAAATGCTGTCGAGGTTCAGGGGCCAGATAATAGATGTCCAGACTAATTGGAGTACTGATAACGAAGACGTTCTTGCCTAAGCCGGATTGTAAATAACGCTGTAGAGATCGCTCTTCAAAGGCGGATAGGATATTCGATTTGCTGAATCCCTCCTTTCGAAATCGCAGTAGTTGCAAGTGATTGATGTTAATCTCATCCTGCATGTTCCAATTTTTTTGATAGCTCTTCTAGGCCTTGTAACCGGGCATGATCGGCTGCGGTATGACCTCGAGTGTCTTTAAGCCCTTTATCCGCTCCGGCCTCTAGAAGAAGATCGATAATTTCTTGTTGATTGAAGGTGGCCGCATAAATCAAAGCAGAGGCTTGATTAAAATTGATCGCATTGACATCCGCTCCATGTTCCAGAAGCATTTTAGCCATGGGCGTGTATCCTTTAAAGCAGACCCCCATCAGTGGCGTATTTCCACTCGCATCCCGGGCATTGACATCGGCTCCCGCATCGAGCAAGGCCTTAGAAATATCTTCGTTTCCATAATAGGTAGCCAGTAGTAAAGGACTAGACCCCCGAGAATCCCGAGTATTGATATGTTCAGGATGAGTCGCTATCACTTTTTTTACTGAAGCTACGTCTCCGGCGCGTATGGCGTTGAATAATTGATCCTGCATTCTTGAAAACTACAAAAAAACAGGCAAGGGCGCTAAGTGATCAGCGACTTGCCTGTTTAGCTAATATAAAATTAACACTTAAACATACTCGTTGTAAAGATGATTGTCCAAATCCTAACCTCTGGTATTCACCAAACTAGATTGACCACATTCATCTTCTTTTTAAAATTACAATAAGGAAGCACATTATAAAAGAACTATTTCGCCAGCCCTTATTTAAACGCAGGAAAAATCAAATTTCATGTAATCCTTTTCTTATAAAACGTAAAATGAGGGCCTTGATAGCACACCTAAAGTACACTTTATCCATATTTTTGTTACCTTTGGCCGATAGATCTTAGATTTTGATAAGACTCCCACTTATCGTCCTGATCACCTTCGTCAGTCTTAGTAGCCTGGCGCAGGATCTAACTACCAATCCTGAAGGGGAATTGGAAGGGAATACTGTATTTCTTGAAGATCAGTTGTCTGCTCTTCACGATTCTACGGTAGTAGCCTACAATTCCGGCCGATTTAGTGACTCCTTTAAGTTCAACCTACGCCTATTAAAGCAAGCCCAAGCTATGGGTCATGATCGCTATGCTCAGATCGCCTATTCCGGTCTAGGCTATGATTACCTTTTTCAAAAGGATTCTATACAGGCACGCGTACATTTTGAAAAAGCCCGTGATCTGGCACTAAAGATGGAGGACGAAAAACTGCTCGCTTACAGTTATTCTGATTTGGCCAATCTTTATCTGAATACGGATAAGGGGAAATGTATTTCCTTATTTGAAAAAGCGATCGCTATCTTCAATAAGCGAAAGGACAGTACGGCGTTGAGCATTACCTACTTCAACTATCTCGAAGCGCTCAAAGAAATCGAAGATACGACCCACAGTATGCGAGTCGTTGACCAATTGAAAGCATTGGTTCCCTATATGTTGAAGCAGGGAGATACCGCTTTCGCTACGGCCTTTAGACCTCTGGCCGCACTGCACTACAATCAAATCAAGGATTACAACAAGGCACAGGAAATTCTTTTGCCTAACCTTAGCTTCAATTTTAAAAAGGAACAGTCTATCGACCAGGAGTACACCTACGGAGAGTACAGCAAAGCTTTGGAAGGATTGGGTCAATATGAGGAAGCCTTAAACTTTTTCAAGAAATACGACAGCATTAAGGATAAGAATTACGAGCTGGAAAAATCAAAAGAATCTGCTCAGCTTGCTGCGCAATTGAAATTGAACCAGTATCAACAAGATGCTAAAAGACAGGAAATTGAACTGAATCTACAATCGCAATTGGTCCAGAACAAAAGCATCATCAATTATTTGCTGGCTGCGCTTTGTATCGTATTTCTGATCACCTTGCTGCATTACTACTCCACGTCACAGCGCAGAAAAAAATTAGTCCAGAAGATCAAAATTCAGAACGAAGAATATTTACAGGCTAAAAATGAGTCGGAACGCCTGGCTAAAGTAAAAAGTAACTTTTTCTCAACGGTCAGTCACGAACTGCGTACTCCATTATACGGCGTTATTGGAATGACCTCCATATTACTGGAAGATGAATCCCTTAAGAATCACCGGGCAGATCTAAAATCACTTAAATTTTCGGCCAATTACCTCCTGGCCCTCATTAACGACGTATTACAGATCAATAAAATTGACTCCAATAAAATCGAGAAATCGAATGAAGTTTTCAACCTACGCGAACTATTAGAGACATTGACCTTATCGTTTGAGTACATCCGGATTCAGAATAACAATACCATTCAGATCGAGATCGCTCCGGAGGTGCCTTCTTACATTCAGGGCAATTCGGTCATGCTCTCTCAGATATTGATGAATCTGGTAGGTAATGCGACCAAGTTTACGGAAGATGGTCAAATCACGGTCAAGGTAAGTCAAGACAAGCGGGAAGGTAAACAGGCCTATCTCCAGTTTTCAGTTCAGGACACGGGCATTGGGATCGCAGCTGATAAGCAGGAGTCCATATTTGAAGAGTTCTCTCAAGGGAACGCGACGAATTACGATTATCAGGGTACCGGTCTGGGACTGCCCATCGTCAGTCGATTGTTGCAGCTCTCTGGGGCTGAAATACATCTGGAGAGCGAATTGGGCAAAGGCTCCAATTTCTACTTTACCCTTCCCTTCGAAGTAGCTGCCAAACCGGAAGAGGGTGAGCAGAAACACGTTAGTCCATTGTATACAGTCGATATGCTTCATGGGAAGCGTATCCTCATTGTGGACGATAATAAGATCAACCGTACCATCACTCAAAAAATTCTAGAAAAAGATTTAGTACATTGTCATATGGCCCGCAATGGACAGGAAGCCGTTGACATGGTTCGTTCGCATGACTACGACCTGATTCTCATGGATGTGCATATGCCGGTAATGGATGGTTTGCAAGCCACCCGTGAAATCAGAACTTTTGATCAAGCCACACCGGTGATCGCTTTAACGGCCGTTGAAGTGGAAGACATGCGCTCCAAGATATTCGATTCGGGCATGAATGATATTATTGTAAAGCCCTATGACGTACAAAAATTTAAACGCACCATCGTACAGAATTTTCGCCCACGCGCAGCCTATGCGTAAAAGTCGAATGTTAGTTGTCTTCTTTTTAGTTGTATCCCTTAGTTCCTGCTTTGCGCAGGATTTTTATTTTCCGGAGCGCTTTGACGACTGGGCGACGGTCAGTGCCAAAGACCTGGGCTGGAGTGAATCAGGGCTGGAAGAAGTCGTCGCTTTCGCGAAAGCGAACGAATATCAAGGTTCGCGTGATCTGAGAATCGCCATTCTTGAGGGTTTTAGCCGAGAGCCTTTTCATGAAATCCTTGGGCCGACCAAGAAACGCGGAGGCCCGGCCGGAATGATCTTGTATCGGGGTCGTCTTGTGGCGCAATGGGGAGCTATTGATCGGGTAGATATGACCTTTTCCGTTACCAAAAGTTTTCTGTCTACCGTTGCCGGACTTGCCCTGGATCGCCAACTCATCCATACATTGGACGATAAGGTGGGCAAGTATGTTTGGGAGGGTACATTTGACGGCGCTCATAATGCACAGATCACCTGGAAGCATCTTCTGGAACAGAACAGTGCCTGGCAAGGCAGTTTATGGGGCATCAAAGATTGGGCGGATCGTCCCCCGCGGGAAGGGGGTATCGATGACTGGCAATACACCAAACCCGTAGCGCCGGGTACGGTCATGGAATACAATGACGTACGCGTGAATGTACTGGCCTACAGCCTGCTTCAAGTCTGGCGCCAACCCCTTGCCACAAGTGCTGAAGGAAGAGCTCATGGATGCCATAGGGGCCAGTACTACCTGGCGTTGGTACGGTTACGAGGATGCCTGGACGGTGATCGATGGGCAGCGCATGAAGTCGGTGACCGGAGGGGGTCATAGCGGTGGCGGTTTATTTATTTCTACCCAAGACATGGCCCGCTTTGGCTTACTTTTTCTGAATCAGGGAAAATGGAAAGACCAACAGATTCTCTCTCCCTCCTGGATTGAGCAGGCCACCACGCCTTCCGCTCCCAATCCCAACTACGGCTTGATGTGGTGGCTCAATAGACCGGGGAATCGCTACATCGAAGGTGCCCCAGAAACGCTGTACTATGCCGCTGGTTTTGGCGGAAATTTCATCATGATCGATCCGCTGCACGATCTCGTGGTGGTCACCCGCTGGCTGGAGCCCAGCAAGCAAGCAGCCTTTGTTCAACAACTCATGAAAGCCATAAAAAATTAGTAAATCTTAACATAAGCTTACGCCTTGTAACGTTTGCAATCCCGTATTATTAAGCTCTAAAAAAAAGAATATTCAATGCGGAATGCCCTATTCACCCTACTATTGCTTACCTCTAATCTCCTATTGGCTCAAAACCTTGGGAATAATGCCAATGTGACCAACGACTATCTCGGACTTAGAGACAATTTGAAAAATCTTCCGGCTGATGCGCGTTCGGAAACCATTAAAGGCTCGCCTTATTTTGAAAATCAATTTATCCAGGGCATGATCCTATCGCAGGAAAGAGAACCGCAAAAAGCGCTTATGCGATATAACGCCATAAAAGATCAGGTAGAGATCAAAATCGATCCTAAAGAGGAAGAAGTTTACGTACTTCCACGGTATGACACCTACTCCTTTGCCTTCCCTGATTATACCTATACGCTCGGCAACTATACCACGGAAGATGAGGTTCTTCTAGGCTATATCGCAGAGATCGCCGACACCAATGACCTTTTGTTTTTGGCGAAAATGCAGGGAAGCATCAGACCGGGCAGAACTGCAGAGACCAGCTACGGCCGAAACATTCCACCTACCTATCTGGTAGAGCGCAATTATTACTTTGGTTATAAAGAGGATACCCTAGAAAAGGTGAAATTAAAGAACCGTTATTTTAGGAACTTTTTTGAGGAAGTCCCCTTCATGCTCGAGTACTTAGACGAGCGTCGTATCACTACAGAAGAGGATGTGATCGCTATGATGAATTTTTATGCGCAACAGAGTTAATAGTTAATGAGACCTTTAATTTTCAAAATCGATATCGATGAGTAATGCAGTAGAAGCCTGGTTAGAAAAAGAAACCCTTGCCTCCAACGTGAGTAGGGGGTTAATTTCTGGGGTCTTGGGTGGCCTGGCCGGGGTCGCCGTGAAAAGTTTGATCGAACGCTTTTTACCCGTACGCCAACCCGATACCCGCTCGGCACAACTCAAAATCGTGGACGATCTCAGTCTCAAGATCACCGGGGAAAAAGTAAGCGAGAGTAATAAAGCCCTGGCTGAACAATTGGTTAATATTCCCATGGGAGCCAGTTTAGGAGCTACCTATGGCTACGCACGGCGCGATGAAGAAGAAACTGATCTACTCTCGGGTGCTGTTTTTGGGGCGACTACCTGGATAGGCACCCACGAAACCTCACTGCCCTTACTCGGACTAAAAGACGATCCCACCGAGATCCCCTTACACTTGCAAGCCAACGAACTACTGGCCCACCTGGCCTTTGGGGTAACTACTGAATTGGTGCGCGGGTATATCGCTCGCCAACTGAAAGAATGAAATCGTGATCCCACCAGGACTCGAACCTGGATCTAGAGTTTAGGAAACTCCTATTCTATCCCTTGAACTATGGGACCGGTTGTTTACTTAAATGCCTCGGAGTATTTTTCCGGCAGCCTCCAACGTATCGTCAGTCTTGGCAAAACAAAAACGCAATAGCTTTCGGTCTTCCTCCTCTTGCATAAAGGGCGAAATGGGGATGCTGGCAATGCCGTGTTCTTTGACCAGACGCCTGGCAAATTCCGTGTCCGATTCCTCACTGATGGCGCTGTAATCGAGCAACTGAAAATAGGTGCCTTCCGCCGGAGTGAATGCAAACCGGGAATCGGCTACAGCATCCAGAAAGCGGTCTCGTTTGTTTTGATAAAAAGCGGGCAGGGTTTCGTAATGCGCAGGATGCTCCAGGTATTTCGCGAAAGCGCGCTGTACCGGATGATTGGTACAAAACACATTGAATTGATGCACCTTTCGAAATTCTTCCATCAGCTTAGATGGGGCCAGGCAATACCCGGTTTTCCATCCCGTATTGTGAAAGGTCTTCCCGAAAGAGGCCGTGATAAAGCTGCGCTCTCGTAAAGCCGAGAATCTGGCTACGCTTTGGTGCTCCATGCCGTCATAGACCATGTGTTCGTAGACCTCATCACTTAAAATAACAATGTCGGTTCCTCGGGTCACTGCTTCCAATTGTTCCATATCCTGACGGCTCCATATCTTCCCGCTAGGATTGTTGGGCGTATTGATGATGATCATTTTCGTCTTCGTGGAGATCGCCTGCTTCACCTGCTGCCAGGGGATCTCAAAATCAGGTGCCGTCATCCCAAGAGGAACGGCAGTACCCCCCTGAACCGCGATGGCGGGCTCGTAACAGTCATAGGCCGGTTTAAAGAGCAACACTTCATCACCGGGACGGATCACGGTGGCTATGGCTGTAAAAATAGCTTGGGTAGCTCCTACGGTGACAGTTATCTCCTGCTCCGGATCGTAGGTGGCTCCGTAACAGCGCTCTACTTTACGCGCTATAGCTTCCCGCAGCGAAAAAATTCCCGCCATGGGTGCATATTGATTATAGCCTTCACTCATCGCCTCTTGCGCCAATCGGATCAATTGAGGATCCATTTCAAAGTTGGGAAAGCCCTGAGACAAGTTCAACGCCTGATGCTCATGCGCCAGTTGACTCATGACGGTAAAAATAGTGGTACCCACGTCCGGTAATTTAGACCGGAGTTGCAGCGTGTCAGGTATTGCCATCCGTACTTCTTTTGAATTGACTGCTGTTGGCTTTGATCAACAAAAAGGGAAACACCCCTAAAAAAGCGACGCCGTTGCCGATCATGGCATAGACGGGATTTTGCAGTAACCAGGAGCACAGGGCACCTAACAACAAGACAGCCGCCATCACCGTAAAACACCGAAACATCAATCGGCCTATGCCCTGCACATCGATCTTGTTTTGCTCTTCTTTCGATTTGGTATTGTATCCCGCAATCAAATGGTACATTTTTCCGTAATGAATTGCTGCTCCAGCTGCAAGCAACAGCAGGGCACTGATCAGACTAGCGATTTCCATTATTCTTCTTTTTTTCGGTCATGGTCTCGGCTACTTCCCGTAATTCTTTATACCAGGATTCCCCAAATTTTCGAACCAGCGCGGCCTTGGTGAACTGATAGACCGGAACTTGTAAGGAGGCTCCTAAAGTACAGGCATCATCACAAATGGGCCAGCGGTGGTAATTGACGGCCGCAAACTGAGAATATTGCTGTACCCGTACCGGATACAGATGGCAGGAAATAGGCTTTCTAAAATTTACCTCCCCGGCATGAAAGGCATCTTCAATCCCACAAGAGGCCACGCCTTCCTTCGTAAACGTAACGTAGGCGCATTCCTTCCCTTCCACAAGCGGGGTTTCCAGTTCGCCAAGCTCAGTAGTAATGTGGGTTCCCTGCTGTTCAATAGCAGTAATCCCTTCCGGTCTTAAGAACGGTTTGACCTTGGGATAAATAGCTTTTAGGATTTCTGTCTCGTCTGCTTCCAGCGGGGCACCGGCTTCACCGGCAATACAGCACTCTCCCTTACAGGCGTTTAGATTACAAACAAAATCCTTTTCGATGAGATCTTCCGATACGATGGTTTTACCCAGTTGAAACATGCGAATGCTTTTTTTTAAGGTGATAAAGATACTATACCTTAAGCGGATGCTCCTTTTAGGACAGTGAATTTAAGTTGGCGATCTTCCATCACCGGGAACCCTTTTATGCCCTATTTTTGCATCAGATTATAAACGCTATGAAAGTCTTTATTTATATCCTTCTTTTTTTATCCGCCGCGCTCCTGGTATTCAACCTATTTCAGATAGATACGGAGTTGCCCTTTCGGGGAACTAATCAAGTAGCGGCCATCAGCATTTTGGCTTCCGGATGCGCCATGCTCTTATTGATCATCTTGCTGCGCGCACGAAAGATCAAGGAAAAAAAGCAGCGCTAATCGCTGCAGGCGATTGCAGTCTGAAAAATGGCGCCCGACATAAACCGGTCTTAGAATAAATGGATCAATTGCGGATGGTAGATCTCATAAACGATACCCGCAATGAGGGTCACTACGGCGAGTACGACAAAAATCTTGTGCAAGCGCTGAAAGATAATGGTACGCTTTAGTTTACGCTTGAGCTTTCGATCTTCTATCTTGGTCATTTCTTTTTTAACCTCCACCTCTGAAAGATAAAAGGGACTTACCGAAATGCCATTAGAAATTAATATCCCTGCGCTATTGTCCAGTAAACGGAACACTACGGCAATGATAAAGACGAATATGGATGCGATAATAATCATAAGCTAACTCTTGCTCAGCGCGATCACTTTTTCGATAACAGGGTCGTACTCATTGAGCATTTGCTCAAAAACATTGTTCCCAAAAAGCTGTTGCGCCATAGTGGCTTTGATATAGCGTTTTAAAGTCTCCTGATACTGACTTAGAGAGATTTTAAAGTTTCTATCTGCGGCGAAAGATAAGAAATCCTTCATATTTTCATCACTGATCTCTATTTCCTCCTTAAACTCGGCTAAACTTAAGCTGTTGTAGTAAGGTCGATCTTCCTCCAGCAGCTCAAAAACAAAGCGTGCCATAAATCCGGAACGCAAAGCGTAATTCAAGGTTTCCAATTCAAAATTGGTGTCTTTGGCCACAAAAACATCCGGAATGATACCCCCTCCACCATAAACAATTTTGCCCAGAGGTGTTCTGAATTTCAGCGAATCAGCCACCTGAATGCTGTCTACAGAATTGAGTTCGCCATTTTTATAGCGATCCAGATAATCGTTGAAATAAGCTTTGTTTCCATTACCATAAGGCCGCTGAATGCTGCGTCCGGTAGGTGTGTAGTAGCGCGCTATGGTCAGGCGGACAGCACTTCCGTCTCCCAAAGCCATTTCCCGCTGCACCAGCCCTTTTCCAAAGGACCTCCTTCCCACGATCAACCCCTTATCATTATCCTGAATGGCTCCGGCTACGATCTCGCTGGCCGAGGCACTATTTTCATTGATCAGCACGAAGACTTCAGCATCTTCAAAAGTTCCCTTTCGCGTGGCAAAAGTTTCCTCTTTTTTTCCTGATTTATTCTTAGTAAATAAGATGAGTTTATCTTTTTTCAGGAATTCATCGGCCACCTTTTCTGCAGCCGAAATATAGCCGCCCGGATTATTTCTCAGGTCGAGAGCGATCTGAGTAGCTCCCTGAGCACGTAATGATTGCAGTGCCTTCTCAAATTCTTTATGGGTAGATTCTGCAAAGCGATTGATCTTGACATACCCCAGACTGTCAGTCAGCATATAGCTGGCATCCACACTCTGAATAGGGACGACGCTGCGTTTTAGCTTAAAGTTGAGCAATTCGTCAGCACCCCTGCGCTTAACTACCAGACTCACCGGCGTATCCACTTTTCCTTTTAAGATACTGGTAAGGCTGTCGTCGGTCAAACTGTTGCCCACTAAGGATTGACCGTTGGCATATACGATACGATCTCCTCCGCGAATGCCCACGCGATCACTGGGGCCTCCACTAATGGCCTGAATCACGGCTACAGAATCGCGATATGCATAAAAGCTGACGCCGATCCCTACAAAATCACCACGCATACTTTCTTCGATCTCCGCTACTTCTTGTGGAGGAATGTAGACCGAATGCGGATCGAGATTCTCCAGGATGCCGTTGACAGTCACCTCGACAATACTGTCGGTGTTGATGTCGTCTACGTATTCAAAGTCGATGTAATCAATAAGTCGGTTGAGTTTTTCCTTTTTAGAATTGGCACCAAAGAGCCCCGCCGTACCACTGTTGTAGTCCAGCTTTCCTCCTATGACCATCCCCAGGGCGATGGCCATAGCCAGGAATACGGGTAAATACACTTTATTCAATTTCATACATCATCTACTTCCGAGAGGTGCACTATATCAACGCCTGCACGCTCTAAAAATTTTAGGCCGCTATTATCTTTATAATCGGTCATATATACCAAGCGTTTGATACCCGCCTGGTGGATCAATTTGCTACAATCTTTGCAGGGCGACATGGTAATGTATAGGGTGGCTCCCTGACAAGACTGCGTGGAAGAAGCTACCTTGAGAATAGCATTGGCTTCTGCGTGCAAGACATACCATTTGGTCGCGCCTTCCTCATCCTCACACACATTCTCAAAACCGGTAGGTGTTCCATTGTACCCATCAGAAATGATCATCTTGTCTTTGACGATAATGGCACCTACCTGTCGGCGTTCGCAATACGACAGCTTACCCCATTCCCGGGCCATCCGTAAGTAAGCGATATCGTATTTCCGTTGTTTTTTACTCATGGAGGGTAGCTTTGCTTTAGCCTTGTTTTTGATTCTGCTTTCGCGAAAGCGCAAACAGCTACATTTCTTAATTCACGAAAATACAGGGATTAAAGACCAACGCCAATGGCCGGGTAGTTAAAAATTCACCAAATTCTGTTCTCTATGAGTATGGGAATTACCATTCCTGATACAATGGCTGAAGTAATCATCACCCAATCGCGACGTGAAAAGCGAAATAGCGTTTGACCAATAAAACCGATGATCAATACCACCATAACGATGATGATCTGAGCCGCTTCAACGCCCAGAGCGAACTCGACCAGGGGAAGGATCTTGCTTGAAAGTCCCTGAGTCATCATCTTAAAATAATTGGAGAATCCCAATCCGTGGATCAAGCCAAAAAAGACGGCGCTCATCAGTAGCACGCCCAGCTTATCGTTACTGTTCTTCTTACCGGCCGTAAAAATATTGTAGAGTGCTGCAATAAGAATGGTCAGGGGAATCAGGAATTCGACGATTCGAGCATTCACCGAGATCACCTCATAGGCCGAGAGAATCAAAGAAGCGGTATGACCAAGGGTAAATAAGGTGACTAAAAGAAATACCCGTTTCCAATCTTTAAACAAGTAAGGAACCGTAATGACCACGAGGAAAAGTAAATGATCGTAAGCATTCCAGTCCAGTACATGCGTGAGGCCAAGTTTAAAATACAGCCAAAAATCTGCCATAAATAGTGTTTTTAGGGAGCTTAAAAATACAACTAATTTAGAGCCCTCAAAAAGAACGGAGGAAGCGTCCATAAGTTGTGTACTTGCTGGCGAACTGTTTTAGTAAACGAGACGATTGACCTTGTGATCAAAGTTGACTACTTACTTCGCCCAATAGCACAAGAAAGGCTATTTTTAATAAAAAACAGATGGAACTCACCCTCAGTATCCCGGCTTTGTTATTTCCTGCCATCTCCCTGACCATGCTGGCGTACAACGCCCGTTACCTGGCGATCGCCGCTTTGATCCGAAACTTGCACGACACCTATGTAAAGACAGAATCTGAAGCTGTAGGCTTACAGGTGAAAAAGCTCAGAGGCCGACTCGCCATCATCAAAAATATGCAGGCGGTGGCTATAATTAGTTTCCTCCTGGCTGTGATTACGATGTTTCTGATCTACATTGAACTGACGTTTTGGGCCAATTTGGTCTTTGGAATCAGTCTGTTGGCCTTGATGATCTCCTTGATACTCTCATTGATTGAGGTGCAGTTATCGACCAAAGCGCTAGGGATTCAACTCCGGAATATGGAGAAACGGGATTAGGATTGAGCTTCATCCTAATTAACTAGATTACTATCAAGATGAGCACATGGATCATTACTTTAAATTTAATACTATTGAAAAAAAAATATTGACCACTCTCTAATAAGGCGTTTAATTACTTATAATCCTAGAAAAAATGACAGTTAGAATGAGTCCACTGAAACCTTTGAGACTTTTGATCTCCATTTTTGTTTTTGCCAGTTGTCAAAACTCAAAAAATCTGGAAAAGCAACAACAGACCAATGATGTCCCAAATATATTATTCATAATGGCTGATGACCACGCTTATCAGGCCATAAGTGCCTACGGGAGGCAATTGATCGAGACTCCGAATATTGACCGATTGGCGAAAGAAGGGATGTTATTTACCAATGCATGCGTTTCCAATTCAATTTGTGCTCCTTCCAGAGCGACTATATTAACGGGGAAACATACTCACATCAATGGTAAAATGGATAACTCAATGCCCTTTGATACTTCTCAGGTTACCTTTCCTCAAATTTTTCAGAAAAATGGTTACCAAACGGCCATGTTCGGGAAGCTCCACTTTGGAAATAATCCTAAAGGAATAGATGAATTTATGATCTTACCAGGTCAAGGGCACTATATCAACCCAGACTTTATTTCTAATCTTGGAGACACCACCATTCAAGGTCATGTTACTAATATCATAACCGATTTGACACTTGATTGGTTAAAAGAAAAAAGAAATCCCGCTAAGCCGTTTATGATGATGTATTTCCACAAAGCCCCCCATCGACCATGGTGGCCTACTCCTGAAAAATTTAAAGAATATTCTACCAAATCATTTCCAGAACCTGCTACCCTGTTTGACAACTATGAGAATAGAGGCACTGCTGCCAAGACAGCAGAAATGAATCTATTGAACCATATGATGTACAGCCATGACAGTAAAATAAGACCGGAAACCTTAGCAGAAATGGGATCTGTTTATCCTCAGGTGGCAGAGTATGAAAATGGCTTTTACGGACCCTATGGGCGTGCCAATCCAGAACAGAAAGCTCAATATGATCCAGTTTTAGACACCATAAATCAATTCTTCAAAACGAATTGGCCAAAAATGACTGAGGAGGAAAAAATGAAATGGAAATATCAACGATATATGCAGGATTATCTGGCTTGCATTTCATCGGTAGACGATAATATCGGAAGGGTCCTTGATTATCTCGATGCAAGTGGTCTTACAGAGAACACCATAGTAGTATATACGTCTGATCAAGGTTTTTATTTGGGGGAACACGGCTGGTTTGACAAAAGGTTTATTTACGATGAGTCCTTCAAAACCCCGTTGATCGTGAGATGGCCTAACACTATTAAACCGGGCACTGTTGAAGATGAAATGGTTCAAAACCTTGATTATGCACAGACTCTACTTGATGCAGCAGGAATTGAAGCTCCTAATGATATGCAGGGGGAAAGTTTAGTGCCTCTTCTTAAGAATCAAAAAGAAAAATGGAATAGAGATGCTGTTTACTACCATTATTATGAATATCCATCAGTCCATATGGTCAAAAGGCATTATGGAATAGTGACCAAAGAATATAAATTGACCCATTTTTATTATGACATAGATGAATGGGAATTATATGACCGTATAAAAGACCCTATGGAGATGAACAATGTCTATCGCGACACGGCTTACACAGACATAGTTGCGAACTTGCATCAAGAGCTCGAGAACTTAAGGATACAATACAAGGATACTTTAGAGCTCGGTCAGCAGTGATGCATTACCAAATAATGGCACTAAGAAATCATGCTCTTGGCGCATTGTGTAGTGCATGACACTCATTCGCCTCCGGCGAATGTTCCCTTCACGCTCCGCGTGAAAGCAACAAAAACAAACACTTCGCTTTATTCCAAAAAAAAGCGAGCTTCTGTACATTGAAGCAATCGAATCGAGGTGGGATTTATTCGCCTGCGGCGAATGTTCCCTGCAAGCTCCGCGTGAAAGCCAAAAAATTGAAGTCTCACGCTCTCAAATAAAAAAAGCGAGCTTTCTTTATTTAAGATTGCTCGCTTCTTGCCAATTTTTTGGCTTATTGTACCTTGGGTGGGAATCGAACCCACACTCCGAAGAACGCGAGTTTGAGTCGCGCGCGTCTACCAATTCCGCCACCAAGGCTATTTATTTTTATTACTTCTTAAAAGTCGTAATTTTTCTTTTCCTACTCCTGTTTTGAGGAACTTTTCCTTTTTCCGAGCTAACGCTCTTGTTTCAAAAGAGTCACTATAAATCAATTCATAGGGCAGATAGGGCTTTGTTGTGCGTTCTCTGCCTGCATTATGCCTCTTAATTCTGGCAAATAAATCTTGAGTCATTCCTACATAAATGTAGTTCTGATTCACACTTGATATCGCATAAACCCATATCAATACCATCACTTTTTCAATACTGCGAGTTAAGTCGCAGCGCGCCTGCCTGACGGTAGGCAGGTCTACCAATTCGTTCTCGCCTTTATCTGCCGTAGGCAGGACCAAGGCAATTCTGGACGGCAAAATTAAGAATAATTTCTTTTCCCTCCTGTAAATTCCTCATAATTATACTTCAAAAGCCAAATTAATTTCTAAATTTGCACCTCGATTTTTGGGGCTGGAATCCCCTCCATAATCAAGCATTTACGCACCTATGCAGACCACAGTACCGGAACCAAAATTATTCGCTTGCTCTGCCAGTAAGGCCTTAGCTGAAAAAATTGCCAAGGAATACGGGCAGGACTTAGGGAAAATCATTACCTCCACCTACAGCGATGGTGAGTTTCAACCGTCTTTTGAAGAATCAGTGCGTGGTGCTCGGGTATTCATTATCGGTTCTACCATGCCTAGCAGTGACAACTTGATGGAAATGCTCTTGATGCTGGATGCTGCCAAGCGTGCTTCTGCCCGCCACATCACGGCAGTCATTCCTTATTTTGGATGGGCACGACAAGACCGAAAAGATAAACCTCGGGTTCCCATCGCCGCTAAATTAGTGGCTAACCTCTTAGAAACCGCTGGAGCGACCCGCATCATTACCATGGACTTGCATGCAGATCAAATTCAGGGCTTTTTCGAAAAGCCGGTCGATCACTTGTTCGCCTCAACGCTCTTCCTGCCCTACATCAAAAATCTAGGCCTGGAGAATCTGACCATGGCCTCGCCGGATATGGGAGGAAGTAAGAGGGCTTATGCCTATTCTAAAGCCATGGAAAGCGAAGTGGTCATATGCTACAAACAACGCGCTAAAGCCAATGTGATCTCGCATATGGAACTGATCGGTAACGTGGAAGGGCAGCACGTCATCCTCGCCGATGACATGGTGGATACCGCAGGCACCCTGACCAAAGCGGCTGACCTGATGATGGAAAAAGGTGCTTTGAGCGTACGCGCTATTTGTACGCATGCCATCTTAAGCGGAAATGCCTATGAGCGTTTGGAAGCCAGCAAACTGGAAGAACTGATCGTCACCGACAGTATTCCGTTGAAACAAGAAAGTAAAAAAATAAAAGTGGTGAGCTGTGCTCCCCTTTTTGCCGATGTTATGCACCGGGTGAATAACAACACCAGCATTGCATCGAAGTTTATCATGTAAATTTTTAATTAATACTAAATAAATGAAGTCAATTAAGATCGAAGGATCCAAAAGAGAAAGCGTGGGCAAGAAGGCAGCAGCCGCCTTACGTAATGCTGGAATGGTCCCTTGCGTAGTATACGGAGGTGATGAACCAGTGCATTTTAGCGCGCCAGAACTGGCGTTCAGAGACCTGATTTACACCGCAGATGCGCACACGGTCGAAATTGAATTGGAAGGCGGAGAAGTCGTTAAAGCGATTCTTCAGGACATCCAGTTCCACCCGGTAACAGACCGGATCATGCACATCGACTTCTACCAGATTTTTGATGGTAAAGAAGTGAGTATGATGATTCCGGTACACTTTGTAGGAAACTCCAAAGGGGTGAGAAACGGAGGTGTACTTCGTAAAACCAATCGTAAACTGCGTGTAAAAGCATTGCCTAAGAATCTTCCGGATTACTTAGAAGCAGACATTAGTGAGCTCAAGATTGGAAGCAAGTTGTACGTGGCCGAATTGGCTCACGACGACTACAAAATCTTAGCGCCGGAAAACACAGTAGTTTGTCAGGTTCGTACTTCACGTAACATCATTGAAGATGAAGAAGAAGAACTGGATGAAGAAGGAATGGAAGGTGAAGAAGGAGCTGAAGGAGCTGCTGAAGGAGCCGAAGGAGCTTCTGAAGAAGCGACTCAGGAATAGATTTTCCCTTGCTCTACAACAACAAAACCTTCTGCATGCGCAGAAGGTTTTTTTATGTGATAAAAACAATCAAATTAAACTATAAATTCCTTTTGCACAGGCCGGGAGAACCTATATTTTTATAAGGTAGTAAGACCCATGATTGTATGCTAGCCTTTTTTGGTAGACTCTTTGGCACCTCCTCCCAAAAGGATGAACAACTAGACCCCATGAAAAAATTTCTGATCGTTGGTTTGGGGAACATAGGCCCCAAATACGAAAATACCCGCCACAATATTGGATTTAAGATTGTCGACGCTTTCGCGAAAGCGCAGCAAGCTGAGTGGGAGACCGCTCGCTTGGGTGACATCGCCAAGACGAAAATCAAAGGTCGCCAACTGACCCTCTTGAAACCGAATACGTACATGAATTTGAGCGGGAAAGCGGTGCGACATTGGCTGCAAACCGAAAAAATCCACATACAGAACATGTTGGTCATTACGGATGATCTCAATCTTGATTTTGGCACCATTCGTGTAAAAACCAAAGGCAGTGACGGGGGGCACAACGGACTTAAAGATATTCAGGCACAACTGGGTACCACCCAATACGCCCGATTTCGCTTTGGGATTGGCGATCAATTCAGCAAAGGGCGGCAGGTGGACTACGTGTTGGGAAGCTGGGGCCCTGAAGAAGAGGCTGCCCTACCCGAACGTTTGGACACGGCTCGCCAACTGATAGAATCGTTCGTTTTAGCGGGCGTACAGGAAACCATGAACACCTTTAACGGAAAGTAAATTTGGAAATCTACAATACGGCCAAAGAATTTAAACCCAGCTCCGGGACCGTGGTCACCATCGGCACCTTCGACGGAGTACATCTGGGGCATCGCAAGATCATGCAACGATTGATCGAAAGTGGTAAAACAAACGGTCTTTCCTCACTGGTGCTCACCTTCTTTCCTCACCCCAGAATGGTACTTCAGCAGGACAGCGATATTCGCCTCATCAATACCATTGAAGAACGTAAAAGACTTTTGGAGGCCACCGGTATCGATCAATTGATCGTTCATCCTTTTACCCGGGAATTTTCCCGTCTTTCTGCGGAAAGCTTTGTAGAAAATATCTTGGTCAATCGCCTCAAGGCGCGTAAGGTCATCATTGGCTATGATCATCATTTTGGCCGAAATCGCAACGCCAATATTGACGATCTGAAGCGTTTTGGCGAAAGCTTTGATTTTGAAGTGGAGGAAATTTCCAAACAGGACATCGACGACGTAGCCATCAGTTCGACCAAGATCAGACGGGCCCTGGAAGCCGGCGATATTGATCTGGCCAACACTTACCTGGGCTATCCGTTCATGCTGAGCGGAAGTGTGGTGGAAGGCAAGCAGATTGGACGTACCATTGGATATCCAACCGCCAATTTGCAAATCGCCGAACCGTACAAATTGATCCCTGCTTCAGGAATATACGTAGTAAAGGCCCAGGTGGGAGAACAATCGATTTACGGGATGACCAGCATTGGCACCAACCCCACTGTGGGAGGCACCCACCAAACCATCGAGACTTTCTTTTTTGATTTTGATCAGGATCTTTACCAACAACCACTTCAGATAGAATTGCTCACCCGCATTCGCGATGAACAAAAATTCAGTTCCGTGAGTGTACTCGTCGCTGCCATGCAGCGGGATGAAGAATTCTCTCGTCGCTTTATTCAAAATTATGAAGCTGAATAATTGGCTCTTTAAACAGGTAGACAACAGTGCCTTAATCGTATTCCGGATTTTTTTCGGAGTATTGATCACCTTGGAAGCCTGGGGAGCCATCCTAACCGGCTGGATTGACCGCACCCTGCTGGAAGGCGAGTTTACTTTCAACTTTATTGGCTTTGATTTTTTGCAACCCTTGCCCGGAAATGGGATGTATTTCTACTACGGTCTTATGGGCTTGTGTGGCGTTTGTGTGGCCTTGGGCTACCGCTATCGAATAGCCATGTTCAGCTACGGCCTGATGTGGGCTGGGGTGTATTTGATGCAAAAGTCGTCTTACAACAATCACTACTATTTGTTGATGCTACTTTGCGGTATCATGACACTGCTGCCTGCTAATCACTATGCCAGCCTGGACGCCAAAAGAAACCCTTCTATCAAGCGTATCGCTATGCCCAATTGGGTTTATATCATCATCATTGCACAGCTTTGGATCGTATACACCTACGCGAGTATCGCCAAATTATACCCGGACTGGCTCGATGCCAGTGTGCCAGCTCGTCTGATGCGTGCTCGCGCCGATTATCCATTGGTGGGTGATCTTCTCCAGGAATCCTGGGTACATTATGCCATCGCCTATGTAGGGATCCTATTTGACGGATTGATCATTCCAGCCTTGCTTTGGAAACCGACTCGAAAATGGGCGTTTTTCATCTCCATCTTCTTTCATTTATTCAACAGCATTGTGTTCCAGATCGGCATCTTCCCCTACTTGTCTCTGGCCTTTACCCTGTTCTTTTTCGAACCTAAGACCATTCACAAACTATTTATACGCCGCAAACCATACTACGATGCGCAAGAAGTTCATGTGCCCAGCTATTCCAAAGTAGGGATCACGCTCTTTGCCCTGTATTTCGCAACTCAGATCGCGCTCCCCTTGCGCCACTGGTTTATTACCGATGATGTACTGTGGACCGAAGAGGGACATCGCTTGAGTTGGCGCATGATGCTCCGCTCTAAAAGCGGCAACATCACTTTTATTGGAGAGGACAAGCAGACCGGAGAACGCTTTGCGATCGATCATGAAGCTATGCTTTCGCGAAAGCAGAAAAGAGCCATTGCGACCAAACCGGACATGATCTGGCAAATGGCACAGCGCCTGCGTAAAAAATACGAAGCGGAAGGACGTGAGGTGGCCATCTATGCCAATAGTCAGATTCAGGTCAACGGACGCAAATACAAAAAACTGGTCAACGATACCATTGATCTGGGACAAGAGCCCTGGGATCATTTTGGACATCATGATTGGTTACTGCCCAGTGAAGATTATCTAACCGACCCTTCCTTAAAACGAAACAATTAGCGTTTTAGAAAGCGAATTGCCCGATTACCATCGACCACGAGTACATAAACTCCTGATGCTAGTGGACTTAAATCCAAGCTGTGCTGAGACGCATCTACCACTTGTTTCGCACTGCTTATCTGTTGACCCTGCATCGTATAAATGGCCCAGGAACTTATCCGTTCTCCTTTTAAAACGGCCCGATCCTGCACCGGATTGGGGTAGAGCTTAAGGGATTGATCCCAGGTGAGCTCGTCCACATCTAGCGTCCCGCAGTCCAGCTCCAATTGTAGTCTTGGAGCTTGAACACCTGTTCGTGACGAAAAAGAAACGTCATTGCCGCTATCTTGAATCAGGATTATATTGAATAGTTCGCCAGAGGTAACTCCAGTCAAGTTCCAGGTATAGATTTGACCTTCTAAAAAATCGCCCACTAAAGAGCCTAGTAAAGCTTCAGCAGTAGGTGCATTCGTCGAGTTTAAATTGGCCTCTGTCCATCCCGTAGCGCTTCCCTTGTACACTTGTATTACTCCGGAGCCCGGATCGCCACTCACTTGCAACTGTAGTTGTGCCGTGGACACCGGATCTGTAATCGCAGTCAAATCATACTGCAAATAACTCACCCTAGTACCCGCTTCGACCCGAAGCACCTCATTGTCCATTAGTACTCCGCCTTCCAGGTAGGCGTCAGCCACGGGTTCTAGAGTCTCTTCACAGGTATTACCACCGGCCGTACCTGTGATCAAAGCCACCCAATCCTCCGTACTGGGTGCCACCAAGGTAGTTGAAATAGATTCTGCCGAGCTCAGGGCTCCCCCGGTCCTGGGATTATACCATTGAACCTCCCAGGCTCCATTGGGCAAATTAATCGCTGTGCTTCCTCCATTAGGCCGGTACACGGTATATACCTTATTTGCTTTCGCAAAAGCATAATCCTCTCCGTCTGCAGTAAGATCATCCATGGATATCATGTCTGGTAGATCATTTTGAAGATAGGTATTGAAAAAGTTCAATGCCAAAGCGGCCTCCGTATACTTCTGATCTCGCGATCGATGATCTTGCGCAGTCAAATCGGTCTCACCGGTCTGGTAGCCGTAGTAATATTCAACACCCATGCCCCCGCCCATCAATGCTCCCCAGAGTACCTGATGGCGAACGAGCTTATTATCTGTAGGATCTGCATCGACACCGATGTTTGCACTTCCTTGCTCGTCATTGGCGACCACCCATTTTTTCCCGGCGTTGGCTGATTTCTGAACCCAACGCACCACATCACGATGCACGTTATTCTTTCCCGTCTGAATGGAGGGACCTGTAAGCTCCGATTGATCTCCCAATAAGGGATCGTAGCGTTCATCCTGCTGCCCGGGATAGGTATGCAGAACGATATGATGATCATAGGGATCCGTTTCGGCAATATAAGCTGCAATTTCCCGGGTGACTTCATCGGGGATGGTAGACTCTTCGGTAATGTTCCAATTTAGAGCCAGATGGTGCCCGAATCGAGCAATAAGTTCGCGATAGTACACTTTCCGTTCCCGACCCAAAGTGTTGTCATCCATCAAATTATCATTTTCGGTCTCCATGGTTTTAAAATGAAGAAAGACCCCTTTCTGATCGGCATAAGAAAAGATTTCTTCCCACTGCGCCATTTTCGAAAGGTCGAAGCGATCGTGATGAATGCCATTTGCCCATTGCTGACTATCCCCATACCCATTGTAGGTGTTGAGATCTACCTTCAACAAATGCGGGAAGACGTTCTCATCGTCGCCATGTAGGCTGAAGGTCAAAAAAGACATAGCGTTGACCCCTTTTTGGGACAGGTAGTTCACAACGCCCAGCAATTCACTGCCTTTTCCGCCCTGCCAGGTATAGTTAAAAGCTTCACTGGACACATAGTCCTGCTGATGCGGAGTCCAGCTCTTTCTGCGATTTCCTCGATTGGGAGTCGCATCAAAATCATCGTAAGCCAGGGCGTTCTCCGGTGAATCGGCCCCCGCTTTAACAAACCAGGGTCCACTGGGATTATCTGGAGCGGTTCCCGAATGCTTTAAATAATGTTCTCCAATATAGTGTAATCGACCTTTGCTTGGCGCTCTGAAATCCCGGCCGCTTTTATTGGAAGGGGCTACCTCAAAACTACCTGTAGCTCCATCCATAAATCCCGCACTGGAACCACCACTATTAATGGCAACGTCAGTTCCGGTTGTAAATTCGGCCTGCCAATTCCAGCTGCCGGGGCGATCGGGCGCAAAATGCACTTTCCAGGTAGCACCGCTCTCGCAACCGCTTTCTGCGGCATCGATACAGCCGGCATAAAATCCGGGTACGACATAGCTTCGGGCGTCAGCGGCATGGGTAAAAGTAACTGTCAAGCGATAGTCAGTGAACGGATTGGGTGTAGCGCTTTCGCTGGTTTGGGGTCCGTCAAATGAGAGGGTTGTTTTGTGCCAGGTTTGAAGTTCTCCCGAGGGCGTCTGCGCTTGCATCAGCGAAACCGAAAGTCCCACCAGGAGCAAGTAGCTGTAGTGTGTTTTCATAGTAGATGGTGTTGGCGTTAGTGGTATGATAACTGATTTTTAGTAAAAAATAGTATGTCAGTGCATCACTAATTTTCTGATTTTTAATAGGCTAGCTACCCTTCGTCTTTACTGCCGATTTATTTACATTTGCAGCCTAATTCAATCGCATGCTAGAGGTATCACAAATCAGAGATCATAAAGCGGCCTACGTCAAGGCGCTTGCCAAACGTAATTTTGACGCAGAAGTCATCTTAGATCAGGTGCTGGCTGTAGATGAGCAGCGCAGAAGTACCCAGGCAACTTTAGACAATACCCTGGCTGAATCGAATAAGCTCAGTAAAGAAATTGGTCAGCTCTTTAAAAGTGGGGAGCCTCAAAAGGCCAATTTACTTAAGCAAAAGACCAGCGGACTCAAGGAGCAGTCCAAAGTGCTGCAAGAGCAATTGAATACCGCAGAGGCTACCCTTCAGGAATTGTTGTTTACCATCCCAAACATTCCCCATGAAAGCGTCCCCGCAGGGAACAGTGATCAAGACAATGAGGAGGTCTTTCGCGAAGGCGAAGTGCCTGAACTCACTAAAGAAGCGCTTCCGCATTGGGAGTTGGCCAAGAACTACGACATCATTGACTTTGAACTGGGGAATAAGATCACCGGAGCCGGATTTCCGGTTTATAAAGGGAAAGGTGCTCGATTGCAGCGGGCTTTGATCACTTATTTTTTAGACAAGAATACAGAAGCCGGCTATACGGAATATCAAGTACCTCATTTGGTCAATGAGGCTTCCGGTTTTGGGACCGGTCAACTGCCGGATAAGGAAGGCCAAATGTACCACGTTACGGCTGACGATCTCTATCTGATCCCGACCGCTGAAGTCCCGGTCACCAACATGTGGCGGGACGAATTACTGGAAGAAACTGATCTTCCCATCACGGCAACGGGCTATACCCCCTGTTTCAGAAGGGAAGCCGGTTCTTATGGGGCCCATGTACGTGGACTCAACCGCTTGCATCAGTTTGACAAAGTAGAAATTGTTCGACTGGAACATCCGGAACGTTCAGCAGAAGCCCTGGATAGCATGGTAGACCACGTCAAAGAAATCCTTCGCGAACTGAAATTGCCGTATCGGATTTTGCGCCTCTGTGGCGGCGACTTAGGGTTTACCTCCCACTTGACTTACGACTTTGAAGTATTCTCCACCGCCCAGGATCGCTGGTTGGAGATCAGTTCTGTTTCTAATTTCAGAACCTTTCAGGCCAACCGACTCAAACTTCGGTTTAGAGATAAGACTGGGAATAAACAATTGGTACACACCTTGAACGGAAGCGCCCTGGCCTTACCGCGGGTATTGGCCGGTATACTGGAAAATTACCAAACCGAAAAAGGTATCCGAATTCCGGAGGTATTGGTTCCCTACTGTGGTTTTGACCTTATTGATTAGGACCACCCAAACCCATGGTACCTAAATCCAAGGGGATGGTTTTCCCATCTTCTGCAATGGAGCGGTATATGGCTTCGATAATGATCATATCGCGCTTACCCATGGCTCCCGGTGCCTGATTGATCGCACCCTCTTTGATGTGTAAGGCAAAATCATCCATTTGCAGTTTTTGCTGACTGTCATGAGGAAAGGTCATAGGCCCCTTGCTGCTTTTCCCCGCCAGGGGTCCATAAGTATAAGCCGGATCTAATTGGATAAATCCATCGATACACTGCACATCGAGCGTGCTCGCACTGGCATTATGGGAGGTGAAAATTTGTCCTTGAGCTCCATCTGGAAACACAAAATTTGCATAAACCGTTTCATCGGTATCCTTGAAATAGTCCGGCCGCGTGCTTTCTTCACGGGCACTCACTGCGATGGGGTTGGCGCCTGTGCCGTATATAGCCCCCTGAATGGCATAGACCCCCATATTCATCAAGGCCCCTCCCCCCGAAAGCGCTTTATTCAGACGCCATTGATCGGGGTACCCTCGAGATACATAAGCCGCGGCAGCATCTACCTGCTGCGTAGCGCCAAAGGTTTGCTTAGCCACCCATTGCTGTACCTGCTGGGTGTAAGGCTCTGATTGAAGCCGGTAGCCCACGCTAAGCTTTATGCCGGCCTCCTCACAGGCCTGAATAATAGCGTCACATTCTTCAACGTTTATCGCCATGGGTTTTTCACAGATCACATGTTTTCCCGCCTTGGCTGCACGTATGCTGAACTCGGCGTGCATGGAATTGGGCAGGACTACGTAGACAATGTCGATGTCCTTATTGTCTGCGATCGTATCGAAATTTTCATAGTTGTAGATATTCTTTTCCGGAATTCCGTATTGATTGGCCCATCGTGTTTCTTTGGCCGGAGTTCCGGTCACAATTCCGGCTAAATAACAGTGGTTGGTATGCTGTAAGGCCGGGGCGAGTTGTCCGGCGCTGTAACTGCCGAGTCCTACCAGGGCTACTCCAAGTTTTTTGGTATCTTTTTTAGCTTCGCCAAAGGCACAGGAGAGCGGAAGCCCCATAAGTACGCCTCCTGCCGCGACCCCTTTGATCATCTTTTTACCAAATACTCTGCGATTCATTGTTTTCATACCCTACCCTTAAGTCCTTTAAAGATACTACGGAATACATCAAAATAAAGGATGACTTTCTCAAATGATACGCATTCCCCGGCTGATTCGTTATCTTTACAAGGCATGAAAAAGATTCTTCTCTCTTTATCGATACTCCTATGCTGCTGCTGTTCTTTATGGGCGCAAAACGATGATTTTGATCAAGCCCGACAGTATTTTGAAGAGGGAGCTTACGAGAAAGCAGCCTTGGTTTATGAGCAATTGGTACGCGAACAACCATTATCCATGGATTTCCTCTTGGGATTCATCGCCACGAAGCAACAGTTAGAACAATACCAAGAGGTTGAAGAATTGCTTTTATCCAGAATGCAACGTACCTCCGCTTTCCCCCAACTCCTGGTTGACCTGGGCTACAATTACCAACTTCAGAACAAGGAGGAACAAGCTCAAACGTATTACAACAAAGCTATTGAAGCGGTGCGCTTGGATCCCATTCAGGCCTATCAGATCGGACAGTCTTTTAAACGCTACAGCCTACTGGATGAGGCCATCGAGACTTATACCGTGGCCATGGAAGTCAGCGGCAAATCGAACTTTAATGTACAACTCGCCTATATCTATGGGGAACAAGGGAATCTGGATAAGATGTTCGACAGTTATTTGGAACTGGTGGATCAGAACATCCAATACTTGCCCAATGCCCGACGTACCTTTTCCTATTATGTCACCGAAGATCCCGGCCACGCAGCCAATCAATTACTTCGCAAAGCGCTGATCAAAAAACTACAGACGCATCAGAATCCGGTCTACAACGAATTGCTCAGTTGGCTCTATGTCCAGCAGAACGAGATCGATAAAGCTTTCGTTCAGGAAAAAGCTATTTTTCGGAGAGGCGGTCAGAATTTAAGCGGGATCATGGATTTGGCGATCATCGCCGTAGAAATGGAAGCCTATCAGGCCGCAAAACCCATACTGGAATTCGTTATTGAAGCCACCTATGACGCGCAGCTGCGCCTTCGTGCCCAACTCCTGCAAGTGGATATGGATATAGCCCTGGCTTCTCCAGACGATTATGAAGAACTGCGAGGTCGCTTTGAAAACTTGCTAAACACCTACGGGGCACATGCTCAGGTACTGGAACTTCAATTGGCTTACGCCGATTTTATGGCCTATAAAGAGCAACGCAAAACAGAGGCCATCGCCTTTCTTAAAAGCACCCTCGATCAACAGCTCAATCCTTTTGAGCAGGCCCGGGTTAAAATGAAACTAGCCGACATCCTAGTTCTGGATGAGAAATTTAATCAGGCCTTGATCTACTATTCACAAATTCAAGATCGTTTAAAAAATCACGTACTCGCGCAGGAGGCCCGGTTTAAGGTCGCCAAGACCAGTTATTACAAGGGTGATTTTGACTGGGCACAAACTCAACTGAAAGTGCTTAAATCATCAGCCACCCAGCTGATCGCTAATGACGCTTTGAGTCTCTATTTGCTTATAGCCGACAATTCCCAGGAAGACAGTACGCAGGCCGGACTTAAAAAGTTCGCCCACGCCGACTTGCTTGCTTACCAACAACGACCTCAAGAAGCGATCACGGCTTTTGACCAGCTACTCCAAGAACATAAGGGCGAATCGATTGAAGATGAAGCTCTTCTTGCTCAGGGCCGGTTGTTTGAGCAGGAGCGCGCTTTCGCGAAAGCGGAATCCAACTATCAAAAGATACTCACCTATTACGGAGAGGACATTCTGGCCGATGAGGCTCATTTTCGTCTGGGGCTGCTCTATGAAAAGGAATTGAACGATATCGAACTGGCTAAGGAGCACTTTAGTGCTATTCTCTTTGAGTTCGCAGACAGCATTTATTACGTAGAAGCCCAAAGGCGTTTTAGAGCCTTAAGAGGCGATACGCTGGCTCAACCGGGCGTGACTAACCCCTTAAAAACTTAGGTATGATTATTTATAACGTCACCATCAATATTGAAGAACACATTCAACAGGAATGGCTGCAATGGATGAAGGAGACGCACATTCCGGAAATGCTCAGTACCGGGAAATTTGTTCGCGCCCTGATGACCCGGGTGCTGGTGGACGAAGAAATGGGAGGCTACAGTTATTCCATTCAATATCTGGCGGAAAATCGCGAAATCCTCGATCGATACTACCAGGAAGACGCGCCACGATTACGCGCCACTTCCAAACGCTTTGAAGGTAAATTTGTGGCCTTTCGAACCGAATTGGAAGTCATTGGTGAACATCAACGCGTAACCAGCAGCACGCCGGGATAAGATGGGCAAATCAAAAAAGAAAGGCAAGCCGTGGGAGACTGATCCCGCAAATGCAGATCCGGTTCGGGCAAAAAAACATCTGGGTCAGCATTTCCTGAAAGATGAGGGTATTGCCCAACGTATAGCCGACACCTTAAGTCTGGATGGCTACAGCCACGTGCTCGAGATCGGCCCGGGTACAGGTGTCCTTACCAAGTACTTATTGCTCAAAGACATACACCTGGTCGCCATGGATTTAGACCGGGAATCTATCGCCTATCTCCGGGAGGAGTTCCCTTTAGCGCATCCAAAGATCACTCAAAGCCATCGGTTTCAAATTCTGGAAGCTGATTTTCTGAACTACGACCTGAGCAGTCTATTTGACGATCATCCTTTTGCTATTACTGGCAACTTTCCCTATAACATCAGTACCCAGATCGTGTTTAAAATGCTGGAATGGCGGCATCGCATTCCCGAATTTACCGGAATGTTCCAGCGGGAGGTAGCGCAACGAATCTGTGAAAAAGAGGGCTCTAAAGCCTATGGGATCCTATCGGTCTTGGTGGGTGCTTTTTATGAGGCCTCTTACCTCTTTACCGTCCATCCCCAGGTGTTCAGTCCGCCACCCAAGGTACAGAGTGGTGTGCTGCGCTTAAGACGCAAAAACAACTGGGAAGATGTGGGCTGCGATCCCAAAATGCTGTTTCGGGTGGTCAAAATGGCTTTTCAACAACGCAGAAAGACCTTGCGAAACTCCCTAAAACAACTGGACTTGAGTGATGCCTTTCGCGAAAGCGAAATTCTAAATAAACGCCCGGAACAACTCCCAGTTTCACAATTTATCGCACTTACCGCTTCCATAGAGCAGGATTTACAGGCGACTTAAATGCACTCCTCATACCTTCAATCATGAATTAAGGAGATAACCCACTTTGCGCATTGGGTTTCGTTATATTTGTGGAAATACCAGCACGTTTATGCCATTCCAACTCAGCGAAGAACTACTTGAAAATATTCAGGCCCTCATTGAAGCCCAAAATGACCGCGAGCTCAAGAGCATCTTTAAGGAGATGCACTTTGCCGATGTCGCAGAGGTGATGGAAGAGGTCAATTTGAATGAGGCTACCTATCTGGTTAAATTGCTCGATAGTGGAAAGACCTCCGATGCTTTGATGGAGGTGGATGAAGATCTGAGAGAAAGCATCCTTGATCAAATGTCACCGGAGGAGATCGCTCTGGAGTTGGAGGAATTGGATACCGATGACGCCGCTGATGTGATCGCCGAATTGGATCGAGACATACAACGTGAGGTGATCAACCAAATGGACGATGAAAGCCATGCTGCTGATATCGTTGAACTTTTGCGCTATGATGAACGGACCGCCGGGGGTCTCATGGCCAAGGAATTGGTCAAAGTCAAAGATACCTGGACGGTGGCCGGCTGCGTAAGAAAGATGCGCGCACAGGCTCAAAACGTAACCCGGGTACATTCGATCTATGTGGTCGATAAAGATGATAAATTGGTAGGCCGACTGTCTTTGAAAGATCTACTCACCGCAGAGGCTTCCCAAAAGATCGCTGAAATCTACATTCCCAAGGTCGATGCGGTCAAAATCCATGATGACGGAGAAGAAGTGGCCCGTATCATGCAGAAATACGATCTGGAGGCTATTCCGGTCGTTGATGAACTGGGCATTCTAAAGGGACGTATTACCATCGATGACATTGTCGATTTTATTCGGGATGAAGCTGACCGCGATTATCAGATGGCGGCCGGTATCTCTCAGGGGGTAGAAGCCGATGACAGCGTTTGGGAATTGACCCGCGCCCGATTGCCCTGGTTGATCCTGGGGCTCTTTGGTGGGCTGGGCAGCGTCTATATTATGCAGGGCTTTGAAGAGGCTTTAGAGCAGTTTCCCATTCTCTTTTTCTTTACTCCCCTGATCGCTGCAATGGCAGGAAATGTGGGTGTTCAGTCCAGTGCGATCATCGTACAAGGTCTGGCTAATGACAATGTAAAAGGGAGCCTATGGGGGCGACTGGTCAAAGAAGTAGGCCTGGGTCTGATTAACGGCCTTGCTCTGGGCGTCCTGGTCATTGTATTTGGATTGATCGTTGGTCAAGATCGTCTAGTCAGTATTACTATCGCTGTGGCCCTTCTTTGTGTCATTATTGTCGCTGCCCTGGTTGGGACCTTTGTTCCCATTATTTTGGACAAACGAGGGATCGACCCGGCCATTGCCACCGGTCCGTTCATCACGACCAGCAACGATATTTTCGGGATTTTCATTTTTTTCTACATCGCTAAGGTCATTTTAGGATTTTAAAGTGAAGCCGCGCAAATTCGAATACACCCTGGAAGTCCCAAAATCGGCCATCGATCAGCTGGGACATGTCAATAATGTGATCTACCTGCAATGGGTACAGGATATTGCAGAGGCCCACTGGGCAGCTGCGACCCAAAATAAGTATCCCGAATACGGAACTGCAATGCAAGCCCAACAATCCGAATGGGCCTGGGTTGCCCTCAATCATTATATCGCCTATAAGAATCCGGCTTACGCAGGCGATAGCCTGCAGCTGGAGACCTGGGTCGAGCAATTCAGCGGGGTACGCAGTGAACGTCATACACTGATCACCCGGCCTTCTGATCAAAAGCTGATCGCCGAAGCCAAAACGAATTGGTGCCTGATCACCTTGCCTCAAGGAAAACCCAAGCGGGTTCCTGAGGAGATTGTTGAACTCTTTTTTGAAGACGCAGATGAAGACCATTAATCTCAACGAGAAATTAAGCCGTTTCAGTCAGCACTGGCATCCTCACCAGATCGCCGTGGTGGATGATATGCAAGTCCTGCTGGCCAAGATCAGTGGCGAATTTGTTTGGCACCAACACGAGCAGGAAGACGAACTTTTTCAGGTCTTGAAAGGGACCTTGATCATGAAATTTCGCGACAGCGAACAGCGTGTTCAAGAAGGCGAGCTCATTGTGGTGCCTAAAGGCGTTGAACATTGTCCCATGACGAAGGAAGGAGAAGAAGTACATCTTCTGCTTTTTGAAAAGCTGACTACCCTTCATACCGGCGAGGTAGCGCACGAAAAGACACAAACCTCTTATCCCAGGATCTAAATGAAAATTCTCCATCTGGATAAAAATCATCCCTTACTGCTGGAACAACTGGAACAAGCGGGCCATGACAATATGCAGGAATATACCGCTGATAAAGCGGATGTCATGAAGCAATTGGAAGGCATTGAAGGTATCGTCATTCGAAGTCGGTTTAGGTTGGACCAAGCCTTTATGGATGCTGCTCCTGATCTACGATTCATCGCGCGTGTGGGTGCAGGGCTGGAAAGTATCGATACGGATTATGCTGTGCAGAAGGGCATTATCCTGATCAATTCGCCGGAAGGCAACCGCAACGCGGTAGGAGAGCACGCACTGGGTTTGCTGTTGGCCCTGACCAATAAGCTCCTGATCGCCGATCGGGAAGTTAAAGCAGGCAACTGGAATCGCGAGGCGAATCGCGGTATGGAATTGGAAGGGAAAACGGTAGGCTTGATTGGTTATGGAAATATGGGTAAGGCCTTCGCCAAAAAACTTAAAGGATTTAATTGTGAAGTGTTGTTTTACGACATCCTGCCAGACCTGGGTGACGAATTTGCTAAGCAAGTGTCCCTAACCACGCTTCAACAACGGGCAGACGTTTTGAGTTTACATACTCCCTGGACTCCACGAACTGATAAGATGGTAGATGCCCATTTTATCCAAGCCTTTTCCAAACCGTTCTATTTGATCAATACCGCCCGCGGTAAAAGCGTGGTCACGAGCGATCTGGTTGATGCACTGAAGTCCGGTCAGATCAAAGGCGCCGGCCTGGATGTTTTAGAATTCGAACAGGATTCTTTTGAGAAACTGTTTCAGGGATCGAAACCATCCGGCATTCTTCAAGAACTTTTGACATTTCCTAACGTGATCGTCAGTCCGCATATCGCAGGATGGACGCAGGAGAGCAAAGTAAAATTGGCTCAGGTCATTGTCGATAAGATCCTTGCGCTAGACGCGGGATAGTTGAGACTTTTCTCGCTAAAATTCCTTGCGTTGTGTAGTTTGTTTAACTAACTTTATCGCTACACACTCAAGCCTAGTCCGTATGATCGTTCAGGATCAGTCCTTTCACCAGCAGCTCACTTTCGGGCTCGAAAAAATTTACGAAGCCTATAAATTGCTGCTTTGGGAGCAGTCAAAGAAATTTCAATTAACGCCAATTCAGATCCGGGTCCTCTTGTTTATCGCGGGGCACGGACGCAAAGAAAATAAGGTGGGCGTGTTGGCTCGCGAATTTGGCATGACCAAAGCAACCATGAGCGAGACCGTTCGTATTCTGGAGCAGAAGAAACTGATCGAAAAGCAACGCGATACCGGAGATGCCCGCAGTTTTGCGATCGCGCTTACGCGAAAAGGAGAACAGAATATCGAAGAGCTTCAGGATTATCAACGCCCTTTACTGGATCTGCTATATACCATTCCCGAAGAGCGAAAAATATCATTTTACGAAACCCTGACCGGACTGCTACACGGACTTAAAAAAGAGCAAAAACTCCCGTTGGAACGCCATTGTTACAATTGTGGTAATCGCAGAACAGATGGTGCGCGGTCCTTCTGCATGGCACTTCGAAAACCATTGCCCATAGAAGAGATCCGATTGGAGTGCTCTGAACACGAATCATTACAAGTAAAAACCAACATCCCATGGAAAAGAGAGTAACCGGAATTGGAGGCGTATTTTTCAAATGCAAGGACCCGGACGCGGTCAAGGCCTGGTATAAAAGGCATCTCGGACTCGCCACTGACGACTACGGCTGGACTTTTTGGTGGCGGGATGAACAGGGCAATAAATGCAGCACCCAATGGAGCCCTTTTGCGCAAGATACCAGCTATTTTCAGCCTAGCGACAAGCCGTTCATGTTCAATTACCGGGTGGAAAATCTGGAAGAATTGCTAAAGCTTTTACGTAGCGAAGGTGTGACCGTACTGGGCGCGATCGAAGAATATGATTACGGTAAGTTTGGGTATATCCAAGATTTGGAAGGCAATAAAATTGAGCTTTGGGAACCCATAGATAAGGCCTTTCTATAAGATTTTTTTGTAGTTTAGAGTAAACAACCAAATACGAATAAAGATGAGTGAAGAGCATAAAGATTTTGGAGAGAAAGCCTCTGAAAAGGCCAAAGAATTTTCTAACGAGGCTAAAGAATCGGCTAAAGAATTTAAAGAAAGCTGGAATGAGACCACCCAGGGTGGAGAGAACAAGAAAATTCTATCCGGTATTCTCGCCATTCTCTTAGGTAGTCTAGGCATCCATAAATTCATTCTCGGCTATACCAAAGAAGGAGTCATCCTATTATTACTGGGTATTCTGGGTATTTTCACCTGCGGAATCACCTCAGCAGTGTCCTGGATCATTGGCGTGGTTGAAGGCATTATTTATCTGACCAAGACTGATGATGAGTTTTATAGGACCTACCAGATCGGCAGAAAGCCCTGGTTCTAAAAGATTAGGTCTGCTCTTAAACCGGGCAGACTTTTTTATTCATTTTAACATCGTAATATTGCAATAATACATTTTATTTTTCATATTTGCTTCAAATAGGATACTATGGGGGCCTCCCGATTGGACATTCATCAGCAAAAGCACCTTGAAATTGCCGAAATCGCTAAGGTATTTGCGCATCCGGCACGGGTAGCCATCATTGAATACATCAGTAAGAGTGATGCCTGTATCTGTACCGATATCTCTGAACATATCGGTCTTTCTCAACCCACGACCTCCCAACATTTAAAGGTAATCCGCGATGCGGGCTTACTGCAAGGGGAATTTCAAGGAAAAAGCGTCTGCTATTGCCTGAACGCTGAGAAAATGGAAGGCATCAAATCGCTCTTCAATTCTTTTTTCAATCAAACTAAAATCGATTGCTGCTCATGAAAACAAAAACCTTCCTTTCGAAACTTCAGAACCACCCTGAGGCAGAACTGCACTTTCAATACGCCCCCGGCCAGTGGGTACGGCCCGACTATCACATTACTGAGGTCAAGCATCTCACCATAGATGCTGTAGATTGTGGCGGCCGCAGTGATGCCTGGAAAGAGACCATCGTTCAGCTCTGGGAACCCACTGAGGCTGCTCCAACCACTACACCCATGCTTTCGCGAAAAGCGCTAAAAATCTTTGATACCGTAGCACAAATTAAAGCCTTTGTGGAGGAGGCGGAGATAAAATTTGAATACGGTAACGAGCGCTTCCCCACAGCCCAGCTGCGCGTAGACGACGTACGAATGGAAGACCAAAAAGTATTCATTCACCTCTCCCCTTCGATCACCGATTGCAAAGCGAAGGATGTTTGTGTTCTCCCTGAAGAAAAAATAAGGAGCACTGCAAACATCTGCGCTCCCGGTTCTGGTTGTTGCTAAAAAAAGAAAAGGATTGTGCATATTCGAAACTTTCGCAAAGAGGATTATCCGGAGATCGCCCGTATTTATGAAGAAGGCATTGCTACCGGCATGGCTACCTTCGAGACCTTAGTCCCTCAGTATGAAGTTTGGAATCAACGTATGCTGAAGGCAGGTCGACTGGTGGCCTTCGAGGGGGATCAACTGATTGGTTGGGCGGGACTTTCCGCTACCTCCAAAAGAGCCGTATATCAAGGAGTTGCCGAAGTCAGTATTTATCTGGATCCGCGATTTCGTGGCAAAGGCTACGGAAAATTGCTGCTGGAAGCACTGATCACCGTTAGCGAAGAGTACGGATTCTGGACACTGACCGCCAGTATCTTTCCACAAAATAAAGGGAGTATAGCCTTGCACGAGAGCCTCGGATTTAGGCAATTAGGCCGCAGAGAGCGCATAGCCCAGTTGAATGGAGCCTGGTACGACAACCTCCTCTTTGAACGTAGAAGTAAAATTGTAGGCATTTAAACATGAAGCATATTTTAGTCCTGTGCACGGGCAACAGCTGCCGCAGTCAGATGGCTCACGGCTTTTTAAATCACTTCCTCAAGCATTCAGGACACGCGAATGAGGCTAGCGTATATAGTGCAGGAATTGAAACCCATGGATTAAATCCCGGAGCGGTCTCGACGATGGCCCAAGCAGGCATCGATATTTCCCAGCACACCTCCAACCATGTAGATGAATATGCTGAAATCGACTGGGATTTCATCATCACGGTCTGTGACCATGCTCAAGAAAATTGTCCGGTGATCTATGCTCCAAGGGCCAAGCGCCTTCATCAGAATTTCTTCGACCCCTCTAAAGTATCCGGCACTGAGAAAGAGCGTGAGATCGCTTTCGCGAAAGCAAGGGAAGAGATCAAACAGTTTTGCCAGGAATTCGTCGCCCGGGAGTTTTAAGCCTATTCCTTTTCCTGATCCTGAGCTTTAAGACCGTATTTCTGCTCCAGTTCGGCTTGAAATTCTTCCATCACCGGCTTTACGGTATCTTCCGGAAGATCAGCGATGCGGATATACATGAGTCCATCAACAGAATTATTGAATAGAGGATCCACGTTAAAGGCCACCACTTTTGCATTTTGTTTGATGTATTTTTTGATCAACACGGGGAGGCGGAGATTTCCGGGCTCCATTTCTTCGATCAGTCGGTCGAATTTGTTCAAGTCGGCTTCACTTTCATCAAACACAAATTCTTTATCAGCATCCTTCAGTTTCACCTTAAATTCTTTTTTGGGCCTGATGTATTGCGCCACATATGGATCGTAGTAATGAGATTTCATAAACTCGATCATCAACGATTTAGAGAAATTGGAGAATTGATTGCTGATACTCACCCCCCCAATCAGGTACTTATGCTCCGGATAGCGGAGGGTGGTATGCACGATTCCCTTCCAAAGCAGGAACAAAGGCATGGGTTTTTGTTGATATTCTTTAATGATGAAGGCACGTCCCATTTCAATCGACTCGCTCATCATTTTGTGCAATTCCGGTTCAAAGCGAAAGAGGTCCTGCAGATAGAATCCGTTGATCCCGTACTTTTCGTAGATCTCCTTTCCTAATCCCATGCGGTAGGCCCCCGCCAGGCATTGGGCATCTTCGTCCCACAGGAACATATGATGGTAATAGGTGTCAAACTGGTCCAGATCGATCGCCTCGTTGGTCCCTTCACCCACTTCCCGGAAGGTGATTTCCCGCAACCGGCCGATTTCCTTCAATATATTGGGCATCTCCTCTGCCGGAGCCAGAAACACCTCGTAGTTCTTGCTTTGTAGCAGGCGGCGCTCTTTGGCGCGTAATTGTTCGATCTCTGTTTTCAGGAGATCGCTGCTCACCGAGGTGATGATCTTTTTTGGAGCCGCCGGAGGCTTGAGGGAAGTGGGCAGTTTTTCGATCAGGCGTTTCTTTTCAAAAGTTTTAGCGAGCATATAGGTTTTGGTTCGCAAAAACTCCGTAAAATCATCCAGAGACTCGTGTTCGTTTTGAACCGCTACACTGATGGGATTACCAATACGCACCTTGATGACCCTGTTCTTTTGTGTCAGTAGTTCAGAGGGTAGCTTGGCCGTACGCAGGGTTTCACTCAACTGTGACAACTTATAGAAAAGTCGGCTATTCTTGGCATGAAAATAAATGGGAACCACGGGCACTTCCGCCTTTTTGATCAATTTCATGGCTGCCGGTTCCCAGGGTCGGTCGATGATCAGTTTATCATCCCGGTAGGTTGACACCTCTCCCGCGGGGAATATACCCAGCGGATGATCATCACGTAGGTGTTGAATGGCCTGCTTAAAGCCCATTAGACTCGACTTGGCATCTTTTCGGGTTTCAAAAGGATTGACCGGCATCACAAAGGGTTTCAGAGGCTCGATGCGATGCAGGAGAAAGTTGGCGATGATCTTAAAATCGGTCCGTTGTTCCAACATGAGCTTAAGCAAAAGAATACCGTCAATTCCGCCCAACGGATGATTGGAAATGGTGATGTAACTGCCAGATTTTGGAAGGCGCTTCAGATCTTCCTCCGGGATTTCAAAACGGATTTCAAATTCGTCAAGCAAGGCATTCAGGAATTCAAGACCCTCCAGATGCTTGTGCTTGTCATAAATTTTATTGGCCTTATGGATCTTTAGTACGCGCATCAAACTCCAACCCAGGAAGGTCCCTATCGGGCCCAGGCCATCTACATTAATGGCCTTTGAAACTTCCTTTGCGGTAACTAATCCCATGTAGTTGATTGATTGACGTTCCGGGTAAAGATAGGAAAATAGCGACTAGCCACCCTGTTCTGCAGCCACCAGTTGAACCGTGGCCTGTGTGACTTGTTTTAACAATACTTTTTTCTGCTTTTCAATCGACTGTAAGGCTTGGGCGTCAAAGTGACGAATGGTATACAGCGATACATTGGGAGTCACAGAGACTTTAAATTTAGCTTTCAAGGTGTTGACCAGGACCTCCAAATTGTTGAATTTATTGTTGACGCAGACCGAGAAGCTGATCGCCGAGTTCTGGATCAGATCTACTTTCATTTTGTACTTACTCAGCAATTGGAATACCTCAGCAATGTTGTCTTCCACCATAAACGAAAAGTCCAAAGACGACAGCGAGATCAATACCTGCTCCTTTTTCACGATAAAACAAGGCACTTCCGGGACCAATCGTTGCCCTTTGCTCACCGCGGTTCCCTGATCTTCGGGTTTGAGGAAAGACTTGACGAACAAGGGTATTTCTTTACGCTGCAAGGGTTGCAGCGTTTTAGGATGAATAACCGAGGCGCCATAGAAAGCCAGTTCTATCGCTTCTTCGTAAGAGATCTGATGCAAGAGCTGTGTATTCTCGAACACCCGGGGGTCTCCGTTAAGTACTCCGGCTACATCTTTCCAAATGGTGACTTGATTGGCATCCAGACAGTAGGCGAAGATCGCCGCCGTGTAATCACTACCCTCACGACCTAAGGTGGTGGAAAAATTATTGGGCTCAGAGCCGATGAACCCCTGGGTGATGGTGAGCCCTTTTTTATCAATGGCAGCGCTGATGCGACTCTTGGTTAATTCCCAGTCTACTTGGGCGTCGCGATGACTGGTATCGGTTTTGATCAAATCCCGGGCATCCAGCCAGGTGTTCTTTAATTGCTCGTGCTCCAAATAGGCACTTACGATGGCCGTGCTCAATAGTTCTCCATAACAGACCACCTGATCGTAAACAAAATCATAATTAGGCGATTTGTTCCAGGCGAGAAATCCCTTGAGTTCCGCAAACAGGCCTTTAAGCCGTTCAAAAATGGAATGTCCTTTAGGAAAAAGTTGGTCTACGATCTGGAGATGATCATCTTCCAGTTGCTGAATGGCTGCCGGAAGCTGATGTTTGCTGTTGAAGTAATGATGAATAATGCCTTCCAAAGCGTTGGTCGTCTTCCCCATAGCCGATACCACAACCACTTTTTCCTTGGCTCCGGTGAGGTTTAAAACACGCACTACATTTTTTACGCCAGCGGCATCTTTGACAGAGGCCCCTCCAAATTTAAAAATATCCATAGCTGCAGGATGGGTTCTAAGGGTTATTCAAGCTTTGCCACAAAAGCGTTTAAGCCTGATTCGTCCATTTGGACAAGTTTCCAGTCGGCTAAAATATGCGCTCCAGACTTCTTGTAAAAATTAATTGCCGGTGTATTCCAATCTAAAACCACCCATTCCACTCTTTTTACTCCTTCTTGATGGGCAAAGCGCATGACTAGCTCGTACAGTGCCGTACCCAGGCCTTTACCGCGCATATCTTCGCTAACGATCAGGTCTTCCAAATGCACCGTCTTGCCCTTCCAGGTAGAATAGCGAAAGTAAATCAGGGCCATACCCTCGATTTGCCCGTCGTATTCAGCAACAAAGCACTGGAATAAAGGCACTTTCCCAAAACCGTCGCGAATCAGATCATCGGTGGTGATGGCTACGGCTCCGGGCTCCTTTTCGTAGTGAGCAAGAGCGTGAATGAGTTCAAGAACCCGTGACATGTCTTCTTGTCGGGCGTAGCGTACGTGTATCTTCATAATGGTTCTTTTGGTGAATGTAAGAATTTAGCCTTGGATAATTTTTACGAAAACGTTGTAGTTGCGTAGAATTTAAATACTTTTGCACCACCTTAAGTACCTACCATGCCCAGACGCAACCAAACTCTAGGAGAGTTTATTATCGAAAATCAAAATTCGTTTCAGTACACCTCCGGAGAACTCTCTCGCCTGATCAATTCCATCCGACTGGCGGCCAAGGTGGTGAATCATCTGGTCAATAAGGCCGGATTGGTGGATATATTGGGACAGGCGGGCGACCAAAACATCCAGGGAGAAGATCAGCAAAAACTGGATGTACTGGCCAACGATAAGTTTATTCAAACCCTCACCAATAGAGAGATCGTCTGCGGTATTGCCAGTGAGGAGAACGACGATTTCATCACCATTGAAGGGCACAATGAAGACCATCAGAATAAATATGTGGTGCTCATCGATCCACTGGACGGTTCGTCTAACATTGACGTTAATGTCTCCGTTGGAACTATTTTTAGTATCTACAGGCGTAAAACGCCGTCGGGAACCCCGGTGACCCTGGATGATTTTCTGCAGCCGGGCCATCAGCAGGTAGCTGCCGGATACATCATTTACGGAACCTCCACCATGCTTGTTTACACGACCGGTGATGGGGTTAACGGATTCACGCTCAATCCGGCCATTGGTACCTTCTATCTTTCACATCCTAACATGCAGTTTCCCGAAAAAGGCTCCATTTACTCCGTCAATGAAGGAAATTATAACCATTTTCCGGACGGGGTCAAGCAATACATCAAATATTGCCAGGAGGAAACGGAGGACCGTCCATACACTTCCCGTTATATAGGTTCGTTGGTGTCTGATATTCATCGCAACATGATCAAAGGAGGCATTTATATCTATCCCAAAAGCACACGCAATGCCGCTGGGAAATTGCGTTTGCTCTACGAATGCAACCCCATGGCTTTCCTAACGGAACAGGCAGGAGGCAAGGCCAGTGACGGATACCGACGTATTCTGGACATACAACCTACAGAATTGCATCAACGTGTCCCGTTCTTCTGTGGAAGTAAAAAAATGGTCGAAAAAGCCGAGGAATTTATGAAAGCTACTGTAGGAACTCCCTCACCCTAAGCCATTTATTGCTATATTTGAGTAGGTCTGTTCTCAAAATATACCCATTATGGCAAAAAAAGTAAACGGGGAAGCGAAGGCTACGCTTAACGATCCTGCATCAAAAATAGAGGTCATCAAAAATCTGATTTTTGGTGATAACATGGCCGCCTACGAAAGCGAGTTTGACGCGTTGAAAAAAGATTTGGAAGCCAAGCGTCAGGAATTACTCGATTTTGTGGAAGACACGCGTAAAGAGCTTGATACCGCCATAGATAATCTCAGTACGGATATCAATATTCGCGTTTCTGATCTAGAAAGTGCTACTCAGGAACGAGCAGACGCGCTGGAGGAACATAAAGTTGATAAAGCGACGCTCGGAAATCTTTTGGTCAATCTGGGCGAGAAAATCAAGAACAAATAATCTTAACCCCAAACTGCTCATGAACTCCGAGGAAAGACTAGATATCCTCAAAGAGATCCTGCTCACTGATGATCGGGAATTTGCGCGCAAAATTACGCGCAAAGTAGCGCAGTTGGAAGAGCAGCAAAGCCACCTCAACGAGCGGGTCGAACCGGTGATCAATGCCAAACTCCAGGATTTTGTGGTCGAGATCCCCAAAACTCTCGGCCCCACCATCACGCAGGCCTTACGTACCGAAATCCGCAAATCTCAGGACGCCGTGGCCGAAGCCCTCTATCCCATATTGGGAAAAATGATCAAAAAGTACGTCCAGAATGAGATCGCTGTACTGCAAGAAAATATTTCCAGACAAATTGATGAAAAGTTCACTTTCGTGAAATGGTTCCAGCGTCGAAAAAAGCGGGAAGAAGATGCTCTGGCCCTCATTGGCGATCAGTACAAGCCACGCATAGAGCAAATTCTGGTCATTGAAAAAGGCTCCGGCATCCTTAAGGCTTCTTACGCCAAGACCCGTAATCTGGATCCTGAGGTGGTCTCGGGTATGCTGACTGCGATCAAAAGTTTTGTGGAAGACGCCTTTCATCACGGAAGTCAGAATTTGGAAGCGATCACCTACGAATTGTACACCTTACATATTCAAAACTTTTCTAAATATTATATGGTAGTCGCCTTGTCTGGGGTGTACAGTGCTACCTTTAAAAGTGATTTGGAAGACGTCTTGTTGGAATTTGCACAGCGGGTGATCAACAAAGATGATCTGGATGACCCAGAAGCTTTAGCCTATAAATTAGAAAAATTCTTTACCGATGAGCGTATCTAAAAAAGTGGTTTTGGCCGGACATTTTGGAGTAGGAAAATCGTCGCTCATGCGGCGCTTCGTTGAAGATTCTTTCTCTGAAGACTACAAGGTCACTATAGGAGTGCATATCATGAAGAAACCGGTGCAGGTCGAACAAGAGACCATCCATCTGATCATCTGGGATATTGAAGGGACTGATGACATTCGAAAATACCGACCGTCTTATCTTCTAGGTGCCTCTGGTTTTATCTATGTGTTCGATCTCAGCCGTACGATTACCTATGCTAACTTAGACAGCGACCTGAATTACATCAATGAAAAATTTCCGGGTGTCCCGGTGCAAGTGGTCGGGAACAAGCTCGATTTGGTGGATAGTCAAACTGCAGTCCACCAGCTCCAGGCCCAACAGGTCCCGTATAACTATCTGACCAGTGCAAAAACAGGAGACCAGGTGAGCGCTATGTTCCGTAATCTGGCCGCAGAACTCTTACGGCATGCTTGACACCATTCGCGAAGAATTTATTGAAGATCGCTTTCAGGTCCTGGAGACCAACTTTCAGGGTGAGGTTTTACAATCTGATCACCGCCTCGTGTATTTAAAAAAAGGACTCCAACTTCAGGAGTTCCATCCCTTCTTTTTCTGCCTCGAGTCCATTTTCGAAGGGGATCAGGAAGAAGTAGCCTTTCATTGCGTCCATATCGAATTGGCAGGCCTGGAACGTTTTCTGGACATTGTAGTACGCCCTCAATTTGAAGAGCAAACCGCGGTTATCCTCCTGCACGATCTGTCTGACCACTACAAAGCCGCTCAAGAGATCAAGCAGGGACGGAATGAATCGATCATCGATTTTAAAGAAGCTGAAGAACGCAATCGTGTACTGGAAGTTCAACGCGCTTTCCGAAATAAATTTGTTGCCGATATCAGTCACGAGATCCGCACCCCACTCAACTCCATCGTAGGCTTTCTTTCCTTGCTGGAACGAACAGGCCTCGACCGGGAGCAGATCGATTTGGTGAATATTTCTCGTAAAGCGGCCCATCATTTGGTCAGTATCGTTGATGACCTGCTGGATATTTCTAAAATTGAAGCCGGAAAAATGAATTTAGAGAATAGCCGCTTTGACTTTGTGGCTATGGTCAACGATGTGGCCAAAACCTATCGATTGAAATGTGACGAGAAGCGACTTAATTTTCACTTTGAGATCGATCGTGACTTCCCTCGCTTTATCGTCAGCGACGAAAAACGCCTACGTCAGATCATGACCAATCTTTTAGAGAATGCGGTCAAGTTCACTCAGAAGGGTCAAGTGCTGTTTCGTATTCATCACAAAAGCCGAAAAACACGCCACCTTCCGGTGACCATTGAAGTGAGTGACACCGGTGCCGGGATCGCTCAGGATGCCCAGGAAAAGATCTTTGACAGTTTTGTACAGCTCGATCAAAAAGGCTTTTTCGGAGGTTCGGGCCTGGGCTTGAATATTGTCAAGCAACTGGTCGATCTTTTGGAAGGCAGCTTAACTCTAGAAAGTGCCCCGAGTGAAGGCAGCACCTTTACCGTAAACCTAAAATTGGCTGCTTCGCTCAATCAAACCAAACAAAAAACAACAAAGAAAACCACGCCTATGCCTAAAAACGGCAAACGGTTACGGGTCTTACTGGCAGAAGATGTGGAAGTCAATCAATTTCTGATTCAGAAAATATTTCTAGACAGCAAACAATTCAGTCTTGATCTGGCTACCAATGGAGAGCGTGCAGTCCAATTGGCCGAAAAATTTGACTATGATCTTATTCTTATGGATCTTACGATGCCGGTGCTTGACGGTATAGATGCTACGCGAATTTTACGTGATCATAAGGAATCGCGCTTGCGAAAGATTCCAATTGTAGCGCTCAGCGGACGGGTCACCGAAGACGATCTGGAAGAAGCTCGAGAAGCCGGTATGGACGACTTTATCGCTAAACCCGTTGATCCCGATGAACTCATTCCTAATCTGCTACAGATCTTGAGCAGACGTAAGAAAAAATAAAGGCGTCTCGAAAGAGACGCCTTACGCTCAAATTCATGAATCGCTATCGATTCATATGCTTTATTTCTTCGGTAAATACCTCCAGACTCACTCCTTGATCGACCAGTTTCAAGGCTTTATCAACCACGTAGGGTGCGTTGGCCGGATTGAAGCCCAATCCAATCGCCATTCTGCCCAACATAGCCTCCTTCTGCTTCACAAAGTGAGGATCGAGATGTACCATTCGCGAAAGATCGTATAAGCGCTCTAACCGATGATCATAGGTGTAAGGCGGATTGATGGGGTGCTTCATATAATCCTTCAGGATCTCGGCATATTCTTCTTCAGAGATGCTCAGGTTCTGAGCCAGACGGTCCAAAAATTGCTTCTCTTCCTCTGAAATTTCTCCATCCATCATGGCCACTTTAACGATGGCCGCAAAATGATCTTCATTTCGGCGCACAAAGTCATTATCGTATAAATCGGTATTCACTTACTATTGGTTTTTGGTTTCTACAAAGATACGGAATATGCCCTGCATCTCTTAACAAAAGTCACAGATCAACTTTTAAACTTTTCCCAAATGGTTGAACAGCCTCAAGCTTATGCTTAAATTGAAAAGCTGTGAAAAAGCCACTCTTAGAATTTACCAAAAAAGGCATTTACTGTCCTCCCGCAAAGGTCTACTTAGACCCCTGGAAACCGGTGGATAAGGCCCTGATTACCCACGGTCATGCAGACCACAGCCGATGGGGGCATAAACAATACATCACTCAGGAAGACAATGTTCCTTTGATCAAGCATCGCCTGGGCGACATTGAAGTATCTGGAGTACGCTTTCGCGAAAGCATTACCATCAACAACGTCAAATTCAGTTTTCATCCTGCGGGTCATATCATAGGAAGTAGCCAGATTCGCGTGGAGCACCAAGGCGAAGTTTGGGTGTTCTCCGGCGACTACAAGACCGAAGATGATGGCGTGTCCACCCCTTACGAACCGGTCAGGTGTGACACCTTTATTACCGAATGCACTTTTGGACTTCCTGCCTTCAAATGGATCCCTCAACAACACGTATTTGATGACATCAACGCCTGGTGGGCCCAGAATCAATCGGAAGGAAAAACCTCCATACTGTTTGGCTATAGCCTGGGTAAGGCGCAGCGACTGTTGCGTTATCTGGACACCAGCATAGGCAAGATCTACACCCATGGAGCCATCGAAAATATGACTGAAGTGGTTCGGCAACGCTGGGACATGCCAACTACCGAACGCATTACCCGGGATACTAAAAAAGAAGATATACGAGGTCATATCGTAGTCGCACCTCCTAGCGCTCATGGCGGCACCTGGATTCGCAAAATGGTGCCTTACGTGACCGCAAGTGCCAGTGGCTGGATGACCTTTAGAGGCGCCCGCAGACGACGAGCCATTGATCGCGGCTTTGTATTGAGTGACCATTGCGACTGGCAGGGCTTGCTGGACAGCATCAAGGCTACCGGAGCGGAGAAAGTCATTTGCACCCACGGGTATACGGATATTTTCTCGCGCTATTTGAGGCAAATTGGTTACGATGCCCGGACCGAAAGCACGCAGTACGAAGGGGAGTTGAGCGAATTGGAAAACAAAAAAGAAGAGGCTGAGGCATGAAAAACTTCGCTGCACTCATAAAAACCCTCGACAGCACCAACAAAACCAATGTCAAGGTGGAGGCCCTGGCCGAATATTTTAAAGTGGCCAGTGATCGGGATAAGGTGTGGACGATCGCCATCCTCTCCCACAGACGCCCACCCCGACCGGTAAACACCACCTTGCTGCGCGAATGGGCCAGCGAATTGGCTAATATTCCCTCCTGGTTGTTTGAGGAAAGTTATCATATTGTAGGCGACCTGGCGGAAACAATCGCCCTCATCGTTCCCCAGGCTGAAGAAACCACTGAAAAGACCCTATCCCAGTATTTGGAAGAAATGATCTGGTTGAAAAAGCGAACCGAAGAGGAAAAAAAGAATACCTCTTTGAAAACTGGAAAATGCTGGACTACTACGAGCGCTTTGTCTTTACCAAATTGATCACGGGCAGTTTTCGTATTGGGGTCAGTCAAAAGCTGATGACGCGTGCACTATCCAAGGCCACCGACATTCCTGAAGATAATCTGGCCTACAAGCTCATGGGAGATTGGGATCCTTCAACCATTAGCTATCACGATCTGATCATTGAAGAAAAAGAAGATCTGTTTCTATCGAAACCCTACCCATTTTATTTGGCCTACGCCATGGAAGGAGAACCACAGGATCTGGGAGCGGTCGATCAATGGTTTGCCGAGCATAAATGGGACGGTATTCGCTCTCAGGTCATCGTACGGCAAGGGGAACTTTTTGTCTGGAGTCGGGGCGAAGAACTGGTCACCGATAAATATCCGGAGTTTGAAGCTTTTATTGGTCAATTTCCCAATGGTACGGTGATAGATGGCGAGATCTTGCCCTATCCTGACGGGCAGATTGGGACCTTCAATGATCTACAGACTCGCATCGGAAGAAAGACAGTGAGCAAAAAACTCCTGGAAAAAACCCCGGTGATCTTAAAGGCCTACGATGTACTGGAATGGAAAGGAAAAGACATTCGCGATCAAGCCTTTGCCCAGCGAAGGACTTATCTCGAAAAACTATACACCCAACTGAGTACTAAAAATAAAGAGGCTGATCATCCTGCCATCCCACTACGCCTTTCTGAAACTATCACTTTTGAGAGCTGGGAGCAGGCCGCTGAAGAGCGAGAACGCTCACGGGAAGTACGCTCTGAAGGACTTATGCTTAAACGTAAGGATTCACCTTATCTCGTAGGACGAAAAAAAGGAGACTGGTGGAAATGGAAAGTAGATCCGCTTACCATTGACGCCGTGCTTACCTACGCCATGAGGGGTCACGGGCGCCGCTCCAACCTGTTTACCGATTACACCTTCGGGTTGTGGAATGAGGACAAAACGGAATTGGTCACTTTCGCGAAAGCGTATTCCGGCCTCACGGATAAGGAATTTAAGCAAGTAGATGCCTGGATCAAGAAGAATACCCTGGAGCGCTTTGGTCCTGTTCGAAGTGTCACGCCCCACCATGTCTTTGAGATCGCTTTTGAAGGTATTGCGCCTTCGAAACGCCACAAAAGCGGGATCGCCACACGTTTTCCACGTATTTTACGCTGGCGTCAGGATAAAAAAATCGACGAGGCCAACACGCTGGACGATTTGCGTGATCTGATTCCCAAATGACCCAAAAAAACTTTTTGATATCGCCCAAACCTGGTTTCAGTCGCAAAACTGGAATCCTTTTCCCTTCCAGAAAAAAACCTGGAAGGCTTTTTTGGCCGGTAAGCACGGCCTGCTAAATGCTCCCACAGGAAGCGGTAAAACCTATGCGCTGTGGTTTCCCATCGTCTTACAATTCATCAAAGACCACCCGGAGTACAAAACCAAACATCCTAAGGGCCTGAAAGCCATCTGGATCACCCCCTTACGCGCCTTGTCTCAGGAAATCAAACAAAGTGCAGAGCGCATCACTCAGGATTTGGACACCCAAATGACCGTGGGCATCCGCTCGGGAGATACCACCTCAGCGGAGCGCGCCAAAATGAAAAAGAACATGCCAGACCTGCTGATCACTACGCCGGAGAGTTTGATGTTACTGCTGGCCAGCAAAGGCTATAAAAAAGTCTTTCAGGACTGTACCGCCATCGTTATTGATGAATGGCATGAATTGTTGGGAACCAAACGGGGCGTTCAAATGGAACTGGGGATCAGTCGGTTGAAAACCATTGCTCCAAAACTGCGCATCTGGGGGATTTCAGCGACCATTGGTAATCTCGATCAGGCGAGGCAGGTGCTGCTGGGACCGGAATCTGAGGCCCTGAGCAATTCCGTTTTGATCAAGGCTCAACTAAAAAAGAAAATTACCGTACGCAGTATCATCCCGGAACGTATGGAAACTTTTCCCTGGCGGGGTCATTTAGGCCTGCATTTGCTAGAGGCCGTCATTCCAATCATAGCGGAGAGCAAAACCACCTTACTCTTTACCAATACCCGCAGTCAGTGCGAAATCTGGTTTCAAAAAATACTGGAAAAACATCCGGAACTGGCCGGAGAGATCGCCATGCACCACGGAAGCATCAATAAAGAAACTCGACTGTGGGTGGAACAGGCCATACGAAATGCGAGTCTGAAAGCGGTGGTATGTACCTCCAGTCTTGATCTGGGCGTCGATTTTGCTCCGGTGGAAACCATCATTCAGATCGGCGGACCGAAAGGAGTGGCTCGCTTCTTACAACGTGCCGGCCGGAGTGGTCACCGCCCCGGGGAGGAGAGTGTCATCTATTTTATGCCCACTCACGCGATTGAACTGGTGGAAGCGGCTGCCTTGCAGCAAGCGGTCAAGCAGAATACGGTGGAAGACCGTATCCCCTACCTGAACAGTTATGATGTCTTGCTTCAATACCTGACCACTTTGGCGGTTTCTGACGGTTTTTATCCCGAAGAAATTTATGCGGAGGTGATCCAAACGTTTTGCTATCAGGCCATGAGTAGGGACGACTGGGAATGGCTACTCAACTTTCTGACCCTGGGAGCGCAATCCCTTCAGGCCTATGACGAGTATAAAAAAGTGGACGTGGAAGAGGACGGGAAATTCAAAGTGAATAGTCGGATGATCGCTATGCGACACCGACTACAAATTGGGACTATCGTAGGTGATGCGAATCTTACGGTTCGCTATCAAAAGGGAGGCTATATTGGCTCCATTGAAGAGTGGTTTGTCAGCAAACTGACCCGGGGCGATGTGTTCACCTTCGCGGGAAGAAATCTGGAATTTATCCGCATTAAAGACATGATCGTACATGTACGTAACAGCAGCAAGAAAACCAATCGGGTGCCCAGCTGGATGGGCGGAAGGTTAACGCTCTCCAGCCAAATGTCGCAATTATTGAGGGAGGAATTATATAAAGCGAATCTCGCTTCCGCGAAAGCAAAGCCACCCGAATTACAGGCCTTGGAGGGTATTTTCGAACGTCAGCGTGTGGAAAGTTTGGTTCCGGGCGATCATCAGTTTTTGATCGAAACCTTTAAGACCCGGGAAGGCTTTCATCATTTATTCTATCCCTTTGAAGGCCGCTTTGTCCACGAAGCCATGGGCAGTTTACTGGGGTATCGGATCAGTTTGCTCAGCCCCATTACTTTTTCTCTAGCCTTTAATGATTACGGATTTGAGCTACTCTCTGATCAGGAGATCGATGTTCAACAGGTACTGGATAACAATCTGTTCAGCACCGATTATTTATTGGACGACTTGCAAAAAAGCCTAAATGCTACCGAGATGGCCCGGCGTAAATTCAGAGATATAGCCGTGATCTCAGGCATGGTCTTTACCGGCTATCCGAATAAAGTGGTCAAAACCAAACACCTCCAAAGCAGCAGTCAGCTGCTGTTTGACGTTTTTCGCGATTATGAACCGGATAATCTGCTCTATCAACAAGCCTTTCGGGAAACCTTTGAGCATCAATTGGAAGAGGGCCGCTTGCGCCTTGCCCTGGAGCGTATTGCCGGGCAGGAGGTTGTATGGAAGCGCTGCAATAAACCTACGCCGTTTAGCTTCCCCATCATTACGGATCGCTTACGCGAAAAATTGACCTCAGAGAAACTGGGCGACCGTATCCAGAAAATGCTCAAATACCTGGAGAAGTACTAGGTTTTCTTAACAAAGATTATCAGACCCTTAAGAAGAATATAACGCCCAAAACTGCGCCAGACCTGGGATGCGTTGTATTTTGTCTATGCTGTATAGAATGTACAGGGCAGAGCGATGCCAACACAAATTAATTAAATCAAACACCATGAAATACGTACAACCCTATCTTACATTTAGAGGAAATTGCCAGGAAGCCTTGAATTTTTATCAGGATTGTTTTGACGGCAAAATCATTAATAAAGAAACTTACGAAGGTAAAGAGATTGACATTCCTGAGCATTACCGAAACAAGCTACAGCATGCAGAATTAAAAGGAAAGGGCGTTCATATCATGGCCTACGATGCCGCGCCAGACACACCCCTGACCGAAGGCAATCAGGTGCAACTAAGCGTGAGTATCGATAGCAAGGAAGAGCTTGAGAACCTATTTAATAAGTTATCTGCAGGAGGTCATGTAGACACTCAACTGCAGGAAACCAGTTGGAATGCTTACTATGGACGCGTACGTGACCAATTTGGCGTACACTGGATGCTAAATCATCAGATGGACTAATACTTCCAAAATGGGATAATAAAGCCGATCCTGAGGGGTCGGCTTTTTCTTTTGAAAAAAGGGAAACACCAAAAGAACTCGCTCATCGCCCTACCTTCTCTGTAGAGAGGATATCGTTGAAACCCTCACAAGGTAAATACGACGGCCTGCTGTATTTTTGCAAACGATGCAAATTCCTATTCTCGATCAACATTTTACTGCGCATACTACCGGAGCTCTCTTCTGGGAAGAACGGCGTATGCTCCTGATCGCTGACGTACATCTCGGCAAGATCAGTCATTTTCGCAAGCACGGCAGCGCGGTGCCACAAGGAGCCGTGAACAAGAATTTTGAGCGGCTAAAGACCGCGGTCACCCATTTCAATCCTGAATCGGTGTGCTTTTTAGGGGATCTGTTCCATTCCAGCATCAATGCGGAGTGGGAATTGTTTGAGCACTGGTGCCAGTGGCTGCCTTGTCAGGAGGGAAGACGTCAGACCCAGCTTATCCTCATCGTAGGCAACCACGATATTATCGCTCCGGAACGTTACGAACGCCTGGATATACAGGTGGGGAGCGAATTGATTCTGGATGGGATATTGCTCACCCACGAACCGGAGGAGCGCGAGGGCTATTTTAATTTTTGTGGGCATATTCATCCCGGAGTACGACTGCAGGGACTGGGCCGGCAAGTGCTCAAAATGCCCTGCTTTTTTAAGAAAAAGAATCAACTCATCCTTCCTGCCTTTGGGGAGTTTACCGGGAATTATCTGCTCGAGCCGGAGGCTGAAGACGAGGTCTTTATCGTCACCCCTGACGAAGTCATTCTGATTGAATGAGCTTTGTCGTACCTTAGAGACCATAAAACGAGCCATGCTGGACTGTCAAAAAGCACTTTTTTCACTTCCGGAAGACATTACTTACCTCAACGGCGCTTATATGTCACCTCAGTTGCGCTCTGTGGAGGAGATAGGCATCGAAAACCTCAAACGCAAAAGTCAGCCGCATCTCATCCAGCAGGAAGATTTTTTTAGTGATCGCCGGACATTGTGCGAACGCTTTGCCACGCTTATCAACGCGGCTGATGCGCGTTCCTGTGTCATCATTCCATCGGTATCCTACGGAACGGCTACCGTAGCCAAAAACATCCCATTAGAACGCGGCGATCAGATTCTCTTGGTGGATGAACAATTTCCCTCCAATGTATACGCCTGGCAGGAGCTGGCTCGTGAACATCAAGCAGAAGTTCAACTGATCCAGGCGCCCAAAGGATTTGAGCAACGCGGCCTGCGGTGGAATGAAAACATTTTGCACGCCATAACCCAGAAAACGAAGGTCGTGGCCATGCCCCACGTACACTGGGCAGATGGCACCCAATTTGACCTGGTGAAAATAGGGCAGCTCTGCCGTAAGGTGGGAGCCAAACTCATCATCGATGGGACCCAGAGCGTAGGTGCACTTCCCTTTGACGTCAACCAAATTCAACCGGATGCTTTGATCTGTGGAGGTTATAAATGGTTGATGGGTCCCTACTCCCTGGGCCTGGCCTATTACGGCCCCCATTTTGACGAAGGCAAACCCATCGAATACAATTGGATGAACCGGCACCAAAGCGAGAATTTCAGCGCCTTGACGCAGTATCAGGATCAATACCAGCCTAAGGCAGGCCGGTATTCGGTGGGTGAATCGAGTAACTTTATTCTGGTCCCTATGTTGCTTCGGGCTCTCGATCAACTGTTAGCATGGACCCCGGCTAAAATTCAACAGTATTGTGGTGAGATCCAGCAGGAAGCCATCCCACAATTGCAAGCATTGGATTGCTACATTGAAGAGAACGCCTACCGGGCTTTTCATCTGTTTGGCGTTTATCTGCCGGAAGGAGCCCCTATTGAAATCTTAAAGGATCGCTTTCGCGAAAGCAAAATCTACCTGAGTTATCGCGGAAAAGCGGTGCGCGTTTCTCCAGGAGTATACAACACCAAACAGGACCTGGAGCAACTGGTCACTATTTTTAAATCGGTACTCGCTTAACAGCTTATGAAAAAAACCTACGCCCTACTCAATTTGACCTCCGTGATTGGCGTACTGCTTGTCAACGGCCTATCCCAGTCCCAGCGCTGGAACAATACCACCATTGGGGAAATGAGTAATCGTTATGACAATCTATTCACTCCGGCCAGCTATGCCTTTTCTATTTGGGGCTTGATCTTTTTGATGCTCTTGTTCTATGGCGGCTATCAAGTCTATTGTGCATACAAAAAACCAGACCAAAGCGATTTTATCCTACAAACCGGTCCTTGGTTGATCATCGCCAATGCGGCCAATATGCTTTGGGTGGTAGCTTTTACCTATGATTACGTGGCCATTTCTGTAGTCTTGATGCTCGTATTGCTTTTTAGTTTGGTACAGATTATCCTGCGAACGAATATGGAGCGTTGGGATGCTCCCTTCCCAATCATCGCCTTTGTCTGGTGGCCTATTTGCCTGTATTCGGGATGGATTGCCGTGGCTACCATCGCCAACGTGAGCACCTTGTTGACCAAATGGAACTGGAATGGAGCGTCTTTTTCTGAAGTTACCTGGACCTTGATCTTGATCGTGATCGCTGCACTCCTCAACCTTGTCATCATCCAAACCCGAAACATGCGAGAATTTGCCGCAGTGGGAATCTGGGCATTTGTGGCCATTTACACCAGGCATGTTGATCAGTACGACTCCATTGCCTGGACCGCTTTGAGCGCTGCGATCATTTTAGGTCTCGCAGCGGCCATTCATGGCTATAAAAACCGGCATACCAATCCTTTCAATAAATTGAAAGAAGAATTCAAGTAACAATTTAGTTGCAGCCCAGGTCCTGGCGGGCTAGAGGATCATTGGCCGGAAAACAAAATCCGGATTTTACGGCGGCAGGCACATAGCGTTCCAGATTGGGATCGCGCAGGCCACGCTCAATGAAAGCTGTCAGATCGTCAATTTGTTCTGTAGTCAATCCCAAGCCGCCAAATTCATCGGCCAGTTGACTCAAGGGCACCTGATTGTTCTGTGGTTGCCCACCGTTCATATACTCGATCACCTGACGGACCGAAGTAAAGGTCCCACCATGGCCAAAGAAGCCATTGTCCACCAAATTGTAGAGGGTAGGTGTTTTAAATTTATAATCGTCTTGTGGATTCCCGGTAAATCCGCCACGACCTCGGCTCACTAAATCCATATTGACATTGGGTTTGACAATAGCATCCGGACTGTTGTCAAAATCACCAAAGCCCAGGGCGTGGAAACCCTGATCCTTCAATCCCGGACCGGTATGGCATTGCACGCATTTCCCCTGATCAAAAAAGACGATGGCGCCTCGTTTCTCGCGCGGACTTAAAGCCTGGCTATTGCCTTTGAGGTAGTCCTGCCAGGGAGCCTGATTGGACAGTAAGGTCCTGTTAAAAGCAGCTATAGCCAGAGCTCCGGTCTCCCGCGTATACCGATTGGCCTCATCTACCTCCGGAAAAGCGGCATCGAACATGGCGCGATATCCGTAGGTATCTACAAAATCCTCATCGATAAGCAGTCGGTGTTCATCCTGACCCTGCATGGCCTGTACCTCAATACCCTGAAAGCCTTGAAAATTTTCGGGGATCAGGTCCCAGCGATCTTCGGTGCCTTCGTTAGTCCCTGTTCCTCCAAAACGACCGTCCCAAAGAGCGACATCCTGGTAGGCCAAATTCAATAGGGTAGGCGGTCGCACCGGTTGTACGTCCAGCGAATCGAGCGGCATTTCCGTATCGGCAAACCTACCTTCGCCACGTAATCCAAAGCCCATGCCTCCTTCGCCTATCCCCTGGCGGCGTCCGGCGTTAAATCCAGCCCCTACCGGATGGCAGGTCGCACATACATATTGAAATTTCCGATCGCCCATCTTGGGTTTACCGCCTACTGCCGTCTCATGCAAAAGCAATTGACCCAGGGCCACTTTTTCAGGGGTAATGGGGTTTAAAGGATCTTGTGGAATCGCTGCATAGTCTGAACTGGAGGGTAGGGTAAAATACGAGTTGCCTTCTCCCTGACTCGCTTGATCGATAAGTGCACTCAGTTCAGCATCCAGGTCAGTAGCGGGAATGGGCGTATAGCTTTCATCTTCCAGGCTACAGGACACCAAAGAAAGGAATATGGCGGTAATTACTATGTAGTTCTTCATCACGAGTTCTTAATCTGTGTAAGCACAAGATTTCAGTCACTCATGGCATGATTTGGGATCATCATTAGGAGTAGTTCCTACTTGATGCTAAGGTAGAAAAAATGCGGACAAATCAAAGAAAAGATACCTAATTCCTTATAAAATGGGGTCTTTACCCCTCTTTTAGTTAGATATGTTAAGAAGACCGCTTGGCCGTTCGCAGTTGAACCACAAAAACAGCAATTCCGGTCAAAAGAGCTGGCAGCAACCAGCCGAGGCTGTGTTGAGCCAAAGGAATGTACTCTTGCAGTTGAGCCGCTTCTGCCATACCTCCCACACTCGCTATAAAGTCTGGAATACTGAATAACAAGGTAGCCACGACCACCGCCCGGAACAGGAGATCACTGGTCCATTGTTTAGGGATCGTATTCAGAAGAATTAAAACGATGGTGAGTGGATAAATAAACATAAGGGCAGGAACGGCCACTTCAATGATGTAACTTACATCAAACTGACCGATGACCACGCCTAAAATCGCTCCGATTATCGCTGTGATACGATAGGCCAAAACACGGTCTTTAAACAACCCTTGAATGAAATCGGCTGTACCTGTGACAATGCCCACCGCCGTAGTAAAGCAAGCCAAAGCGACCAATACTTTTAGAAAGGTCGTCCCAACGCCCCCCAGAGTATCGATACTCAATTGGGTCAAAAGTTCACTTCGGTTGGTCATGAGCTCCCCTCCACTGTATTGCGAACCCAAAGCAATGAGTCCGGCGTAAATTGCGAAGAGTCCTAGTCCCGCCAGGAGTCCGGCCCGACTGATGATGTAGGTCCGGTCAATCGTATGTGTTCGGCTGTACAACCGCAAGGAAATCACTATAACCCCGCCAACCACTACGCCACCAATAGCATCAAAGGTTTGATAGCCTTCCAAAATCCCGGCGCTCAATCCAAAGCCGATCAGCGAATCACGAAGTGGTGGGGCTTCACTAAACAGACCGAGTACAATGATGAGTAGCAGAATGATCAAAATCAAGGGCGTGAGGTACTTACCGATCAGCCCTACGAGCTTCGTTCTGTTCCAGGCAAAAACCAGTACAAGAATGAAATAAACCGTGCTGGTCCACAAGGAACTCCACGCAAAGGAAGGTGCGATGGCCATTTCATGAGTGACCGCAGCTGTTCTTGGGGCCGGCAGAGCAATGGAGATCGCGTATATACTCAAGCAATAAATCAGTGCAAACCCTTTTGAGATGGGTGTTGCAAAGTCCATCATCGTACCTTGCAGTCGGGCATGGGCACTAATGGCCAGAATAGGAATCACTACGGCAGAAAGCGCAAAGCCTATGGTGACCCAGAACCATTGGCTACCTGCATTGTATCCTAAAAAAGGCGGAAGAATCAAATTTCCGGCCCCGAAAAACAGGGAAAATAAAGCAAAAGCGGTAATAAAAACCTCTCTCCGGTGTTTCATACAGAGCAATTATCTTCGCGGCAAGATACTAGAAAATGGAATGTACCTTTAAAAATGCACGCCTAAATTACTCGGTCTGCGGCACTGAGGGCTTAGCCCTATTGCTGCTACATGGCTTTTTAGAAAATCAATCCATGTGGCAGCCGTTGATGGCTGCCCTTCCGGCGGAGCAGTGCGTGATCACCATGGACCTGCCTGGTCACGGGAAAAGTGAATGCCTGGGCTATATCCATAGCATGCAGGACATGGCGGAAGCCGTCAAGGCTGTACTGTACCAGGAAGACATCGAGGAGGTACAGCTGGTTGGGCATTCTATGGGGGGTTACGTAGGTTTAGCTTTCGCGAAAGCGAATCAAAAACAGGTAAAGCGCATCGCTTTACTGAACTCCACTCCTTTGGCAGATACCGAAGAACGCAAGGAAATTCGACTCCGGGCAACGGAGGCGGCTCAACAAGCCTATCCGGCACTGGTGAGCATGTCAGTCGCCAATTTATTCGCCCCTAAAAATCATCAGAAACTGAAAACGCAGATCAATACCGTCAAAGAGGAAGCCTTGAAAACTCCGGTTCAAGGGTACATTGCCGCCCAACTGGGAATGATGCAGCGTGAGGATCATTCAGATTTTTGGAAAACCGCCACTCAGTCGCGATGTCTAATTTTGGGCCAAGAGGATTCGTTAATAGATTGGAAAGCTCACCGAGCCTTGTTTAAAGCTTACGCTCCGGTCGTTGCAATAGACAGCGGACATATGAGCTTGATCGAAAAAGAAGAAGAAACCATACTTCAGCTTCTAAAATTCCTAAAAATAGAATAACCCATACTCAGGATCAAATACTTAGCGCTATAGGGTTAAATGGTTTTCTAGGACTCTTCTTTAAATGAGCTGCTAATCAAGTGAAATTTAAGCCTATTTAGGACTAAATATTAACTTTTTCACCTCAAATCTTAAAGTTTTGTGTATTTCATCGATTAATTTGTGTATTTCACAGATTATGTTGTAGGTTAGTTTTCTATTTGATTGAAACCCCAGGACTTATGAAAACCACAACTACCCCCAAATCGACTCCCCATACTTCATTCCTGTGCAAATTATTTGGTCACAAGTACAAGATCACGAAGCGCTATGCCTCCAGCCATAAAGAGTTTGAGTGCAGTCAATGCAAAGCTCAATACACTTTAGATGACTATGGTCGCTATACCCCGCTGACCAGTAAATTGCAGCGCATCAATGAAGTAATGGAGAAATTCTATCTGGCACGTCACGCTCGCATCGAGCACCGACAGGCTTCCTAATCTTCGTTTTCTAAAGCATTCCAACCTCTGGCGATCAATTCTACTTGCTGATTGGCCCGGGTGATCAAGTGCATTCCCTCCTGCGCTTCCAACATATGTCCGATTACCGTAAAGTGCGGATTCCCTTTGATTTTTTCAAAATCAACTTGTGCTATCGTAAATAGCAATTCATAGTCTTCACCACCGCTCAGTGCGATGGTCGTGCTATCCAATTTAAACTCTTCGCATACGCTGATGACCTGTGGGTCTAGAGGGATCTTTTCTTCATACAGACGACAACCTACTTCAGACTGTTTGCACAAATGAATGATTTCGGAAGACAAACCGTCGCTAATATCGATCATGGCTGTAGGCTTTACCTGCAGATCAGCCAATAGCTTAACCACATCTTTGCGTGCTTCCGGTTTAAGTTGGCGTTCCACCAAATACGAATAGGGTTCCAGATCGGGTTGTGCTTGCGGATTGACCTGAAACACTTGCTTTTCTCGCTCCAGCACTTGCAGTCCCATATAGGCTGCACCCAGGTCGCCGCTGACCACTAAAAGATCTCCTGCTTTGGCTCCATCACGGGTAGTGACTTTATTAGCTGTTACGGTACCTAAAGCGGTAATGCTGATCAGCAGTCCTTTTAGAGAAGAGGTGGTATCTCCGCCCACCACATCCACCTGGTATTTTTCAGCGGCCAGGGTGATTCCGGCATAAAGTTCTTCCAATGCTTCTAGAGGAAAACGATTGGACATAGCAATTGACACCGTAATCTGAGTGGCCTCTGCATTCATCGCATACACATCAGACAGGTTGACCATGACCGCCTTATAGCCCAAATGCTTCAAAGGCATATAGGAAAGATCAAAGTGCACTCCTTCCACTAAAAGATCGGTAGTCATCACCACCTGTTGGTCCTTAAAATCAAGCAACGCCGCATCATCTCCTATACTTTTCACCGTACTGGAGCGTTTTACCTTAAAGTGCTGGGTCAAGTGGTCGATGAGTCCAAATTCACCCAGTTGAGCCACAGCGGTTCGCTTTTGTTCTTTATCCTCTAACATTGCCGTAAATCTCTTATTTTTATGAACTTGCAAATTTAGCCATTCTGAAACAGACACCACGGCAAATTATCCCCTAATTTCAACACTAAAGCCTATGCTTATGCGCTTAAAAAATCTATTCTTTCTCGTCCTATTCACGCCATTTTTCTGGGCCTGCGACTCTAGCAACGAGCCCTTTGAAGATATACCCAATGAAGACGAAATGGAAGTGACCGATCCGGAAGCGGAAGGAGAAGATCTGAATGACAAACGAGTGCCCTGTGAGAACGGGTTGGCTGGCGTTTTCCCCTGCCAGGGGTATGACCTCATGGCCCAACTGGATTGCGAGGGCATGGGAGCCACCCGGGCTAACGATTCCTGGGGCTGGACCGACCCTTCTACAGGCAGAGAATACGCCCTGGTGGGATTGAATAACGGGACGGCATTCGTCGACATCAGCACTCCTGACGAACCTATATACCTGGGCAAATTACCAACGGCGACTGAGTCCAGTACCTGGAGAGACATCAAGGTATATCAAGATCACGCCTTCATCGTAAGCGAAGCCCCTGAACACGGAATGCAGGTCTTTGACCTTACCCAATTGCGATCAGTGACTACCCCTCCGGAGACCTTTACCGCCAGTGCGAGGTATATCGGATTTGGAAATGCCCACAATATTGTGATCAATGAAGATACCGCTTATGCCTATGCCGTAGGAACGAGCGAAGATAACGGAGCTCCTCAATTCATCGACATCAGCGATCCTTTAAATCCGCAATTTGCCGGAAGCCTGGGTATTTCAGACTACAGCCATGACGCTCAGGTGGTGACTTACAATGGTCCGGATACCGACTATCAGGGACAAGAGATCCTCATTGGCAGCAATACTGATGAGGTCGTTATCTTCAATGTAACGGATAAGCAAAATCCCACCCTCATCGCCTCCACCCGTTATCCCAATATCGGATACACGCATCAAGGCTGGTTTACCGAGGATCAACGCTATTTTCTGGTCAACGACGAATTGGATGAAGTGAATTTTGGTTTCAATTCGCGAGCGCTCGTTTTCGACTTTAGCGATTTGGACAATCCGGTGCTCTTCCATACCTATGAAGGGCCTACGGCCGCTATCGATCATAATTTCTACATACGAGGTAATCAAATGTATTTGGCCAATTATCGCGCGGGCATGCGGGTAGTAGATATCAGTGGCATCGGAGCTCGTAGCATGAACGAAACCGGGTTTTTTGACACTTTTCCAAGCAGTAATAGTCCCAACTTCAACGGCGCCTGGAATGTGTATCCTTATTTTGACAGCGGAAACATCATCATTAGTGACATTGATGGAGGATTATTCATCGTGCGTCCTTCTGGAACCTAAGTTGTAGCCCATGCAATCCAAGTTATTCTTTATCGCCCTTTTACTTAGCGTTCTGCTCTCCTGCAGTCAGGATGATCCCATGAGTAGTACTGCGGAAGCTGACCGTGATTTTGCCTTGGAATTGGTGCAAAGCTTTCAATGGGGAGGGTCTCAAGATGATGCCTTAACCGCCATCATAGCCAATCGCAATGGGCTGTTCACCATGCTGGGTCATACCGCCAGTATAGATGGCGACATCAACACCAAAAATCGACCGGGTAACGATTACTGGATGCTACAAGCAAGTCCGCAAGGGTTCGTGCAGCACAATCGCACCTATGGTGGTTCTGGAGATGATATAGGCACCGCACTGCTGGAAACTGAGGCCGGCAATCTTGTTTTGGCCGGTTACAGTCAAAGCGCTGATGGGGATGCTTCCCGCAATGCCGGTTTTCACGACCATTGGTTCTTAGAGGTAAACGCTTCCGCGGAAGTGAATTGGGAGCGCAGTTACGGTTTTGCCGGGCATGACCACGCGTACAGCATTGTTCAAACGCAGGACGGTGGGTTGTTTACTGCTGGATTTTTGGATGTGACCGCTTCTGAAGGTCAGGGGAACGAAACCGTGAGCGCCAAACACGGCGTGGGTGAATTCTGGGGGCAAAAACTGGATGCCGCGGGTAATCTGGAATGGCGGCGTTATTTTGGAGGTAGTAATAATGATCGAGCATATAAGGTGTTGCAAGCTCCAGACGGAGGTTTTGTCTTATTCGGCCTTTCCGAAAGCGAGGATTTTGACATCAGCGATTCGAAAGGCACCTATGATTTTTGGGTCATCAAGATCAGTGCTACGGGCGATTTGCTCTGGGAGCGCAATTACGGAGGTTCAGAGATCGATCGGGCCTACGCGGCCACAGCTGCTCCTGATGGAGGGTATCTGATCGCAGGGCAGTCTTTTAGTGCCGATGGTGATAAAAATACCCACCTTGGGAATTCAGATGCCTGGTTGATCAAGATCAATGGTCAGGGCGAACTGCTTTGGGAACATAGCTACGGCGGATCTGAATTTGACTATGCCGCAGGTATCGCTCCTCTGGGTAACGATTTTATGGTAGTGGGCAATAGTCGAAGTACAGACGGTGATTTATCGAATAATTCTGGTGAGAACGACTTGTGGATCTATCGCATCGATGCCACAGGAGAACTCCTTTGGTCTGCCTCCTATGGCGGAAGCGGAATCGATCAGGCTACAGATGTGGCTGTGCTGCCCGACGGCACCGTAGGCGTGACCGGCTTCTTGGGCAATGATGCCCTTCCCGGAACCAGCGCTCATGGCGGACAAGACGCTGTTCTATTGATCTTCCAATAGTCTGTAGGGAGCTGCTCATCCACGGACTTTTCCACACTAATTTTTTGATATGATCTCGGGATTCGGGCATCGGATTTCTGCCCTAAGGCACGCTACTTTTTGCATAGCAGACCCCTATAGTCAAATAAGGCAGAATAATGTCTGGCAATATGGCAAACCCCTAGTTATAACGTATATTTGCACGTAATTTAGAATGATTATGATTAAAGTAACTGAGGAAGCAAAAAAGAAAATCGCCGTCTTGATGGACGACGAGGGTTTTGATGTTGCCAAAGACTTCGTACGTGTTGGAGTAAAAAGTGGCGGATGTTCCGGACTTTCTTACGAACTCAAATTTGATCACAGCAGTACGGAAGGGGATAAAATCTTTGAGGACAATGCCGTGAAACTCATTGTTGACAAAAAGAGTTTCCTCTACCTGATAGGGACAACTCTGGAATACAGTGGAGGCCTGAATGGCAAAGGCTTTGTTTTTAATAATCCCAACGCCCAGCGCACCTGCGGATGTGGAGAATCATTCTCTCTTTAGACTGAGACACGACTTATGGCATATACAGAAGACGATTTAAAAAAAGAGTTAGAAACCAAGGAATACGAATATGGTTTCTACACCGACATTGAGTCGGATACACTCCCCGTGGGCTTGAACGAAGATATCGTTCGAGCTATTTCTATGAAGAAGAACGAACCGGAATGGATGACCGAATGGCGCCTGGAATCCTTTCGCTATTGGAAAGAAATGATCGAGCCGGAGTGGGCCAATGTACACTACACCAAACCTGATTTTCAGGCCATTTCTTATTATTCTGCACCCAACAGAAAGCCTAAGTACGATAGCCTGGATGAGGTGGATCCTGAACTTTTGGATACGTTTAAGCGTTTGGGTATTTCTGTTGATGAGCAGAAGAAGTTGGCCGGAGTGGCTGTAGACATCGTCATGGACTCTGTTTCGGTGACGACCACCTTCAAAAAGACGCTGGCCGAGAAAGGCATTATTTTCTGTAGCATTTCAGAAGCGATTCAGGAACATCCGGACTTGGTCAAAAAATATCTTGGTTCTGTGGTTCCCCAACGCGATAATTTTTACGCGGCACTCAACAGTGCGGTCTTTAGTGACGGCTCGTTTTGTTACATCCCTAAAGGCGTGCGCTGCCCCATGGAATTGAGCACCTATTTTAGAATCAATCAGGCAGGTACCGGTCAGTTTGAACGCACCTTGGTCATTGCTGATGAAGACAGCTACGTGAGCTATTTGGAAGGTTGTACGGCTCCCAGCCGCGATGAGAACCAATTGCACGCCGCAGTGGTTGAACTTATAGCCCTGGACGGAGCGGAGATCAAATATTCCACCGTTCAAAACTGGTTCCCGGGAGATAAAGAAGGTAAAGGCGGGGTTTATAATTTTGTGACCAAGCGCGGTATTTGTGAGAAAAATGCCAAAATATCCTGGACGCAGGTAGAAACCGGAAGTGCGGTAACCTGGAAATACCCAAGTTGCATCCTCAAAGGCGACAATTCAATTGGTGAGTTCTATTCCATTGCCGTAACCAATAATTTTCAGCAAGCAGACACCGGAACCAAAATGATCCATCTTGGTAAGAATACCAAAAGCACTATCATTTCTAAGGGTATTTCTGCCGGACATTCGCAAAATAGTTATCGCGGACTTGTACAAATCAACAGTCGGGCAGAAAACGCTCGAAATTTTAGTCAGTGTGACAGCCTTTTGATGGGTAATAAATGTGGAGCGCATACTTTCCCCTACATTGAGGCCAAGAACAAATCGGCCCAAGTCGAACACGAAGCCACCACCAGTAAGATTGGTGAGGATCAAATTTTTTACTGCAACCAACGAGGGATCGACACCGAAAAGGCGATCGCCCTTATCGTTAACGGTTTCAGTAAAGAAGTACTTAATAAACTTCCCATGGAGTTTGCCGTAGAAGCTCAAAAATTACTGGAGATCAGTCTGGAAGGCTCGGTAGGCTAGGACAACACTACATCGAAAAATAATTACCAAAATTGAACACATACATGCGATTTCTTAGATACACAGCATTGATTCTGATCTGCACCTTGACCTTATGTTCATGCAAGGACTTTAAAAAGGGTTTTGAAGAGGGTTATGATCAGGCCAAAGAGCAAAATGAAGCCAAGAAAGATACCCTGGTAGAAGTCTACGCTTTTGACGGCGGTACGGTCATGGCCAATAATTTGAATCTATTTGCTCAAGGCGACACCTATAAAGGAGAGAGCAAGCAACTTAAGGATGCCTTTTTTGTGATTAAGCATCCTAAAGGGGTACTTCTGTGGGATACCGGCTTACCGGAAGGCCTTGTCGGGCAGGAGCCTTACACCCCGGAAGGCGGCGCCTTTACGATCTCCCGATCAGACAGCATAAAAACGCAATTGGCACAAGCCAATATTAAAATAGAAGATGTTGATTACATCGCATTTTCACACATCCATTTCGATCATACCGGTGGAGCCAGTCATTTTGCAGATGCCACCTGGTTGGTGCAGCAGCAAGAACTCGATTTTATCAATAGTGAAGCCATAAAGGGGAATTCTTTTTATGACCCCAGCTCCTTTGCCCAATTAAAGAACAAACAGGTGATCAGCAATACAGATCACGATGTATTTGGCGATGGCAGCGTAGTGATCAAGTATATGCCGGGGCATACCGCCGGTCATCAATCGCTGTATTTAAATTTGGCTAATAATGGGCCTACCCTCCTGACCGGTGATATCTACCACTTTGAACAAAATAGAGAGGAGCGCATTGTTCCTCAGTTCAATTATGATATCCAACAAACGGAAAAGAGCATTGAAGCTTTTGAAGCTTTCGCGAAAGCGAAGAACGCTAAAGTAATCATTCAGCATGACCCTGAAGACTTTGCCGCTCTGCCGGTGGCGCCTAAAAGCATGAATTAAACCATGAAAAAAATGCTGGTCGTCGGTTTTCTATTGGTGTTCTTCTCTTGCGCAAATCAGCAGGAAGACTACACAAGGTATGAAGGCGAGTTCATTTATGTAGCCGATGCGGCCGTATTGAAGGGAGATACCTTTATCTACGGAGTGGCCCTGAATGACAAAGTGACCGAGTTACAAAAAATGGTCAGTGGGTATAAACGAGATACCTACGATATGGTACCGGTCATTGTGGAAGGTGAACTCAATGCCAAACCGATCGATACAGAGGGCTGGGATTCCATCCTGACGATCAAAAAAATTGTGGCGGTCCTCCATCCGGAAGATCGACCTATTGAAGTTAATAAAGAAGTCCAAACGCTTTCCCGTGAAGCGATCGAACAAAAAGAATAGTTTAAAACAACAGCTATGTTAGAAGTGAAAAACCTCAGCGCAGGGGTAGACGATAAAAAAATCCTTAAAGGAATCAATCTGCAGATCAATCCCGGGGAGGTGCATGCCATCATGGGGCCTAATGGTTCTGGTAAGAGTACCCTATCTGCGGTGGTTGCCGGAAAAGAAGAGTATGAAGTGAGCAAGGGTGACGTCTTGTTTGAAGGAGAATCCATTTTAGACATGGATGCCGAAGAACGCGCCCATGCAGGAATCTTTTTGTCCTTCCAGTATCCGGTGGAAATTCCTGGGGTTTCGGTGACCAACTTTATCAAAACAGCCATCAACCAAACTCGGAAAGCCAAAGGCCTGGAGGATATGCCGGCCAGCGAAATGCTAAAAATGATTCGCGCCAAGGCGGAATTGCTGGATATCGATCGCAAATTCCTCTCCCGTTCATTAAATCAAGGCTTCTCCGGAGGAGAGAAAAAGCGGAATGAGATTTTCCAGATGGCTATGTTAGAGCCTAAACTGGCTATTCTGGACGAAACAGATTCCGGACTGGACATCGATGCCCTGCGTATTGTAGCCAACGGGGTGAATAAACTGAGAACGAAGGACAATGCTGTGCTGGTGATCACACACTATCAGCGTTTGTTGGATTATATCATTCCTGATTTTGTTCACGTCATGGTCGACGGAAAGATCGTGAAGTCTGGCGGTAAAGAACTCGCCTTAGAACTGGAAGACAAAGGATATGATTGGGTAAAAGAAGAAGTGAAGGCCTAAATGACCCTTCTTTTACAAAAAGAAATACCATGGATTTAAAAGATAAATTAGTTTCCTCACATATCGTCTTTCAGGAAGGCCTGGAAGATTCGGGAATTCACGACCTGCGGGATCAAGCCATCAAGCGCTTTGAAACCCTGGGGTTTCCCAATAAAAAGCAGGAAGCCTGGAAATACACCTCCCTCAACAGTCTGCTGAAGACCGATTATAGCCTTTTCCCAAAAAAGGAAGATGATATTGAGTATAAGGATGTCAAGAAGTACTTTGTTAACGATATCGATACCTATAAAATCGTCTTTGTAGATGGCATCTATAATTCCTACCTCTCGGAAACCACTCACGACGGACTGGACGTCTGCTTAATGAGCAGCGCCCTGACCATGTCGAAGTACCGACCGGTGATCGATCTCTATTTCAATAAGATCGCAAAAGAGTCAGGGATGACCTCTTTGAATACGGCTTTCGCCAAAGAAGGGGCTTACATCTATATTCCTAAGGGCAAGATGGCCGATAAGCCCATTCAGATCATCCACTTCTCTACCGGCAATGAGGCGGCACTGCTGCTACAGCCCAGAAACCTGATCGTTGCCGAAGACAATACTGATGTCAAGATTATTGAGCGTCATCAGAGTTTATCCGACAATCCGGTCTTTACCAATTCGGTGACTGAAATCTATGCCGGAGTTCGGGCGCAAGTAGACTATTACAAAATTCAAAATGACCATCGATCAGCCTCTCTGGTGGATCATACGCATATTGAGCAGCACAGCAACAGTGAAGTGGCTGTACACACTTTTTCTTTTGGCGGAAAGCTGACGCGAAATAACCTGTGCTTTTATCAAAAAGGAGAGCACATCAACTCCATTCTGAATGGGGTCACCATCATTGAAGACAAGCAACATGTAGATCACAACACCCTGGTGCATCACATAGAACCCAATTGTGAAAGCCACCAAGACTATAAGGGTATTTTTGCCGATCAGTCTACGGGTGTGTTTAACGGCCAGGTGGTGGTTGAAAAAGAGGCGCAAAAAACAAATGCCTATCAAAGCAACAATAACATACTCATCGATGACCGGGCAACGATCAATTCCAAACCTCAATTGGAGATCTTCGCTGATGATGTACGTTGCAGCCATGGCTGTACCATTGGCCAGTTAGACGAGAACGCTTTATTCTACATGCGCAGTCGGGGTATTGGCAAGAAAGAAGCGCGTGGATTGCTCATGTATGCATTCGCCAACAACGTTTTAGAAACCGTTCGTATTCCGCAATTGAAACGGCGAATCACCAAGTTGATCGCCATGAAAATTGGGGTGGATATCGGATTTGAAGTATAAGCATGAAAGAAGCACCTGCAGATCAGCTGAGTTGGGATACCTTCAGTCAGGTCGACATGCGGGTAGGAACAGTAGTCAATGCCAAAGCTTTTGAACAGGCTAATAGGCCTGCTTATATTTTGAATATTGATTTTGGTCCTTTAGGCCTACGCAAGAGCAGTGCTCAAATCACCAGTTACTACGAAGCTGAAGCGCTTATAGGGCAACAAGTGATTGCCGTAGTCAATTTTCCCAAAAAACAAATCGCTACGATTCAAAGCGAATGTTTGGTTCTGGGCGTGGTGGGGGAAAACAATGCGGTAACTTTAGTACAACCGGAGCGACCGGTTCAAAACGGATGGAGAATTGGATGAATTTATGACGAAAACGAGCACGATATCGAATGCACCCTTTGATGTGGAGACCATCCGCAGGGATTTTCCTATTCTTAACCGCAAGGTAAACGGACAGCCCCTGGTCTATTTTGACAATGCGGCTACCGGACAAACGCCACAGCAGGTCATAGATGTCATTGTAGATTACTATTCCCGTTACAATGCCAATATCCATCGTGGAGTGCACAGCCTTTCTCAAGAGGCTACTGATGCTTACGAACAAGCCAGAATTAAAATACAGAAGCATTTTAATGCGGCTCAGCCTAAAGAAATCATTCTTACAGCCGGTACTACCCACGGGATTAACTTAGTGGCTAATGGTTTTACTCACTTTTTGCAGCAAGGCGATGAAGTGCTCTTATCGGCCATGGAGCATCACAGCAACATTGTACCCTGGCAGATGCTTTGTGAGCGTACCGGAGCCACATTAAAAATAATCCCCATGACTTTAAAGGGGGAGTTGGAGATGGACGCTTTCGCGAAAGCGCTTTCCCCCAAAACCAAACTGGTCTTTGTCAATCATGTGAGCAATGCCTTAGGAACCATCAATCCGATCAAAAAAATCATTGATGCTGCTCACGAAGTAGGCGCCGCTGTGTTGGTTGATGGGGCTCAGGCCGCTCCACACATCAAAGCGGATGTACAAGCCCTGGATGTCGATTTTTATGTGGTCTCCGCCCATAAAATGTGCGGCCCGACAGGAGTAGGTATCCTATACGGTAAAGCTTCCTGGCTGGAAAAATTACCGCCCTATCAAGGTGGAGGCGAAATGATCGATCAGGTGACTTTCGAAAAGACCACCTATGCAGGCCTACCCCATAAATTTGAAGCAGGAACCCCCAATATCTGCGGAGGTATTGCTACAGGAGCAGCGATTGATTATCTCAATGCGATCGGATTTGATACGTTGGCAGCCTATGAAGCGGAATTACTGGAATACGGAACGGAGCAGCTTTCTAAAATTGAAGGCTTGAAGATTTACGGGGAGGCAGCAGAAAAAACAGCAGTCATTTCATTCAACGTGGGCAATTTACATCCCTACGATATTGGAACCTTATTGGACAAAATGGGTATTGCGGTGCGTACCGGGCATCACTGTGCGCAGCCCATTATGGATTTCTTTAAAATACCGGGAACTGTACGCGCTTCCTTTGCCTTTTACAACACCAAGGCCGAGATCGATGCGTTAGTGCAAGGCGTTCAACGTGCGGTGAATATGTTAAGTTAGACCATGAGTAAAATTGAAGAGATACAAGAAGAGATCGTAGAAGAGTTTTCCATGTTTGACGACTGGATGCAGCGCTATGAATACATGATCGAATTAGGGAAATCCCTTCCCTTGATCGATGAACAATACAAGACGGATGAATACATCATCAAGGGCTGTCAAAGTAAGGTATGGGTGCATGCCAATATGGAAGAGGATAAAGTGGTCTTTACCGCAGACAGCGATGCCATCATTACTAAGGGAATTATCGCGATTCTGATTCGCGCTTTCAGTCATCAACATCCGCAAGACATCATTGATGCCGATACGCACTTTATTGATGAAATCGGACTTAAAGAGCATCTTTCTCCTACCCGTGCGAATGGTCTGGTGAGCATGATCAAACAACTAAAACTGTATGCGGTGGCGTATCGCACGCAGGTGAACTAAGATACTACTATGGCAACGGAACAAGAAACCTCAATAGACACTGCAGAACTGGGCGAAAAGATTGTTCGGGTACTGAAAACCATTTACGATCCGGAAATTCCGGTAGATATTTACGAGCTGGGCTTGATCTATGACGTGTTCGTCAACGAAGACTACGAGACCAAGATCCTGATGACGCTCACCACCCCCAACTGTCCGGTGGCGGAAACCCTTCCCAAAGAAGTGGAAGACAAGGTAAAATCGATCAAAGAAGTTAAGGATAGTGAGGTCGAGATCACCTTTGATCCACCGTGGAGTCAGGATTTGATGAGTGAAGAAGCTAAATTGGCACTCGGACTGTTATAAATTTACCTCATGGGAGAAATTGTGAATCGCGTTGCGGCCAGCAAACTGGTCACCTTTGATCTGGAAGAATTCTATCCGGAAGGACAGCGCGTGCAGCTTGATGTGGCCCAATGGCTGCATGAAGGGGTGATATTGATCGAAAAAAGCTTTCGCGAAAGCTTACAAAAGCACGACTGGAGTCCGTATGAAGGTAACTATGTCGCCTTGTATTGTTCAGAAGAAGCGATCCTACCCGCCTGGGCCTTTTCGCTGGTGGCGACCCATTTACAACCCTTTGCCGCTAAGATCGTTGTCGGTACCCTGGAAGATCTGGAAACCGCTATTTACCGGGATATTCTGGCCAATCTTGATGTGGCCTCATTTACGGACCTTCCTGTCATACTCAAAGGCTGTGCACGTAAGCCGGTGCCACAGAATGCTTATCTTATGGCCATTGAAAAATTGCAACCGGTTGCTAAAAGTATCCTTTTTGGCGAAGCGTGTTCCAGCGTTCCACTATTCAAGAAAAAACGCTCATAATCACAAGTTTATAAGTCGCTAATAGCTCCTTTTTACAAGGAGGTTTATTTTTATGCCTTATTTTTAATTTTATAGAACACTAACAAATCATCATTATGAAAAAAATCCTATTTACTTGCCTGCTGGTGCTGTGCAGCGTTTGGTCTTATGCCCAAGAGACCGAAGCCGAACTCAAAGCAGCTAAAAAAGAAAAAACCGACTCTATAGCAGCCATCAAAAAAAGAGCGGAGGCCATTCAGGCCAAAATTGACGCGCTACCCGGTTGGAAATACGGTGCATTTGGTACCCTAGGTTTTAATATTTCTAATTTTAATAACTGGTATGCTCAGGGAACACCCAATGTATCTTCAGGGAATATCGGGATTACCTTGAATGCGTTTGCCAATCTTCAGGAAGAAAAATTCTTCTGGAGAAATAGTCTGAATACCAATCTGCAATGGGTCAAGTTTGATGACGAAGACAATCCCAATGACGACGATGGGTATCGCGAAGCCACCGATGTCTTCAATATTTCTTCGCTTTACGGTTATAAACTAACAGAAACCATTGCCGTATCGGCCTTAGCGGAATACCGTACCACCCTCTTAAACAATTTTAATGATCCCGGTTATTTGGATGTGGGTGTGGGTGCCACCTGGACTCCCATTCCCAATTTGGTTGTGGTGGTTCATCCCTTGAACTACAACTTCGTGTTCAGTGATCAGGAAGACATCTATGAGTCTTCGGCAGGGGCTAAAATTGTTGCTGATTACACCCGGAAAATTGGGGCGATCAACTTTAAATCCAATTTCTCCACCTTCCAAAGCTATGAAAGCTCAGACCTTTCCAATTTTACCTGGATCAATAGTTTTGGCTATACATTCTGGAAGAATATCGGGGTCGGTTTCGAATTTGGATTACGCAGCAATAAGCAAGAGGCTTTAGACTTTGCCAGAAACATTGCTGCAGAACCAATGCCTGATGCTACTTTTGACAGCATAGACAACGAAGTGCAGACTTACTGGTTATTGGGCTTGAATTATTCCTTCTAAATCACGAAACAGCTCCTAAAAAATCCCCGAGTTCTCTTCGGGGATTTTTTTTATTCTTCTACTTCAGGAAGTCCGGAATCTTCGTATTCCGGATAAAGGAAATTATTGTAGGGAAAGCGGGTCACGTGAATTTCGCGAACGCGCTCGTAGACTTTCTTTCGGAAGGCTTCCAGATTATCTTTGTTCAAGGCGGAAATAAAGATCGCATCACCGTTGGCTCTCGCCATCCAGGTTTTTTGCCATTCCTCCAGGGTAAAGTGTTCAGAAGTACGCTCTTCCATCAGGTCTTCCTCATCGTAGGGCTTGGGTTCGTAGGCATCTATCTTATTGAACACCATCAAGGTGGGCTTATCTGCCCCGTCGATCTCGTCTAAGATTTGATTGACCGAGTCGATATGATCTTCAAACTGATCGTGTGAAATATCGACCACATGAAGGAGTAGATCAGCCTCGCGCACCTCATCCAGGGTGCTTTTAAAGGACTCGACCAATTGCGTAGGCAGTTTTCTGATAAATCCTACCGTATCACTCATCAAAAAGGGCAGGTTTCCAATGACCACTTTACGCACCGTAGTGTCGAGGGTAGCAAAAAGTTTATTCTCAGCAAAAACCTCGCTTTTAGCAATGGTATTCATTAAGGTCGATTTCCCTACATTGGTATAGCCCACTAAAGCCACGCGAACTAAAGCGCCACGGTTACCCCGCTGCACCTCTTGCTGCTTGTCAATTTTTTTGATTTTCTTTTTAAGCAGGGCAATGCGGTCCCGTACGATACGACGGTCCGTTTCGATCTCGGTTTCCCCGGGTCCGCGCATCCCGATACCTCCACGCTGCCGTTCTAAGTGTGTCCAGAGTCCGGCAAGTCTTGGGAGTAGATATTCGTATTGGGCCAATTCAACTTGAGTACGCGCATAACTCGTTTGAGCCCGTTGCGCAAAGATATCGAGGATCAAATAGGTACGATCAACGATCTTGCAACGCAATAGACGTTCAATGTTCTTTTGTTGAGCAGGAGTCAATTCGTCATCAAAAATAACTGTGCCGACCTCATGCTGTTCTACATAGGCGGCCAGCTCTTCCATTTTACCGGATCCGATAAACGTTTTAGGATTGGGCACGTCTAATTTCTGAGTAAACCGTTTCAACACCTGACCTCCGGCCGTGTAGGCCAGAAATTCAAGCTCATCCAGATACTCCTCCATCTTTTCTTCATCCTGAAAGCGGGTCACCAATCCCACCAGGACTACTTTTTCATAATCGGTTATTTCATACTCAATCATAGACTACAAAGGTAAGTATTAGAATTTGCGTTGAGCGAGTTCGCCTTCGGTTTTGTACTTTGTTAACGTACTGAATCGAACGCAATGAACGGTAAACATAACCGATTTACGGTGGCTTTTTATAATCTGGAAAATCTCTTTGACACCAAGGATGATCCGGATACACTGGACGACGATTTTACGCCAGAAGGTTCACTGAGCTGGAACGAGTATCGCTACCAGATGAAATTGAATATGATCGCTCGTACGCTAACTCAAATTGGTTATGCTGAAGCAGGACGCCCACCCGCACTTATTGGATTGGCGGAGGTTGAGAACAAAAGGGTACTCCAAGACCTACTTAAAACTGCTTCTTTAACTAAGTACGATTATGAGCCTGTCCATTATGACTCCCCAGACGAACGCGGTATCGATTGTGCTTTACTTTATCGCAGATCGGCTTTTGAATTGATCAGCAGTACAAGTTATCCTCTACTCCTTCACAATGAGACCGGAGAGCGGGATTATACACGAGACATTCTTTACGTGCATGGAAATCTTTTCGGGATGAAAGTGCATCTGTTGATCAATCATTGGCCTTCCAGACGGGCTGGGGAAGAAGAGACTAAGCACAAACGTATGCAGGCCGCCCATCGAAATCGCGAGATCATGAATGCGATACAGCAGGCTGATCCGGATCCTCGACTATTGATCATGGGTGATTTTAATGATAATCCGCAAAGCGAGAGCGTACAGCACTTATTGGGTACTGACCTCTATAACCCGATGGACTTGTTACTCACCCGTTATGAGGGTAGTTTAAATCACCGTTTTACCTGGCATCTATTCGATCAAATTCTGCTATCTAAACATTGGATGAAGCCTTACGCCAATCCTTTGCACTTTCAAGAAGCCGACGTTTACAATCCCAAACCACTTCAGGAATACGAAGGTAAATACAAGGGCAATCCGTTTCGGACCTATGCCGGCCTTGAGTACTTAGGGGGCGCTAGTGACCATTTTCCGGTATTCGTTCTTTTTCGTCAGGAGCTCAGTTAGCGACCTTCCTCTACGATCCTGTCTTTAGTACTTCATTAAATTATTGCGGTTTGAAGAAATCCAAAGAGCGCCCAAGTCTGATAAAATTCTTAGATACAAAAGGTTATTCAACGATTAATGAACACAGAACTATACTGGGCGCGCTTCAGCCCTAGGAAGGATGATATAGCTGTTTTTGTCACTCATTAACGCTTAAGGTGCAGGTAGTACACCCATCACAGAAATACACACAATTTCCAAGAAAACACTTCTTGCCCTGTTTGCAGCTGCATCCCTTGCTCCCGGAACAGTTAACGGTCGATCCGCTCTTAAAATTAACGATTTGAAAATCTTTTTCCTGGTCGAAGTTCGGCACTACGGCAGCAAATGCGATGCCTTTGTATTGCAAAACCACTCGAGTCGTACTTTGCTCTCCCTCCCTGGCAATCAACTCTTCCGCATTTTTAAAGGAACTGCTGGCATACGCTATATCGAAAAATTCAACCAGCTTCTCACGAGCAACATATTCTAAGAATAGCTCATGGCCTTTATGGGTCAAATTCCCTGCTGGAGTGAAGTTTTCACCCAGTAGCTCTTTGGATTCATTATTGATGATTCCATAAGCTATTTGCTTGGCGCCAACCCCTGCTGATTCCCCTGTACATTTGCCAGAGCAGTTATTCTGTAAACAGCCGTAACCTGCCTTCGAAGTGTAGAATACTTTACAGCTATTTTGACCTGAGCAGGTATAGGAATAACTACCAAAGCGCGAAAAACTAACGCCCTCTTCTTCATCGTAGAGCAGGAATTGATACTTTCCTGGCAGCTCTACCTTGATCTGCCCCTCAGACACCGTTTGAATTTTAGTTCCTGCCGGCAGTAAAAGGTCGTCCATAGCTGTTGCTTTATCAAGGGTAACTATACCACTCGCTAACAAATCATCATTGGGTACTGTGGTTTCTTCCTCACAACTGGTAAAGATGATCAGTGTTAAGAATAGGAGGAATACTACTGATCCTGTGCGTTTCAATGTTTTTATAATGTTCTGATTTTCTGTTATTTAAATTTATTATTTAATTTTTGAATAGCTAGAATCCATCCCGCTACCTACGGTGGTCAGCTAAAAAGAAATTCAACCTTGCTCACAACTCCCCTCGATAATTTTTAGTAAAACTAGAGGGGAATGCTACGCCAGTCAAGAGAATGAATTCCTGGTTTATAAATCAGCATATATTGTGATCTGATCAATATGATATCGGGTCGTCAAATAAGGATCTCCCCCATCGTATAAAAAGCCAATCCAGATTGGCCCTTCAAAACAGTCCAACGCTATCCTGCCCGAAAGCTCAAAGTCGCCAAAGGCGGCCTGCGGTCCGTCTGGGATAGTAGCACTCAATAGTGTCCATTTGGCTGCTGCAGGATCTCCTTCAAAATCAGTACTCACCCAAGCGCTTAAAATTTGACCATTGTCAAAGGCGGCCTGCACGGCAAACTCCAATTGCGGATTTCTTATGTCCGATATATCGATAGACGGACTGACCAGCCAGGCTTGGACCGGATTTTCCCCAGCATTGAAGGCGGATATGCGCACATAATTATTTCCGGCAAAATCATCCATTTCGAACTGTTCCTTCCCGCCCGCCACATTGATGTTGGTCCAGCCGGCATCCTCAAGCTCTTTGTTCGTATCGATTTCATCAAATCCTTCGTAATAGAGAATCTCTTCGGCGGAAGCCTCCCCCTCACATTGCAGCTCCTGCGGATCGCAGCGCTCCTGATCAAAAACAAAGGCCTCCGGACTGTTCACGCTGATGACATAGAATTCATCAAAAAAGTCACGGGTCAGTATTCCGGATAGACTTCCCTTACCACGTGGTAGCTGAAGACTTTTGAAGTCGGAGAACGTACTGGTGCTGATCAAGGTCCGTTGCGGACTATCACAGGACTCCAATCTGCGGAAGCCATCAAACTCATCACCGGGTTCGGAAGCAAAGGTGAGCGGATTGGCGCGAACCACATCCTGCCTTCTGAATTGAACATTGTTGAGTTCTATCAAAATATTTTCTAAAGAATCTTCAAATTCTACCAGAGTTACGGGCAAGGGAATCAGGCTGTCTCGTTCAGCGGTTCGGAGCAGTACCTCACTCACCCTGGATTCAGGGATTTTATCGATCCCAATGCCTGAAGGAACACCCAGTTGCAGGATTCCATTGGCTTCGGTCGCCGCCAGGCCTTGCAGATCAACATAGATTCTTCTGCCCAGATCATAAGTGGTGAAAAGTGGATTCTTATCGATCTGTATGGCGATCCCTGCTGTCGGATTTTCAGCCCTGTCCTGAATGATCAGCTCTTCAAAAAAATTACCTCCCTCATCGGAAGAGATGACCACTCCTTCCAGGTAATGTTTTTCAGTAAAGCGTACCACACCATTAGGGGATTGCGCTAGGGCTCCGCGGATCGCATCAATGGTGACCAGGGGCGCATCGAGATCCAGCGCTATATCACGGGGCATAGGTACTTCATAGTCTTGCTCCAGAAAGCAGGCCGTACAGCAAAGCAGAAGCAGGCCAGGCAGCAATATTTTCATCCGATTTAAATTAAAAACGTACATAAGCATTCACATAAAAGGTTGGCCCTGCACCGTAGAAATATTTGGTCCCAAACAGCGGACCATAGGGCCTGGATTGATCTGCAAGAAGTTGTGGATAGTTAGCATAACGGGACTGCTCAAAGCCTCCGGTTCGATACACTGTATCCAGCACATTATTTAAAACAGCAAAGAAGCCCACGTAATACGATTTGATCCTCCAGGATTTTCCTCCCACGACATTGACCAGTATATACTCCCCAAGCGGTTCTTGCCTTAAAAGTCGTCGTGCCAGAAGTGGATCGTAGTTTATGAATGGTTTTCCGTCAAAATCAGTCACAAAAGCCTCACTTCGAGTCAATGCGCTGGGATCTACGTACGCTTTCGCGAAATAATTAGTCGTTAAGCCTACCCACCAATAGTCCGGATCACGGTATTCTAACCCAAGCTGCGCTGCGATCTCCGGTCCGGATGCAATCTTATAATTATTCAAAAAGGTACGGCCTGAACCATACCGAAGCTGGCCGTCAAAATCATCACTCGTGAGGTAGAGCTCCGGATCGTTAGTGTGCCTGAAATCACCCCAGGCAGCAGCCATTTTTAGCTTGAGGCTGGTCAGTAACTGTGCCTCTACTCCCAATTCCACGCCGAGATGGCGCTTGCCAATACCGGTCACCACCTCCTGAACGAAGGCATTACCAGCACCACTCCCCAATCCTCCTAGTCCCTGGGTGAAATAGAAGGAAAGGTCAGTGCCCTGAGAAAAATTAAAGTAGTAGAGGGTCGTTCGTGCCTTCCAACGACTGGATCGATAGAAATAGGTCAGATCCCCACCCTGTACGACTTCTGGTCGAATGTTATCAATGATCTCGTGATTTTGACGCGCATTGCTATACACCAATCGAGAGGGAGGCGGATCTTGCATGTGGGCGGCCTGTAATCGAAACTGATGGGTTCCGCTCCACTTGTAGGTCATTCCTAATTTGCCACTGAAACTACTAAACCCCTGTCGATCACCAACCCCTACACTGAGTGCTCCCGGAAAATTACCGTTCTCAAACAAGCCCACCCGCTGGAAGGAGGTCGAATTGAATCGAAGCGCTAAAGAGCCTTCCCATCGCGAGGCCGTGTACTGCCCTTGGGCGAACATTGAACCTTCAAAAGCCTTGATTTGATAATTGTATTTATAACGATCTCCCTCGACCACCCAGCGATTTCGCTGCTGCAAATCGGATTGGGCCAGGTCATTGGCTATGATGTTCACCTCATCCTGAGCAAAGAAATCGACATCCAGAAAGCGATCGGATCCCAAGAGATCTCCAACCTCTGCATAAAAGTCAGTGGTTCCATTACGCAGGCTAAGTCCAGCCTGTAAACTCCATTGGTCATTCCATAGGTAATCAGCAATAGAGGTTACATGCAGGGTGTTTTCGCTTACGACATCATTTTGTAGAATATAGGTGGCATTCCCTTCTCGATTATTGCCATTAGCCTGGTACAGGGCGTCCCAATCCAATTGTCCATTGGTCTGTAATTCCTCTTCGGCCAGTAGCGCGTATTGAAAATCTATGGAGGACGGATTCTCATCGCGTAAAAAATAGCTGGGTAAACGCTGATAATAGTCGGGTGCCGGATTTCGGGCCCCGCCCAGATAGGTTTCCTGGCCTTCCGGGGTGATCAACAATCGAGTTCCACCATTATCGATTCGGCTATTTCGTTGAGCACCCCATTGGTAGGCCAGATGGGATTGTACACTGAAATCTTTCATCCTAGAAAAAAAATGACTCAGCAGCACCACCGGCTCCTTGATTTCGCGCAAGCGGGAATTTCGTAGCTGTCCATTTTGTATTCCCCAGTAGGGATTATACGCTCTTCCTTTAAGACGAACTACTTCTCTCGTTAACGGGGAACTTCTGCCCCGGGTTACCGGAGTGTACCAGCCTGCCAGCTGAAGACTGTGAGCAGGAGAAAGGGCACGCTCTACCGCTAGAAAGAAACTATTGGCTTCGTATACCGTACCCTCAACAAAACCGGCCTCCCCCATTCGACGGGAAACCAGAGCACTGATGGCTAATCCCTTTGGGCTAAGACCGGTGTGGTAACTCGCCATGATCCGCCCTTGATAGCTACGGTTAGAGCCGGCCAGGGAAAAACGTCCCCCGCTGCGATAGGACGAAGCCCTCATCGTGATGTTGGTACTACCGCCTAGACCTCCGAAAGTACTACTCGCAGCTTCCAGGCCAAAAGCCAATTCTTGATTACGCTGTACATCATTCAAGCCTCCCCAGCTACCCCATTGAGGCCGTCCCGTGTGCGATCGATTCATCCTTACTCCATTGATCAACACTTCAGCATAGGCATTATCTAAACCTCGGGGTCGAAAGAAAGTCGCACTGAAATCATAGGCTGCTGCATTTAAAAACACTTCTTTGGAGGCACCCAACACTCCTGCGATATTCAGATCGGTAGAAGCTTCCTCGCCCAGCACTTGTTCATCAGTGAGTGCGATAATACTGAACTGTTGATCCTGACTAAGGTCATACGCCAATGTTAGTTTTTCTAGCACCAACAGGCCGGTGACCGGAATCAGAACGGGAAACCGTCGCTGTAAGTAGCCGTCTTTTTCGAGCACTAAAACATAACTGTCCTCTAGGTGGGGCAACTGTATCTTAAACTGACCATCAGCATCCGATTTCGTGCTCGCAGCAGTCCCTTCCAAAACCAGCTGAACATCGGCCAATGGTTCCCGGGAAAGTTCGTCGATTACCGATCCTTGAATAAGCACCTGCTGGGCCCATCCGGCGATGGTGTTCAGTGAAATTAATACAAGCAGTTTTGCTAAGCTCAATCGCATCCTTTTGATTTTTAGCGGAATACGCTTGCAAAGTATTTTAATTTTCTTATACCTTAGAAGAGCAGAAGGCTTCAAACCCATAGCGATGCGACCATTTATAAATCTTACCCTATGCTTATGTATTCAATGGCTGATCGCCCAGGAATCGAAGAATTATAAAATTCACACACTGGCTTTTTATAATGTGGAGAATCTTTTCGATCCGGCTAACGATCCTTATACCTTTGACGATGATCGGACCCCGGAAGGAGCCGACCGCTGGACCGAGGAGCGCTATAACCAAAAAATTAAGCAGCTGGCTGAGGTCATCGGTCAAATTGGGTTGGAAACGACGGGCAACGCCCCTATACTCATTGGACTTGCCGAGGTGGAAAACAGAACGGTACTTCAAGACCTGATCAATTCTTCCCCTTTAGCTAAATACGGCTATCGAATTGTTCATCAAGACTCCCCGGATCGACGTGGAATTGATGTCGCTTTGATTTATCAATCGCGTTTTTTCCGACTTAAGCATGCCCAATGGCATCCTTTAGTATTATATCGAAAAGACGAACCTGACCGGCGTATCTATACCCGAGATCAATTGGTGGTTGGCGGATATTTAGAAGAAGAGGAGTTCGCCATCATCGTCAATCATTGGCCCTCACGTTCTGGAGGTGAAGCCTTGACACAGCCTCGGCGAATGGCCGCAGCACGATTGAACAGGCGCCTTATAGACTCTCTACAACACTTAAATCCTTATCTCAAAATCACGACCATGGGTGACTTCAATGATGACCCCAGTGATAAAAGCATCCGAAAAGAGCTTAGAGCGAAAGGGAAACGTGATCAGGTCTCTGATCTTGGACTCTACAATCCAATGGCAGCACTGCATCAGCAGGGATTGGGGACGCTCGCCTTTCGCGACAGCTGGAATCTCTTTGATCAGATCATGGTCAGTGAAACCTTAATTCAAGCCAATTATGACTCCTTTCGATTGTTCAAAGCTGGAATTTACAATCCGAATCGCTTGACCTATCGCAGCGGTCGCTACCAGGGATATCCCTGGCGAACTTATGCCGGAGGCGTGTATTCAGGCGGAATAAGTGATCATTTTCCGGTCTATGCCTATCTGATCAAGTTACAGGATTGATCTAAAACCAAGCCGTCCAGGGAATGCGGCTTAACATAAGCACTAATCCCAGGGCGTAGAAAATAGTGAGCATTTTGAATTTCGGCTTGGAGAGCAGTTTCTTCTTGTGTTTTGAATAGCCCACGGTGACCAAAATGACCGTTAGGATCATCACCGTAGGGTGCTCTACCACATAGAGTCGGAGATCAGCATTTTTCATCACTTCTCCCATCCCGTACGTATTGATGGCCTTAAGCCCAAGCGGCGAGACAAAGTACAGGACCAGCCCGATCAACAGCTGAATGTGGGTCGTGATCAGTGTAAACAAAGCCAGGCGCATATCTCTCGCCCCGTAGGGTCGATCAGCCAATAAGCCACCAATGGAATTGATGGTGGTGATTGTAAGTACTAGGACTACTAAATAGGCCCAGTAAGAGTGAACAAATTGGAGAACTTCGTACATGGCTAGCGCTTTAAAATGGTGAGGGTAAAGATAGAAAAAACCCCGCTGCAAGCAGCGGGGTTTTTAATTCTAATGGGCGAATGGATTAGTTGAAGATATATCTTAAACCAACCTGCATTTGCCATCTTGAAGACTGAAGACCAAAGTCATCAATTTCCTCAATGTTCTGACCGATATCGTTACCAGCCTCATCAAATTCGATCACTCCGCGGTTTACCGCGAAAACTGGATCTGGACCTCCTGAAACAGTGGTCAAAGGAGACACTTCACTTCTGATGAAGTTACGCTTACCCCAATCTTTGTTCAAAAGATTGGTGAAGTTAAAGATGTCTACAGAAGCTTGTAAGGTATTTTTCTTACCTCCTACGTTTAAAGAGATGTCCTGCAAGAACTTCAAGTCAACTACATGGCTCCACGGTCCGCGGGTTGCGTTGCGCTCAGCGTACTCTCCACGGATAGAGCTTAAGTACTCATCACGCTCGATGAAGCGCTCAAGTAACGCATACTGTTCAGCCTGCTCAGCCGGAGTACCACTCAAGGTGATCTCAGCAGCAGAAGCCGGAACATACAATAACGCGTTATCTCTAGAGTCATCATCCAACAGATCGCGACCTTCACGATACGTGTAGCTGTATGGTTGACCTTGAACACCTTCGTAGAATAATCCAATGGTCGACTTTAAATTATCGTTCCACTCGTACTCATAAGATACGTTAGCTGTAAAACGAGATCCTAAAGAGAAATCAGAACGTGATAATGGTGGATTGGCGTTCTTACCATCACGAGTGATCAAGTTTCTCCACTGAGAACTGTTCTGAGAAGAAGTACCGTCAAAGATTTTGTAAGAATCACCGTAGCTATACGATACCTGCCCCTGGAAACCATTTTCAAATGGCTTTCTTAAGGTGAACGTAGCGTTATATCCGTATCCTTTACCGGTGTTGCTCAATAGAATGATACGACCATATCCTGGATCCACCTGAGTTCCAAAACTATCGGTATAGAATGGTCTGTTATCGGCCCCGTTCAAGTTACCAATAGCTGCAGGAACATTCAAGTTCTCATAGAAAACGTCAGTAATAGTTTCTGTCCAAAGGAAGTCAGCCGAAGCGATCAAGCCCCAAACTGGCAATTTTTGATCAATGGCAAGGTTGAATTTAGCAACCTGAGGTAATTTGAAATCTTTCGCGATTATATCTACCTGGCTTCCTGTAGGTCCGGTTCCGGGAGGAACACTTCCTGGAGCTACATTTACCGGCTGATCCTGTACATCTGGGTTGAAGAAAATATCTCCTGGGATGTTAAAGCTAGCGGCGAAACCACCGTTGATTCCGTTGTTGTTGTAAGTAGCTCCAGGCCATACTAATGGAAGACGAGAAGTAAACACTCCTAAACCACCTCGGATTTGGGTCGTTCTGTTTCCATTCACGTCCCAGTTAAACCCTAGACGCGGCGCCAGGTGAATGCTTGGGTCGATCGTCTGACCTACACGGGCACCCTGAAGGTTTTTGCCAGCGGCTTCCAAAGTAGGAATGGTCTGAGTATTGAAATACTCGTTGGTATCTCCATCTTCCCAATACGGAATATCGATACGAAGACCTGCGGTCAAACGGAAGGTTTCAGTAACCTGTACTTCATCCTGTACATAAACACCAAACTGTGCATTGGTGAACTCAGCAGCACCGGCAGAATCATCACCAACAGTACCGTCGCCAATCAACGCATAACCGTGCTGATAGAAATCAACTGCTTGATTGGTTAAGAACTGGTTCAATCCGCTGGAGATCAAGTTTCCGTCTCCGTCAAACTGATCTTCGAAGGTATAATCTCCAAAGTTGAAGGGTAAGAATAGGTTCTTTACCTGAGCAATCTCTAAGTTAGCTCCGAGGGTAATGGTGTGACGACCTGAATAAATCTCAAAATCGTTAGTGATGTTCACTACATCCTGGTCCAATAAGTTGGCCGTAGAGAAAGGTTCAGATCCAAAAGAAATGGTTCCGTTTCCATCCTGAATATCTACTGTTGGAAATGGACTTCCAAAAGGATCACGGTCATCACGAACAGTTGTGAAACCTACGATAAAGCTATTTGCATATTTGCTTCCAAATCGTGAGTTCAATTCAAGAACGGTAGAATTTGTTGTGGTCTCAAAGAACTCCGATCCATTGATGAACCCAATGTTTCTGTTCCCGGAGCTGCGCGCTTCTAAATTTACACCCTTCACATATCCATGACGCAAAGACATGGTGTGATTTTCATTGATGTTCCAGTCTAACTTAACCGTCAGTTTATCACTTTCTAAAGTTCTGGTATTGCTGTCGAAAATTCCTGGGTTATACCCGTATTCCGATTGCAAGAAGCTACTTAAGTTCTGAATATCCGCTAAAGAAGAACGTCCAGTATAGTTACTAAAATTGAACGGCTGGGGAGTCTCTTCATCCTGACGCTCGTAGTTTACAAAGAAGAATAATTTATCTTCAATGATGGGACCTCCAATACGAACACCATAGGTCTCAGCAGAAAATTCTGCCAATTTCTGACGCTCCTCTCCTTCACCTACTAAGCTTGGTGGTGTTTTACCAGCGAAGCTTTCATTTCTAAGGAAATAGTAAGCAGAACCTTCAAATTCGTTCGTACCTGAACGGGTAATAGCGTTGATTGAACCTCCGGAGAAACCCGATTGCTTTACATCAAATGGCGCCAGGTTGATTTGGAAGGTTTCGATCGCATCTACAGAAAAAGGATTCACTCCGGTTTGTCCCCCGTTTGTTCCTGATCCTGCTAGTCCGAATACATCGTTGTTTACCGCACCATCAATATAGATGGCGTTGTAACGGTTATTTTGACCTGCCAAAGAGATGGAAAATCCGTCGTTACCTTCTGTGATTTGTGCCTGTGGAGTAATACGGGCAAAGTCGGCAATCGAACGAGAAACTGCAGGTAGCGTTTGAATATCACGCTGAGTCACTGTTGTTTCAGTTCCCGTTTTGTTGGCGTCAAAAGTGGTATTTCTCTGCGCAGTGATCACGACCTCATCCAAAGCGTTCTCCGCCTCTCCAAGAGTGGTGCTGATACGCTTGGTCTCCCCAAGAGCAAGAAATACATTGCTTGCTGAGAAATCGTCAAAGCCTACATAAGAAATTGTAATGGTATAGGGACCTCCTACACGCATGTTGGAAATTCTGTAGAAGCCATCAAAATCTGTGGTCGCACCGTAGGTACTTCCTGACGGCTGATGCACAGCAATAATGTTTGCTCCTGGTAATGGGTTTTCCGTGTTGTCTAAAACCCTACCATTAATTGCAGAAGTAGTAACCCCCTGAGCAAATGACACTGCGGTCAAAAGCATCATGGCTACTGCCATTAAATAAGTAATTTTCTTCATTGTTTAATTAGTTTATTAATTGCCGCAAAATTGACAATAACCGATTAGTTTGATATTAAGACAATGTTAAGAATTGAGAATTAACACCGACGCTGTAAAAGTACAGAAGGCTCACTATCCTATTGATAATGAGCCCCTTTCTTAGTTCACAGATTTATTAACAATTACTACTAACGTTTTCGATAGCGTGTTAAAAGTTCTTTAGTAGAAGAATCATGGTCAGCAAAGTCATTTTGTTCCAGATCATTGAGAATTTTGGTCGCCAATTGTTTTCCTAACTCCACTCCCCATTGGTCGTAGCTGAAGATGTTCCAGATCACACCCTCCACAAAGATCTTGTGCTCATACATCGCAATGAGCGATCCTAAAGAACGAGGTGTCAATTGATCAATCAATACGGTAGTGGTCGGTTTATTCCCGTCAAAAACTTTAAAGGGCAGTAGTTGTTTAATTTCCTTTTCACTCAGCCCTTTGGTTTTCAATTCTTGGCTTACTTGTTCTTCCGTTTTCCCATTCATCAAGGCTTCAGTTTGCGCGAAAAAGTTAGCCATCAACTTGTCATGATGCCCAGAATCCAAATACAAGGGACGCTTGAACCCGATGAAATCGGCGGGGATCAATTTGGTACCCTGATGGATCAATTGAAAAAAAGCATGTTGGCTATTGGTACCCGGCTCTCCCCAGATTACCGTTCCGGTTTGGTAGTCGACCGGTTTCCCATTGCGATCGACATGCTTTCCGTTACTTTCCATGATGGCCTGTTGAAGATAAGCCGGAAAGCGGTGCAAATATTGGGTGTAAGGAATAATGGCCTGGGTCTCTGCACCAAAAAAGTTATTGTACCAAACGGTAAGTAAAGCCAGGACTACCGGGATGTTCTTTTCCAGTTTGCTTTCGCGAAAGTGTCTATCCATATCGTAAGCCCCTTCCAGCAATCGCTCGAAATTTTCATAGCCTACGCTTAAGGCGATACTCAGACCCACGGCACTCCATAAAGAGAAACGCCCCCCGACCCAATTCCACATCGGAAACACATTGTCCGCATCAATTCCAAATTTTTCGATGGCTTCCACATTGGTTGATACGGCGGCGAAGTGACGAGAGATCGCACTGTTTTCGCTTACTCCTGCTTGAGGTAAAAGTCGGTCGACAAACCATTCCCTAATCGTATTGGCATTGGTCAGGGTTTCCTGGGTGGTGAAGGTTTTAGACACGATGACAAACAGCGTCGTCTCCGGATTCAATTTCTTCAGTACCTCCTGCACGTGATCGCCATCTACATTGGAGACGAAATGTATGTTCAGGTGATTTTTGTAAAAGGCTAAAGCTTCGGTGATCATCACCGGACCCAGATCAGATCCGCCGATACCCACATTGACGACATCGGTGATCGATTTTCCGGTATATCCTTTGTGCGACCCGGAAATAACCGACCGACTGAATCGCTCGATGTGTTGCTTCACCTCCTGAACTTCCGGATTGACATCTTCTCCGTCTAACATCACTTTCGCGACAGCGGGCTGACGCAGGCCTGTATGCAGCACTGCACGATTTTCCGTTTCGTTGATGCGATCGCCCTCAAAATAGCTTTTGATAGCTGCAGGCAGATCGACCTCCTGGGCTAGATCGAGTAAGAGTTTATGCGTTTCCTTATCGATCCGATGCTTACTGTAGTCTACGTAAAAATCCCGCCAACGGATACTGAAGGCCTCAGCTCTGTTCTTCTCCTCCTCAAAGAGCGTCTTCAGATGGGTGTGTTTGATCTCCTGAAAATGTTTTTGTAATTGGCTCCAGGCAGCAGTGGTGGTGGGATTTATATTTTTCATAAAACAGATTCTACGTAAGAAAGGCTATCCAGGGTGCGCTTCATAGGGCGCATGTGTTCGGTAAAGTCGGGCATAAAACGTGCTTCCAAAGGTTCCGTTTCGGGTAAATCTTCTTTAAAAGGATCTACTTGCCGACCATTTTTCCAAAAACGGTAACATACGTGAGGACCCGAGGTGTTTCCGGTCATGCCAACATAACCGATGACATCCCCCTGGCGCACATATTCACCCACCTTGACCGCCTGCCGACTCATATGCAGGTATTGGGTTTCGTAGGTGCTGTTATGGCGAATTTTCACATACTTCCCGTTGCCCCCGCGACGTTCACTTTTAGTGACTGTTCCGTCAGCTGTGGCCATGATGGCCGTACCTACTGGCGCGGCGAAGTCGGTGCCCTTATGGGGTCGAATTCGATTCCCGTAATACCGAATGCGGCGCTTGAGATTATAATACGAGGACACTTTATTGAATTGTAAAGGTCCTTTTAGAAAAGCGCGACGCAGATTCTTTCCGGTCTCGTCAAAATAATCCCGTTTACCGGGGATGGAATCATTTTGATACTCAAAAGCATATACCGGTTTTCCTTTGTGCTCGAATAAAGCCGCCTTGATCTTGTCAAAACCGGCATAAATGGTATCGTTAACGTACTTCTCGGTATAAATGACCTTAAAACGATCTCCTTCCTGCAAGCGAAAGAAGTCGATGGTCCAGGCATAGATATCGGCCAACTTATAGCTGACCAGTATACTGGCATCCAGGTCTGTCACTGCCGAGGAAAGATTATCTGTGATAGTTCCCGCAATGGCCTTTTCCACGATGGTCACCGGATTTTTCTTAGCCGCTACGCGAATACTATCCTGAAAATCGAGAACCACATAGTCGATCTGATTTTGTTCATAAATGAACACCTGGGCTTTCTCCAGTGAATCTTTAGACTTGAGGATCATGTAGGGTTTTCCCACCCGGATGAGGCGTGTATCAAACACCCCCTTAGCAGAATCAGAAATGGCCGTTATGGTAGGATAATCAATATGGGCTTTGAATAAAATGTCTCCAAAACTATCTCCCGAACGCACAGTATCGCGGTGTACTATATAATTATCAAGTACATAGCCGTAGGCCTTCACCGTATCGATCTTAACGGCAACCGCCTCATCTACAGGTACGGGTTCCAGCTCAGAGTCCTCGTTACAGGATAGCAATAAAATCAGGCTCACTAATAAACCAAAAGGTATCAGGTCTTTCAAATCAAGTTGGGTTTCTAGGAGTTATACATTTTCTCCCCAATGTTCCAGTTCTTCTTGGCTCCACACCTGTGGGAAAAAGATGCGCCGCTGGTACTTGGGGTGCATATATTTTGTCCAATCACTACCGCCGGTAGCTTCTGTCACTTGCTTCCCTTCATTCAAATAATGCTGCGCCGTGTGATAGTGGGCCATCACCCACTTGACATTCACTGTATAGTCATAGTGCCTCATGGCTTCTACCAGCGCCTCATCGTGTTGTACTTCAATGGGCAGGGATTTAAATTTCGCGTACAAATTTAAGGTATTGTACTTTTTCATAAAGGCAACAAACTCCACTTTATACTTTTCTTCAAAAGCCGTCAGCAAATACGATTTCTCACCGGTACTGTAGTTCTTGCCTGCGGCCTGCCAATACAGATGTTCCAGTGCATGTTCGTAGGGGGTGTTGCGGTCTATGCTTTCGCGAAAGCGAATATCAATCAAATTGATCAAATCAGTGGAAGCAAATTCGATGAGCCGGTACTGGGCGCTCTGGAAGCCGCTGGCCGGAGTAAGGGTCCGCCTGAATTTCATGTATTGCTCCATCTCCATTCCCTCCCGCATGATGTTGAAAGAAGAAGTGAGCATATCAAAATACCGACTGATACGGCCCAGGCGTTCACTAAAAAAATCAGCCGTCAATTGTGGATGCTGGGCCACCTGTTCGATCTCCCAAAGAATCATCTTAAAGAGCAGTTCGTTGATCTGGTGATACATAATGAACACCATTTCATCCGGAAATTTGGTACGCGGAATCTGCAGATTGAGCAGGGCATCGGTTTGAATGTAATCCCAATAGGTCAATGGCTTGCCGTGGAGAAGTCCTTCCAGATGATGGATGGTTTTTTGATCGATGGCTTCATACTTGTCGTGCAGCTGTTTCAGCACTTCTTCGATCTCCCGGTCTTCAGATTCTTTCATCAATAAATAATTTCAAACGGATGCTTCAGCCCCTTAAAGGCATCAAGATCGGCTTTTAGTGAACCCACAGCAAGATCGGCTTTGATCCGTAAGGGTATTTTATTCTGATCATCGCTCACCCAAATGGTCAAGCTTTCCTTTTCTTTGAATACACGCCCGGCCATGACCAAAGGTCTGAATTTTAAACAAGACACCTTTCCGAATTTGGTGTTGATGGTATCCCGACCCAAAAAGCGTAGTTTAAAACCAAAATTCTCTTCGTCAAAAAACATATTCAATTCACTTTCATCCCCTACCTTCAACTGGTCAGTGTCGATGGCATTTCTCAAATAATAAAAGGCGGATACCATATCGTGTGTATTGTAGCGGGTATCGAAGGTTTCCAGCGTATTGTGTTTTCTATTATTGACGTAGGCTTTTCGCAGATTATGATCAAAGTCGATTACCTTATCTTTAGTATGGCCCCCTTCATCAATTTTTCGAACAAAACGGTAAGGCTTATTATCACTGCGATCTACGTAGCTGTCATAATGATCTTCTACTTTAAAGAAAAAGCGGGAAAGACCAGTGGTGGTCCCATAGCCTTTGATGTGATAAACAGCCTTGTTCTGAAGAGTGGTTGCCTCCACTCCCAAAGTGGCATAGCCCGCGTTGATCAAACCGTAATGTATACGGAAACGGAACCACTCGCCATCTTCAAAGGCGTTTTGCGATGGGGCAAGACTTGGTAACAGTCCCATCACCAGCAGACTAATAGCTAAAATAAAGGTCCTCATGTAGGGTATTCTCTAGGGTTAACGTTCATTTCACCCATAGATTACAATTGTTGTTCCAAAATTAGCAAAATGAAAAACCCTATCCGAAATGGACAGGGTTTTTATTTTACTAACGCCTGAAAATTTACAGCGTTCCTCTGCTTTCTTGTTCCCGTTCAATGGCTTCAAACAGGGCTTTAAAATTTCCTTTACCAAAGGACTGTGCTCCTTTACGCTGAATGATTTCAAAGAACATGGTAGGCCGATCCAATACGGGCTTTGTAAATATCTGCAGCAGGTAGCCTTCATCATCCCGGTCAATCAATACTCCGAGTTCTTTTAGCGGTTCCAGTTCTTCATCGATTTGTCCTACGCGATCCAAGACCGTTTCATAATAGGTTTCGGGAACGTATAAAAATTCAACGCCCCGATCGCGCAATTGGGTAACCGTTTCGATAATGTTATCGGTCGCGACGGCAATGTGTTGTACTCCCGCTCCATTGTAAAAATCAATATACTCTTCTATCTGAGACTTTTTACGCCCGTCAGCCGGCTCATTGATGGGAAATTTGATTCGGCCATTACCGTTGCTCATCACCTTACTCATTAAGGCGGTGTATTCTGTAGAGATATCCTTGTCATCAAAAGAAACCAGTTGTGCAAAGCCCATGACTTTGGCATAGAACTCACACCACTTATTCATCTCATTCCAGCCCACATTACCCACCATGTGGTCAATATACTTCAACCCCACCGGCGCTGTCTTATAGGCTTTATCCAGGGCTTTGTACCCTGGAAGGAAAGGACCTTTGTAGTTTTTACGCTCGACGAAATAATGAATGGTCTCTCCGTAGGTATGGATCCCGGAAATGATCGCATGACCGTGCTCATCTTCCAGACGCTTAGGCTCCATGTACGACTTAGCCCCTCGTTTTACGGTTTCCTGATGGCTCTTAGTAGCGTCATCCACCCAAAGGGCGACATATTTCACACCGTCACCGTGCTTTTCGATATGGGCATTCACTTCACCACCTTCGGTAAGGGGAGAGGTCAGTACCAAACGGATCTTCCCTTGTTCCATGACGTAGGAGACCTGATCTTTTCGACCGGTTTCCAGTCCGGAATAAGCTACCGGTTGGAATCCCCAGGCAGTTTGGTAGTAATAGGCTGCTTGTTTGGCATTACCTACATATAATTCTACGAAATCGGTTCCCAGCAAAGGCAGAAAATCTTCTGCTTCGGAAACTACTTTTTTAATATTTGATGCTGTATCAGTACTCATTTTTAATTTTTTTTGCGTTCAACTTCTATTCCTAAATCAACAATCTCCCTTACCACATGGCACGCAGATGAGCCGTGATATCTATACGTGTAGAAATCTCTGGCTGTTGTTTCTCTTTTGGAAGGAATGGTATCACGCTTTTAGTGTTTTTTATCCTCTAACCAGGACTGATGATAGGTTTCATCAGCTATACGCATCGCCTCTTCAGTGACCTGTAAAGGTTTGAATGTATCGACCATGACCGCCAACTCGTCGGTTTTGGTTTGCCCGATGCTACGTTCTACCGCCCCGGGGTGCGGACCGTGTGGAATTCCTGCGGGATGTAACGAAATATGACCCGCGGCAATATCATTACGGCTCATAAAGTCGCCATCTACGTAGTACAACACCTCGTCACTATCAATATTGCTGTGGTTATAAGGTGCCGGTATACTATCGGGATGATAATCATAAAGTCTGGGCACAAAAGAGCACACCACAAAGGCGTCAGTCTCGAAAGTTTGATGGACCGGTGGCGGCTGGTGAATACGACCAGTGATTGGCTCAAAATCATGAATGGAAAAAGCGTAAGGATAATTATATCCGTCATAACCTACCACATCAAAGGGATGCGTGGCGTAAACCATGTCGAAAATATCATCCTGTTTTTTCACTTTGATCAGAAACTCGCCCTGCTCATCATGGGTTTCCAATTCGTCCGGTCTGCGGATATCGCGCTCGCAGAAGGGAGAATGCTCCAATAGCTGTCCAAACCAATTCCGATAGCGTTTAGGCGTATAGATCGGTCGTCGGCTCTCCACAATGAACAAGCGATTGTCTTCCGTATCAAAATCAATCTTATAGATCACCCCACGAGGCACGAGCAAATAGTCGCCGTATTCAAATTTTAGATTCCCCAGCATGGTGCGTAAGGTTCCGCTGCCTTTATGAATAAAAAGCAGCTCATCAGCATCGGTGTTCTTATAGAAATAATCCTTGGTCGATTGCTGAGGTGCCGCCAGCTCGATGGTACAATCACTATTGGTCAGTACCGCTTTTCTACTTTTTAAGAAATCCGATTCCGGTTTTACTTGAAACCCTTTAAAGCGGTAGGACGTAATATTATTGGCCTTAGCCACTTTGGGAGCCACATTGTACTGCTTTTTTATCTCTTTGACCTGAGTGGGTCGGTGCTCGTGATAGAGCAAGGTGGACATGCCGTCAAAACCTATGGTTCCAAAGAGCTGCTCATAGTACAAGGTGCCATCCGGTTTTTTGAAAATCGTATGGCGTTTTGGTGGTATTTTTCCAAGTTTATGGTAAAATGGCATAGATCCCTTTGTTTTATTACAAATATCGTAAATATCTCGAGCAAATCAGGAGTCTAGAACCAAAATCCCAGACTGAGAAATAGGACCCCTTTTTCTGTCTCCGGACTGAAGGAATACTTGGCTTGCATGGGTCCCATAAAAGTCTCCAGTCCATAGCCTACGAAGTAACCGCTGTACTCCGGACTTCTCAACCAATCGCCCCCTTCGAGCAAATCGTCTTCGATATTGGCGTAATTCAATCCAACATTGATATGGTTCTTGGGAAAGATCTCATAATCCAGGGTAAAGGAGGCCTTGAGGTAGCTGTCTCCGGTTACACTAACAAAATCATACCCATAGAACGGAACTAAGCCATTGATGAAATTATTTCCAAATCCCCCTAAAAAGAAATCCAGTGATTGCACTCCGGTTTCGCCCAGCTTAAAGCCACCGGAGCCTTCCGCCAGAAGGGAAAACTTAGATGCGATCAATTTGGCGTATTTCATTTCGGCTTTAGCAATTGAAAACTCAGAGAAATTCTCATTAAAATCGGAGGAGAAAAGATACAGGTGAAAGTCTCCATTGAAATACCAGCCATCCGTTGGAAAATACCGGTCATCCATGGTGTCCAGCAGCAACTTTCCATAGGTGCTATAGAAATTGCTCGATTCAAAAGTAAAGGTGCTACGGCCCTGGTTGACCCCTTCTAAGGTTTCCGTATCTATTTCCAGGAACTTGTGCTCCACACCGACCTCCAGCAAAAACTCTTTATCAAACAAGGTCTGCAGATAGAATTGGTTGGTAAAATCTTTATAATCGATAGTGATATTGCTTAAGGAGCTGAGATCCTCCGGCGTAAAGTTTTGGGCCAGACTGGCTTCAACCGGACTTTCAAAGGTATTGTGCCTCAACCTCATCCCGTAACTGATGTAATAGCCCTGATCTTTATGGTAATTCAACAGATACCGAATGTTGTCGCCCAGGGCCAGATCGAAAGAAAACACGTCATTTTTGAGGAGTAATCCTTTGGACGTAATGTTCCCCATGGCTGCGCTCTTGTAAAGATCGTCATAATGCACCGCCAATTTAATGTAAGTATTCACCTCGCTCTCTTCCAAATTGAGTACCAAGAGTTGGCCAGCTTCCACCGGGAGAAGCTTATAATCGATACGACCAAAGTTCTCCGTCGCTGCTAAATTCTCAATGGATCGCATAAAATCTCTCCAACTCAACTTTTCAGGAGTCCTGATTTTCAATTTCCCAAGCACATAGGCCCGGGTGTATTTTTGGTTTCCCTTGATGCTGATCGCATCGATTCGGATGCTATCGGCTACCCGGACCGGGGTTTCAGTGGCAGTCAGTTGACCCTGACGCGCTGCGATGTCTTGTAAGATTGTGATCTGTTCTTTAGCCTTTTGTTCTCCGGCATCCACTATTTCGCGACCGCGATCAAAAGAGACTACTGTAAAATCGGTAATGTCGGGTTTAATGTAGACATCGGTTTTTTCAACCTTTTTGACCATGTCATTGATGGTCCGGTAGTTGTTGATCTGCAGCAGAATCTCCGGAGCAGATTGCAGGTCCTTTCGCTCTCTAAGATCATCCTGGACGTCAACACCTATGATGATGTCCATGCCTTTGGCTCGCATCTCATCTACAGGGAAATTGTTGACCACACCACCGTCAATAAGCATTCGACCGTTCAGGAGCACAGGACTGAAGAGGGAAGGCAAAGCCCCGCTGGCTGTTATGGCCTGTGGTAAATACCCTTCTTCCAGCATCACCTGTTTGCCTTTCTCCACATCGGTGGCTATGCAGAAGAAAGGGATGGGCAGTTCACTGAAGTCGCGAATCTCAGCCACCGGCTGGGTGAGTTTGACCATGAGGTTGTAAATATTCTGTCCTTTAGACAGGGCGGACGGAAAGGACACCTTGAAGTTGTTGAACGGCAGAGTAATAGCATATTTCTCTGCGTCTTCCTTTTCATAGAAAGTTTTGGAGCGCCGGGAGAGGTCATCCTGAATCAAGCGATCAAAGTCGGCGTACTCAAAAAGTGAATCCAACTGCTTGACCGTGTACCCGGACGCGTATAAAGCCCCGATGATAGCGCCCATACTGGTGCCCCCTACGTAATCGATCTTCACCCCCGCCTCCTCAATAGCCTTAAGCGCTCCAATATGGGCCAACCCCTTGGCTCCGCCGCCACTTAGTACCAAACCTACTTTCGGACGTTCATCGGAAATTGCTGATGAGACCGGTGGCTGCTGGGCGTAGCCGTAAATACTACTACTTATTAGCAGCAGGAAAAGAAGGCGATATGTGCTTTTATTAATCACCCTGTTGTTGATAATGGTCATGGATTAGTTTGGCCTTAGCGGGGCCAATGACTTCTGTTAGACGTTCCAAAGAAGCCTCTGTTACTCGTTTAACCGACCGAAATTGTTGCAGGAGTTCGATAACGGTTTTCTCCCCTATTCCCGGGATGGTCTCCAGAGAAGTGTTCAAAGCGGCTTTGCTGCGTTTTCCCCGGTGGAATGTAATACCAAAGCGATGCGCTTCGTTACGAAGCTGCTGGATGATCTTTAAGGTCTCACTCTTCTTGTCCAAATAGAGCGGTATGGAATCACCGGGATAGTAAATTTCCTCCAGGCGTTTGGCAATCCCTATGATAGCAATTTTGCCGCGCAGACCCAGACGGTCTAGCGCTTTTACCCCTGAAGATAATTGGCCCTTACCCCCATCTACTATGATGAGTTGAGGTAAGGGTTCGTCTTCATTGAGCAATCTCCTGTACCTTCTGTGCACTACTTCTTCCATACTGGCAAAATCGTCTGGGCCCTCCACCGTTTTAATATTGAATTTTCGATAATCCTTCTTACTGGGCTTACCGTTTTTAAACACCACGCAGGCCGCAACCGGATTGGTTCCCTGAATATTCGAGTTGTCAAAACACTCGATGTGCCGAGGTTCTTGACTCAACCGAAGGTCGGCTTTCATTTGGGCCATGATGCGGTTGGTATGGCGGTCCGGATCAACAATCTTCGTTTGTTTGAAGCGCTCCATACGATAGAACTTAGCGTTGCGCTCCGATAATTCTAGAATCCTTTTTTTATCGCCTAGTTTGGGAACCGTGATCTTGAGTTCATCACCTAAATCCACTTTAAAGGGAACGTAAAGTTCTTTAGACGCACTGTTGAATCGATTCCTGATCTCCACTATTCCGATCTCCAGTAGCTCCCGATCAGACTCGTCCAATTTTTTCTTGAGTTCCAGGGTATGTGAACGAATGATCGCCCCGTGACTCAATTGTAAAAAATTGACATAACCATAACCTTCATCAGAGATGATGCTGAAGACATCCACATTGTTGATCCTGGGATTCACCACGGTCGATTTGGACTGATAATTTTCGAGAATCTCGATCTTGTCTTTAATGCGCTGGGCCTCCTCAAATTCCATTGCTTCTGCATGACGGTTCATGCTTTCGCGAAAGCGCACCAGCGAATCTTTGAAATTTCCTTTGACGATCTGACGAATCGCTTCGATATTGTCATGATAGTCCTCAACATCCTGTTTGCCTTCACAGGGTCCCAGGCAATTTCCCAGGTGATATTCGAGACATACCTTGTATTTTCCGGCTTCTATTTTTTCGGCAGAGAGGTCGTAATTACAGGTTCGTAATTGATAAAGTCCTTTGATGAGGTCCAGCAAGGTATGAACGGTCTTCATGCTCGTATAGGGCCCGTAGTATTCGCTCCCATCTTTGATCACCCTGCGAGTAGGAAACACTCTAGGGAAACGCTCATTTTTGATACAAATCCAGGGATAACTCTTGTCATCTTTGAGCATGACATTGTAGCGAGGCTGGTACTTTTTGATCAGGTTATTTTCCAGAAGGAGGGCATCGGTCTCTGAGGGCACTACAATATGCTTGATCTCTTTGATCTTTTTCACCAATACATGGGTGCGCGCATTGTCGTGATTCTTGGTAAAATAAGAGCTGACTCTTTTCTTGAGGTTCTTGGCCTTGCCTACATAGAGTAATTTCCCGGCTTTATCATAGTATTGATACACCCCGGGCTGGGCGGGAAGGGTTTGAATTTGCACATCTAGAGCCGGGAGATCCATGATTCAAAGATAGGCGTAGCAAATGAGTTGTTCAAAGCTTCGCAAGTCAAAGAATGCTTAAATGCATCTGATTTCAAAGCCTTAATTTTATTTCCAATTTCTAACGGTAAAAAATGGCTTTTATGTACCTTGAACCCAATGAGCAAACAAATCATCGGACGTAAAGATCGGGTGGATTTTCCGGCCCTGGGATTGGAGGATATCGATGTGAAAATCGACACCGGAGCCTATACTTCATCCATCCATTGTATGGATATTCATGAAAAAGAGGGTGTACTCCATGCCACCTTTTTAGATCCTAAACACCCTAAAGCAAAGGGGGAAAAAATGACTTTTGACGCCTATGATATCGCAGCTGTAAAAAGTAGCAATGGAGAAATTCAATACCGCTATGCCATTGCGTCCAATATTCGAATTTTCGGCAAGAAGTATAAGATTTCTTTAACCCTAACCTCGCGGGAAGACATGCGATTTCCTGTACTTTTAGGCCGTAAATTCCTAACCCATAAATTCATAGTAGACACCTCGCTCACCGATGTGTCTTTTAGCAAAAAAAATTCATGAACATAAAAATATTATCCCGCAACAGCCATTTGTACTCCACTAACCGTCTGATCGAGGCTGCACAACAGCGCAAGCATCAGGTGGAAGTCATTGATCCCCTGAAATGCGATCTGATCATAGAAAAGAAAAGTCCGGTCATTTATTACAAGGGAAAACTGCTGGACAAAGCAGACGCTGTGATCCCTCGTATTGGGGCATCGGTAACCTATTACGGCACCGCGGTGGTCCGTCAATTTGAAATGATGGGGGCTTTCACGACTACGGAGTCTCAAGCATTGGTTCGTAGTCGGGACAAACTGCGCAGTCTTCAATTGCTCTCCAGAGCCCGGCTTGGGCTTCCCAAGACGGTATTCACCAATTATTCCCGGGATGTAGAGCAGGTAATTGATCATGTAGGAGGTGCTCCGGTGATCATTAAGCTCTTGGAGGGAACTCAGGGCCTGGGTGTTGTTTTGGCGGAAACTAAGAATGCAGCTGAGTCGGTGATCGAAGCCTTTAATGGTTTGGAAGCACGGGTCATTGTCCAGGAGTTCATCAAAGAAGCCAAGGGAGCTGATTTACGGGCCTTTATCGTCGATGGCCAGGTGGTGGGTGCCATGAAGCGACAAGGTAAAGAAGGAGAATTTCGCTCTAACCTGCACCGGGGCGGCTCAGCTGAGATCATCACTTTGAGCGATGAAGAAGAGATTGCTGCGGTCAAAGCGGCTAAAGCGATGGGGCTTGGTGTAGCCGGGGTGGATATGTTGCAAAGTGCTCGCGGGCCGCTGATTCTGGAAGTCAATTCATCTCCGGGACTGGAGGGTATCGAGAAAGCCACCGGCAAGGACATTGCTAAGACCATCATTAAATACATTGAACGTCACATATAGGCATGGCTAGTCTGGACGAGAATAACCTATTGACGCTCATGGGTCAGGAAATACTGCCTGGAAAGAGTGCTGTGGTCAATTTCAATATCGCCCGTCTCTACACAACCTCCACCGTAGAGGTACCCATCATTGTAGAGCGAGCCAAGAAACCAGGACCTGTAGTATTGATCACTTCCGGGATTCATGGCGATGAGATCAATGGAGTGGAGATCGTGCGCCAACTCATTGCACGCAAGATCAATAAACCGGCTATCGGTACGGTGATCTGTATCCCCATTCTCAATATTTTCGGATTTTTGGATATGAGGCGCAGCTTTCCGGATGGCCGGGATCTCAATCGGGTTTTTCCAGGAACTCCTAGAGGATCACTCGCCAGTCGATTTGCCTATCAGTTTGTCAAAGAAATTTTGCCTGTGGCTGATTATTGTCTGGATTTTCATACCGGAGGTGCCAGTCGGTTCAACGCTTCTCAAATTCGCATCGCCAAAGATCAGGAGGTATTGATGGAGCTCGCCCTCACCTTTAACGCCCCATTTACCGTTTTTTCGAAGAATATTCCCAAATCATATCGGGATACCTGCGCCAAAATGGGCAAGCCGATTCTTCTGTTTGAAGGAGGAAAGAGTAAGGTCAACGATCCGCAGATCGCTCGTCACGGTGTGCATGGCGCTATCCGGGTATTGAATCATTTAGGGATGCTTAAAAAAGGACAAACCGTACCTATAAAAAAAGAGGCTACTATTCTGATCGAACACTCAAAGTGGCAGCGGGCTAAGTACAGCGGACTCCTGCACCTACAGGCTCATTGTGGAGATCGCGTTCAAAAAGGCGACCCGCTTGCACTAATTACCGATCCTTACGGTAAATTCAGTCATCAGGTCCGCTCCAATCACGAGGGCTATATCATTAATACCAATGAGGCTGCATTAGTCTATCAAGGGGATGCCATCTTTCACATAACAACGAGCGCGAATACGCATGACCAAAGCGGAAGCGAGGAAGAAATATAAAGCCCTAAGGGCACAATTGTCGGCTTCTGAAATGGAAGCGCGCAGTCTGCAGATCGCTAACCTGACCCTGCAGCTCCCCATCTGGACCTTTTCCTTCTATCATCTTTACCTGACCATTGACCGGCTCAAAGAGGTGGACACCCAGCCTTTGTTGCACGTATTACAGGGGAAAGACAAGAAAGTGGTCATTTCCAAAACGCTGGAAAGCACTCGACAAATGGAACATTATCTACTTCAGGACGATACCCGATTGCAACTCAGCCCCTGGGGTATCCCGGAACCCCAAGATGGAATTTTGATTGCTCCAGAAAAATTGGATGTCCTATTCGTACCCTTATTGGCTTTCGATCGTAAAGGGCACCGGATTGGCTACGGCAAGGGATTTTACGACCGGTTTTTACAAAATTGCCGGCCGGATGCACTTAAAATCGGACTTTCCTTTTTTGAAGTCGAAGACGCTCTTTTATCGACCAACGACACAGATGTATCGCTCAACTACTGTATTTCATCGAAAAAGATCTATAAGTTTTAGGTAGAGTTCCGAATTTTCCTATATTGGCAATCCCAAATCATTAATGTATGGAAGCTTTACGCCCCTTGAAGTTTCTAAGGTTTAAAAAACGTGCGGAGAATCCCATTTCCGTATTTTCCATTCCCTTAGACGATCCATCAAACACGTATTATCGCAATCTTACTGCCCTAACGGGTTATGGTGGTTGGCGTATGCTATTTAAAGAGCAAAAATTATTCTTAGATGCTCAGGCTAGAAAACTATTGGGTATCCCGCACTCCTACACCCCCATGATGCGTAATGCTTTTGACTTCTTCGCTAAACAGCAAGAAGATACTTTGGAGCTTTTGTACAATACCTGCCTCAGCGGAGAAACCATTGAAACAGAAATTCAGATCACGACCGTGAGCGGAGACCTGCTCTGGACCTCGTTGGTGGCCGAGCCCATTTTTGGTAAACGAAAAGACGTGATCGGGATCGCTGGAGCCTTCCGGGACATTGATCAAGCGAAACAAAAGAGTTTTTTAAGACAGCAACAACTCAATATTCATCGCCAACGCGAAAACCAATTGAAGGAATACACCAGTATTTTTTCGCGAAAGCTGCATGAAAGTGTGAGCAATCTGGAACACACCTCTGCCCTATTGAATGACACCCCACTGAATCCAAACCAAGAGGAACTCAACGGTGCGATTAAAGAACTCACCGAACGACTGGTCTTGCATGTGGATCATTTTAAAAAGTTGGCGGATATTCAGACCAAACGCGTGGTGAGCCCAAAAAAAGTGGCCTTAGACCGTCTTCTGAAACGGGTAAAAGAGGGTCTTAGGACAGATTTAATTGCCCATCATGTAAAGATCTATTCTGAATTTTCAGAAGTGCCTTATATCGACACTATTGCTCAGTTACTGGAGGAAGTGTTGTTGGAGTTGACCCGAAATGCGATCCAATTTAGACATCCCGATCGTGAATTGCACATCGATATCTGCACCGTTGATGAAGAAGATGAGTATCTACTTATTTTCAGGGACAACGGCATCGGTTTTGACGTAGAGCGTCATCAAAAACGCGTCTTCCAACCCTATCAAACATTTCATCCGGAACGCTCCGGTAATGGTATGGGCCTGTATCTACTGAAAAATAGCGTGGAGGCCTTAGGTGCTCGTATTGAATTGGATAGCGTACCGGATCGGAAAACCAGAGTCGTCATCGCCTTTCCAAAGCGAAAATTGAATAAAAAACAAACGCAAAAGAAAAATCTTTAAACTGTAGGACATTTCCTAACATAATTTTTATAAATTGTCCCGTCAATTAGGATAACATAATATACACCTATTCGCTAGCCCTAAGCGTACTATGGAGAAAATTACTACATCATCGGTCATCCTTTCGGATCTAAAAATTGGTCTCTGGCAACTGGACAGTTATGCAAAGAAATACCTGCCCCAAGACAGCGTTCGAATTTTATTTGATCAAGATCCATCTGCCGATTTAGAATCTTTCCTGAACTCGCGGGTGAATAAAAAACATCTTTACAGCTTTCAAAAGCATTTGGACGAATTGCGTTTGTTTCAAAATTCTTTTCAGATCAGCGCTCAATTGGACGAGACTTACGGTCGAAAGTGGTACTTGTTTAAAGGTGCCATAGCTCCTGAAAACAATACTCCCATCGTCTATTGCCATCTTGATGAGGTGCGCAACGATACGCGTCTGCGCGAAAAAATGGACAATCGCAAGGCAGACATTTCCAAAAATGAGTTTTATCTGCAAGAAATGATGAAACTCACGAAAACGGGAGGCTGGTATGTAGACCTGGTTGAAAACACGATAGAGTGGGATGACATGGTTAAAGAGATACATGGGGTCTCTAAAGACTTTATTCCTGATCTGGAATCAGGCATCAATTTTTATCATCCTGAACATGTCCCGGTTATCACGCAGCTGTTCAACCGCTGCGCGGTGGATGGGGAGCCATTTAATCGCGAACTCAAACTAGTCGACCTTACGGGAAAAACCATCTGGGTTCAATCCATTGGGTTCCCGGTACGGGATAATGATCGAAATATTATCGCGGTCCGCGGGGTGTTCCGGGATATTAACGACCGAAAAAAGAGAGAACTTGCCCTGGAGTGGTCTAATGCTAAGATTCAGTCACAACACACGCGCTTTACCGATTTTGCCTATATCATCTCTCACAATTTGCGTAGCCATGTGAGTAATCTGGAATTATCAACTTCCTTATTCAATCAGCAGGATCTCAATGTTGAGCAAGGCGAACTCTTCAACATCATTAAAACTTCTTCTCAAGGTTTGGACAAAACCTTACGCCACCTTAATGAAGTGATTGCTATTCAGTCTAAGACGGAATATTATAAGGAAGAGATCAAGTTTGAGGAGGTACTAAGCGCCGTTCAAGGAGCATTAATGGAAGATATTAAAAAATATAAGGTAGAGATCACCTATGATTTTTCTGAAGTCCCTACGCTTTACTACGAGCGCTACTACATGTACAACATCCTGGAAAACTTGTTGTCCAACGCCATCAAATACCGTCATAAGGGAAAAAGCCCCAGAATTGATGTGAGAACCTATTTAGAAGATGATAAAGTATTACTTTTATTCAGCGATAACGGCTTAGGGATAGATCTGGAAATGCACAAAGACCGCATGTTTAGAATGTATTCCTCTTTGCACGGCAACAGTGACTCAGAAGGTGTAGGATTGTTCATGGTAAAGAATCAGGTGGAAGCTTTAGGAGGTACTATTTCCGTAGCCAGTGAAGTTAATGTCGGAACCACATTCACGATTCAATTTTAAACATGAATAACCCAATTCAACTCGCCTGTATCATTGATGATGACGACTTTTACATCTCCCTGGTCTCCAAAATCATCAAACTAAAAGGACTAGCTAAAAAATTAAAGGTATTTCGTAACGGGAAGGAAGCTCTAGACTTTTTCCAACCGGCCATGAGAGCCCCCGGTTCGGTCGTTATGCCACGTATCGTATTGCTCGATCTCAATATGCCTGTTATGGATGGTTGGCAATTCTTGAGTCAATTGGAAAAAGAAGATCCAACCGCTCTAAAAGATACCATCATTTATATTGTAAGCTCTTCTATAGACCCCAAAGACAAGGCGCGTGCAGCGCAGATCTCTCTGGTGGCGGACTATATCGTCAAACCGATGACCATAGAAGAAGTAGAAAATATCTTTGATCTCAATCAGGCAGATTCGGCCTGATCTTCACTCTTCTCCTGTGCTTTCTGAGGAAATACGCGTTTATGGAAAACTAAGAGAATTCCAATTCCTGTGCTTATTGCCATGTCTGCAATATTGAAGACGGCATTAAAAAAGTAAAATACTTCCCGCCCCAGATCGGCAACCATTCCGGCAAATAGCCTTTCCACATCGGAAAATAGAGCATATCGACCACCTGGCCGTAAAAAACGGAAGCGTAACCGCCTCCTTCTGGCAAAAAGGTCGCTACCTGATTGGTACTATCGCTAAACAATACCCCATAGAATACCGAATCAATAATATTTCCTAAAGCTCCGGCAAAGATGAGGGCGATGGCCGTAAGCAATAAGTTGGGTGCATGCTTACGAGCTGAATCGTATAACCAGTATCCAATCACCGGCAGTATTCCTATTCTAAATAAAGTGAGTATGAGCTTACCATAATCTCCCGGAAGCTCAGCGCCCCAGGCCATTCCTTTATTTTCGACAAAGATGATCCGAAACCAGGATAACACCTTGATCTCTTCTCCCAAAACAAAATGGGTTTTGATGTAGATCTTAGAAACCTGATCAATGATCAGAATTAAAGCAATAAGAAAAATAGATTTTCGAAGATTCATAGCCGATTGATGAGCGCCAAAAATAACTAATTTATGGAGATTGAGTGACCAGTATATCGCCATCGATAGACTGAATTTGCAAATCGGCAAACTCGGGAGTAACAATACGCCCGGCTACATGACCATTGCGCGATTGGGCAGCGATCTGGCTTTCAGCACTTTCCACAAGCACTAAACCGGTCACCGTTTTGATCATTCCGCTTCCGCGAAAGCGAAACAGACGCACATCACCATCCCGTAAACTCCAATTGAGCAGGCCGTAATGACCCTCAGCACGCACGGATGCCAGTTCTGAAACAATAGTAATGGCTAATTCTTCAGGAACCTCAATAGTAAGCTCAACGGACATTACCTTATGCGCCGCCAGTTTATCATCGTAATGAATGTATTCGGGACTCCTTCCTGTGGTGAGGATCAATTGCTTGTTCTTTTGCTCGCTAAGCAACAAAGCCGATTCAAAGGTTTCTCCTTCAATGCCGGTACGGATCTTAATTTGTGGACGAGTAGTGGTCGTCAATTTGATCTTGAAGATCGCATCACTGTCAATAATGAGCTCTTCAATGCCCGTTGCATCAAAAGTATTGCTCAATTCTTTCTGCGCAACACTTAACTGAATACTTAGCACACACACGAGCCCGGTAAGAATCCTCATCGTCCTTGCATAAAAAAGCCTTCGGGAAGAAGGCTTCTGATTATTTTTGCATGTTCTTGGCCTCGATACTCAGCGTGGCGTGTGGTACCAGCTTAAGACGCTCCTTATTGATTAATTTACCCGTAACCCGACAAATGCCGTAGGTTTTGTTTTGAATGCGGACCAAAGCATTCTTAAGATCTCTGATGAATTTCTCCTGGCGAATCGCCAGCGCAGAATTGGCCTCCTTACTCATGGTCTCACTGCCTTCTTCAAATGCCTTAAAGGTAGGTGAAGTATCGTCGGTTCCATTATTACCGTCATTGGTATATGCAGAGCGGATCAATTCCAGGTCTTTGTTGGCCTTGTCGATTTTCGCCTGAATTAACTCTCTGAATTCAGCGAGTTCTGCATCACTGTATCGTTCTTTAGTATCTGCTGCCATGTCCTCGTTAATGTTTTGTTATCAATAGTTTAGTTTGTACCTCATCGAACACAATTTCCGTGCCCTGACTTAGTTCTTCCGCAAAATTAAGGCTCGCGGTAAGCGTTTCGTGCTTGATGTATTCCAGATTGTCGCGTATCGCCTCCTCTACCGTACCGTCCTTTTGCACCTGCACATCAATACGATCTGTTACTTCAAATCCGGAGTCCTTACGCAAATTCTGAATCCGGTTGACCAACTCTCGCGCGACCCCTTCCTTGCGAAGATCATCGTCAATAGTTACATCTAAGGCGACGGTCATTCCGTCTCCGGTAGCGACCAACCATCCTTCAATATCCTGAGAAGTGATCTCTACATCCGCTTGCTCCAAAGTAATACTTTTTCCGCTTATTTCAAGCACTAATGCCCCTTGCTGCTCAATCTCAGCGATGTCTTCCTGATCCAGATCATTGATCGCCTTCGCTATCAGCTTCATATCTTTCCCAAAACGGGGACCCAGCACTTTAAAATTCGGTTTGATCTGTTTAACCAGGATCCCGGAAGCATCATCGATCAATTCAATTTGTTTGACGTTTACCTCCGATTTTATGAGGTCAGCTACGGCTTCGATTTCCTGTCGCTGGTGATCGTCCAGTACCGGGATCATGATCCGTTGTAAAGGCTGTCTTACTTTGATCTTTTCCTTAGCACGTAACGAGAGAACCAGAGAAGAAATTGTCTGTGCTTTCTTCATTTTTCGCTCCAAGACGGTATTGATCATCTGTTCGTCCTGCTCAGGAAATTGCGTCAGATGCACACTCTCCGTATCCGGATGCGCCACCACTGCGTTTAGATCGCGATAAAGTCGCTCCATATAGAAGGGAGCTACGGGAGCCCCTAATTTAGCTACCGTGATCAGACAGGTGTATAGGGTTTGATAGGCAGAGATCTTATCCGGACCGTAACTTCCTTTCCAGTATCTTCTCCTACTCAAGCGAACAAACCAGTTGCTCAGATGCTCCTGAACAAAATCGGATATCGCACGCGTGGCTTTGGTGGGTTCATAAGCGGCATAATACTGATCAACCTCACCGATCAAGGTGTGTAGTGCAGACAAGATCCATCGATCGATCTCTGGTCGGTCGGCTAAAGGGATTTCGTCTTCCGCGTAAGTGAATTCATCCAAATTAGCATACAAGGCTAAAAAAGAATAAGTATTGTAAAGGGTACCGAAAAATTTACGCTGTACCTCAACGATGCCTTCCAAATCAAATTTGAGATTATCCCAGGGATTGGCGTTGGAGATCATGTACCAGCGCGTAGCATCAGGCCCATAGGTGGCCAAGGTGGTGAAAGGGTCTACAGCATTGCCCAGGCGTTTAGACATTTTTTGTCCGTTCTTGTCTAAAACCAATCCATTCGACACCACATTCTTATAGGCAATATCATCAAAGATCATGGTTGCGATCGCGTGCATGGTGTAGAACCAACCACGGGTTTGATCTACCCCCTCAGCGATAAAGTCGGCCTTACGCCAGGACTGCTCTACCTTTTCCTTATTTTCAAAAGGGTAATGCCATTGAGCTGTAGGCATAGATCCAGAATCAAACCATACGTCGATCAGATCCGGTTCGCGATACATGGGTTGTCCGGAGGGAGAAACCAGCACGATCTGATCCACTATATTCTTATGCAGATCCACCTGTTCGTAATTCGCTTCGGTCATATCTCCAGGTGCAAATTCTTCGTATATATTGCGATCCATATGACCAGCGGCCACCGCTTCTTCCATGGCTGCTTTTAATTCGGCCACGCTTCCAATGCAACGCTCCTCTTTGCGGTCTTCCGTTCGCCAGATAGGTAATGGGATTCCCCAGTAACGCGAACGGGACAGGTTCCAGTCATTGGCGTTGGCCAACCAGTTTCCAAATCGGCCTTCGCCTGTGGCCTTGGGTTTCCAATTGATCTGCTGATTGAGTTCGTGCATCCGTGCTTTGACATCGGTGATCTTAATGAACCAGGAATCGAGTGGGTAATACAAAATAGGCTTATCGGTACGCCAGCAGTTGGGATAGCTGTGTACGTATTTCTCCACCTTAAAGGCCTTATTCTCGGTCTTTAGTTTGATCGCCAATTCAACATCGATCGATTTCTCCGGAGCCTCACCATCAGCACAATATTCATTCTTGACGTATTTACCGCCAAACTCTTTCATTTCAGGACGGAAACGACCTTGGAGATCCACCAGGGGCACCAAATTATCCTGTTCGTCTTTTACCAACATGGGCGGGATTTCGGGATTCGCCTGTTTGGCTACCAGGGCGTCATCAGCACCAAAGGTAGGTGCAGTATGGACAATCCCGGTACCGTCTTCGGTGGTAACGAAGTCTCCGGAGATCACCCGCCAGGCATGCTCAGCGTGCTCATGAGGCTGCACATAATCAATAACGGGCTCGTAGCGCAGTTCCAGAAGATCAGCGCCCTGCATGGTAGTGAGTATGCGATAGGGAATCTTTTTGTCACCAGCTTCATAAGCAGCTACTTCATTGGCCCCATCAACAGGAGCATAATTCTTGCCCAATTGTTTTTGAATCAAGGCCTTGGCGATGACCACTTTGATGGGTTCGTAGGTGTACTGATTGTAGGTATCGATAAGTACATAATCGATCTTCTTTCCAACGGTTAAAGCGGTATTGGAAGGCAGCGTCCAGGGCGTGGTGGTCCAGGCCAGCAGGTAATGTTCTCCCTCGAAAGCGGCTAATGGGGAATCCGCAAAGCGCTGGTTCTTAACCACCTTGAATTGAGCCGTTACCGTGGTATCGGTTACATCCTGATACGTTCCCGGCTGATTGAGTTCATGGGAGCTCAAACCTGTTCCGGCCTTGGGCGAATAGGGCTGAATGGTGTAGCCCTTATACATCAATCCCTTGTCATAGATCTGTTGGAGCAACCACCATACACTTTCCATGTATTTGGATTTGTAAGTGATGTAAGGGTCCTCCATATCCACCCAGTAACCCATCTTTTCCGTCAGGTCATTCCAGACGTCTGTGTAGCGCATGACCGCTTTTTTACAGGCCTCGTTGTAGTCCTCAACACTGATCTTGGTGCCGATGTCTTCTTTGGTGATGCCCAGCTCTTTTTCCACGCCTAATTCTATAGGCAACCCGTGCGTATCCCATCCGGCTTTACGTTTTACCTGATAACCCTTCATCGTTTTGTACCGCGGAAAGATGTCTTTGATGGCTCGGGCTAAAACGTGATGAACCCCGGGCATCCCATTGGCAGAAGGAGGCCCTTCAAAGAATATAAAAGGTTCCTTTCCTTCGCGGGTCGATACACTTTTTTCAAAAATAGCCTTGGACTTCCAAAAGGCCAGCACTTCTTCTGCCACTTGTGGTAAATCCAACTGTTGATATTCTTTAAAAGGTGCGCTCATGAGATCCCAACTTGTTTAAGGAGTGCGAAATTAAGCAATTAGTGGGAAAAAAGCGAGTTTTCGAGCGGGTGGCTGCGGCCTTTTACAAACTATACTTGATCGCGACGATCAAATTGCGTCCCGGAGCTGAAATACCCGATGAATAGGGCCGATACCGTTGATCGGTAATATTTTCCAGCGCGGTAGTCAGCGTAAGTGAGGGGCTCCATTCATACTGTGCGGCCAAATTCAGGGTGTACCAGCGTGGGGCATAAGGATTCCCATTGGCATCTGAGGCGTACAGAAAAGCGTTGTTTTGCTGACTCGGCGCTAATTCATCAAAGGAGAATTGGCCGTTATATTCTGCGAAAGCATCCAACTTCCAGGCTTTGCGTTTCCAGGTCAAATGGGTATTTCCAAACAAAGGGGCGGCATGACGTAAAGGGGCGGTATCTCCATTATCCTGTTCTTCAAAGCCTTCGGTGATGTTGAGTTGAGAATTGAGCTGCCAATGCTCAGTGAATTGTATGGACATTCCCGCCTCCAAACCATAGACTTCCGCCTGAGCGGTATTCTGTATAGCCTGCACAGTGCTTAGCTCGCCCTGATATTCAATTTGGGTCTGTCCATCCAGCACAAAATCTCTACGCACCAGCGCATCAGAAAGCCGGGTATAAAAGAAGGCCACATCCAGCTGTACCACATCTTCAAAATTGAGCAAAACCCCCAGGTCTCCGTTGTACGCATACTCTGCTTTTAGATCAGGGTTAGGCACGACCACAGCGCCCGGTTCAGAATCAAAGATCTTCCCCACATCATCAATATTGGGAGCGCGAAAGGCGGTAGAAAGGTTGAGTTTCCAGGCGAGTGTATTGTTGACCTGCCAGGCCACGCCAAGGCTTCCGGTCAGATTTCCGGTACTGATATTGGCCTCATCAAAAGGAAAATCATAAAAAGGGGATTCACTGAAATCGGCATCCAATAGAATGTGATTGTATCGCAGTCCGCCTTGCAGATTGAGCTTTCGCGAAAGCTTAAACTGTCCGCTGGCATAAGCCGCCATCGATTGCCAGGAAGATCCGTCGGGATAGCGCGAAGCTCCGGGCATCCTATTGCCATTAAGAATGTTGGTTTGTTGTCCGTTGGAACTCACTCGGTTGTATACGTATTCCAGTCCGTAGTAGAGTTTATTACTCTTATTTCTGAAATCACGGGTAAAATCAAGGCCTAAAGAGTAAGCATCTACCTGCTCATCCGTTTCAAACAAAAGAACATCTCCAAAATCCCGGTCATTGCGACTCTCTTCAAAAAGTTGATAGGCAGCGGTAAGCTGCATACGGTCATAAAGCAGCCCGAAGCCTTTTTTGTTGATCTGCAGATTACCCATAAACCAATTTTGGGGTCCATAATACCACTCCGCCGAACGCAATACACCATCCTGGGTGCGGGTGAGGCGATCGTAACGTGGATAATCAGAAGTGGTGCTATAGTGCAATCCCAGATTGAAATCCCAGATACTGCTGGGCATATAGCGTACTTTCTGCATTAGGTGTAATTGCTGGAATCCTGTAGGGATCTGCACCTCCGGATCGTCATTATTCAATACTACGTCTTCCCCATTGATGCGGGCCGCATATTGCCTACGGAGATAATCATCAGGGCCGTGGCTTCCCATCCTCAGGTCCTCAAAATCAGAATAACTCACACTGGTCAAAAACCCCCATTCCTTGGTGCCTGCATTGAAATCGACGTGACCGGTTTTTTCTTGGTTGGCAGTAGCGTATCGCGCCAGGGTATTCACTTCAAAAGCGGTCCCTTCTTCAAAAGAAAATCGCGGTTTTTGAGTATAGAAATTCATCACACCTCCTACCGCATCACTACCGTACACAACACTTCCAGGCCCCAAAAGAACTTCAGTGCGCGCAATGGTCAAGGGATCGATAGAGATGACGTTCTGTACATTTCCACCACGAAAAATGGCGGTATTGAAACGAACTCCGTCCAGAGTGATCAATAGGCGGTTGGTGGAAAAACCACGGATAAGCGGACTACCTCCACCCAATTGACTTTTCTGCACGTAAACCTGCCCGGAACTCTCCAAGAGATCTGCAGAGGTTTGTGGATTGGCAAGTAAAATATCTTCCGGAGACAGTCCAATGGTCTTTTGAGGGACTTCGCGTTTATTTTGAGCAAATTTAGACACAGAAAGTACCACTTCACTCAGAGCTTGTTCATCGGCTTTAAGGAAAACACTATATCCGTAAGACGCGATCTGCGCTTTGGTCAGGCGGAGCTCCCGGTGGGCTACCTCGCTAAAGATGAGCGTTTCTGCTTTCGCGAAAGCAGAAATATCAGCTTCTCCATCAAAATTAGTTACCGCACTGGTGGTCTTTCCCGGATTGTAGATGGCTACCCCGGGCAGAGGCATCCTGCTATCCGCATCAAAAACCGTAATCTTTTGAGCATGAAGAGAAAAGGCAAGCACTACTAAAAGTAAGCTGAGCTGAAGTCGCATTTAGTGAAATATTGATTGGAGCACAGCGAGCGAACGCGGTTTTTTGAAACCGTGCAAATGTAACATATAGTATTCGATTAGCACGTTCAGAAACCGAGCACGCTGATGTTGGTTTAGTTTTACGTGCTCTAAATCATCAAAATTTATGCCCAAAAGCAACTTTAGGGTAGTGGTTTCCTCCAAACCTATGGTGAGGGGAGAAGAGTCTTCCGGCACAAACTGTCCGGCCTCTAAATTAAAGGCTGGGAAGTTGCTTTCAGAGTCATCCGGATAGAAGCCCAAATATTGGGTCAATTGTAACAAAAAGAACAAATGAAAGTTGGCGATGCGGTCGTGCGTATCCAGCCATTGGAACCCATGAGCCAGGAAATGATACAACCGCTCATTTTGTTCTTCCTCCTGTATGGCTAAGCGCAGTACTTCGCTAAGAAACATCACGATGGAGGTCTTGACCACATCGGTATGCAGGGTCTGATACGGCTGTAGCACTTTGGCCTCCCGTATGCGTTCCAATGTACCCTTGTCTTTGTGAAAGGCCTCAATCTCTAGCTGGGTCAAGGGCTGGAACATGGCCGTACGTAACTTGCCTTTCCGCGACTTGAGGATGCCCCGCAATAAGTACGATTTGAGTCCGGAGGATAAGGTATAACAACGAGCGATCAGATCGGCTTCCCCGTATTTGAGGGTCGAAATCACTATGGCTGGGGTATTTACGAGCATTAGCGCACGATCATGAGTTTAGCCACTTTAGTCTCAACAGCATCTTCTCCGGTCACCAGTATCAAATACACGCCTGAGGCCACCTTATGCCTTCCAAAAGCCGTGGTATCCCATTGAATACTCCCTCCTTCAGAGACCGCTTCATAGACCAGATTTCCTTCGATATCGGTAATCTTGACATTGGCTCTTGTAGTGAGGCCATCTATGGTCACCAGGCCACTAAAGCCGGGTCGTACCGGATTGGGAAACGCTCTTAGGTTGCTGAGATCGTCAGCCGCTGCCGTAGCGCTTCCGCGAAAGGAAACAATACCGCGATTGGTGGCAAAGTACACGGTCCCGTCAGCGTCGTCTATACTAATATCCTGGACGTTATTGGACGGGAGTGGCGAATTGGAATTATCAAAACGGGCGAGGGTTTCCTGGCCATTGGCTGAAAAATAGAACACTCCGCTGGCGGCCGTGGCCACCCATTTATTGTTGGAACCATCCACCACGATGTCGGTGATGCTTTGATCGTTCAGTAGTTCGGCAGGGATACCGTCGTCCAGGATAATGATGGCTGTGGTTTCCACCGTTTCAGAAAACATACTGGCCGGAGCGAATAACAGTCTCAGACCTTGAGTGGTTCCTATCCAGAGCGTTCCTCGATTGTCCAGAGCGAGTGCTCGCACATCGTCCACCGGGAGATTCGCCCCGTTGTCATCTCCGGCCACCCGGGCCCATCGGGATCCTTGCGGGTCGTAGCCGATCAGTCCGCTATTGCTGGCCCCAAAATATACATTCCCCTGGCGGTCGATCACCAAAGGGCCGTATCCGTTTTCCCGATCAAAATCAGGGATTACCTCAGCCACTGAAAAGCCTTGAAAATCATCGGCAGGCGATTTTCGCGCAAGCGCATTCTCCACCTGGCTGTTGGTCATCCATAGATTTCCCTCCCGATCAAAGGCAGCCCCATTGATACGTACATCTGTAGGATTGACCGGAATATCGCTCAGCGCACTGTTGGTCTCATCAAACAATTGGATGGGTGTACGGTCGAGCACCTGTAACAATCCCGAGTTGTAAGAGCTGATGTATACCTCCTGTGGATTTTCGGGATTGATGGTGATGTTGACCATATTATTGGCTGATAAAGCTTCGGTATAAGTATAATTGGTCCATCCGGAACCCTCAATAAAGTGGCTCAGGCCAAATTGAGTTAACGGAAAGGGATTGTAGTCCACATTATAATCTCCGTAAACCGTCCAGAGTTCTCCGGGAATCGCTTCCAAAGCAAAAGCATTATTTCGAGACGGCCCTTCCGGCAACACCTGAACTACATCCTCAGGAGCCGATAGGGTACTGAGGAGTACTCCGGCACCATTGGTTCCGGAAAATAGGAAGCCGTCTGCACTAAGCACCGCTGAGTAGGGTTGCGGAAATTCGGAATTGATACCCTGGTCGATGATCACTTGAAAATTAGCATCAAAAACCTGCACGGTATTGGGCGTACTGAGCGTAAATCCGTCTTCTTGTATGCTTAGATCATTTAGTGGGCCATCGAGCACATTAACCGTATTAAAATTAATACCGTCCGAACGGTATAAGGTATTCCCTGCATCAACGGCTGCCAATTCTTGCCCTACCGCTAAAACGGCACTCCAGGAACCGGATTGTACCGTCTCCCAATTGGCAAAATCGATCGTATTGTCATTCCCCACCAGGGCTCGTCGTATCCCGGAGCTGGTGGCCGCATAAATATAGTCGCCCAAAACGGTGGTCTGTCGTACCTCCAATTCATCGCCATTATCTCCAATGAAATACGAGTCATCAAATTCAAGAGCATCCAATTCGTATAAGGAGATACCAAAGTTTGTGGACATATAAAGCACCCCTTCGTATTCCATAAGGTGATTAATACTTTTCGCCGTGGGCGCGATTGCCGGCTGGTTAAGAATATCCACCACCGTAAATACCTCCTGTCCTTCTCTGACAATATCGATGACTCCATTGGCGTAACCCACAAAAAGGGTTGCAATGGTGGGACTGTAGTAAATATTGCTAACATCTTGACCAGCGAGGCCATTGATCGTAGAAAAGGTAACTAATTGCTGTGTGGACAGGTCATAAGAAAATACAGCACTTTCCGCTCCGGCATACAATCGACCATCACCGTAGGAAAGGTCTTTAATAGTATTGTACGAAAAAAAACCGGTCCAATCCTCAGAGAAATCCTGAGCAATAGCGGGCGTTCTACCTGCACTTATTAAAAGTACAAGTACATAAAAAATCAATTTTGGATAAGAAGTACTCAAAAGACCGCGTTATGAAACTATAAAGTTAACCTACCAAAAGTACAATTATTGTCAGTGCCCAAAGTCTAACCCTAAAACTAAACCCGACTTCCTTCTGGAAGCGTCATTTCAAAAGCGGAGGTATTCCGTCTTATGCTAACATCAGGGTCTTCGAGAATTTCTGAAACTACTCATTTCAGAGGACTTCCTTAAACCTTGTATAACCCCCTAAACTCATGAAAAAGTACATAGGTGCTTCCCGCACTTCTATAGTCCTAGTCCTATTTTTATTTATTTTTTCCACCGCCTGTGAATCTGATGATCTGATCGATCTGAATCCTGATTCCGAAATTGTCGACCCTCCGGATGATCCGTCACAGGAAGAAGAACCTGCTCAAGAAGAAGAGCCTACCGATGAAGAAGGCCAAGAAGAGCAGCCTTCCAATCAGGAAGAATCTGAAGATCTCGAACTGGATACCGCATTCAGCAGTGCTGTGAATGATGCCATCAATGAGTACCGCAAGGTACAGGGACTCCCTCCCATGGAAGAAGATGTTTTCGCTCAGGATCTTGCCCTGGAGCACACTCGATATATGATCGAGCAAAACAGCATCAGTCATGATCAGTTTTCAGCTCGTGCAGAACAGCTTTTTGCCGTAGGAGCTTCCGCAGTAGCGGAGAATGTAGCTTTTGGCTACGCCAATCCTCAAGCCTTTGTGCGTGCCTGGCTCGACAGCCCGGGGCACAAGGCCAATATTGTGGGCAACTATACCCATAGCGGCGTGGCCGTGGTCAAGAATGCAGCCGGACGCTATTACGCTACCCAACTCTTTGTGAGTTACCATTAATCAGGCATAAAAAAAGGGGCTCTACAAGCCCCTTTTTTGAATAGCTTTTTAGCTTATACTACACCCTGTGCAAGCATAGCATCAGCCACTTTCACAAAGCCTGCGATATTCGCCCCTTGCACATAATCCACAAATCCGTCGTCCTGGGTTCCATACTCAACACACGCTTTATGGATGTCGTGCATGATCTCATGCAGTTTTTGATCAACTTCTTCGGCAGACCAGTTGTATCGAAGACTGTTTTGGGACATTTCCAGTCCGGAAGTTGCTACCCCTCCTGCATTAGAGGCTTTACCCGGTGAGAATAAGATCTTAGCTTTTAAGAACACCTCAATTGCTTCTGGGGTTGAAGGCATATTGGCTCCCTCGCCTACACCGATTACTCCATTCTTCACCAGCATTTCTGCCCCTTCTTTCTCCAATTCATTCTGAGTGGCACAAGGCAATGCGATGTCGCACTTTACTTCCCAAGGGCGTTTCCCCTCGTGAAACTTCGCATCTGGATACTGATCGACGTATTCCTGAATACGCCCCCTCTTATTGTTTTTCAAATCCATGATGAAGTTCAGTTTCTCTGTGTTTATTCCACTTTCATCATAGATATATCCTCCGGAATCTGACATGGTCAGGATTTTTGCTCCCAATTGAATGGCTTTTTCAGCGGCAAATTGAGCAACATTCCCTGATCCAGAAATCGCTACGGTTTTACCCGCGATCTTTTCTCCTCGGGTCTTGAGCATGTACTTCATAAAATACACATTTCCGTATCCGGTAGCTTCCGGTCTGATCTTAGAACCTCCGTAAGACAATCCCTTGCCGGTTAACACTCCCGTAAATTCGTTTTGCAGCCGTTTGTATTGGCCAAACATATATCCTATTTCACGGCCGCCCACTCCAATGTCTCCCGCGGGAACATCGGTATTTGGACCGATATGGCGAAACAATTCGCTCATAAAGCTCTGACAAAAACGCATCACCTCAGCATCGCTCTTATCTCTGGGATTAAAGTCAGAGCCTCCTTTTCCACCTCCCATAGGTAAGGAAGTCAAACTGTTTTTAAACACCTGTTCAAAGCCTAAGAATTTCAAAATGCTCAGGTTTACCGTTGGATGAAAACGCAGTCCTCCTTTATAAGGTCCGATGGCTGAGTTAAATTCAATACGATATCCTTTATTAACTTGTATTTCACCACTGTCATCCACCCAGGGAACGCGAAAGAGGATTACACGCTCGGGCTCCACCATGCGCTCCAATAGTTTCTTATTCTGATACTTTGGATTTTTTTCGATAAACGGAATTACCGTTTCAGCAACTTCGTGAACTGCCTGAAGAAATTCAGGTTCATTCGGGTTGTTTTTCTCAACCGACTTGACGAAATCTTTAATTTTTTCGGTCATGGATGGATAGGTTATATAATTAAATAGAATCTAATGCGTTTTTAATGGTGCAAATATAGGATATCTCAAAATTTAGTATCTCTTTTTTTTGGAATCCTTAGTCAAAGGTCGATCTCGCTGAGATTCTTTCTTTTTCCTTCGAAAATGTAAGAAAATTGCCATGTCGGTACTTTTGCTATATTTGTCAGAATCACTAACAACCTACATCAATGAATACCAGATTTTTGCTTTTAGCAGCCCTGGTGACCCTGTTGGCTTCCCCAAAGCTTTCTGCTCAATTGTCGTTTGGCTTTTCGCATGAGGTAGGAGTGATAACGGGCCCTGTTGCCTTTCAATCGGACTACGGCCTACGGAACGATTTTGATACCAACCGAGGTAATGTAGGTATTGGTGTGGGTATTGTGCACTACATCAACTTCTCCTACCGCGCCGATTGTAACTGTTATACCCGAGACACCTATTTCAACGATCATTTTAAAATCAGAAATGAAATTGACTGGCACCGGACCAAATTAGAACACCTGGGAGAACTTGCTGAAGTAGACAGCGACCAGGGTAGGGATCTACGCGATCATGACGGTGTGGCCAATGTTTTTGAGATCGGAACTCAGTTGGAATATTTTCCATTAAGCATACGCGAATTCACCGCTACCCTATATTCTTTTGCGCCCTATGTAAGTTTGGGTGCGCATTTCGTGAGTTTCAATCCCGAAGCCACCTCCAGCCAGGGTCCTCTGGGCACTCCTGAAACGACCTTTGACGATTTCCTGATTGGTGATGGTCGCCTGGGTGGTATTGACGATAGTTCAGGAACCACATTTGCCATCACCTTCAGTGCGGGGACCCGCTATAAATTGAGTCCCTTGAGCGATCTCCTACTCGATTTGCGCTGGCATTATTACGATTCCAATTGGGTGGATGGTCTAAATCCAGATCCTGAGTTTTATCCTCCCAACAAATACAACGACTGGATCTTTTGGATCAATGTAGGCTATATCTACTACTTAGACTTTTAAGGCATAAAAAAAGCTTCCTGAAGGAAGCTTTTCAATTAGGCTAAGGCCTGTCCAAGGTCTTCCAAAAGATCGTCTATGTCTTCGATGCCTACGCTCAGGCGAATCAATGAATCTTTGACTCCTGTTTTCTCCCGTTCTTCTTTAGGAATGGACGCATGCGTCATCGAGGCCGGATGTCCGGCGAGACTTTCCACGCCTCCCAAACTTTCTGCAAGGGTGAACACTTTTAATTTTTCAACCACCTCTACTGCTCCCTGCAAAGAATCTTCTTGCGTGGTAAAGGAAACCATACCTCCAAAGTCATTCATTTGTTCTTTGGCGATGTGATGATTGGGATGATCCTCAAAACCGGGCCAGTAAACCTGATCAACCTTTGGATGGTTTTTCAAGAAGTGAGCGACCGCTTTCCCATTTTCGCAGTGGCGCTGGATGCGAATGTGGAGGGTCTTGATCCCCCTTAAGGCCAGAAAGCTGTCCTGCGGTCCGCAGACCGCACCGCTGGCATTCTGGATGAAGTACAATCGATCAGCCAGCTCTTTATCCTTAACCACCAGGGCGCCCATAACCAGATCACTATGGCCTCCTATGTATTTCGTGGCCGAGTGCATCACGATATCGGCACCTAAGGCTAAAGGCTGCTGTAAATAAGGCGTTGCAAAGGTATTGTCAACGGCCAGCAACAGCTCGTGCTCCTTAGCGATCTGAGCTACCGCCTTGATGTCGATGATATTCATCATCGGGTTGGTAGGCGTTTCTACCCAGATCAATCGGGTCTTTTTAGTGATCTTATCGCTTATGTTTTGCAAGTCATCCATTCCAACGAAGTGGAACTTCAGTCCGAAGTCTTCGAATATCTTGGTGAATAGGCGGTACGAACCTCCATACAGATCATTGGTGGAGATCACCTCATCACCCGGTTTTAATAATTTAAGTACAGCATCAATGGCTGCCAACCCAGAGCCAAAGGCCATTCCGTACTCCCCTCCTTCTATACTGGCCAAACTGCGCTCGAGAGCAGCACGGGTGGGATTCCCACTGCGTGAATATTCGAAGCCCTTATGTCCCCCAGGCGTGGTTTGAGAATAGGTAGAGGTTTGATAAATAGGAGGCATGACGCTGCCGTAGGCAGGATCTACATTGTGCTGGCCTCCATGTATGGTTTTCGTATTGAATTTCATAGTTAAAAATTAGGGATCAAAAGTAGGTATCGTTTTGTGCAATGCCAAAATACACGGTACCTTTAGTCTATCTTTAACTCCAGCCTTACATGCGCCCAAAATTCCTGATTTGTGCTTTGGTTCTGCTCAGCCTGTGCTGCGAAGAGTCGCTACCTCCCCTGAACTTTCAACCCAAACACCTCTCTGAATACGAACTCGAGCTGTGTAAAGATGGTCCTTGTCCTCAACTCGACCTGTCCTATTTGCAAGTAGAAGGTAATGGAGAACGCATTGATAAAATCAATCAGGAGTTAAGCAATCTTATTGTTGAATTTCTGAGCTATGACAGCATCATTCCAGCTTCTCGGAGCATAGAAGAGGCTGCCTCCCAGTTTGCGGAAGAGTATCAGGCGTTTAAGACGGACTTCCCCGAAAGTACGATCACCTACGAGGCAGAAACCTCATCTTCGGTCATTTACGATGACGCCAAGCTGTTGTGTGTGGCTTTTGATGCTTACGCCTACACCGGCGGCGCACATGGTTACGGCTACCGACAGTGCATTACCTTTGAAATTTCCACCGGAAAAGTCTTGAGTCTAGGCGACTTTTTTACGGATCTCGAACAGGTTACCGCTTTCGCGAAAGCGGAATTCTTAAAAAAGAATGGATTTTCGAAAGACACACCGCTCTCGGAAACCGGGTTTTGGTTTGATGAAGAACAGTTTTACCTTCCTGAAAATGTAGCCGTGCATGCGGACAGCCTCGTATTCACTTACAATCAATACGAGATCGCTTCCTATGCGGATGGGCCGCAAACCTTGAGTATCGCCATCGCCGACTTAGGGGATTGGTGGCGCTTTAAATAACATGTCTCAACGCCAGTATCGACCCGGTATGCAGGCCTTCGTGAAAATTATTGAAGGTGATGGCTTCTTCTACAGAGCTTAAGGTGTGGTTCGTTAACGTAGTATAGGACTTGAACTGTTTGAATACTCCTTTTTCGATGTCCTTTTGCGTCTGCTCAATGGTTGTAAATAGCAATTCATCCACTCGATCAACAAACTCCTGATCGACCGGACCCACAGGCTTGGTACCTTTTCGATAGGCTGCTACAAATTCAGCATCTACCAATAACGGCAATCCAGAGAGCCCGTACACGAGCCCTTGTTGGGTGGCGATCACGTGGGCGATATTCCAAATGATGTTGTTGTTGAAATTGTCAGGAATGGTATTGAGCGCTTCTAAACTGTGACTCGTTAAAATACGATGGTAGTTTTTGCGGGATTGTAGCGTGATTTGCAGATCAAAGTCCATGAGTAAGATTTTCCTAAAAATAGCACTTTGTGGCTCAAAAGCCATTATTTTGTAGTCCATCCAAACTTTTAGATCCTTCCGATCATGAAAATCTTTTATCATTTATCCAGTTGTACTACCTGCGACCGAATTCTCAAAGAGCTCAACCTGCCCGAAGAGGTGCAGTTGCACGATGTGAAATCTTCACCGCTCACGGAAGAGGAGGTGGATCAGCTACAGTCTTTGGCCGGTTCTTATGAGGCCCTGTTCAGCAAGCGGGCACAATTGTATCGTCAGCGTGAACTCAATAACATGGATTTACAGGAAGAGGATTACCGCCGATTGCTCTTGGAACATTACACCTTTCTTAAGCGACCGGTTCTGGTTTATGAGCAACGCATTTTTGTAGGAAACAGCAAAAAAACAGTGGCAGAGGCCAAGGCCTTTCTTCAGGATTAATTCAATGTATTGCGCATCATGAATCAAAGACACTGGGCTTTAGCAGCGGCCACGGCCGCCAGTACCATTTACGGGGTCAATCACACCCTGGCCAAGGATCTGATGCCTACTTATATTGGTGCCTATGGATTCATTTTTTTGCGAGTCACCGGGGCTGCGGTCTTGTTTTGGCTGGTGAGCTTATTTTTACCTTCCGAACGTGTCGCACCTAAAGATTATCTACGCATCATCGCCTGCGCTTTTTTCGGGATGTGCATTAATATGCTGGCTTTTTTTAAAGGTCTTAGTCTGTCCACTCCCATTAACAGTTCAGTGGTCATCACCCTGACTCCGGTTATTTTGCTTCTACTGGCAGTTCTTTTTTTGAAAGAGCGGGTGGGATGGATTAAGATCAGCGGCATAGGATTGGGATTGATCGGGGCTTTGGTATTGATCTTATTCGGGGCCCGGGTACAAGAAAATGCGCCGAACATCCCCTTTGGTAATATGCTCTTTATCGTAAACGCAACCGCGTATGCCATCTATCTGATCCTGGTCAAACCCTTGACCGCCCAATACAGTTCGATCACCTTGATGAAATGGTTTTTTCTGATCGCCCTGCCGATGAACCTGCCCATCACCTGGAATGAATTTTCTGCAGTAGCCTGGACAGCACTTCCTATGCGCGCTGTATTGATCATGCTCTTTGTTGTGGTAGGAACCACCTTTCTGACCTACCTGTTCAATGTTTATGCACTCAAGCAGCTTAAAGCTTCTACCATTGGCGCCTTCATCTATCTGCAACCCGTCATCGCCGTGCTCTTTGCGATCCTGGTTGGGGCCGACCGATTAACTCCCATCCGTATCCTGGCTGCGATCCTTATCTTTATTGGAGTGTACCTGAGCACACGAACCAAAAAATCTGCCGTTGAAAGCAACTGAGCTCAACATGTATAAGGGTGTAGATGAAATTCCTAGCAACGTCTGGCAGCAGCTACCCACCCCAACCATTTATTTTTCCAAAGGATTCCTAAAAGCGTTCGAGCAAGGCAATCCACGGCTGGAACCGCTTTATTATGTCATCAAAGACGGAGATCAAATTCTAGCGCTGGCTGTACTGCAACTCTTGAGCGTCAGCCTGGCGGAGACCGGAGATGGCCTGAGCAGTGGTGCTTACCTGGCCAGAAGCATTCAACAATTCATCAATAAGGGTAACACGCGTATTTTGATCTGCGGGAATCTATTTTTAAGCGGCCCTTACGGAGTTCATACGCGTGATAGCTCGCAAATTACCCGCTGCTATGCACAGGTTTTGGAAACCATCCAGGCCACTCAAAATCAACATCGTGCGCACATCTACTTTCTTAAAGACTATCCCTATGATGATCAGGTTGCACCGGAAATCTTTATTGAGGAGCGTTTTCAGCCTTTTGAAGTAGAGCCTAATATGATCTTGACCTTGGAGAACTCATGGAAGACCTTTGACGATTACAAACAAGCCTTGCGTTCTAAATACCGCAATAAGGTCAAAAAAGCCGATAAGACCAGCGCTGTTTTGCAAGTGAATCGTTTAACTGCTGCTGATATCCGTAAGCATCGAGATACCCTACAGGAATTGCTTGCTCAGGTCACGGCTAAAGCTGCCTTCAATGCCATGAATCTGCGTATCGAAACCTATGCATTGCTGCAGGAAGAATTTGGCGAAAGCCAAAAAAAGAACGATGCCCATTTTATTATGCATGGATACTGGATGGAGGATAAGATAATCGGGTTTGCCACTGCTTTAGTGTATGATCAGAAGCTGGACGCTCATTTTGTTGGCCTCGATTATAGGTACAACCGCACTTATGCGATCTATCCACGTATGCTTAATGATTACGTCAGAATGGGTCTGGAGTACAGGGTCAAAACCGTGAACTTTGGGCGAACAGCTTCGGAAATTAAAAGTACGCTAGGGGCAACTCCCCAGCATATACGCTGCTATTTGAGGCATCGACGAACCCTGGCCAATTTGTTCTTTAAACCACTGCTTGGATACATCCAAAGAGAATCCTACCATCAGCACGAGGCCTTCAAAGAAAAAGGGACTTAATAGAAGCCCCTTTCCTCCTCATTGTCTTAAGCCGGCCAGGCATTGATGATGCCTCCCATCACTGAAAATGTAACCAGCCAGTAACCTACATTAATGGCTACGTACCTCCATGATTTTTGCTCGTACAAGGCGATCGTCCCAAGCACTGGTAGCACTACAAATAGGGCCAACAAAGCCCCATGAAAGGCGCCGTGCTTGAAGGTCACGTAAGGGTCCAAACCGTGTTCATGACCCGGTGCTCCACCGGTAAATACGAGTCCCCACAGTTGTATGGCGATAAAAAAGCCAAACACTACGCTCAATCCTAAAAGCAGAATCATGTTGCTTTTCTTGGCCTGTTCTTCAGTGATTCCTGTTTCCCGCATCCAGGCTTTTCCAAAGAGCGGACCGTACCAGAAAAAGCCGATAAAGATGGTGGAAAATGCAGCGGCTACTAGAGCCAGCCAGTTGATTTCGAATTCCATAACACATTGAATATTGGTTGGTTGTCCGACTAATGTACTAAAAATTCCTACTGATTTTCAGAGTGTACGAATTTACGTCCGGTTCATCGGGCGCTTCTGGTATTTACGGGTGTCTTCTTTGGTTAAGACTTTGAAATCGGCAGTATGGCTGAGCTGATTGAGTTGCTTATAATGTTCAGCATCAAGTCCGCAAAGACTTCTACTCTTAAGATCTATCCAGGCACCCATCATTTCGCAATGCGCCAAATGGTTGCCTTTATGATCGTAAAAATTATGCACGAATTCAAAATACATCCCGTCGTCGGATAAGCCTTTTAATTCTAAGGTGACTTCAATGGGTTTCCCGGGAAAGGCTTCCTTAAAATAGTAGATGTGCTCATAAAACACCACCGGACCCATATTGAGTTGGGCCAGGGTTTTTTGATCAAAACCGTGCTCCATTAGAAAACCCATTCGGGTATGACTCATAAAATTGATATAGGCACTGTTAGCCAGGTGCCGGTTCGCATCCAGATCGCTCCAGCGAATTTCAAAAAGTTTGGTATACATGGGTATTCTGGTTAATGAATTGAAGGACAGTAGCCACCGTAGTTTCGGCCAATAGTCGGTGATCATCTCCTTGGGTAAAATGAACCGCAAGGTAGTCATTATCGGGAAGGCCTGCACGAATAGGACCGATAGGAGTAACGAGATCCGTTTCTTCGTGAACGATCAAGGTGGGTCGATCGACCTGAGCAAAAAAATGAGGCAGATTAAGTTGATCTATAGGCACCAGAAGTAACTGTTCAATCTTAGCCTTCAGGTTGTTAACAGCTAGAGGAGAAAGTTTTAATTGTTCCTGAAAGTAGGCGATTATAGAGCCAATGCCTTCCGGAGCTCCAGTGATTACAAAACGATTGACCGGGAGTGCAGGCTCCTTCAAGAAGGTGTAGGCAGCCGTTAAACTGCCCAAGGAATGTCCGATCAACAGTTCCACGGGACCAATTCGCGCAAGCGCTTGCTCTACACCCAGTCGATACAATTCCAGGTTGAGATGCTTTCCTCCCGCCTGACCATGTCCCGGGGCTTCCAGCAAATAGACGGTGTATTGAGAAGGGTCTAGGGCATCCGTATATTTTCTCCAGTGATAGGCATTCCCCATCCAACCGTGTAAAAATAAAAGCTTGGTTGGCCCTTGCCCCATGGAGTGAAGCATGACCTCATGCTTGCCCAGGGAAATGGTCTCTGATTTTAAGGCGCTATAAAACTCCTCAATTCTGGGGTTAATTGGCTTTTGAGGTGGCACCGTGCAAAATATACGGAACGCCAAATGACCATTCCATTTTGGAGCCAGGGGCGCTGTGCTATTGATGATGACCCCCAGTAATTGTTGTATCCACTTCATAGTATTACTTTATGATACCTATCGGTATCTTATTCTTCAATTTTTTTTTAAAGCTTCATTTGCCGGATCACTTCACGCAAATAATTACAGATCGACTGTATGGCCTGGTCATTCCCGTCCAGTTTGCTCATCATGATCGCACCTTCCAAAGAGGCGATGATGAGATGGGTGTGTTGCTCAATATCCAGATCAGGTCTTACCTGTTGATGTTTGATCCCATTCTCGATCAGCGTGCATACCGCAGCGCGCAGTCGGTGTAGCATGACTTGCGCCTGCTTCCGTAAGGCCGGATGGGCGTCATCGGCCTCAATGGCCACATTCAATAAAGGACAGCCTCCCTGCCAGATGGGTTTGGTGATGTATTCCTGAAAAACATTAAAAACCGCCTCGAATTTAGTCTCGAAGGTAGGGGCTTGTTTGATTTCCCGATTGAGCGTGGTAAAAACAAGACCTCCTAAATTGGCCAAGGCCTGTTTTTCCAGATCCTCCTTACTTTCAAAATGCCGGTAAATGGCTCCTTTGGTCAAGCCTGTAGCCTCAGTGATATCCCGTAAACTCGTTGCCTTATAGCCCTGGGTATTGAACAAGGCCGAACTGGCATCGACTATGGTTTTCTTAGTGATTTCCGGATGTCTCATGCTATAAAGATACCGTTCGGTATCTTATTTTACAACTATTTTCGTTGCGCAAAAAAAAGCCCCCACTTTCCAGCTACTGGTAGGCCGGAAAATGAAGGCTTCATTCAGAATCAAATAAAAAAGATCAGACCTGAACCATCCCTCCATCTACTTGAACTTCATGACCGGTGATGAAGCTAGCATCTTCACTGGCCAAAAAGGTCACGGTCTTTGCGATTTCAGACGGTGTACCAAAACGATTCAAAGGTACTTGAGCAAGGATCTGCTCAGCCATTTGCTGTTGTTGCTCTTCCGGGACACCCGCTTCGTTGAAGAAATTGGTGTCTATAGGTCCCGGACTTACTGCATTGACCCGGATCTTCCGATCTTTGAGCTCGTTGGCGAAACTTTTATTCAAGTACTTTACAGCACTTTTCGCAGCACCGTAGACACTGGCTCCGGGCATGGCCATATCGGTAACAACGCTGGTGTTAAAAACGATGGCACTTCCGTCTTTTAGCAAAGGCAGACTCTGCTGTACCGTAAAGTAGCCTCCTTTTACCAGGGTATTGAATTGAGCATCAAACTCCTCTTCAGTGGTTTCAGCCAGAGCATTGAATTTCCCGAAACCCGCATTAACAAAGACCACATCCAAATGATCGGTATGTTTTTTAAGTTCGCTTTCCAACTTCCACAGATCGGAAGTTTTACCCGCATCGCTCACAAAGCCACTCACTTGTTCTCCTAATTCGCTCACCGTTTGATCAATATTCTCTTGTTTTCTGCTGGTGATGATGACCCGGGCTCCCTGCTCAGCAAATTCTTTTGCAGTGGCTTTTCCTATACCACTGGTCCCTCCGGTGATAAAAACTGTTTTTCCTTCAAATTTCTTACTCATAGTTTCTCATGTTTTACCTTTCATAGAGGATTGAAAAGCGATTAAAATAGTATACAATTCCTCCAATTGTATTGGAACGTTCGTTCCATATTAGTTTAAATTTTTTTTTAAGTCAAGCTGGCCACCGTACTGGCTATAATTCCTTGTAAAGCTGCCCGATCTTTAGTAAGGATTCCCATCATGCGCAAGCCCTGAAAGGAGCTAAACAGGAAGTACGCGTAGGTTTTTGCGCTTTGATCATTATTAAAAACACCTTGATCTTGTCCTTCCTGCACCAGATTTTCAAAAAACTGCAATGCACTCTCCTGATGGGTTTCTAAAAAACGTCGAACCGCTTCATGAGCATTAGCCATCTCTGCCTTACAGTTCATAGAGAAACAACCTTTTCCGTCCCGGTCTTCCATGATTTCAGGCATAAAGCCTTCAAAAACGAATAACAAGGCTTCTTTAGGGTTGGTGGCACGAGCTACTGCGCGCTGAAAAACATCACCACTTCGTTTTTGGTAGGTACTTAATGCTTCCTGATACAGCTGAATTTTGCTGCCAAACGTATTGTAGAGACTACTTCTATTGAGACCAGTTGCCTCCACCAGATCTTGCATAGAGGTCGCGTGATAGCCCTTCTTCCAAAATAGCTGAAGGGCGCCTTCTAGGGCATCTTCCCGTTGAAATGTTGCCGTTCTCATGACACAAACATAGTGAAACGGTCGTTCCAATATAAATTTTTAACATTCAATTGGCGTTTGCCTACTCTGGGATGCTGGCAGGACACTTAAAATCATTGCTTAATGGTAGACTTGTCCCCTCCAGGTCTTATTTTTAGCATTCAATAACCTTCCATCATGTATATCAAACGCAATATTGGCTGGGGTCTCATCCTCAAGTACGCCTGGAAAAACCTGCTCTTCTTTGTTCTTTATGCCTTCAGTATTTTTAGCCTCTACCATTTTCTGGGGTTGACTTTTATCGATATTCCCTGGCAGCCGCTCAGTACCATCGGTATTGCCGTGGCTTTTTATGTGGGTTTTAAGAACAGTCAGGCCTACGATCGTTTTTGGGAAGGACGCAAGATCTGGGGCGCCATTGTCAACTACAGCCGTACCTGGAGCATGCAGGTATTGAGCTTCGTGCAAAGCGATGATCCTGAAGCAGACAAGGTCACGCATACCCGTCTGATTCATCGTCATATCGCCTGGATGAATGCGCTGCGGGTACAACTACGGCAACCGCGCAGCTGGTCGCTCAAAGAGAATTCCATGGTCGAACGCATGTTTGACCGCCACGGGGAGCGCAATATCTCCTGCAATGAAGCCTATAATTATGTGTCCATGCGGGAATTCAGTGATTTAAAAAAGCGCGAAAATCCGGCTACCCAATTGATCAAAAACCAAGGTCTTGATCTTAAAGAGCTACGTCGTCTCAATCAGATCGATGGTTTCCAGGAAGACCAACTGCAAAGCTGCCTTGAAGAATTTTATAATTTTCAAGGAATGTGCGAACGTATTAAAAACACCCCATTTCCCCGGCAGTATGCTTACTTTTCTAAGGTATTCGTATGGATTTTCGTTTTACTCATTCCTTTTGGATTACTCGATGTCTTTGAGCAGCATCTGGAAGAGTATATGGCCATGGGCATGGAGTGGATCATCTTTCTCCAGATCCCTTTTTCAGTGTTGATCTCCTGGATATTCACAACCATGGAGATGGTAGGAGACAGCAGTGAGGATCCTTTCGAAGGGCGTGCCAATGACGTGCCCATGACCGCACTCTGTCGCACGATCGAGATCGACCTGCGAGATATGCTTAATGAAGATGATCTCCCTGAATCGATCAAACCCAAAGACAATATCCTTTATTAGATGCCTTTAATCGCTTCGTCATACCAGCCCGAAGGGATTTGGCGTCATATGCATTTTTCGACCATCTATGCGGCTAAATTGCGCTGGATACTGGGAATGCCTTATGCACGTGAACGGCTCGAACTGGAGGATGGCGATTTCTTGGATCTGGACTGGTCGCTTCCAAATTCCCGAGGCGATACGGTAGCGATTCTACTCCACGGTCTTGAAGGCGACGCTCAGCGGCCTTACATGAAAGGGATGGCTCGCTTGCTGCTGAAGGAACATATTGACGTGGTTGGCGTTAATTTCAGAGGCTGTAGCGGCACCGTCAATCGCCATTACCGAAGCTATCACAGCGGAGAGACCGGCGATCTTCAGCAGGTCGTCGCCCATCTGGCTGACAGCTTGAACTACACCTCCATTCTGCTTTACGGAATAAGCCTGGGCGGCAACGTCATTTTCAAATACTTGGGAGAATCGCCAACACATCCCGCGGTGAAAGCTGCGGTAGGAGTAGGCGTTCCCTGCGATCTCTATCACTCGCTACAGCAATTGAATCACCGTGAAAACTGGATCTACCGACTTACCTTTTTACGCCGGCTTCGCAAAAAATACAAAGAAAAAATGCAGCAGTTCCCAGACCGTATGTCGGGTTCCACGCTTAAAAAAATCAAATCCCTACAGGATTTTGATGAGTATTACACAGCACCCGCGCACGGTTTTCAAAGCGCACTTGATTATTATGAACGCGCCAGTTGCTATCCGGTATTACCCCAGCTAAAAACCCCGGCCCTCATGATCAATGCTCTCAACGACTCCTTCTTGAAGGAGCGTTGCTATCCATTCGCTTTCGCGAAAGCGAACCCTAACTTCTATCTGGAAACACCCAACTACGGAGGGCACGTAGGCTTTTATCAGCCAGAAACAGCCTACTATCACGAGCAACGTGCTCTGGAATTTTTTAAAGAGCAACTGGGATAAACAGCGCTGATATCCTATCTTTAAAGCTTAATAAATAGTATCCATGAAAATAATACGTATTGCCTTTCTCTTCACCCTTGGTCTATTTTTGGTGCAGTGTGGAGGAGAAGATAAGAAGGAAGAAAAACAAGAAGTAAAGATCAAGAAGAAAGCGGATGAACCTGCAGAAGACGACGGTACGGTTACCGTGCTGATCACCGGTAATGATCAGATGCGCTTCAATCTGGAAGAAATCAAGGTCCCTGCCGGTGCTACGGTCAAATTGACCCTAAAGCACGTGGGTAAGTTAGATGCTAAAGTGATGGGACACAATTGGGTATTGCTCACTCAGGGGACAGAGATCCCGGTATTTGCCCAGGCCGCAGCCGCAGCCAATGAGAATGCTTACATCCCAGAGGGCACTGATAATGTGCTCGCGCATACCAAAATGCTAGGCGGTGGTCAAAGCGACACCATCACTTTTGAAGCGCCTACAGCGCCCGGAGAGTATGATTTTATCTGTAGTTTTCCCGGCCACTCCGCCTTGATGAAAGGCAAGTTCATTGTGGTTTAGCGAAAAACTGAATAACCCCAATACAGAGCGCACCCAGGTGCGCTTTTTTTATGCTTTGAAGTCGTCCACCTGCCGATAAGCCTCAATGACCTTACGCTCCCCTTCTTTGCCGGCTACGGAATTACCGTGTTCCATCCCCAATATTCCATCATATCCACGATCGTGAATATACTTGAAGATGTTTTTGTAGTTGATCTCTCCAGTGGTAGGCTCGTTGCGACCTGGATTATCGCCAATTTGAAAATAGGCGATTTCGTCCCAACTTTGCGCGATGTTTGGAAGCAGATTTCCTTCCTGTATCTGCTGATGATAAATGTCGAAAAGGATTTTACAACTCGGACTGTCGACCGCCTTACAGATTTGATAGGCTTGCGGAGACTCGGTCAGAAAGAGTCCGGGATGGTTATAAAAGTTCAGCGGCTCTAGCACCATGACCAAACCTTCTTTTTCCAAAAGGGCACTGGCCTGTTTTAGTGATTCGATCACATTCGCAGTCTGGTAATCCATGTTGAGTCGCCTGTCCACATGGCCCGGAACGACAGTCATCCATTTAGCGTTGACCCGTTTGGCCACCTCAATAGACGATTTGATATCCGCTAAAAACTCTTCCCTCCATGCCGGCTTTCCACTGGCCAAATTGGGCTCTACCCAGTAGATTTTGTGGGCGACGAAGACCCCCATGGTCAATCCGCGCTCCTGCATCACTCGTGCCATAGCTTCTTGCTGCTCCACCGGGCGATTACGCATTTCATTGTCTTCAAAGGCGGTGAAGCCTTCATCAGCCATAAAGCGTAGTTGATCTAATACATCTTCTCCTGCGAGATGTTTAAACATCCCGATATGGGGAGCATAATGAAGGTTGTAAGAATAGTTGTTCTGAGGCCAGGATTTGGGAGACGCAAAGCTACTTGCTCCCAATCCACCGAATGCAAGAAAAGAGCCTGCAAGGGCTCCTTTCTGTATAAAATCTCTTCGTTCCATAAACTGTTATAAAGACATGGTTTTTCCGTTTCCTGCTTCGCTGATGGGTAGACAACCGACATACTGACCGGGAACCGGATCGTACCACAATACATTTTCTCCCACCTCTTCACTGGTTTTCCAGCCCCAGATGGTCATGCCTCTGATGTTCCCCAGCAATTCAAAACTTGCAGCATCCGGATCCATAGTAACGTTAGGATCATCACTATCCGAATAATTTTGTCTAAGTTCGGCATATTTCGCACGATCTTCGGGTGAAGCTTTCAGGTATTTGTCGAGCATCATCGTATAATCCTCAGCGGTACCTTTGGTTAATTCTTTGTTGAACTCTTCTTTGAACTTACTTTCAAATCCAGCCCAGGCATCTTTTAGTTGCGCAGTGTCTTCTTCATCAGGAACCTGCGCCCAAAAGCTATCGATAAACTCGGCGATATTGACCTCTTTCGCACCCGGCACCTCATCATCAGAAGGGATAATAAGATCGGTCATTTGTTGCAAGGCAAATCCTTGTCCCGGAGTCAGAAACTGCGGCTGGAACGTAGGTTCATTGCTACAGCTTTGTAGAATGCTCAATAAGGTAGGCGCTGCAACCACGTAGCCAGTACCCAGTCCAATATTTCGTAATGCTTCTCTTCTATTCATCTTAGGCTTCTTTTTGTAATTGGTCTACGGCATGTGCTGCTGCACGCGCTGTAAAGGCCATATAGGTTAGTGATGGGTTTACACAGCTTGCAGAGGTCATGAACGAACCGTCAGTGACGTACACGTTGGGCACGCCATGTACTTGATTGTTTTTGTTCAGCACACTGGTTTTTGGGTCATTTCCCATTCGGGCGGTTCCCATTTCATGAATTCCCAATCCCGGTGCTCCGGGATCATCCATGGGGTAAATATTCTTAAAGCCTGCATTCTGCAGCATCTCCTTGGCTTGAGCGACCATATCCTTACGCATCTCCCACTCGTTCTCTTTCCATTCTGCGTCAAAAGTCACTGTGGGTAGACCCCACTTGTCTAACTTGTCGTAATCTAGGGTCATTTTATTTTCGTGGTATGGCAGACACTCTCCAAAGCCCATGAGACCTATGCTCCAGCCTCCCGGTTTTTGAATGGCGGCTTTTAATTCTTTACCATAACCTAATTCAGCGACGGTTTCCTGCCAATTACCTCGACTGGCACCTCCCTGATAGCCGTATCCGCGTTTGAAGTTGGGCTGATCAGTCTCGCCTCCAATATTTCTAAAACGGGGGATGTAGAGACCATTCGCTCGGCGTCCCTTGTAATACTGATCTTCAAAGCCATCGTAAGTAGCGTAGGCTCCTGCCTTAAAATGGTGGTCCATGATGTTGTGACCCAATTCTCCACTGTCATTACCCATACCATTCGGGAATCGATCACTCTTCGATTGCATCAAGATAGAAGTTGAAGCTACAGCCGAAGCGCAAAGGAAAACGACTTTCCCTTTGAATTCCATTTTTTCCATGGTTTCGGTATCGATGACTTTGACCCCGGTGGCTTTTCCGCTTTGCTCGTCATACACCACTTCAGAGACCGTTGAGAATGGCCGTAGGGTCATGTTCCCGGTCTTTTCGGCTGCGGGAAGTGTAGAGGAATTACTGCTGAAGTAGCCTCCAAACGGACAGCCTCGCATACAGCGGTTTCGGTATTGACAATTGGAACGACCATCAAAGGTTTTTGTCCCTGTGATATGAGCGGTTCGGCCGATGGTCAATACGCGGTCCTTATAGTTTTGAGCCATGTTCTTTTTAAGATGATCTTCCACACAGTTCAAGTCCATAGGCGGTAAGAATTGACCATCCGGTAAGACGTCCAAACCCAGTTTTTCTCCGGATACACCTATAAACTCTTCCACTTTGTCATACCAGGGAGCAATGTCTTTATAACGCACCGGCCAATCAATGGCGACACCTTCTTTTTTGTTGGCCTCAAAATCGATATCACTCAAACGATAGCTTTGTCGGCCCCACATTAACGAACGACCTCCCACATGATACCCTCGAATCCAGTCAAACCGCTTGGTTTCGTTGTAGGGATGCTCCAGATCATTGACAAAGAAATGCTTGTGTGCAGGATCGGTCACATAACCCGTACGCGCCTGCTTGGGTTGCGTTTTACGCTCTTCTGCGGTATTCGTTCCACGCAGTTTGAAATCCCAGGGATCCATATTCATGGTGGGATAATCTTCAATGTGCCGTACCATGCGACCTCGCTCTAAGACTAATGTTTTTAATCCGGCTTCACACAGCTCTTTCGCTGCCCAGCCTCCACTGATACCTGTACCTACTACAATGGCATCGTACAATTCGTTAGGGTTTGCTTGATTCACAATAAAATGAGTTTTTGAAAATTTTGAAGTCACATGCTTATCAAATATATAAATTTTAAACAGTTTTTTGAGTAATTTAAAAAAAGCATACTTTAGTGAAATCGTAGAAATCATGGGCTTTTCCTGACGAAAACGTTGTAGTAAGCCCTTTCTAGTTGAATATTCCCAATGAAGCGTATTTTTATACTTAGTGTCCTCATTGCCTTCAGTTTAAATGCCTGTAAAGACAAGATGGAACAAACCGACAGCAAGGCTGATCTTGATCCCCAAAACGGTACTCAGACAGCGCCCTTTTTTGATATCAGTCTGGCGCAGTGGTCGTTACACGCCCCCATGCAATCAGGAGCTCTGAGCCCTATGCATTTTGCCAAAAAGGCTGCTGACCTGAACTTCAAGGGCATTGAATACGTCTCCCAACTCTATACGGATGAAATCGAAAAATTAGGCTTTCAAACCGTAGTGGATTCGCTGAAGGCTGAAAGTGACAAACACGGCATTGAAAATGTCCTGATCATGATCGATCATGAAGGAGATCTGGCTGCAAGCACTCAAGAAGGGCGCGATCAAGCCGTAGAATTCCACAAAAAATGGGTAGATGCCGCTCAAGCTTTAGGATGCCATTCGGTGCGGGTCAACCTGTTTGGAGAAAAAGATCGGGAGGCCTGGAAAAAGGCTTCCGTAGACGGACTCTCCAAATTGTCTGCTTACGCGAAAACAAAAAATATCAACGTCCTGGTGGAAAACCACGGCGAACTCTCCTCCAATGCTGCCCTGGTAGTCGAAGTCATTCAAGCCGTAAATATGGACAATTGCGGCACCTTGCCGGACTTTGGAAATTTTTGCTTAGAGCGGGAAGACGGCGAGCGCTGGGGCACTCCCTGCGTCAAGGAATATCCTATCTACCAGGGTATTCAAGAAATGATGCCTTTCGCGAAAGCGGTCTCCGCCAAAGCCTATAATTTTGACACAGAGGGGCAGGAGACCAAACTGGACTATCAGCGTATTCTCCAGATCATCAAAGAGGCTGGCTACCGCGGCTATATCGGAATTGAATATGAAGGTGACCTGGCCGATCCCATAGAAGGAATTAATCGCACCCGGGATCTACTGCTGACTGCCGCTCAAAAATTGAAATAACCAAATCCTAACCACACCACTATGAAATCATTCGTTCGCGCTCAACTTTCCATCATGATGTTCCTGGAATTCTTTATCTGGGGAGGCTGGTTTGTGACCTTGGGCACCTTTATGGGAGAAAATTTAAGCGCTAATGCCGTAGAGATTGGCGCCGCCTTTTCCACCCAATCCTGGGGGGCCATCATCGCGCCTTTTATCATTGGCTTGATTGCCGATCGCTATTTTAATGCCGAACGCATTTTGGGCGTACTTCACCTGATAGGCGCCTTTTTGATGTATCAAATGGCTTATGCCACCGACTTTACCGCGTTTTATCCCTATGTGTTGGGGTATATGATCGCCTATATGCCCACCTTGGCACTAGTGAATTCGGTTGCATTCCGGCAACTTAAAGATCCGGCTAAAGAGTTCTCCTACATTCGGGTGTTTGGTACTATCGGTTGGATTGTTTCCGGATTCGTGATCAGCCTGGCCTTTAGTTGGGATAGTGCTGAGAATATCGCTCAGGGGATGTTGCAAAACACCTTTTTAATGACCGCCATTGCATCGGCGGTGTTAGGAGTTTTCAGCTTTACTTTGCCTAAAACACCCCCTACTGCAGATAAAGGGGAGAAATTAAGCATACGTGAAATACTGGGACTTGATGCGCTCTCCTTACTCAAAGATCGCAATTTTGCAGTCTTCTTTTTGTCGTCCATTCTGATCTGTATCCCTTTGGCCTTTTACTATCAAAATTTAAGTCCGTTTCTGACCGAATTAGGGGTGGAGAATTCCACAGCCAAAGCCTCCATTGGTCAGATTTCAGAAGTAATCTTTATGCTTCTCCTGCCCTTGTTTTTTAAACGATTTGGGATCAAAATCACTTTGATTATAGGTATGGCGGCCTGGGCGGTACGCTACCTCCTTTTCGCCTACGGCAATGCCGGTGAATTAGCTTTTATGCTTCTTATTGGAATTGCGCTCCACGGGATCTGTTACGATTTCTTTTTTGTGTCCGGACAGATCTACACTGACAGCAAGGCAGGACCCAAATTCAAAAGTGCCGCGCAGGGACTAATTACGCTGGCGACTTACGGCTTGGGCATGCTGATCGGATTTATGATTGCCGGTAAGGTCACGGATTACAATTTGATCACTGAAGGCGAGCACAATTGGAATGGCATTTGGACCTTCCCGGTCATTTTTGCTGTGGCCGTTATGATATTCTTTGCTATCTTCTTTAAAAATGAAAAAGTAGAAGCTAAAAATTTATAATATGGCGCGATTAAAAATGGGAATGGTAGGCGGCGGTGCCGGCAGTTTTATCGGTGATGTTCATCGCAAAGCTTCCAGCATAGACGGGATGATTGATCTGGTATGCGGTGCCTTCTCTTCTACGGCAGAGAAAAGTATCGCTTCCGCGAAAGCATTAGGCATAGACGAAAGCAGGGCCTACGCTAATTTTGAAGAAATGATCGAAAAGGAGGCGCAACTTCCTGTTGAAAAGCGTATGGACTTCGTCTCTATCGTAACGCCCAACTTTATGCATTTTCCTCCGGCTAAAATGGCTTTGGAGCACGGTTTTCATGTGATTTGCGATAAGCCGGTTACCCTCACTCTAGACGAAGCCTACGAGCTGCAAGAGGTGGTCGCCAAAAGCGGAAAGGTGTTTGCCCTTACGCACAATTATACGGGCTATCCCATGGTGCGTCAAGCGCGAAAAATGATTGCCGAGGGCGATCTGGGTACGATTCGGAAAGTCAACGTGCAGTATCTTCAAGGGTGGCTGGCGACCGCAGTAGAAAAAAGCGGTCAAAAACAAGCCGCCTGGCGTACTGACCCTAAACGCTCCGGCATAGGAGGGGCTTTGGGCGATATTGGAACACACGCAGAAAATTTGGTGGAATACATCACCGGTTTATCCCTTAGTGAAATTTCAGCCGATCTGACCGCGTTTGGAGACGGCAGAACCTTAGACGATGATGGTAATGTGTTGCTGCGCTTCGAGAACGGCGCCAAAGGAACCATGACTTTTTCGCAGATCGCAACCGGAGAAGAAAACAACTTAGCGGTTCGCATCTACGGCACCAAAGGCAGTGCCGAATGGAGACAAGAAAATCCCAATGAACTGATTGTACGCTGGCTCGATCAGCCCAAGCAAGTTTATACGCCGGGGGGTAACGGTGTTTACGAAAGTGTAAACGAATACGTACGTGTTCCCGCCGGACATCCGGAAGGCTACTTGGAGGGCTTCGCCACGATCTATCGCAGTTTTGCTCAGGAATTAAACGCAATCAATGAAGGAGAACGACCCAGTGAAAACCCCGACTTTCCTACGGTGGCCGATGGCCTGCGTGGGATGCAGTTCATCTACGCTGCAGTTGCGAGTAGTGACGATAATGCAGCTTGGGTAACCCTAAACGAATAAATAAAGCAATTTAGCGCATGAAAACGATTAAAGGACCCGCTGTTTTTCTCGCCCAGTTTATGGACGATGAAGCTCCGTTCAACTCTTTGGATGGCCTGTGCAAATGGGCTGCCGATCTGGGTTATAAAGGCATTCAAATCCCTACCTGGGAAAAGCGATTGATCGATCTGGAACTGGCTGGCAAAAGTAAAATCTATTGTGATGAATGGAAAGGTCAGATCAACGATTACGGTTTGGAAGTCACGGAACTGTCCACCCACTTACAAGGACAATTGATTGCCGTTCATCCGGCCTATGATTTAATGTTCGATAATTTCGCGCCGGAAGACTGTCAAAACAATCCGAAAAAACGTACCGAATGGGCGCGTAATCAATTGATCAGTGCCGCACGTGCAAGTCGGCATCTGGGTATCGATGTACACGCTACGTTTAGTGGCGCTTTGCTGTGGCATACTTTCCATCCCTGGCCTCAACGTCCTGCCGGATTGGTAGAGATGGGCTTTGAAGAGTTGGCCAAGCGCTGGATGCCATTGCTCAATGAATTTGAGGAACAGGGGGTAGACGTATGTTATGAAATTCATCCCGGCGAAGATTTACACGATGGCGTGACCTTTGAACGTTTTCTGGAAGCTACCGGAAATCATAAACGGGTGAATATTCTTTACGATCCTAGCCATTTTGTTCTGCAACAATTGGATTATATCGAATACATTGATCATTATCACGAGTTCATCAAGTGTTTCCATGTCAAAGATTCCGAATTCAATCCTACCGGGAAGAAAGGCGCCTTTGGCGGTTATGGAGATTGGATCGATCGCGCGGGACGGTACCGTTCTCCGGGCGACGGACAAATTGATTTTAAGACCATTTTCTCCAAGCTCACCCAGTACGGCTGCGATGTCTGGGCGGTAATGGAATGGGAATGTTGTATCAAATCACCAGAACAGGGCGCTCGAGAAGGAGCTCCCTTTATTCAAAGCCATATTATTGAAGCCACACAAAAGGCTTTCGATGATTTTGCAGGGGCTGAAATTGACAAAGAAAACCTTAAAGCTATTCTAGGACTTAAATAAACCAAAACCATGAGACTATTATCCCTATTCAGCGTAATCACCTTAGTTATTGCAACTAGCTGTAAAGAACAAGCTAACAATGAAGCCACGGAAGAAACGAGCATGGATACCGTAGCTACCATGCCTGAACCTCAAGAGGTCAAAGTCCTTTTTGATGGCGAAAATCTGGAACATTGGAAAGCCTACAACCTGGATAGCATTCAGTTGTGGAGTGTAGAAGAAGGCAATCTGGTGTTTACGCCTCAGCAAGGGCGCAAAGAAAATCTGATCACTAAAGATCGGTTTACCAATTTCGAACTTAATCTGGAATGGAAAATTTCAGAAGGAGGAAATAGTGGAATCATGTGGGGGGTACAGGAACGCGATGATCTTCGCGAACCCTACCTGACCGGACCGGAAATTCAGGTACTCGATAACGAGCGACATCCGGATGCCAATGTAGGCGGTAAGACCCATCAAGCTGGTGCCCTCTACGACATGATCGAACCCGCTCAAGATGTGGCCAAGCCGGCCGGTGAATGGAATAAAGTAATGATCCGGATCGATCATGAGGCCAATAAAGGTGTCGTGGAGCTCAACGGTACTCAAATTGTAGAATTCCCGGTACACGGACCCGAATGGGAAGCCATGGTGGCTGATTCTAAGTTTGCCGACTGGAAAGACTTTGGAAAATACAGATCAGGACATATTGCCTTGCAAGACCACGATGATAAAGTCTGGTATCGCAACATTACCATACGGGAATTATAAATCGCCCGGAAGTCATGCAGATTTTTAGTGGAATTTCAGCAGCATAGATGCACACAGAAGATATTTCCATACTGATTACAACAGTGCCTTTGGTGATCATTGCCTGGATTTATTGGAGATATCCTCCCAAGTCGATCAATTATATTTACGGCTATCGAACACCGCGATCCATGGCTGGACCTGAAGTCTGGGAAGTAGCCAATAAGAAAGCAGCTCAAATACTTTTTCGTTTCACTTTGTTTTTATTGGCCATTGGGCTTTTACTGATGGTTCTGAAGGTGCCTTACCGCGGGTTATGGACTGTCGGACTGCTCCTGGCAGGCTTAGGCTGGATGATTTTCAAGATGGAACTATTTTTAAAAAATCATTTTGACTCAAGCGGCAACCGCAAATTTTGATCCCTGTTAAATTGGTGCAATCTAAAATTTCCAATTGTTTACGGGGCATCCTGAAACAAACAACAGTACATAGGCTTGCTCTCGAAAACTAATTAGAAGCATGGCTTTTTCCCTATCTTTGCACCCATGATACAAAGTATGACGGGTTTCGGGAAAGAGGTCATTCAACTTCCCGGAAAGAAAATTACGATCGAGGTCAAATCGCTCAATAGCAAGAACCTGGATTTGAATGCGCGCATTCCCTCCTTTTACCGTGAAAAAGAGCTGGAGCTTCGCAATTTAACGGCGAAAGCACTACAGCGTGGAAAAATAGACCTTAGCCTCTATGTAGAGCTGAATGGGGAGGAAACGAATACCGCCATCAACGAAGGGGTCGTCAAACAATACATCGCCCAACTAAAGCAAATTGCAGATGGGGACGAGATTGATCATTTGAAAATGGCCATCCGTCTTCCGGATGCTCTTAAAACGGAGCGCGACGAGATCGATTCGGAAGAATACCAAACGATCCTTTCCGGCCTGGATCGAGCTTTAGAGGCTATCAATACATACCGGTCTGACGAGGGACAAGCACTTAAGGTCGATTTTGAAAAGCGCATCAAAAACATCAGTGCGCTACTAGAGGAAGTTCGAACCCTGGATCCGGAGCGAATGGAAGGCGTAAAAGACCGTTTGGAAAAAGCGGTCAGCGAACTCAAGGAGAAAGTGGACGAGAATCGCTTTGAACAAGAACTGACCTACTACCTAGAAAAATACGACATCACCGAAGAGAAAGTGCGGCTGCAGAACCACCTGGATTACTTTTTACAGGCGCTGAATTCTGCGGACTCCAATGGAAAAAAATTAGGATTTATCGCTCAGGAAATTGGACGGGAAATTAATACCATTGGATCTAAGTCCAATTACGCCCCTATGCAGAAAATTGTGGTACGCATGAAGGACGAATTAGAGAAAATCAAGGAACAAATGCTTAACGTATTGTAATGAAAGGCGGTAAGCTCATTGTATTTTCAGCGCCCTCCGGTAGTGGTAAGACAACTATTGTTCGGCATTTATTAAGTAAAGAGGAACTCAATCTAGCCTTTAGCATATCGGCTACCTCAAGAGCTCCACGTGGCACCGAAAAGGATGGAGTAGACTATTATTTTCTCTCCCTGGAGGAGTTCAAGTCGCGAATTAAAAGCGATTCCTTCCTAGAATGGGAAGAAGTATATCGAGATAATTTCTACGGAACCCTTAAAAGTGAGGTGGAACGCATATGGGCTGAGGGTAAAAATGTTATTTTTGATATAGATGTCGTTGGCGGCCTAGATATCAAACAGATCTATCCTGAGCGGACGCTAGCTGTTTTTGTTAAACCCCCCAGTATAGAAGAATTGAAGATTCGTCTGAAGAAGCGGAAGACAGAATCGGAAGACAAGATCAATATGCGTGTAGCTAAAGCCTCGATAGAGTTGGCTACTGCTCCTCAATTTGATCATATTATCGTGAATGAAGACCTACCTACGGCCCTTAACGAAGCCTATACCCTGGTCAAAGAATATGTAGATCGACCGCTGCAACCCTCTCAAAGTACAGAAAATAGCCATGAGCGCTCATAAGATCGGTCTTTTCTTCGGCTCCTTTAATCCGGTACATATCGGCCACCTGATTCTGGCCAATCATTTTGCTGAGTACAGTGACCTCGATCAGGTCTGGATGGTCATCACCCCGCACAATCCCCACAAAAAGAAGCAAACCTTACTCGACAATCATCATCGCTATCAATTGGTGCAACGTGCTGTCGAGCATTACCCAAAAATTGAGGCCAGTACTGTCGAATTTGATCTTCCTCAACCCAACTATACGGTAAATACCCTGGCTCATTTGGAAGAAAGATACCCACAGCATCATTTTAGTTTGATCATGGGCGAAGACAATCTAAAAAGCTTTCATAAATGGAAGAATTATGGAGCCATTCTCTCCCATCATGAATTATACGTTTATCCCAGAATGGGACCCAATACCGTGCGTGATGAATTTTTAGATCATCCCAAGATTCACAGAGTAAACGCGCCGATCATTGAAATTTCGAGTACGGCTATTCGCAAGGCTATTGGAGCCGGAAGAAACATACGACCATTGCTCCCTGAAGAGGTCTATACCTATTTGGATGAGATGAATTTTTACCGTTAGAGCGTAGATTTATTGGCAGGCTGATTCCAGGCAAAGTTGGACTACATGAATATTTCCCTGAGTGTTTTTAAGTTCACCATCTATGCGGGCCCGTTTGGCCTCCACCACACTACCGTTTTCATCCGTTTTATAAAGAATGACGTAACCTGCAATGGAGATACAATGCTCCGGATTACCAGCTTTTGATCTGAATTGGCTGATTGGAAAACTATGACCGGCCCCCGAAACCTGTTCCGGCCATCGATAAGACAAGGGAAAGGAGTAATCTTGTACTACGCCCGTAGGGAATTCAAAATTAGAGGTAGGTTCAAGAAGGAGGAAGGTAGCTGCAATAGCCCAGGAAGGATTAGTGACAAACAGAAATTCGACGCGATCATCTTCTGTTGAATCGACAGTAAATGATCCTTGTTGGTGACCTAAAAGATCAATTTGAGCACAGGTATTCTGAGATTTACTTTTGCCTACCCCTTGTATTAAAAAGGTTTCATCCCAAACAGTCTCGGCATCAACCGCCCTAAGATACTCTTCCAAAAGACCTTCCTCTTCCAATTTACCCGTTAAGAAAACTATTTCTATCGACTCTCCTATTTCAGGTACCGTTTCCGTTTCCAGAGACGATAGCGAATCATCCTGCTCGCAGGAAATTGCTAAAAATAAGACCCCAACGGCCCATAGAAGAAATCGCTTCATATAAAAGGGTAGATCATTAGACTTTGCCTCAACATCTAAAAGAATAGGGACCTGTGGGTCCGGATTGGAGTGTACAGGCAAAAAGAAGAATCTCTCAAAACGGAGTCCCTCTATTTTAATTCTACCAGAAAAATTTGTCTAAAGTAATCACTAGCATTACGAAGAAATAGATCACGCTAGATACGAATGCAAATTTGAAAAGACTAGTTGCTGTGTTTTGTAAAGTTTTCATCATATTATGTTTTGGGTTTGTTTATAATTACTCAAAACCAAAAAGCACGAAAACTTGCAATTATGATTTTGAGGTGGTGCTAAAGTAGGGTGGCTGATTCAATGTAGGGCGTATTCCTACAAAGTTTTCGTTCAAGTAGTCAACTCAGTCGATAAGTAACACAGTTTTGAGAGCAGGAAAAGTGCTGTTTCGATGAAATACACAGCAAAAAAAATCCCGCTCGATGAGCAGGATTTAAACGGTTATATCAAAAGATCACTGTTCTAGGTGTCCAAGTGTGGAATGCGTAAAACCTGGCCCGGATAGATCTTATCGGGATCTTTAAGCATGGGCTTATTCGCTTCAAAAATTACATTGTATTTCATAGCATCACCGTACATTTCTTTAGCTATTTTGCTGAGATAATCTCCTTTCTCAACGGTATAAAAACGCGCTTCCGGCTCGGTGTGTTCTACTTCCATACGATCATCAACCTGAGCAATACCCTCTGTATTTCCAACCACAAGGACGATTTTTTCCTTAGTAGCTTGATCGGTAGCCTTGCCATGGACCGTAGCTGTATCTCCAGAGATCTCAATTTTTAGATTATCGACTTCCAGGCCAAGATCATGGACGGTTTCCTTCATGTTGGCTGCGGCTTTCTCATTGGCCTTACGCAAAGCTGCCGCTTTTTCCGCAGCCGCTTCCGCAGCTTCCTCCTTAGTACTTTTTCCAATGCCTAGCTTGGCGCCAGCATTTTTAATGAATGAAAATAATCCCATAGTTTATAGTGTTTTAGTTAATGATTTTCGCAGACATGAAGGTACAAAATTTCGCTCTAACGCTCTGCTCTTAAAAAGGCTGGTATTGACTTAAAATAAGTTTCATCCTTTCTTTAAACAGCCTATTAGAGCGGCTTACAATGCGGTGTCCTCGAAAAGGTCGCAAAAAAAGAAACCGCCCAACTAATTAACACTAGCGAGCGGCTTCCAACTAAATAACCAACCAAAAAAATCAACTAATCTTCAATGTCTTCTCTTTTAAGGCCGTTTCGATTTTATTCGATAGGGCCTTCTGTTTCTCTCTTACTTTTCCCTCTCCAGCCATTTTGTACTGGATGTAACCTCTTCCTTTAAAATGGTAGGTCGTACCTGACGCTACATGGTACAAGGCAATAGTATTTGCATTAATAACGGACAATTCAAAAAACTCATTGCCCAGATAATCGTAATCCAATGTTAAAGTTTTAAGGCTAGAATTTCCAGCAATCGGAACTACCGTATACCAACCTTCGTAATCCCAATATAAATAATCAATACGCGTGCCATTCTGATCCTGAGAGCTCTTAAAATTCCCATCATTCCCTGTTGGCGTGAACTGGAGGAAGTGTTCTTGATCAAATTCATTGAGTGCGCCTTCTTGACTTGTATATATCTTTTCCCAAGCCACGTACTCCTGAAGGAAATAATGAATATTCTCATAAAACAATCGATCGTAGTCAAACTGATGGGTATAATAACCTTCCAAAACGAAGTAGGCACCGCTGGGTGCGTGATACAACTCAATACGTTTGTGGTCAAGTGGAATGACCTGAAAGGTGTAGACACCGTCAAGATCGTGTATGATATCGATCTCCGGACCAAAAGTCTCATAGAATCCTACCGCCAATCCAAGGCCTCCTCCTTGCACACCTATTGTTGCCAGATTATTGTTGGCAAACAGCTGACCTGCATCAAAGCTCAGTGTGAAAGCCTTTTGCAGGAATGGAATATTAGCATTCCCTCGAGATGCCTCCACATTGAGGTACCACAGATCGTAATCATTCAGCACCTGATTGGCATTAATTTCTAGTTCGACCACAATAATCTCCTCCTCTAAGACAACATCAGCATAACAAGAAACCAAGAGTAAACTTAATATCATCCATCCGGCAGTATTCTTTAGCGTTTTCATAATCGTGACTTTAAAAGTTCGTGAATGTAAAACCAAAGTATATGCCAAAAACTTATGCCCTTCATATTCATAGAGTTAGATGAATTTGAATTTGACTAATTTTAGCGACACATTGAAGAGTTCAAAAAACATGGGTAAAAAATTTGGAGTGATTGGGGGAGGTAGCTGGGCTACGGCCATCGCTAAAATGCTTTGTGAGAATCTGGAGGAGATTGGTTGGTACATGCGCAGTGTCTATGCCGTGGAGCACCTTAAACGAGAACACCATAACCCCAGCTATTTAAGTGCGGTAGAATTTAAGCCGGAGCAACTACGCCTGAGCACGGACATCAATGAAATTGTCCAGTATGCAGACGTCTTGATCTTTGCTGTTCCTTCAGCCTTCGTAGGTAGTGAGCTTAAAAAACTCACCGCCTCTCTGGCCGATAAGATCATTTTTTCGGCAATTAAGGGGATCGTTCCGGAAACAGGAAAAATAGTGGGAGCTCACTTTCATGAGGTGTACAACATCCCTTTTGAAGACATAGGAGTAATCACCGGGCCTTGTCATGCTGAAGAAGTGGCCCTGGAGCGTTTGTCATACCTGACCATTGCCTGTGCGGATGAAGCAAAAGCCCGTCTTGTGGCAGATCATCTTTCCAGTGACTATATCAAAACCACTCTGAGTGACGACACCATCGGTACGGAATACGCCGCCATGCTTAAAAATATCTACGCGATTGCGGCTGGTATCGCCCACGGATTGGGTTATGGTGATAATTTTCAAAGTGTCCTTATGAGCAATGCCATACGTGAAATGCGCAAATTCATAAAAAAGGTGCATAAAATGAAGCGCGATATTAACGATTCGGCTTATTTGGGAGATCTCCTGGTCACCGGATACTCTGTATTTAGCAGAAACCGATTTTTTGGGAATATGATCGGGAAGGGATATACGGTCAAAAGTGCTCAATTGGAAATGAATATGGTGGCTGAGGGCTACTATGCCACTAGAAGTGCCTATCAGCTCAACCAGGAGCTAGGTGCTAAAACTCCCATCATCAATGCGGTAAATCGCATCCTCTACGAAAACAAAGACCCCAAACAGGTATTTAAAAAACTGACCGATAAATTGGATTAGTCCGGCGTTTTAGTCGGCCAGAATTCCCTGCTGATCTAGCACAGCCAAGGGCTTCAAGTTTTCTTTTTTTATGGTGCCTGCCGGAAATCGAAACGTTTTCTCATACAAGGTGTTACCGATAAACCAGGTGGCTAAAAATTCATTGTCCAAAGCCAACACCGCTTCGATAAGGAATTCCGCTTTCGCGAAAGCATGGGCAGGTAAAAGCTTAATTTGATGGCGTAGGATAGAAGTGCGTTGCTCCTGGTGCTGGCCGCGAGAGACGATCAGAACTTGTTCTAAAGGTTCTGCTCCGGAATTGATCATGATGATGTTCCAATCGTGAGTGCGATGAGCTTCATTATACTGGTACAAGGCAGCCATATAGACGTTCTTGACCTGCGGGATGGAAATGTCTTTGCGCATGAATTATATGGTGCTCTTAAATTGCTTTAAGAAGCGGATATCATTTTCGCTTAGCATACGAATATCCGGAATTTGATGAAGCAGTAGAGCAATTCTATCGATACCCATCCCGAAGGCAAATCCACTGTATTCCTTGCTGTCGATACCGCAATTTTCGAGTACATTGGGGTCAACCATGCCACAGCCCATGATCTCCAACCATCCGGTACCTTTAGTCATTCGGTAATCCGTTTCCGTTTCTAAACCCCAGTACACATCAACCTCAGCGCTGGGTTCTGTAAAAGGAAAATAAGACGGGCGTAGTCTGATCTTTGATTTACCAAACATCTCTGTCGTAAAGTATTGCAAGGTTTGCTTCAGATCGGCGAAAGAAACTCCTTTATCAATGTATAAGCCTTCCACCTGATGGAAGAAACAGTGACTGCGTGCTGATATCGCTTCATTGCGATAAACACGTCCGGGAGATATGGTACGTATTGGCGGCTGATGTTCTTCCATGTACCGCACCTGCACGGAGGAGGTATGCGTCCTCAACAACACATCCGGATTGGTCTGGATAAAAAAGGTGTCCTGCATATCCCGGGCCGGATGGTGTGCAGGAAGATTCAAAGCGGTGAAGTTGTGCCAGTCATCTTCAATTTCGGGCCCCTCAGACACATTAAATCCAATTCTGGAGAAAACGTCTGTGATTCTATTCTTGACGAGACTAATTGGATGTCTGGATCCCGGTGAGAGGGGCTCGCCTGGACGGGTCAGATCACCGTAACTTGCGGTCGTCTGTTGTTTTTCGAGAACCGCTTTAAGTTCGTTGACTTTTTGCTGAGCTGTTTGCTTGAGGGCGTTAATAGCTTGTCCGTAATCCTTCTTTTGATCAGGAGCTACCTCTTTAAACGAGGCAAACAAATCATTTAAAATTCCTTTTTTGCCTAAATATTTGATTCGAAAAGCTTCAACTTCCTCCAGCTGATCGGTTTGGAAGGCTTCTGCTTTTGCAATATGCTCCTTGATTGTATCTATCATAGCCCGGGTTTAGGAATCAGCAAATTTAGGAAAAAGGGATTGCTTGCGCTAGAGCTTGGCGCTTTTGAAGTTATTGGATCAGTTCTTTTTCTAAAAAATAATGAACCACGGCTTCCTTCATGAGTAAACTTTGTTCTCCTGCTTTCAATGGCGGTAGAGGTTCGATGATTTTGTAATGCGGCCAGCCCTGCTCATCCTGGTAATCAAACTCGTAGTACCCAAAAGGCTCCAGTAATCGACAAATGGCAATGTGCATGAGATCAAGCTTATCATCTTTGCGGAAGCGACGGTCAAAGCGCCCGTACTCCTGAAGTCCGATCAAGTAGATAATGGCATCCAGGTCTAGGGGCTCGCCATCCGCAAAGCGTGCAGAAAGCTTCTCCACCACCAGCATCCATCGTTCTTTTAAAAGTTCATCTCTAGCCATAAAAAAAACGTTACAAAGGTAACGTTTCTGTCATTGAAGTTTTCTTTCTGTAATTGCTTTACACAATTTTGACGGGGTTGGTTTTTGCTCTAAATCCAATTACGGGAGCTGAAACACGTGCATGGTCAGCGCTTAATGCATAATGATAGTACTCTTTTTGCATTTCAAGATATTTCTGAATCTTGATGTCTAAGTATTCTTTCTTACTCATAATGCTAGTTGATTGGTTCCTACATCTATAGAACAACTCAACTTTATTTTTTCCTACCCTCTCCTTGAAAAAAAAATTTAATCCATAAAAAATTGAGTAGTTTTAAGCCATGAGCACATTGGATATCGTGTTGGGCATTCTACTGCTACTTGGCCTTTTTCAGGGCTTTCGCAAGGGATTCTTTGTAGAGGCAGCCTCCTTGATTGGACTTTTGGCCGGTATTTATGGCGCCATCCATTTCTCGTATTTCGCTGCTGATTATTTAGTGGAACGCACCGATTGGAGTGAGCAAACCATAAATCTGGCCGCTTTCGCCATTACGTTTATACTTATTGTCGTCGTGGTTTCCTTAGCCGGTAAACTATTGACCAAAATGGCCAATTTTGCGGCGCTGGGACTCATCAATAAGTTATTGGGAGCCGGCTTCGGATTGCTGAAAACAGCGTTTATACTCAGTGTGATCATTATGTTTCTGGGAGCCGCAGGAGAGCGTCTTCAATTGATCGACCAGGAGGACAAAGAAAACTCCATCTTATACAGACCTGTAGCCTCTATCGCTCCGGCCTTTCTTCCGGCCATCCTCAAAACTGCTCGAGACACTGACCTCTATGATGTGGCGCCTACAGAAGAACAGCAGATCTAAGAACTTAGGCAGCAAGTGTTTCGCTATAATTCTTTTAACTCAGTTTCCGGGATCCAACCGAGCTTGCCATCGGCCAAACGAATTCGTTTCCAATTTTTAATCGATTCCAGTACCTGAACCTTGGTTCCGGCGTGGAGCGTAAATGCATTTTCGCTGCTTAGCTGCGGTGCTGCCTTCACCGCGACTTCCTGAGCGTAAATGATAGCTGGTCGGTCCGATTTTGCTTTCGCGAAAGCGTAATTCGAAAAACCAAAAGCTAGAATAGCCACCAGTGCGCACACACAGAAAGCGGTAAAGTATAACCGTTTTTTCTGAGTACTCAGCGCAAAATAATACAGCAGAAAAAACAAGGTAAAGAGCGATACGAATAGAATGGTTGTAACCGCCCAACCTTTTGTAGAGAAAATCGACACCATGCGATTGACGAATTTTTTTACTGCATTTTCCGGGAGCTGCTCCACCACATCGACCCTTAGGTTTTCAGCGTATTTCAAATTATTTTGAATCTCTTCGTCGCCAGGGGCTAATTGCAGGGCTTTTTCGAAATAGTAGATGCTGGGAGCTACATTGTTCAATTTGTAATGGGCATTGCCCAGATTGTAGTACAAGGCTGAAGCCTCGTAACCAGTCTCTAAAGCCGCTTGATAACTTTTAATCGCCTCTGTATACTCCTGGGCAGCATACTGTTAATTCCCTTGTTCGAAATAGGTTTCGTAATCTTGAGCCTCAACGATTAGGCAACCCAGCATAACGAAGCAGAATAGTACTACTCTCTTTTTCATCGCAATTGCTTATCCAGATTAGACACTACGCGAACAGCCTTGTCGTAGTCCTGCTGCATACCTACTTGATTGGTTGGCGTGTAGCGTGCAAACTCACAACTCTCCAGTAAACTGATAAACTCGATAGAATCAGAATCTTTGACGTCGCGCTCCTGCAGGAGTCGGCTGATCCTTTCTTTACTCATTTCACTGGTCTGAATATTCAGCTTCGCTTTCAGGTAGTTGTGCAGGGCTTTTTCCATGGCGATATAGAAGGCCTTCTGATCACCCATATTGCGCTTGGCATCACTCAAGTATTTTCGAGCTAATTTATCGGCACGGCGTATGCGTAGACCGTGTGTATCGTCCAAATAGGCTTTGCGGCGTTTCCCGATGAGTAAGGCCAGCGGAATAAGCAAGAGCGGGGCTCCTAAGAGTGCCCAGTACAAGGTGGTCTTAAAGAATGGTGCTTCATCTATAGGCTCAAAATCAGCGCTTGATTTGATGTACAGCAATTGATTCCCTCCGGTCACTTTCTGCTTTGCAGTACCCCCCGGTGTGGATGCAACCGCTGTGCTATTCTCCTCCGGACCGCTCAGGACTTCGATGACAATTTCTTCAGAAGAAAGGGTTTTGTAAGATTCGGTCTTTAGATCAAAGTAAGCGAATGACAAGGCCGGAATGGGATAGCTCCCTTTGAATTGTGGAACTACCGTATATCGATCTTCAATAACCCCGGTCATGCCGCTGAGATTAGTTCGAACACGCTCGGTATGTTCCGGCTCATAAACTTCCAGCGAACTGGGCAGGTTAAAATTGGGCAATTCAAATAATTTCAGATTCCCGTTTCCGGACACTTTAACCTCCAGATTAAACGCTTCTGTAGACGCCAAACTTTTCTTGTCCGTCTTGACCTCAAAATCGAAGGAACCTACCGCTCCCGAAAAATTCTCCGGTCTTCCAGCTGTTGGCAATGGCTTTACATTAATAGTGCGCTTGTTTGCCGCTACCGTCAGATGTTCTGTTTTCGTGAAACGGGTACCGAAAATATCCCGGCGATTCGTAGGCACCTCAACCGTAACATCTAAAGCGAGCGGTTCAATCTCAAGTTTTCCGGACTTCTGCGGATACAGAACGGTCTTGCGCAGCACCACATAGCGATATTCCCGCCCCTGATAAGTGCCATTCATTACTTTTTGTTGCTGACCCTGATCGATAGTCTGGCTCCAAAAATCAGCGTATTTCGGACTGTCGAGTTCGCGCCAATTGCTGACTCCGGTGTCCGGAGCCACATAGAGCTTATAGACCACAGTAAGCGCTTCATTAAGGTATGGATTTGTCTTGGAAACTTCTGCAACCAGATGAATGTTATCGGCAGCGATCACCGCCGGATCGTTGGGATCTCTAGGTTGATCTACGGCTCCCGTTACGGTCACCTGTACCGGAGTCGTTTTATAGATTTCACCATCAATCTGAATCTCCGCCTGACCAATGGTGAGGGTGCCGCGTTGCTTGGGCGCCAAAAAATAAGAAAAGGTCTTACTGAACGATCGCTTGCCGTTGATGTAGCTGTTACTGATACTCTGATTAGGTCCGCCTACAACATCAAAGCCTTCAAAATTAGGGGGTCTGAAATTATCGCCGTTTTGATTCATTTGAAAATCAACCCGAAGTCGTTCATTGATGCCTAAACTACTTTTACTCACTTGGGCGGTAAACTCTACCTGAGCCGCAACGCTACCTGCAATCCACAAAAAAGCAGCTAAGACGTAATATTTAAAACTCATGGTGTTCATCTTGTTTAACCTTTCAATTTTATAGGTATTCTACCAGTCTTTTTCTGTTTTAACCTGTGCTCCTTTTACTTTTTGAGCATTTACTTTTTCTTGAGTCTGTTCTTCTTGATTGTTGATGGCCTCTAGAAGATTTTTCACCTGCTGAGGAGACAACTGACCGGGTTGTGGTGGTGGAGGCTGCTGTTTCTGCTCTTCCTTACCCCCATCTTTATGCTTTTGTTCATCAGGTTTGCCCTGATCTTTCTCATCTTCTCCCTCTTGATTAGGATCTTCTTTTTCCTCTCCTTCATCATCCGTCTCCTGCTCCTCACCGTCATCACTTTCCTGTTGATCTCCGTCTCCGTCCTGATTGTCGTTCTGATCTTGATTCTGATCCTCATTCTGATCATCTCCACCACCGCCATCCTGCTCTTCTTCCTGCTTGGCCAACGCTAAATTATAACGAGTTTCTTCGTCTGTTGGATTATTACGCAGTGCATTTTTATAGGCTTCCACTGCCTGTTTAAAGTCCTTCTGCTTAAAAAACGCATTACCCAGATTGTGGAAAGCTTCATGCTTTTCTTCCTTGGTTTGAGCAACTTCAGCGGCTTGGATCAAACGCTGGGTGCTTTCTTCAAACTTTTGATTCTTATAATACAAACTACCCATATTGTATTTGGCGGGAACACTCTCCGGGTCATAGGCGATCGCTTTGCGGTACACCGCTTCAGCATCGACAAAAGCTTCGGCTTCCGCCAAATCATTTCCTTCTACAACCAAAGATTTAGCATCCTCTTGTACCTGCTTTAACTCCTTATCCTGAGCAATAACCACTCCACTAAAGAGAAAAATAACTATGTAGCATAGGTGTTTCATACTGTGTTGTTTGCTGCACCGGGCAGCCTAAGCTTGTTTTATTCTTGTTCTTCCTTTTCGTTGAATAAGTTCAATCGTTTAACCCAAGCCGTTTTTCGTTCAAGCAAAAAAATATCGACAAACAGTAGAAGAATAGCTGCTGCCAGAAACCACTGAAATTGATCCTTAAAGTCGGCGAACTGCTTGGCTTCAAACTCTTTTTTGTCCATTCTATTTAGCAAATCCTGTACCGTTTCTACGACCTCACTGGTACTTTGACCATCTATATATTGTCCATTCGCTTCGTTAGCAATCGTTTCGAGCGTCTCTTGATCCAACTTGGTAATTACGGTTTCTCCTTCCTGATCTTTTTTATAGGATTGTACCACCCCATTTCGCTTCAATGGAATTGGACCACCTTTCTCCGTTCCTACTCCAATAGTAAAAATGCGTATCCCTTGTTCGCTGGCCTCCTCCGCAATGCTGGCGGCATCTCCGGCATGATCTTCTCCGTCAGAGATTATGATTAAAACCCGATTGGTCTGCTCTTCGTCATTGTAATAGGTGGTCGCCAATTCAATCGCTTCTCGAATCGCTGTACCCTGACTGGATAGCATATTCGTATCCATTTGATTGAGAAAGAGCTTTGCACTGCTGTAATCTGTAGTGATGGGCAATTGAGGAAAAGCACTACCGGCATAGGCAATAACGCCCACCCGGTCACCAGCCAGGTTATTGATAATTTGTGTGACCAGTTGCTTAGCTTTTTCGATGCGATTGGGAGCAATGTCCTCTGCCAACATACTCTTAGACACGTCAATCGCAAAAACAACATCGACTCCCTCCCGCTTGACCGTCTCCAGCTTGGTTCCCATCTTGGGATTGACTAAAGCAACGCTCAGACAGGCCAGGGCCAGGCAAATCACTATTATTTTAAGCGTCTGCTTGAAAACAGAGCGATTCGGACTCAGTTTCTGTAGCAAGCGCTGATCTCCAAAACGCTGTTGGGCTTTTCGTTGCCAGACTAAGGCGGCACCAAAAAGCAAAAGGATGACCGGTATTGCCAGTAAACCCCAAAACCAAATGCGTTCCTCTAAGAGATACATGTATAACTTCCTTTAAATAAATCCTTTAAACACCGTTTGCCGTAGCAAAATCTCTACCAAAATGAACAGACCCGCCAAAATGACGAACGGTCTAAATAACTCTTCATAATTGGTAAACTTAAATTCCTCGATCTCCGTCTTTTCCAACTTGTTGATCTCATCGTAGATCTCGGCTAATTTTTGATTGTCAGTTGCTCTAAAATATTTCCCTCCTGTTACTGACGCAATTTCCTGCAACAACTCTTCGTCGATCTCTACCTGTACATTTCCGTATTGAAAACTACCATCCGGGCGCAGTCCTATGGGTGAAAGGGCCATGCCGTTCGTACCCACCCCTATGGTATACACTTTGATATTGAATTCTTGCGCCAATTCGCTAGCGATCTTGGGATCAATGAATCCGGCGTTGTTCACTCCATCTGTCATCAAGATGACCACCTTGCTTGAAGCGCGACTATCTTTTAATCGATTGACCGCCGTGGCTAAACCCATTCCGATCGCCGTACCTCCTTCAATGATATTGTTGTATCGAATGCTTTTCAACGCACTGAGTACAATTGATTTATCACTGGTGATAGGCGTCTTGGTGTAACTCTCCCCCGCATATTCTACCAGACCGATACGATCATTGGGACGATCGTTAATGAATTCAGCGCCTACTCTTTTCAGCGATTCCAGCCGATTGGGTCGTAAGTCTTTAGCTAACATACTGGCTGAAACGTCAATTGCAATGACAATATCGATCCCTTCTGTTTTTTTTGCTCGTGTCGAAACTTCAACACTTCTGGGACGCGCCAAAGCCGTGATCAACAGACCCAAGGCGATCAATCGTAGTCCGAAAAGCAATGGTTTTAGCCTGGCTAGCCAAGAAGTTGTGCGCTTAAATCCCTGAACCGCCGACAAGGAGAGCGAGGCGGTCTGCTGTTTGCGTTTCCAGATGTACCAGCCAATAGCAATAGGCAGCAACAGAAGTAGCCAGAAGTATTCAGGATTCTCAAATTGAAAATTATCAAACATTAGCTTCCGGCTTTTTGTAATTCAATGGATCCTTTGACTCGTTCTGCGATTTGTTCCGCGTAGGTGTCACCGGCTCTCCACGAAATGACCATCTGCTGCAGTACATTTTGAGCCTTAAAAGTCAACATCTCGTATTGACCTGAGCGGTATTCGCCAGTGTTGAGAACAGGAAACGAAGCCGTTCCAAAAGTTCGCACCCCCTGAGCCCCATTAGGCGTTGTAAATTCTTCAGTTTTGACAATGATATTTTTAACGCCCCGGCTTTCCAATTGTTTCAGGGTAGCATCTACGGTTTGTTGAATGTCGAGCTCTGTCTTAGGTGGAAATTGGCTGTTATTGACAATGATGGAAAAGTCATCGAGCAAAGCGCCGTATCCAAACATATTCATTTTAACCTGAGCCTGAGCCTCCGGTGGTAGCTGAGCAGGAAGACGCTTAAGAACTTCCGGTGTCGAAATGATGATTGGAGGGTTCCCATATTCTGAGCGTACCCAGGTGCCCTCTAGAAGCTCCTTGCTGGGGTGACCGATCACATTATCTTTGACAAAATCAAAACCTTTGACAGCCACCAAAATGATGAACGCAGTGAGCAAAATGCCGAAAACACCAAAAATTCCGGTAAGAATGAATTTTCGCTTTCGTTTTCGAGCCAGAGCTTCTCTATACGCTTGATCCCGCATCAATTCTTCTTCCGTAGGTTCTGGAAGAGCTTCCTTAGTTTCCACCAAAATTCGCTCACTTAAGCTTCGATCTGCTTGTGCTTTACCACGTTCCGGATTTACCCGGGCAAATTTGGCTAAATCGGCGGTACGTAATAAGCGGGCCAATTCATCTACGGTTTGGCGCTGCAGTTCAAGCTTGCCCGCTTCTTGCTCCATTCTTAAGCGTACTATTAACTCATCGGTGGTACTCTCCAATGAACGGTCATACACTTTGTCTTCCAAGTATCGACGTATGGTGTCTGTCAGCTCCGAGTAAAATTCTTTATAGCGATCACTCTCCAGATACTTTTTCTCATCCAGAGCTTTCAGCGATACCATGGCGCGCTCAAAGGGAGGGAGTTGTTGTTCTTCTTCCGCTTGTTTTTGATTGCGGCGTACCAGCCACCACAAAAATAAGGCAATGACTACAAGCAGCGGGAGTATCCACTTTAGATAGCTCCAATAGTCCGGCGTTATCCCATCAACTTCAATATACGGTTTGATATCGTAAAGCCCTTGTTCTGTTGTATCTACAGCTACATCACCCACTTCAACCAATAAACTGTCTGTCAAAAAAGCCTGTTCGTTGATCAAAACCCGTTGTGCCGGTAGGGTATATCGCCCACTGTCAAACTGGGTTAATTTGTAGAGCTTTGATAAACGTAAAGGCTTCATTGGATTTGATGCGGCTTGTTCCTGAAGGAGCACGGAGTCTGTGGGTAAAGACTCCACCAACTCTAAGGGCATAAAGGTTTGTCCTTCCGGGAAAATAACCAGGTCGGTGGTATCGGCCTGTACCACGATCGTATAGCTGATTTGCTCTCCAATTCGTATTTTGGTCGTATCGGTCTGAACACGCACAGGAGACACTTGTGCTTCGAGGGCAGCGCCGGTCAGCAGCAATCCCAACAGCAGCATTTGCAGTCTTGTTTTCCATGAAGTACAGATTTCGTCCTTCATCCTATGCTCGTCGTTTAAAATAACCCAGTAATTTTTTCACGTAGCTTTCGTCGGTTCGTACATCGATGACCCCGGCTCCACTGCGTCTGAAACTTTCCTGAAAATAATTGGCGCGTTCCTTAAAATAGGCCGTGTATTCCCGGCGAACTTTTTTAGACCCTGTATTTACCAACATATGTTCTCCAGACTCTTCATCCAACACCTGAACCAGTCCTAAATTGGGGATTTCTTCTTCGCGTTGATCATAAATACGAATCCCTGTGATATCGTGTTTTTTTCCTGCGATCTTTAGGGTATGCTCGTAATCATCCGTCATAAAATCAGAGAGCACGAAGACGATGGCCTTCTTCTTCATCACACCAGCCATGAATTGCAAAGCCTGACTCAGGTCTGTTTTTTTACTTTTAGGCTTAAATTCCAGCAATTCTCGAATCACTCGAAGCACATGACTCTTTCCTTTTTTTGGCGGGATGTACAGCTCAACCTCATCAGAAAATAAAATCAAACCGATTTTATCATTATTCTGCATTGCCGAAAAGGCCAGAGTAGCTGCAACTTCTGTTACGATCTCGTTTTTGAACTGTCCCTGCGTCCCAAAGAATTCAGAGCCACTGATGTCAGCCATTAATAACATGGTCAACTCCCGCTCTTCTTCAAACACTTTGACGAAAGGTTCATTATAGCGAGCCGTAACGTTCCAGTCGATGTTACGAACGTCGTCCCCAAAAGTATACTGCCGAACTTCACTAAAAGTCATCCCCCGACCTTTAAAGGTAGAGTGATACTCCCCACCAAAAATGTGATCAGACAATCTTCGTGTCTTGATCTCAATTTTGCGGACTTTCTTTAGCAGTTCTTTCGTATCCATAATACTTGTCCTGTTGACCGTTGAAGCTACAGGATCTTAGATTTTCTGTAATTTTTCGATGGATGGTAGTGACAGCGCATTGATCCTGTCAATGACGCCGGATGAATGCGTGTTCTAAGGCACTTCGATCTCATTTACGATTTTGTTGATCAGATCCACCGAGGTTACATTTTCTGCCTCCGCTTCGTAAGTGATCCCAATACGGTGGCGCAAGACATCGTGCACTACCGCACGCACATCTTCAGGCACCACATACCCCCTGCGTTTGATGAAGGCGTAGCATTTAGCAGCCAGTGCCAGGTTGATACTTCCACGTGGGGAAGCCCCAAAATTGATCAGTGGCTTAAGCTCTTCCAGACGGTAATTCTTTGGAAAACGGGTAGCAAAGATGATATCCAGAATGTATTTTTCAATCTTCTCATCCATATAGACCTGCTGCACAGCTTCCTGCGCGCGTAAAATCTGATCAACCGACACCACCGGATTGACTTGTTCAAAGCCCCCCTTAAGGTTTTGACGAATGATCATTTGCTCATCTTTCATTTTAGGATAATCGATGACTGTTTTGAGCATAAATCGATCTACCTGAGCCTCCGGTAAGGGGTAAGTTCCTTCCTGTTCGACCGGATTTTGAGTGGCCATAACCAAAAAAGGCTTGTCCAGCGTAAAGGTTTCATCACCAATGGTTACTTGCTTTTCCTGCATGGCTTCCAGCAAGGCCGATTGTACTTTGGCCGGCGCCCGGTTGATCTCATCAGCAAGGACAAAATTGGCGAAGATTGGCCCCTTTTTGATGCTGAAATCATTCAATTTCATGTTGTAGATCATGGTCCCGATCACATCTGCGGGAAGCAGATCGGGAGTGAACTGGATCCGACTGAAAGAGCCGTGAACAGCTTGTGAAAGCGTGTTGATCGCCAGGGTTTTCGCCAAGCCTGGTACTCCTTCTAACAATATGTGCCCTTTACCCAAAAGTCCGATCAATAAGCGCTCGATCATGTGTTTTTGACCCACGATCACCTTGTTCATTTCCAGGGTTAGAATATCTACAAAGGCGCTCTCTTTCTCTATTTTCTCATTAATGGCGCTGATATCAACAGCCTGTGTACTTTCTTGCATAATACGGTGTCTAATTTGGAAACTCCCTAACGCTGCAATGTTCGATTTTATTCTGATAATCGCTGTTAACAATTGGTTAAAAATTCCAGTAAATAAAGGGGTTTGCAGCGTTTTTAAAGTCTCTTTTTCGCGTATCTTATGCCTTTAAATTTTAGCTATGGAACATTCTTTTTCCCGAATCATTCAAGGATGCATGACCTGGGGTCAATGGGGCAAGCAATTGAGCACTGAAGAGCAGGTAGCTCGAATTGATCATTGTGTCTCCCAGGGGATAACCACTTTTGATCATGCAGATATTTATGGAGACTACACCACCGAAGAAGAATTTGGTCACGCTTTCGCGAAAGCGTCCATTTCCCGAGATCAAATTCAACTGATCACCAAATGTGGTATTCAATACCAGGGCGAGAACCGACCTGAAAATACAATCAAACACTACCAATACGACAAAGCCTATGTCGTGGGCGCCGCAGAACGGGCATTAAGGCTTTTACAAACCGATTACATTGACCTCTTTCTCCTGCATCGGCCCAGTCCGTTAATGCACCCCGACGAAATTGCGGAGGCTGCTGATCAGCTCCAAACACAAGGCAAGATCAAAGCCTTTGGTGTTTCTAATTTTACTCCTTCGCAAACCGAGTTAATTCGCTCGAAAACCCCGGTTTATGGCAATCAAATTGAGTGCAGTCTAACCGCCACCCAATCGCTTTTCGACGGACAGCTGGATTACATGATGACCCACTCCATCATGCCCATGGCCTGGAGCCCGTTAGGAGCTGTTTTTCAGGAAGAAAATCCGCAAACACAGCGCCTTCATGAAAAACTAGAAACTTTAGCATCAAAATACCAGGTCTCCAAAGATCAGCTCTTATTGGCCTGGATCCTGAAACATCCGGCCCGCATTCATCCGGTCATCGGCACCACCCAACCGGAGCGCATTGCGGCTGCAGTGCAGGCGCAGCATCTTGAACTAGAACTTCAGGATTGGTTTGAATTGCTGGTGGCCAGCCAGGGTCATAAAGTCCCTTAACACAAACATCATGAAAAAAGAAACCTCCATTGCCTTGATTACCGGAGCCACCAGTGGTATCGGGCTTGCTACCTCCCGCGAGTTTGCCAGGCAAGGCATTCACCTCATTCTCTGTGGCCGCCGCAAAGAACAACTTAAGACACTCCAATCAGAGTTGAGTGCTCAGGTTGAGGTCTGTACGCTGAGTTTTGACGTTCGAGACCGTAAGCAGGTAGAAGCCCAAATAAAAAGCCTGCCAGCGAAATTCCGACCCATTGATATTTTACTGAACAATGCGGGAAACGCCCACGGTTTAGATCCTATTCAGGAGGGAAGCGTTGACGACTGGGATGCCATGATCGACATCAACGTCAAAGGCCTGCTTTACGTCAGTCAGGCCATTCTTCCGGAGATGGTTTCGCGAAAGCGAGGACACATCATCAATTTGGGGAGTACCGCAGGTAAGGAAGTCTACCCCAAAGGCAATGTGTATTGCGCCAGTAAATATGCAGTAGATGCGATCACCCAAGGCATGCGCATTGATCTGAATGAACACAAAATCAAGGTGGGAGCCATCAATCCGGGATTGGTGCACACGGCCTTTAGCGAAGTACGCTTTAAAGGAGACACTGAGCGTGCTGAAAAGGTATACAAAGACTTTGAAGTGTTGCAGCCCGAAGATATTGCGGAGATCATTTATTTTATGGTTTCAAGACCTTATCATGTCAATATCGCCGACCTGACCGTGATGTGTACCGCCCAGGCCAGCAGCACCATCGTCAATAAGAATTAAAGTTCCGGGTATTTGAACGCCACATGATCAATAAACGTCTTCTTATCAAGAATCTTCTTGCGCATAGCGACGAGAACAGCTTCTACGATAAAAAGCGCCAAATTGATATTTCCAATAAAGAGGGAAAAGCGAAGTTCCTAAAACACATTTGTGCCCTCAGCAATTCCAATCCAAAAAACAATTCGTACATCGTCATTGGGGTCGAAGATCAGGACAATGCGATCGTGGGGGTGCCTTTTTTTGATGACAGCAAGATTCAAAATCTGGTCAACGCCTACCTCAACAATCCACCGCTCATCACCTATGAAAACATACCCTTCCCTCATCTTGCCGCTGATCTGGTGGTGGGACTGGTGACCATCCGTCCGAATAATAAGCTGACCAGTTTGCGTAAGAACATTTGGAAATACTGGGGTGGCTCGGTTTTTTACCGAGATGGAAGCGTATCCATGCCTAAAACCTTCAAAAGTGAGATCAAAGATGTGAACAGTGAGATTGTAGCGGCCATTGAAACCAAGGCCAGCAATAATATTCAACTCACTCTGGATAGTGTGATGGAGTTCATGACCAAATCGCATAGTGAACTCGAAACGCATTATAAGGTTTTCCAAGAGCTCTTTGTGGTTTGCTGGGCTGGTAAACCTAAAGAAGTAGGTGATGAGGTATACTATTCGAGGGTAGACATTGAACTGATCAATGAACAGGTGCGCCTGTTCTATTCTGCACTGGACGAGGTTTCCATCACCATTACTGACGATACCTTTACCATACTGGAATACGTCTATCTGGGGGTTTATAACAACTACAAGTATTATCCTTTAGAAGAAATGGTCATTCGCTTTCGCGAAAATGGTCAATACAGTATCGACAGTACCCTGGTCTTCCAGCCACCGCAACTGGACAAAAAAATGCTCTACCATTTGTACAACAACAACAATGTCATTTTTTACAAGCTGAAACGAAACCGGGTTCTCAATGCTGGCGAACATGAAGACCTGCTCAATCTGCCGGCCACTTATCTGATCTGCTACCTGAATGGATTTGAGGCAGCCCTGGTCAAACTGGAGGAAATCAAACCCTACCTCAAGGCCTATAGCAACGAGGTATACAGAGCCTACAAGGATAATATTCGTATTTTAAGAAAGGTCAAATACAATTAATATGGGAAGAACATTAGTCATTGGAGATATACATGGGGGACTGCGTGCATTAGAACAGGTGTTGGAACGAGCGACGGTCACCCCGGACGATCATCTGATTTTTTTAGGCGATTACGTTGACGGATGGAGCGATAGCGCCCCCACGGTCAGCTATCTGATCGAGCTGAAAAGCAGGATTCCGACTACCTTTATCCGTGGAAATCACGACGATCTGGTGCATCAATGGCTCAATGGACGGCAAATGAATGCCAAGTGGCTCCAACACGGTGGACAGGCAAGTATAGACAGCTATGCCGAGCTTACCGGGGCCGAGATCGAAACTCACAAAATCTTTTACAGTGAAATGCAGGACTACCACATAGATGCGGATAATCGTATGTATTGCCATGCCGGATTTTCCAATTTGAATGGCCCTGAATACGAATGGCACAATACCGCCTTCTACTGGGACCGTACCCTTTGGGAAATGGTGTGCGCGATGGATCCGGGCATTCCCAAAGACAGTGATCTTTTTCCCAAGCGCCTGAAATTATTTCAAGAAATCTTTATCGGTCACACACCGGTAGGTCGCATTGGTCGCAGTACCCCCACCCAAATGGCCAATGTATGGAACATTGATACCGGAGCTGCATTCAAAGGTAGCGTTTCCATACTCGACGTAGATAGTAAAAACTACTGGCAGAGCGATCCGGTGTGGAAACTATATCCTCAGGAAAACGGTAGGAATCCGTAACTACTCTTTCAATCGGCAAAATTAGGGGAATTTACCCCTTGGAGAATCAGGCAAAAAGCTAGGGATCAGCGCTGATTTCTTGTTCATATTTGTAAGGAATCCTAATTCAATACATTATGAAAACGCTAGAGAACGATTTGGGAGTGCTTGAAACGATAGTCAAAGATGCAGAATTCAATATTTCGTATTTCTCCCTGGAACTGCCCAACGGAGAGTCTTTTGAATTTGAATTAGAGTAAAACTTTTATTAGCCATTCCATTTCACAGACTTGCCCTGCTGCACCAAACAGCAGGGCTTTTTTTATCTAACCCTGATCAAGACGCTTGGTGCGGATACCATTAAATTAGTATCTTCCTTACTTCAATCAAACATTGACAACCATGGGGATTTTTGACAAAATCAAAGAGAAATTGAGCCACGAATTTATCGATATCATCGAGTGGCTGGATTATACGGACGATACGATTGCACATCGCTTTGAACGCTATCAGAACGAAATAAAGAATAATGCCAAACTGATCGTTCGGGAAGGTCAGACTGCCGTCTTCGTCAATGAAGGTCAACTGGCCGATGTTTTTGGGCCGGGCACTTATACCCTCAACACCCAGAACCTCCCTATTCTCACCACCCTGAAAGGTTGGAAATACGGATTTGATAGTCCATTTAAGGCGGAAGTCTATTTCGTCAATACCCATCTGTTTACTGATGAAAAATGGGGGACTAAAAATCCGGTCACCCTGAGCGACGACCGATTTGGTCTCGTGGAGATCAGAGCCTTTGGCACCTATGCTTTTCGCATCAGCGATGCGGGCAAATTCATCAAGGATATTGTGGGTACGGACAACAATTTCACCAACTTTGAGATCAATGAACACCTTAAGAGTCTCATCGCAACCCGATTTACCGATACGGTGGGTGAGGCCAATCTGCCCATAGAATTGTATGCAGCCAACACCACAGAGCTTTCAGAAACCTGCCGAGAGGTCATGGGTCCTGAATTTGAAAGTGTAGGCATCCGCTTGGAGAAGTTCTTCATCGAGAATGTTTCTATGCCGGAAGAACTTAAAAAAGAAATTTTCGAATACAGCCGTATCGACAAACTCGATCTCCAAAAGCTGACCCAGTTCAAAACCGCAAAAGCCGTAGAGGCTGCAGCCAAAAATGAAGGCGGTACTGCAGGTGCCGGTATGGGCATGGGTATGGGCTTTGTGCTCGCTCAGCAAATGGGCGGACTCATGAACCCGCAAATGACAGCCGGGGCCTCACAAGCGGTGACCCCTCCACCGATTCCTGCCGCTGTTACTTATTTCTATGCCACTAACGGTCAACAACAAGGTCCGGTGTCCTTTGATCAATTACGCGCCCTTTTTGCATCGCGTACTATCAATAAAGACAGTCTCATCTGGAAACAAGGTATGGACACCTGGAAGCCCCTGCAAGAAGTTACTGAGCTCAAAGCCTTTTTAGGCGGGAACACGCCACCCCCCTTACCCGGTCAATAATACGCACAGATTGGGTCAATGAATACAATCGTCCTTAAGGATCAATCGCAGCTATGAACGAGGTACCACCTCTCGATACCGAGCTTAAAAAAGTCTGCAAGAATTGTGGTGCCGCTCTGCACTACAAACCGGGTACGACATCCATTACCTGTGCCTATTGTGGGCATGAGGAAGCGATAGAAACAACCGCTTCCATTCATGAGTTGGAGCTTCAAGCCTACCTTCAGAAAATGGGCGCCCAATCTTATAGTGAATCCATATCCATGCTTCAATGCCGTAATTGCGGTGCCAACCAGCATGTGGAAGAGCACTACAAGTCGTTGCATTGTGTGTATTGTGGAGAAGTATTGATCACTGAAGATCTGCATCAGGAAGAATGGATCCTTCCCGGGGCGGTACTCCCGTTCCAGATCGATCCTAAACGATCGTATGCCATTTTTAAACAATGGGTGGATGGATTGTGGTTTGCTCCCAATAAACTCAAAAAAGCGGCTCTAGATCCTGAACTAACCAAAGGTTTATACCTCCCTTACTGGACCTTTGACGCTCAATTGACCGCTGATTACCAGGGCCAGCGTGGTGATCATTACTACGTGACCAAAACTTACCGGGATTCTAAGGGCAAAACACGTACCCGCCAAGAGCGCCGTACCCGATGGAGCAGCGCAGCAGGTCGCGTAGCAGGATTTGTGGATGATACGGTCATCGCAGCATCAGTCAAAAGTACCGGTAGAATTCCTGCTGCAGTCGCCCGTTGGAACCTGACCAAATTACAGCCGTTCAGCAGTAAGTTTTTAGCCGGATTTGTCACCGAGAAATATACCTTACCCCTTCAGGACGGCCATTTGCAGGCGCAGCAGGAGATGAAAGCTATTGCCGAGCGCTGGGCGCGAAAAGATATTGGTGGTGATGAACAGCGAGTGAGTCAATTGGACCTCCAACTCGAAGAAGAAACTTTTAAACACGTTTTACTCCCGGTATACATCAGCACCTATCGCTATCGGGGAAAGCACTATAATTTTTATATCAATGGAGAGAATGGGATGATCAAAGGCAAGCGTCCCTACTCGTTTTGGAAGATCTTCTTTACCATTGTCGGAGGGCTTTTACTTCTCTTTTTATTGTCCTATCTCTTTGGATAACATACAAGCTTCGACAGTTCATCCTACTGCAATGACAATTCGGTCAGACGTATTCACCTGCAACTACTAGCGAGTTTATCTTGCCTTAAAAAAATCATGTTTTCTACCATCGGAACCATTCATTTGATAGCTTCCCTTGTGGCTTTAGCCACAGGAACTGTCGTTTTGATTCAGACGAAAGCAACGCTGAAGCATAAACAATGGGGTTATCTGTATGTGATCAGTATGATCACCGTGCTGGTCACCTCTTTTTTTATCTACCGTTTGCATGGGCACTTTGGTATTTTACACCTTTTTGCCGTACTGAGTAGCCTTACTCTCTTGGCGGGCATGATTCCCATTTGGAGGCGAAAGCGAAAAGACTATCTGGCCTTACACTTCAGTTTTATGTATTGGAGTGTGATTGGACTTTACTGTGCCTTTTGCGCAGAGGTCTTTACCCGCTTACCGATGCTTTTGCAAGTGGGCGACGAAAGTTTTGCTCTTTTCTATATATTGGTTGGAGTCTCCAGTGGAGCGACCGGCTGGATAGGCAGCTATTTCTTTAAGAAGAAGAAACTTCAGTGGGCTCAGCAATTTACCTAACAAAAAGCCACCTGCGTTTTAGCAGGTGGCTTTAGCTTCGACTTACACTTAAAATTACAGATCGAATTTAATGCCTTGAGCAAGGGGGAGATCTTCCGTATAATTGATGGTATTGGTCTGTCGACGCATATACACCTTCCAGGCATCAGAACCACTCTCACGTCCGCCGCCCGTATCTTTTTCACCACCAAAAGCCCCTCCAATTTCAGCACCTGATGTTCCAATGTTCACGTTGGCGATCCCGCAATCCGATCCGGCTACAGAAAGGAAGCGTTCGGCCTCTCGCAGATTGTTGGTCATAATGGCAGACGATAGCCCCTGACTCACACCATTTTGGATTTCAATAGCATGCTCCACACTACCGCTATACTTCAATAGATATAAGACTGGAGCAAAGGTTTCATGCTGCACAATATCGTAATGGTTCTGAGCTTCGGCGATGGCCGGTTTAACATAACATCCACTTTCGTAGCCCTCACCGGATAGCACACCCCCTTCAAGAAGAACAGTTCCGCCTTCTTCTCTGACACGCTTCAGCGCGTCCTGGTACATGGCTACAGCATCCTGATCGATCAAAGGTCCAACATGGTTATTTTCATCCAGCGGATTGCCAATGCGCAACTGATCGTAGGCCTTGACCAAGGCCTCTTTTACCTGATCGTAAATACTTTCGTGAATGATCAATCTTCTGGTTGAGGTACATCGCTGACCGCAGGTCCCCACTGCGCCAAAAACAGCCCCAATGACCGTCATTTTAATGTCGGCGTCCGGGGTGACTATAATGGCATTATTCCCACCTAGTTCCAATAAGCTTTTCCCTAATCGCGCTGCGACTGTTTGAGCAACGATCTTACCCATTCGGGTAGAACCTGTGGCTGAAACTAAAGGAATCCGACTGTCTTTCGTCATCATCTCCCCCACCTGGTAATCTCCATTGATCAAGCAAGAGATGCCCTCCGGAAGATTATTTTTGGCTAAAACGGTAGCAATGATGTGCTGGCAGGCCACTCCACACAGCGGCGTCTTTTCACTGGGTTTCCAGACGCAAACATCTCCACATACCCAGGCCAGAGCGGTATTCCAGGCCCATACGGCAACCGGGAAATTGAAAGCGGAAATGATGCCCACCACTCCCAGGGGATGGTACTGTTCATACATGCGATGTCCAGGACGTTCACTGTGCATGGTCAGGCCGTGCAGCTGACGCGAAAGTCCCACCGCAAAATCACAGATATCGATCATTTCTTGAACTTCTCCCAGACCTTCCTGGTAGGATTTCCCCATTTCATAGGAGACCAATTTACCCAGGGGTTCTTTAAGGCGGCGTAATTCCTCACCAAACTGGCGTACGATCTCTCCGCGTAAAGGAGCCGGCTTTTTACGCCACATTTTAAAAGCCTCGGTGGCGGATTTCATCACCTGCTCATAATCTTCCTGAGTGGTACTCTTTACCGTGGCAATTTGGGCGCCGTCCACCGGTGAAGAAGAAACTATTTCAGACCCCCCGGAAAACCAGGAAGACCCGGTAGAAGTTCCGTCATTAACCTTTTGAATACCCAGTTCCTGAAGGGCTTTTTCGATTCCGAAATCAGTCGCTACTGCGCTCATATATTGTTATTTTCTTAAGAATTTGCTTTTAAAATGCAAATATACTGAATATGAGGCGCTGAATGCAGACTGATCTGAGGAAAATGCAAAGGAGAGGCTGTTGGTCGTTAGGCTCTGCCTAGGGAATTGAGCCCCTTCAATTAATCCGTGAAGCGCGGATCGGTTTCCATAACCTCCCCGCATTGATCGCAGGTGCGCAGTTCTTTACTACCGTAGAATTCGCGAAAGCGCGGTAAAAAGTCTTTTTCTATATCCTCTAAGTGAAAATAGGTCTCATGCAGTTTGTTATTGCAATGGTCACAATACCACAACAACCCATCGAGAGTTTCTTCATCGGTGCGTTTGACTTCGACCACCAGGCCTATGCTATTCTCATGCCTCACCGGACTGTGCGGAACCTTCGCCGGATGCAGATACATATCACCCGGACCTAATTTCATGGTGCGCTTTTTCCCCTCGTCCTGCACATGCACTTCGATATGGCCTTCCAGCTGATAAAACAGCTCTTCCGTTTCGTTGTAATGGTAATCTTTTCGGGCGTTGGGACCGCCAACGATCATGACAATATAATCTCCGGCATCCTTGTACAGATTCTTATTGCCTACGGGTGGCTTAAGGAGTTGACGGTTTTCGTCAATCCACTGTTGAAGATTAAAAGGAGCAGGGATGGCCATAAAAAGAAATATGATTTTATACCTATTAAATGTACAAAATCATACTTCAGTGACCAATGCAATTAATAGGATTGGAGTGGTTTATTTTTTTACAAAGATGTGGGTGAAATAGGTTTGACCTCCAGTAGATGCCAGCACCCCAATGCCGGTATGGGTATAGTCACCTTCTAAAGTTCTGCGATGTCCTTCGCTACCTATCCAGGCATCGACCACCTCACGGGCTGTCTTATACCCAAAGGCGACATTTTCACTTACCCGAGCAGCACCTAAGTCTTTTAAATGATCTGCACGATCAAAGAAGTTATCATGACTGATTTTTTGTTGCTCGATCATGTATTCTGAATGTTTTACGGCCTCATTCACCACAGGGATGTCTTTTTCTAAGGCGTTCAAACCCATAGACTCCCGATGTTCATTCACCAGGACTAAAATTTCGTCAGAGAAGGTCTTTTGATGATTGAGTTCTGAAACGCTGGTAGAAAGATCTACGCTATCCTGAACGGTATCTTTGTCTTGGCTACAGGACACCGCAAAGCACAAAAAAGCAAGTGCGAATAGACTTCGAGTAATAAGATTCATAATTTGGGGTTATGAGTTATAGGTAACAAACATAGCAAAAAAGACCATCAAAACAAACATTTTATCGTCTAATTTGTGTATTTCATCGATTTTAACAAGCGTCTGTGTTAAAATCCAGCTGGTTTATTGCGCTTTCGCGAAAGCAATTTTAACCCCCAACAATTAAGTAATATCTTTAAAAACGAACTTAATTCACAACACTCATGCGCAACATCTTACTTCTTTTATGTACCTGTTTATCCCTGCTTAGTTGTACTAATCAAGAAACAACGCCCGCGGAGAATACCGCCGAGACCACCCCTTCATCAGACACCCCAAATTTTGGTTTGGTGATTCACGGTGGGGCCGGTACCATCTTAAAAAAGAACATGACTGATTCGCTAGAAATGGCCTACAAGGCGAAATTAGAGGAAGCCATTCGCGCCGGTCATCAAATCTTAGAAGCTGGTGGAGAGGCCATGGAAGCGGTGACTGCGGCCATTAACATCATGGAAGACTCCCCTTTGTTCAATGCCGGAAAGGGTGCTGTATTTACCCATGAAGAAACCAACGAGCTGGATGCCTCAGTCATGGATGGAGCCACCTTAAATGCCGGGGCGGTATCGGGCGTGACCCGCATTAAAAACCCCATTGACCTGGCGGTTAAAGTGATGGATGATTCTCCGCATGTGATGCTGGCCGGTCAGGGAGCAGAAACATTCGCCCAGGAACAGGGCATGACCCTGGTAGATCCCGCCTATTTCTTTACCCAAAAACGCTTTGACGCCTTGCAGCGCATCAAAGAGCGGGAACAAACAGAACTGGACCATGACGGAGACTCTAAAACGGCTTTTACTGATCCTTTCATTAAGGATGCTAAATTTGGAACCGTGGGCTGTGCTGCTCTCGATAAAAATGGAAATCTGGCTGCCGGAACCTCCACCGGCGGTATGACTAATAAGCGTTGGAATCGCATTGGTGACGCTCCCATCATTGGCGCGGGAACCTACGCTAATAATGCTACTTGTGCGGTCTCCAGCACTGGATGGGGGGAATACTTTATCCGGGCCATGGTCGCTCATGATATTTCTGCCTTGATGGAGTATAAGGGGATGAGCCTTCAAGAAGCAGCCCAATTGGTCATCCAGAAGAAAGTACCCGATCTGGGAGGTGATGGAGGCATCGTCGCTATTGATCACCAGGGTAACGTGGCCATGGAATTCAACACCGCCGGCATGTATCGGGCACATATGGACAAAGAAGGCAATCTTACCATTGGGATTTACGAAAAAGAATAGCCTATGCAGGTAGAGGTATGTGCCAACAGCCTACCCTCTGCGCTCGTTGCACAAGAGGCGGGAGCAGATCGCATCGAATTGTGCTCCCAGCTGAACCTGGGAGGAGTCACCCCCTCTGCAGGCCTGATTTCTGAATGTCTTAACCAATTGCGTTTACCAGTTCACGTATTGATCCGGCCCCGTGCCGGTTCCTTTGTCTATGATTTCAAAGAGCTTAAAATCATGATTGCTGACATTCAATATGCTAAAAAACAAGGCTCTGCCGGTATCGTAAGTGGCGCCATACAAGCGGATAGCAAGATCGATCTCAAGGCGACCAAACTTCTGATCGAGGCGGCGTATCCATTACCCTTTACTTTTCATCGCGCCTTTGATGAGGTGCCTTATCCGGATGAACATCTACAAGCTTTGATCGAACTTGGGGTTACCCGAATACTCACTTCCGGGCAAGCCGCTACCGCTGCCGATGGATTGGTGCTGCTCAATCAGTTGAAGGCGAAGATGGGCAATCAGATCGAGATCATGCCTGGCAAAGGCATAGATTCCGGCCAGGTCGAGTTGTTCAAGTCGGCAGGCTTTTCCAGTATTCATCTTTCGGCTACCGGAATGCAGCAAGGAAATCCTGCTCATCCTGATGGGGTTTCCGATCTTCAGGAACTCAAAAAAGTCGTTCACCTAGCCCATCAACCAGCATGAACACTTCAAGAACTCTTCCCTACTACGCGGTCATCTTTACTTCCAAGCAACGACCAGATATCGAAGGCTATGAAGAAATGGCCAGACGTATGGAATACCTGGCCAGGCGACAGCCCGGTTTTTTAGGAATGGATCACGCGCGCTCTGAGCTAGGGATCACCATTTCGTACTGGGAGACCGAAGCAGACATTCTGCGCTGGAAAGCTGAAGAAGAACATCAGAAAGCCCAACAGTTGGGACGGGAGCTCTGGTACGAATCTTACGAGCTTCGTATTTGTAAAGTAGAGCGGGAATACGGCTTTAAGCACCCCAATTAGCGCAGAGGAAAGCCTTTAGCCGCCCACCAGGGATGCACTTCGATCTGCAATCGTCCCGCTTGCACCATAGGATCGGCATTGGCCAAACTATCGGCCATTTGTAGGGTAGGCACGTTATAAATGGTGATTCCCCGAATGTCACCATCATCGCCGAAGGGCCCTGAAATGTCAGCATAACCCAACTCGTACATACGCCCCAGATGAGCCAGATGTTGCTGCTGTAACTCGGCCAGCGTTATGGAATCCTGATCGGTTTGTGCTCCCCGCTTCAAAAAAGCGATGAAATACTGCTGCATCAAAATAGTATCGCCCGTTTTTTCATCCACGTAGTCGAAAGTTTGAAATCCGTCAGCCTCCAACTGGGCTTTCAGGCTACTGATGGAGTGGACTTCGTTGGAGTCTGAAGTTGTAGTTTCTGTGGATTGTTGCTCTTGACAGCTAAGGAAAAATAGCAGGCATAAGCAGTACAGTCCGGGTACTTTTAAGATTGGTTTTCCCATGATAAAAACGGTTTTTTTGCGAGTTGTGAGTTATAGTAGCGGATGTCTCCGGTCACTTCCTGACCCAACCAATCCGGTTTTTCAAAATCCTCCTCCGGATCATTGAGTTCCAGTTCCGCCAGAATCAGGCCGGCATTCGAGCCCTCAAAAATATCCACTTCGTAGACATGTAGTCCGACTTTGATCTCGTAGCGTGTCTTGTTGATGATCTCATGCTCGCATAAAGGCAATAAGGCCTCTGCGTCCTGCAAGGGAATGAGGCGCTCCCACTCTAATCGGCTGGTTCCATCAGCAGAACTAGGCCCTTTGACGGTCAAAATTCCCTGTTCGCCATCAATACGTACCCGCACACTACGCAACGGATCACTGTTTAAATAGCCCTGCTTAAAAACACGGGTATGAAAAGCTTCCTTTTTGAAGTCTTCATTGCTTACCAAGAATTTACGCTCGATCTCAATCACGGTCTACCAGTTTTTGGAGCTGATCAGAAGAAACCCTGGGCTGCTTAAAGCCTTCCTTAGCCAAAACGATCATCGCGTGAGCGATCGTCTCTTCCGAGATACTGCGGTATTTCTTTAGAGGTCCAAATAACAAGGGATTCAGCAAGCGCATTCCCACAATGGCTATGCGTTCTCCCCAGCGGGTCTCTTCCCGATCACTATCAATCAAAGAGGGCTGCACCAAATAGGTTTCCGGGAGGCCAACCTGGAGTACCTCCTCTTCCATTTCTCCCTTGACCCGATTGTAAAAAATTCTACTATCGGCATCAGCGCCTAGAGCTGAAATCACGATGAAGGTATCAATCCCGTTTTCTTTAGCGCTGGAGGCAGCCTGGACCGGGATGCCATAATCAATGGCCCTGTACTTTTCCTTATCCGGTGTTTTTGATTGGGTGGTGCCCACACAGCAAAATACCACATCACCAAAATAATTCGGAAGATAAGTTGCGGGGTCGGTCAGGTCGACCAAATGCTCTTCTACTTTGGGATGCTCAAAGCCAGCTGAAGACCGCCCCAGCAGCACAAGTTTGTCGTAAGCGTCATCCTGTATCAGCTTTCGCGAAAGCGCACTCCCTACCACTCCCGTGGCTCCCAGTACAATTGCTGTTTTTCCCATCGTCCGTTTAAAGATATAGTAAATTTACAGCATGGAAGAGGAGCTGCCCATCCGAAAGATTATTCACGTAGATATGGATGCGTTCTACGCCTCTGTCGAACAATTGGATCATCCCGAACTGATGGGTAAGCCCATTGCAGTTGGCGGTGGTTCCGAACGCGGGGTGGTGAGCGCAGCCAGTTATGAGGCCCGTAAATTTGGCGTGCGCAGCGCCATGGCCGGGGCCATTGCTCGAAAATTATGCCCGGAGCTCATCTTTGTAAAAACACGATTTGATCGCTACCGAGAGCTCAGTGAGCGTATTCGTGCTATATTTCAGGAGTACACTGACCTGGTCGAACCTTTATCCTTAGATGAAGCCTACCTGGACGTGACCGAAAATAAAAAAGGCAATCCAAGCGCCACGCTCATCGCGCAAGACATCAGGAAGGCTATAAAAGAGCGAACCGGCCTGAACGCTTCGGCTGGGATCAGCATCAACAAATTCATCGCCAAGGTCGCCAGCGATATCAACAAACCCAACGGCCAGAAAACCGTGCCTCCGGAAGAAGTGCTATCCTTCCTGGAAACCCTGGACATCCGTAAATTCTATGGAGTGGGAAAAGTAACCGCTGAAAAAATGTATTTGTTGGGCATCTTTACCGGGGCTGATCTCAAAAGTAAAAGTGAAGCCTTTTTGACCGAACATTTTGGTAAAAGTGGTGGGTTCTACTATCGGGTGGTTCGAGGCATCCATACCAGTCCGGTCAAACCCAACCGCATCCGCAAATCACTGGGTGCAGAACGCACCTTCTCCGAAAATATATCTTCTGAATTATTCATGTTGGAGCGCCTGGAGAATATCGCGACAGAGATCGAACGCCGACTTCTAAAAAGTCAGGTCGCCGGGAAGACGATTACCTTAAAAATTAAATACAGCGACTTCAGCCTGCAAACACGCAGTAAGACCCTACCCTATTTCGTCAAAAATAAGGAGGTGATTTTGGAAACCGCCAAAGAACTGCTCTACCAAGAGAAGATGAAAAATTCAGTGCGCTTGTTGGGGATCACCCTGGCCAATCTGAATACGGAAAAAAGCACCAAAAACACTTCAAAAGAGGAGAAGGAGATTCAAGTACAACTAAAATTTGATTTTTGAGACTTTTTTAACTATTTCAGTAATAATTTTTCAATGATTTCGTGGTTTTATTAATGTTCATTAATCTTAAATCACACAGTTATGAAAAATTCCATTTTAGTTATGGGGGTACTCTGCCTGGCCTTAATCAGCTGCAAGAAGACTCCAAAAACCGTTCCTACCACCGTCAATGAAACGCCTAAAGAAAAAGCGTTAGTAGCGATCAATCCCGATGTTGATGAAGGGCTTTTTGAGCCCAAAACCAAGTACGTTATCGCACCCAGCGGACTTACCCTGCGATCCGGTTCTAATTTAAATTCGAAAAAAGTCCTGCGCATGCCTTATGGCTCAGAACTGCTGGTCACCAACATTCCGGAACACACCCAGATGACGGTAGCAGCGGTTGAGGGCGCCATGCATCGCGTAAATTTTCAAGGAGTAGAGGGTTTTGCCTTTAGCGGGTACCTTTCTAACCTGGTCCCACCGACTGAAAACGAAGAGCCTGAAGCCTATGCAAATCGAGTCAAAGCTTTGGGCCTGGAAGTTGTCCTAAAACAAGAGCAAGATCCCAAGGGGGCCTTTTACGGATCGACAACGGCTTTGGACCTCCCCGCCACTACCTGGAATGAGGCCTTTACCATTGCGCATCGGCTCTTTGACCTGACTACAGGCATTGAATTTCCCAAGCAGAGCGCACTCCGTACTCAAGTGGTGGAAAGCAAGACGAAGCGAGAGAAAGTATGGAAAGATCAACTGGAAGTCACTCGTGACGAAAACGGGATGATAGAGCAAATGACGTACACTTACGCCATTGATGGCTATTCCAGGACCATTGAGATCACCCCTTCTGAAATTGGATTTTTGTTAGTAGAGCGTGAGGGCATGAAATAGTTACCCTTTCCGAAGACCAATTGATAAACACCTTGAGCTTAAGCCCAAGGTGTTTTTTGTTTAGTCAATCTCTGAAACACGAAGCGTATTGACCATCCCTTTTTTGGATATAGGCATGGCAGCCAGACTGACCAGCATATCGCCCTTTTCCACAAAGCCCCGGTCTTTGGCTATGTTGTTCAAGTCTTCAATAGTCTCATCGGTGCTCACAAATCGATCGTAGTAAAATGCCTTCACTCCCCATAATAAGTTGAGCTGACAAAGAATTTTTTTGTTGGAGGTAAACACCAGAATGTGCGAATGCGGACGCCAGGCAGAAATCTGAAAAGCGGTGTACCCGGAATTCGTCAGTGTAGAAATGGCTTTAGCATCGATCTCATTCGCCATATGGGCAGCGTGGTAACATATGGATTTTGTGATGAATCGCTTGGTACGGATGTGCGGTGGCTCCTGAGGCACATTGATCAATGGTGAATCTTCCACACTTTTGATGATGGAGGTCATCCGCTCGATGACCTGTACCGGATACTTACCCACCGAGGTTTCTCCACTGAGCATCACGGCATCGGCACCGTCCATGACCGAATTAGCCACATCGTTAACTTCTGCTCGGGTAGGAGTCAGACTGGATATCATCGTCTCCATCATCTGGGTAGCGATAATGACCGGAATACGAGCCTTTTTGGCGGTCAGCACTAAATTCTTTTGAATTAACGGTACTTCCTGAGCAGGGATTTCCACACCCAAATCCCCTCGGGCCACCATGAGACCATCGCAATAGGCTACGATCTTTTCGATATTCTCTACGGCCTCCGGCTTTTCGATCTTAGCCACGATCGGGATTTTATGATCACTGTGTTCTCTAATTAAGGCTTGCAATTCTTTGAGATCTTCTGCGTGTCTGACAAAGGAGAGCGCCATCCAATCGACGTCTTGGGTACAGGCGAATTTGGCATCTTCCACATCCTTTTCGGTCAGTGCCGGAAGTGATATGCTGGTATTGGGTAAATTGACTCCTTTTCTGGAACGTAAAGGACCCCCCTGGATCACCAGAGCTTCAACCTCATCTTTCCCGTTACTTTTTAGCGCCTCAAAAATGAGCTTCCCATCGTCCAAAAGGATGCGTTCTCCTTTTTTGACGTCTTGAGGAAAGTTGTCATAGTTCATGTAGACTCGGCTTTTATCCCCTTCAAATTCGTCTCCGGTCACAAAAGTGATCTTATCGCCGGGCTGAACAACCACTTCTTCCTTCATCATCCCCACTCGGAGTTTGGGACCCTGTAGGTCTGCCAAAATTGAGGTATTGTATCCAAATTTATCGCTGAGTTCGCGGATCATGGCGATACGCTCTTTTACCGCGTCATAATCGGCGTGGGAAAAATTGATTCGGAATACATCTACACCGGCTTTGATCATGTCATGCAGCACTTCTTTTTTGCTGGTGGCCGGGCCGAGTGTGGCTACAATTTTGGTCTTCTTTCTAGTTGGCATTGGATAGTTATTCAAAAATTAAATTATTTTTTTCTTTAAGCTGATCTACGATGACCTCATAGGCGGTGATCACCTGAGGTATTTTATTGATGCTGGCGAGTAATTTCGCTTTCGCGAAAGCGTACGACTCACTCTTGATGCGCAAAAGATAATCTGCCTTGGGTAATTCTGGCAACAAATGATAGGATTTTCCCTGAATTTCGCGCCCGGCAAATAAACCATCGGTGGACATGATCTCTTGCGCTATCGCTCGACAGCTATTGCTTACCAGATGATAATTTAGATAATGCACCTCATCCCAATAGTGATAGAGCGGAAAACGGGCATAAACCTCCTTCGCCTTCAGATCCAGGTCGATTCTTGATCGGGTGAGTTGCATATCCAAGCTCCGGTTCAGTTGATAGACCATGCGGTAATCTTCTAAGGAGCAGTGAATGGCGACCAGCGAGAAGTCAAATTCCCAGGCGTCGTCAAGCACGAGTTTATGCGATGTTCCCATGGTTCAAAACAAGCCCTAAATATAATCAAAGTGAAGGGGATTGCCCGATGATTCCAGGAAGAATTATCCCTTAAAAAGCCTATTGATCAGACCGCTTAGGAATTGAAAAACAGATCGTGGTCCCCTGCTGAAGTTCGCTTTCAATGGTGATTTCCCCTTGGTGTTTATCAACAAATTCTTTGCATAATACCAGACCCAAACCGGTTCCTTTTTCATCGTTGGTGCCCAGTTTGCTGATGGTCGTGGTCACTTCAAAGAGGTTCTTTAGCTCCTCAGGTGCCATTCCCACACCATTGTCTTGTACACAACACCAGTGCGCCGCTTGTTCTTCACGATGGCTAATGCTTATTTTCCCACCCGATTGGGTGAATTTGATGCTGTTGGAAATCAAATTTCTTAAGATCGTAGCTATCATATTAGGATCTGCATGGATGGTGACCTCAGGAGACACGCGATTGATGGCTTCCAAATTCTTGAGCTCCAGAGAAATCCTTAGCATTTCCAATACGCCTTCAACCGCATGATAGAGACTGAGCGCTTCCGGTTGAAAAGTCATTTCGCCCCGCTCCAGCTTAGACCAATCGAGTATGTTGTCGAGTAAAGTCATGGTGCTTTTTGTGGCGTCGGAGAGGCCACGAACTATTTTCTTGGTCGATTCTTTCTTAAATTCTTCTCCCTTTAAAAGTCCGATAAGCATCATGATGGCTGCCATGGGATTTTTTATATCGTGGGCAACAATGGAAAAGAAGCGATTTCGGGTCTTGGACAGTCGGTCGAGCTCCGCCCGCTGCTGTTCGATCTGTATGGTGTTGAGTCGATACAGATACAATTGACGTAAAGCGAACACCAAAAAGAGGATCAAAGAAGCATACCAGACGGCTAACAGCAAGGATATCCAGGGATTGCGTTGGTAAGGTTCTTTATAAGCGGTACCAATCCGAAAAACAGTATTGTAATAGGGTACCCGGGTATAAATAAAATCCGCTTCCTCCTTGTCGTAGTTCTTATAAAATTCCGGGTCTTCGGTGTTGTTGTAGATCGTTGAACCGTCATACACCCGTTCCCGGTCAAAATCATAGCCGTCTATGGTTTGAAAGCTAAATACAAAATCAGGCGCATTGCCTCGATTGTATACCCGATCGATCACCGGCTTAAAGTCGGTGATCGCACTCACATAACCCAGACTTCTCCCGTTGATGATGACTCCAAAATTAACCGGAAAACCCACTTTTCCCTCCACCAGGTTGTAGGGAGGATAGGCGTAGTAATCATCACTATTCATGATCATTTCCAGGCGTTGGATCCCGTCTGTCCCTACGATGTCTTGGACGGCTGTATTTTTTAATCCTGAAGGGTCGATCGTATAAGGCGTAAAAGAATACCGGAAATAATGAGTGGTATCTACGTAGGAAATGATGATAGAATCGTCAAAGCGCAGTTGTTCAATCTGATATTGGAGGAATTGTTGGAGTTCTCTTTCCGAAGGGAATTCTTCGCTATAGCGGATGTGTGACCGCAATCCGGAAAGCAAGGTCGCAAAGTTCTCCAGGGCGTCACGCACCTCGTTGACCGCTCGCCGATTGACGATCTCCAGATTAATGGCGCGATTGGATTGTTCCCGTTGGGCAATGGCCTCTGCAATGAAGAACACAAACAGGCCACTTATCGCGATGAAAAGAAAGAAGAGGACAAAGTATTTACGTAGTCCTAATTTCAATAACGGGTCATTTAGGTTTGAAGCAACTGGGGATCAATTGCTTATTAAAGATAGGTTATTTACGATCAATAACCGATTGAAGCGCATAAAAGGCTCTTTTGGCCGCCTTTTCCTCCGCTTTTTTCTTGGAGGTTGCTCGTGCCTTAGCGATTACTTTTTTATTGATGGATAGTCGGACGGCAAAGTGTTTGACATCATCCTGGCCTTCATCGGCAAAGGTGTTGAAATGAAATTTTTTCTTTTCTTTCTGACACCATTCAATCAATAAACTCTTGTAACTGATGACCCGTCCTTCGAGTTTTTCAATATCCACATAGGGCTCAATGACCCGTTTATAAATAAACTTCTCGCAGTATTTGAACCCTCTGTCCAGGTAGATGGCTCCAATAAGTGCTTCAAATAAATTACCATGGATATTGGCTCCAAACTGTTCCTTGGGAATCGCCGCACGCACATGGTTGATCAGGTGCAGATCGCGACCTAATTCGTTCAGATGCTCTCTACTGACCACTTTAGAACGCATTTTGGTCAAATACCCTTCATCCCCAGCACGCACTTCATTGAATAAATAAGCAGCGATCACCGAACCCAACATGGCGTCTCCCAAAAACTCCAGGCGTTCATAATTGATCGGATGATCATCCTTGTTGCGAAGGTTGAGCGAACGATGGGTAAACGCTTTTTCGTAGCATCGGAGATTCTTGGGTTTAAAGCCCAGGATTCTCCGCATTTGATTAAAAAAATTCCCGTCCTTGCCAGAACGGGAATCTAATATGTTTCGAATACTGTTCATGAATTGAGCACCCTATTCCATCTTTTTGAAAAGCACACAGGCATTATGCCCGCCAAATCCAAAAGTATTACTCATGGCCACCTTGACTTCTCGTTGCTGAGCCTTATTCAAGGTCAGATTCAAGGAGCTGTCAATATTTTCATCCACCGTAGTGTGGTTGATGGTTGGTGGCACCAAACCATGCTCCATAGCCATGATAGAGGCAATTGCCTCAATGGCGCCGGCTGCACCTAACAGGTGACCGGTCATTGATTTGGTCGAGTTGATATTGATGTTTTTAGCATGTTCGCCAAAAACACTGGTTATCGCCTTCAGCTCCGCCACATCTCCTAAAGGAGTAGACGTTCCATGGGTATTGATATGATCAACATCTTCCGGTTGCAGTCCGGCATCGCTCAAGCAATTTCTCATCACGCGTTCCACGCCGATCCCATCAGGATGTGGAGCGGTCATGTGATAAGCATCGCTAGACATCCCACCTCCTACAACTTCTGCGTAGATGCGTGCTCCACGAGCTTTGGCATGTTCGTATTCTTCTAAGATGAGCGCCCCTGCACCTTCCCCAAGAACAAAGCCGTCACGGGTCGCATCGAAAGGACGCGATGCCGTTTCCGGGCTATCGTTTCGGGTAGATAAGGCATGCATGGCATTAAAACCACCCATTCCTGCCTTAGTTACTGCCGCTTCGCTACCCCCAGTGACTATGATATCACAATGCCCCAAACGAATATAATTTAAAGCATCAATCAGGGCATTAGCCGAAGAAGCACAGGCCGAAACCGTGGTATAGTTGGGCCCCATAAAACCGTGTTTGATCGAGATATTACCAGGGGCAATGTCTGCAATCATTTTCGGGATAAAAAAGGGATTGAATCGGGGCGTGCCGTCTCCTTCTGCAAAGTTGATCACCTCATCCTGAAAAGTTTCCAGTCCGCCTATTCCCGCTCCCCAGATCACACCTACACGAAACTTGTCCACCTCGTCCAGACTGATGCCTGCATCTTTGATGGCCTCGTCAGAAGAAACTAGGGCATATTGCGCAAATCGATCCAGTTTTCGCGCTTCTTTGCGATCAAAATGATCAGCAGCGTCGAAATTCTTTAGTTCACAAGCGAATTTAGTTTTGAACTTTTCAGCATCAAAATAGGTGATTGGCGCACAACCACTCTTGCCTGACCGCAAACCATCCCAATAGGAGGACAGATCATTGCCAATAGGAGTAAGTGCACCAAGACCGGTTACAACGACTCGCTTCAATTCCATAAAGAAGGGTTTATTTAGCGTCTTCTATGTAAGAGATCGCCTGACCTACAGTCGCAATATTTTCTGCTTGATCGTCTGGGATTTGAATATCAAATTCTTTTTCAAATTCCATGATCAACTCTACAGTGTCCAAAGAATCTGCGCCTAGATCGTTGGTGAAGCTTGCTTCTGCAACTACTTCGTTCTCGTCTACGCCTAGTTTGTCAACGATTATCGCTTTTACTCTTGATGCAATGTCTGACATAATAATGTGGTTTAATTTTTTAATTAGGTGGCAAAAATAGCAAACTTTACGTTATACCCACTTTTTACCATCAAAAAAGGTGTTTGTAATTTAATGATTTTAGCGCGAAGTTTTACTTGTTGGTCACGCGAATGTTATGAATAAGTAGTTGTTTTGTAATTCGAAAGCCGCAAACACGCATGAAAAAGATTGTCATTTTTGCCTCGGGTAATGGTACCAACGCCCAACGCATCATCGATTACTTTCAGGGGCACGCACATGCTCGAGTGGTTTTGGTGCTGTCTAACAACAAGAATGCTAAAGTGTTGGACCGAGCCACGCAAGCCGGGGTCAGCGCAATGAGCTTTAATCGCGATGCTTTGTATAAGGACGGCTTCGTGCTCACGCTGCTGCAGGGAGTGCAACCGGATCTCATCGTTCTGGCCGGATTCCTTTGGCTTTTTCCAACGTCAATATTGCAAGCTTTCCCAAAGATCACTTTAAATATCCATCCAGCACTTTTACCCGAATTTGGCGGAAAGGGAATGTATGGTCGGCATGTGCATGAGGCTGTGATCGCTTCCGCGAAAAAAGAATCCGGAATCACCATTCATCAGGTCAGCGAGAATTATGACGAAGGTGAAATTCTCTTTCAGGCCCGAGTCCCAGTCGATCCGCAGGACAGTCCCGAAAGTCTGGCCCAAAAAATTCATGAGCTGGAGTACGAACACTACCCTCGAGTAATCGAATCTTTTTTATTTCGCGAAAGCTGATGGCTAAAAAAGAAAAATTTTACGTGGTTTGGAAGGGTAAGCGTCCCGGTATCTACACGAGCTGGGCCGATTGCAAGGCAATGATCGCCGGCTATAAAGGCGCCAAGTACAAATCATTTTCTTCGTTTGCTGAAGCCAAAAAAGCGTATAACGGCAAGTATGAGGATTTTAAAGGGAGCTCAAGCCCCAAGAAGACCTTGAGCGCTGCAGAACTAGAACGCATAGGTAGCCCCAATTTCCATTCCATTGCCGTCGATGCCGCCAGCAGTGGAAATCCGGGTCGCATGGAATATCAAGGGGTGGACACCAAGACCAAGAAGCTCTTGTTTCGCCAGGGTCCCTTTGAACAGGGCACCAATAATGTGGGGGAATTTTTAGCCCTGGTGCATGGACTCGCCTTTCTCAAACAAAAGAATAGTGATCGCGTATTATACACGGACTCCCGCATTGCGATGAGTTGGGTGCGTCAGAAAAAGTGCAAAACCAAACTCAAAAAAAACAAGGCAAACGCCGTTTTATTTGACCTGATCGCTCGTGCGGAGGAATGGTTAAACAAGAATTCCTACCAGACTCCAATTGCGAAATGGGAAACCAAAGCCTGGGGAGAGATCCCGGCAGATTTTGGAAGAAAATAAGCTTTTGTTAAGCCGCATGATGCCTGAGAGCAATACCTTATATTTGCACCAAAATTGAGCAATGGGAAAACTGGTCATTGTAGGAACCTGTGCATTTGATGAAATTGAAACTCCGTTCGGGAAAACGGACAAGATCTTAGGCGGAGCGGCAACCTTTATAGGTTTAGCCGCGTCCCGGTTCGAGGTCAATGGCGCCATCGTATCGGTGGTGGGCGATGATTTTCCAAAAGAATATCTGGACTTGTTGTCTGATCGGGGACTGAATCTGGAAGGGGTAGAAATTGTGAAAGGAGGAAAGACCTTTTACTGGAAAGGCAAATACCATAACGACATGAACACCCGGGACACTCTGGTGACCGAGTTGAATACCTTGGCCGACTTTAAGCCGCGTGTTCCTGCTGCTTATCAGGATGCTGATGTGGTGATGTTGGGCAATCTACATCCTGCAGTACAACTGGGGGTGATCGAGCAAATGCAGAAAAAACCTCAACTGATCATTCTCGACACTATGAATTTCTGGATGGATAATGCGATGGACATGCTTGAGCAAGTGATCGCCAAAGTGGATGTGATCACCATCAACGACGAAGAAGCCCGACAATTGAGCGGAGAATATTCGCTGGTGACTGCCGCACAGAAGATTCAGGAGATGGGGCCAAACTATGTAGTGATTAAAAAAGGAGAACATGGAGCACTTCTTTTCCACAAAGAAGAAATCTTTTTTGCACCCGCCCTGCCTTTGGAAGAGGTTTTCGATCCTACCGGGGCCGGAGACACTTTTGCCGGAGGTTTTGCAGGCTATTTAGCCAGTACCAATGACATCTCTTTCGAGAATATGAAGAATGCCATCATTCATGGTTCCAATCTGGCTTCCTTTTGTGTAGAGCGCTTTGGAACCGAACGCATGCTGGAGCTGTCACCGCAAGAAACGGAAGAACGCTTGAAACGATTTAAACAATTGACCCAATTTAATATTGAAATCTAACAAAGCGCGCCCGATTGGGCGCGCTTTTTTTATCTTTAGTTGCCATGAGTGACGCCATTAAACACGAGTGCGGTATTGCAGTGATCAGACTGCTCAAACCCCTGGAATACTACAAAGAAAAATACGGCTCTGCATTCTACGGGGTACAGAAAATGTACCTGATGATGGAGAAGCAGCACAATCGCGGACAGGACGGTGCGGGCTTTGCAAGCATCAAATTGGACATGGCTCCCGGCGAGCGCTACATCAGTCGGCAGCGGTCTGTGGCTCAGCAACCCATACAGGATATTTTTGCTCAGATCAATGGCCGGATCAATGAGGTCATGGAGGAGCACCTGGAATACAAGGACAATGTAGAACTTCAAAAAAGACATGTGCCTTATATCGGAGAGCTTTTGTTGGGTCATGTGCGTTACGGAACCTTTGGTAAAAACAGTGTGGAGAGTGTACATCCGTTCTTGCGCCAAAATAACTGGATGCACAGAAACCTCATTGTTGCCGGAAACTTCAATATGACCAATGTATTTCAATTGTTCAATAAACTGGTCAGTTTAGGGCAGCATCCCAAAGAAAAAGCAGACACCATTACGGTCATGGAAAAGATCGGTCACTTTTTGGATGACGCTGTCGCGAAAGTGTATAAAAAACTCAAAAAAGAAGGATACAGCAAAAGAGAGGCCTCGCCTTTGATCGCTGAGCGTCTAAAGATCGCCAAGATCTTGCGCAAAGCAGCCAAAGACTGGGATGGTGGCTACGCCATGGCAGGCCTGCTGGGACATGGAGACGCTTTTGTGTTGAGAGATCCGGCGGGAATTCGGCCGGCTTATTACTATAGAGATGAAGAAGTGGTCGTGGTCGCGAGTGAGCGTCCGGTCATCCAGACCGTTTTCAACGTGCCTTTTGAGAAGGTACATGAATTGGAGCCCGGGCATGCCATGATTATCAAAAAGAATGGAAGCTCATCCATCAAGCAGGTTTTAGAACCGCTTCCGCGGAAAGCGTGTTCTTTTGAACGCATTTACTTTTCACGGGGAAGTGATGCCGAAATCTACGAGGAGCGCAAGCAATTGGGCCGTCTTTTGATGCCCGAGGTGCTCAAAAGTATTGATTATGACACCTCTAATACTGTATTCAGTTTCATTCCAAACACCGCCGAAACTTCGTTCTATGGGATGGTCGAGGCCGCCCAGGATGTACTCAATAAGGAGAAGCAGCGCGAGATATTGGAGGAGAAAGAAAAGTTGACAGAAGAACGACTTCAGGAAATCCTTTCGCGAAAGCTGAGAACCGAGAAGATCGCTATCAAAGACGTCAAACTTCGTACCTTCATTACGGAAGATAGCAGCAGGGATGACCTGGTAGCCCATGTCTATGATGTGACATACGGAGTAGTCCAACCGGAAGATAATTTGGTGATTATAGACGACAGTATTGTGCGTGGGACTACCTTAAAAAAGAGCATCATCAAAATGATGGCGCGACTCAACCCTAAGAAAATAATTGTGGTGTCCTCTGCGCCCCAGATACGTTATCCGGATTGTTACGGTATCGACATGGCCCGATTGGAAGATTTTATTGCTTTTAGAGCGGCCATTGCCTTGTTAAATGACCAGGGTAAAGAACACCTAATCGACGAAGTTTACGAAAAGTGTAAAGAACAGGTGGACCTGGAAGACCGGGAAGTTCAGAATTTTGTGAAGGAAATATACGCGCCTTTCACGGATAAAGAAATTTCTGCGAAGATCTCTGAGTTGTTGACCGATGATGATATTGTACCTGAGGTGGAGATCATCTATCAAACGGTTGAGAATCTACATCAAGCCTGCCCGAAAAATCTAGGGGACTGGTATTTCACTGGAGACTACCCCACTGATGGGGGGCATCGGGTGGTGAATCGGGCATTCATCAACTTCGTTGAAGGAAATAAGGAGCGAGCCTACTAGTAAAAGGAGTGAAATTCTGCAGTTTATCTAAAATATCTGCCTTTGGTCTAAAAGATTCTGGAGGTATCATTCATCCTTCTATATTAGCACCTGCCATAGCATAAGTAGGTTAAGTTCATGGTAGATTTGGGGCAAAAAAGGTGGATGTTAATCCGCCTTTTTTATTGGCCCAAATCGAAGGGGGTAGCGAGCGACTCTTCATCGGATCGCACTTCAGGATTCAATTGGTAGCGCGCTGTTTTTCACTACCCCTGATGTTAATCCATTATCGTTACCAAATCAAATGCAGTAGCGAGCGACTCTTCACCGGATCGCATTTCAGAATTCAAGCGGTAGCGCGCTGTTTTTCATTCCCCCTGATGTTAATCCAATATCGTTGCTAAGCCAAAATCCAACGCAGTAGCGAGCGACTCTTCACCGGATCGAATTTCAGAACTCAACCGGTAGCGAGCTGTTTTTCACTCCCCCTGATGTTAATCCAATATCGTTGCTAAACCAAAATCAAACGCAGTAGCGAGCGACTCTTCATCGGATCGCACTTCAGAACTCAAGCGGTAGCGAGCTGTTTTTCACTCCCTCTGATTTTTATTCGCTTTCATTTCCAATTCAAACGCTATAGCGAGCGACGCTTCACCTGATCCTACTTTCCATAATTTTCCTTCATTCATCGATGCCCTTTCTTTACGGTCCTAACAATAATGAATATCTTAAGCCTAAATAATACGATGTCCCTCCCTATGTGTTGTAAACAAAAACTCAATGCTCTCCTGCTTTTGACGCTGACACTAGGGTGTTGGTCTTGCAACAAGGAGGACGATACTGGACCTTGTGATCAGCGCGTTCAAATTGACGGGCAACGCTATGAGAATGGGTCTAGTGACTTTTTTACTATTATGGAGGCCGGTCTGGAGGGTGAATGCCTAAGCATCTCCATCGTCTCTGCAGGCTGCAGTGGAAACGATTGGAGCGTGGCTTTGATCGATTCCGGAAGGGAAGAAGCTGGTGACCCCCCTCAACGAGCACTTCGCCTATTATTAGCTAATCCGGAATTGTGCGAAGCGCAAGTTTTAAGAACCTATACTTTTGATATGAGATCCATTCAAACTTCCGATGAGCTCCTGCTCCTATTAGACGGATGGGAGGAGAGCATAATTAATAGCAAAGAATGATTTCCTGCCGTGCTCTACATTGGTCAATATTTAAGCCAACAATTTATAAATCAGCACCTCAAGTACTACAAGTTGTACAAGAGGTATCCAAAAATTCGCGTTTTTTTACCGTTTATCAGATATATGCGCTTTTCATCTAAAAGTTTGCGTCCGTGTCTTTCATCCTGCTATATTAGCAAAGCCATAGCATAAGTAGGTTAAGTTCATGGTAGATTTGGGGCAAAAAAGGTGGATGTTAATCCGCCTTTTTTATTGGCCCAAATCGAAGGGGGTAGCGAGCGACTTCACAACTGATCGCACTCTAGAACACAATGGCTAGCGAGCTGTTTCCCACTCCCTAGATGTTAATCCATTATCCTTATCAACTCAAATGCAGTAGCGAGCGACTTCACAACTGATCGCACTCTAGAACACAATGGCTAGCGAGCTGTTTCTAGCTCCCTAGATGTTAATCCATTATCGTTACCAAATCAAATGCAGTAGAAAGCGACTCTTCACCTGTTCGCACTTCAGAACTCAAACGGTAGTGAGCTGTTTCCCATGCTGCCTAATTGCTAACTCCTAATCCATAAACCACGAATTTTTACTAGCGCTTAACCCTAAGATGCTATAAATCTTTAGCTTATCGATAGTATGAAGCAGAAGGCACTTCCGGATTAAGAATAATTTCACTTTATTTGGAATGATCCGATAGCATCCTTCATGAAAAAATTTCCCAATGCCTTCGTCATTGTCTTATTTGTCATCCTCTTCTCCTGGATCATCACCTTCCTCATCCCTCAAGGAGCTTACGACCGTCTGATCGATCCCATTAGCCAGCGTACCACAGTAGTTCCCGACTCCTACACGACCGTGGACGCACCTACTCTTTCTGCCTTTGACGCTCTAATGGCCATTCCAAAGGGAATTGCAGGAAGAGCTGAACTTATCACACTCATCCTTTTATTGGGCGGTTGCTTTTATGTCATAGAGAAAACGGGAGCCCTACACCAGGGCTTAAACAAACTCATTTCTGTATTATCCGGGAATGAGCTTATAGCCCTTATTCTGATCACCTGGATTTTCCTCGCAGCAGGATTTACCATAGCCATGCAAGAAGAAATCATTGCCATGACCCCCATTTTATTGCTCTTCGGGCGTTCGTTAGGGTATAATACACTAACCATCTTGGGGGCTACTTATGGTTCATCCGTAGTCGGGTCCGCGTTCAGTCCCTTCAATCCTTTTGGCGTCCTTATAGCTCAAAAAGAGGCTGAAATAGAATTACTCAGCGGCCTACCTTTCCGTCTAGTCGTTCTAGCAATTGCTTGCGTTCTATGGACTTTATACATCGCTCGTTATGCACAACGACATCGCGTTGAAAAAGAAGAACTTGTTTTGAAAACCCGTGCCCTGTCACTGGCCAACAAGCTCATTATAGGCTTATTGGCATTTACCTTTATTATTGTGACCTACGGTTTGATCTCTTGGGGTTGGGCATTCAATGAAATGTCGGCCTGTTTCTTCCTTCTAGCCTTAAGTTGCGGCTTGATCGCTAAGTTTGGTTTAAATAAGACCACCGAGCTCTATGTAGATGGCTTTAAGGACATGGTTTTTGCGTGCATTATCATTGGCCTTGCGAATAGTATTTCTATCATACTCAGTGAAGGTCAGGTCATTGATACCGTGGTTTACGGTTTATTTTCTCCTCTGGAGGGACTTCCTCCAGCGCTCTCTGCCCTTTTAATGATGGGATCGCAATGTTTACTGCATTTTCCCATCCCAAGCTATTCGGGGCAGGCTATTCTCACCATGCCCATCCTTACTCCGCTTTCTGATCTGATCGGACTTTCGAGGCAAGTTTCCGTTTTAGCCTACCAATATGGAGCCATCATGATGGATGTCATCGTCCCTACGAATGGAGCTCTTATGGCCGTGATCGCTTTAGGTGAAGTGAAGTACAACCAATGGATCAAGTTCATACTTAAGCCCACCTTCATGATTCTAGGTGTTGCGGTAATAGCCATTCTCACCGCAGTATATGTAAACTACTAAAATCAAAAAGGCATTAATTTATCTATAAGAAGCTCCCTCAACCAATGAGTTGCTCGACCTAAGGATGTTTGCTCTACTACAACAAACGACGCGCTAAAAAACCCCATCGCGATAATTTAAGACTCCATTCCAAAAAAAATGCCCCCGCTGGAGGCATTTTTTTTCTTCAATTTCAACAGCGCTTATTTGTGCTGAGCATAGCGTTTTCCGACTTCTTCCCAATTGATGACATTAAAAAATGCGTCAATATAATCGGGTCTGCGGTTCTGGTAATTTAGATAATACGCATGTTCCCAAACATCGATACCCAATATAGGTGTACCGCCACAGCCTACTCCCGGCATGAGGGGATTATCCTGATTTGGTGTAGAACATACTTCCACTTTACCGCCTTCATGTACACACAACCAGGCCCAACCGGATCCAAATTGGCTTCCAGCAGCGGAGCTGAACTTATCCTTGAATGCCTCGAAAGAACCGTAAGCTTTATTGATGGCTTCTGCGAGAGGTCCAGATGGATTTCCTCCTCCGTCCGGTGACATGACGTTCCAAAATAATCGGTGGTTATAAAATCCTCCCCCATTATTGCGTACCGCTGAATTAGACATGTCCAGATTGATCAAAATATTTTCGATCGTCTTTCCTTCCAGATCCGTTCCTTCTACGGCATTATTCAATTTGGTAGTATATCCATTATGGTGCTTGCTGTGATGGATTTCCATGGTCCGCGCATCGATGTGCGGCTCCAGGGCATCGTAAGCATAAGGTAGTTTTGGTAATTCGAATGACATATGTTCTTGATTTTTGATTTAGTTAAACGTTTGTCTATCAAATTTAAGTATTAGAAGTTCCATTTATGATAAAGAAATGTTATAAATCCAACGCAAACAAAGACTGTCTCCAAAACCAGACCTGTCAACCATACATTGGCCCCAAATTTTGATGGATCGACACTCCCCCTTTTGTATTTTAGCTGCATGCCTAAACACCATGCCTTTACCATTTTCAATGCCTCTGCAGGAACCGGTAAAACCTTTGCTCTCGTTCGCGAATATTTAGCCCTGCTATTTCTAAGCGAAGATCCCTATCACTTTAAAAGTATCCTGGCCATCACCTTTACCAATAAGGCGGTAGGAGAAATGAAAGAGCGTATCATCAAAAGCCTCCATGCCTTTAGCCAGGAGTCGATTTTTGAAACTAACAATCCGCTTTTTGACTCCATACAAGAGCGTACCGGACTTTCTGCAGAGACTATTCATCAACAAGCTCAACGCATTCTAAAAACACTGTTGCACAATTACGCTGCCTTTGATGTGTTGACCATCGATGCTTTCACCCAACGTATTGTGCGCACTTTTGCCCGAGATCTGGGCTTGCCGCAGCATTTTGAAGTGGAACTAAAATCTGGTCAGATTCTGGAAAAAGCGATCGATCAATTGCTGGAACAAATAGGTCAGGAGGAAGAACTAACCAATATCCTTATTGATTTTGCCTTACAAAAAACTGATGACGACAAGAGCTGGAACATTACTTATGACCTGATCAATATTGGTGGGCTCCTCCAGAATGAAAATGATTATCTACGGGTAGAACAACTGAAGAATAAAAGTCTCTCCGAGTTCTTAACCCTTAAATCGACGGTGCAAAAAAGCATTAACAAACAAAGAGCCAACATTCAAAAAGAAAGTCAGGCTTTACTCAATCTAATGGATCAGAAGGGTATTCCGCGAAAGCATTTTACACGACAAACCTTCCCCAATAATCTCCAGAATCTTACCCAGGGAACGTTTGAACTCAATCTACAAGCCGCCTGGGTTCGTAATTTAGGAGAAGCCCCTTTTTACAACAAATCGCTAGCCGAGGCGGACAAGGCACAGATTGATCAGATCGCTCCTGAGCTTGTCACGCGCTTCAATGCCATCATCGCTACGCTCAAAAAGTTATGGCTACAGGAGCAACTGCTCCGCCACCTTACCCCCCTTGCCGTATTGAAGGCCATTGCTAAACAGCTGGAGACCCTCAAAAATGAAGAAAGCATTCTGTTTGTCAGTGATTTTTATAAACACATTTTTGAAGTGATCGCCGATGAACCGGTTCCTTTTATTTATGAGCGCCTTGGGGAGCGTTACAAGCACTATTTCGTAGACGAATTTCAGGACACTTCCAAATTGCAATGGCATAATCTGATACCGCTTATCGATCATGCATTGGCTACCGGAAATTCAGGAGGGATGGATCATAGTCTATTTCTGGTGGGCGATCCAAAACAAGCCATTTATCGTTTTCGGGGTGGGGATGTGAGCCAGTTCATGGAACTCGCCTCCGGCATCTCTCCCTTTTCAAATCCTGACTTTAAGCTGAGCGCATTAGAAACCAATTACCGAAGTGGTTCTGCTATTGTACAATTCAACAATCGCTTCTTTTCTTTTGTGGCTGGGCAAATGATTAATCCCAACTATGCAACACAATATTTAAAGGACAGTCAACAACAACATGGGATAGGAAAGGAAGGTTATGTGTCGCTGAGCTGGATCGAGGAGCACGAAGAACAATCCCTTGATGAACGCTATGGTCAGGCAGTACTGCAACGAATTCAAGAAGTCCTAAAACAAGGATATCAACCAAAAGATCTCTGTATCCTCATAAGAAGAAACAAGCAGGCCACCATCATGGCAGAGTACCTGCAGCAGCAAGGTATCCCTGTCGTTTCCGCAGAAAGTTTACTGCTCAGAAATTCACCGGAAGTCGTATTCATTCTGGACCTCTTGCAACTGTTCGATCGGCCCGATACTGCCGCTTATACATTTGCAGTGGCCCATTATCTGGCCAACACCCTCTTGAAGTATACGGGAGCCGAATATCACACGTTTATGAATAGGGCTGTTCACCTGAGCACCGACAAATTTTTTCACCAGCTGGAAGACCTGGGCTTCTCTTGCCAGGGTCAAATCTTCGAGTCGCTCCCTTTTTATGAAGGTGTTGAGTATTTGATCAGGTCATTTCGATTGAATCAACACGGTGATGGATACCTGCAATTCTTACTGGAGGAAATTCACGATTTCAGCAAACAGTCTAAAGGGAACTCCCGAGATTTTTTGGAGTACTGGAAGGAAAATGAAGATAAGCTCAGCATCCCCAATCTAGAGAATAAAGAGGCCGTCCAATTGTTAACCATCCATAAATCGAAAGGACTGGAATTTCCCGTAGTCATTTACCCCTATGTCAACGATAAATTATTGACAGAGAGTAATGGCCATCATTGGTACGCGCCCGAGGAAGAGGAATTAAGCCATTTTGATCATCTCCTGATCAGTCATTCCTCCCAAATGGCCGAGCTGAACGAGCAAACTGCTGAATTATACCGGGAACGCATCGAACAGTTGCAGCTGGACAACTTGAATGTACTTTATGTAGGCTTAACGCGAGCTGCCGAGCAATTACACATCATTACAGAAATCAACACCAGTAAAAATGATCCTTCCAAAACCAATGCAGAACTATTGGGACAGTTTGCTGAGCAGGAGGGTAAAGAACCCCAAGCCGGATTGACCATTTCCTGGGGTGATCCGCGGCCATTTTCCAAAAACGAAGTGGAGGCGACCCCGGTCATTCCAATCCCTCAGATCTCCACCAGTCGAGAAGCCCACGAATTACAGATCGTTCTAAAAGCCAGACTGCTCTGGGATGGAGCCCGTATGGCCGCAGTCGAACGGGGTAATGTCATGCACGAGTTAATGGCCTTGATCCGAGGACGTGAGGATATTCCCTTTGCCCTGGACGAGGCTGAATCTTCCGGCCTGATCCGATCTTCAGATCGAGAACGCTTTCGCGAAAGCGTAACAGAACTCGTTCAACATCCCGTCCTGAACGAGGCATTTCGTTCCGACAGCACCATTTATAATGAGCGGCCCATCCTGGATGCATCAGGCCAACTCCAAATTCCCGATCGGGTAGAAGTCCTGGCCTCCGGCGAGACCATCCTGATCGATTATAAAACCGGGATCCCGCGCGAAGAACACCAATGGCAAATCGATAATTACGGTAGCATCCTCCAGCAAATGGGGCTCAAGGTGAGTAAAAAGTATCTTATTTATATCAATGAAGGAGTTGAGGTGCGTTCTCTGGCATAAAGTATCTTTGCAAAAAATTTATCCATGTACGGAAGCATTAAAAATCACTTACAAGAAGAATTAGACGCTATCAAAGAAGCGGGACTGTATAAGGAAGAGCGTATTATCGTCTCCCCTCAGGATGCGGTGATCCGCCTGCAGGACGGCCAGGAGGTCATTAATTTCTGCGCCAACAATTATTTGGGACTCTCTTCGCATCCTGAAGTTGTTCAGGCTGCTAAGGATACCTTAGACAGTCACGGCTTCGGAATGAGCAGCGTGCGCTTTATTTGCGGAACCCAAGACATCCACAAAGAACTGGAAGCCAAGATCGCTCAATTTTACGGCACAGAAGACACTATTCTCTATGCGGCTGCCTTTGATGCCAACGGGGGGGTGTTTGAACCTCTACTTGGCAAGGAAGATGCAATTATTTCTGACTCCTTAAATCACGCCTCCATTATTGACGGGGTTCGCTTGTGTAAGGCCATGCGTTACCGCTATGCCAATAATGACATGGGAGATCTGGAAAAACAGCTCAAACAGGCCCAGGCTGACGGCGCCCGTCATAAGATCATCGTAACCGATGGGGTGTTTTCAATGGACGGACTGGTCGCTCCTCTGGATAAAATATGCGATCTGGCCGATGATTACGACGCCTTGGTGATGATTGATGAGTGCCATGCCACGGGATTCATCGGGGAAACTGGACGGGGTACCTTAGAAGAAAAAGGGGTTATGGGTCGCATTGATATCATTACCGGAACCCTTGGGAAAGCCCTGGGTGGTGCTATGGGTGGCTACACCACAGCCAAAAAAGAGATCATTGAGATTTTAAGACAACGCTCCAGACCTTACCTGTTTTCTAACTCGCTGGCACCAGCTATCGTAGGGGCCAGCATCAAAGTTTTTGAGATGTTGGAAAAGGACACTGCGCTTCGCGACAAACTCATGTCCAATACGGCTTATTTCAAAAAAGGATTGCGGGAGGCTGGTTTTGATATTATTGAAGGAGACTCGGCCATTGTACCGGTAATGCTCTACGACGCCAAATTGGCGCAGAAAATGGCTAAAGCCCTTCTGGAAGAAGGAATCTATGTTATTGGCTTTTTCTTTCCAGTGGTACCGCGCGAGAAGGCGCGAATTCGGGTTCAATTATCCGCGGCACACGAGCAGGAACATTTGGACAAAGCAATACATGCGTTTAAAAAAGTTGGGGAAAAGCTTGGAATCCTTTAGGATTGCGCTACTTTCGCCAAAACTGGGTTTAGTAAAATTTTATTACTTTTACCTTTGTTGATAAATTTTAACAACTTACTTTTGTCGCAATTAACACTTAAAATTACTTAAGAAACATGAAAAATCTAAGCAGATTTCTATTCGCTTCACTCTTTGTTCTCGCGCTGGGAACTGCGAATGCGCAGGACGAAGATAATCCGTGGGCTTTCACTATTGGTATTAACGCGGTTGACACTTACCCTGTAGGTGATGCGCAAGATCCACTTCGTGGTGAATTCTTCGACGAATTTTACAATGTAAATGACCACTGGAACATCCTTCCTTCGGTATCCTCACTTAGCATTGATCGCTACATTGGTGATGGTTTCGTATTTGGAGTAACCGGTTCCTTAAATAAAATTGAAAAACTTGGTGACCGTGATCTTGGTGACGGACTGACTTACTACGCTGTAGATGGTCGTTTGTCTTATAGCTTCCGTGATTTAGTTTTTGGAGATGGTGGATGGTTTGACCCTTACCTAGGTATTGGTGGTGGTTACACCTTCATCCAGGATCGTCCAAGTTTCGGTACTGCTAACGGTACTGTAGGTTTACGCATCTGGTTATCAGAAGCGCTTAACCTTAACTTATCTTCTATGTACAAACATGCATTTGAAGATCGTTACGTAAAACACATGCAGCATACAGTAGGTATTGGATTCTCTTTTGGAGGAAAAGATACTGATGGTGATGGCATCTACGATAAAAATGATGAGTGTCCTGAAACTCCAGGTCTAGAAGCATTCAACGGATGCCCTGACACTGACGGTGACGGAATCAAAGATTCTGAAGATGCTTGTCCTACTACTGCTGGTTTAGCTGAATTTAACGGATGTCCTGACACTGATGGTGACGGTATCGCTGATCCTCAGGATGCTTGTCCTACTGTAGCTGGTGTTGCTGCCCTTCAAGGTTGCCCAGATGCTGACGGTGATGGAATCAAAGATTCTGAAGATAACTGTCCTAACGAAGCAGGTCCTGCATCTAACAACGGTTGCCCATTCTTAGATAAAGATGGTGACGGTGTATTAGACAAAGATGATGAGTGTCCAGAAGTTGCTGGTACTGTGGCAAACAACGGATGTCCTGAAGTAACTGAAGAAGTTCAGAAGCAATTGAATGAGTACGCTCGTACTATCCTATTCGACTTGAACAAGTCTTCTATCCAGGCACAGTCTGAGCCCGTACTACGTGATATCATTGAAATTCTTAAAGAGTACCCAACAGCTAAGTTTACTGTTGAAGGTCATACAGACAGCACCGGTAGCGCTGCATATAACGAAAAGTTATCTGATGCTCGCGCCCTTTCTGTGAAGAATTACTTAGTAGAGAACGGTATCGACCAGTTCCGCTTATCTTCTAAAGGATACGGTGAAGCTCGTCCTATCGCTACTAATAACACTAGAGCAGGTAGACAACAAAACCGTCGTGTTGAAATTAATCTAGTAAAGGAGTAATTTCCAACAAACGATAAACGTTGAAAACGTCCCGCAGTAGCGGGACGTTTTTTATTTTAGCCCTATGGTAACATTTCTCGAAGAAGTGGCTCAGCAAGTCATTGAAGCCCCCTCGCCTCTAAAAGATCAGATCATCGTCTTACCCAGTAAGCGTGCGGGTGCCTTCTTTCAACAAGCGCTTTCGCGAAAGCTTACTCAGCCCACTTTCATGCCGCGTATCTACAGTATTGAAGAGTTTATCCAGTCTATCTCTGGATTGCACCCGGTCAACAATCTCGAACTCTTATTCACCTTTTATACTACCTATGCAGAAGCCCTTCCAAAAGAGGAAACGGAAGATTTTGAAACCTTTATCTCCTGGGCACAAACCTTGGTTCATGATTTTAATGAGCTCGATCGCTACCTCATTGATTCTTCTCGCCTATTCAATTATTTGAGCGCGATTAAAGAAGGAGAGGCGCATTGGTCAAAACAGAAAGATGAGAGCTCCTTAATCCAAAACTATCTGAAATTCTGGAGTCAGCTTCCCCTACTCTACGAGACACTGGTCGAGCGCCTACTGGAGCAGAACAAAGGCTATCAAGGCTTGTCCTACCGAAAGGCTTATGAAGAAATAAACAGCTATCTCGACCAGCAAGAGAACACCTATCACGTATTCGCCGGTTTCAATGCCCTGAATACGGCTGAACAACAATTGATACAGGAAGTCCTTGCGCGGGGTAATGCAGCGATCTACTGGGATACCGATCGCTATTTTTTTGAAGATAAGGCCCATGATGCCTCTTACTTCCTCAGAGACTACGCCAACACTTGGCCCTATTTCAAAAAAAATGATTTTCACTGGCTACGATCCCATTTTAGTACCCCAAAAACGATTGAAGTGACCGGTATAGCTGGAGGGATAGGGCAGGCTAAATACATCGGTAATTTACTAAGCTCTTTTGATGAAGAACAATTATCAAATACAGCTTTAGTCTTGAGTGACGAGACCCTTCTGCTTCCGGTCCTCAATGCGCTTCCAGAAAATGTGACTCGTCTCAACATCACCATGGGACTGCCTCTGATCGCTACCCCCCTGGCTCAGGTATTTGATAATCTTTTAAAAATGCATGCAGCCTACGGGGAGCGCGGTTTCTACTATAAGGATCTGCTAGGAGTGCTTGAGCTCCCTTCGTTAAGCATTTTAGTTAAGGATCACCTTCCTACTATTCGTACCCACTTAACAGAAAGGAACCAGGTCTTTCTCACCTCAGAAGAGCTCATCGGCCTGGCGCCGGATCTTGAGCTTTTGTTCACGCCATGGGGTAAAGATCCACTAAATGCTTTACGCCAATGCCAACAGCTTATCCTGACCCTAAAGGATCACTACGAGCGAGAGAATCGCTTGTTGGAGCTGGAGTATCTGTACGCCTTTCATAGCGTATTTAATCGCTTATTGAACACCCTGGAGACCTATCCGGTGGTGTCCAATCTCAAAACCCTCCTTCGATTTTATCGAGAAGCCGTGGCCCGGGAAGAATCTCTCGACTTTCGAGGGGATCCCTATCAGGGCCTACAGATCATGGGAATGCTGGAGTCCAGAGCGCTGGATTTTGAAACGGTCATCATCGCCTCACTAAATGAAGGGACACTGCCCGCGGGTAAAACCATGAACAGCTATATCCCTTACGACCTCAAAAAAGAATTCGGTCTACCTACCTATAAAGAAAAGGATGCGGTTTATACGTATCACTTCTATAGATTGCTTCAAAGAGCTTCCAACATCCATCTACTTTACAACACCAAAACCGACGGACTCAATAGTGGTGAAAAAAGTCGGTTTATCCTGCAAATGGCTGTAGATAGGCCGGAGGCACACCGCTTTCGCGAAAGCATAGCCGCGCCGCTTATTCATGCGCCATCCCAGGAGCTAATTCGCATCGAGAAAACACCGGAGATCCTGGCCAAAATCAAAGCGCATGCCGCTCACGGCTTGTCCCCTTCAGCTTTGACCACCTACATTCGTAATCCTATTGATTATTATAAACGCTACATCCTCCAGATTGAAGATCCTACCGAAGTTGAAGAAACCATTGCCCACAATACCCTGGGAACCGTTGTTCATGAGACCCTGGAGGCCTTGTACCAACCCACGCTGGGCCGGGCTTTAGAACGCGACGACTTTAAACACTTTAAAGAACATTTACCGGAAGTGCTTCAGGAATCCCTAACCAAAACGTACGGTCGGCGGGAGGAACTCTATGGCAAGAACCTGTTGATTCAACATGTGGCGGCACGCTTTGTAGAGAATTTCCTGGCTTTAGAAAAGAAACTGGTAGATGATGGGCACGAGATTATCATATCAGGACTGGAGCAACAGTTAAAGGTGGCTTTCAAAGCGCCTGCCCTCCAAGATCCCATATTCCTTAAGGGAACGGTTGATCGCATGGACCACTTTGACGGAATACCACGGATCATTGACTACAAAACCGGTAAAGTGGAGCAAAGCGAATTGAATATCTACGATTGGGAAGCGCTAACTACCGACTACAAGAAACATGCAAAAGCCTTTCAGGTACTCACCTATGCTCAAATGAAGGGATTTCCTGAAGGCTATGCAGGCATCTACTCCTTTCGCAATTTGAGCGCTGGTTTTCTAAGCCTGCGGGTGAATAAACAACCTTTACTTTCCACTGAAATTCAACAGCACTTTCAGGAGCAGTTGTTAGACCTACTTCGAGAACTGCTAAGTATTAACGTTCCGTTTATCGAAAAAGAGATGGATTGACTGAAAACTTAAATCCATAAAAAAGTTCATCTACTAGCTAAAATCAATTGACAGACTCTAATTCAATGACAAAATTGCAGTCAAACTCAATGATATCCTGCTCTAAACGACTGAGATCAACTACTCCAGTGAGAGTGGATTTCCCTACAAATCCTTCGAAATCAAATGTGGTAGATAAAATATTATTCTCCTGAGGAGTAAACGCGGTGCTAAATTTATTTTCTCCCAACGGTATTTGAAGGACGTCTCCTCGAGAAGTAATACTTCCACGGCCTGTAATATTAAAGGTCGTTATGATCTTTGATATTAAGGATCCGTCTGGAGATTCTGTCGTTCCCAGATCACAATCAGTAAGACTCCCTATAAGTTGACCGGAATCGGCATCAAAGAGATCCATTAAAAAGCAAAAAGCCTCTGTTGGTTCGCCGGTATCGGGATCCTCTACAGTTTTTACTTGTGCTATGGCAGTTCCCCTACCGATCACGTTCAATGTTCGATTATCACGTACTGGCGCCTCACCGGTATAGTCGTCTGAGGAGCATGAAGTTGCAGCAACTAGCCACAAAATCAAAATAGAATTTATTGGTTTCATAATTTTTGTTTTAAATGTTAATTCAATTATTGTCGGAATACTTAGCTTCATCAGATGAAGCTTGCATAGGATCAGGTTTGGTGACATCTTTAAAAAAGAGCATTTCCCGAATACGATTAGATGCCCCGTCGTAAAAACCAGATTCCAACTCATAGTTTTTTGGGTTCTTAAATGTTCCAAACAGCATATCATAAAGAGTAATTCCCGCATAATTATAGGCATGCACCCCCTGGCATGATGAATACTGTGCGCTTCCGGCCTTTGAATGAAGTATCCGATCCATCTTGGAGTCTTTATATTGGTATGCTGAAAAATGGTTAGGAAGGTTGTGACCAAAATGACTAATGTAGCAGCCTCTGGAGTAAGTCCAACTACAAGAACCAGACATAGGCTACTGACAAGCACCCAACCCATCATATCAAGAGGGCTGAAGTAAAAGGCTCCGTAGCTGTCCAATCGCTCTGCGCTATGATGCATTTGATGTATCGCTCTCCATAGAAAATCGCTGTTGTGCATGGTCCGGTGCCAGGTATACTCACCCAACTCATAGACCAGTACACCCACCAATGCACCCCAGTAGATTCCCAAACCTGTTAAATCAAATACTTGATAATTGGCCAAGTAGTTATCCCACACCAAGGGTAGGTAAGACGACAAGTAGAAAAAAAGCACAAATGCCATGAGCCCCTTTACCCTCCAATATTTAACTCGAGGTAGTTTTCGTGCCGGAAATAAAGCTTCCCAAAGGATAAGGCTCGCATAGATCCCTAAGACGATTAGCGAGACCGGGTCCAACACTAATTCTATGGGACTCGGCCAATTTAAAAAAATACTTTTCATGACTTTTGATTTTTTCGGACTGTAGCTCGTTCCAATTTTCGTCTCGACTTGAAATTTTCAAGACCGTTGTAATAGCGGCTTGCTATTAAGAAATTCTGTGTTTTCATAATGTTCGATTTTTTAGATGAATACATTCCGGTTTAGCATACCGGCGAAATTGAAAAACAAATGTATTGGGCTCTATTCCTCATTCCTAGTAAATCAGGGGTACGAAAAGTGATCCACAAGAAAATTCTAGGTAGACATGAATGGTCTACCTACTATCATAATAACTATATGAAGTAGACGGGAGAAAAGTAAAAGCTGCGTTTGTCCCTAGTGCGCTTTGGTTTCAATACGGATGAGAAAATCGAAAAGATCTTCCTGAGCATCGAGCTCTAATTTTTTGCGCAGTCGGTAGCGCGCTGTTTTTGCGCTTTCTGGTGAGATTCCGAGGATAGATGCTGACTCTTTAATGCTCAAATTTAGGCGGGTGAGCGCTGCCACTTTTAAATCATTCGGACTGAGTTCTGGAAATGAATTCTTAAGAACAATAAAAAAGTTGGCATGCACTTGTTCGAAATACAAGCGAAAGTCTTCCCAATCTTTTTCTGTCGTATCGTGCTGCTTTAACAACCGTTTCAAATCTGCAATTTTCTTTTTCCGTACAGAGTCAGTAATTCCAGGAGATAAATCTTCAACCTTTTCCTTAAGAGTTCGGAGTAAGTCATTCTTTTGAACAAAATTGAGCGTATAAGACGTAAGTTCTTTGTTCTTATATGCCAGCTCTCTTTCTAACTCAGCTTGCTTTAAAAGTTGATTATCTAGGGCGGCACTGTTCTCACGCTGTTGGGACAGAAGTAATTCTTTCTGATTTTTATTGCGTAGGCGTAGGCTCTTTATTAGAAAAAAGGCAAGGAGTCCAATGACCCAAATTCCTACAAAAAGAATCCATTGAATAGTCTGACTACTCTGATTTTTCTGTTCCAGATTGGTCAGGGCGAGGTCTTTTTCTTTCAATTCACTGTCAAATTCGAGAACTGCTATCTGTTTGGATAAGCGACTGTTGTAAATGGAATCTCTAAGAGAGAGGTAGTTGTCGTAATACAGTAATGCAGAATCCAATTGACCTTGTTCCTTTTTTATTTCCTTCAATTCCTCATACACGGCTAACTGATAATTCTTCAAATCTTTAGCCCTGGACTTCTTCAGCGCGGCGTCTAAGTGCATTTCGGCCACTTCATATTCCTTTCGAAGACGCTGCAGCTTACCCAACTGAATCAAATTACTTATGAGTCCGTCTTCATCCTCAATACTTCTTCCCTGGATCAGTGACTGACGTAAATGATAATCTGCTTGTTCCAGGTCATTTTGCAACAGATACAGAGTCCCGAGACGATTATGAGCTTCGGCAATTCCGTATACGAAATGATGAGATTGATGAATGTTCAGAGCACTCGTAAAATAATTAAGAGCGTCTGGATATTGGGCCCGATTCATATAAATCATGCCTAATTTGGTAAATGCAGTCGCCACTCGAACTTCTAATCCCAATTGCTCAAAAATAGTAATGGCACTTTTATAAAGCTCCATAGCCTGACCTTCTTCGCCAAGATCTGCGTAGACCATACCTAAATTGAGCCAAGTATTGGCAAGTCCTTTCTGATCCTCAAGTAGCGTATATTGATCACGGGCACGAATTAGACTCTCCAGGGCTTTTCGGGGCTCCCCAAGAGCCCAGTGGCCCACCCCTTCGATTCGTGCTGCACGAGCTTTACCAGACGCATAGCCTATATTTTGGGCCATTCGAGCTGCCTCTTGACCCAGATTTACGGATTCTGCTGGATCATGTATCCATAATTCATAACCCAACTCATTAAGAAGGTCTACCCGCTCAATAGAATTGGGTGCTGCATGCTTTAGAGAGTCGCGCAGTTGATCGACTTCGGACTGAAATCCAAAAAATATCAGGAGACCAAATGTAATGCTGAATGTTCGAAGATTCATCGCCGTTTCTTGAAGAATAAATGTACGTAATGTTTTCTAAGAGACAGTTATCTTGCTAATTATCAGGTACATTTATAAATTTCGTTGTCAGAATTAGATCCAGAATCAGTTGGAATTATTAGGATAGGTAAAGCACAGATCGTCCCTGTGAAAAGCTGTCTTTACTAAAGAGCCACGCACAAAAAAATCCATAGCTCTCACTATGGATTCTCTGCTTGATGTGGAGAAGATGGGATTGATTGCCGCACTAATCGGTCCAACATTAACGCGCTTATGCAAGTAGACTTGCTAAGCCTACGCAAAAAAAAATCCATAGCGCTCACTATGGATTTTCTGCTTGATGTGGAGAAGATGGGACTCGAACCCACGACCTCTTGACTGCCAGTCAAACGCTCTAGCCAGCTGAGCTACATCCCCTTGATTTACTCTGGGGATGGGCGAAGCTGCCTGTCCCGCAGAGCGTAGCTTTTTGCGGGAAGCTACATCCCCTAAATGCGATTAAATCGCCTCCTTTAAAATAAGAAGCGGAATCCGACTTTCAAAATCAGACTTGCGGATCACGCCTTCATCCCAAAGTTTGGCAAAGAAACCTCTTTTTCTGCGAAAAACGCAAATCATATCGGGATTATTTTCGTTTAAATGCTCCAAAACACCCTGAAATAAGGTGGCATTTTCTGTGCTTTTGTAACAATCAACAATTTTACCCAAAACGGTATCAAACTCGGCATCTTCCGGCAGAAAACGAGGAGTCTTCACCTGAAGCAAGCGTAGTTCAGCCTCAAAAGACTTTTTAATGGCCTTGATGGGTTTTAAGATCTCTTTATTCTTCACATGTCCGGATTTCACGGCCATCAATACCCGCTTAATGGGTTGAAATTCATACTCATTCCCGACAATCAACACCGGGATTTCGGTTTGCTTCACAAAGCCTCCGGAAACGGTTCCCAAATAGAGATCATCATTCAACGAAGTCTTATGTGGAGGCAATAGGATCAAATCAACATTTTCCTGCTGATGGTAGTGTGCCACTGCATCTACCCAATCCTCTCCCTCTAGAGGCAAAGCGCTTACGTCTCGGTAGTTGGATCCATGCTTGTCCAATTCCTCCCGAATATCCTGTTCAGTTATTTCGCGTAAGCTCAAATTCCCCTCGGCTAGATTCCCAGCACGAGGAATTTCTTTGTACAACTTGGCGACCAGTAAACGAGCCTGCATCGCCTTGGCAAATTCCAAAGCGTATTTTAGGTTGTTTATTCCATCGTCCAGATTACCTAAGGGAACTAAAAATGTTTGCATGGGGCCGTGTTTAAGGTTTAATTTAGGGCAAAAGTACATGGAAATCGTGATAAGACCTGCGAAAAAAACAGAAATAGACGAAATTCTCCAACTAACTGCCGCCTGTGCCAAGCATCTTATTTCCAAGGGGATATACCAATGGAACGAGCATTATCCCTCGCGAACGGCTTTTGAGTCTGATTGGGCAGATCAGAGCTTGTATATCTTGAAGCCTGAGGACACCCTCGTAGGAACCGTGGTCCTCTCCGATCATCGGGATGCGGAGTACGACCCCATCAACTGGCTCACACCGCTTCAATCGCACTGTCTCTACGTGCATCGGCTGGCGGTTCATCCCAACTTCCAGGGTCAGGGGTATGCCCAGCAACTCATGGATTTTGCGGAGCACAAGGCCAAAACAGAGGGATATGTCTCCGTGCGTCTGGACACCTTCAGCCAAAATTCCAGAAATGTCAAATTCTACGAACAACGAGGCTACACGCGTTTAGATGACGTGTATTTTCCCAAACAGAGCGAATTTCCTTTTCACTGCTACGAACTCGTCTTTTAAAGCTTAATTTCGCTTTCGCGAAAGCTATGTCAAATACCTCCATTTCCTTCAAGCGCATTCAACAACTGGCTTTACCCGCCATGGTTGCGGGCGTGGCTGAACCCTTATTGTCTTTGACCGATGCCGCAGTGGTAGGGAATATCCCCATAACAGGCACCGAGGCTCTTGCTGCCGTCGGGATCGTAGGGTCCTTTCTTTCCATGCTGATCTGGGTATTGGGGCAGACACGGGCAGCCATCGCTACCATCATCGCACAAAATCTGGGGGCCGGTAAGATTGATGAACTGGGTGCCTTTCCAGCGCAGGCCATCTATATCAATGTGGTCATGAGCCTGTTGGTTCTGGTAAGCACTTACTTTTTTGCAGAACAGATTTTTACTTTTCTGAATGCCGAAAACCAGGTGCTGCAGATGAGCCTGGACTATTACAGCATTCGGGTTTGGGGTTTTCCGCTCACCTTATTGGTGTTTGGGATCTTTGGCGTTTTTAGAGGCCTGCAGAATACCTTTTGGCCCATGATCATCGCCATTCTGGGAGCGGGGGTCAATATTGGCCTTGATTTCTTGCTGGTCTACGGCTGGGAAGGATGGGTCACTGCTCAAGGGCTTACCGGAGCCGCCTGGGCCAGTTTATGCGCTCAACTTTTTATGGCTGTGCTTTCCCTGATCCTTCTACTTAAAAAGACAAAGGTGTCGCTTCGCTTGTATTTTCCGCTGCACCACGAGATCAGACGGTTAGTCCCTATGAGTTTAAATCTATTTGTGCGTGCCATCGCCTTAAATGCCGCGCTTTTGATCGCAGTGAGGGAGGCGACCGCCCTGGGGAAAGAACAAATTGCAGCTCATGCCATCGCCATCAATATTTGGCTCTTTTCCGCCTTTTTTATCGACGGTTATGGTGCTGCGGGTAATCTATTGAGCGGGAAACTTCTAGGAGGCAAGGAGTATAATCGCCTGTTATTGCTGGCTAAACGCGTCAATCTCTACAATGTCGTGATTTGTGTGCTGCTCATGCTCGGCGGATTTCTATGCTACGAGCCTTTAGGGCGTTTATTCAATAAAGATCCTCTGGTGTTGGAGGTGTTCTACAGCATGTTCTACTTGGTTCTTTTATGTCAACCCTTGAATGCGGTGGCGTTTACCTTTGATGCTATTTTTAAAGGACTGGGAGAAATGCGTTACTTAAGAGATGTGTTATTGGGGGCTACCTTACTGGCCTTTCTGCCCGTACTCTACCTATGCCGCTATCTGGAAATGGGCCTCACCGGAATCTGGATCGCACTACTGGCCTGGGTTTTTTATAGAGGGGCTGCACTAGTCATAAAATTCATGCGCAAATTTTATCCCCTAGCACAAAACCAGTAAATTCCCCAATCAAACAAGAATTATGGACCTTTTGCGATTTTTAGGCGGTAACGGCATCTTTTTGATCCTCGCACTGGTATTGGTGATCGTATTCATCTATAACAAATACAAAAACAAGCGATAAGCCCGTATCCTGGGTGTCGCTAGACCTTTTTCCATCATGAGTACGATACGCATTACAAAACAATTTTCATTTGAAACCGGACATGCGCTTTACGGCTACGACGGCAAGTGTCGCAATGTGCACGGGCACAGCTATAAGTTGGATGTTACGGTTATTGGTCAACCCATTGCAGATCAAGAGCATGTGAAGTTTGGGATGGTCATTGACTTTACGGATCTGAAAAAAATCGTCAAAGAGGAAATTGTAGATCTGTTCGATCATGCCACGGTATTCAATAAAAACACCCCCCACGTCGAGCTTGCCAACGAACTGGCTACACGGGGACATCACGTTCTTCTGGTGGATTACCAACCCACTAGCGAGATGATGATCATCGATTTCGCCGAAAAAATAAAACAAAGACTGCCCAAGAACATTCGTCTTCATCACCTAAAACTGCGTGAGACCGCTTCCAGCTATGCGGAATGGTACGCGGATGACAACCTATAAACTCCACCCATAAATCGCTACCTTTACCGAATGCGCATCCCCGAAGGCAAAAAGATCTATTTCTCCAGCGACAATCATCTGGGAGCACCTACGCACGAAGCCAGCCGACCTCGAGAAAAAAATTCCTGCGCTGGTTAGAGGAAATACGTCCCGATGCCCATGCCATTTTTCTTCTGGGAGACCTTTTCGATTTTTGGTTTGAGTACCGAACCGTTGTGCCTAAAGGATTTGTACGTACCCTTGGCAAACTGGCTGAAATGGCCGACAGTGGCATTGAAATCCACTTTTTCGTCGGCAATCACGATCTCTGGATGAATGGGTATTTTGAAGACGAACTCGGTATACCGGTCTACCACAAACCAGAGGCTTTTACCTTCAATGATAAAAAATTCTTTATCGGTCATGGAGATGGTTTGGGCCCTGGAGATAAGGGATACAAACGGATGAAAAAGATCTTTTTAAGTCCTTTTTTTAAATGGTTGTTCCGTTGGGGGCATCCGGATATCGGCATGCGCATCGCTCATTATTTGTCGGTAAAGAACAAAATCATCTCCGGCGATGACGATCATATTTTCCTGGGAGAAGACAACGAATGGTTGGCTACCTACGCCAAGCGCAAATTGGAGCAGGAACATTACGACTACTTTATTTTTGGACATCGCCATCTTCCCATGCGCATTGAGGTGGGAGAACGCTCGACCTACTTCAATTTAGGCGATTGGATCACGCATTTTACCTATGGTGAATTTGATGGTCAGGACTTTCAGTTGAAGTCTTTTGAGTCGGAGGATATGCCATCAAGTCTTTAATGCGTAACTGCAAACTGCTCTGTCCGTTCCAAACGTTTTCTTCAATGGCATAAGCGATCTGAAAGGGTTGTCCGGACTTAACTAATTCCAAATGATGTCCTAGTCCAAAACCAATAGCTCCAAAAGCAGGACCTCCGTGCTGATGACGAACCGACAACTTCAGATGGCTCTGGTCGTCACCCACGCCCTTGGCATAGCCGGTGTCGATCACATTGACCGATCGAAAGGTGGGACTGGGATTGCCCGGGCCAAAAGGAGCCATTTGACGTAGTATGCGATAGAATTTGGGGCTGATTTCCTGCAGCTCCAGGTCCATATCGATCCGCAATTCCGGGGTAAGCAAACGCTCGTCGATCGATTGGTTGACCACTTCCTCAAAGCGCTTCTTGAAGGCTTCGTACTGATCTTTGCTGAGGGTTAAACCGGCCGCATATTTGTGCCCTCCAAACTGTTCAATATGTTCACTACAGGCCTCCAGGGCTTCATAAACGTCAAAATCTTTGACGGAGCGAGCGGAAGCGGCTAGTTTATCCCCACTTTGGGTAAAGACCAGAGTAGGTCGATAATAGGTTTCCGTAAGGCGGGACGCCACGATACCGATCACTCCCTTATGCCAATCTTCCTGAAAAACGACCGTGGTCTTACGGGTGGTTTCCTGATTCCGTTCGATCTGTTCCAGGGCTTGCGCAGTGATGGCCTTATCGGCCTCCTTACGCTCTGCATTGTACTGTTCTATTTCCTGTGCCCACTGCATGGCAAGATCCCAGTTGGTCTCTTTTAAAAGCGTCACCGCATGATTCCCGTGCTTCATTCTACCGGCGGCATTGATGCGCGGGGCGATAATGAATACGACGTCCATGATGGTCAGTTCTTCTTTTTTTACCTGGCTGAGCAGGGCCTTAAAGCCAATACGCGGACTGGTATTGATCACCTGCAAGCCAAAGTAGGCCAGCACCCGGTTTTCACCGGTGATGGGCACAATATCAGCGCCAATGGCTGTTGCGACCAGATCCAGGTAAGGATATAACTCCTGCTGATCCTGTCCACGAACCGTAGCCAGTGCCTGGATCAACTTGAATCCTACTCCGCAACCGCACAGTTCATCATAGCGATACGTACAATCGCTGCGTTTGGGATCGAGTACGGCAACGGCCTCCGGAAGCACCGGTCCCGGACGGTGGTGATCGCAAATGATAAAATCAATGCCCTTTTCCCGGGCATAAGCCACTTTTTCGACCGCCTTTACCCCGCAATCCAGAGCGATGATCAAGCTAATATCATTATCATGGGCGTAATCGATGCCCGCATAAGACACCCCGTAGCCTTCCTCGTAACGATCGGGTATGTAGGTGGCTACTCGAGGATAAAAGGATTGGAGGTAGGAACTCACCAAGGCCACACTGGTGGTACCGTCCACGTCGTAGTCCCCAAAAACCAAAATAGCTTCTTGCTGTTCTACCGCCTGAAAGATGCGATCGACGGCCTGCCGCATGTCTTTCATTAGAAAGGGATTATGCAGATCGCCCCAGGACGGTCGGAAGTAGTGTTTCGCTTTCGCGAAAGTGTCCACTCCCCGCTGCACCAGGAGTACGGCTATACTTTCAGAAACCTGCAAGGCCTTGGCCAACTGGCAGGTTTTTTCAGGATCAGGTTTTGGATGTAGGGTCCAACGCATAGGAAAAAGCTCTAGTTCAGGCCGATTCAAGGTACAAAGCTCCGTCAAAAGATCGAAACGACAGGCCCTTGGATAGCACTCAAAATTTGTAAATTGACCGCATAAACTGATTCCTATGCCTTTAGTCAATCCACTACCCGCCGATCACAGTCCGGAAACGGCCGAATTGGCCAAATTCTTTAACGAAACCCTGGGTTTTTGTCCCAACTCCGTATTGACCATGCAGTATCGGCCTGCCATTTCCAAAGCATTCATCAATTTAAATAAAGCGGTCATGGCCAATGAGGGACGCGTGACCTCAGCCCTAAAGCGTATGATCGCCTGGGTATCCAGCAATGCGACCGGCTGTCGCTACTGCCAGGCCCATACTATTCGAGCGGCAGAGCGCTATGGAGCCGAGCAGGAGCAGTTAGATCATATTTGGGACTACCGCACCCATCCGGCCTTTTCTGAGGCAGAGCGGGCGGCTCTAGACTTTTCGCTGGCGGCCTCTCAGGTACCCAACGCCGTGGATCAACAAATTAAAAACCGACTCTACCAACATTGGAATGAAGGCGAGATCGTAGAAATGTTAGGGGTGATCTCCCTTTTTGGCTACCTCAACCGTTGGAATGATTCTATGGGCACCGTACTGGAGCAAGCCGCCATTGACAGCGGTAAGCAATACCTGGGGAAACACGGTTTCGAAGTTGGGAAACACGAATAATTAAAAATGAAAAAAATCACCTTTATCAACGGGTATTCAAGATGGAGAGTTATTTCCTATAGCCTCGGACTAGCAAGTATATTTTTTGGCTTAATAAGCCTGTTGCTGGGCGTCAATCAACACTTTACCCTATGGCAATCTTTAGGGGTCGTTTTCTTAATGCTTCCTTCCCTTTTTCCTCTTCAGTTCAATCATTTTGTACGCTATCAAGGGCAGCGAATTTCGGTGAAGTTGAACGGACGAACAGTGTCCCACCTGCACCAGGGTGAAATAGAAGTAGTGGAAGCTTTTTCTGACCGGCTCGAAATACATCTGAGCGGTCAAAAAAAGCGTCTTCTGCCCATTTCTGGCTATGCCCATCCTGATGTTGAACGTTTGATTGAGTTATTAGAAAATCGCTAGTCTTCTCCTTAATACTCTAAGATCTCGGCGATACGTTTTTGTAATTCAGGGACCACTTTCTTTTCAAACCAAGGGTTTTTGGATCGCCAAAAATGATTGACCGGGGACGGATGAGGCAGGGGCCAATACTGTGGTAAATACTCGTCGTAGTGCTGCACCCGCTGGGTAAGATTTCTTCCGTCCTTGGGTAAATAATACTGTTGGGCATAGGTGCCTATGAGCAGCACTAATTGTCGATGTTCCAAAACCTTTAAAAACTCCGGATGCCATAGGGGAGCGCATTCTTTTCGGGGTGGAAGATCACCGGTAGCTCCTTTACCGGGATAACAAAAGCCCATGGGTAGAATAGAAAAATTATCGGTTTGATAAAAGGTATGTTCATCCACGCCCAGCCATTCGCGTAAGCGTTTCCCGCTTTGATCTGCCCAGGCAATGCCTGACTCATGTACCACGGCTCCTGGAGCCTGACTGATCAATATGATTTTAGATTGTGCAGAAGCTTCGACGATGGGTCGCGGACCTCTAGGCAATTGTTCTTTGCAGAAGGTGCAGGCTCGGGCTTGTTGGAGTAATTCATCGATCATGCCAGGCCTAAAATTAAGACTTTACACGACAAACCACCTGCAGATACACGAGTTTACTCCTCTACTACCAGGTACACGAACAGGTACTGGGCGCACAACCAAAGTCAAATCCGATCGTGATCATATGGGACCCCGCATTGTAGGGTTGGATCTCGTTGACGTTGATCTGATAGCTGTAAGCGGCGTAGAACAATCCTTTCTTTAAGCCGAACATGGGAGAAAGCCAATTGGGCTTAAAACCCTGATCATTGATCGAGCGCAGGCTGATCCCTGCCCAATAATAATCTTCCCGATTCATCTTACGCGCTTTAAAATTGATATCGGTGGTCGCCCGGGTATCCCCGTCAAACTTTTGATAAAAGACAGAAGGTTCGAACTCCCATTTCAGGTATTTTGGCTTGAATACATATCCGGCATAGGCGTAGTAATTACGGATATCTGAAGGTTCGTTGGCTCCAAATTCATCCAGATCCTTAGCGACCAGGTTGACCGCGTTCAAACTCACAAAAAGCCCTTTATAACGCCATAGGGTACTGATCTCGAAATTGGAGTTCCCCAAGCTGAGGTCGCCTCGAAGCCCGGCGTCAAAGATGGTAGGGTCAAATTCGGAGGTGTTGACGCCAAATTGCGTGAATTTATAGCTGATTCCAAAAGAAAGATAATGATCATTGTACTCATCAATGGTCAGGTGATGCGCAAAAGAAGCCTGCACTCCCTTTTGAGAGGTGTATCCGTTCTGGTCATTGAAAATGATCAATCCTACGCCCGAATTGTCCTTAATCCTTCCGTCTATAGAAAGGGATTGAGTGTTGGGTGAGTCTTTGATCCCCACCCATTGGGTCAATCCATTCAAACGTACCTGCCAACAGTCTCCAATTCCGGCAAAGGCACTAGAGATTACGTAGGGGTTATCCGCCAGATACTGATTTGACAGAGGCAAATTCAATTCCTGGCCTCGGGAAACCGAGACTGCGGCCAATACTATAAAAAGCGCTATTATCCTTCTCATCATCTATATAGTGTAAAGTGCCCTTTGAAAACTCGGTTATCCGGATCATTGGTTTCTAGTACATACCAATAGTCTCCCGTTGGTAGTGGCATATTCTGGTAGTTACCATCCCATCCGGTGTAACTTCCATCAAACTCAATAATTAGTCGGGAGTAGCGATCAAAGATCAAGACCTTGGCATTCGGGAAATATTCCAAATTAGTAGGTCTCCATCGATCATTACTTCCATCGTCGTTGGGCGTGAAATAATTAGGGATCTCGACATCAATGAATGTCAATCCAATACTGAAGAGGGCCTCACAGTCTAAACTATCAGTCACTCTGATGTCATAAGTTCCATCGGCATCGATCATGAAAATTCCATTATCACTGATCTGCTGACCGTTTACGTAGTAGTTATAGGGCGGGAATCCACCGCTCACAGAAATCTGGTATTCATTCAATCCGATTTCCTGAACCGCAGTAATGCTCACTGCTTCCACATCCATTACTTCTACAGGTGGTATGGTATAGGTACAACCGCTGAGCGTGTGTTGAACCTCGATGCTATGCATACCGGGTGCTACATTAGTAAACTCATTTGACAATTGTCCTGGACCTCCATCCATAGCGTACAGTACATCGTCTGCAAACTGTGGATCGACACCGGTCACCATAATCGAAGCATCTCTATCACAGAAATATTCCGGCGCTGCTTCAGCTGCCAAAACAATGGGTGCATCAAAGGTCATAGGGGCTACAACCGCATCACAACCAAAAGCATCCCGAACGAAAACCGCATACGCCTGACCACCTTGCAGATTGTCAATCACATAGGTATCACCAGCAATTGGGGTAAAGTTCACATTGTCTGTACTCACTTCATAAGGTTGACGTCCTCCCGTGATCACTACTTCGATACTGTTGGTATCTTCTCCTTGACAAACTTCAGTACTTAGGATACTTCCGTTGGCCTCCAGAGCAGGAGCTTCCTCCACTTCGACCTCAAATTCCTGAGAACAACCACGTCGGTCTTGCACGAATACCGTGTAGGTACCTCCGGCCAAGTCTTCCAATACATTATCGGTAGTGTATTGCAGCTGATCGATAGAGTAAAGTATGTCTGGAGATCCGCCGCCAGCAGTGATGGTAATCACTCCATCCTGTTCACCAAAGCAAGTCACATGCTGTACATCGATTTCCACTTCCAATAAAGGAGGCTCAACGATGGTAAAAGGTTGAGAGGTAACTTCACAATCCTGACTGTCGACTGCTATTCGATACGTTCCTGGAGGGATATTGTTGAAATACCCTGAGGTTTGTGGACCACTAATGACGGTATTCGTTGGTGATACCAAGGTGTACATATAGTCTCCCAGTCCTCCCGTTGCTTGTGCATCAACAGCTCCATTGGTCATTCCAAAACAGCTGATCTGAGCGGCATCCAGGTTGAGCTGTACCTCCAAAGGCATAATTTCTTCTACGGTAATGGTATTCGACGCTGATGAAGTACATCCAATAGCATCTTGAACATAGAAGGTGTAGTCGCCAGCGCCCAGTCCACTAAAGGTATTGTTGGCGCTAAAGTTGACTCCATCCATACTGTACAAGTAAGGCGGTGTACCGTTACTCCCGTTTACCGTGATCTCGGTATCATTCAAACAGGTCGTTTCCTGCGTAATCGCTACCGTGACCCCGACTTCTGGTGGGTTGTTGATGATCACTGGATTGGTAGTTATCCCACAATTCAGGTCATCATTCACTGTCACCGTGTAGGTGCCTGGTGGTAAATCGGTAAATACCGGCGTTGTCTGTACCGCTGAAGTATTCCCCGAAGGATAGTTCAGCACATAGGTATACGTGCCCGGTCCTTGTCCGCCGGAAGCCGTCGCCGTCACCGTTCCATTCGTGTCATTGTAACATACCACATCCGTTCCGGTGGCCGAAGCTGCGATGGGCAGTGGTGCATCAATGGTCACGATCTGTGATTCTAAACAAAAATCAGTTGCGCGATCTCTTACCTGTATGGTATAAGTACCTGCTCCAAGACCTGTAAAGACTGGAGATGATACAAATGGGCCTCCATTAAGGCTATAGGTATATTGGCCCCAACCACCGCTGGCAGTGGCTGTAATGGTACCATCCATACCCGGATCACACGTCAAGTCATCAGTCACTGCCGCTGTTAATGCTAAGGGGGCAGGGGGTCCTTCAATACGGACCACATTAGTGACTTCTGCACAGAAAGGCTGATTGGTTTGCATGATCGCCACAGTATACACGTTGGTGGCTAAATTGCTTATTATTAATGGATTAGCACTTGTGTCTCCAACGCCTATCTGTACACTTGTTCCCAAATCATCAAATACTTCATAGGTGTACGCTCCTGTGTATCCGCTAACATCAACAGAGAGCTCGCCATTTGCATCGCCATAACAGGCATTCCCTCTAATTCGTGTAGCGGCCACCTCCATTGTGTCAAAGGGTGCTATGGTATAAGGCGCCGTATTGATATAACAGCCTGTATCCACATCCGTCACTTGGAACACGTAGGTACCCGGTTCCGTAAGTGTAAACGTAGCCAAAGTACTCGTTGTTGGTCCCTGAGTAGGTCCACTGGGCAATAAAGTATAGGTATAGTTTCCAGAACCACCGGTCACCTCTACTGTTACTACTTCATCCGTAACGCAAGAAATAGGTGTGACTTGATTAACTACCGTTGCTGTGAGAACCGGTAATGGATCAACAGTGATGGTCTGTGTCTCCTGACATCCGGCAGCATCCCGCACATACACGGTGAAATTCTGAGTCACCCCGGTATCTACGATGTCAAAAGTGTTTGTGGTTTGGAAATTCGTTCCATCCAGACTGTACAAGTAAGGCGCCGTTCCAGAAGGATTACCACTGGTATCATTGGTAATGGTCGCCGTGATGGTCACCGTGTTCACCGAATTGTTAGCCGCACAAGCAAACTCCGTAGCGCTTACCGTAAAGGCTAAAGGAGAGGCTTCGTTAACGGTGATAGGCGCCTGAACCGCTTGACAGTCGCGTCCTGAGATGACTTCAATACGATACTCCCCTCCGGAAAGTCCGGTAAATAAAGGACTTGCTTGTGGTCCTGCGATCGAGATATTAGTCATGTTATCGAACAATTCATAAGTATACGGAGGCTGAGTAGCTGTTGTGGCATCTAAATTGGCCCGGATGCTTCCATCCATCGCTCCGTTACAAGAGACATCAGTCACCGTAGGCGCCAATAGCACCGGAAGAACGGGTTGCTCTAGAGTGATCGGGAAATCAGCCGTACAATTAGGACTTCCTACAGTGGTATCTGTGATTCGTACCACATAATCTCCATCAGGCACATTCACAAACTGATTTCCGGTCAATGGAAATCCAGAGACTGGGGTCAAACTAGAATCCAGTAACACAAAGTCGTAATTGGCGCTAGTTCCAGAACCTCCGGATCCTGATACTTCAATGGTTCCTCCTGTGGTACAGCTTGGCTGTGCTTCCGCGAAAGCGAATACATCAAGAGGGGGGAAGATCTCTATGTCATCAGTAACTATACAACCGTTTCCATCCCGTAGACTCACGGTGTAAACTCCTGGTGCACTTACCGTAAAGGTGTGGGAGTTGCCGCTGCCTACAAAACTAACACCATCCAGACTGTAGGATAATGGAGTAATGGGAGGGGTACTCGGACTTGATCCGGTCACCGTAAAGGTGTAAGACGTACCATCAGACGCACACTGATCATCAGCAAAGGCAGGTACCGTCAATACAGGTAATGGATCAACTTCAATGGAGATATCCAATGGCCCTTGAGGACAACCGATTGCGTCTTGCACATAAACATCCCAATCTAAAGAAATGGCTGGATCTAATTCTGCAAAATTACTGGAAGTAAAGGTTCCGGCCGGAGCTCCATCAGGGACAAAAGAATAGGTATAAGGCCCCGTTCCTCCTGTGGCTCGAACAGAAACCTGAGCTCCAATGTTACAATTAGCGTTCACATTACTCACCTCCGTTAAGAAAATTTCTGAGTTTTCGGCAATTCTAAATTGGGCTCCAGATATACAGGGAGTTGCCCCTCCGTCAGTTACTTCAATGTAATAGTTTCCATTAGGAAGACTTGTAACTGTTCGTGTGAAAGTTACCATTGGTGTGACAGACTCCGTAAAGGAAGCTATTGTTAAACCAGTTGCGATATCAACGATATCCCAGTCAATGGTTGTTCCTGTATGTCCATTAACTTCAAAAGTCATTTCTCCCGTATCTGCTCCAAAGCAGCTATCTATAGTATCAACTATAGTGACTTCTGGTCCATTAGGAGGATTTTGAGCCGGGATAACTTCGACTGAAGAACAACCTGTATCTGTATCGACCACCTGAATCCAAAACTCAACACCAAAAGGAAGTCCGCTGTATTGATGATTGCGTTCTTGAGGCGTACCGCTGCTGGTTGGCAGCATATTCGGCGGAACAGACGTTGAGTGAGGTGCATAGTTCAAAATACTAATCAAAAATGGACCAACACCACCATTGATGTTGACATTAAGAGTGACTTGATCAATACAGTCAGTTGTAACATCTACTACAGGGTCGACAATGTCTACGGTAGTATTAATCCTATTCGATTCTACATATTCGCAACCGTTAGAATCTACAATTCGCACAGTGTAATCTCCAAAAGTAAGGTCGTCGAAAGTAGTGTTATCCAAAGCAGTAGGCCCTTCGGGATTCGTGCTTGAAGTAGTTGTATCTAAATTACCACCACCATCTAATAAATAATAGGTATAAGTACCCGAACCTCCAGCGACATTTTCAACACGAATAGTACCCAGTTCATCACCGCTCATTCCACAGGTAATCGGATCGAAAAAGACATCGGCCGTTATTGCTGTAGGTTCTGATAGCGTGAAGGAATAAGGTGTTTCACATGCTTTAGCATCTCGTACAATATAATTGTAGGTGATTCCTGCGCTTAAACCGGTGTAGGTAGTCTGCGAAGATGGGCTACCGCCGTTAAAATCAATGGTGTAGGGTGCCTGTCCCACATTAGGATCTACAGTGATGATTACCTGACCATCACTGCCTCCGTTACAGGAAGGATCTGTTGTGGTATGGGTAGCCACAGGAGGTACTGCAGGGCTTACCGTTATGGCTTGAGTCGTTGCGACACATCCTTGGCTATCCGTAACTCGAAACTCATAATCTCCCGGGGTCGTCGTGGTAAATGGAGGGGTGTATGTAGTATAGGTTACTCCTCCATCATCAGACACTTCGTAGGTATAGATCGGATAACCTCCCGATACCGTAACATCAATTACCGCATCCGGGCTGGCGCTACAGTCAAAATCTTTAGTGAGCGCAGCGGCGGCCGTCAAGGTAGGCGCTACGGTAATCGTTTGTGTAGCCGTACAATTTCGGCTATCAATGACCTCAACGGTATAGGTTCCAGCAGCCAAACCGGAGAATACGTTATTGGTTTGATAGGCACTGAAAGGTCCGGCCCCTTGTTGGATACGGTATTGGAAAGGAGCCGTACCACCAGAAGTGATTGAGGCTGTTATTTCCAGACCAGTAGCTGCATCATAACAGAAGTCGTTGACAGCCAAGGCTAACACAGGAGGCGTAGCCGGATCCATCACAAAGTTCTGGCTAATTACACATCCATTGGCATCTGTTACCTCAATGGTGTAGGTGCCATCTAGAGTTAGATTGTTGAAAGTCCCGTTGTTTTGTGGTCCAGCCGTTGAAGCGTCTGGGTAGGTCAAGATATACGAGTAACCTCCCCAACCTCCTGATACAGAAATGGTCACAGAACCAGGATCAAAACCGGGAGATGCACAAGTGATAGGATTTATTTCAATATCATCAATCGCAAAGGGTGCCGCTGGTTCCTCAACGGTCAAAGAAGCGGTATCCGTACAATTGGTCGTATTGTCCGTTACCGTAATTTGATAGGTTCCGGCAGCCAAACCGGTCTCGGTGACGGTGTTAGTGCTTTGGCCTGCTCCACTGGAAGTAAAAGAAGCCGGTCCTGTAATCGTATAGTCGTAAGTAGTAAAGCCGCTTATCGCGAAAGTTACCGCTCCATCGGTATCGCCTACACAGGTCACATTGGTCACCGATTGTGGATCTGCTTGAATATAGGTGATGTCGTTAATCGTATAATTCTCGTCGTAGGTACATCCCCTACTGTCTGTCACTCTAAAGGTATAGCTACCAATAGGTAGGCCGCTAAAAGTCGCGTTAGAGCCATTATTGGTAACAGCAGCAGCTGGAGCAATAATTTCGTAATTAAATGCCGGGTCTCCATCAGTCACACTCAAGGTCACGTCGCTTGTTAAAGCCGGACAGCTAATAGCTGTTGCCGAGAAAGTGATATCAGTAGGAGGGTTTAATGGATCGATTGTCAAGGGTGCCGTTTCTACCACGCATCGATTGGCATCGCGGATGAAAAGCGTATATACCCCATCGGTCAAGCCACTAAAAGTGTCTCCAGGGAAATAGGTATTGCCATTGAAACTGTACTCATAGGGTGGTGTTCCCCCGCTAACATTAGTCGCTTGAATGGTTGCTCGTTGTAAACAGGTATAATCCTGAACAAGGGTCAAATCTGCGGTTAAGGGATCCGGCTCATCAATGATAATTTGCTGGGTGTAATCACAGGTCACACCATCTCTTAGGGTTCTGAAAACGGTATCATAAGTGCCGGCAACCAAATTGTTGAAGATTCTGGAGGATTGGAAAGTAATTCCTCCGTCAATACTATACCTTACCATATAACCTCCCTGAGGGGCCAGTACGGTAAATATGATGGAACCGGAATCGTCCCCATTACATTCTACGCCCGTGGCATTCACTTCGTACGGCAAGGGTTGTATTTCCTCAATAGTGACTGGATTAGACACCGCCGTACAATTATTTTGATCGGCTACAATAAAGGAATATGTTCCGTCCTGACCCGCTGGAATTACAAAGGTTTCATCGGTTTGCCATACATAGGCAGTCGGATCTACGTCAGTCCCGTTATAACTGTAGATGGCGAAATTATAGGGTGCTATGCCCCCGGTAGCCGACACCTGAATGAGTCCGGAATCACACGTAATGTCCTGCTGTACGTTGGCGGTAAGCGCCAGGTCAGATAGTAAGGTCACCGTTTCTGTGGTCGAGATGGCGCAGGCTCCATCTCCGGCCGTTACGTCTATGGTATACGTTCCCGGATTAAGTCCGTTGAATGTATGCGTAGACTGATTGGTATTGTAGGTCTGGGTAAAGGATCCTCCGTCAGAAATAGTATAGCGGTAGGCTGGTATCGCGTCGGTTACCTGAACGGTAATGCTTCCCTGATCGCCCTGACAGGCGACATCAGTAACGATCGTGTTAATAGTGATTCCAACCTCGGGAACATCCACATCAGCCGTAAAAACACAAGCCGTTCCTAAGGGATCAATTTGACGGATATAGGCAATATAATTTCCAGCAGTAGTTACTGTAAATCGGGGATCGGTCTGCCAGGGTCCTGACGGACTCAAGCTGAATTCATATCCTGTAGCAGGAACGTTTTGCACTTCAATGATTCCATCGTTTCCACACTGAATGGGCTCGATCAAGGCTAAATTCGGATCCAGGGTGTTTTGATAAACATTAAAGAAAAAGGTTCTAAAACATCCATTTGGATAGTTGATGGTCACTCGATATTCTCCAGCCAGGGTTACATCGTAGTTTGGACCGGTAGCCACCTGGTTCCAGGTACAGGCCCCGTCTGTATTTGGACATTCTTGTTGAGGCGTCGCGGCACAACTGGTGGGATCTAAGCGCTCCCACACCATAGATTCTGCATCTTGGATACCGGTTTGAATCAATCGGTTATCGTTGGCTCCACACAAGTATATTTCCGGCATTTGGGTTCCATCGATCGGACAGGTCACGGTACGGTCGCCAAAGGGTAAGATCGGACTGGTTACCGCACTGAATAAGGTAACATTGACGGTCTCCACATCATCCACGCAGGGTGCAGGAGCAACCTTATCACAACGATAGGTACCCGGTTGTGTGACCGTTATGGTCTGGGTGGTTCCAACCACATTTCCATTCTGATCCGTCCAGGTGTAAGACGTATAACCGTCTCCTGCGGTTAAGTCCAGACTAGCGCCACAAAGCACCTCATCCCTTATGAAATCACAATCTTCGAGCCCCAATAAAAAGTTTGTACTTCCCGTCACCCCAAAATTACAGCCATCAAGGGCGTAATAACTAGGTTCTTGATTTACAGAATCGGTATTGATTTCTCCCTGGTAATAGGAGGTCGCCGTATTTTCAATCAGATTAGAACACGCGTCTCTCAAGCCATTACAGTCTTCTAGAACTTTAACCTTAAAACGAATTTTAAATTCTGCGTCATTCACCTCAACGATCGAAGGATCTAAGTCAAAACGAAGTTGATGGGCTACTTGATCAAAGGTGACCGTCACTCCTGGTGGAGCAGTTACCGTGCCCGGGATGAAATCAACATTTATGGGTAAATCATCAATAATATAGGCGTTAACCGCATTGTCATTTCCAATATTCTGAATGGTAAGTTCGTAGAACACTTCTTGCCCTAGGTTCACTCCGGCACCGGTAATGTCGTTATTGGCCAGGTCGTACACCCGTTTGGTTACAAAAAGGTCGGGCTCGATGATTTCAATAGCAAAAGTGTTGACAAAGGTACTGTAGCTATCCCCATTGGTGAGCGCTCGGAAGGTAGCTCCGGTCTCGCCATTCGGAATGACCGAGTTCAAGGGGTTGTTGATCAAAAATAAGTCGGTGTCATACCCCAAATTATTGACACTTCGAGGCGTACGTGTAGTCACATTAGCTCCATCTCTAGTAACGGAACTGTTAAAAAAGTTGTTGACCGGATTAGCGGCATTACTCAAACGCGTAAAGACCGCAGGAATAAGATCGGCCTTCATTTGTAATTCGTCATTGCGAATACTCACATCCCCTTCTAAAGTTCCTACTCCAAAGCGGGCGCGTACCGGCCCATTGGGAATGGTTTGGAATCCGCTCACCTGGTAGTCGCGGGTGGTTGAACCGGTGATCTGAGAAAATCCATCAAAAGAAGCAATATATTTCCGGGTATCCAGGGGAGTTTCATAAACAAGTACCAACGTCCAACCCCCACAAGTACCATTTCTTCTTCTTCCGTTAAACGCACGAATATTAGCCACCGTATACTCTCCACTGGGGTCTGGAAGTGACTGTACCAATTCGGTCACATCCGCGTAAGCGATATAAGGCACATCCTTTACCGCCTGATCAATAGGGTTGGAAGGGGTGTTTGGGTATCCGTTGAAAATGACCTGGGTAGCATAGGAGCCACTGGTAGGCGTAATATCAACGTAAGGTTGACCCGGCATACCGAACTTGATCTCTCTAAAATCAGGTCTGGGATCAACCGCAGGGTAGCTGTCCAAATCATTATCCGGTATTTCGGCACTAACAATGGGATAGGTCGCTGCCCAATAGAGTCCGGCGTAGGTGATACGCGCACAAGAATCTATACCGTCGAAGGTAGAAGAACTGGAACTAAAGGTGGTTGGGTCGCTATCAATATCGATATAGACCATGTTGTTACCGTTATTGTTGGCAGTACCATTATAGTTTCCATTAGGATTGGAAGAAAGTCCAAGTATTCCGTTCGCCAGGATGGTTAAATCTCCCTTGATGGTTTGTTCCATGCGTTGTGAAAAAGGAACTTCTCCTACCACTTGCTGCGCTACCGCCTGGCTGCCAATGCCCATAAGGCACAGCATGATCCATAGCGTTCTCATGACCTGTTTCATATTCATTATCATTTGGGGTCGAATGCTTATCGCACTCTTAAAATCCATTTATCTTCTTTGTAGGCGCCGTTCAGATCTGTTGCAACAGCTGTTTGAGCCTCATTCAAAGTGTTGTACTGTTTTAAATAGACGTAATTCATTGCATTTTCAGGATCTTTAAAAGAATTGGGACTTAAGCCTTGATCCTTTAGTTGATCCATGAACTTTTTGTAATAATTCTCTGTTGAGAATACATTTACGATTAAATAGTATCCAGGGTTTAGCCCTGAGGAATTTTCTTTTGACAGCGTTTTTCTAACCACTGCTCGCGATTGAACATAATTACTCGGAGGGGTGGTCTGAGCTACAGCCTCTGATTCATCTACCACATTCAATATCCACATGGGTGCGTTAAAGCGACCATCTAGATTAGAGCGGTAGGCAGCAGTAGCCACATCTCGTTGAGGGTAGCGAGCTAAAGCCACATAATGAAACCCGTTGCTTGGATTTCTTATAATTGTGGCCTGCAGACCACGCTGCTCCATACGCTGAGCAAATCGCTCTGCGTTAATCGCATCTTTAAATGAGTTTCCAATAAGATAATAGCCACTGGTATAGCCAAGAATGCGTTTTACAGCATAGGGGGGGCGTCTGTGCGGGCCCGTGATTCATCACGATTATTCTTAGAACCAAAGCTGGCACTTCCTTTAATTCGTTTTCTGGTTTCTTCTTGCTCCTCATTAGCGCTGGTCTTCGTCACCGGACTGGTCTTCAAAACTGCCGGTTGTCTGGATTTTTCATTTGCTTTCGCGAAAGCGGACCCTTGAGATTCTCCAGCAGCAGCGGTACGAAGCGAGTAGGCTTTGCGCTGTGCACGCGTATGTCTCACCTCCAACAACCACATGGGTGCCTTATAATTACCGTCTACATGATCGCAATAGCCTTGTTCTGCTTCAGAACGACTGTCATAGCGTTTAATACTTACGTATTTATAGCCATTTTGCGGATTTTGAATGACTTTAGAGTCATATCCTTTGTTTTTCAAGCTGGTGCGGAATCGCTCTGCCGGCGGTAGTGGTTTATATACGTTAGCAATCAGATAAAATCCTTCTTCATACTGCTCCAGGTATTTCACGGCGAACTTAGGCGTTTGGCACTGCTTAGGATCAACCTCCCTACGCTCAATCTTCCGAGCATAATAGTCACGAGTCTTCTGCAGGGCGATCAGTTGTTTTTGCTGCGCCTCTTCAATTTCCTCCGGAGTAAGGGTATCCAGTGGATCAGGCTGAGGATCATTCTCTTTTCTAGTGGACTGTTGTTGGGTTTGACGAACCTGGTTTGATCGAGTTCGCTGTTCTTGCTGGGCCTGGCCCTCCTCACCAGCTTTTGTGCTTGGCTGTTGTTGGCTAAGCGATTCCTGGCTGGTTGTTGCTTGCTGTTGACTCATTTCTGCCTTCAGGGAGTCGATCTGTACTTCTTTTTCCGTGAGCAACACTTTTAAACTGTCCACCACACGTTGATTTTCAATTTGATCCTCCACTTCTTCCATAGCGATCTCTTCGGAGACATTACGGAAACGGTAGGTCAGCGCGATCTCATGGGTGGCCCCAAGATTGGACAACTCGTTACTGAGCCCTTTCTCAATGGTGTACCCCAAGGAAACATTAGGCGTCAAATTCACTCCAAGTCCGCCGGAAATCCCGAAATAATCATCATATCCGGCCTGAACCCATCCAAAACGGCTAAAATCCGCCAGAATATTTCCTGACAGATTGATCTCACTGTTTTGGTCTAAGCGCCCGCGCACCATGGTTCGTATCCGGTTTTGACTTTCGCTGCCAAAATTGCTGGTGAAGGCGATGTGTCCTATAAATTGATCCACATCCGTGAGCAGTTCGCTTTCTTTTAAGTCGTAGACAATTAAATTATTAGCATATACTCCAAAATCAAATTTTCCCAGAGTCAAATTGAGTCCGGGTAATAAATTGAGTTGAGAGGTCTCTTCGTAGTTCAATAAGAAGGGATCGTCTTGCTGCTCTGGATTAAGGGAACCTTTAAGTCCGCTTTGCATATAGGCGAAGTTCGTACCCAGCGTTAACCAGCTCTTTCTCCCCATGCGAATCCCGTAAGCGTAATTGGCATTGACCCCAAAATAATTCAGAATACCGTTCGACTGCTGGTACAAGCCAGCGGCTACTCCTGTGGTTGCGCTTACCCGAGAACCATAATTGATCATATACAACTGAGGGGAATCTTCAAAGGACACCCATTGATTCCGTCCGTATAAAGAGACGTAGCTGTATTCTTGTCCAACTCTGGAAAACGTAGGGTTCACTAAAAAACGATTATACTGCAATAAATTTTGGCTAGGTATTCCTTGCGCAGGCACCCGCACAGACTCCTGTCCCATCACCCAAGAGGTAATGGTTAAGGTTGCTATGAGAAAAAGTTGGGTGAGCTGTTTCATGGTAGGGTCAGTGGATCACCGTCACACTTCCCCGTTTAATTATGGATCCATCTTGCTTAATGATGTAATAATAAACTGGGGCTTGTTGTTGGGTATTAAAGGCAATATTCTGTGGCCAATCACCTTGATAGTTGGTTTTGCTAAATTCTAGTTTGCCATCAGCACGGTACATGGTGACTTCAACGTTGTCTTTACGATACACGCGAGGGATATTCCAGCGTTCGTTGATGCCGTCGCCATTGACCGTGATCACGTTAGGTATACGTCCGGACAAACGGTACTCTACCGTAAAATTGCGAACCACCTCACAATCACCTAGGCGTGCTTTGACGTAGAAGCTCCCTTCCGTATCTGCCAGATAGCGGTCTGTGGTAGATAGCAATTGGTTGTTGGCATCAAACCACTGGTAAGTATCTGCTCCACTGGCACTAACCTCCTGACTTCCGCCTTCCGTAATCGTAATGGCATCTCCAGGAGACAGGCTTACTGCGTCTTTATTGATCGGTTTGATCTCAATAGTTTCGCTGACTACCGTACATCCATTTCCTACCACCTGTAAGGAGTAGAATCCTACTTTGTTGGTTTGCAATTGAGGTTGAGTGGCGCCTGATATTGGAAGGGTATCCAAAAGCCATTGATAGCTAAAGTCGTCTCCCATAGGCAGAATTGCTAGTTCTACCAGTTCATCTCGGCAAATACTCGTGGTAGGAGCACTAATTTCGGGAACTTCAAAACCCAGTTGAACAACTTGAATGTTTGATAAAGAGGTATTGGTATCAAGCTGCACCTGAAGTTGATAGTCTCCATTAAAACTAAAATCAGGAATCACAATAAAGCTCTTATTTATATTATCATAATAGGGATTCTCCTCCCCTGAGCCTTCTCCAGAACCTTCACCATTGGAAGAGCTTTCTGCTTCTATAGGCATTCCGTCTTTTACCCACTGAAAATTGAAAAGCTCATAGTCTGCTTCTGCCACCTTTTCGGTCACTCCAAAGGGGTATCTTGCCTCTAGACTGGCAATTTGTAAGGTCGTTTCCTTACTTTCACAAGTCTGGTAATCACTTTTGGTATTGATTTGCACCGTATAACTGGTGGGATGCTTAACCACGATTTTCGGCGATCGCTTGCTCAATCCACAATCGGCTTCAGACGTCACTAAAGCCTCAAAGTCTCCTTCCTCATTTATAAGTAAGGTCTTGTCGTTATTTTCGGCGTACATTACGCCATCTTTGTACCAGACTATGGTAGGATTGGTAGCGTCGGTTTCAATACTTATAGTCTTAGACTGACCTGGCAATAATGTCACTTTTTCCGGTCCTCCGGAATTCACATTAAACTCTTTCTTATAACGAACTTTGAGATCTCCGGAGCGGGTGGTACATCCCACACTGCTGATCCCGACTTCGGCATAATAAACGCCTTTTTTATCATCAGCAGCTGCAAGCACCCATTCCGGGTAGTAGCCACGGTTGCTGATAGGTTGCCCATCTTTAAACCATTGATACGTATAGGTGTTATCATCTACGTCCAGTTTGAGTCGATACTCTTCATTTGGACAGATATCTACATCCGTTCCATTGGTGATGCTCACATCAAAATCATTGGCAATGGATACCTTAACATTATTAGAGATGGAAGTAGGCAAATTAATATTACACGGCCCGAGATAGACCTCTGCAAAATAATTTCCGGCCTCACTAACCGTAAGTGAAGGACCCGTCTCTCCGCTAATCTTTACTCCGTTGCGGTACCAGGTGTATTGGGAGTAGGTATCCGGACTCGTCGTTATAGTTGCTGAAGAACCCTCACAAAGAACGACCGGCTGGAAGTTATTTAAGGTTAAATTTTGATTGTCGTAGTAAAAAAAACTGAACGGTGCCGAAGGGGTACTTGTTTTTGCAGGTTGAGTAGATCGGACACGCATTCGGAGATTATTCCCCACAACGCTAGTGGGAAAAGACACACTGTTAAAGGCAAAAGACCACACCGCCGGATAATTCTGGGTAGTCGTGCTCGCCAAAATCGTGGGATTGCCAAAATCGCCGGAAGCGTCGGATAATTCTAAATAAAAAGTATTGCCCGGGCCAAACCCTGGCGCCGTATAGGAAGTCGTTACGATATAACTATTAAATACCGGAGACGCACACGCGTAAGGCACGTTCAAAATCGGTGCATTGATGGTTTGGGCATTACTATGCGTAACTCCAGTCATTAACACCGATATGAAAAGCATAAGTAGGTAACTTTTTCTCATATCGATTACGTTTAATTAGTAATCATCCAGAAAAACAGGTTTGATAGAGTTGGGGCTATCTTACTATTTTATCAAAATGTTATTAACAGAACTCAAAGATGAGTAACATTTGACTAAAAAAGAAACGTTTAGCAGTAAAAATACGCATTTCATCGAATTTTTAACATTTGAGAGCGTTAATTCCTACAAATTTTACTTGACTTGTACGACTTATTGTAGGAATTGAAGCTTTTTTCCTACTTTACTGGCCCTTAATTACCAGTACAAATTCACCTTTAGGAGGTTGTTTTTCAAAATATTGCAGCAGTTCGTGTAGGCTGCCTCGTCTGGTTTCCTCATGCATTTTTGAAATCTCTCGAGAAATAGAGGCTGTTCGATCCGCTCCAAAATAGGTAATGAGCTGACCCAGAGTCTTTAATAGTTTGTGAGGAGACTCGTAGAGCACGATCGTTCTGGACTCTTCTGCCAGTGCCAGTAATCGCGTTTGACGGCCTTTCTTTACAGGCAAAAAGCCTTCAAAAATAAAACGATCACAAGGAATTCCGCTATTGACCAGGGCGGGGACGAAAGCCGTAGCACCCGGAAGACAATCGACCGCCAGATTTCGTTCTACACAAGCACGTACGAGCAGAAAGCCCGGATCGCTTATGGCCGGGGTTCCGGCATCGCTTATCAACGCTAAAATCTGCCCTTGCTCCATACGGTCAACCCATTTATCGACCACCTGATGCTCATTATGCATGTGGTACGACTGCATGGGTGTCTTCACATCAAAGTGCTTGAGTAACTTTCCGCTGGTTCTGGTATCTTCAGCCAGTATCACATCGACCGTTTTCAACACCTCCACCGCTCGATAGGTCATATCGCTCAAATTTCCGATAGGCGTGGGCACTACGTACAATTTAGCCATAGAGCGGGCGAACACTTTTTCCGAAGAAATAGGAAATTAACAACAGTATTAAAGCGACTAGCGTGGTGGTGGTGTCTTCATCAGCTTGAAAATGCACGAAAAACGCCAGCACAATATCAAAAGCAAATCCTGCATAGGCCCATTCGGTGAGCCAGGCCGGTTTGCGCAACAAAAGCATGAGTACGCCCTGAATCTTGGCTAGGGCTAACGGCAGCACCAGGTATCCCGGATATCCGTATTCTTCGAAAAGATTTTCTACGGTTGGGGTGTCCATCAAATAAAAAGAGGCAGAATACAGCATCAGACCGCAGAATAAGAGGGTTGCTGTCCAATAAATGATGCGGTTGATCTTCATAAGCTCTATACGCTAGGGGTTAGTTGTAAGTGTTGGCCAGCAGTTGAAAGAAACGCTCTTCGTAGGCTTCCTTTCCTTCCCAATCGTAATCGGGGCGTACGCGCTCCTCAATAAAATTCACTGCTTGCTCGTGAGTCGTAAAGGTGGAAAGCTGAGAGAGCACCCGATTGTAGTCTGCGGTACTGCCATCAAAAAGATGCTTTACGAAGGCCAGACGGTCATTCAAGCCAATTTTCAAACCTTTATTGACCCGCTCATTCAACGATCTAGGTCGTATAGTCTCCTCGGGTTCCGGTTTTTCAAATTCAGGCATTTTTCCGTATTCCCCAATTTCCTCCATATCATTTTTCATGAATCGTTGATCCGGGTTGATCGCGTTGATCACCTGATCGATCTCATCAGACTCAGGACTCATCTGGGCCACCATATCTTTAATCGTCTCAATGGCCGGCTCGTGCAATAAACGATAAGAATCGTGTTCAGACTGAGAAGTCGCTGGCGCAGCCTCATTGCTTTTACCAAATTTCACCCGCTCGTAATGTTCTTCATTTTTGCGTGCTATCGCTGTTGCTGAAGACAGGGTAGGCTCAGCCAAAGTTTCTGAAGCTTTTGCCGTATTCTCTTTGGGTAACTGCTCCAATAAGATCAGCTGTTCATAAAGCTCCAGTACTTGTCGCTTCAGTGCCGGCAGGCTCTCGTCCTCATCTTGCTGCTTCAGAATTTGCAATGCCAGCTGAACCAGCTGGGCTTTGATCTTATCTTTCATGATTTAATAAACTTGTGGTACGAATCAGCGAGGGTCGACATATTTTTAAAGGCTCCGTCCGTTTTAGCTTGGCGATTTGATAAATTTGCCACATCTTTAACTAGAACGGTCAACTACGACTTTTCGTTTAGAAAATTACAAAATGTTTCTCGAAAACACCGTTAATCACAAAGAGCAGTTTGGATGGATTGAGGTCATCTGTGGCTCGATGTTCTCGGGAAAAACAGAAGAATTGATCCGCCGACTCAAAAGAGCCAAGTTTGCCCGCCAGCAGGTAGAGATCTTTAAACCCGCCATTGATCGTCGCTATGATGAAGATATGGTGGTCTCTCATGACGCCAACGAAATCCGCTCTACCCCTGTGCCCGCTGCAGCGAACATCCCCATACTTGCCGATGATTGTGATGTAGTGGGAATTGATGAAGCCCAATTCTTTGACGATGAAATTGTTAAGGTATGTAATGACCTGGCCAATCGCGGAGTGCGTGTAATCGTTGCCGGCTTAGACATGGATTTTAAAGGCAACCCCTTCGGCCCCATGCCGGCGTTGATGGCCACGGCAGAATATGTGACCAAGGTACACGCCGTCTGCACCAGGACCGGAAACCTGGCGCAGTACAGTTATCGAAAAAGTTCAAGCGACAATCTCGTTCTTTTGGGAGAAAAAGAAGAGTATGAACCCTTGAGTAGGGCGGCCTACTATAAGGCCATGCTCCGAGAACGCCTACGCAGCATGGATGTCAATGCTCCGGAAGAAGTGACTCCTGTTCGTAAGAAACTAGACCAATAATACCTCCGCCCGATCTGAATCTTATGGCTGCTACCCGCTTGGAAATCAATTTGAACGCACTCACCCACAATTTTGAATTTTTAAAATCTAAGCTGAGCCCAGAAACTAAAACGTTGGCTGTGGTTAAGGCCTTTGGCTATGGAAGTGATGCCGCTGCGGTAGCCCGACATTTGGAAAATTTGGCCATTGACTATTTTGCGGTGGCCTATGTTTCTGAAGGGGTGGCCCTCCGAGATGCTGGCATTACCACCCCTATCCTGGTGTTGCATCCACAGGCAGAAAATCTGGAGCAGCTTATCGATCGTTGTTTGGAGCCCAGCCTGTACAGTGCTCGAATTTTTAAAGCATTTCTCAACGTAGCTCAGGAAAAAGAACAAGTGCATTATCCGGTACACCTCAAGTTCAATACGGGGCTGAACCGCCTGGGTTTTTGGGAAAATGACGTCAATTGGATCTTGGATCGCTTTCGCGAAATGCCTACCGGAAAGCAAGGAAGGGAAACGCTACGGGTAAAATCTATTTTTTCCCATTTGGTCGCTAGTGAAGACCCGGCAGAACATGACTTTACCCAACAACAAATCGCTAGTTTTCGTAATTCTGCTCAAGACCTTATGAAAGGCCTGCATTACACCCCTCTTTTACACCAAAGCAATACCTCAGCGGTGATCAATTATCCGGAGGCGCAGTTTGACATGGTCCGCATTGGCATTGGACTTTATGGATATGGCAATGACCCTAGTATCACCAGGCAGCTTCAACCAGTGGCTACGCTAAAGACCATCATTTCTCAGATTCATCAAATCGAACCCGGGGAAAGCGTAGGCTACAATCGCGCTTATTTTGCCAAAGCTTACGAACGTACGGCCACCTTACCGCTGGGCCATGCCGATGGCATCTCGCGCACCTGGGGCCAGGGTAAAGGATACGTAACGATACACGGGCAAAAGGCACCCATCATCGGCAATGTATGCATGGACATGCTCATGGTTAACATCAGCGGCATTGATTGCCAGGAGGGTGATGAGGTGGTTGTTTTTGGTGAAGGTGCATCTACTGCAGCACTTGCCGAGGCCTTAGGAACCATTCCTTACGAATTGCTGACCGCTGTCTCTCAACGGGTCGAACGCCTAATTCTCTCCTGATCAGCCAATTCTACTAAAGGGGGTACAAATAAATAGTTTTTTTTATACCTTTTCCAACTAACAACTAACACATCAAACTATGGGATTTTTTAAAGATTTCAAATCTTTCTTATTGAAGGGAGATATTGTTGCTTTGGCCACTGCGGTTATCGTGGGTGGTGCTTTCAACAAAATTGTAGGCTCTTTAGTGGCTGACGTCATTATGCCCGTCATTGGTCTATTGCTGGGCGGTCAAAATGTCAATAATTTGTTCTTTTCGCTGGACGGAGGAACATACGAAACCGTGGAAGCCGCTAAAGAAGCCGGCGGTGCAATCATGACCTACGGAAACTTTCTCCAGGCGGTCATCGACTTCATCATTATTGGCTTTGTGATCTATTTGTTGTTGAAAGCCTATGAAAAAACCAAGAAAAAAGAAGAAGAGGCGCCAGCCAAACCAGCCGGACCTACCCAGGAAGAATTACTGATCCAAATTCGCGATGAATTGAAAAAGCAAAATAAATAAAATTGAACTCGTAGTTGCTCGCTTCAGAGCAAAGCCGCTACACTTAGTATTCATCCAAAACCGCCGTCTGTCGATCTGCAGACGGCGGTATTTTTTTGTTATCCCCTACAAAGAGGGGCTCTTTTTAGCGTATCCTTAACGACTTATCCGAATTTGGAGTCTAAATTTGGCCCTTTAAATGTACTCGATATGAAAGTTGCCGTAGTAGGAGCCACCGGCCTGGTAGGCGGAGTGATGCTTCAAGTGCTTGAAGAGCGAAATCTACCCATCAGCGAATTGATCCCTGTCGCCTCAGCCCGGTCTGTGGGAAAAGAAGTTGAATTCAAGGGAAAAAGCTATCGTATTCACAGCATGGAAGAGGCGATCAGCAAACGTCCCGATCTGGCTCTTTTTTCAGCCGGTGGGACGACCTCTACAGAATTTGCGCCGCAATTTGCAGCGGTGGGCACTACAGTGATCGATAATTCTTCAGCCTGGCGTATGGATCGCACCAAAAAATTAGTGGTTCCGGAGATCAATGCTAGCCAACTCGCTGCCGACGATAAGATCATTGCCAATCCCAATTGCTCTACGATTCAGCTTGTAGTGGCCCTGGCACCACTTCACCGCAAATATAAAATCAAAAGATTGGTCATTTCTACGTACCAATCCATCACCGGCACCGGCGTCAGAGCCGTGAAACAGCTGGAGCAGGAGTATGCAGGCGAGTCTGGCGAAATGGCCTATCATTACCCCATCCACCGCAATGCAATTCCGGCCTGTGATATTTTTGAAGAGAATGACTATACCAAAGAAGAGATGAAATTGGTGCGTGAGACGCAAAAGATCCTCGATGATCACACCATCGCGGTGACCGCTACAGCGGTGCGCATACCAGTGGTTGGCGGTCATAGCGAATCAATCAATGTGGAATTTGAGCATGATTTTGAGCTTAGCGAACTAAAAAAATTACTGCACGAAGCCCCTGGAGTGACCTTGCAGGACAATCCGGAGACCAACACCTATCCGATGCCAATCTATGCAGCGGGAAAGAATGATGTCTTTGTGGGGCGTATTCGCAGAGACCACTCCCAGCCCAATTCCTTAAACTTATGGGTGGTTTCTGATAACCTTCGCAAAGGAGCGGCAACGAATGCCGTTCAAATAGCGGAATATCTGGTGGAGAATAACTTAGTATAAGTTCTCCGGGATCAAGGCGGGTGTTAAGCTTTCGCGAAAGCGCAATTAAAATGAATGATGGTTTCATACATTTGGACCACAATCAACACGAATTATGAAAAAATTAATCCTCCTGTCCTGCATGACGATGGCTTTAATCGCCTGCAAGCAAGAATCAACTACAGAAAGAAATATTGCAGTGAATTATCCCGACACGCAAAAAACAGATACCCTCGATATTTATTTTGGCAATGAAGTACCGGATCCCTACCGTTGGTTGGAGGACGATCGCAGTGCCGAAACTGAAGATTGGGTAAAACGTCAAAACGAAACCACATTTGGTTATTTGGATACCATCCCTTATCGGGACGAGCTCAAGCAGCGCCTGGAAAAAATATGGAATTACGAAAAGGTAGGCGCTCCTTTTGAGGAAGGGGACTATACCTACTTCTACAAAAACGACGGTTTACAAAACCAGTATGTGATCTATCGCTACAAGACCGGCGAAGACCCCGCTACAGCTACGGTATTTTTGGATCCCAATACCTTCTCTGAAGACGGCACCACCTCGTTGGGCGGCCTCGCCTTTTCCGATAATGGAAAAATGGCGGCTTACAGTATTTCTGAGGGCGGAAGTGACTGGCGTAAGGTATTGGTCATGGATGCGGAAACCAAGGACATCGTAGAAGACACCCTCGTCGACATCAAATTTAGCGGAGTTTCCTGGAAAGGTAACGACGGTTTTTTTTACAGCAGCTACGACAAGCCTAAAGGCAGCGAGTTGTCAGCAAAGACCGATCAGCACAAACTGTATTATCATAAATTAGGTACTTCTCAATCTGAAGATCAGCTTATTTACGGAGGCACTCCCGAACAAAAACACCGCTATGTAGGCGGCTCTGTATCGGAGGATAACCGTTATCTCCAAATCAGTGCAAGCACATCCACTGACGGGAATAAAGTATTCTTAATTGATCTGGAGAATCCGGATACGGGCATGAAAACCGTACAGGGAGACTTCGACTCCAATACGTACATGATCGATAACCAAGGAACCACCTTATTTCTGGTCACCGATAAAGACGCGCCGAACAAGCGCATTGTCAAAGTGGATGCAGCAAATCCCGGTCCTGAACATTGGGTGGATGTTATTCCTGAGACCGAAAATGTATTAAGTCCTTCCCGCGGTGGAGGCTATCTCTTTGCCGAGTACATGATCGATGCGATCTCTAAAGTTTATCAATACGACTATGAAGGCGAATTAGTACGTGAGATCGAATTGCCCGGAGTAGGAAGCGTTGGGGGCTTTGGTGGGAAGAAAGACGATACTGAATCTTACTACTCCTTCACCAATTACAAGACTCCCGGTAGCATTTACAAATTTGACTATGAAAGTGGGGAAAGTACGCTCTACCGCAAACCGCAGATCGATTTTGACCCGGAACAATACGTGAGCAAACAAGTGTTCTACACCTCAAAGGATGGTACCAAAATCCCCATGATCATCACCCATAAGAAAGGCCTAAGGCTGGACGGAAAAAATCCGACTATGCTTTATGGCTATGGAGGATTTAATGTTAGCCTTACCCCAAGTTTTAGCATAACTAATGCCGTGTGGATGGAGCAAGGCGGAGTATACGCCGTTCCTAATTTACGGGGCGGAGGGGAATATGGGAAAGAATGGCATATCGCCGGCACCAAAATGCAAAAGCAAAATGTATTTGACGATTTTATCGCGGCCGCTGAGTATTTGATCGCTGAGAATTATACCTCTCCAGATTACCTGGCTATTCGCGGAGGGTCTAATGGCGGTCTTCTGGTGGGAGCGACCATGACCCAACGTCCTGACCTGATGAAAGTGGCACTGCCCGCCGTAGGTGTTATGGATATGTTGCGCTACCACACCTTTACCGCTGGGGCCGGCTGGGCCTATGACTATGGAACCGCAGAAGACAGTGAAGAAATGTTCCAGTATTTGAAAGGGTACTCTCCGGTGCACAATGTGAAAGAGGGAGTAGCTTATCCGGCTACCCTGGTGACCACAGGCGATCACGACGACCGCGTGGTACCGGCCCACAGTTTTAAATTCGCCGCAGAATTGCAGGAAAAACAAGCCGGGAACGCTCCGGTTTTAATACGCATTGAGACTGATGCCGGGCATGGTGCGGGAACGCCAGTGAGTAAAACCATCGAGCAATATGCTGACATCTTTGGCTTTACCTTCTACAACATGGGCTATGATGTCCTCCCGGAAAAAGTGAATAGTCCGGTCAAAGGATAAAATCAAAATAAACCTCTTCTAAAGCCTGAGCAGTCCATTACTCAGGCTTTATCTTTAGTGTATGCTCGAATTCCGGGACATCTCTTTCCAATATCCAGAGCGCTCCTCACCCGCAGTGGGGCCGCTATCTATGACTATTGCACAGGGGGAGCATCTCGCCATCGTGGGCGAAAGCGGGTGTGCCAAAACCACCCTACTCAAATTGATTTATGGCATTTACGATCTGGATCAGGGGGAGATTCTTTGGAAAGGACAGCGCCTGTTGGGTCCTAAAGATCAAATCCTGCCAGGCGCTCCTTTTATGAAGTATTTGGCTCAGGATTTCGATTTGATGCCCTCCATTTCGGCCGCAGAGAACCTGGGAAAATTTCTGTCTCGCATGGACATGGAGGCTCGCCAACAGCGTATTGAGGAATTGCTGGAGGTAGTTCAAATGTCTGCTTTCGCGAAAGCAAAAACATCCACCTTGAGCGGAGGGCAAAAACAACGCATCGCCTTAGCACGAGTGCTTGCCAAGGAACCGCAGTTATTGCTTTTGGACGAGCCCTTCAGTCACATTGATCATTTTCAAAAAAGCAGCCTAAGACGAAGTCTATTTGCCTATTTGAAGAAACAAAACATCACGGTGCTTACCGCCTCCCACGATCGCGAGGATGTGCTGCCTTTCGCCGACCGTGTCCTGGTGTTGAAATCTGGCAGAAAAGTGGCTTTGAAGCCAACCCAAGAGCTTTATGCCAATCCAGGCACTGCTTACCAGGCTTCCTTACTCGGGGAGATCAATGAAATTCCAGAAAACTGGCTGGATCCGAAGGCCTCTTCGAAGGCTATTTTAGTCCGACCCCACGAGCTGAGAATAGTGCGTAAAGCCGGTTTTGAAGTGGAAGTCCTGGCCACTTACTTTCAAGGGACCCACTATTTAGTAAAAGCTCAAAAAGAGCAAAGAATCGTACTTTTTGAGTCCAAAAAGGCCGTTTCTGAAGGAAAAGTCGTCAAAATTGGTCGATAACTTACGATTTTGAGTCGCTAATAAATGGAGGTGATTTTTACTTGTTGGTCGCGAAATGGTATGGTATCTCCTCCTTTTTTACCCAGCAGTAATTTCCCCAATGGGGCATCCATGGCGATGGCGTAATAGGACTTCCCGCCCCATTTGATCTCGCCCACCGAAGTGCTTAGAAAGTAGGTCCCCATACTGGTATAAACAAGGCTGCCTAATCGCGCATAATCCGACTTTTGCTTCAGGTCAATTTTCTTCAATACAGCCTCAATCCGTTCTATTTCCATCAATTGGGTTCCGGCCTGCTCCCGATCGATGTGCAACATGGCCCGGCCGGTCTCATGTTTATCTCCGGCAGTACCTTTCGTTTCTTCTGCCAGTGATTCCTCGATGTCCTGAATGACGGTTTCTATTTTTGCACGGCGCCTGGCGATGGCGGCTGTACAGTGGTCAAAAAGACCTTGTTTTAGTTCTGTTTTTTTCATGACTTCATGTGCTAATTGGTGGCTAATGAGGCCAATTCCTGGCCCACCCGACTGCCTAGGGCTACTCCCATGCCGCCCAGGCGAACTCCACAATATACGCGGGAGGAGAGGCATTTTATGATGGGCTTTTTTTGAGCTCCAACACCCATAATTCCGCTCCATCGTTGTTCTATTTCAAATGGGGTTCCGGGAAGTATGACTTCATGTAAAAGTGATTCCAGACGCTGCTGAATACGCTGGGTTACTTCCATCTGATCGGTTTCTTCACCTTCAAAATCCAAATTACGGCCTCCACCCAGAAGAATACGCTGATCGATATCTCGAAAATAATAGTAGCCGCGGTCCCAATGATAGGTTCCCCGAAAGGGAAGCTGAGCAAGTGGCTTGGTAATCAACACTTGAGCCCGGGCTGGTTGGACCTCTGTAATTCCAAGTGTTCTGGCAAAGCCATTGGTCGCGATCAACAATCGATTGGTTTTGAAATCTCCTTCACTGGTGCGTAGGTGTACTGCCGAGGAGTCTTCGTCATAGCTGAGCAGCTCTATGCCATGAAGTAGACGTACGCCACGCTGAGCGCATTGCTGAACTAAAGCTTGCATCATTTTACCGGTGTGCAGCTGACCTTCTTCCATATGTAGCAGTAATTGGGAGCTGACCCGGGCAAATCCCTGTTGATTGCTTGTTTTTTTGAACACGGAGCGGCCAAATACGGGCTTCAACAAGGCGTTTAGACGGGGTAATGCTTGCAGGCAATCTTCCAACAGCTCCGTCTGCGTTTCCTCAAACACTTCAAATCCTCCCCGCTGTTCATAACCAATGACCTGATCTCCCAGAGTCTCTCGTAATGTTTTCAGTCCCTGATAGCGCTGAGCCACCAGTTGCTGTACTTCTTCTTCGCTATGGTGCTTAAGATCGTCAAGAAGCTCAGAAGCGCTTCCGTAGCAGGCAAAGCCGGCATTCTTAGTGCTCGCGCCTGAGGGCAATACGCCTCGTTCGATGACCAGGACGTTGGCCTTAGGGTGCAAGGTCTTCAATTCTAAAGCACAAAAGAGTCCCACAAGTCCGCTCCCGACTATGGTAAAGTCAATGCCACTGAACCAGGATTGTGTTTCCCAATACGATCGTTCCATACCTTCGAAATTACGATTTATAGAACTGCTCGAATAAAAAAATCCGGCCTGGGGGCCGGATTTTTAGAATTACGGTTTCATTTTGAAATCCTCCATAAACTTGGTGGTATAATTCCCGCTAACGTAGTCAGGGTGGTCCATCAGTTGTCTATGGAAAGGTATGGTTGTTTTGATGCCTTCAATGACAAATTCATCGAGTGCACGCTTCATTTTGCTGATCGCTTCCTCTCGTGTTTGAGCGGTGGTGATCAACTTAGCGATCATAGAATCGTAGTTTGGCGGAATGCTATAACCGGCGTACACATGGGTGTCCAAACGCACTCCGTGACCCCCTGGCGCATGCAATACCGTGATCTTCCCAGGAGACGGTCGGAATCCATTGTGTGGGTCCTCCGCATTAATACGGCATTCTATACTGTGCAAGTTGGGCGTGTAATTCTTTCCGGAGATCGGCACGCCAGCAGCCACTAAGATCTGCTCTCTTATGAGGTCAAAATCAATGACCTGTTCTGTAATTGGATGTTCTACCTGGATCCGGGTATTCATTTCCATAAAGTAGAAATTACGGTGTTTGTCCACGAGGAATTCCACCGTACCGGCACCTTCGTATTTGATAAACTCGGCGGCACGCACTGCAGCGGCCCCCATATCCTTACGAAGTTTGTCGGTCATAAACGGACTAGGCGTTTCTTCCGTTAATTTTTGATGGCGACGCTGTACAGAACAATCGCGCTCACTCAGGTGACAGGCTTTTCCGCGACTATCTCCAACGATCTGGATCTCGATATGACGAGGCTCTTCAATGAGCTTCTCCATATACATGTCATTGTTTCCGAAGGCTGCTTTTGACTCCTGTCGCGCTGAGTCCCAGGCCGCTTGCAAATTTTCTTCTTTCCACACGGCGCGCATACCCTTTCCGCCACCTCCGGCAGTAGCTTTAAGCATGACCGGATAGCCTACTTTTTTAGCTACTTTCTTACAGTCCTCAAAATCTTTGAGTATCCCTTCGCTTCCGGGAACACAGGGCACTCCCGCCTCTTTCATGGTCGCTTTGGCCGTGGCCTTATCTCCCATTTTCGAGATCATTTCTGGGGAAGCCCCTATGAATTTGATTTTATGCTCCTCACAAATTTTACTGAATTTGGCATTTTCTGAAAGGAATCCGTAGCCGGGATGAATCGCGTCTGCATTGGTAATTTCGGCAGCCGCAATGATGTTGGACATTTTGAGGTAAGATTCACTGCTGGGCGGAGGACCGATACATACCGCTTCGTCCGCAAATCGGACATGAAGACTTTCCGCATCTGCGGTAGAATATACCGCCACGGTTTTGATCCCCATTTCCTTACAGGTTCGGATGACCCGTAAAGCGATCTCCCCTCGATTTGCAATCAATATTTTTTTAAACATATTCGTTTGCGTTTAAGGGTGTTTTGAAGTGGCTATGGCCAGCATCAAACACCAATGAGATAGAAATGAGCTGCTGCTTAAGAAGGGTCAACCAAAAATAACGGCTGATCGAACTCTACGGGAGAAGCGTCGTCTACAAGAACTTTTACGATTTTTCCGGAAAGTTCACTTTCAATTTCGTTGAAGAGCTTCATGGCTTCGATAACACAAAGCACGTCGCCTTCTGAAACGGTATCGCCAACTTCGACAAACACGGGCTTGTCAGGAGAAGGCTTACGGTAAAAGGTTCCAATGATGGGAGACTTCACCGTAATGTATTTGTCGTCTTCCTTTTGTTCTTTAGCGGGCGCGGCGGGCGCTTGTTCTGCGGGCGCAACTGGAGCGGCGGGCGCAGGGGCTGCCGGAGCGGCTTGAGGCGCACTCATCGGCATTTGGTGAATAATGGTCGGTTCGCGATCATCTCCGGATCCTGTTCTGATGGTGATTTTTACATCGTCCATCTCGAGTTTGACCTCGCTGGCTCCGGACTTAGCCACGAACTTAATTAGGTTTTGAATTTCTTTAATGTCCATTGGTTTCTCGTTTGTTTAGTTGGTTCTAGTTACGAATTGTAGGCCCATTTTAAATATATGGAACCCCAGGTGAATCCACCGCCAAAAGCGGCAAAAATGATCGAATCTCCTTTTTTTAATTGTTTTTCATAATCACTCATCAGCAAGGGTAAAGTTGCTGAAGTGGTATTGCCATAGCGCTGAATATTCATCAAGACCTTCTCGTCTTTTACGCCCATTCGACGAGCCGTTGCATCTATGATTCGTTTATTGGCCTGATGCGCGATCAACCAGTCCACATCATCGTGGCTGAGGTCATTACGCTGCATGATCTTTTCACTGACATCGGCCATATTGGAGACGGCAAATTTAAATACCGTTTTACCGTCTTGAAATACGTAGTGCTGTTTATTATCTACTGTCTCGTGAGAGGCCGGAAGTAAAGAGCCCCCTGCGTCAATCTTCAGAAATTCCCGTCCAATCCCGTCCGTACGTAAATACTCGTCGTGTAGTCCCAGACCTTCCTCATTAGGTTCAAAAAGTACCGCTCCGCCTCCATCACCAAAGATGATGCAGGTGGTGCGATCGGTATAATCAATGATGCTCGACATTTTATCCGCACCAATAAGAAGTATTTTTTTGTATCGCCCAGATTCAATGTAACTGGCCGCGGTAGACATGCCGTAAAGAAAACTGGAACAGGCTGCCTGGATGTCGTAGGAAAAGGCATTGGTTGCCCCTATTTGAGAAGCCACATAAGCGGCGGTAGCCGCCACGGGCATATCGGGTGTGGCACTAGCCACGAGCACGAGGTCAATGGTTTTCGGGTCTAAATTCTTTTTTTGCATTAAGTCCTCAGCCGCCTTAATGGCCAGGAAAGAAGTTCCTTTATCCTTATCCTTCAGAATACGACGTTCTTTAATGCCGGTACGGGTGGTGATCCAATCATCGTTGGTATCGACCATGGTTTCCAGAATGGAATTTGAGAGGACATAATCTGGCACATAAGCACCAACCGCCGTTATGGCTGCGGTCATTTTACTCATAGGAGTGACTTAGGATCGTGAAAAAGAGCAAAAAAAGTTCAAAATGGAGGGAAAATTAATAAAAATTGATCAGAAACGACCGTTTATTAACTTTTTTCACATCTCTTGAAAACAAGAAAAACCCCTAAAAAATAGGAGTTTTTCTAAGTCTTTCTGGCTTAGGTCACTTAGGCGACCTCAGCGTCTTCTGTAGCATCAATAACAACCTGGCCCCGGTAATATAATTTCCCTTCATGCCAGTGTGCTCTGTGATACAAATGTGCCTCTCCAGTAGTCGGGTCTGTACCGATCGTAGGAACTGCAGCTTTGTAATGCGTTCTTCTTTTATCTCTTCTCGTTTTCGAGATTTTTCGTTTTGGATGTGCCATAACGCGCTATTATTTGTCTGTTAAAAGTTTTTTCAATTCGTCCCAACGGGGATCTATTTCTTGTTCTTTGGATGCTATTTGACGATTATCGATACTCAATTCTTCTAATTTCTTGAGCACCTCTGAATCTAAACTACCGTCCGCCACTCCGGGATGAACCCGTTTGTTGGGCATGGATAGTACAGCCAACTCATAAAAATAATGAGCTACATTGATCTCAAATTCGCCATGCGGCAAGATCAAAATATCTTCGTGCTCGTCATTGAACTCAGGGCCAAATTTGATCACCAGATCATAAGTGCCGCTCATTGGCTGGTCGTAAGGCTCATTGGTCAGATCACAATTAACCTCTGCCTGGCCATTTACCGCGAATCGTAATTCAAGCATGGTGGACTTTTTAACCAGTGTTAAAGCACCAGCCAAATCCATATGATTGAAATCGTCATAATCAAAATGCGCAAAGAACGAGTCGCCTAAATCAAACTCGAAGGCGTGGCTCCCCTCTTTCAATCCCACGAATGGAATTGTGAATATCTTCAAATCCTTCATGCCATCATCATTTTCGAGCGTGCAAAGATAATAATTTTTTTTGCACAGCCTTCATCTTCAACTACTTTTTGTTGGGGTTCCGGTCACGAGACCTACCCCCTTTATTTCTGGAGGCTTTAAGCTTTCGCGAAAGCGGCTCCAGGGGATCCTTAGACAGGCGTTGGTATTGGGATCGGTTCTTGTAAATGCTTAATGCAGTAAAGACCGCTTGCTGGAAGGAACCCGCGTCTGCCAGGCCTTTTCCCGCTATTTCATAGGCTGTCCCGTGGTCAGGTGAGGTGCGTACTTTAGCGAGTCCGGCGGTAAAATTGACCCCCTTTCCAAAAGACAGGGTTTTAAAGGGAATCAGTCCCTGATCGTGATAGGCCGCCACAATTGCGTCAAAATTTTTATAATTCTGCGATCCAAAAAAACTGTCTGCAGCATAGGGGCCGTAAACCAATCTACCTTCCGCGCGAAGCTGATCGAGAGTGGGGATCAAAACCTCATCATCTTCTTTTCCAATCACTCCCTTATCGCCCACATGAGGATTGATGCCTAGCACAGCCACCTTGGGTTTTCGATGGGCGAAATCCTGTTTTAGGGTATGGATGATGGTCTCCACCTTATCTCGAACAAGCTTGGTTGTAATGTGATTACTGACTTCAGAAACGGGTACATGATCCGTAAGCAAGCCCACCTTTAGGGTATCGGTTACCATAAACATGAGGCTTTTCCCACCCAGCTCCTGAGCCAAATAATCGGTATGGCCGGGAAATTGGAACCCTTCTTCTTGAATATTGGATTTATTGATGGGCGCTGTGACCAAAACATCTACCGTGCCTTCTTTTAGCGATTCAGTAGCGGCTCTCAACGACTTCAAAGCGTAGCTTCCGGCTTCTTTGGTCTCTTCTCCAAATTGTAAGCTGGGTACCTCTTTCCAAACATTCACCACATTCAATTTGCCCGTCACTGCGTCACTGGCCTGTTGAACCCCGTGGAAGGTCGTGCTCAATTGCATTTGCTTTTTAGCCAGTGAAAGGGTTTTTGTAGAGGCAAAAACTACCGGAGTACAAAATTCAAGCATGCGTGTATCCGCAAAGGTCTTGAGTATGATTTCGCTGCCAATTCCGTTCAGGTCACCTATGGAAATACCTACGCGTATACTTTGTGCATCCTTCATCTGTTGGGCGCTGTCCTTTTTATACATTTGTCAAACAAAGGTAACCATTATAATATGTTCACAGGAATCATTGAGACCTTAGGTCAAATAGCCCGTATAGAGCAAGAAGAAGACAATCTGCATTTCTATATTGATTGCGATCTCGCTCGCGAACTTAAAGTAGATCAGAGTGTCGCTCATAATGGGGTGTGCCTTACGGTAGTTGATGTGAATGCCAAGCAGTATCAGGTGACCGCTATTGCTGAGACCCTAGAAAAAACCAATCTCGGCGACTGGGAACCGGGGCAACTGGTCAATTTAGAACGGGCCATGGTGCTGGGGGCGCGATTGGATGGCCATCTCGTACAGGGACATGTGGATCAAACGGGCAGATGTATTGCCCGTCAAGAACAAGAGGGAAGTTGGTTATTTCGATTCGAATATGACGCTTCAACTGGTAATCAAACCATTGAAAAAGGATCGATCACGGTGAATGGCGTCAGTCTGACTGCGGTCAACTCGTCTCACGGCCAATTTAGTGTGGCTATTATTCCGTACACTTATCAGCATACCACCTTCCAGCAGTTGAAAGTAGGGGACCAAGTCAATTTAGAGTTTGATGTAATTGGGAAGTACGTTCAACGCTATATACGCTTGCTTGATTGATCTTTATACCGTTTTAAATTTAAATAAAAGCCAAGCAGAAGGCCAATGATAACCAAGATCCACGCACTCTGATCAAGAGGCAGCTGTACCGGTGGAGGCGGCCCCATTTTAGGTGCTGGAGGCGCAGGGCCACCCGTTTGCAGTGCAAACAGACAGTAAAACCGTCCGATATTTAGCATTTCTAGCATTTAGGCGTTGAGTTTGGGGCTCCTAACGGCTGCTAAAGTAGTGATATTTAACTCCCGCACAAAAAAAGTAAGAGTATTCGTACTTCGTTATGACAGCCTCAAGTCAAAGTTTTGAAAAATTTATCCACAATTTGTTTTTGCACTCTGCTGATAACCAGACACTCTACTGGAATATCAATTGCAAACTGATGGATACGAGTCTTTTGGAAGCTCGAAATATAGCCATAGACTAATTGTCTATTTTTTACGACCAATTGCGCAGAGAACCACGGTTCTACTTCCAGAAATTGTTCTCCTGATTATCAGTTCAAACGCAAAGAAAAAAAGAAAAGTATGCATTTGAAAATGAAAATCCTACCCTTTTATAAAATGTAAGAAAAGAACGAAAAATGGATTCCTTTTGATCGTTTAACGGCCTACAAACAAGCTGTCTGCTTTCCCTTTGATCGATGCCTGCTTTAACTTATATCCTTGATTTTCTCTCGATAGGAACGGATCTTATTTTTCAGCGGTGGTCATCGTAATGATCTCCTCTATCAGGACCAGTGCTTCCTCATATCGAACCAAACAACTATTCACTAAATAAATCTGGTTCTCAAGAATATTCTCAAACTCTAAGTCTTTGAAAATGGTTGGGTAATTTGTTGATAGTTGGCCGTTTGTTGCCCAATCATACTCTTTAACAACACCAACATCTCGCCACGAAATGTATTTGTTTAAATACGGAATAACTTCAGAAAAGGTCCATTGATCCAATTTTGCCTCTCTTCCGACTATGGTAAACATTAAAACTTTCCATGCTGAGAGCTTTGAAGAAAGCTCAGCATTCTTCAAATTTTTTAGTTTCCCTGATTGTATGATCTCTTCGATGGCATTATTGGAGGGCAGATAATCTACGGCGGGGAAAATGCCATCCAATAAATTATTTATTCGGTCTTTCTCGGGAGTGCCAAATTCTTCCTGGCCTATGTAGTTCATCAGAGTTACTCCATTGTTTTTAGAGGCTTGGTAGGTCTTGACGATGTTCTGTACTTGAATTTTGTTTTGCTTAAACTCGGCGTGAAGACCGTTTACGATTACATTTCTTTCCCGGGCGTCCAGGCGTTCTTGGTTCCAATCATTAATCTGTAGGGCAATGAGAATACCGATGACCACAAGGATAATTTCGCCAATAGCGTATAGCGCATACTTTGAAAATCTGTTTTCGGAAAGTAAACGTTGACGGATATGGCGGAAAAACTTAAGCATGGCAGCTATTCTAGTTGAGAATCTATTATGGAAATAATTTCTTCAATATGCTTTTTAAGCTCCCTATACCTACCATCGAGATATCCCGAGGTATAGATGAATCCCATAAGCCGGTTGTCAAACCTTTTGGACTGTAACAAATGGAGGTTGCTGTCCAAAAAACGGCCTTGATCAACACCAAAATTTTCTCCATAGGCATCGTGGGCCATTTTACGTAGGCTTACGTTATCTTGGCCCAGAAACATTAATTCATAACGAAATAACGAAAGCTCTTCTTTTTCTTGAAATCGTATACTAAGCAACAGACCATCTAAAGAGGCCAGGGCGTTTTTTAATTCTTTATTCTGAAATATATTCAGCTTACCAGAGCTTAAAATCTCATGGGTAACACCAGAGCCTGGACGGTATTGCACCTCGGCATTGATGGTCCCAAAGAACAATTCGCCAAATCTTTTCTCTGCTATTCTAGGTATGTCAGGGCCTGTGTACGTGGCCATTTCCTGGGCATTCTTTAATAAATCTGCATTGAGTTTTATTACCCGATCTGCTTCTTTAAGATTGTTCTCAAATTCCTTTTTTAGTGCCTGCAGGTAGTCCTGCTCCAGGTTTTCTTGTTTTCGCTCCTCATTCCAATTATTGATTTGTAGCGCAATGAGAATCCCAATGACTACAAGGATAATTTCGCCAATAGCATAGAGCAAATATTTTCTGGTTCGGTTTTGGTTGATCATAGACTGACGGATGTGGCGGAAGAATTTAATCATCTATTATCGTATTTATAGATCGTATAAGAGCCTCGGCATTCGTTTTAAAGGCAATTAATTCGCTAGTGTAGATTTTAAAGAACAGGTAATACGCAGCCATCCTATTTTTAGCATCCTCATTGTTGAGGTAATAGTCCGTAAACTCTTTGTCTTGAACTCCCAGCACATACTTCCAAGTGAACCCCTTTCTTTTAAAATGTAGATTATTATCTGAAAACTCCTGGGCCAGTTCTGTCAGTGCTATTTCAATTTCATAAAGGTGCTTATTATAAAAATGGGCGATGTCTTTAGCCAAATCCTGATCCACAACGGCCGTGTTAGGTTGATTTTTGAAAAGTTCGTAGCCCCTGGTATTTATCTGAATATCCTGCCATCCAGTAAAACCTAGCAGTAATTGTGGATTTTCTATAACATTTTCTTGGGTTAATTCTGCCTTTAAGAAAGAAATAAAAAGCGGCTTTCTAACCGATTCGTAATGCTCTTAGAACGTTTCAATTTCTAAGATATCCGCTTCCAAATCTGATTTTATTATGGAATAAATTTCCTTCGTGACTTGAAGATTCTTTTGATTTTCGTTCCAGTTGTTAATCTGCAAAGCAATCAAAATCCCTATAACCACGAGAACAATTTCCCCTATGGCATAAAGCAGGTACTTTTTGGTTCTGTTTTGGTTAATCATATTTTGGCGTATATGACGAAAGAATTTAATCATAGGTTATCTCGTCTTATTCTGATCTTAAGATTTCCAATTCATTTGTTATGGCAATATCCAGTTCTTTGATTCGGCTTATCATATCGATGTAAAAATCGATGGTTACTTGTCTAAAAAATATGCTTTCGTTCAACAGAACTTTAAAACCCTCATCCTGTTTGGCTTCACTAACTTTATTGAGAATAATAGCTTGTTTTTCAAAATTTGGATTATAATAATCTTTTCTTTTTTCATTAGAGAGCACCATTAGTTTACCGTTAGGATCTAGTTGAAAGTATTTTAAGAAATAAGGCAGCTTAACATCATATGTTTCATATGATGATAGCTCGTTTTCAATAATTTTGATGCCTTTACTAAAGAAGTCGTAAAATCGTGAAATATCCTTTTGTAAACTATTATTGGTTATAATACCTATACTGTTGTTTTGTAGGTTATTAAATGTAGATTCGTGTAAAACAATGATCAAAGGCGTGGTTAGTGCCGCATTATAATTTATAGGTGTTTCTGGTGTATCTAGGTCACTCGTAAGAAAGTTTAATAGTTTCTTTTCTTCGTCTATGAACTGCTTGTAATATTTTAAATTAAAGTTAATATCTAGAGTATCTAAGGTGAGATCTGTTTTTAGATTTTCAAGTATCACAATTTCCATAGCGCGTGCTTTTCGATCTTCATTCCAATTATTAATTTGAAGTGCAATCAAAATCCCTATAACCACAAGAATTATTTCACCTATGGCGTAAAGCAGGTACTTTTTGGTTCTGTTTTGATCAATCATAGACCGGCGTATATATCGAAAGAATTTTATCATGGATTAAAATTACTTCGCAGTTCTTTTTCTATGGCGTTAATAATACTCGTGGTTTCCTTTATCAGCATTTCCAATTGAGCAATCGCGTCTTTATTGAGCCAAAGGTGAATTGCGGCGTTATTGATATACTCGTTCTTTTTTACCCTTAAATGATTTGCCAATTCGAAGTTGGATTGTTCACCAAATAAATGGTTGGTTACAGGTTCAAACCTCATAATACTATTGCTGTACGTAAAAGGCGCATCAATAGGTAAAGCCCAATCAGTACCTATTCTAATGCGTTCCTTTACTTGGTTGTGGAGGGCGTAATGCTTTACCAATTGGTCGCGAAGAGTAGCGTTTTGAATGTCCTTCAGATTCCCTGTGCTCGATAAATCTTCAAACGTTGATGTTGATGAGGAAAAAATAGGGTAAATGCTACCATAGCCAAAAAAGTCGTTGGCGGCGACAATTAAAAGTGAATCTGATGTACTGTTGCTATTTAGAACCGCTGATAGCGCTTTTACCGTTTCAATTCCCTTTTCAAGCTCCTTAATGTTATTATTAAAGGTGGCGAGATCTTCCTTGTTTTCAGACAAAAGTCTATTTAAGTATAACTGTCCTTGAATTTTTGATTTTCGGTTTTCATTCCAATTATTAATTTGTAGTGCAATTAATATCCCAATAACGACTAGAATAATCTCCCCAACCGCATAGAGCAAATATTTTCTGGTTCGGTTTTGGTCAATCATTGACTGACGGATGTGGCGGAAGAATTTGATCATATCTAAAAATTGCGCTACAGTGCTAAACGATTAACTTCTTCATCTAAACGTGCTATGAGATTTTCAACTTGAGGTATTATCCTTGAGTTATAGTGGAACTTAGAGAAAATATTTAATCGATTTCTGTAGGACTTAAAAAAATAGATGAATTCCTGGTCCTTCTTTAGCTTTTCGAAGTCTAAAGGCACCAGTCTTGGTTCATAACCCGGCTTATCAAAATCGAATACGTAGGATTCTTCAAAATGCTCTGGGAATACCTCGGTAAGAGCACGCTCAGTTTCATCTAAGGTGATGGCTTTCTCCGTCTCAATAAAAAAAACATATCCTGAATCATACACTTCCACTATGGCGTCTCTTAGCTGAGTATTTGAAACTAGGTCAATCCCTTTTGCCTTTAAGGTTTCAAAAGCGCTGGTTGAATACACAAATTTTACCGGAAACATAGCGATCCCTATTTGATCGGGTATGGAATCATGGTAAGCCTCATCACGCTCTATACTCCTAATGACCTCATCTGCAAACCTTATACTCTTTTGGATACTAATTACATTAAACCTTAAGTCTCTTAAATCTGTATCAAGACCCGTTTTTAACACCTTGAGGATGCTCAGCTCTTCTTTGGTTCGAATTCGACTTTGATTCCAATTATTAATTTGAAGCGCTATCAAAATACCAATGACAACAAGGATGATTTCGCCGATGGCGTAGAGCAGATACCTTGAAAATTTATTTTTGGAAAGCAAACGTTGACGGATATGTCGGAAGAACTTGATCATGTCTTGGCCTCTATAAGAGTAACAATAACCTCGACCGAATCCATAAGTTTTTTAATATCTATCAAGGTTACTCGAATAAGCATTTCTGATTCTGCTAAAAAATTTTCAAACAAGGGACTTGATAATAGACCGTCATAATTTTTCTCCATCGTCACTTGATTTCTTCCTGGAAGATTATATTGCCTAAAGTCAAACTTCCTATAAATATCTCGCATGGCAAGGTAATTGGAATAAAATGGTACCAATCTGTAGTCAATTAAGATGTTGTGCATACGCTGCTCTTCCAGCATCTCTTCGACTTTTTGAGGGTATTCTATAAGCTGTCTTTTTAAGTTTTCGTTCTTTACATCATTGATCAAGCCTGTATTGAACACCACATCCAGCATTTTAAAATCTTCGTTGAACTTAAATCCATTGACCGTTCTTGATAAAAAGTAATCCATTATGCTATCATTAGGGCGATCGGCTTTATTGGCTATGATCTTATTTAATTCGATAATAGCCTCAATACTTTCTTGTTTGCCGGCATATATTTCATTGAGTTCAATTAGCCTTGACTTAAAATCAATTTTTAAATTGGAATATAATTTTCTTTGATTTTCTGCTAATTTTCGATTTTCATTCCAGTTATTGATTTGCAACGCAATCAAAATCCCAATGACCACGAGGATGATTTCACCAATAGCGTAGAGCAGATACTTCTTCGTTCTGTTTTCATTAATCATGTTTTGTCGAATATGGCGGAAGAATTTAATCACGGCTTAGTCATTCTTTATTTCGTTACCGATCAATTCAACGACACTTTTGTTTAGCTCTTTCATTCTCTTGTAGTCCTCTATTATCAGTGTATTGGTAAAGACGGACAAAACAAATCCGTTCTTGAATACTTTATCCATTAAAAGATCATCCAATTCATCCCTTGAAAGCTCTATATTTTTGTCAAACTCTCCTTTATTGGCATAGAACACAAAGCTTCGGGCTAATGGATCCAAATCTACCGTCCTAAACCAGGGATCATAGAAATATTGTTCTAAATCATTTCTTAAGTGTTCCCGGTTTGAAATAATTTCTTTATGGATTAAATCTAAATTTAACAATCCGTTTTTTCTCGAGTCGTTCGAAATTATAGTGAAGCTTCCAGAGTTTAATAATTCAATAAAAGTGTTGTTGTTTCGCTGAAGTTCTTGCCAGATACCTACATTAAAAGTGAGGTAATTAAACATCTGAATATTGTCTACTGGCTTTCCATTAAAGTGTTCAAGAGCCATTTGAGCAGAGTTCACTATGTTTTCCCGAATTGCTATGTAGCGTTCATGTTCATCTTGTTCAAAAATTAAATCGCTCTGAAGATTTTTTAAGAATTGGACCTCCTTAACCCTTTGTTTCTTTAATTCATTAGAATTATTTATCTGCAAAGCAATCAAAATCCCAATAACCACTAGGATAATTTCGCCAATAGCGTAGAGCAGATACTTCTTGGTTCTGTTTTGGGTAATCATATTTTGTCGAATATGGCGGAAGAATTTAATCACGGCTAAGATTGTATTTGATTTCAATTAGCTCAATGATCATTAACGCATTTTGCTCATTCTCTAAACTTTGCTTGTCGCCTCGACTTATGGCGCCTTGAAAAAAGTTTAACGCATTTAAAAATTGATTAATAGTGATTGGGTCTTCGGTTAACATTTGGTTGGGTTGGGCCTCTCCCATCTGCTGAGTAAGCATTACTTTCATTGATGCTTCGGCATCAAAAATTTTACCTAAGGATTCTACATATTGTTCTGCCCAAGATAGTCCAGCATTATTTAGAATTTCGAATTTTGAAAATGAGTTATAGTATTTTGAGAGTTGTTTGCTTATTTCCATATCGTTAATGAGCCTTAACTGTCCAGAACTTTTCATTTCAGAATAGGTTCTGTTTATTGGCTCTATTACCATCCATTCTAAGGTGACTAAACGTGACCAGTACACCAGTTTACCAACATGTGCCTTTCGATCTGCACTCTTTATATTGGGTACAATAGAATCTATTCGGTCATATATTTTTGCATTACGTTGACGATATTCATCGTAGAGTTTAATGTCGTCCTTTAAATCCTCAAGAAGATTTATCATGTTTGTCCGCTCTACTTTCAAATCATTTTGATGTTCATTCCAGTTATTAATTTGTAAGGCAATCAAAATCCCAATAACCACGAGAATGATTTCGCCGATGGCATAAAGCAGGTACTTGGAGAATTTGTTTTCAGAGAGCAGTTTTTGCCGAAATTTCCTGAAGAATATTATCACTTTATTGATGTTGTGCTTTATTCATATGATTCAAATAGCTTTCAATTGTTTCGTGTAAAGTCTTTGCTCTTTCTTTAGCCTCTTTTGCCCAGCCTATTTCTTCGTTTGTTTTGAGCTTTCTACCGACCACGATGCTTTCAAACTCGACATTCTCTAAAACCACTTTTCTGTTGTCTATCCTGGCGGTCCTTTTTTCCAGATAAGGATTGATGCCTGATACGTAGTCCGCCAAGTCCCAGTTCTTATAGGCAAAAGCTTCTACGTAATCTCTTGCAAATTGATTATGGTCCTCAACCATTTTTGAGAACCGTTCCGTATCCGCATAATAGGTATAGATGGCTTCTAGCAGTGTATCATCCGTGATCCATTTGAAATGCCCTCCCGATTCCATTGATCTTAAGGCTGTAGTGACTGAGTAGAAGGATTTTTCGCGCGCAACATCGCCTATATCATTTAAAGGTATGTGCTTCGTTCCTTCAGGATTTGCTACCATTTTGAAAAAGGTGTCAATGTGTTTTTGAATAGATTCGTTGTACGCAATCTGATCCTCTAATTTTTTAATGTCCTCTTTCAGGTTCAATTGCATCAACAAAAGGGATGCTTCTAATTGCTGCTGTTCTTGACGTTCTTGGTTCCAATTATTGATCTGCAACGCAATTAAAATTCCAATTACGACGAGCAGGATTTCCCCAACGGCATATAAGATATACTTCCGAACATGTTCCTGTTCGATGAGCTTTTTGCGGATATTCCGGAAGAATTTGAGCATGCGTCTTTCAGGTTAATTATTCATTCCTGCTATTTCCTTTTACCTGACGGTTATAATCGTCTACATCAAAAGTGCCCAACGACATTTGAATCAGTCCGCCACTACCCATGGTCCATTGCTCAAACCCGCTAAAAATCACCTTACTTCCAAATCCCCCCGGGCCTTTATTAGTTCCTCTGAAGGTCCAGTAATAATTGTATGAACTATTCTTTTTTATCAGGCTGTCCATGGTCAGTTCCATATCAGGAAAAGCGGTCATAAAACCCTTCGCAAAATCGGTGATGGCGCTTCTGCTTTTAATGGGTTCGCCTTTATTCACAATTAAAGTTCCCCCTTCTTCAAAAAAAGCGGCCACCTGTTCTGGTTTTTGGCTGTTCCAAGCCTTGGTATAATCCAATCCGAAGGCGTTCATCTTCTTCTGGTCATGGTTTTGATTGGTAGTACAACTATACCCCACAACCAGTACGATAACAGCTACTGCATACATCCATTTCATCGTCTTGCTAGTTGGCTTCAGTATCCGCTAATTTCTTGGTATCTGCGTACTGTTGAAATTGCACTATTTTGCCCTCCTTCAATGTCCAATGGTGTGCGGCTTGCACTTCATAGTCCATTCCCTTTTTTGAGGTTATAGCGTAGCGCAAGGTGGCCAGCACTTGGTTGTCGCTCATCTCGTGCAACTTGATATCCTTTAAACTAAAAGATTGGTACATTTCGCCAAGTTTCATAAAAACACCTTTTAAGACGGCATCGGGCCCAATGTATGGGTTGCCAACTGCAAGTGAGTTACTTTCCGCTTCGTTCCAGACAACATCCTTGTCCATAACAGCCAAAGCTGCAGGGATATCTCCTTTCCCAAAGGATTCATACACCGAGTTGACAATCTTCAGGTTTGAAGCGCCTGAATAGCCTTCATTTTGTTTTAATTCAACTCTAACCAGATGTATGGATTTTGTATCGCTCAGATTGGTTACAGTATGTGGTGCTTCTGGTTTTTTCCACATGGTTAAGGGAAATTGTAACGGTTCGGGTAATTCCCTGGAATCCATAATAAAATTTCCTTCGGCATCCTGGTCTGTAAATTCCCCGGCTTGCATGATATAAAGCACGCTTGGCCAACGATGGTGATGTAGGTTCTCTACCTCATTGGGCGCGAGAGTCACATCCAAGACGCGTACCTGATCATTTTCCAATAAGATCTTGTGATTATCTGGTGCCCCATTTACAGCATCTAGTTCTTCGGGCCAATCGGCAGGATTCCCTGTTCTGTAATCTAACTTTTGCGTAGATTCTTGTGCTGTGGCCGGCGCAGTCAAGCACAACGCTATGGCAATAAGAATAAGATGTTTTCTCATGTTGGAATTTTAAGTTGGTTGGTTGTTAATTCTATTTACTTCTATTTCTTTTTTCAGTGATACACTCTGGTAGTACTAGGATTTTTAACTAATTCCTCATCGGCTTTCTTTTCAGTTATTAACCCATTCTATTTGAGCTATTTAAATAGGTTCCAATTTAGAATAATTATAGATGCGGTAGGATGTTTTTCTCGATTTGGCTTATAGCAGCCTAAAAACAGCCTTTGGTAAGTATGTTGGCCGACATGGTTATACGTAAATGGCTACGATAAGACCAGAATAAAAGCGCAGAGTGCAGCAACAGAAGGTCCTTGGAGGCTTGAGCATACCCTAGCAATCGGGGTCCTTTTTAAGTGAGCCCTTTAAGTCTTAGACCCCAAGTATAAAATCGTCCTGTCTTTCACTGCATTACTCACCGGGCTTTTGGTGATGCCTTCCTGCCAATGAAAAACCCAGGCTCTACAACCTGGGTTTTCTGAGTGATGTGGTTTAAGATTCAAAATTTAAAAACATAACCCTGGGTTGCTTCCTCCTAGGTCGGAAGCGACCAGAGAATGACCTCGGCTGCAAATAAGGGCCGAGCGTCTACACTAAATCCAGTGGATTTAGTGTAGTGAGGAGCCAGACGGTGCGCTGGCCATTAGTAGTAATAAGCTCAGATGAATCTGACTTTTTTCCGAAAATGAAAAACCCAGGCTTTGCAGCCTGGGTTTTCTGAGTGATGTGGTCCCACCTGGGCTCGAACCAGGGACCACCTGATTATGAGTCAGGTGCTCTAACCAACTGAGCTATAGGACCGTTGGATATTTTTTATTCAACCAATACTTGCCAAATCCACTCTTGAGATACTTTTCTCTTTTCCTGGCAAATTCTCGGTCAGGATATTCCTCTATGTGAAGCATCCTCCAGGGACGATATCCCTTAGTGCTTCGAGTTCTTCCAGCATTATGCTCCATCAAACGCCGCTTTACATCACCCGTCATCCCAACGTAAAGGCGCTGATCTTGATCGCTTCGAATTACGTATACAAACATACTCCTTCTCGTATCAATTAGGTGCTCCCTGCCTGACTAACATCAGTTAGGCAGGTAACCAACTGAGCCCCGCCTACCTACCGCTAGGTGGGCAGGTATAGGACCGTTGGATATTTTTTATTCAACCAATACTTGCCAAATCCACTCTTGAGATACTTTTCTCTTTTCCTGGCAGATTCTCGGTCAGGATATTCCTCTATGTGAAGCATCCTCCAGGGACGATATCCCTTAGTGCTTCGAGTTCTTCCAGCATTATGCTCCATCAAACTCCGCTCTACATCACCCGTCATCCCAACGTAAAGGCGCTGATCTTGATCGCTTCGAATTACGTATACAAACATACTCCTTCTCGTATCAATTAGGTGCTCCCTGCCTGACTAACATCAGGTAGGCAGGTAACCAACTGAGCCCCGCCTACCTACCGCTAGGTGGGCAGGTATAGGACCGTTGAACGAAAGCGACACCGCTGGAGCATCTCCATTCAAATAAGTGCGCAAATTTAACGCTTTTCCCGGTAGTGCACCAAACTTTACTTCGTTTCCGCAATCTCTTGACAGAGCTCAACCAGCACACCGCCGGCCGATTTAGGATGCACGAAAGCAACCCACTTATTGTCGGCGCCCCGTTTGGGTTCTTCATTGAGCAAACGAAAACCCGCCTCTGCCAACCGCTTCATCTCGGCTTTTATATCACCTACCGAAAACGCGACGTGGTGTACGCCGGGCCCGTATTTACTGATGTATTTCGCGATGGCGCTTTCTTGATGGGTGGCTTGCAGCAATTCGATTTTATTGGGTCCAGAGCGAAAAAAAGAAGTCCTAACCCGCTCTGAAGCCACCTCTTCTTCTTTATAAGGTTCCGCTCCCAGCAATTGTGTATACAACGCATTAGCGTCTTCCAAATTTTCGACAGCAATCCCAATATGTTCGATCTTATTCATACTTCATTTGACTTTTTTCAAAAATACCACTTCCTCTGAGCGCTTCCTAATGCAGGGGCTAAAGTGGTATCTTTGTCCCATGGAAACAAACAGACAGAAAAAAGTAGCCGGAGTCATACAAAGGGATCTGGCTGATGTGCTTCTGAAAGCATTGAAAGAAGGAGGAGTAACCGGAATTATCATCTCCGTCACCAAGGTGACCGTCACTACCGATCTCTCTCAGGGGCAAGCGTATTTGAGCGTTTTTCCTAATGATAAGGCTCAGCCTGTGCTTCAGGAAATCCAAAAAGTCAGTGCTTCCATCAAACACGAAATTGCGCAGCGTACGAAAAATCAATTGCGACGCATGCCCGAGCTGCATTATCACGTAGATGACTCTTTAGAGTACATCGATAAGATCGAGCGTTCTTTAAAGGAAGGCCAAAACCCTCTCGAAAACCCGGATCTTTTGGATCGCCGTAAAAAATCTTAAGCTTGAAATTTCCGCTCTATATGGCTCAACGCTATCTCGTTTCTAAAACGAGTAACAACGCCATTAATCTAATTACACTGATCTCTGCCATCAGTATCGTTGTAGGGGCGGCCGCACTCTTTGTCGTGCTCTCCGGCTTTTCGGGTCTGCGGGAATTCAGCTTGTCATTCTCCTCCATTTTTGACCCCGATCTGAAAGTCCTTCCTGCCCAGGGAAAGTATCTGGAGAACGCTTTCGCGAAAGCGAAACAAATTGAACAACATCCAGAAGTCGTTGCATTTTCTGAAGTGGTAGAAGAACGGGCCTTCCTGGAGTTTCGAGGAAAAAATCACATCGCCTACATCAAAGGGGTCGATCAACGGTACACTGACGTTAATCCCATCGACAGCACCATTTTTTACGGAACTTATCTGCGTCCGGACAGTCCTACGGTGGTCATTGGTTCTGAGATTTCCCGCCTGCTTACGCTCAGTCCCAATGTCTATACGAATTTGCTACAGATCATGGTCCCTAAACCGGGAACAGGCCAGATCACTGATCCGTCTCAGGCCTTCAGCAGTAGTGGTGCAGTAGTATCAGGAATTTATCAGGTCAATGAAGAATTGGACGGTAAGTACGTAGTCTCCTCGCTGGAGTTTGCTCAGGAATTATTATCGTTGGAGCGGGGTCAGATCAGTGCCATAGAGATCAAGCTGAGGCCTGAAACTGAAGCTGAAACGGTACAAGAAGAGCTGGCCGCACTATTAGGTCCTGAGGTGAACATCAAGAGTCGAGTGCAGCTGAATGACGCGCTGTATAAGATGTTGAATGCGGAGAATTTAGCGGTCTACTTCATTTTTACGCTGGTGCTGATCATTGCCTTATTCAACCTTGTGGGCAGTGTCATCATGATCATTTTAGATAAGCAAAAGAACATCAAAACGCTTTATAGCCTGGGGGCAACATTAAAAGATATTCGGCGTATTTTCTTTATTCAGGGAAGCCTAATGACGATTATAGGAGGCTTTGTCGGACTCTTCATCGGTTTTTTGATTGTACTCGCACAACGCCAATTGGGTTTGGTCATGATCACCTCAACCTTGCCTTATCCGGTCAGGTTGGAGGCTATAAACTTCATTACTGTCTTTATCACTATTAGTTTATTGGGATTATTGGCCGCTCGCTTAGCGTCGACTCGTGTGACCAAAAGTATGATCGCCTAACTCAGGCAAACTCAAAGCCCGCAAACTGCTCCAATACTTCGTCAAAAGTGCTGTAAAGGGCCTCTATATCTTCGCTGGTCACCATTTTAGTTCGGTATTCCTTAAAGTGAGGAATGCCTTTGAAGTAATTGGTGTAGTGACGTCGGGTTTCGTAAATACCGAGCTTCTCGCCTTTCCAGGCAATGGACATCTCCAGGTGCCTTTTGGCTACCTTCACCCGCTCTTCAAGCGTAGGCGGACTGGCGTGTTCTCCGGTCTTGAAGTAATGCTTCACCTCATTGAAAAACCAGGGGTAGCCAATGCTGGCACGGCCAATCATCGCTCCGTCCAAACCGTATTGATCGCGCATTTCCACAGCCCGCTCCGGACTATTAACGTCCCCATTCCCAAAAACCGGAATATGCATTCTAGGGTTGTTCTTGACCTCAGCAATGGGGCCCCAGTCGGCGTCTCCCTTGTACATTTGGGCCCGGGTACGCCCATGAATCGCAATGGCTTTACAGCCGACATCCTGAAGCCGTTCAGCCACTTCTACAATTTTGATGGAGTCGTGATCCCAGCCTAAACGGGTCTTGACCGTGACCGGCAAGTGGGTATGCTTGACCATGGCTTCGGTCAATTTGACCATAAGGTCGATGTCTTTTAAAATCCCGGCACCGGCACCCTTACTCACCACCTTCTTCACCGGACAACCAAAGTTAATATCAATAATATCCGGGCCGGAGGCCTCAACGATTTCTACACTTTTCAGCATAGAGTCGAGATTGGCGCCAAAGATTTGAATCCCTACGGGGCGCTCTTTTTCATAAATGTCCAGCTTCATGACGCTTTTAGCGGCGTCGCGAATCAAGCCTTCTGAAGAGATGAATTCGGTGTACACCACATCGGCTCCCTGTTCTTTACACAAGGCGCGGAAAGGCGGATCGCTCACGTCTTCCATGGGGGCTAATAGCAGAGGGAATTCCCCGACATCAATATCTCCAATTTTTGCCATAGGCTGCAAAATTAGGGTAATTCTTTGAAATTGAATGGAATTAAGCCTGGAAGAAGCCTCTTGACCTACTGCTTGACCTACTGCGATTGAAGCCGCTCCCGCTCCTGCCGTTCAATGGCTCTCTGGTTGTCGCTCAAACGGAAGTTCCCGAAGTTATACTGAAAGCCAAAACGGATAAATTGAGTCTCAGGAATAGCGATAAACGAATTATCCTGATTGAGGTAGTTTGAGGTCAATCGACCGTTGGCCTGGCCCAAGAGATCTTCACTCGCCAGCGTCAGGACGGCACGTTCGTTCCAAAGTGTCTGACGTAAACCAACCGTGACATTGGTGGTTGATTCATGAACATAGGAACCGCTTAAGAATTGACTGATGTAAGTCAGCGTAAATTCCGCTGAAAAATTGGGGAGGCTCTTAAAACTTAGTGCATTGTACCACTGGGCGAAAACAGCGTCGATTTCATTAGTAAAGGGCGCGCCACCGCTTTCTACTGCTATAAAGGTCTCATCTTCATGAAACAGAGACGCATACACATACGAGTACCAGCCACTGGTAACATACCTTCCGTGGGAAAAATCAAGGCCGTAGGAGGTGCTTTCCAAAACGTTTTGTTTGACCGTTCGAAGCGTCAAGTTGTTGTTGTCCTGAAAAGGCAGACGGGATATGTAGCGGCCATTGTCCCGATAGTACAGATCAAAAAAGTAACTGCCATTCAGCGTATAGTTGAAATTGAAATTGTGGCTGAATGCGGGTTGTAGGCCAGGGTTTCCAATATCAAAATTATTCTCATTCAAAAAATAGGCAAAAGGATTTAGGTCTTGGTAGCGTGGCCGGTCAATACGACGACCGTAGTCGATGGCAAAACTGTGATTTTCATGAGCCTGATACTGCACATAAGCCGTAGGAAACCACTCCAAATAATCTAAGGCGTTGACCTCATTTAGTACCAGAGAGTTCCCAACCGATTCTGTCTGCTCTGCCCGTACTCCGGTCTTTACAGACCATTTGTCCCAATCGCCGGCAAAGCTCACATAGCCGGCATAGACCTCTTCATCGTATAAGAAGTCATCAGAATTAGCCGCTTCCAGCGCCGAATTTGGATTTTCTACATCAAAGAAATCAATCTTGCTGCGTGAATCAATGAATGAAGCCTTAGCCCCTGCCTCTATGGTTGTACTTCCGAAAGGCAGAACGAGGTCCAACTGACCGGTATAGATTTCGATAGCTTGACGGGCATCGGTACTGAACTGTATTTGCTGCAGCAAAGCTCCATCCGCATTTCGATAGCGAGTTCTGGCGTTCTGAAGTCGGTCAAAGGTATAATCGGTATAGTGCCCCCCTAGACTTAATTGCGCTCCCTCTTTTTTGAATTTGTGCACGTATTGCAGATCTGCAGCCAAATTACGGGTGTCATTATTTAGATCGCTACGTGTTCTAAAGGTTGAATCGAGCACATTGGCTGCGCTTCTTATTTCAGTAAAGCTGGTATTATCATAGGTCTCTCCGGGTACGAAGGTGGCTGTACTGGTCAGGCTGAGGGTGTTGCGATCATTCCAGGCATAGTCCAGGATCAAATTGGCATTATGAGCATCGGTCTGGGTAATACGTCGAAAATCTGTTTCCCAGCGAGAAAAAACACGGTTACTACGTATAAAGTTGATGTTGCTGTTGTCCTCCTTGTTGAACTTGCCGGAATTGAAACTATAACTGGCGTAGAGATTCAGGGTATTCGTTTTGAAATAATGGGACGTTCCCAACTGATATTTAGGAAATACCGCATAGGTCGATTTGGCCTCCAAATTTCCCTTATAGCCGATGGCCAGATTACGGCTGGTGATGATATTTAGGATCGGTCCTCCCTCTGCTTCATAGCGGGCCGGCGGATTGGTGATAACTTCTATAGATTGGACGTTGCTACCGGAATAATTCTCGAGTAAAGTGGTCAACTCCTGTTGGGAAAGCTGTACCCGTCTATCATTAATGTAAATGGTCACCCCTTGACCGCGCACCTGCAATTGCCCTTGGTTGACTATAACTCCGGGCGTTCTTTTAAGAATCTCCCAGCTGCTCCCTGAAGAAACAATGCTGTTCTCCACATTGAAGACCAAACGGTCTGCTTTCCGCTCTACGGTGGGTTTTCGTGATGTGATTAAAACCTCTTCCAAAAGCGCGCGGTCCTCTTTTAACAGCACTGGAGGAATTGAATAGTCCTGGTCAGCAAGGGTAAACACATCACTATACCCGAGAAGATAGCCCACGTAACTGGCCTGTATCAGATAGGATCCGGCATCGAGCTTATCCATTCGAAAACGCCCGTTCTCTTCACTAAAATTCCCTTGCACCAATACTGAGTCTTGTGCACGTAACAAGAGGACATTGGCATAGGCGATGGGCTCGCCGTCAGTGCTTTGCACGGAACCGGACAAGGTGATCTCTTGAGCCCATAAGGCACAAGGAAACAACAGCAGGAGTAGGAAATGGGACAGGCTTGGTTGCATCGAACACAAAATTACAGTTTGTTAGCCTTTAACGGGAGTTTTCAAGCAAATTTTAGCCAATTGCTTTCTAAAGTGCGAGTTCCCTTTCCCGCTTTGCGGATATCGTACCGGCAAGCGTTATATTTGCAATCTCTGGCGGATCCATTTCCGCAGCTATGAAAAGAACATGAAGAACATTCGAAATTTTTGCATTATTGCTCATATCGATCACGGTAAAAGTACCCTGGCAGACCGCCTACTGGAGTTCACCGGTTCGATCACCGATCGCGAAAAGCAGGATCAACTATTAGATAATATGGATCTGGAACGGGAACGCGGCATCACGATCAAATCGCACGCCATCCAGATGAACTATAATCACCAGGGTACTGATTATGTGCTCAACCTCATCGATACGCCCGGACACGTTGATTTCTCTTACGAAGTGTCTCGCTCCATCGCCGCCTGCGAAGGCGCCTTACTCGTGGTGGATGCAGCACAAAGCATTCAGGCTCAAACCATCTCCAACCTCTATCTGGCCTTAGAAAATGATCTGGAAATCATACCGGTATTAAATAAAGTCGATCTTCCCAGCGCCAATCCGGAGGAAGTGACTGATGATATTGTCGATCTTTTAGGATGTGACCCGGAGGAAGTGATTCCCGCTTCCGCGAAAACCGGACTGGGCATTGAAGAGATCCTTACGGCTATTATCGAGCGAGTTCCTGCCCCTCAGGGTGAGGAGGATGCTCCATTACAAGCCTTGATCTTCGACTCGGTGTATAATCCCTTCCGAGGCGTTGAAACTTATTTCCGTGTGATTGACGGAACCATTACAAAAGGACAGAAGATCAAATTCATGGCTACCGGTAAATCTTATTTTGCCGACGAAGTAGGTACCCTGAATCTTAAACAAAGTCCGAAGAAAGAAATAAAGACCGGAGATGTGGGCTACCTCATCACCGGTATCAAAGATGCCCGTGAAGTAAAAGTGGGCGACACCCTTACGGATAGTCAGGACCCGACCAAAAAGGCCATTGAAGGTTTTGAAGATGTCAAGCCCATGGTATTCGCCGGTATTTATCCGGTCGATACGGAAGACTACGAAGAATTGCGGACTTCCATGGAAAAGCTTCAGTTGAATGATGCCTCCCTGGTGTTCGTGCCGGAAAGTTCTGCAGCTTTAGGCTTTGGTTTCCGTTGTGGGTTCCTGGGCATGTTGCATCTGGAGATCATACAGGAGCGTCTGGAACGGGAATTCGACATGACGGTCATCACCACGGTTCCTAACGTGTCTTACCACGCCTATACCAACAAAGAGCCGGACGAGATCGTCCTGGTCAACAACCCATCCGATCTTCCGGAACCCTCTGTATTAAACCGCGTGGAAGAGCCCTACATCAAGGCCTCCATCATTACCAAATCGGATTTTGTGGGGAATGTCATGTCCTTGTGCATCGAGAAACGGGGAGAAATAACCAATCAGACCTACCTGACTACGGAGCGGGTAGAGCTGACCTTTGATATGCCGCTGGCAGAAATCGTTTTTGACTTTTACGACCGATTGAAGACTGTATCTCGGGGTTATGCTTCTTTCGACTATTCCCCCATCGGGATGCGCGAGTCTAAATTGGTTAAAGTGGATGTGCTACTCAACGGGAATACCGTAGATGCGCTATCCGCCTTATTGCACGTAGACAATGCCTACGATGTGGGTAAGAAAATGTGTGAGAAGCTGAAAGAACTGATCCCACGACAGCAGTTTGACATTCCTATTCAAGCCGCTATCGGCGCTAAGATCATCGCCAGAGAGACCGTTAAGGCACTTCGTAAGGATGTAACCGCTAAGTGTTATGGAGGGGATATTTCGCGAAAGCGTAAACTCCTGGAAAAGCAGAAAAAAGGAAAAAAACGGATGCGCCAGGTAGGGAATGTAGAAATTCCGCAAGAGGCATTCATGGCCGTGCTCAAATTAAACGATTAGGTAGCTTAGACTACTCTTCGTGATTATTGTCAGTCTCCAGCTCTTCCAGTTCCTCTTCGTCTTCGTCCACCATGTTGGTCTCTACATCGATGGGTTTGCCCAGATAGACCAATTTGCAGCCTTCAAAGACCTCTTGCTCAATATCCTGACTGAACGAGGACAGGATCTCTAGGGTGCCGTCTTTGGTTTTGAAAAAGAGCGGTATCACATCCGGATCTGTTTTGGTGATCTCGATCAATCCGTTGAATTCTTCCCGTGAATTCACGTCTATTTCTTGTAAGCCGGGGTAGCTTCGGGCAACTTCAGCAAGTTTGATGAAATCATCGGTGTGAGAGAATAAGCCCTCTTCCGGGTTTTTCTCCGGATTATTCATTTCTTCCGGAGTGATCAGGCGATAGGAACCATGTTCTCCAAACTGCGCTTTAAAACGATTGATCGCATAATTATTAATGTCACTGTTGCCGGTCATGGCCATCAGGTAACCCACGTCACTCAATTCAATATTATCGGTGAGATCGTCTGAATAGACGCTGCCTTCGATGGCATCGATCCCCAGTTGTCTCGCTTTTTCAATGTTGTTGCGGTTGTTGTCTACCAGGACCACATGGCGGCCGTTCTTTTTGAGGTAGGAGGCGATCAAACGATTCACTTTGGAAGCGCCTATGATCAGAATTCCCTCGCTTTGGGTTAAGAATACGCCCACAAGCTTGGCGAAGAAACGAGCCGTTGTGGCGTTCAACAAGACCGTACCCAGCACGATCATAAATACTAAGGGCGTTATGTACTCGGCCCCCGGCACGCCTTCTTGTGCTAATTTAATTCCAAAAAGCGAGGCGATACCCGCGGCCACGATACCACGTGGTCCAACCCAACTGATGAATAGTTTTTCATTGATTTTAAGTCCTGATCCCATGGAGCTTAAAAAAACGCCTATGGGCCGCACCACAAAAACCACAATGGCAAATAACCCAGCCGCTTCCCAGACATAGATGAGATACAGGTCTTCCATATTGATGTTGGCGGCCAACAAAATGAATAAGATGGATATCAAAAGCACGCTGAGCGACTCTTTGAAATAGAGTAATTCTTTTAGATTGGGTAGATTGATATTCCCCAACACCATTCCCATCACCACTACGGCCAAAAGTCCGCTCTCGTGAGCGAAAATATCCGCCAGAACAAATACGGCTAGCACCGTTGCCAGCGTAAACACGTTGAGCAGGTAGTGGGGGATTACATTTTTCTTGATCGCAAATGCCAGAGCGTGAGCGAAGGTGAAACCAAAGGTAAATCCGAACAAGACGATCTTCCCGAATTCTTCCAGTGCGGTTCGAGTGAATTCACCTCCACGGCCTGCACTGATAAACTCAAAAACCAAGACCGCCACCAAAGCACCGATGGGATCGATCAGTATGCCCTCCCATTTTAGGATGGCTGAGACGTCTTTCTTTAAAGGAATGTTCCTTAGGATAGGCGTGATCACAGTGGGTCCGGTTACGATGATCAAAGCAGAAAAAAGAAAGGAAATACTCCAACTCAATCCAAACAAATAATGAGCCGCCAAGCCGGCGCCAAAAAAGGTCACCACAACAGCCAGGGTGATCAACTTTAGAATGACCGGACCAATGGTCAAGACCTCGCTACGACGCAGGGTAAGTCCACCTTCAAAAAGGATGACTCCAATGGCCAGAGAAACAAAATTGAACAATCGATCTCCCGGGAAAATCCCGACTTCTCCATCGTAACGCGGTTCCAATAATTTGGCTCCATCTTCCGTGAAAAGCGTGCTTAACGGTCCAACGAGTAGGCCTATCAGTATGAGGGGAAGAATGGCCGGAATTTTAAATTTCCAGGCGACCCATTGCGCTAAAATTCCCAGGATGATTATACCGGCTAATTCTACCATGTGCTTGTTTTGGCGTTAAATTATAACCTTTCGTACAGACTTCCCATACCTTTTAGGAAAAATTACCGCTCAAACCAGCCCGGCCGAAGGTGTTAAAAACTAGCTAACGGCAACCGACAAACCTCGCGATTTTGCTATTTTACGCCCCAGTTTTTTAATCCATGACCCTATATCCCATTGAAGCAGGAAATTTTAAGTTAGACGGCGGCGCCATGTTTGGCGTGGTGCCCAAGACCTTATGGTCACGCACCAACCCGGCTGATGAAAATAATCAGATCGATATCGCTGCTCGTTGCTTGTTGATCGAAGAGGGTGACCAGCTCATTCTGATCGATACCGGCATGGGAAACAAGCAATCGGACAAATTTTTTGGCTACTACTCCCCCTGGGGACCCTACGATCTTAAAGACTCCCTTGAGAAACACGGTTTTCATCCGGACGATATTACCGATGTGTTCCTGACCCATTTGCATTTTGACCATGTGGGTGGGGCGGTCCAATGGAATGCAGATCGTACCGGCTATGAGTGCGCTTTCGCGAAAGCGAACTACTGGAGCAACAAAGATCACTGGGAATGGGCTACGCAACCCAATGCGCGGGAGAAGGCTTCCTTCCTGAAAGAAAATATCCTGCCCATCGAGGCCAGCGGCCAATTGAAATTTGTTGACCTGCCCGATGGTGATTACGCAACGGAAAGTCCGTTAGGATTCGGCATCTTTTTTGCGAATGGGCATACCGACAAACAGATGATCCCCGTTCTGGAGTATCAGAATAAGAAAATAGCCTTTATGGCCGACCTGTTGCCCACAGCGGGTCATATTCCACTGCCCTACGTAATGGGATACGACACCCGGCCTCTGCTTACTCTGGATGAGAAACAAAAATTTTTAAATCGAGCGGCGCAAGAAAATTTTTATCTCTGGTTAGAGCACGATGCCCACAACCCGATCATTACATTAAAAGAAACTGAGAAAGGTCCGCGACTGGACCAAAGAATACCCTTAGAAGAATTTTTACCTTAAACTGAATTGCATGAATATTTTGAAATCCCTATGGCTTCCGGTGCTGACCGGTTTTTTGCTGATCGGCTGTGATGCCGCAGCTCCTTTAATTGAAGTCCAACCTGAAAATGTAGACAAAACGCCCGTCAAAGTGGCGTCGCTTTCCGATGATCAACTCAAATCCTGGGGTTTTCAGGATCTGGCGCAGGATACCATTCCTGGGATGAGTGTAGAACGCACTTATGCCGAATTAATCAAAGGCTCAGGACAAACCGTGATCGTTGCCGTGATTGACAGCGGTGTGGATATACTGCATGAAGACCTCAAAAATGTGATCTGGACCAACACCGATGAGATTCCTAACAACAACAAAGACGATGATAAAAATGGCTACGTAGACGATGTGCATGGCTGGAATTTTCTGGGCGATATGACCCATGCTCAATTGGAGTACACAAGAATTGTCCAACGCTACCAGGATCAATTTAAAGGGAAAGTGCCGTCTGATCTTCCTACAAGTCAGCGACCGCTCTATGATATGTATCAAAAAGCCAAAGCGGAATACGACAAGGAGTACAACGAAACCTTAGCGCTAAAATCACAGTACGAACAGATGGTTTCTCCGGTGAAAGACGCTCACGCAACCATCAGCGCCAAACTGGGAAAAGAAAATTATACCCTTGAAGAAGTAAGCGCGATCAAAGCGGATACTGAATCTATGCAACGGGCTAAGAGTATTGTTACCCAAATGCTTCAGTATGCCGATACTATTCCTGATTTTCTGGAGCAGCTGACGGAAGGGATCGAATACTTTACAGACAAATTAAACCACAACCTAAATATAAACGGTGATTACCGCAGCGTACTGGGCGACGACCCTTACGATTACAGCGCTCAGAACTACGGGAACAATCAAGTGATGGGCCCTGACGTAGCCGAAGCGGAACACGGTACTCACGTTTCCGGGATCATTGCAGCTCAGCGCAACAACGGTATTGGAATGGATGGTGTGGCCTCCAATGTGAAGATCATGCCTATTCGCACAGTACCGGATGGGGATGAGTACGATAAGGATGTGGCCTTAGCTATTCGCTATGCCGTTGATAATGGTGCTCAGGTCATCAACTGTTCTTTTGGAAAGTACTTTTCTCAAAATCCGCAATGGGTGTACGATGCCTTAAAATATGCAGGATCCAAGGATGTTTTGGTGGTAATCGCTGCCGGAAATAACAGTCAGAATTTGGATCTGGACAATACCGTATTTCCTAACGATCAATTAGCCGACAACAAAGAATTTACAGACAATGTTTTGACTGTTGGCGCGATCGGTCCGGATTACGGAGGAGAAATGGTGGCCCCGTTCAGCAATTACGGACGGGCCAATGTAGATGTGTTCGCTCCCGGCATGCAGATCTGGTCTACCATCCCGAACAGTGAATACAAATTTCAACAAGGTACTTCTATGGCTGCTCCCGCAGTGGCCGGAGTAGCAGCCGCTTTGCGCTCGTATTACCCGCAGTACAGCGCTGCTCAGATCAAAAAGATCATCATGGACAGCGGACTGACCTCGACCACCTCGGTGATCCTGGAGGGTGATCCTACCAAAACGGCTAAATTTTCAGAAATTTCCAGCTCTGGAAGTATCGTGAATATGTATAACGCTTTTAAACAAGCGCAACTCTCAGCACAATAGACTATGATGATTAAAGAACTAAGATTTTGTTCCGTACTCCTTCTGGTTTTTGCTTTCGCGAAAGCACAAGCGCAGAACAACACAGCCTACTGGCAACAACACGTGGACTATGAAATGGAGATCGACATGGATGTTGAATCCTATCAATATCAGGGAGATCAAACCCTGGTGTATACCAACAACTCCCCCGATACCTTAAATAGGGTGTATTACCATTTGTACTTCAATGCCTTTCAGCCGGGAAGCGAAATGGATGTTCGTTCGCGAACCATCGCCGATCCGGATGGACGTGTCAGAGATCGTATCAGCCTGCTCTCTCCAGAGGAGATCGGCTACATCAAGGTAAGTTCTTTAAAACAGGACGGTAAAAAACTGGATTATGAGGTGGCAGGTACCGTGCTTGAGGTCTCTTTGGACAAACCTCTATTGCCCGGAAAATCGACCACCTTTAAGATGAAGTTTGACGGTCAGGTGCCGGTACAAATCCGCCGAAGCGGTCGCAATAATGCTGAAGGGGTAGCCCTTTCGATGACCCAGTGGTATCCTAAACTGGCAGAATATGACTTTGAAGGCTGGCATGCAGATCCTTACATCGGTCGTGAGTTTCACGGAGTATGGGGTGATTTTGACGTCAAGATCACTATTGATGAAGCGTACACTGTGGGTGGAACTGGCTATTTACAGAATCCGGAGAAAATTGGTCACGGCTATGCTCCCGGTGATCCCAAGGGTAAGCGAGGCAAACACACCTGGCATTTTGTAGCGCCCCAAGTCCATGACTTTACCTGGGCAGCAGATCCGGAATACATTCACGACACTTTGGAGGCGGCTAATGGGGTGACCTTGCACTTTTTGTATAAAGACAATCCTGAGATTAAAGAGAATTGGAAACAATTACAGCCCCTGACCGCAAAACTGCTGGACTATTTTAATGAAAATATTGGCCCTTATCCCTACAAACAATACTCCGTGATACAGGGTGGGGACGGCGGAATGGAATACGCCATGTGTACCCTAATTACCGGGGAACGCAGCCTACAAAGCCTGGTAGGTGTGACCGCCCACGAAATGGCGCACACCTGGTTCCAATTCCTGCTGGCAACCAATGAGGCCAAGCACGAGTGGATGGATGAAGGGTTTACCTCATACATTTCTGCTCTGGCCATGAATTCCCTAGCAGAAAGTCCTCGGGAATTTCCCACTCAGGGGTCCTACCGGGGCTATTACAATCTGGCCAAAAGCGGCAATGAGCAACCGCAAACCACCCATGCGGATCGTTATGCAACCAATCGAGCCTACGGGATTTCGGCCTATTCCAAAGGCGCTGTGTTCCTGGCGCAACTGGGCTACGTGATTGGGGAAGAAGCCCTGGCGGAAACCATCAAAAAATACTTCGCCGATTTTAAGTTCAAGCATCCAACGCCTAACGATATCAAGCGCAGTGCAGAAAAAGTATCCGGAATGGAATTGGACTGGTACCTCACCGATTGGACACAAACCACCAATACTATTGATTACGGCATTAAGGAGGTTTCAGCAGCTGAAGGTAAAACCAGAGTGATTCTGGAGCGTATTGGTCTGATGCCCATGCCACAGGATATTTATGTGACCTATACAGACGGAACCCAAGAGGCCTTTTACGCGCCGCTTCGCATGATGCGCGCTGAGAAACCGAACCCCACTCCGGAGATCAAACGTACTCAAGTAGCAGACTGGCCCTGGGCCATGCCTACCTACGAGTTGATCATTGACAAGCCGCTCTCCAGCATTGCCAAGATCGAGTTGGACCCCAGTCAGCGTATGGCTGATCTGAATCGGGAAAACAACGTTTACACCCGAGAATAGTTCAAAACATGGTAAAAAGCAGACCCGCCCTCAGGCGGGTTTTTTTTAATCGGTTGAGAAAGACCGTAACATAGTGCTATTTTTAGTCCGTGAACACCAAACCTCAACAATTCAAGCGCCTGAAGAGCACCCTTGTTTTTGATCAGCTTTTTGAAAAAGGAAGCTCGGTCAAGGCCTTTCCGCTGCGTTTAAAATACCTGCGCCTGAACGAAAACGATCAGCTGCCTACCACGGTGTTCACCGGATTTTCAGTACCTAAGCGCTTACATAAAAAAGCCACCGCACGCAATCATCTCAAGCGCTTGATGCGTGAAGTCTATCGTAAATACCGTACTGATTTTCATACCAAAGAGTCGAATTATGCGTTTTTGTTTCTTTATATGAGCCCGGAAGCTATGGACTATCATCAATTGGAACGGGCTTTGCTTAAGCTTCTTAAAAAGTTTAATGATGAAAACACTTAGTTGGTTCTTATTTACCCTCATACTGGCCTGTGGGCAGGGTAATAATTCTTCTTCAGCGTCGTACAATGAATCTGCTGTAGCTATTGAAGATGCGGCCTTTGAGATGGAGGCCATGGAAAGACAGTCTGCGCCCAAGGTTGTGGTCGATGTAGCCCAGCCCGAGCAACAGATCATCAAAACCGGGAATCTAAGGTTTGAAACTCAGGATTTGACCGAAACTCACGCTTCGATTTTGTCCTTTGTTGAAAAATACAGGGGATTCGTGCAAACGGATAACAGCGGCAAAGACTACAACCGACAGTACTACAATATGACGGTTCGGATCCCCACCACGCATTTTCAAGAAACCATTGATCATATTGCTAAAGAGGTTGCGCTTTTTGAGGAAAAAACCGTGTCTAGAAGAGACGTGACTGAAGAATTTGTTGACCTGGAAGCCCGACTCAACGCCAAACGCGCCTTGGAAACACGCTACATGGATCTACTCAAAAAGGCAAACACTGTAGAAGACATACTAAAAATCGAACGGGAGCTGGCCAACATTCGCGAAGAGATAGAGTCCCGACAGGGGCGTTTGGAGTATTTACAGAATCAGGTTGCACTGAGCACCCTTCACATTTACTTTTACAAAACGGTCAGTGAGAACACGGTGACCACTTCTTATGGCCGTAAAGTGATCAATGCGCTTCAGGGGGGCTGGCAAGGTATTTCTAAATTTTTCCTGCTTTTGCTTTATGCATGGCCATTCCTTATCTTAGGGGGTGGATTTATTTATTGGCTGGTCCGTTGGGCCCGTCGAAGGGATCAAAAACCGTCAAAAAATTAATTGCTATACGTTTTCTTCTCGCACTAGGCTCAGTTTGGTCATGACTCCCAGGTATCACGTCTAGATTTGATAATAGTATGCAGAAGGCGTTAGCTTTCGCGAAAGCGAATCATAAGTACACCTCATGAAAAAGAAAATAATCCTTCCCGTTGTCGCTCTAGCGTTTTTGGTGACTACCGTTTCGTTTAAAAGCGACTTCTTTGAAATTGCCAAGCAGATCGAGATCTTCACCACCTTATTCAAAGAGGTGAATATGAATTATGTAGACGAGACCAATCCGGCGGCCTTGATGGATAAGGCAATTGAAGGCATGATGAAAGAGCTCGATCCCTACACCACTTTTTGGACCGAACAGGAAATTGAAGATGCCAAGATCACCCAAAGCGGAGAATACACTGGTATTGGTGCTACTGTACGTAGTTACAAGGACCGTATCGTGATTGTAGAGCCGGCCAAAGGCTATCCGGCTGATCTTGCCGGACTGAAAGCCGGAGATGAGATTATAAAGATCGGGGAGGTGCTGATCGCCGATTTTGACGATAATGCCGGAGATCTGATCAAAGGAGCTCCGGGTACGCAAGTGGCGATTACTTACCGCAGGCAAGGCAAGGAATACACTACGCAAATTGCCCGGGATGAAGTGGAGGTGAGTGCAGTACCCTTTTACCAGTTGATCAATGGAGATACGGGATACGTGGTGCTTTCTAAATTCAACCGAAAAGCCTCTGCAGAGACAGCCAACGCCATTCGAAAGTTAAAAGCACAAGGCGCGAAAAAGCTGATTTTGGATCTACGCGGTAATCCCGGCGGACTGCTTTCTGAAGCAATAAACGTGACCAATCTGTTTATCCCAAAAGATCAATTGGTAACAACGACCAAATCAGCGATTGAAAAATACAACAAGACTTACGTAACCCAAAAAGATCCGCTGGACACAGAGATCCCGCTGGTGGTTTTGGTCAACGGACGTAGTGCCTCAGCCAGTGAGATCCTAGCCGGGTCGCTACAAGATTATGACCGTGCGGTCATTGTAGGGGCAAGAAGTTTTGGAAAAGGCCTGGTACAGCGCCCCAAACCCCTCACCTACGGGACTCAGGTGAAGATCACGATTTCCAGATACTACACCCCAAGCGGAAGATGTATTCAGGCGCTGGACTATCGCAAGCGTGACGCAGAAGGTAATGCCATTCGAACCGCTGTTGATGAGTACAATGAATTTAAGACTAAAAATGGGCGCTCTGTCTTTGATGGAGGCGGAATACTGCCTGACGTATCCATAGCCGCTGCGCAGATGAGCAGTGTAACCGAAGCCTTACTTAAAGACAATGCGTTATTCGATTTTGCCACCGAATATTATTATGAAAATGACTTTGCAAATCTCGCCCAATTTGAGTTCACCGATCAGGACTATAAAGCCTTTAAGTCGTATTTAGACAGCACCGGATTTACTTTTGAAACCCAAACCGATAAAGAGTTGAATCAGTTGCTGGAAGATGCAGAAAAAGAAGGCTTATCTGCTGATATTTCAACAGCCACCTCAGCCTTAAAAACAAGCTTAAAAGCCGCAAAAAGAGCCGAGATCGACCAAAAACGCAATGAAATCCAAAAGTTACTGGAAGATGAGCTGGTGAAACGCTATTTTTACCGAGAAGGTTTATATACCTATCAAATAGGGACCAATGCCGTGATCGCAGAAGCTCAAAAAATACTGAATGATCCCGGACGGTATAATAACATTCTGAACTGATGGAGCCGATTTTAGCTTTTTTTGAGGCCATGCCTGTATGGCAAAAGGCTGCCTGGCTTGTGGGTGTTCTTGGTTTCTTTTGGATTCTAGAAGGGCATTACGCATTCGCCCATTTAAAGTATAAAAAGTGGCGTCACGCTAAGGTGAATTTATTATTGCTTGCGTTTGTCATGATCATCAATACCGCTTTCGGGATACTGACCGCCGGGATCTTTGAATGGATGCCGGAGCAGCAATGGGGCTTATTGTATCTCGTAGACTGGCCTATCTGGGCAGAACTACTAATCGCATTGTTGGTGCTTGATTTTGTGGCTCAATACGGCGTACATTATTTACTTCATAAGGTTAAATGGATGTGGCGCTTACATCTGGTGCATCACAGCGACACCAAAGTGGATGCGACCACTGGAACCCGACATCATCCCTTTGATTTCTTGATTCGCGAGAGTTTTGCGCTGCTTGCGGTCCTGATCACCGGAATGCCGCTGGCATTTTATTTGTTGTACCGCATCGTTACTGTGTTCTTTACCTATTTCACCCATGCCAACTTAAAGCTTCCGCGAAAGCTGGACAAAGCCATTTCTTATGTATTTGTAACCCCGGTCATGCACAAATTTCATCACCATCACGAAATGCCGTGGACCGATAGTAATTTTGGAAATATGTTCTCCATATGGGATCGCCTGTTCGGCACCTTTGTCTATGAAGATCCGGCTAAAATCGTCTATGGCCTTGACTTAACTGATGCTTCTCGCGATGAAGATTTAGGGTATCAATTAAGACTCCCTTTCGACAGACAAATCAAATATAAAAGCTAGATTTTTTAAGAATTTTTCTCCAAATCTTGCTGTTTTAACGCTGTTTTAGCTATTTTTTATCCTTTTTTTGCGTATTATACCAGTTATGGTAACAATAGATAAAAAAGAAAACATTGACTTTGTCAATGAAGCAGTAACGTACTTAGAAGGAAAAGGATACGAGAATATCAAAGCCGATATTCCGGGATACGAGACCCCAAAATCGTACACAAAGCGGGGTAAGAACGAAATTAAGATCACGCCAGACATCGTAGCAGAGCGCGATGGTCAACAGCACATTTTTGAATTGAGCTTAAAATCAAAGAAGCCTCGCTTGTTAAAATCGAAGTGGATGTTTCTCGATGTGTTGAGTAAGATGAAGGCCAAGCGCTTCAAGATCATGACCACACGCGGTCACTATAAATTTACCAGAGAAACCCTAAGTGACATCGATCTGGAAGACAAGAAGTTTATTAAGATTTAAACATCGCTACATGCGGAATACCATCTTCAAGGTATTCTTCCCCTCTTTGTTGAAATCCTAATCGATTGTAAAATTCGAGCAAATAGGTTTGCGCAGAGATTTTGATCTGTGTTGTCTTATATTGGTTCTCAATCAATTGAATAGATTCTTGCATCAGCTGGTGACCCAAGTTACGGCCACGGGCTGATTTTTTTATGATCACCCGTCCAATACTGGCTTCCTTAAAATAGGTCTGTGGAGGAAAAACGCGTGTGTATCCGATCAAGTCTCCTTCCTTGTAGGCTAAAACATGTAAGGCCTGCTGGTCTTTATAGTCAATATCCTGATAAACACAATTCTGCTCCACCACGAACACTTCCGAGCGCAAAGCCAACAGGGCATAGAGTTGATCTGTAGTCAATGCATCAAAAGAAAGTGTATAAAAGGTAACGGATTGGTCCATAGCGCTTCGTAAGAACTACTCTTGAGTAAATAGCTAACTACAGGCAATCTTGTCCACGCGTCGCTGATGCCTTCCCCCTTCAAATTCCGTTTCGAGAAAAGTTTTAACCATATCAACCGCTTGAGGTTCAGCCGTAAATCGTGCAGGTATACTAAGGACATTGGCATTATTATGCTGACGGGCTAAAGCGGTAATTTCTTTAGTCCAACATAAAGCTGCACGAACCCCCTGGTGTTTATTGGCGGTCATAGCAGCACCGTTTCCACTACCGCAAATAATGATGCCAAAATCGACTTCTTTGTTCTCTACCGCAGAGGCGACCGGATGAATAAAATCTGGGTAGTCCACACTATCCTCCTGATCGGTTCCGTGATTCACGATCTGGTGCCCTTCTTGTTTTAAATACGCAGCGATTGCCTGCTTGTATGCAGTACCTGCATGGTCGTTACCAATAGCTATTTTCATTTGAATAATTATTAGGGATAAAGATAAGGATTTCGAGGGTGCGGTTTCCATGGATAGGAGAGTTCACTTTTTCAATCCTTAAGTGACTTATAAACTGTTCATAATTGCTTATAAACTTTAAAAACAAAAGTTGCAAAATAGTAAGCAAAGAACCATATGAACATTTCAACGAAAAATGGAAACTATAAGTCCGTTTTTTATAGCCCATTTATCAGCAAAATTATAGGTTGAATTTGATAAGTTGCTCCGTAAATTTATCAAAGATTAGTTGTCAACTGGAGTAATTAACCATTGTTGACAAAAATAATTAAAGCGCTCATTTACAAGATTTTAATGCAAATCAAAATGCTAATAGCTTGTCAATTAAATTTAAAAAATCACATCCACAGGTAGGGAGATGAAAAGTTATACCACCTATCAACAACCCATCATAAACATCATTTTTATTTAAAATTTTAAAAGAAAAAATTGAGTTATTAATAAGGGTGTTAATAGTGAATAAATACGGATTGAAATAAAATGAATTGGAGACCAAGTTGGTGGTAGGACCACTGCGTCGAAAAGAATACAGCTAAACGAAGACTACAACAGAAAACTACTGTTGATATACATTATGAAGCCTAGTGTACCTAAGGTGAAAATAGAAATGAATAACCAAATGACCCAAGAAGTAGGGCTATAGAAAGATCTGAATTTGGTGTTAAGCAGGTTCATTTCAAAAAGGGATATATAAAATTAAGAAAATATTAAGATAATCGATGTATAATGTTAATTTTTTAACGATTAAAGTTCATTTTTATTCTATCGCTCAGCCTATAGCGTAATAATCTTGGAGCGAGAGGGTTAAAACTTCGTTATAGAGCCACTTCTTGCCCTGTAGAAGTGTACTTTTGAAACGAAAAGAATAACCTTAGAATGACAAGAAAGAAAAGACGAAGATCTTCTCCAAAAATTGAAAATCTCACCCAACGCATCTTACAAGTGATGCAAGCGGAACCTGATAAGACATTTGATCACAAGCGTATCGCTCAGAAATTAGGCGTAGATGATCCCAGTAGTCGCAACCAAATCGTTAAAAAATTAACCCAACTAAAGGCTAAAGAGCAGATTACTGAAGAGGAACGGGGTAAATTTAGTTTGGTTAAAGACGACCACTACCATCAAGGAATTTTGGACATCTCTTCCCGAGGGGGTGGCTATGTAGTTGTACCTAGTTTAGAAAGTGACATTTTCGTTCCCAAAAATGCCTTAAATGGAGCTTTTCATGGCGATGAGGTAGAAGTCTATATCTATAAAAAGCGCCGTAGCCAAAAGCACGAAGGAGAGATCACCAAAGTCATTACCCAAAAGACCGATGAATTTGTAGGGATCATTAATATTCAGGATAATTTCGCCTTTGTCACCATTCCCGGAGGAAAAATGTACACTGACATTTTTGTTCCCAGAAGTAACTACGGTAAAGCCCAACAAGGTGATAAAGTAGTGGTGAAAATTATCGAGTGGCCCAACAAGGCCGATTCCCCTGTCGGGGAGGTAATCCGTGTGCTTGGAAAGCCGGGAGAACATCATACAGAAATCCACTCTATTCTGGCTCAATATGGACTCCCTCATGAATTCCCAAAAGAGGTGGAAGAGTTTGCCAATCAGTTGAATACCGATATCCAGGAAAAAGAGATCAAAAAGCGTAGAGACATGCGCGATATTCTCACCTTCACGATCGATCCCAAGGATGCCAAAGACTTTGACGATGCCTTAAGTTTTCAAAAACTAGACAATGGCCGCTATGAAGTAGGTATTCATATTGCTGACGTATCCCATTACGTGCAACCCAACACCATTTTGGATGAGGAGGCTTATGAGCGCGCTACTTCAGTATACCTGGTGGATAGGGTCGTCCCGATGCTTCCAGAAGTATTATCCAACAACGCCTGTTCCCTACGGCCAGAGGAAGAAAAATATACCTTCTCCGCAGTCTTTGAGATCAATCCGGAAACCACTAAAGTGGAAAAACAATGGTTTGGTCGAACGGTGACTTATAGTGATGCTCGTTTTGCATATGAAGAAGCCCAACATATCATTGAGTCTCGACAAGGTCAAATTCCGGAGCAAGTCTCCATCAGGGAAAAAGCATACAAGGCTGATGATCAGATTGTCGAAGCTATAGTGGAATTGAATCGCATGGCCAAGATCATGCGGAGACAGCGCATGAAAGATGGAGCTATTTCCTTTGATAAGGTGGAGGTAAAATTTCATTTGGACGAGGATAATGAACCTACCGGGGTCTTTTTTAAAACCTCTCAGGATGCCAATAAGCTCATTGAGGAATTCATGCTATTAGCCAATCGCAAAGTAGCCGAGTTTATCGGCAAGAGAGATCCCAAGCATACCTTTGTCTATCGGGTACACGACGAGCCGGACGATGAGAAATTAGCTTCCTTACAGACGGTAATCAACAAGTTTGGCTATCAACTGAACTTAAAGGACCGAAGAAGTACCACTCAATCGTTAAATAAGCTTTTGGCGGATGTCAACGGAAAAAAAGAACAAAATCTGGTCGATACGCTAGCGATACGCACCATGAGTAAAGCAGTTTACACGACTGAAAATATTGGTCACTACGGATTGGCTTTCGACTACTATACGCATTTTACCTCACCCATCCGTCGCTATCCTGACGTGATGGTTCACCGTTTGCTTCAGCATTATTTGGATCAGGGTAAATCGGCCAGTGAATCTGAATACGAAGCGAAATGTGGGCACAGCAGTCAAATGGAACAACTGGCTACCAGCGCCGAACGCGATTCGATCAAGTATATGCAGATCAAATTTATGCAGGATCACAAGGATGAAGAATTTCTGGGCGTGATTTCCGGTGTAACGGAGTGGGGTATTTATGTAGAGATTGTAGAGAATAAATGTGAAGGCATGGTACGGTTAAGAGATCTGAAAGGAGATCATTATGATTTTGATCAACAGAGTTATGCTGTGGTGGGTCGGAAAACCGGACATACCATCACCTTAGGCGATGAGGTTTATGTGAAAGTAAAAGAAGCTGACCTGGTGAAAAAGCATTTGGATTTCACCTTGATTGAGACCGTGGCAGACCGAAAAAAGAAACATTCCAGGGCAAAAGCGTAACAAAGGTCACAGCAGGAGGTCTTTGATAAAAACCACATCATGAAAACTATCTGTACCCTTTTTATTCTGACCCTAACTACAGCTCTTTTTGCGCAAAATCCGATTACTCGACAGCTAGACGATTTCACGACAGTAAAAGCCTTTGACCGCGTGGTGATCAATTTGGTAAAGAGCGAAACAAATAAAGTCGTCATTTCCGGTGAGGATGCGGAAGACGTAGTGGTTATCAACAAAGATGGCGTTTTAAAGATCCGTATGGACTTCGAAAAAATTTTTGACGGCAACCGCACTTTTATTCATGTTCATTATACGGAAATAGCAATCATAGACGGTAATGAGGGTGCTGTAATTACTACGAATGAATTACTGGAGCAGGATCGTATAGAATTACGCGTTCAGGAAGGCGCCCGTATTACTGCAGGTTTACAGGTTAAAGAGGCCAATTTACGAGCAGTGACCGGGGGAATTCTTGAAATATCCGGTCGCTCCGACACACAGAATGTCAAGGTGAATACTGGAGGTATATATGAAGGCCGATCGCTAGAGACTAAAACGTCCAATGTTAAAGTTCAGGCTGGTGGTGACGTTTCTCTTTTTGCTTCTGAAATAGCGAATATAAAAATTCGAGCCGGTGGTGATGTCTATGTTTATGGAAATCCAGACCAGGTGATCAAAGACCGTGTTTTTGGAGGTCGGGTGAAAATCATGTAGTCTGAGAGCCGGTACTGAATCACCCTAAATTGATCTATTTCTACGCTAATATCTACACCATCCGGATGTAGTCTAATGTTTTCCTAAATTTGTGGGAAACACAGCGTTTTATGCTTCAAGACCTCCCTACGGCACTTACCATGGGTTTTATATTGGCTTTTCTTGTAGGTCCGGTTTTTTTCGTGCTTTTGGAAACCGCCGTACTCAAAGGTTTTCGTTCTGCTCTAGCCTTCGATTTAGGAGTGGTGACCGCTGATATCGTTTTCATTCTTATTGCCTATTACAGTACCAATCAGATTTTAGAAAAGATCAAAGACGATCCCGGACTCTTCATTTTTGGAGGTACGCTGCTTACAGCTTACGGAGTGATATCATTACTCAAAATGAAGAAGAAACCCCAACACGATGCCCCTCATCCTACCGTGGTCATGAATTCTAAGGATTACCTGGGCTTAATGGCTAAAGGCTTTCTGCTCAACTTCATCAATATAGGGGTACTTGCATTTTGGCTGGGTGTACTTATTGTTGCCGGACCGCAAATGGAAATGGACGAGCGTCGCATCTTCTTTTTCTTTGCCGTGATCTTAGGGATGTATTTATTGACAGATGTGGGTAAAATTGTGCTGGCGAAGCGTCTTAAGCGGAAATTGACCCCCATTCGAATACATTGGATCAAGAAAACGATCAGCATCATCATGATCGTATTCGGGATTATTTTTATGTTGAAAGGACTCTTCCCGGATGAAGCACATCAATTGGAAGATCAGATTGAAAAAATGACTCCGGAAAGCCCGATGGACGATCTCTAAAAACAAGACCATTAAACATTGAAAAAGGCGTTCAGTGAGGAACGCCTTTTTGAGGTATCGAGCGGATTCGAACCGCTGTAGATGGTGTTGCAGACCACTGCCTAGCCACTCGGCCACGATACCTAATTCGGGATGCAAATGTAGTTATTTTCCCGGTATTATCTAAAAATCGCTTTGATTAACGCGATTTGGAGCGTATGATGGTTACCCGCTCTACATCACCACCAATAGGAGGATTTAATTTTGAAACCCAAACCGTTCCTTTCTGTATCAAGAGCTCTTCCTTTAAAAAGCGGTTTAAAATCCGATCTGCTACCGTTTCCAACAAATGGGAAGATTGCGCCATTTCTTCTTTAACGATGCGATTCAAGAGCACGTAATCTACAGTGTCACTCAGCTGATCGCTTTTGGCGGAGTGCGAAAGATCAGCCTCCACCTCTACATCCACCCGATAGTCTGAACCAATTTTCTTTTCTTCCACCAAGCAGCCGTGGTAGGCGTACACACGGATATTCGTAACTTTTATACGTCCCAATATGATTTCTTTAGGACTCAAAGGTAAGTGCTTTGATCAAATTTCACGGAAGGGAGTGTGGATGAAAACCTGGTTTGTCCTGCTGGATCAATCAGCGCTGAGGACGTAGGGCTCCAAACGAATGAAAACGACTTAAAATCCCTGTTTTTTAGCTATTTTTACGGCCTTAAAACAGTACTATGAGCAAGGAGGAACACGAGCCTTTAAATTTCCTGGAACAGATCATTGAGGAGGATCTTAAGAATGGATACCGTCAGGAAGATCTTCGCTTCCGCTTTCCTCCGGAGCCTAACGGCTATCTTCATATAGGCCATTGCAAAGCTATCTGCATCAATTTTGGATTGGGTGAGCGCTACAACGCGCCCACAAATCTGCGATTTGATGATACCAACCCGGCCAAAGAGGAGCAAGAATACGTAGATGCAATTCAACGGGATATCGCTTGGCTTGGATTCCAGTGGGACCAGATTTGCTTTTCTTCTGATTACTTTCAACAGCTGTATGACTGGGCAGTAGAACTTATCAAGGACGGGAAGGCCTACGTTGATTCTCAGTCCAGTGAACTTATGGCGGAGCAAAAGGGAACTCCAACTGAACCCGGGGTGAACAGTCCCTACCGTGATCGTAGCGTAGCTGAGAATCTAAGTCTATTTGAACAAATGAAGTCGGGTGAAATTCCCGAAGGAAAACACGTACTACGCGCTAAGATTGACATGAAATCCCCCAACATGCTGATGCGTGATCCCATCATGTATCGTGTTATGCACAAAGCCCATCATCGCACGGGCACGGATTGGTGTATCTATCCCATGTACGATTGGACTCACGGGGAAAGCGATTACATAGAGCGTATTTCGCACAGCTTGTGCTCTCTGGAATTTAAGCCCCACAGGCCGCTCTACGATTGGTTTAAAGAGCAAGTGCACACTCCGGGCACCCTACTTCCTAAACAGCGCGAATTTGCACGTCTGAATCTGTCTTACACCATCATGAGCAAACGCAAGTTACTGCGTTTGGTGGAAGAGGGAGTTGTGACCGGCTGGGATGATCCGCGAATGCCGACCATTAGTGGTTTACGCCGTCGTGGGTATACCCCTGAGGCTATTCGCAATTTTATTGAGGCAGCAGGCGTTGCCAAACGGGATAATGTCATTGAAGTCTCTCTTCTTGAATTTCACATCAGAGAACATCTGAACCAGGTGACGCCACGGGTGATGGCCGTATTGGATCCGGTCAAATTGGTTATAACCAACTATCCTGAAGATAAGGTAGAGTGGTTAGAGGCTGAAAACAATCCTGAGGACGATGCTGCAGGCTTTAGAGAGGTACCTTTTTCGCGTGAGCTTTATATCGAGCGGGAAGACTTCAAAGAACAAGCCGGCAAGAAGTATTTTCGATTGACCCTGGGCAAGGAGGTTCGTTTAAAAAACGCCTACATCATCAAAGGCCAGGAAGTCGTTAAAGATGCTTCAGGAAAAATCACGGAAATTCATTGTACTTACGATCCCGATTCCCGCAGCGGAAGTGGAACCGAGGCCTCCAAAAGGCATGTCAAGGGAACCTTGCACTGGGTTTCTACTGACCATGCCGTTCCAGCTGAAGTTCGGCTCTACGATCGCCTGTTTAATGAAGAGGCACCGGACAGTCATGCTGATAAGGACTTTATGGATTTTGTGAATCCGAATTCTTTAGAAGTCATTACCGCCTATTGCGAACCCAGCTTAAAGGAGGCTGCCGTAGGAGAGCGTTTTCAATTTCAGCGGATGGGTTATTTCTGCGTTGACCAAGACAGTTCAAGAGATCAGCTGGTATTCAATCGCACCGTAACTTTGCGGGATACCTGGTCAAAACAGCAACAGCAGAAACAGTCACAAGCCAAACCTAAGCAAGGAGGAGCTCCGAGATTAAAACCTATTGATGAGGTTAAACGGTCGGGTAAAAAACTCGCTCAAATTCCAGAAGAGAAGCGGGTGATGATGATTGCAAAGATTCAGGAGTGGGCTAAACACATCAGTTTTGAGGAGATCGAACCCCTACTGAATACCTCAGCTAAAAAAATAGGGACTCGCCTTGCTGTACTTGAAGTGTTGAAAGCTTTCGCGAAAGCGAATCATCCTGCCTTAAATAAGCATGAGGCGGTAAGAACCTTCATCCGTGAAGCTCAGGAAGACAGCAACGAGTTGCTGAATCAGGCCGCTAAAGACTTTGTCTTGGACTAAGCCTATTGTTTTTTACGAGTCAAGTCTGATCAAAACACCAATAGCCTGCGTTTTAAGAAGATTTTAGCGTTCACTAAGCGTCTATTAACCAAGCCTTAACGGGGATTGAGCAATTCAGCGATTATCTTTATGTAGAACTAGATTTAACTTAAAACAGAACTATTATGTCAAGCAACACTGGAAATACATTACTCGCCTTATTAACCGGAGCCGCTATTGGGGCCGGAGTTGGAATTCTTTACGCACCGGATCGTGGCGACAAAACGAGAAAGAAGCTTAAAAAGAATGCTCAAAAAGCGCAGGAGAAACTGAATAAAGAATATCAAAAAGCGAGCGCACAGCTTAGTGAAAAAGCACAAACTGCACGAACTAATTTTGAGACTAAATTAGAAGAAACGCTAAGTAATGCGAGCTATAAGGCCGATGATATTCTTTTGGCTATGGAAAACAAACTAGAAGATCTTCGCAAGCAAAATGCTAAATTGCAGAAGGAAGCAAACAATGTAAAGCTTCCGAAGAAGGTCTAATTTATGGCATTTGACGAACTAACCAAAAATGTTCAGGAGTTAAGTGATAATGTGCAGCAGTACGCCAACAAGTCTGCTGAGTATTATAAACTTGACCTCTTTGAAAAATCCATGCGAAGTGCCACCGAACTAGCCAAGTTGCTAGTTCTGGGTGGCATTTCTTTATTGGTACTCGTATTTCTTTCTTTAGGCTTTGCCATCTATTTAGGTCGTATTTTGGACCATCCCAGTTGGGGCTATTTTATTGTGGGCGGAATCTACTTTGTCGTATTTATCCTAGTCTATCTTTTTGGTAGACAAAAAATAGAGCGTGCAATTTTGGTTAAATTTTCTAAAACATTTTTTAAAGAACAATGAGTAGAATCTACACCAATTTTGACGAGATCGAAAAAGACTTAAAACTTCTTAAGCTTCAAAAAGATATTGCTGCTGAGGAGATCAAATTAAGTATACACAATACCAAAGGAAGTTTTTCTTTTATGAGTACAGCCGGAAGTATGATCAGTAGTATTCTCCAAAAGGTGTTGGTTGCCAAAATTGTGAGCAAACTCTTTGGCTATAAAAAAGTCAAGGAGGTAGACGAAGACTAGTAGAACGTACTATACAGTATAAAAAAAGAGGGCATTGCCCTCTTTTTGTTATTCCTCTTCTTTCTTCCGGCTGCGTGCTTCATTCTGTTTCTTCATGGCCTCTCCAATTTGATTAGAGGCGGTAAAGGAGGCGATCATGTTATTTAGCATATCACTACCCGCCTGAGGCGCATTAGGCAACAGGATCAGGTTGGTTTTAGATTCTTCTCCAATGGATTGTAGTGTATCGTAATGCTGGGTAACCACGATTAGGGCAGAAGCTTCCTGAGAGTTGATACCCACATTATTTAACACATCAACAGACTCCTCTAAGCCGCGGGCTATTTCCCGTCGCTGATCGGCGATTCCTTGTCCTTGTAAGCGTTTACTTTCGGCCTCTGCTCTCGCCTTGGCAACGATTTTAATACGCTCAGCTTCTGCTTCAAATTCTGCGGCTGTTTTTTCGCGCTCCGCAGCGTTAATACGGTTCATCGCCGCTTTTACCTGAACATCGGGATCAATATCGGTGACCAGGGTTTTGATGATGTCATACCCATACTCAGTCATGGCCTCATTGAGTTCCTGTTTGACGGCGATGGCAATATCATCTTTACGCTCAAATACATCGTCCAATTTCATTTTTGGCACTTCAGCCCTTACGACGTCAAAAACGTAGCTGGTGATTTGTGATTGGGGATCCTCCAATTGATAGAAAGCATCGTAAATATTGGATTTCACTACCTGGAATTGTACGGATATTTTAAGGCGAACAAACACATCGTCTTTGGTCTTGGTCTCTACGATGACGTCTAATTGTTGAATACGCAAATTGATGCGTCCGGCTACGCGATCAAAAACAGGTATTTTGAGCTGTATTCCGGAATTACGGACGCTGGTAAACTTTCCAAAACGCTCGACTATGGCCGCGGTTTGCTGCTTGACGACAAAGACGGCTGAGAAGAGTGCGATGATCGAGAGAAAAAGTAAAAGGGGAAGCAAGATGTAGCCCATGGTCGGAATAGTTTAGGAATTAGTGAATTACCTCAAATTAGGAAAAATAACAATACATTTGTCGCCTAATCCAACCAATTGTTACGATGCGCCAAATAACACTGCTGCTCTTTTTTCTTTTTTCGCTAGCCGCCTGGAGCCAGGGATATCAAAGTCAGGGATATAATCTTCTAGGTGCACAAGGCAAGTACGCCATCATGAATATTCAAACCGATGATTTTGTCATGGAATCATCAACGGGTTTTCAAGGAGGACTTACCGGAAGAGGAGCGTGGTACAATAATTTTGATATGATTTTTGGGATCGATTTGATGTCGGCCGGAGTCACATCAAGAGGCACGTCTTTGCTGGGCGTTAATGAAGAAATTGAATACCGCATGATTGGTGCACAGGTGAACTTACAGTTGGCCTATAACATCCTTGGTCAGCACCTTTCTATTTTTGCTGGACCCACTTTTATGTTGAATGGTGAATTGGAATTAGATAATGCCGATCAAGCTAGTCATGTGCTCGACGGCTACACCACCTTGCAGGCACAGGATATACAGGACATATCGCGTTTCCATCTTTTGGCCACTGTAGGTATAGCAGGAGGTCTTGAAAAAATTAGACTGATCGCTCAATATCAATATGGGGTGTTAAACACCTTTGAGCGATTGAACAAAGAAAATGTGTCGCTACAAGATCCGGAGGCTAGAGATCTTAAGGGAAATCTAGGCATACTGAGTGCAGGCCTCGTTTTTTATCTATAAGTATTCCAGGGCCTTTTCAATGCGTAAAAGAGACTCTTCTTTTCCAATAACGGCTGCAATATCAAAAACGTCCGGCCCGCGCAACGCTCCTACCAGGCAGAGTCTTAGAGGCATCATCACTGCACCAAATCCAAGTTCTGACTCGCCGATCCACGCTTTTATCTCTTGCTGAAGAACCTCAGCAGTCCAGGTATTCAGGGTATACAGCTTATCGGCTAATGCGGTCATGATCGCCGGTGTTTTGTCTTTCCAGGCTTTTTTAACGGCCGATGGGTCGTAAGCCGTTGGAGTTACAAAAAAGTAGTCACTGAGTTCCCAGAGGTCTTTGGCAAAAACGGCTCGTTCACGCACTAATTTTACGACCACATCAATGGTATCTCGATCGGGTTGAAGCTGGTGATCTGCAAGTTGTTTCTGAAATTGCGTCGCTAAGTAGTCGTCAGAGACTTCCTGTAGGTGTTGTTGTTGAAACCATTTGGTCTTTTCAGGATCGAACTTAGCGCCTGCCTTGTGGACCTGGCCAAGGTCAAAAGCGTCGATCAGGGCTTCCAAAGAAAACAGTTCCTGTTCGGTACCGGGATTCCAACCGAGAAAGGCAAGCATATTGACAACAGCCTGCGGCAAATAATTTTCTTCCCGATATCCCATGGAGGTCTCACTGGTTTTAGGGTCCGTCCACGCCAGAGGAAAGACCGGGAATCCCATTTTTTCACCATCCCGCTTGCTCAGTTTTCCTTTGCCTGTAGGCTTTAAAATCAATGGTAAATGAGCGAAAGAAGGCGCTTTCCAGCCCAGGGCCCGGTAAAGAAGCACATGAAGGGCTAAAGAAGGCAGCCATTCCTCACCCCGGATCACATGCGTAATCTCCATCAAGTGATCATCAACAATATTGGCCAAGTGGTAGGTGGGCATACCATCTGCTTTGAACAAGACCTTATCGTCCAAGGTAGAGGTATCTATAGTTATAGAACCCCGGATCTCATCATGCAGCTGGAGTTCTTCCTTTGCGGGACTCTTAAAACGAATGACATAAGGGGCGCCGGACTTCAATCGATCTTCCAGGGCCGCCTCTGATAAGGACAATGAATTATTTAAATGATCTCTATTGTGCCAATTATAAATGAAAGTTTCTCCTTGAGCCTCCAGTTCCTGACGACGGGCATCGAGTGCCTCTGTAGTGTCAAAAGCATAATAGGCCTGTCCGGAATCAACTAATTGTTTCGCGTAAGCTGCATACAAATCTTTACGCTCGCTTTGACGATAGGGCCCGTAATTACCGGCTTTACCGGGACCTTCATCATAGGGAATATTGCACCAGTTCAAGGCGTCAATGATGTACTGCTCTGCACCGGTCACAAACCGATTTTGATCGGTGTCCTCAATGCGCAAGACAAAAGTACCTTGATGCTTTTTTGCAAAAAGATAGTTGTACAGGGCCGTACGCACCCCGCCTATATGCAAGGGGCCTGTGGGACTGGGAGCAAATCGAACACGAACAGTAGACATAGTCATTGATTTTGGGCGCAAAGATACCATTTTCGAAGGCTTTCCCATTAATGGGCCTGGGCAACTTAAGTTCTGAGCATTCGCTATCAGGGGAGTCGGCAATAAAATCGTAATTTTAAAAGTTACAGAGGAGGAGCGATGAGAACGTCATTTGACTACATAACACAAAAGTTGGATCAGTACATCAAAAAGTACTATACCAATGAACTGATCAAGGGGGTCATTTTATTCATTGCATTAGGCGCGCTGTATTTATTAATCGCTCTATTGATTGAATATCTACTGTGGCTTCCTTCTACGGGGAGAGCATTATTATTCTGGTCTTTTGTCCTGGTAGAACTCGCGCTAGGGATCCGCTTTATTATAATCCCACTTTTAAGATTATTAAAGGTCACGAAGGGGATAGACTATACCACAGCCGCCACTCACATTGGCGCTCACTTTCCGGAAGTGGAGGATAAACTGATTAATACGCTACAGCTGGTGAAAGATGCTGCTGGTGACGAACTTCGAATGGCAGGGGTGGCCCAGAAATGTAGCGTATTGGAACCTGTGCCGTTTAGCCTTGCGATCGATTTCAAGAGTAATCTCAACTATTTAAAATATGCGGCTATTCCTTTCGCCATTCTGATTTTAGGAAGCTTGGTCGCTAAGGAAGATCTCTGGGGTTCAAGCTATTCGAGGGTAGTGAATTATGCCGGGCACTATGCCCCTCCGGCTCCCTTCGAGTTTGTGATCGTTAATCAAGAAATGACAACGGTTTCAGGTACCAACTTTACACTACAGGTAAAAACTATCGGAAAAACATTACCAGAAAATGTGGTGTTGATGCGAAATGGAGAACGCTATTTGATGCGGCGAAAGGACGCAGCAAGCTTTGAATATACCTTCGAGCAACCGCAGCAGGATGAGCAGTTCCTATTGGTGGCTAACGAAGTCCAGTCTCAAAATTACGAGCTAAAAGTCATTCAAGCTCCGGTGATTTCGCAATTTACAATGCAACTGAAGTACCCCAAGCACACCAACAAGGTGTCGGAAACGATCAGTAATTCCGGAAATGCGATCATTCCTGAAGGAACGCTGGTGAATTGGACCCTAAAAGCACGTCATGCCGATGCGGTGGAAATGATCCTAAAGGATACGGTGTTCCTAATGGAGAAAAGTGATGCATCACTGAGGGATGGGGAATCGGAGTTTAAACGGAGTGAACGTCTGTTTCAACGAAGGGCCTATACGGTGACCACCAGCAATGGTCAACTGGAGCAGTATGAATCTTTAGATTTCAACCTGGAGGTGATACGGGATGCTTATCCCAAGATCGAGTTGCAAACGGCAATGGATCCCGGTGTGGAGGACCAACAACTGTATAACGGAATAGTATCTGACGACTATGGAGTGAGATCCGTTGATTTGATTTATTTCGAAGCAGGAAAGGAAGAAGAAGCCACGAAAGTGCCTATCGCCAATCCTGGGAGCACGGTGCATAACTTCACTTTTGTGTTTCCCGGCACCTTAATATTAGAGGGAGGAAAAGTATATCAGTATTACTTTGAAGTGAAGGACAATGATGCGCTTCACGGATTTAAGACGGCGAAAAGCAGTGTCTTTGGTTATCGAATGCAGACAGCAGAGGAGCAGCAGCAAAGACAATTAGAGCAGCAGAAAGAAACGTTGAACGAATTGGACAAATCATTGGATAAGTGGAAAGATCAAGAGCGGGATTTGGAAGAGTTGTCAAAGATGCAAAAAGAAAAGAGCAGCCTGAACTACAATGATCAAAAGAAGCTCGAACAATTTTTAAAGCGACAAAGCAAGCAAGATCAATTGATGCAGGAATATTCGGAAAAGCTAAAGAACAATCTAGAGGATTTTCAGAGTGAAAAGGACGACGCGTACAAAGAACAATTGCAGGAACGCTTAGCGCGAAATGAAGAAGAGTTAAGTAAAAATGAGCAGTTGCTGGAGGAATTGGAGAAGCTACGAGATAAGATCAGCAAGGAGGAGCTTTCCGAGCGGCTGGAGAAACTGGCTAAACAAAGTAAAAATAATAAGACGAACCTCGAGCAGCTACTGGAGCTTACGAAGCGGTACTATGTGACCCAAAAGATGGAAAAAGTGGCCTCAGAACTCGATAAATTAGGTAAGAAGCAGGAAATGCAAGCTGATGATCCTAAGAATGGTCCTCAAGATCAAAAAGAATTGAATGAGGCTCTTGAGCAATTGGAGGATGATCTTGAAGTAATAAAGAAAGCCAATGAGGAGTTGAAGAAACCCATGGCATTAGCCGAGACGGAAGGGGCCCTAGAAGAGATCAAGAAAGAACAACAAGAGGCTCTGGAGGAATTACGAAAGCCGGATCAGCAGAGCCCAAGCTCCAAGGCGAGGCAAAGCCAACAGCAAGCGGGGGAGAAAATGCAGCAGTTGTCTCAAGAAATGAAACAACAGATGCAAATGATGACAGGGGAGAGTTTGCAGGAGGATCGAGACATGTTGCGGCAAATTCTCGATAATCTGGTCGTCTTTTCTCAAGAGGAGGAGGCATTGATGGAGGAATTACGGATCATTGACAACCGCAACCCTTCTTTTGCCAGCAAATTGCGTAAACAAAATGCCTTACGGCAGAATTTTGAACATGTGGATGATAGCTTGTATGCCTTGGCATTGAGGCAGCCGGCAATTAACGAAGTGATCACAAAACAGCTTACGGAGATTGATTTTAACTTGGATAAAGCCCTGGAGCGTCTTGCTGAAAATCAAATTTCTCGTGGTGTTGCCAGTCAGCAATACGTAGTGAGTGGGGCAAACACCTTAGCCGATTTTTTAAGCGAGGTGCTAGATAACATGAACCGACAGCTATCCATGAGTGGGCAGGCGCAAGGGAGTGGTCAGGGTATGGGACAAGGACAAGGCGATGGCAAACAACTGTCTGATATTATCAAGAATCATGGAGAGTTACAGAAAATGATGGAAGAAATGTTGCGTAAAAGTCAATCGGACAGCCAAGGGAATGAGAATGGAGAGGGTGAAGGGAAGAATAATGGAGAAAACGGCGAACGAGGCGGTCAGGAAAATTCGAAGGGTAATCAGGAGGGTGGAGACAACCCTAACAACGGAGCAGAGGAAGGGGAGAACTCCGAGGAGTTGAATGCACTCCTTTTTGAAATTTATAAAAGACAACAACAGCTAAGGAATCAACTGCAAGACGAAATTAAAAGATCTGGCATCGAAGCAGAATCAAAAAATCTAATCCGGCAACTGGAGCAGTTAGAAAGAAACACTTTAAATGGTCAGTTAAACGAACGTAGTTTGGCTCAGATGAAAATCTTAAAGCATAGACTATTGGAAATGGAGAATGCCGCCTTTAAACAAGAACAAGAATCGCAAAGGACATCCATAACAGGGACCCAAAATGAGTCAGGTGTAAACTATAATTTTCAAGAACGGGCCAAAGCCTATTTTGGAACTACAGAAATTTTGAATCGGGAAAAATTGCCTATGCGCGAAGGGTTCAAGAAACGAGTAAAAATGTACTTTAATCAGGACAATGATTAGTTTTTCTACGCAACATGATTTCGAATGGAGTGCTTTGGAGGAAGAAAAGGCCTGTCGTTGGTTGCAAGATTGTATTTCAGAAGAAGGTAAGGAAGAAGGCGACTTGAATTACGTGTTTTGTTCTGATGAGTATTTACATGCCATTAATCTTAAATTTCTTGATCACGATACACTTACAGACATTATCACCTTCGACTACACGCACGGGGACGTACTGTCAGGAGAGATCTATATATCAACTGATCGTGTTGCTGAGAATGCGGAGGCATTCAAAGCGTCTTTTGCTGAAGAGCTGCATCGGGTAATGATCCATGGCGTGCTACATTTGATAGGGTACACGGACAGTACCAAAGAGGAAAGGAAGCGTATGCGCTTAAAAGAGGATCACTATTTAGGTCGGCGCTAATCAGCAAAAAATCAGTATCTTTGCCGCCCTTTAGCAAATTAATAATCTAATGTTTCACGTGGAACAATGAGTTTATTTCAAGACACCTACGACGTAATAGTGGTTGGCGGCGGACACGCGGGTTGTGAAGCCGCTGCTGCTGCTGCTAATATGGGGTCAAAGACCCTACTGATCACCATGAATCTGCAAAATATAGCGCAGATGTCGTGCAATCCGGCTATGGGTGGGATTGCTAAGGGCCAAATAGTAAGGGAAATCGATGCGTTGGGAGGATATAGCGGGATCGTTTCAGACGAAACCGCAATTCAGTTTAAAATGCTCAATAAGTCTAAAGGACCCGCCATGTGGAGTCCTCGAGTGCAGAGCGATAGAATGCGTTTCGCAGAGGTCTGGAGACTGCGTCTAGAGAATACAGCCAATCTGGATTTTTATCAGGATATGGTGACCGGATTGGAAACAAAGAATGGACGAGTTACCGGTGTAGTGACTTCGCTAGGAATTAAGGTTGCAGCTCATGCGGTAGTCTTAACCAACGGTACTTTTCTCAACGGACTAATTCACATCGGAGATAAGAATTTTGGAGGAGGTCGTGCTGGAGAAAGAGCTGCTGTGGGAATTACAGAGCAGCTGGTCGATTTCGGTTTTGACAGTGGCCGTATGAAGACGGGTACGCCACCCCGGGTGGATGGTCGTAGTCTGGATTATAGTAAAATGATCGTTCAACCCGGAGATGAACAACCGGAGAAGTTTAGCTATTTACCGGAAACAAAGCCATTAAGCAAGCAGAAGGCCTGTCATATGACTTATACCTCGCCAGAGGTACATGATTTATTGCGGGAGGGGTTTGATCGATCACCCATGTTCAATGGACGTATTCAAAGTATCGGTCCGCGATACTGTCCCAGTATTGAAGATAAGATCAATCGTTTTGCCGATAAGGATAGGCATCAGCTTTTCGTAGAACCGGAGGGTTGGAATACCGTAGAGATTTACGTCAATGGTTTCAGCACCAGCCTCCCTGAAGAAGTCCAATTTAAAGCCCTTCGCTCAGTGGCCGGATTTGAACAGGTTAAGTTTTTTAGACCGGGATATGCCATTGAATACGACTATTTTCCACCCACTCAGCTTACCCACACCTTAGAAACTAAATTGGTCGAGCATCTCTTCTTTGCAGGTCAGATCAACGGAACCACAGGCTATGAGGAAGCGGCCAGTCAAGGACTCATGGCAGGGATCAACGCTCATTTAAAAGTGCAGGAGGAAGATCCTTTTATTTTGAAACGAGATGAAGCTTATATAGGCGTACTCATAGACGATTTGATTACCAAAGGCACCGAGGAGCCTTATCGGATGTTTACCTCCAGGGCGGAGTACCGCACTTTGTTGCGCCAGGATAATGCAGACGAGCGTTTGACCACCAAATCGTATAAGATTGGATTAGCGTCGGAGCATCGTTTGAGGGTCATGGAGAAAAGGCAAAACGAAACAGAGCGCCTGGTTCATTTCTTTAGAAATACGTCTGTGGCACCTGAAGAAGCCAATCCCATACTAGAGGAAAAAAAGAGCTCAGTAATGAGTCAATCGGATAAGATGTTTAAGCTCTTTTCAAGGCCTCAAATTACGTTGGATGACATGCTTAAGATTGATCGTGTTCAAGCTTATGTGGCCGAAGAAGGTTTAGACCGCGATGTTTTAGAGCAAGCAGCCATCCAAATAAAGTACTCCGGTTATATTGAAAAAGAGCGGGCGAATGCAGACAAGTTGCAGCGTTTAGAAAACATCAAGATCCCTAGAGATTTTGATTATAAGAAATTAAAATCCTTGTCCTACGAGGCTTGCGAAAAGCTAAGCGAAATTCAGCCCGCGACCATATCTCAGGCCTCTCGAATTAGCGGGGTCAGTCCGAGTGACATTTCGGTTATGCTGGTCTACATGGGTAGATAAGTAGATGTTCCACGTGAAACAAAGCATGGCTAAAGAAGCAGATTACACCCGTACACCTCCAGGCCAATTCCCTACTCATGTTAAGGATCATGGGGTAAGCGGAGCGCTTTTTGAACTTCAGGCCAATTCTTTTGGCGATATACTGAAGACCATCCCTCAGCCTGATTCTAGTAGTATAGGCTCTTATTATCCAAAGGACAACTACATCTCCCACGAGGATAAGCGTCAATCGTTGGTAGAGCATGTGTACGGTTTTGTAAAAAGGATTATGCTTTCGCGAAAGCGCTCCTGGATTCGCCAGTACATTCCCAATAAAGAATTACTCTTGGACTATGGCTGTGGCACGGGTGAATTGGCCCGCTATCTTAATGATCAGGGTTGGCCAACACATGGATTTGAACCCAATGAGGATGCCCGGGTTAAAGCGCTGAAAAAAGGGGTGCCCGTTTTTGAGACCGTTGATGAAATGGACGGTCACTATAAAGGCATCATGCTTTGGCATGTTTTAGAACACGTCTATCACCCCGAAGAGACGTTGAAGTGGATTCACGATCACCTCGAGACAGAGGGTGTCGTTTTTATCGCAGTCCCCAACTGGAAATCCTTTGATGCATCTTATTACCAATCGTTTTGGGCGGCTTATGATGTGCCCCGGCATCTTTGGCATTTTTCACCGGAAGGAATGCGTAGGATACTAAGGGAGCATGGATTTAAGCTTGAGACCATCAAACCCTTGTGGTTTGATGCTTTTTATGTAAGCCTGCTCTCGGAAGAATTTAAAACCGGGAGTAAACGAATACTACATGCCTTAAAGACGGGTTTTCGATCCAATAGGCTGGCTAGGCGAACCGGAAATTATTCTTCCCTGCTGTATATCGCTAAAAAAGCGAAATAAGCCGTTTTAAGGGTTTTTTATCTTAAGGACCATAGAAGCCAGGGGGGCAATTTAATTAAGGCCCTTATTGGGCTCGTGACACCTTCAATTTTTATAAGTATATCTTATAATTGTATATCGACGCTATAAGATTTATATATATTGAAATATTTTAGCAAACTTGGTCTTGGATGTCTAATTTTGCCGCAAATTAAAATCAAGGATGAAAAAAATAATTAGCTTATTGGTGGTAGCTTTTTTAATTACTAGCTGCACCCAACAAAAAACCGGATTTGTCAATACCGAGGATCTGATTAAAGATTATAAAGAAATGTCTGACGCCCAGCAGCGTTTTCAAAAGGAGAATGATGAGATCATCAGCTCCCTTGAACTTCGTGCCCAGGCTTTTCAAATTAAGGTAGAGCAGTATCAAAAGAATGGTTCTAGCATGAGCAATGCAAAGCGTCAGGAAAAGGAAAGTGAATTAATTGCGGAGCGAAACGAATTGCAACAGGAACAACAGGGCCGAACTCAAAAACTGCAATTAGAGAGCCAGCGTGTTATTGATTCCATCATTACCAAAGTCAAGAAGTATGTAAAGACCTACGGTAAGAATAATGGATATACCTACATCTACGGGCAAAATGAAGCCGGTAGCGTACTTTATGGAAAAGAGGAGCTCGATCTAACAGAAGCGATTCTCAAAGATCTGAATGATCAGTACAAGGCCGGTCAGGAATAATTGACCAGCGCTTATCAACGCAAGAGCCTCCTTCTGGGAGGCTTTTTTATTGCCAGCTCAGTAGAAAAACTCCTAAAACAACAACGATAAAGTAGCCAACAATAGTGAAGGCTCCGGCATAATCTTTAGCCACACGCTGTCCGAATAACAGCAATAGCAAAGTAATCGCAGCAATAACCAGCGAATAAAAGGCCAACAAGGTGGTGCCCGAAATGGCAACGGTGATGATCCCCACCAAGGCCATGCCCCCAGCCAGCAGCTCGAGTAGCGTGATGACGCCTACCAAAAGCGGGACCATGCCTCCCATAAAGGTCTCTTTAAAATGCTCCTGAAGCCAGCTCACATTTCCTTTCCAATCGGTCATCTTGTCGATTCCAGATTGCAAGAAGGTAATGACCACAAAGAGCAGGATCAAAACTTCGGTCATGTATTCAACGATGTTATTCATTAGGCTGATTTTTTATGTAGTAATCGGGTTAATTTAATAGATAAGTCGGTAAGAATGATCTTGGCATTTCCATTGCGTTCGATATGATAGGCGGCTGCTTCTAATTCTTCTGTGATCTCCCGTATGTTGTTACCATGGACGTAGGGGGCAAATTTAGCCAGATCAAAATGATCTCCGGTTTCTAAATACACCAATTCCTCTGCGCCGTAATTCAGCAAGAGGGCCTGTCTGAAGAACTGAATACAGAACTGAAGAAAATTCTTTTGGGTTTCGCGCATTTCCGATGCGAGCGTATTGCTCCAATAGATCAGGTCAAGCACCGCTTTTTTATTGCCTTTAGCTTGAAAAGCCGTACGCACCCATTGAATAAACCAGGCTTCAAATTGCGCATCACCGGCATCCTTATTTAATAAATGTAAGGCCTGATTGTAGTTGCCATCGGCTTGATGAGCGAGGTGCTGCGCCATGTCTGAATTTACCCCCAACCTTTCAATCAAGGCTTGTGCAATAATCACTTCACTCAATTTTGGAAAATGAAGTACCTGACAGCGGGATTTAATGGTTTCTAAGATCTGCTCTTCCTCTTCCGCAAGCAAAAGAAACAAACTGTTCTTAGGCGGTTCTTCAATCAATTTTAAAAGTTTGTTGGCGGCCGCCGTATTCATTTTTTCCGCCATCCAGATGATGATGATTTTGTATCCCCCTTCATAGGACGTTAGCGAAAGAGTTTTTACCAGATCAGCGGCTTCATCCACCCCTATTTGACCCTGTTTTTTAGCAATACCCAAATGCTGATACCATTCATATAGGCTCCCATAAGCATTGTTTTTCACAAACTCCCGCCACTCTGCGGCAAAATGAGTAGATACTGGATGGCTTTTCACCTTATCTGTAGTGGCTACTGGGTATACAAAATGTAAATCGGGATGGGTTAATTGTGAAAATTTTGTTTCACAGGCTTTTTTTCTCGCTGACTCTTGCTCCTTAGTAATGGAGCACAGTATGTATTGCGCATAGGCAATGGCCATGGGAAGCACACCGCTTCCATGACTGCCAATAAATAGTTGAGCGTGAGGAATGCGCCCGCGCTCAGCACTTTGTATTAAATGTGCTTTTAAAAAATCCTGTCCAATAACGTGCTCAAAGTGCATGCGCAAATATAGCCTAAGCACACTAGTTTTACTGGCTTATCCATTATATTTGCCCTCTAAGAAACACGCTATGAAAACGGTAGACGACTTTAATTTTGAAAATAAACGAGCCTTGGTCCGTGTGGATTTTAATGTGCCCTTGGATGAAAATCTAGAGGTGACCGACACTACACGAATTGAAGCGGCCAAGCCCACCATCCTAAAAATTCTTGAAGACGGGGGCAGTGCGGTACTGATGTCGCATTTAGGTCGTCCCAAACACCAGGAAGATGAATTTTCTCTAAAACACATCTGCAATACGGTCTCTGAAATTTTAGGAGTTCAGGTACACTTTGTCAACGACTGTGTAGGGCCTGAGGCCACCAAAGCTGCCAGTAACCTGGAGCCAGGCACCTTGCTTCTGCTGGAAAACCTCAGATTCCATGAGGAGGAGACTGAAGGAGACACCGCTTTCGCGAAAGCGCTATCCAAACTGGGCGATATTTACGTCAATGACGCGTTTGGAACCGCGCATCGTGCCCACGCCTCTACCACGGTAGTTGCTCAATTTTTTCCGAAAAATCGCTGCTTCGGTTATCTTATTGCCAATGAGATCAAAAGCCTCGACCGGGTGTTGAACAGTGATGAGAAACCCGTACTCGCTATTCTTGGCGGGGCCAAAGTATCGTCCAAGATTACGGTCATTCAGCGTATGCTCAATAAGGTTGACCATCTCATCATTGGAGGCGGTATGGCTTATACGTTCATCAAAGCAAAAGGTGGTCATATAGGCAGCTCGATCTGTGAAGAAGACAAGCAAGAACTGGCCCTGAACATATTGGAGAAAGCCAAAGAAAAAGGAGTTCAGGTTCATTTACCGGTCGATGTGATCGCTGCGGATGCCTTCTCAGAATTTGCAAACACTCAAGAGTCTGATATTTATGACATCGCAGACGGATGGCAGGGTCTGGACGCCGGACCAAAATCTTTGGCGCTCTTCGAAGAAATCGTTAACCAGGCCAAAATCATCCTTTGGAATGGCCCTTTAGGGGTCTTTGAAATGGAGCCGTTTGCGGAAGGAACCATCACCCTCGGAAAGGCTATCGCTAAAGCAACAAAGAATGGTGCTTATTCGTTAGTGGGTGGCGGTGACAGCGTGGCGGCCGTCAAGCAGTTTGGCTTTGAAGATAAGGTGAGCTACGTTTCTACCGGCGGAGGAGCCATGCTTGAAATGCTGGAAGGCAAGACCTTGCCGGGTATTGCGGCCATACGTGATTAAGGAACCAACTTGTTTTAACGTGCTGAATTTGAGGGATTAAATGAAAATGCCGACTTTAGTCCTGCCTCAAAATCAAGCTTATACAACGATATATCATTATGAATAAACACTTTTGGTGTGCGTGCACCTTTTTTCTGTGCGGTTGTCTACTTTCCGCCCAGGATACGCCTATTTCAGGAAGTCCGGCTCCTGTTCAGGAGGAGATCGCCGAGATTGCCAGCGACACCCTGACCGTGATCGACACCCTGACTACCACCATAGTCGATCGAGAGTTTAGCTTCACCACGGTAGCCACCAGTAAGAAAGATTCCGTAATATTTCGATTGGAAGATAATGCCTACGCACACCGCCTTGATTCGCTCTGGGTCAATGAATTGGTTGACTACAGCCTGTATGATACCATTGCTGAAATGGTGCATAATCTGGACTATAGCGCAGTGGAGTATGAAGAATTACCTACGGATACCTTAAAAAAGCGCTTGGCAGCCATTAATGCCCGAACCCCATTTAATGTCGAATACAACCCGGCTCTGGAAAGCGTGATCAAGCGGTATTTGAAAAGGCATCGCCCGACTATGGAGCGTCTGATGGCGGTCAGTGAATTTTACTTTCCCATGTTTGAGGAAACTCTGGACCGGTACGACATCCCTTTAGAAATGAAGTACCTGGCCATTGTAGAATCAGCCTTAAGACCCAGAGCGCGCTCTCGGGTTGGTGCTACCGGCTTGTGGCAATTCATGTTCGGAACCGGAAAAATGTACGGACTGGATGTCAGCTCTTACGTTGATGAGCGCATGGATCCGTTGTTGGCCACTGAAGCCGCTTCCCAATACCTGTCTAAGCTGTATGAAATGTTCGATGATTGGGACCTGGCCTTAGCCTCCTACAACAGCGGCCCCGGAAATGTCTCCAAAGCCATTCGTCGCAGTGGAGGAAGAAAGAATTACTGGAATATCCGTCATAATTTGCCTCGAGAAACTGCCGGCTACGTGCCAGCCTTCCTCGCCACCATGTACCTTTTTGAGTATGCAGAAGAACACGGCTACAAAAAACTGGCACCGCCTATCAACTTTTACAAAACAGACACCATTCGGGTAAAGCAAATGATCACCTTGCCTCAGGTGGCTAAGATCACCGGCCTGCCCTTGGATGAGCTGCAATTTTTAAATCCTTCCTATAAACTGGACATCATTCCCTTCGTGCACGATGAGAATTATGTACTTCGGCTGCCCGTAGAGGCGGTAGGCCCGTTCGTCAACAATGAAACGGCGATCTACGCTTTCGCGAAAGCAGAATTAGAAGCACGGGAGCAACCCTTACCCGCTTTTCAGGAAGCCGAAAGTCGCATCCGCTACCGCGTTCGCAGCGGAGATTACCTTGGAAAAATCGCTGAGCGCTATGGGGTTAGTGTGAGTCAGATCAAAAGTTGGAATGGACTCCGAAGCACCAATTTGCGGATTGGACAACGGCTAACCATTTATCCAAGAAAACCTGCTCCAGCGGTCACTCAAGCCGCTACAGTGACCACCAATACAGCCTCAGGCAAACGGTATACCGTGCAGTCGGGGGATTCTCTGTGGAAGATTTCTCAGAAATTTCCGGGGACCACGGTGGAAAAATTAAAATCTTGGAACGGTATTCGCGGTAATAATCTCAAACCGGGAATGACCTTAATTGTTTCAAAATCATAATCTAAAACTATGCGAAAATTAATACTTCTCCTTAGCGTGGTGCTTCTGGCCGCGTGCAATGACAAACCTTCAGAACGTATTATTGACGACTCCGTAGGGGGCATTAATGGCCTCCATATCGTGATCGACAATGAATTATGGAAAGGAACCGTGGGAGACACCATCCGCTCCCTATTTGCCGCTCCCGTTGACGGATTACCTCAGGAAGAGCCGTTATTCACCTTAAATCAAATGCCTGAATCTGCCTTCACCGATTTTATGCGTAAGAACCGCATCTATTTGAAGGTGGCCCAAGCGGATAGTACAGGATTCAGCATGGTAGAAAATGTGTATGCTAAACCGCAAACCGGAGCCATTATTACCGGCACGACCAACGAAGAGATCATCAATTTACTGGACGAACATGCTGATGACATCATCGCTGAATTTAAGAACCGGGAGATCAAGGAAAAACAGCGTCGAATCAGCTTATCGCTAAAAGACGACGAACTTTTAAAGAAAAACCTGGGGGTCTCGTTGAAATTTCCCACCGCTTATCGCTATGCCAAGACCGAGGACGATTTTTTCTGGATCCGCAAGGATATTCAGAACGGAGGCATGAATATCATCGCATACGAGGTACCCCTATCAGTGATCGATAAAGACACCAGCCGCATTGCCAATATCGTACGGATGCGTGACTCCATTGGCGGCCGTAACGTGACCGTTGATGAAGGCGGCCGATTTATTACAGAGGCGGCCTATTTTCCCTACATTTTTGAGACCAACATTGACGGTAAATTCGCGTATGAGACCAAAGGCACCTGGGAAGTGTTGAACAAATACATGGCCGGTCCGTTTGTAAACTATGCCATTCGCGACGAAGAAAATAATCGCTACGTAATTTTAGAAGGCTTTGTTTTTGCCCCTAATGTGGAAAAGCGAGACAATATGTTTGAATTGGAATCCATCTTACGATCGGCCAAGATCAATTGATGAACAACACTAGATCTAAATAAAAAAGCACGGCTCGAAGCCGTGCTTTTTTTATTGGATTCAGTAGAAAATTTATTTCTTTTCTTCTAGTTGTTCTTTGTTTTCATCCTTAGAAGCATCTTTGAATTCTTTGATTCCACTTCCCAATCCGCGCATCAATTCCGGTATTTTCTTACCTCCAAAAAGTAATAAAACCACCAAAACGATCAAGACGATTTGCCAGGGACCAACCATGCCTAAGAATAGTGCAGAAAATTCCATGTCTTTTAATTTAGAGATCAAAGATAACAAGAAAAGCACAGTTATAACGTTTTCCAGAGGGATTTCGCACATGCACCACCCTTAAATTTTATCTTTGTGTCCAGGCGCCATGGCAAAAAGGAAGAAAACAAAAGAAATAAAGAAAAAGCTGCTTCATAAGTATCGGCTGGTGATCTTGAACGAAGACACCTTTGAAGAGCGGCTATCCTTCAAGTTGACCCGACTTAATGTTTTCATTATTTCAGGAATAAGCATCATTACCCTGATTACGCTTACTACGGTACTTATAGCCTATACGCCACTACGGGAATACATTCCCGGATATTCCTCGACAGCTTTGAAAAAAAGAGCCACCATACTTGCTTTTAAAACCGATTCGCTGCAACGTGCCATGCGCATCAATGAGCAGTATTATGAATCGATCAAAAAAGTGTTGACCGGAGACGTTCAGACCGTCGAGTTTAATCGTGACAGCATCATGGAGGCCGCACGTATGGATCCTGATCTGGTTGATCTGGCCCCTTCTGCCGAAGACTCCCTACTGCGTGCCATCGTCGCACAGGAAGACAAATACAATCTTTTTGAAAGTGAGGTGGAGACCGGTAATTTTGCCCTCTATGCCCCCGTAAGTGGCACCATCAGTGATGGATACGATGCCTCTAAAAAACATTATGCCGTAGATATCGTCACCGTGAAAGATGCTCCGGTCAAGGCGGTGACTGACGGTACGGTCATTTTCGCAGAATGGACCGCAGCCACCGGTCACGTAATCATCATTGAACACGGGAATAACCTGATCTCCGCCTATAAGCACAATAAATCCTTGTCCAAACAACAAGGGGAACTCGTTGCGGCGGGTGAGGTGATCGCCACCGTTGGTTCTACCGGAGAATTAAGTACAGGGCCCCATTTGCATTTTGAATTGTGGAGCAATGGATTTCCCCTGAATCCCACCAACTTTATAGATTTCGACTAAGCATGAAGATCAAGCGATGGGGAGCCCGACTGTTTGCGAAGTATGTGAAATACAAGGTAGATCAATGGGCCAACAATCCTGTGAGTGCACAGCGAAAGGTATTTAAAGAACTGATTAAGACAGCGCGTACCACGGTCTTTGGTCAGGACCATCACTTCGATCAGATCCATTCCCACACCGACTTTATTCAGCAGGTGCCTATCCGCGATTATGAAGCGCTGCGCCCTTATGTGGATCGCGTGGTGGCGAGCGAAAAAGACATTCTTTGGCCCGGAAAACCCCTCTATTTTGCCAAGACTTCCGGCACCACCTCCGGAGCCAAATACATCCCTATCACTAAAGTGTCTATGCCTTCGCATACGGAGGCTGCGCGCAATGCGATCTTGCTGTACATTAACCAAACCGGACATACCGACTTTGTGGACGGCAAGATGATCTTTTTGCAAGGGAGTCCGGAGTTGGAGGAAAAGAACGGGATCAAATTGGGTCGACTTTCCGGTATTGTGGCCCATTATGTGCCCGCTTATCTGCAGCGCAATCGCGTGCCCAGCTGGGAAACGAATTGCATCGAAGACTGGGAGACCAAGGTAGACGCCATCGTAGAAGAAACCCATCAATTGGATATGACCGTCATCAGCGGAATTCCATCCTGGGTGCAAATGTACTTCGAACGCTTGATCGCGAAAACCGGTAAACCGGTGGGTGAACTTTTCCCGAATTTCCGTTTGTTCATTTATGGGGGTGTCAATTTTGAACCCTATCGGGCCAAGTTCGATAAGCTCATTGGTCGAAAAGTGGACAGCATTGAATTGTTCCCGGCCAGTGAAGGTTTTTTTGCCTATCAGGATCAGCAAGGGGATCCGGGTATGCTCTTGCGCCTGGACGCCGGGATCTTCTATGAATTTGTAAGAGCAGATTCGTTTTTTGAAGAACATCCACAGCGGATGACCATCGGGGAGGTCGAATTGGGGGTCAATTACGTCATGCTGATCAGCTCCAATGCCGGACTCTGGGCCTACAATCTGGGAGATACGGTTCAATTCACCAGTCTGCATCCCTATCGCGTGATCGTTTCCGGCCGAATCAAACATTACATCTCTGCCTTTGGTGAGCACGTGATCGGCAAAGAGGTGGAACATGCGCTGAAAGCAGCAGTAGACGCCCATGGAGGCGTGGTGACCGAGTTTACAGTGGCGCCGCAGATCAATCCGCAGCAGGGCCTACCCTATCACGAATGGCTGATCGAATTTGAGCAGCGACCGAAGGATGAGGAGGCTTTCGCGAAAGCGCTCGACCAGTCGCTACAAGACCAAAACAGTTATTATTTTGATCTGATCAACGGGAAAGTGCTTCGCCCTTTGGTGATCACTCCCATTTCCCGCGGAGGCTTTCAACAGTATATGAAAACACAGGGCAAATTAGGGGGTCAAAATAAGATTCCCCGATTGACCAATGACCGGAAAATCGCCGATCAACTTCTCGAGGTAGAGGGGTAAACCCTATCTTTGGGGATAAACACTACGTATGGATACAGGTTCAGGACGAACGCGTGCGCAAGAGAGCTCTGGAGCCATTGAGCGGATGTACATCACCATGAGACATCTCTTCAATCGTGGCTTTTACAAGCCCATGGGCGTTTCTGGAGAAACCTTGCGGGAAGCCCTGTTGATATTGCGCCCGGAGATCTACGGCGCCATTGCCGAGGAAAAAGTGGAACTCAACGGACTGCTCTACGTGATGGACCGACTGCCGGAAGGCATTGAGGAATGCCGATTCATCAACCTGACCAGTGACGAAGGCTATCAGGATTCTCATTTCCGCCCGATCATACCCCCGAAAAGACGTCGAAACTGCTATCGTATCGATGAGGAGCAGATGAATATTGAGATAACCCGAGGTCGTTCAGAGATCTACGACATACTCACCCACTTGACCTTTCTCTTTATCGAATCACACAAGATCATGCGACGTATCGTGATTGACGAAGGAGGCGACGTCACCCGCGACTGGAAGAAGCTCGAGATGGCCGTGCTGTCTGAAGACGAACTCTCAGACACGCAGCGAGAGATTGCCCTGTCGCACTGTGCCAACATACTAGGCCGGACCTTCAAAGAGGTCAGTGCTATTTATTCAAAATTCTCCACCTCTTCTAACAACAAGCGCTTTTTACATATCATTTATTGGCTTGGCAAACTGGCCATAGCAGAAGCCATCGACAATAAAAAAAGAATAGTCACCTTCACTCCAGTGCTTCGAGAACGTCTGGGACACCACATTCACGGGGAAGTTTGGGCCAACGATATCAAATCAGTCCTTCTGGAACAGCAGCTTTTAGACAGACCCTTACACATCATCAGCGCCAATATGCACAGCGTAATGAACACGCTGTTCGCACCTCTGGCTCTTAAAACGGAAATGAAGGGCAAAAAGAATCTGGCCATCTATGAGGCTTTGAGCAATCCTGCCAATGGAAAACTGCGGGCAAAGGTGGAGAAAATTGCGCTAAAACACGGCATGACCTTCATTAAAGACCGTAGTGGGACCAACATTGATGTGCAGATATTCGACACCACCAAGCTGCCCTTTGAAGACAATCATTTTTGCGGGGTAAAGCAATCGGAAGAAGATCAGCCCGTGATCATAGTCATGGATTATGCGTTTGGTGAGCAGGCCTATGAGACCATGGAGGAGTTGCTTAAACCTTATGATACCGGTCAAAAAGACTTGTTCCTAAATGTGTGTTCCGTGTCCATCATGGGAAAAGCGGGCATTCTGGAAGGTGGAAAAGGAGACATCATGATCCCCTCGGCCCATTTGTTTGAAGGCACTGCTGATAACTATCCCTTCCAAAACGAATTACAAAAAGAAGACCTTCTGGGACATGACATTGGAGTCTATGAAGGCGCGATGATCACCGTACTCGGGACCTCCTTGCAGAACAAGGATATTTTAAAATTCTTTTACGAGAGCAGTTGGAATGTCATTGGACTAGAGATGGAGGGAGCCCATTATCAAAAAGCCATTCAGGCGGCAGCTCGCTTACGCGGAAATATACGAGAGGACGTAAAAGTGCGTTATGCCTATTACGCTTCTGACAACCCCCTGGAGACAGGAAGCACCTTAGCATCAGGAGGCCTGGGAACTACCGGTGTTAAGCCTACCTATTTGATCACTGAAAAGATTCTGGAACAAATATTCAACGCCACATGAAAGAAAATGAAGTGCACGATCTCGATCTCACCCATGTGCTGAATGGGATCAAAAAATTCTTTAAAGGCATTCTTGTAGCCATCTACCACGGGGTCAGTTTTATTGTTCGCAAGGCCGTAATTCTTATGGTCCTTTTTTTGGTCGGCTTAGGAATTGGTTTGGTCTGGGACAGCTTCGAAAACCCTAAACGATCGATCAATCTGCTGGTACAACCCAATGTCAATAGCACGCCTTACGTTTATGATGCGATCTCATTACTCAACTCCAAGATCAAGCAGAAGGATACGGTGTTTCTTTTACAGACGGGAGTTTCTTCCAAGGCCTTGAAAAGCTTGAAAGAGATATCCATAGATCCTGTAATTAATGTGCGGGATATTCTGGATAAATACCAAGGCTATAGCGAGGGTCAGACCATACAGCTCTTGAAAAATCTGAATGATGAAGAGGACTTCTCTCAAAATGAAACTTTTCATTACGATTATAAATACCACACGGTCACACTCACCCTGGGTCCAAAAGGAACCGAGGAAAGCCTACAGCCGTTGCTGGACTTTGTAGAAAAAAACGATGCGCTTCAAAAAGAGCGGGGTCAATTGGTAAGTTCCTATCGAGAGCGATTGAAAAGTAATGCATTCACCTTAGCTCAAGTTGACAGCTTGCTGGTCAATGTCAATGCTACATTGGCGGATAAAAATGATTTTAAGGGACAACAATTAATCGCTTTTGGGAGTGATGCTGCAGGCATGGAAGGCATCTTAGAGCAAAAAGAACGGCTGCTTGAGGAGAATACGAAGTTGCGCTCGGAGCTGATCCAATTAGACCGTTTGCTCTACGTGATTAATGATCCTGAAGTGATCAAGAATCAGGTCGTTGTTCGTAATAAATTCTTATTTACCCCTGTTGTCCTGGTGCTGCTCTTTCTACTTTTCAATTTTCTTATCTGGTGTTATAAAATCGTAGAGGGATACGCCCACGAATCTGATTAACGGCCGGGGCCGATCTTTGCTGAGCGGACCCATTCATTGACCCATTCATGTTCCATAAAGCAAAAACGGTAATTCTCGATCTACTTCAAGCCCACGAAATGAGCGGGAGTTTGTCAGCCTTACTCTTGCGCTTTTTGGGGGTTCTGCTCTTGTTTGGAACCACCCTGTTTTTAACCAATTTTTACGCCACCGAGGTGGTGGGAGCTTATGAGTTTTCGAGAGCGTTATTGTTACTTTTAGGGGCTTTCGTTTTGATCGGGACAGACCAGTCCATTCTTTACTTTGCTGGATATCTGAAAAGTCGCGGTGTGTTCGCCGAGCTTCTGGCTGTGTATTTACGGATGGTCGGGCTTCTTTTGATCAGCTCTTTGCTCGTTCTTTTGGCTGTCCTGATGATACCACAAGAAGCCTTATGGTATTTCTTTGAAGAACGGACCACAAGCACCCTTCTAATCAAAACCGTATCCGTACTCTTTTTTTATGGCCTCACCTTATTGAATACCGAGGTCTTCCGTGCCTTCGGCAAGACGCATTGGTCTGAAGGCTATCGGGGCTTAATAAAATACAGTCCTTTGTTGCTCGGAGCAATCGCGCTTTATCTGTTAGGTCTGGAGGAGTATTTGATAGAGGTCTTTCTGGGCGGTTTTATTCTACTCGCTTTAGTTTCAACCGTTCATTTGAGTTTACTAAAACGAATAACTGTTTTTAAAACCTCCATCAGCATTCCAAAAATCATTCGTCAATCCTACCCCATGATGATCAGTGGTTTGGGCTTTTTCCTCTTAGTCAGTATTGACATCATCTTTTTAAAGAAGTACAGGGACTTTGCAGAAATTGCCATTTATGCGGTTGCCTTAAAAATCATGTTGTTGATCGCCATGATTGTCAATACGATCAATGCTCTGGTGTCGCCCAAGATTGCCGAGCTTCACTCAAAAGCCGAGCATGTACAACTCAAGCTTTTGTTGAAACGAGCGTCGCGTTTAATCTTTATACTTTCTTTCCCGATACTGCTATTTATTGCCATCGGGGCTCAGTGGATCATGGGTTGGTTTGGATCGGGCTATGCCCTAGGTCGAGACGCCTTACTGCTGCTGTTAGCCGGTCATTTTCTAAGTACACTATGCGGCACCGTAGCCCCATACTTCAACATGACCGGAAAACAAAAGGTTTTTCAATACATCATGATCCTAACAGTTCTTATCAATATCATTTTGAATGCCTTTCTGGTGCCCACTTACGGTATGGAGGGAGCTGCAGCGGCTTCGGCCATCAGTGTGCTGTTCTGGAATAGTGCGGCTCTGATCTATGCGTACCGAAGTCGACAGATTAAACTATTTCTGCACTGATGGCTGAAGGGACCACAAACATTCGATACAGTATCATCGTTCCGGTATTCAATGCCCAGCCCTATCTTAAAAGTTGTGTAGACAGCCTGCTTGTTCAAGCCCATAAGCACTACGAAGTATTATTGATTGACGACCATTCTACCGATGACTCTGGCGCGATCTGCGATCAGTATGCCGCTGCGTACCCCCAGGTACGGGTACATCATTTGCCCTCCAATCAAGGTGCCTCAGCTGCACGAAACCTAGGAATACAAGAAGCTCGCGGCACCTATATTCTCTTTGTGGATGCCGATGATTTTTGGAAGGGAACACAAATTCTGAATGAGCTGGATGATTTAATAGCTTCTAGGGCTCCGGACATCATTCTGCATCCCGTTATACGTTATTATGCTCCCCGACAGATGGAGTCCCAATTCTTTCCTGAGGGTATTACAAACCACGGATTTTTTGGGGAGCATTTTGAAGAGTTGGTCTATCAAGGCGTTTTTGCACCAAGCCCTTGGGATAAGATTATTAAACGAGAACTACTTACTAATCATCACCTTTTTTTCCCACAAGGCGTCAGGGCGGAAGACATGAAATGGTGTGCAGATCTGGTCCCTCCTCTTTCCACTTATGCGCTATTCCCCTCGGCCTTTTACCATTATCGGCAAGGTGGAGGGGGCTCAGTGACCCAAAACTTAACCTCCCAGCACGTTGAAAATGTTTTTGAGATGATCCGAAATGGACTGAGCCAAGTGAGACAAGCAGATGCCTCCTTAAAAACCGGATTGGAGAATTATTGGGCGACCAACTTTATCGATTTATTGATGTTTTACCCGCTCTTGAATAAAAAGGCTAGAGTGAAAATCAAACCGTACCTGAAAGAATGGGCTTACCTGATCCGCAAAGGGAGAAGCAAGAAAATGGACCAGGTCGCTCGTATGAGTCGGGTGATACCTTACAGCCTGCTTCCCAACGCCCTCTTCGCGTATAGCCGTCTTCGTCAACTTCAGAAGCGAATGAAAACGTACCTTTAATGCTCGTATGGGCTTACAGATCAAACAGCACAAGGCAGTTTTCCTGGGGATCATGATTCTCACTATCGCACTAGGCATGATGTCTAGTTTTTTGTTACCCGACCGTTATTTTTATGATGCCTGGATTATTGCTCGCGACACCTACAATGAAAAAGGCTGGTGGGGAAGCTATCCGATAAGTATGTCCTTTTATCACTACACAGGTTTAGGTCAGCTCCCTTTCTGGCTGATAGCCGGTATACAGATTCCCATACTTTTCTACGCCCTATCTCGAATTGGAATTCCCACTGTCTTCCATCAATGGACGCTACGCAATGCAGTAACCTACCTCTCCCTGCTGTTGATCGCATTCTTTATTGCTATGCCTTCCAAAGAGTTTATTACCTTTTTGGTCATGGCGGCCCTGGTCAATATTCTTTCGCGTCAGCGCTATCCCAGAAACTATACCGTATTGATCCTGTGCGTAGTATTGGTGCTCTTCGGACTTTGGTTCCGACCGTATTTTGCCTTGATCCCGGTGTTGGCCCTGGTCTTTTATCTGTTTAGCCTGGTACCCATGCGAGCCCCGGTATTAGCGGCCATTACTGCAGCGCTTGGAGTGATCATCCTACTCTCCTTATCCTACGGTTTTGTCAAGGGCACTAATTTTTCTGAAGAAACCCGTGAGGCGCTGAATGTGTTTCGCCAGGGCAGTCCGGATGCCAGTTCAATGATCGTATCTCCGGTAAAAACCGATACCTGGTACGGCGAATCCATTGGAATTGTTTACGGCTTCTTAACGGTGAATTTTCCGGTTAATGGGATCACTCATTTTTTGAAGCCACAAATTCTGGCTTTTATACTCTGGCAATTGGTCTTGATGGGAATACTCATCTATCATTTTGCCATTTGCCTGAGACGTCGAAAAGCCTATCCATACGCCCTCTGGATGTTCTTTTTTGTATTCTCTTACCTGATCATTCAGGGTGTTTTTGAACCCGACCTGGGCTCAGCAATCCGCCATAAATTGGGGGTGTTCCCCCTGTTTTTTTACTGTTTATACTTTGACTATTTTGGAGGAAAGAAAGATTAATTATTTTGAGATAATCCTCATTCTGTTGCTGAGTTTGGCGGTATTTCGCATTCCGGCAACCGCTTTGTTATTTGTCTTTGTTGCTTTTAATGTAGGGCAGTACAAACAACTTCAGTACGGAAAATGGCAATGGATATGCATAGCCATCATCGCGGCTCCTCTCTTGCTGGATATACTCTTTTTCTGGAACAATACAGACTGGCTCGAAGGCATTAAGCACGGAGAAAAGCGATTGGCCCTGTTCCTGGTGCCTCTGTTTCTGATTGGAAGGAAACCGGCCATCCGTTGGCTTTATATACTGCGTGGATATTCTTTGATTTTTACCTTGGTCTTGATAGGCTGCCTGGGCTGGTTCGCTTTGGCTAAAAGTGAATTTTTTGTAAAGTATCTTGCCGGGCGTGAGCTTTGGGAAATGGGATATGTCTTTGCGAAATCCCTGCGAAGTCATGCCCCCGCTCTAAATCTGCACATCGCGTTTTTGGTGGTTGTCAATTTCTTTCTTTTGGCACAGGCCTACTGGAAAAAACATAAAGCTCTTTTGATTGGTGGCCGGTTACTTCTTTTTGTAGTGTCAGCGTTTATGTTGCTTTTCGTCAACACCCGTTTAGCCATAGTCAATGCCTTGCTGGGTATTCTTTTGATTCTGGTTTTTTATCTGTGGAAAGCAAGTTCAAGCAGAAAAGCCCTCAATTTGGCGTTTATCAGTTTAGCGATCTGTGCAGGGTTATTTTTCGCTTTCGCGAAAGCGTTTCCGCACATTCTCGAAAAGTATAGCACCGTAACCTTTGCACATATGGATAAAGTGGGCCGTTTGGATGAGATCGATCGTCCCGAAGTGACAGTCTACAATGCTCTGGTCACCAGAGTAAGTATATGGAAGTCGGCGTCAGAGGTCGCCCGCAACAACCTTCCCTGGGGTACCGGAGCTGCGGATGGGAAAGAAGCTCTGAATCAATACTACGAGGACAGCAATCAGCAGTTTTTAGCAACTTATGACTTTCCGGCGCATAATCAGTTTCTGGACTTCAGCATCAAATTCGGTTTTCTGGGGTTAATGGTGGCCCTGCTCTTTATGAGCTTTCCCGCTTATTTAGGGATTCAATTGCGGGATCCCCTTGTGCTCTTTTTCTTTTGGAACTTTCTGACCGCAAATTTAGTAGACGATTTCCTAATTCGTTTTGATGGCATCGTCTTTAGCGCGCTGTGGATGAGCCTATTTGCACATCGCTGGCTGCATCAGTCTGGAGGTAGAGCTCGATCAACTGTTTAAAATTTTTAGTGCTGTCAAAAAAATCAGCAACACGTGCCCGCCCTTGCTGCCCGAGCTCTCGTCGGTGCTCCGGACTTTTCAATTTTTCGATCGCCTGGTCAAACTCGTTAAGACTCGTACAGAGGTATCCGGTTTCCCCGTGCTTCACGATGTCCTGATTGCCGATCACCCGTGAAGCGATCACCGGTAAATGCATGGCCATGGCTTCCAGGGGGGCTAGAGGCAATCCCTCCCACAACGAGATCTGCAAATAGACATCTAAACTACTCAAGCATTCCCAGGCCTGTTCTCGATCCATAAACCAGCCGGTGACCTTGATGTTCGGACTGGTCAATATGGTCCTTTGATGCCCATCACCAATCCAGATAAACTCCAGTTCGGGATGCCGTTTAGCCAGGGTGTTGAAAAATGCGGGATCGCGCGCTTCCGTGATCCGGCCTAGAATACCAATCTGAAGAGGCCCACTAGTGTTCGCGCTGCGGCGGTATTGCTCTACACGCGCTATGGGGACACCATTTCGAATGAGTAGGGCCGGACCCATTTCCTGAGCATAGGCCCATTCTGTATCTCCGCAGGCGAGGGTAATCCCTCCATAGTGTTTGGCCATCCACTTTTCGATCTGCTTATAGAATGCGCGCTTCCATCCGGAAATGTCCTGGCGCAAGAAGGCGTAGCCATGTGGACTGTAATAGCAGCGGCAATCCAGGTGAGCCCGAGATTTAGCGAGACGTCCTAAAACACTGATTTTTGAGGAGTGTAAATGCAGAATGTCGGGTTGTAGATGTCCCAGCAATCGCGTGAGTTCATTAAGGGTCTGCCAATCCTTCAGCGGGTGCAGTTTGCGTTGCATAGGCAGGGCGATGAGTTCAACCGCAGGATGAAAGTCGGTGACCACCTGATCAGGATCGATCTCTTGGCGTGACGGACTGTAGATGATCGTCGTTGCTATCTCCGGATGAGGTCCCAACACCTGAGTCAGTTCAATAAAATAGCTATACACGCCACCTCCCAGAGCTTCTACGATATGAACTACTCGTCGTTTTTGCACATGAATCCTTTAGCGGTAAAAATAAATGGTTTCTGCCTATACTAACGATCAAAGAGGAGATATATGCGCTAAGCACGTATGATCATCCGCTATCGAGCATGAAGGCTGAAGAGAGCTGTTCAAGCTTTATAAAAACACTTATCTTTCAACTCCAGAACCAGATCGAGATGACTAAACGAATATTAATTACTGGAGCTGCCGGTTTTCTGGGCTCTCATCTATGCGATCGCTTCTTTGCAGAAGGTTTCGAAGTGATTGGCATGGACAATTTGATCACCGGGGATCGTCGGAATATTGAACACCTGTTCAAAGAGGATCGTTTTACGTTTTATCACCATGATGTCACCACCTTTGTGCACGTTCCGGGAAGGTTAGACTACATTTTGCATTTTGCCTCTCCGGCCAGCCCTATTGATTATTTAAAAATTCCGATTCAAACCCTAAAGGTCGGTTCTCTAGGCACCCATAATCTTCTGGGCCTGGCCATGAACAAGCAGGCGCGTATTTTGATCGCCTCTACCTCTGAGGTCTATGGAGACCCCCTGGTGCATCCTCAGGATGAAAACTATTACGGGAATGTCAACACCATTGGACCACGAGGAGTTTATGATGAAGCCAAACGCTTTCAGGAGTCGATCACCATGGCCTATCACCGCTTTCATGGCCTGGAAACGCGTATCGCACGTATTTTCAACACCTATGGACCCCGGATGCGATTGAATGACGGACGTGTGATCCCTGCTTTTATCGGGCAAGCCTTACGCGGAGAAGATCTGACGGTTTTTGGCGATGGGTCCCAAACCCGATCGTTTTGTTATGTAGATGATCAGGTAGAAGGGATTTACCGCCTCTTGTTGAGCGATTATTCCGACCCCGTCAATATTGGCAATCCGGATGAGATCTCTATTAAAGATTTTGCCGAAGAGATCATCAAGCTAACAGGCACCGATCAAAAGATCGTATATCAACCCTTACCGCAGGACGATCCTATGCAACGACAACCGGATATCACCAGGGCCAAACAAGTCTTGGGCTGGGAGCCACAAGTCTCGCGAGCTGAGGGCATGAAAAAAACCTATCAGTTCTTTAAGGAATTAAGTCCTGAAGACCTCCAACGAAGTGAACACAAAGATTTTAGCAAACACAATAGAAAGTCTCAATGACCGCTCGTGTAGGGAGATATTCAGGCTTGCTTCGACCTTTTTCGTACGCGGTCGATTTGAGTATTCTTTTGGGAACGGCGTATTGGCTGATTCCTGAGAGTGTAGAACAGGTCTTATTTATTTTGATCGTGGTGGTCAGCTGGGTGGTATCGGCAACCTATTCCCGCTATTACGAGGTGTATCGCTTTACCCCCTTATTGCGCATCATCGAGCTCTTATTCCGGCAATGCCTTTTTTATGTATTGACTGTCTGTGCTTACTTTGGCCTTTTTCCTGAGCCCTCCATTTCGGCTCTGGATCTGGGCTATTATGCACTCTTTGTGCTGCTTTTCCTTGCTTTGTATAAATTGGCCGTATTCTACCTGCTCAAGCAATACCGTAGGGTCTTCAAGGGGAATTTCAGAAATGTGATCATTATTGGAGATACGCAGAAAACCCAGCAATTGGAATCATTTTTTCTCGAGAATCCAGTATATGGCTATAAATTCAAAAGAGCCTTTGATCCCAATGCTTCTCAAGATTCAGTGGAAGAAGCCATTGCCTTTGCCAGAGCTAATAACATAGACGAGTTGTATTGCTCGTTGGCCGACTTGACCGATGAGGAGCTTAAGCAATTGGTGGATTATGTCGATAACAACCTCAAGGTGCTTAAATTTCTACCGGATAATCGCCAGATTTTCACTAAGAAACTAAAGTACCAGTACTATGGAATCCATCCTATACTCTCGTTACGGGAAATCCCCTTAGAGCAACCCTTCAACCAGGGAGTAAAACGAAGTTTCGATGTCCTGTGTGCTGTGGTGATGCTCTTGGGTGTGCTTTCTTGGTTAACTCCACTTATCGCCCTGGCCATACGAATGGACAGTAAGGGACCTGTATTTTTTAAACAGCGTCGCAATGGTTTGGATTATCGGGAATTCTACTGTTTTAAATTTCGGTCCATGTACCCCAATGATCGGGCGCATGTCGATCAAATCACCAAGGATGACGTCAGGGTCACCCGCGTGGGGCAATTTTTGAGGAAAACCAGCCTCGATGAACTTCCTCAATTCGTCAATGTCTTGATCGGTGATATGTCGGTGGTTGGTCCCAGACCTCATATGGTCAGTCACACCGAGATGTATGCCGAACGCATCGACAAATTTATGGTGCGCCATTTCGTTAAGCCGGGCATCACAGGATTGGCACAGGTAAGTGGTTATCGTGGAGAGGTGGAGAATGAAGCCCACATCATCAACAGACTGCGGTACGATATTTTTTATATGGAAAACTGGTCCCTGCTGATGGATCTTCGCATCATCGCTAAAACCATAGTTAAAACCCTACGCGGAGATGATCGAGCCTACTGATGCCCCGGTATTTTCAGTGATCATGCCTGTGTTTAACGCAGAGGATTTCTTGAAGGACGCCGTAAACTCGGTAATCGATCAAACCTATGCCTCCTGGGAACTGATTCTTATTGATGACGCATCGACCGATGGCAGTCAGGCCCTGATATCCGCTTTCGCGAAAGCGCATCCACAACAAATACAATGCATTCAATTCAAGTCCAATCAAGGCACAGCAAAGGCAAGAAATGCCGGAATAGAGCGCGCAAAAGGACGTTTTATCTGTTTTTTAGACGCTGACGATCGCTGGATGCCTGAAAAATTAGAAAAGCAATACCAGTGTTTTATGACCACCGGGACCGCGGTTTGCTTTTCCAGCTACGTACTCATGCAGGAAACCGGAGAATTGCTCCATCAAAAAGTCCAGGCTTTTCCAGAACTGCCCTACAGCAAATTGCTCAAGGCGAATTACATTGGAAATCTGACCGGAGCGTATGACACCCAGAAGCTGGGAAAATGCTATTCCCCCCTGCTGCGTAAGCGACAAGACTGGGCCTTGTGGCTGGAGGTGATCCGAAAAGGCGGATCAGCGGTTGGGATACAGCAACCGCTGGCCGTCTATCGAAAACGAAAAGGGTCGATTTCAGCCAACAAACTGGCCCTGCTGAAGTATAATTTTTTGATCTATTATTCCTTTTTAGACTATCCCCTGGTGAAAAGTCTGGGTTGTATGCTTGTTTTTCTTCGGGAACAGCTCATGATCAAGCCTCGTCAGACGGTGCCTTACCTACCAAAGTCGTAAACTGTTTGAGTTTTCCTCGCCGACTGCGATCCGAATGCGTTAAACGCTCAAAAACCAACTCCAGTCCGGGTTCGAGATACTGCTCTACCGCCTGTGCTACGTGTTCTTTTTCGTTGGAGGTCAGGGCACGATCAGCCACGTATTTCATATGAAAACGATGCGGATGGGTCTGCTGGACCACAAACTCCTTGACATTGCCACTTGCCTCCATGACCTTTTTGGTCACGTAATAAAAAGTCAATCCCGGTACGGTTTTACCACTGGGCAAATGGGCAATATCATTGGTACGACCTTCTAAACGTTCCAGCTGCACCTTACGTTGATTGGAGGTGCTGGATAGGGCGCCCGTATCTCCTATATCATAGCGAATAAAGGGATGGGCTTTATTGTAGAGGGAAGTGATCACGATACGGCCGGTTTCACCCTCCGGAAGCGGTTGATCATCTTCATCTAAGATTTCCAGATAGATCAACGGGCTATCGATCAAGAGCAGGTGTTCTGGAGTATCCATGGCGATCAATCCAATTTCTGAGGCGCCGTACTCATTGATCACCGGCACCCCTAATGCCTTCTCGAGCGTTATCCGGTCGTCGTCAAAGAGCACCTCGCTGGTCACAATGCAACATTGTAGCGTAGGACAAAGCTTGGTGAGCACCAGATCCTGCTCCAGCAGATGCCTTGCGAACAAGAGAATACTGCTCGTATAGCCATTGATGTAGGCAAAAGGTCTTTTCTCGAACTGGGTTTGGATACGCTCCAATTGCCTTTTGCTGAGGTCAAAAACAGGAAAGCGATAACGAGCGCTCAACCAGTCCTTAAGACGCTCCTTTCGATACCCCAAGAAATCTAATGGAATGCCGTAAAAACGAGCTTCAAGACTGCCTGAAAGATCGATGCCCTGTTGCTCATAATAGTGATAAAACGAAGCCCAGGAAAGGGCATGCGTGAGCTTGTCTTTAGCAAAGACAAAAGGATGACCGCCAGAGCCCGAGGTTTTATGTTGATGTACTTGCTTGAGGGAAAACCCGTTGGATAACCGTTGCGATAAGGGAATTTGCAGATCTGCCTTGGTGAGCACCGGTAGATCCTCCCAGCGCCTGTTACTTCCTGCCAACCTTTGATAAAATCGATTCTGCTGGAGGTGATGGTCAAGAATGGCACTTCGCTGTCTGGCTTGATAAGCCTCAAAATCGGCATCTGATAGCTCGTGCAAGCGCTGTAGTTCCGCTTTCGCGAAAGCGATATCAAAACCTTGCAGACGTAAGGCGAGATCAAAGAAGTTTATTCGAGACATAGACTGGCTCAATTTACATATTTTTGCCTCCACAACATTTGATTAGCACCGCATGAATATACTTGTATTAGGATCTGGAGGAAGAGAGCACGCATTAGCGCATCAGCTTAAGCAAAGTCCACAGTGTGAAGCCCTTTTCGTTGGCCCGGGAAATGCCGGTACTGCTAGCCTGGCTACCAACCTGGAGCTGAAGGTGACCGACTTTGAAGCCATCAAAGAAAAGGTGCTGAAACACCAGATCGACATGGTCGTGGTAGGTCCTGAAGATCCACTGGTACAAGGCATTTCAGATTTTTTTAAAGCTGATGAATCGCTGAAGCACGTTCATATCATAGGGCCCTCCAAGGCCGGAGCCACTTTGGAAGGGAGTAAGGAGCGGGCCAAAGAATTCATGCAGGCCCACGGGATTCCCACCGCAGCTTATCAAAGTTTCACGGCTGCAACTCTAGAAGCAGGATACGATTTTTTAGAAACCCTCAAGCCTCCTTACGTTTTAAAGGCCGATGGTCTGGCCGCCGGGAAGGGAGTGCTTATTATCAATGATCTGGAAGAAGCCAAGCAAGAATTAGCCGCCATGCTCAACGATCAAAAGTTTGGTGCGGCTAGCGCCACCGTGGTCATTGAAGAATTTTTGGACGGGATTGAACTCAGCGTTTTCGCCTTAACCGACGGTAAAGACTACGTTTTACTCCCCACGGCCAAGGATTATAAGCGAATTGGAGAAGGCGATACCGGTCTAAACACCGGAGGCATGGGGGCCATCTCTCCGGTTCCCTTTGCTGACCAGGAGTTCATGCAAAAAATAGAAGAGCGCATCGTCAAGCCTACGGTCAACGGATTAAAGAAAGAAGGAATAGACTATGTTGGCTTTATCTTCTTTGGCTTGATTCGCGTCAAGGGAGATCCGATGGTGATCGAATACAATGTACGTATGGGTGATCCGGAAACAGAAGTCGTACTGCCCAGAATCGCTTCAGACCTGGTTAGCTTGTTGAGCCTGGCGGCTCAAGGAAAATTAGGGAGTGCTCAAGTAACGATTGATGAACGGGCAGCGACCACGGTGATGGCGGTATCGGGAGGATATCCGGAAGCTTATGAAAAAGGAAAGGTGATTAGCGGATTGGAACGGGTAGAAGGGTCAACGGTATTTCACGCCGGCACGGCCTTGAAGGGTAATGAAGTGGTGACTAATGGCGGACGAGTGTTGGCCGTGACCTCGTTGGATACCGACTTCAGAAAGGCACTAAAAAAATCCTATCAAAATCTGGAAAAAATCCAGTTTGATAGGATGAATTATCGAAAGGATATCGGTTTCGACCTATGATTTATTCCCTAAAAAGGGATGAGCCACCACGCTACGATCTTCAGTGTCGTTGTTGTTGTATTCTTTCAGCTGCTTCATCCAGTAACCAAAAGCGACAAATCCAATAAGCAGGAAGATCCAGTTCAGGGCGTTGGCTGCAACCCAGCTTTCCAACTCCAGCTGACGGAGATAGTCTAACGGGGCAAAGGCCACATTGACAAAAAAATCTTCAATTCCTCTAAAAAATGCTTCCCAACTCATAGTGCGGTTTTTACAATCTTATTTTACTAGCTTTGACAACGGTTGCCCATCATCGACTGCAAAAATATAAAAAACCACCATGCTAACAAGCTTTTTCGGTACAGCAAAACCCATAAATTTTGTCCTGATCCTGCTGTACATGACGCTTGTCTTTTTAGCGGTTTGCGGTCCCCTCTGGTGGCAGGATCCCGGTCTGGGGCAAACGATGACGCTGCTTTTCTACCTGGTCATGTATCTGCTGAGTCTGGTGGTCTTAGACTTTATCGCCAAGAAAAATAAGCTTACCAAAAAGAATTCCTTTAACATTGTAAGTTATTGCGGCCTTACCGGAGCGCTGGCTCCTGCCTTATTGGAGTATCAAGCGCTTGTCGCGTTGGTGTTCATTGGACTGGCTTTAAGGCGCATCATCACCATGAAATCGGGTCTGGATCTTTACAAGAAAGTATTTGACGCTTCCCTTTGGATCGGTATGGCTACCCTTTTTGAGCCCGGCTGTATCTTTTATTTTCTATTGCTTTTCATTGGAATTTCCATGCATGGCAATGGGAATTATCGCTTGTGGCTAATACCATTTATGGGCGTGATTACCATCAGTATCTTGGCCTTGACCGGTGCCGTAATGGATTTGTGGACGCTATCGCTAGATGGACTTTCCAGCCTTACTCCGGCATTCAATTTTGACTTCATCCAGGCTACTGAGATCCAAGGGATGTTAATCATTTTAGGCCTACTCAGTGCGCTGGCGATCCTGCGGTATTTCAAGGTCATCAGAGAACGGGTAATCCGGCAGGACCGCCCCAATAACTATCTGGTGCTTTGGGCCGTTTTGGTGGGATTGATCGCCATGATTTTCCAACCGGAAAACAAGTTGATCCACCTCTACTTTGTGTTTGCCCCTCTGGCCATGATCATCGCAAAATACCTTCGCACCAATAAAAAAAAGTGGATTACGGAATTTTGGCTATGGCTCCTGTTGTTGGCGCCCTTAAGTGCAGTGATCTTTATGCAGGCATAAAATGCTACCTTTGCAGCATAAACAACGGACTATGTTTTCTGAAAAAGCCAATGCTATTTTTGATGAGGTAATCAAGCACTATCATATTGCTAATACCACTGATCAACCTTTCCAAAATCCCTACTCCGAACAGGAAGATCTCTTGGCCCATTTGCTCTACCGTAAATGTTGGATCGATACGGTTCAATGGCATTATGAAGACCTGATCAGAGACCCCAATATCGACCCGGTTGCGGCCCTTAAACTAAAGCGGAAAATCGACGCCTCAAATCAGGACCGAACCGATATGGTCGAATACATTGACAGTTATTTTCTCGATAAGTACAAGGAAGTCAGTCCTAAGGCGGATGCGACCATCAATACCGAAAGTCCGGCGTGGGGGATCGATCGCTTAAGCATACTAGCGCTTAAAATTTATCACATGCATGAAGAAGCGACACGGGAGGACGCGGCCTTAGCGCATCGTGAAAGCTGTAATAAAAAGCTGAACGTTTTATTGGAACAGCGTGAAGACCTCTCTCAAGCCATCGACACCTTACTTCGTGATATTGCCCATGGAGACAAGTACATGAAGGTCTACAAGCAAATGAAAATGTACAACGACGACGAACTCAATCCCGTCTTACGTGCTAAAAAATAATCGTATTCAACGCCTTATCGCTTTTCGGTTATCCGCCATGGGTGATGTGGCCATCACGGTTCCGGTTTTGGAAGCTTTCGCGAAAGCGTATCCGGAAATCAAGCTCATTGTCGTTACCAAGTCATTCTTCACCCCCGTATTTGATCATTTGAAAGGCATACAGGTTGTCGCTGTGGATGTCAAAGAGCGTCACCAGGGGATCATCGGACTTAAAAAGTTGGCTAAAGAACTGGCTCATTTAAAACCGGATGCCTTTGCTGATCTGCACGATGTACTGCGCTCCAAAGCTGTCCGCACTTTCCTGCGCTGGAAGGTTAGCGGTCTTGAAATAGGCGTTATCGACAAGGGACGTAAGGAAAAAAAGGCCTTGACCCGCAGCAGTGCAAAATCATTTAAACCTTTAAAAACATCGGCCCAGCGCTATGCCGATGTATTCGCGAAGCTTGGATTTGCTCTGGACTTATCCAATCAGTTAGAACGTAAGGTGTTAGCCCTGAGCAAAAAGACTATTAAACTCTCCGGGTCTAAAGACCACAACTGGGTAGGGGTTGCACCTTTCGCAGCGCATCTGGGGAAGCAGTATCCCACCGATTTGATGCAGGAAGTCCTCACCCAATGTTCGTCCTTAAAGAACACCCGTATCTTTCTTTTCGGAGCGCCTGGTGAGGAGGCCCAACGATTGACAGCATGGGCCAACAGCCTTCCCAATACCCTGAACATGGCTGGAAAACTGAGTTTTAAAGAAGAGCTGACCCTAATCTCAAATCTGGACCTCATGCTGGCTATGGACAGCGGGAATGCGCATCTTGCGGCTATGTATGGAGTGCCCACGATCACGCTTTGGGGGGTCACCCATCCCTATGCCGGGTTTGCCCCTTACGGCCAGGAGAAACACGTATTGTTAGCCGATCGTAAGCGCTATCCACGAATACCCACTTCTGTCTACGGAAATCAGGTTCCTGAGGGCTATGAAGACGCCATGCGAACCATTAAACCGGAGCAGGTCGTAGACAAGCTGAAATCAGTTCTTGAACATTTGGACTAACGCAAATACCCGTGTTCTTGTAGATCTTGTTCATCCTGAATAGGCAGTAATTTCCCTGCGGAGAGCACGTAATTCTTGTTGGCGATCGCCAGTACATCCTGGTAATAGTGATCAGTCATGATGATGCCTTTTCTGCTTGCCAAACGATGAAGGAATTCCTTGATCTGATCTTTATAGAGCGGTTCAATCATGGAAAAGGGTTCATCCAATAACAGGAAGGGATGCTCCATTTGCCCGATAAGAACCACTTCTAAATATCGACGCTCACCTAAAGACAGGTTGCCTATTTTTTTAGTGGCCATACGCTCAATGAAGGGCGCATGGAATACCGCATCCTGAGCAACCCCTCTAGAAAAGCAGAGCGGAATGACATCACGCACTTTGAGATGGGCCGGAAGAAAAGGATCTTGCGGAAGATAACCGATCCAACGATGGGGGATTATCTGCCAGGGCCTTATGGAAACATCATCGATTTTTAGGCTGAGGTGATCAGCCCTCAGGGTGCCAAAAATGAGTTTGAGCAACGTAGATTTTCCACTGCCGTTGCGTCCATAAATCCCAATAAGGTCTCCTGTTGCACACCGCAAATCGATCCCAGAGATCAGCTGTTTCCATCCAAAGGAATGGATGGCGTTTTGGATGACTAATTCAGCCATGCCTGTAGGATGAGAGCCAATACGATGAGGGGAATCCCAAGCAGCGCATTAAATAGCCAGGATAAGAGGTAAAGACGTTTGCGGGTGAAGCCCAGATTATGATACAGATAATACTGATTGGACTGAAAGTAATTGAATGCTAAAATTCCCAAACCGGTACCAAACACCGCGAAAAAAAATCCGCCATAGAGCAATCCAATGGCCAGTGAATAATTGGAAATGGCTAGCCAGCCGCCCACAAGTAATGAAATAGCGGTGTTGTACGCGGTTACGTCTAGATAGTATTTCCACATCCCATTTAAGTTACACCTCGTCGTAATTTACGATTACTTTAGGAGTGGTGGGGTGTGCCTGACAGGTTAGGACCAGCCCTTCAGCAACCTCCCCGTCGGTCAATATCTGATTCTTGCGCATGGTGGCGCTTCCTGCTGTGATTCTGGCGATACAGCTGCTGCATATACCGCCCTGACAGGAATAAGGCGCATCAATACCCTCTTCCAGGACGGCATCTAAAATGACCTGATCCTGCTTCATGCTGAACTCAAAAGTCTCCTCATCAACGACCACTTGTAGCTTGCTTTCCCCTTCTCGGGCTTCCTCAGGAACAGCTTCCTCCTGGCTGCTCGTAAATAGCTCGAAGGCGATCTTATCCTCAGGAACTCCCTGCGATTTCAACACTGAGGACACCTCATCGATCATGGGCTCAGGACCACATAAAAAATACTGATCAAAATCAAAATCACTAAATTTATTCTTAATCACGTAATTCACCGTAGAGCGTTCAATTCGACCAAATCGGGCGTCTTGCTCCTGAGTCCGACTGTAGATGAACTCGATGTGTAGTTGCTCCGGATGATCCAGTTGCAATTCCAGTAACTCTTTATGAAACATGGTTTCTTTGACAGATCGGTTCCCGTAAACTAAGACAAACTTGCTTTTGGGCTCTTGATTCAAGACCGCCCTGATCATGGAGAGTATAGGGGTAATCCCACTTCCTGCAGCGAAAGCGGCATAGCATTTTTCATTGGCGGGATCCGTTTTCAAGATAAATTTCCCTTCAGGTGGATGTACTTCCAGGGTGTCACCCACCTGCAATTGGTTATTGGCCAAAGCCGAAAAAGTACCATCCGGAACCTCTTTGACCGCTACAGTCCATTCGCCGGAATGAGGCGACGAACAGAGCGAATAGGCTCTGCGAACCTCAGAACCGTTTATGGTTGTTTTTAGAGTAACGTATTGTCCGGCTTCATAGGCGAAAACCTTTTGAAGTTCTGTTGGGAGTTCAAAGCCAATAGCTACCGCTAGATCAGTAGCTCGTTCGATTTTGTTGATTCGGAGGGTATAGAATGGTGACATGCATCAAATTTTCGCTAAAATACGACCCTGCCAATTTTTCGAGTAACAAAAGCCTATTTTTAGCCACTAATAGCTCAGAATTTAAATTGCGATATGTTTAAACACTTTTTGCGTCTAGAATGGAAGGGATTCTTCCGATCCGCCAGTTTCGGCAAAAGTCTGGGGATGCGAATCTTTATGCTTTTCTTATCCGTTTACATGACTGTCGCCCTATTATCCCTGGGCGCAGGGCTGTATCCCATCCTCAATAAACTAGTTCCCGAACAAAACCCTGTGGAAGTAATCAACGGCTTCTTTCTGCTTTGGTTGTTGTTTGAACTGGTTTACCGATTTTTCTTGCAAACCTTGCCTGTTGTTAAGATCAAACCGCTGATGATCATGCCCATCAAGCGGAATACGGTGGTTCATTACGTACTGCTCAAATCGCTCTTTTCGTTTTACAACCTGATCGTTCTATGTATTGCAGGGCCTTTTGCCGCGATTGTCGCCTATAAGACGGAATATACCTGGAGCCAGATGCTGGTATGGCTACTCGCCGTATTCCTCCTGTCTCTGGTGATCAATTATGCCAATTTCATCATCAAAAAGCGATTTACTGATAACCTAAAAGGCTTAATTCCTTTTTTGGCAGGGGCACTCCTTTTGGGCCTATTAGAGTACTTTGATCTTTTCTCCATCCGCGAGCTGTTAGGAACCGCTCTCAACTATGTCATTACGCTTCCCTACCTGGTAGTTGTTCCTCTACTTATGGTTTTGATGCTCTACGCCTGGAATCTGCGAAATCTGAGAGAGAAGTTTTACCTGGATGCCGGGCTCAAATCGAAGGCCAAACAAGTCAGCGGCTCTGATTTTGCCTGGACTCGACGTTTTGGAGACATGGCGGCTTTTTTACAGCTAGACCTTAAACTCATCTGGAGAAACAAAAGACCGCGCACCACGGTCATCCTATCAATTCTTATTTTGGCTTATGGCCTCATCTTTTACACCAACGACATTTATGCAGAACGCATGCCTTTCTTTTTTGTCTTCGTGGGCATTTTTATGACTGGGATCTTTATGGTGAATTTTGGACAGTTTGTGCCCTCCTGGGACAGTAGTTACTACAGCATGATGATGGCGCAGAATATTCCACTGCGAAAATATTTAGAATCGAAAGCCTTTCTGATGTCCTTCAGTGTGGTGGTTTTGGGAATACTGACCACCCCCTATGTGTATTTTGGATACGATATCTTAATGATGAACCTGGTTTGTGCCTTGTACAATCTAGGGGTTAATGTGCCTATGATCATTTATGCCGGCAGTTTTAATAAAAAACGGATTGATCTCGAAAAGAGTCCTTTTATGAATACTCAGGGAACTGGCGCTGCTCAATTTCTAATCATTTTACCGCTTATGGTATTTCCATTGCTGGTCTTTATTCCTTTTCAGATGTTGATCTCCTTCAATGCCGGGCTCATTGCCTTAGCCTTATGCGGGATTGTTGGATTGCTCTTGAGAAGGCCTTTTATGCAAAAGATCACAGAAGCGTATGCCAAGCGCAAATACGCCATGATTAGTGGTTTTAAAGAAGAAGGGGAATAACACGAATAGAACAAGAAATTATGATTACTACAAACAATTTATCGAAGAGCTATAAGGGAGTTGAGGTTTTACGGATCGATCAGTTAGAAATTCCCCGAGGGCAAGCCTTTGGTTTGGTGGGGAATAACGGAGCGGGAAAGACCACGTATTTTAGTTTGCTATTGGATTTGATTCAGCCCACCACTGGAGAGGTTGTGAATCAAGGAGTGACCGTGTCCCAGAGCGAAGCCTGGAAACCATTCACCTCTTCTTTTATTGACGAAAGCTTTCTGATTGGGTACCTGACCCCGGAAGAATACTTCTATTTTATTGGCGAGTTACGTGGCCAAAACAAAGCAGACGTGGATAAGATGGTCACGTCCTTCTCTGATTTCTTCAATGATGAGATCCTGGGTAAGCGCAAATACTTGCGTGATTTGTCTAAAGGTAACCAGAAGAAAGTGGGAATAGTAGCTGCCCTTTTGGGTCAGCCTGAAGTGATCATTCTGGACGAACCCTTCGCCAATCTGGACCCCACAACTCAAATTCGTCTAAAGGGCATCATCAAAGAGATGGCTGCCGATCCTGAAGTGACCGTCCTGATATCCAGCCATGATCTCATGCATGTGACCGAAGTTTGTCAGCGGATCGTAGTGCTTGAAAAAGGGAATGTGGTAAAAGATATTATGAAAAGCGAAGCTACACTTAAAGAATTGGAAGATTACTTTTCAGAGGCGCTAGTTAAATAAAAATCGGCCTCCTTGTACAGAAGCCGATTTTCCCCAACTTAACTAAGTATTCTTAAAATGTTAATGTTTTGTTAGAATACGCTGCAATATACAAGTGATAAATTTTCGAACCAAGGAGAAAAACCCCCTTTTCGATTAACGGTAGTCTTTTCAAGTCGAAGCGTTAAAAAAATAGAACGGTACAAGGACATTTCTCTTTTATAGCCCCTCCTTTTTGCGCTTAAGTGCGGTAACTACTAAAAGAAACGTATTTTTAAGCCCTTTATACTAAACAGGGTGCGAATCAGTTAGTAGTAGTATCCATCGAACCGGTTTGGCTTGAATAAACACACCACCTACATAATTCTCTTAATCCTCCTCATTGCCGCTGCCTGGGGGTGTTCGCGAAAGAACGATACGTTCATCAACAGGAACTTTCATGCCGTTACTACAGAGTACAATACGCTCTATAATGGAAATTTAGCGCTTGAAGAAGGTCTGGAAACAGTGGTAGCCAATTATCAGGACAATTTTTGGGAGCTTCTTCCGGTAGAGCGCCTGGAGCAGTTTGAGACTATTGCACTTCCGGGAAAATCTAAAACTCCCAGCTTTGAACGCGCTGAAGAGAAAGCCATCAAGGCCATCCAGAAGCACAGCATGGAAATTGACGGTAAGGAACGCAACCCGCAAATCGATGAGGCGTTCATGATGTTAGGAAAGGCACGCTATTACGATGGGCGCTTTATTCCGGCGCTGGAGTCCTTTAACTACATTCTGGCCACCAATCCCTTAAGCAACAACATTGCTCAGGCTAACGTCTGGAAGGCCAAAACGAATCTTCGCTTGAACAATGAAGAGGTAGCGATTAAAAACTTACGTCGTCTGCTCGAATTAGAAGAAAAGAACCTCAGTGATCAGGATTACGCCGATGCTACATCGACTCTGGCGCAGGCATTTATCAATACAGATCAACCGGATAGTGCTGCCGTATACATGGTGCGAGCAGCCCAGAGTACCAGAAATAATGAACAGAAAGGTCGGTTTTGGTACATTACCGGACAACTGTACGAACAATTAGGCCACGTGGATACGGCGACCATGGCTTATGAGGAAGTGATCGCTCTGAATCGTAAAACACCCAGAGAATACCTGATCAATGCCCAACTCAGACAGATTGACAATTTCGACGCCGATCGAGGGGAAGTGGAACTGGTTCGCGAACTGCTCACCGAGCTCGAGGAAAATCGCGAGAACAGACCCTTCCTGGATAAAATCTATTATCAGACGGCCCTGTATTTTGCTGCACAGGATCAACAAGACAGCGCCGTGGTCTACTACAATAAATCCCTGCGCAGTCCGGGGCGGGATACGTATTTAAAATCACTGAACTACGTCGCTCTGGGCGATCTGAATTTTGATCAGGCGGCCTACCTGCAGGCGGGAGCGTATTACGACAGTACCCTCACTGCACTGGATGCCAGAGATCGTGCCTATCGACAAATTAAAAAGAAAAAGGATAACCTCACCGAGGTGATTCGATTAGAAACCCTGGCTACGACCAACGACAGCATACTTCGCCTGGCCCGAATGAGTGTACCGGAGCGGGAGGCTTACTTTGATGACTATATTGCCGAGTTGAAAGCGGCAGAAGAAAAGGCGGCAGCAACACAGGACGCTGGGATTCGTAATGATGAGTTTTACCAAAAACAGCAGCAGAGTCAAGCCGGAGGAGCCTTTTATTTCTACAACACGACGGCAACGGCCTACGGCAAAGACCGTTTCCGCCAAAAATGGGGCGATCGACCCCTACAAGATAATTGGAGATTCTCCACCACGCGGCCGGTACAAAATGCGGGAGTACCTGGTTTGCCGGACATTACCGCAGACATTCCCGCTGATCAGGCCTCCCGTTTCGACCGGGATGTTTATATGGCTGAAGTACCACAAGATCCGGTGATCCTCGACAGTTTGATCCAGGAGCGTGACCAGGCCTATTATCAACTGGGATTGATCTACAAAGAAAAATTTAAAGAGAACAATCTTGCTATTGCACGTCTGGAGCAGCTACTGGCCAATGAGCCGGCAGAGCGATTGATTCTTCCTGCAAAGTACTATTTGTATCAGCTGTATCGGGCAGAAAACGCTTTCGCGAAAGCGGAATCCCTCAAAGAAGAACTCCTGCTCAACTACCCCGACTCGCGCTATGCAGCGATCATCAGCAATCCCAATGCGCAGCTGGAAGCAGCCACAGACACCCCGGAAGCCCAGTACAAAAAACTGTATAAGCAGTTTGAAGCTCAGGAATATGAAGCGGTGCTGACAGAAGCCGATGTGCTGATTGACGCCTATACCGGACTGCCAAGCGTGCCCAAACTTGAACTACTCAAGGCCATGGCCCTGGGCCGACTGGAAGGACAGGAGGCTTATGCAAAAGCCTTGAATTTTATTGCGGTGACCTATCCGAACAGCGCTGAGGGCAAACAGGCGCAACAATTATTAAAAACACAAGTGCCTCAACTGGCATTTACGACCTTTGCAGACGAAACAATTTCACGTAAATGGAAATTGCTGTTTCCCCTCGCCAAAGACGAACGGGAACAAGCGCAGCTCCTGCGAGAAAAAATAAGCCAGGCGGTAGACACCCTGGGGTATAGGAAGAGCACAGCCTCTGTGGATGTTTATAATCGGGATACCCTTTTTGTGGTGGTGCACGGCTTTAATACCCAGATGGGGGCGCAGGGTTTTGCAGAGCTTCTGAGGACTGATAAGACCTACGCAATTAAGCGAGAATCCATTCCCATTTCCTCAGAAAATTATCGTATAATACAGATTCACAAGAACTTAAGCGCTTATCGCGAAGAACAACTAGACTAACTCCCTAAATGTATCCATTATGTTTTCAGATAATAAAAAAGCACGAGTGGGTGAGCCCACCAATTCTCAGAACCGCATCGCCGAAGGCACTAAGATCGTCGGTGATATTACCTCCCAGGGAGGATTTCGTATAGACGGAACCATCGAAGGCAATATCAATACCCCCGGAAAGGTGGTGGTAGGACAAGCCGGCAAAGTAAATGGCACGATCAATTGTGAAAATGCAGATATCGAAGGCTCTATTAAAGGGACTCTCAATATCAAAGATTTGCTGTCCCTGAAGAGTTCTGCCCACATCGAAGGCGATGTCAACACGAAAAAGCTAGCTGTAGAGCCTGGAGCGAGTTTCAATGCCTCCTGTACCATGGGAAGCTCAGCCACTTCTAAAGGAATCTCAGCACCCAGTGCAGACCGACCTATGACCAGCCCAACAGCCAGTAAAAAAATCAATGATCCCCAAGGAGCCGAAAAAACAGCTTAAGAATTGGGCCATTTTTTCCGGTCTCGCCATCCAAATGGGCGTGCTGGTTTATCTGGCGGCCCGGGGTGGAGCCTGGTTAGATGCCCGCTACAATGAAGGAGGCAAGGCCTTTATGGTCGTTCTTATCCTCGCCGCTGTAGGTGGGTCGCTCTTCCTTATTCTCAAGCAGGCCAATCGCATGAACTCCTAAGATGAAAATGAGTGCAAGACAATTTATGGTGCAATTGGCATTGGTGTGCACCCTGGTGTTCCTGATTCAGGTTTTTCTGCTTCAACACTATGATCACCCGCCTTTTGACAATCAATTGATCCTGGCTTATGCGGTGAACATGATCATTGCCCTTGGGGTCGTACTCACGATCAATGCGGTACTTCATCGCATGAAAAACAGCCTGGGCTTTATTTTCATTGCGGGAAGCGGTCTGAAGTTCGTGCTTTTCTTTTTGTTGTTCTATCCAGAATACAAGGCGGATGATCAGTTGACCTTATTGGAGTTTTTCGCCTTCTTCGTTCCCTACGTTTGTTGCTTGTTTTTGGAAGTAAGATACCTCGCTAAACTCCTCAATAATCAGGGGATTTAGGCTTTCGCGAAAGCCTAAAAAAAATCACCATCTTTTCTTTTCTATTTCCCTTTTATAGGCGTACTTTTGCACGGATTTTAAGGACATCTTATTTGTTCGCGTTATGCTAGGAAAAAGACGAGTACACTTACTTGCGTTATTAATGTTCTTTACCGCAGCTTCAGCTTTTGCAAAAGATGGGGCTTCGTCAACCGGTCAGGACTCTACTCCTGAAAGCCGAAAACAAGAGGTAAAAGAATACGTTCAACATCACCTTTTAGATTCTCACGACTTTAGCTTATTCTCTTACACTGATGATAGTGGAGAGGTACATCATGTGGGGTTCCCACTTCCGGTCATTCTTTGGGATGACGGCCTAAAAGTATTTTCTTCCGGGAAATTTCACCACGGAGAAACAGTAGCTGAGGTAGATGGCGATTATTACGCTTTGCACCACGCTAAGATCTATAAGACCAATGCAGCCGGCGATTTGAATTACGATGAGGAAGGACATGTGACCAATGAAAAACCGTTGATCGACCTTTCTATCACCAAAGGAGTCTTTATGATCATCCTTACCGGTATTTTAATGTTCTTCTTGTTCAGAAGCTTAGCCAAGAGCTACAAGAACAATAACGGGATCGCTACCGGTTTTGGTCGCTTCTTTGAGCCGATCGTGCTCTATATCCGTGATGACATCGCCGTGGCTAATATTGGAGAAAAGCATTACCGAAAGTTCATGCCGTTCTTGTTGACCATCTTTTTCTTTATCTGGTTCCTGAACATATTTGGATTGACGCCTTTTGGAGTTAACGTGACCGGCAATATTGCCATCACCACCGCCCTGGCGATCATCGTATTTGTGATTACCACCTTCAGCGGTAAAAAAGATTACTGGAAACACATATTCGATCCTTTGGGAGATGGAATGCCGTGGTATGGAAAAATGGTGATCTACATCATCCTCGTGCCTATTGAGATCCTCGGGATTTTCATTAAGCCTTTCGCACTGCTTATCCGTTTGTATGCAAACATGACAGCAGGACACGTCGTACTGGGAAGTTTGATCGGACTGATCTTTATTTTCCAAAACTGGGTGGGTGGAACCTTATCCTTCGGACTGGCGTTCGCCATTTCATTGATCGAAGTTTTAGTGGCCTTATTGCAGGCTTATATTTTCACCATGTTGAGTGCCTTATATTTCGGGTTTGCCGTAGAAGAGCATGATCATGATCACGAACATGAAGGAGAAGCAGAGCTTTCTCATCTATAGGTTGGTGAAGAACGATTTTTTAAAGTTGAATGTTTAATAATTAATATATTTTTTATGGAAATCCCAAGTGTAATAGGTGCAGGACTTGCCGTTATCGGAGCTGGTATCGGAATTGGAATGATTGGTGGAAAAGCTATGGAAGCGATCGCCCGTCAGCCTGAGGCTTATGGAAAGATTCAAACAGCGATGCTTATTGCAGCAGCGCTTATTGAAGGTATTGGTTTTGCCGCGATTTTCGCAGGATAATCGGTATTAAACAGACAGACAGCTGTAACGGTTGGTTGCAGCTGCCTGTTTATTGAGATTAAACATTGCTTAGTATTTAAAGATTATGGAAAAATTAATAGGTGAGTTTTCAATAGGATTGTTCTTCTGGCAAGCCGTATTGTTCGTGTTGCTACTTTTCTTATTGCGCAAATTCGCATGGAAGCCTATCCTGAACGCAGTCAATGAGCGCGAAGAAGGGATCAAAAACGCTTTATTGGCCGCTGAGAACGCTAAGAAGGAAATGGAAAACCTCCAGGCGGATAATGATAAGTTGTTGAAAGAGGCTCGTGCAGAACGGGAGGCGATGCTGAAAGAAGCTCGTGAAGTGAAAGCGAAAATGATCGCAGACGCCAAAGAAGAAGCTAAAGCTGAAGCTGACAAGACGATTGCTCAGGCGCAGATAGCCATTCAAAGTGAAAAGAATGCAGCAGTTGCAGAATTAAAAGAGCAGGTAGCTGCCTTGTCTATCGAGATCGCAGAGAAAGTGCTAACCAAAGAATTGTCAAGCAAAGATCAGCAACTCCAATTGGTAGACGAGTTGTTGAATAAAGCGACCTTAAACGCATAAGTCTTATGTCCGGTTCCAGAGCATCCATCCGATACGCCAAAGCCCTAATCAGCCTCGCAAAAGAGCGTGGAAGGGAAGCTGCTATGTTGAGTGAAATGAAAGACATTGCTGCTACTTTGGAGAACAGTAAAGAATTACGCCTGTTTTTAGGCAATCCCATTATTAACACCTCCAAGAAAGGGGATGCATTGAAAGGGATCTTTGCCAAGATGGAGGAGGCGCAAGAGCTATTTCACTTGTTGGCTAAAAACAACAGGACTGATTTACTGGCTTCCATCAGTGAAAATTACATTGCCCTGAGCAATGCAGAAGCAGGAATTCAGGCAGCTACGGTAACTACCGCAGTAGCACTGACACCAGAGTTGGAAAAAGAAGTATTGGCGAAGGTGAAATCCTTGACCGATTGCAATGAAGTAAAATTACACCAGGAAGTAGATCCGGATATTATTGGTGGATTCATATTACGTGTAGGCGACCTGCAATACAATGCCAGCATCGCAAACAAATTGAGTAACTTAAAAAGAACATTGGTTGACGCTTAATACGCAGGTATTGAGTATCCATATAAAGAAGGCGAAAGCAAAATTAATTAGTGAGTTATGGCCGAAGTAAAGCCCGCTGAGATTTCAGCAATTTTAAAAGAGCAATTATCAGGAGCTAAAGTAGAAGCAACTTTAGACGAAGTAGGAACAGTACTTACCGTGGGAGATGGTATCGCCCGTGTGTATGGCCTTGCTAATGCCGAATACGGTGAACTTGTTGAGTTTGACGGCGGTTTAGAAGGAATTGTTCTTAACCTGGAAGAAGATAACGTTGGGGTAGTACTTTTAGGCCCCTCCAAAGAAATTAAGGAAGGTGCAACGGTAAAGCGTACCCAGCGAATCGCTTCTATCAATGTAGGAGAAGGCATCGTAGGACGTGTAGTCAACACTCTGGGGCAACCCATCGACGGAAAGGGCAATATTGAAGGCAAGCTTTACGAGATGCCTTTGGAGCGTAAAGCTCCGGGAGTAATTTACCGTCAGCCGGTAAACGAGCCCCTCCAAACCGGAATCAAGTCAATTGACGCGATGATCCCTGTGGGTCGTGGTCAGCGTGAGCTGGTTATTGGTGACCGTCAAACAGGGAAGACCACCGTTTGTATTGACACCATCCTGAACCAAAAAGAGTTTTACGACGCTGGTAATCCAGTATACTGTATTTATGTAGCTATTGGCCAAAAGGCGTCTACGGTCGCTAATATTGCCAAAGTACTGGAAGAAAAAGGAGCCCTGGCCTACACGACCATCGTAGCCGCAAACGCTTCTGACCCGGCTCCAATGCAGGTATATGCTCCTTTTGCCGGAGCGGCTATTGGAGAGTACTTCCGTGACACCGGGCGTCCTGCACTGATCATCTACGATGATTTATCGAAGCAGGCGGTTGCTTACCGTGAGGTTTCCCTTTTGCTCCGTCGTCCACCGGGACGTGAGGCTTATCCTGGAGATGTTTTCTATTTGCACTCGCGCTTGTTAGAGCGTTCTGCAAAAGTGATCGCTGATGACGAGTTGGCGAAGAACATGAACGATCTTCCGGACTCCCTAAAGCCTATCGTCAAAGGAGGAGGTTCTTTAACTGCACTTCCTATTATTGAAACACAGGCGGGTGACGTATCGGCCTATATTCCAACCAATGTAATTTCGATTACTGACGGACAGATTTTTTTGGAGTCTGACCTCTTTAACTCCGGAGTACGCCCTGCGATTAACGTAGGTATCTCTGTATCTCGTGTGGGTGGATCTGCACAGATCAAATCCATGAAGAAAGTTGCTGGTACCTTGAAACTGGATCAGGCACAGTTCCGTGAACTGGAAGCTTTCGCGAAATTCGGATCGGATCTGGATGCCGCTACACAAAACGTGATCGAGAAAGGTCGTCGTAATGTAGAGATTCTAAAGCAAGCGCAAAACGACCCCTATACCGTAGAAGACCAAATCGCGATCATCTATGCAGGTTCTAAGAACTTATTGCGTGATGTACCGGTTGATAAAGTAAAGCAGTTCGAAGCGGAGTATTTGGAATTCTTAAATGCACAGCACAGAGACGTGCTGGACACCCTGAAGGCGGGTAAGCTAACCGATGAGGTGACCAATACGTTGACAAAAGTAGCTAAGGACTTAGCCGCGAATTACAAAAAGTAAATCGCTAGGAAGCCGTCGAAAGGGAGCTGGAGACGCTTTCGCGAAAGCAAATAATAAACAATGGCGAATTTAAAGGAAATACGTAACAGAATATCCTCGGTTTCTTCAACCATGCAGATCACCAGTGCCATGAAAATGGTTTCTGCTGCTAAATTGAAGAAAGCACAGGATGCTATTACGGCGATGCGGCCGTATTCGGACAAGTTGACCGAATTGTTGCAGAGCCTGAGCGCCACTTTGGACGGAGACTCCGGGAGTAAGTTTGCAGAAACCAGGCCGGTGAAAAAGGTGCTTATCGTGGCCATTTCCTCCAATCGTGGACTGGCAGGCGCGTTTAACTCCAACATCGTAAAGGAGTGTAAGCAATTGGCCGAAGAGAAATACGCAAATCAGGACGTGTCCTTCTACACCATCGGTAAGAAGGCCGGAGATATCCTGGTCAAGTCGCATCAAGTAGTGAAGCGGAATAGTGAGATTTTTGACGATCTGACCTTTGATCAGGTAGCAGCAATTGCTGAAGAATTGATGACGCTTTTTACCGAAAGGGAGTACGACCAGATCGACATGGTGTACAACAGCTTTAAGAATGCCGCTACCCAGTTGGTGATGACCGAGCAATACTTACCCATTCAGCCTAAGGTCATAGAAGGAGCGAGCACGACGGCTCAAGACTACATCTTCGAGCCTTCTAAAGAGCAAATCGTAGAGGAGCTGATCCCTAAAGCCTTAAAAACACAATTGTTCAAAGGTATTCGTGATTCTGTCGCCAGTGAGCACGGTGCGCGTATGACCGCCATGCACAAGGCTACGGATAACGCTACTGAACTGCGTGACGAATTAAAGTTACAATATAACAAAGCCCGTCAGGCATCCATTACCAACGAGATCTTAGAGATTGTAGGTGGTGCAGAAGCCTTGAATGGATAGAAATTGATTACACCCAAATAACAAGAGCTCCGCAATAGCGGGGCTTTTTTTATGCCTACTATTTTTTTGTAACATTTTCGAAGGAGTGCATCTAAAGGGAAAATCATTTAAAAACATAAGTATGAAAACCTTGATTACCCTCGTATTCACCCTAGTTTTATCATGCTCCTGGGCACAGCAAGAGTTCACCGCCTTTGAGGTAAAGGTGACCGGAAGCGGTGATCCTATTCTCCTTTTCCCCGGTTTTAGTTGTACTCAGGAGGTCTGGAAGGAAACGATCGCAACGCTCTCTGAACAGTATGAATGTCACGCTTTTACCTTTGCCGGCTTTGGCGAAGTACCTCCAATAGATTCGCCCTGGCTAGATACCATCAAAGAGCAACTCCTGCAGTATGTAACTTCCAACCATTTGGAACAGCCACATCTGCTTGGCCACAGTCTGGGAGGCACCTTATCCCTGTGGTTAGCTGCAGAACATGGTGATCAGTTTGGTGAGTTGGTGGTCGTTGATGCCTTGCCGGCCATGGGTGCGTTGATGATCCCTAATTTCAAAGCGGAACACATCGCTTATGATACGCCCTACAACAAACAAATGTTGGCCATGAGTGAGGAGGCCTTCGGGCAAATGGCAGTGCAAATGGCTACGGGAATGACTACGGACGAATCCAAACGAACGAAAATTGCCAACTGGATTGAACAAACCGACCGGGAGACTTACGTTTACGGCTACACTGATTTACTCAAAATGGACATGCGGGAAGGACTCCCTAAAATCAAAAATAAAGTCACGCTGTTGGCGGCTACAGTACCGTACGGACGTGCCGCGGCTGAGCAGACTTATAAGACCCAGTATGAAGGTCTCAAAGACTACGAACTCCATTTTGCTGAGGGCTCCGCTCATTTCATTATGTTTGACAAACCAGAATGGTTTAAGGACCAGATCACCCAAGCCTTTTTATTGCAATAACCCCAAATGACAGCGACGGATTTTGACTCCATATATAAAGACCACTACGATGCCGTATTTAGGTTGTGTTTGGGTTATGTGTCCGGCGATGAGGATACGGCCAAAGACCTGACGCAAGAATCCTTCGTCAAGGTATTTCAGAACCTCCCGTCTTTTCGTCAGGAAGCCGCTTTGGGTACCTGGATCTATCGCATCACGGTAAACACCTGTTTGGCCTTTCTTCGGAAGAAAAAAAATGGCCAACATCCTATAATGAATACCAGGTAATGAGCAGTCCGGAAACTGACAGTCAGCAGAGTGAATTACAATGGCAACTGCTGTATCACTGTATCGAAAAACTAGATCCTTTGAACAAAACCATCCTCTTGCTTAGCCTGGAGAAAACCCCACAAAAGGAAATTGCCACCATAGTGGGCCTTTCTCATGAGGCCGTACGGGTTAAAATGCATCGCATTAAAAAAGAACTTATTCAATGTACGCAACATGAAAAATTATGATCAAATTGAAGAATTGTGGTCTGCACAACCGCTGGATAAAGGAATTCCTGGCGATAGCGCTGATATCCAAAAGAAGGTAGAAACGCTTTCGCGAAAGTATACCTGGACTCACCTCATTTTAGGAGTGACCATTCTGGGCCTGGTGGTATTTGCAGTCTTTGTTTCTGGCTTTTCCCAACGGCGATCAAGCCTGGGCTTTGGCCTGATGATCGCGGCGCTCCTGCTCAGGGGAGGAATAGAAGCCTGGCATCAATATCAATTACGCAATTTGGATCCGGGGCTGCCTGCAGTGGCCTATGCCCAAAAACTATCGCGATTTTATAAAAGCCGGACCTGGGTGCATTATCTGTTGACCCCGGTCTGTTTGGGAGCGTATAGCTGGGGCTTTATTCTCCTTCTACCCTATTTTGAGGCCTCCGTATCTCCCGGATTCTACAGCTACATTTGGATCTCAGCACTAATTCTACTGGGCATCGCTATTGTCTTCTTCTGGAATTTGATGCAACGGGAGTTGGCCGAGATCAAGAGCATGTCTGCTTTCGATCACAAAGCGGAAGGCCAGTAATTAGAAACGGTACAGGCCGCTTTGCAACCAGGAATCATTGTGATTGTTCGCCCCAGGTAGAATGAGTACTTTTACCGCATAAATTCACCTTTCGCCTTGAGCACTCTCAAACGCTTTGTTAAGGATACGGCCATTTACGGACTGGCAACCACCTTACCCCGGGTCATGAATATCATTCTCCTGGGTTTACATACCGATATTTTAGCGACCACGGGGTATGCGGTGAATACCCGCTTTTACGTATGGGCAGCCTTCTTCAATGTGTTGTTGACCTACGGTATGGAAACGGCTTTCTTTCGCTTTTTTGCAAAGCAGGAGGCCAAAAATAGGGTGTATGCTACCGTATTGATCGCCCTGACCAGTAGCACCATCACCTTTTTTCTAATCGTTCTTTTCTTTAGGAACGACTTGTCGCTGTGGCTGGATCTGGACGTGAAGTTCTTTATTTACCTCATTCTGATTCTCATGCTGGATACTTTGGTGGTCGCTCCCTTTGCGCATCTTCGAGCTCAGGGGAAAGCCTTAAAGTTCGCGGGTATTAAACTCAGTAACCTGGCCATTTATGTAGTGCTCAATTTCTTTTTTCTTTGGGCAATACCCTTTTACGGCTGGCAATTTTCCTGGTACGATGGCAATCAACAGGTGCAATACATTTTTATCGCCAATGTGGCCGCTAGCCTGGTAACCTTTCTATTGATCGTTCCGGATTTCTTTAAGATCCAATGGGTGTTTGACCGCAAACTCTTTATGCAGCTCTGGCAATACGGTTGGCCCATCATGATTGCCGGACTTGCCTTTGTGGTCAATGAAAATCTCGACAAGCTTCTTCTCGGTAAGATGCTGGATGACGATATTATGGGTTCGTATGCGGGATGTTATAAGCTGGCCGTATTCATGACCATTTTTATTCAAGCCTTTCGGCTGGGCGCCGAACCCTTTTTTTCAATCATGCCTCCGCTAAGAATGCCAAACAAACCTATGCGACCATCATGACTTATTTTGTGATCACCGGTGCGCTGGGATTCCTGATCATCGTGGCCTTTATTGACCCCTTAAAAGCCTTTGTCGTCCGTGATCCGGAATACTGGAAAGCAATCGATATTGTACCGATTATCTTACTCGCTAACCTCTTTCTGGGTATGTACCACAACCTGGCGATCTGGTACAAACTCACAGATCGTACCCACTACGGCATGTATTTCTCTCTTTTTGGCGCCTTGATCACCATACTACTTAACGTTCTTTTGATTCCGATCATTGGTTTTATGGCTTCAGCCTATGCTACCTTTGCAGCCTACGGAATGATGCTTTTGCTTTCATATGTATTTGGTAAAAAGCATTACCCTGTGCCCTATGAATGGCCCCGTATTGGGATTTATCTGCTGTTGGCTATCTCCTTTGCAGCGATTTCCTATCTGGTTTTTAGAGAAAACTTTAGGGTAAGTGGTATCTTGCTAGTGGTGTTTTTGAGTGCCATTTATATCGGTGAGCGTAAACGCCTCCTAGCAATTCTAAGACGATAACAAGAACTATGAAAATAAAGATCATCAACCGTTCTTCACATGAGTTACCCGCCTATGAAACCTTAGCGTCTGCCGGGATGGATCTCAGAGCCCATTTGGAATCGCCAGTAACCTTGGTCCCTATGGAGCGAAAGATCATCTCCACCGGATTACATCTGGAACTACCAGTAGGCATAGAGGCTCAGGTACGTCCCAGAAGTGGATTAGCAGCCAAAAAAGGAGTGACTGTTTTGAATGCACCGGGAACCATAGATGCCGATTATCGCGGAGACGTTGGAGTGATATTGATCAATCTAAGTCAGGAGGACTTTACCGTACACTCGGGAGATCGAATCGCCCAATTGGTGATCGCCAAACACGAACGCGCAAGCTGGGAAGAAGTAGCCGATTTAACGACTACTGACCGCGGAGAAGGAGGATTTGGCAGTACCGGAGTGCAGTAAGACATACATTAAAATTGAATACTCAAATAGCATAGATGAAAATAATTGTCCCTATGGCCGGCCGGGGAAGCCGGTTGCGACCCCATAGCTTAACCGTTCCTAAACCCTTAATTCCGATCGCCGGAAAGCCCATCGTTCATCGATTGGTGACTGATATTGCTAAGATACTGGAAGAACCGGTTGATGAGATTGCCTTTATCCTGGGTGATCCCGCCTGGTTTGGAGACGATGTGGTAAGGCATTTAAAAGCCTTAGCTGAAAGCCTGGGAGCCAAAGGAACGATCTACAGACAGGATCAACCCTTGGGCACCGGACACGCGATTATGTGTGCTGAGCCTTCTCTGAAGGGCCCTGCTGTCGTGGCCTACGCCGATACACTGATTCGCGCAAGCTTTACCTTAGATAAAGAGGCTGATGCGGTGATATGGACCAAGCAAGTGGATCATCCGGAGGCGTATGGAGTGGTTAAATTGAATGATCAGGACGAAATTGTAGAACTGGTGGAAAAACCCAAATCGTTCGTTTCTGACCAGGCAGTCATAGGAATTTATTATTTTAAGGATATCGCAGTATTGAAGCAAGAGCTACAGCAAGTACTGGATAACAACATTGTGCACGGCGGAGAATATCAGATCAATGACGGGATCAAAGGCATGATGGCCAAGGGCAAAATCTTTAAAACCGGTACCGTAGACGAATGGATGGATTGTGGGAATAAGGAAGTAGCACTGGACACCAATGCTAAAATGCTTGAGTTTTTGAAAAAAGATGGAGAAGAACAATTGATCGCTTCATCAGCCACTCTGGAGAATGCGTCCATCATACCGCCCTGTTACGTAGGGGAAAAGGTGGTTTTGCGCAATACGACCCTCGGGCCTTTCGTTTCAGTGGGGGAAGGCACAGTTATTGAAAACAGTACGGTCAAAAATAGTTTGATCCAGACACAGACAACCATCAAGAATGCCCAGTTGGATCAGGCAATGATTGGTAATCATGTCCAGTATAACGGCAATTTCAAAGCGATCAGCATAGGAGATTACAGTGTGCTGGAGTAGGTAATCCGTAGGATCCAATAGTTAAAAGAAATGAGCAGAGGCAACGCTTGGAAAAGAAGTTCAGCGTCCTTGATACAAGGACTTGGGATTCTTTTGCTTTGTATGTTAGCAACTACAAGCACTAGTCTTGCTCAGGAAATTTCACCCTTTGCGGATGTGAACGTGGATGATCTGGGCAATGTTTCTGATGAATTCCAGGAGAATTTTTTCGAAGCCTTGAAACAAAAGGGCATCGAGAATTACGACCGAGCGCTAATTGCTTTAGACGCCTGTATTGCTATAGCGCCCCAACGCGCCGTATTATATTTCGAAAAAGGAAAGAATCATTTAGCCCTCAAACAATACCCTGCCGCTGCCCGGGCTTTCCAGAAAACACTAGATCTGGATGGAGCCCGTGAGGACGTATTTGAATTGTTATACGAAGTATATTACGCTCAACAGGACACAGAGCAAGCAGAAGCAGTATTGCTTAAGCTGATTGGTTACGACGACATTTGGAAAGAGCATTTGGTACGCTTATATACGGCCACAGGGCGTTACGAGGAAGGTCTGGCCCTGCTTGATGAGTTAGAGAGAGACTGGGGCAAAGATGCTTATCGCAACAGCCTGAGGCAGGAGATCTATGATCGCAGCACCGATAAATCGGCTCAGATCAACCGCCTTACCGAGCAAATCAGCACCAACCCAAAAAACGAGGAAGAATATCTTAAACTGATCTATCTGTACACAGAGCAAGGTGCCGTCCAGAAAGCATTTGACACCGCACAAGAGTTACTGAAGGTCAATCCGGAATCAAAAGTGGTGCATCTGGCGTTGTATAAGTTTTATCTGGAGGACGGCAATACAGACGATGCGGTTGCCAGTATGCAGGAGGTTTTGAAAAGCGATAAGATTACCGCACAGGTCAAGCACAAAGTGTTGAATGACTTTTTGCTATTCGTCAATGAAAATCCCGATTACGAGCCTGAATTGGAAGAGGCTGTAAAGCTATTTGCAGAAGAAGAAGTAGAAATTGATATCTACCAGTCTCTAGCGGCTTACTATAAGAATCGAGGGGATACAGAACAAGCGTTGAACTATTATCAATTGGCCCTTCTTCGTGCACCGGACAATCTGGTTTTGATCAAAGAGACACTGGCCCTGCAGATGGAATTAGGCCACTTCGAACAGGCTATTGAAGGGAGTAAAAATGCTCTCGAATTATATCCAGCGCAACCGATGCTATATCTCATTTACGGCAACGCCTCTCTAGAGACGAACCAGTCTGATCAAGCCGTAGAAAGTTTGCTATACGGACTGGATTATGTATTTGACAATCCAAGTTTGGAAAGTGCCTTTTATAAAGCGTTAGAGCGCTCCTATGGTGCCTCGGGACAGCAGGATAAAGCAGAAGAATATAGAAAAAAAGCAGCCGCATTGACGCAGTAATATGAGAAAAATAAAATGGATTGTGATCCTCACCCTGGTCTTGGCTATGGCCGGTTGTAAATCAACCAAAACAGCAAGGGAGGGAAACCTGGAAGAGCTGACGACTGCGCGAGTCATTAAAAACCATTATCGCTCACAACCTGTATTTCAAACATTGGTGGAACGTCTTAGAGTCCGCTATCGCGATGAAAACACGAGTCAGAGTGCCGGGGTGAGTCTCCGGATGGAGAAAGATGAGACTTTATGGATCAGTGCTTCTTTTCTCGGAATTACCGTAGGGAAGGCCCTGCTTACACCGGATAAAGTGAGCTATTATGAAAAAGTGAATCGTTCCTATTTTGACGGAGATTTTCGTTTTATCAGTGATTTTTTGGGGACCGAACTAAGCTATGAACAAGTGCAGCGATTGGTTCTGGGTCAACCGGTCTACGATCTGCGAAGTGGAAATTATAAAGCGAACACCGGAGAAGATCACTACTTGGTAGTGCCAAAAATACAGCCCAACGACTATGATCTGCTGTTCTATTTCGATCCACAGAATTTTCGATTGCAGCAGCAACAATTGTTGCAAAGAGCTGAAAACCGAGCACTCATCGTGACTTATGGCGATTATGAGTGGGCAGGCAAAGGATGGCTCCCCAAGTCTATCCGTATTCGAGCTCTTGAAGGAGACAAGATTACAGAGATTGAAATGGATGTACGCACCATCGAAACTGATGTTCGGGTATCCTTTCCCTTTTCCATTCCGAATGGATATAAGGCCATCGATTTATGAACAGTCAGAAACCATCCCTTCTTAAGTTTTTGAGTGTTTGTATCCTTTTATTGGGTTGCGGATTATTAGGAGCCCAAACGGATAAACAAGCGGCTTTAGAAGCCAAGAGAAGAGCCCTGCAACAAGAGATTGCCCAGATCGAACAATTACGCGCCGGAATTAAAAAGAAAGAGATCTCCATATTGACTCAAGTGGAAGATTTGGATCAACGGATCAATACCCGAGAAAACCTAATTCAGGTGACTAATCAGCAGGCCAATTTGCTGACGCGAAAGATAAACACCAATCTGGATAGGATTACAGCGTTGCGAGAGGAACTCGAAAATCTCAAAGAAGATTACGGGCGCATGGTCTTGCAATCTTATAAAAGTAAAAATCAGCAAAGCAGGATCATGTTTTTGCTCTCTTCCGAGAATTTCTTGCAAGCTTATAAGCGACTGCAGTACATGAAACAGTACGCCGCCTATCGTAAGAAACAAGGCGATCAAATTAAAGAACGTACCGCTTTACTTCAAGAAACCAACAAGCAACTCATCGAGCAAAAAGCGAAAAAACAAGCCCTGATCGCCGAAAACCGTGCGGCCAGAGCACAACTCCGCCAAGAAAAGCAGCAACAAGATGCTCTAATTGCTGAGGTCCGTAAAAAGGAAAGCAGTTTTGCCCAGCAGATCAGGCAAAAACAAAAAGAAGCAGATCGCATTGACCGCCAGATCGAAGCGATTATTAAGGAAGCCATAGCGGCCTCCAACAAAAAAGCAGGTAAGGAAACGACCAGCAAAACCTTTGCCTTAACTGCTGAATCCAGAGCACTTGCTAGTGACTTTGTCGCCAATAAAGGGAAATTACCCTGGCCCGTGCTCAAGGGACGGGTCATCAAAGGATATGGCCGACAACAACACCCTACCTTGCCCAATATAACCACATTCAATAGCGGGGTGGAAATAGAAACTACCCCGGGAAGCAAGGCTCGAGCAATTTTTGGAGGTACCGTTTTTCGTATTCAAGACCTACCTGGAGCAGCCAGCGCGATCTATATCAGGCATGGAAACTACATATCCGTATATCAAAACATCAGAGACCTCAAGGTAAAGGTGAATGACGTGGTGTCGCTTAAACAAGATCTTGGAACGATCTCCGTCAATCCATTTAGTGGAAAAACGATTCTTAAGTTTTTGGTCTATAAAGACAGCGATCGTTTGAACCCATCCAACTGGATTTTCAATATGTAGCAGAACTTCCCGAGAAAAGATAGGGACCGGTAGCCTAACTTTTCTCTATCTTTAATACATCACTAATCACACTTCTATGAAAACTTTTCTTACCCTCATTATCGGTCTGGGTACCCTGTTCAGCTGGTCTCAGGCTTCCAATCAGCAAATCCTGTCCGATTTAGATCAAAAATCGGAAGAATACCAAAAAATTGCCCATACCATTTGGGAGTACGCCGAAATGGGGTACCAGGAAGAACGCAGCGCAGCCCTCTTGCAAAAGACGCTTCAAGAAGAGGATTTTAAACTAGAGGTTGGGGTTGCCGGGATGCCGACCGCCTTTGTAGCCACTTACGGCTCCGGGGCTCCGGTGATTGCCATTTTGGGAGAATACGACGCCTTACCGGGGCTATCGCAAAAGGCCATGACCAAAAAAATGAGTGCCGGTGGAGAGGCAGGCCATGCCTGTGGTCATCACCTCTTTGGCACTGCTTCGGCTGCGGCCGCTATTGCGCTTAAAAACTATTTGAAAGAATCCGGAAAGTCGGGGACCATCAAATTTTATGGTTGTCCGGCAGAAGAGGGGGGTTCAGGGAAGGTCTATCTCACTCGAGCCGGTCTGTTTGACGGTGTAGACGTAGCCCTGCACTGGCATCCCGGAAACAAAAATGCAGCCAATCCCGGAGCGGCTTTAGCAAATAAATCGGCAAAATTCCGTTTTTACGGAGTTTCGGCTCATGCGGCTGGCGCCCCGGAGCGGGGACGTTCTGCCCTGGATGGTGTAGAAGCTATGAATTATATGGTGAATATGATGCGTGAGCATATCCCGGAGCAAGCCCGTATTCATTACATCATCACGCAAGGAGGTAAAGCGCCCAACGTGGTTCCAGACTTTGCCGAAGTCTATTACTACGCCCGTCACGATAAGCGAGATGTGGTCATTTCCATCTTTGACCGTATGGTCAAGGCCGCTGAAGGAGCTGCCCTGGGTACAGGCACCACCATGGATTATGAAATGATCGGAGGGACTCACGAATTGCTGCCTAACCTTACCTTGCAGAAGGTCATGTTTGACAATCTCAACGAAATAGGTGGATTCACCTATACCCCAGAAGAGACCAAATTTGCTAAGGAAATCGCCCAAAGCCTGGATACGGAGCTCAATACGCAGTATGTAGAAGGGGTATCCCCTTATGATACTTCCGCCCGTCCGGGAGGGTCTACAGATGTTGGCGATGTAAGCTTTGCTGTACCCACGGTGGGCATGTCGGCAGCTACCTGGGTGCCGGGTACCCCTGCTCACAGTTGGCAGGCGGTTGCCGCGGGTGGGATGAGTATAGGTGAAAAAGGCATGATGGTCGCGGCCAAGACCTTGACCCTAACCGGAATTGATCTGTTAGAGAACCCACAATTACTAGAGGAGGCTCAAGCAGAATTTGCGAAAAGACGAGGAGCGGATTTTGAATATATACCGCTGTTGGGAGATCGTGACCCCGCTTTAAATTACCGCAACTAAAAAGATTACAGGAAGAGGGCTTTAAGCTCGGTAGCTTCTTTAGGTTTCATTTTACCGGCCAGAACTAGACTAAGCTGCTTTCTTCTTAAAGCAGCTTCGTAGCGTTCCTGTTCGAGCTCGGTTTCGGGTTGGAGCGGAGGGATGCTTACCGGGGTGCCGGTATCATCAACAGCTACAAAGGTATAGATGGCTTCATTGGCTTTGGTCTTCTTCCCGCTCTCGCGATCTTCCACCCATACATCCAGAAAAACCTCCATTGAGGTGTTAAAAGCTCTTGAAATATGGGCTTCTATAGTCACTACACAGCCCAAAGGAATACTCTTGTTGAAAGCTACGTGATTGACAGAAGCAGTAACGGTAATTCTTCGGGAGTGTCTTCGTGCAGCAATGCTGGCTACCCGGTCCATCCGTGCCAATAATTCTCCTCCAAACATATTCTGTAATGGATTGGTATCATTGGGCAATACAATATCACTTTGAACAGCACGCGATTCACGAGGGGTTTTGGCTTCCATAGACTTCATTTTCTGGCAAAGGTAAGTCAGGAAGGAGCAATGACCACGCTAAAGATCTTTTGGATAAATAATGGAGAGAAAAGAACTAGTCTACCGTCTTCACCAGGAGCCAGGCCGACTTATTTTCGTTTTGTCGCACCTTTTTAAGTTCTGCCAGTGCAGTTTCAGCATCTTCGTGGCTGCTGTAGACCACTTGATGTAATCCGTAACGATTAGTTCCTAAAATACGAGCCTTATAGCCATTTTGACGTAAGCGTTCCACCTGACGATCAGCATTTTCTTCAATACGGAAGGCTCCGGCGACCAAATGGTATTTACCGCTGGGCTTGGTCGCGGTCAGTGTAATTGCAGGAAGAGGGTTGTCAATGGCAAAGGTGGCCTCTTGTATTTTCTGCTCCAGTTGGCTTTCTGCTTCTTGTCTGGCGACTACATTGTAGTTTTCTACATTCTTGAGGTAGTTCATTCCTAGCAGACCTCCTACGCTCAGGGCGATCAGGCCTACAGCCGCGTACTTAAGCCAGTTGTAATTTCCCCTTCTACTTTCGGTAATTGCGAGCGGGGCTTTAGCCTCCAGCTCTTCCACCTGCTCTTTGTAAACTTCCCGGGCTACCGGTGGAGTAGTGAACATGCCTAAACCAAACGAGCTGGTAAGGTAATTCAAATGACGAGAGGGCTCAAATTGCAATTGCTGATCGTCTCCCAGATGAAATTCTCCTACATTCTTTAAACCTAGTGTATTCCCTTGCTTCAATTCACGATGCATACGGGCCACTTCCTGAGCAATGCGTTGATTGGCTTCTTCATGGGGAATGGCTTCGCTCTTAGCCATGTAATTAGCCAGGAGTCCATCATTGGCCGTCAATTGGCCGTTGAAAGACAGCACCTTGCTCGGCGGATGAAAAGCATGGGTATTTTGATGCACCTGAGCCGATTTATACTGCGTTAAGAACGCACCAAATTCAGGCAGGATTACACATTCATACCGATATAATAAATCACTGATGTAAGACTCCAACTGCATAATTCAAAGTTATAATTTTCTGGCTACGGCTCAAGCTGTTCCGAGTGATTTTATAAACTTTTATCAACAGGCGGAAAAGTTTACTTTTAAAGAAAGGATCTAATCATGTCATCTTCAGCTCTTTTGGCACTGCTCACCTTACAGCGCATTCCTAACCTTGGAGATGCGTCTATCAAAAAACTGATACGACATTTCGGAGCGGCTACTACAGTATTGGAACAGAAAAAGGCTGCATTGCTGGAGGTGGAGGGCATTGGGGCGCATCGTCTGGAGCACTTTTATGATCCGGCGCATGCTGCTTTCGCGAAAGCAGAATTACGCTACATCGAAGGGAATGGGATCGCCGTATTGGGCTATCAGGACGAGGCCTATCCCGAACGTCTACGGCATTGCCTGGACGGTCCGGTGCTTTTATTTCAAAAAGGGACTATTGATTGGGATAACCCGCGTATGATCAGTATCGTGGGCACGCGTAAAATGACGGCCTATGGTGCCGAACGGATAGACGCCTTTATGGAGGAGATTGCAACCCTAGACCCGGTGATCATCTCGGGTTTTGCCTATGGGGTAGATATTGCTGCACATAGGGCTGCTATGAGACACGGACTTCAAACCGTGGCTTGTCTTGCGCATGGCCTGGATAAATTGTATCCGGCTGTGCACAGAAAATATGTGGCCGGTATGGAGCAGCGTGGTGGTTTTGTGACCGATTTCTGGAGTACTGACCACTTTGACCGTAAAAATTTCTTGAGGCGTAATCGAATCATTGCCGGACTTAGTGAAGCGACCGTTGTGATGGAAAGCGCCGCTCAGGGAGGATCGTTGGTCACGGCCGAATTAGCGAACTCCTACGCCCGTGATGTGTTTGCGGTACCCGGAAGAGTGAATGATCCCCTGAGTGTGGGTTGCAACAACCTGATCAAACAAAATCAAGCCCACCTGCTTACCTCAGCCGCAGATCTGATATACATCATGAACTGGACCTTAGACCGCCCGAGCCAGCCGATACAAAAGCAGTTGTTTTTGGATCTGGAACCACAGGAACAAGAAGTCTTTAACGTTCTTGAACGTCAGCACAACGAGCAGTTAGATACCATCGCTCTCCAGTGTATGCGTCCGCCGCATCAGGTGGCGAGTACCTTGCTCAGTCTGGAACTTAAAGGAGTAGTGAGACCTTTGCCCGGTAAGCGCTTCGAATTGACCTAGTAGCCTAAGGCTTCACGTACCCGGCCCAATACGTCATCGGCGGTTTGCTGTGCTTTTTTTGCACCAATCAGCAAAGCCTCTTCCACCTCCTCTGGATGATTCATATAGTGATCAAATCGCGTGCGGATATCACCAAACTCCTTGAGAATAAGTTCAAATAAGGCCTGTTTTGCATGCCCGTAGCCATAATTGCCCCCCCGGTAATTTTGCGCCATCTCGGCAATTTGTTCGTCCGTGGCCAGCAATTGATACAGGGCAAAGACCGTACAAGTATCGGGGTCTTTTGGGTCCTCCAATGGCGTACTGTCTGTGGCGATGCTCATGATCTGCTTGCGAAGCTTCTTTTCCGGTAAAAAAATATTGATCAGGTTGCCCTTACTTTTACTCATTTTTTCGCCGTCGGTACCCGGAACATACATGGTCGTTTCGTTAAAGCGTGCTTCAGGGAGTACAAAAAGATCTTTACCCAACTGAGCGTGCATTCGGGAAGCCACGTCACGAGTCATTTCAAGATGCTGCGCCTGGTCTTTTCCCACCGGCACCCACTCCGCATCATACAGTAAGATATCAGCGGCCATCAGCATGGGATAGGTAAATAAGCCGGCATTGACGTCTTCCAGACGGTCCGCTTTGTCTTTAAAACTGTGCGCCAGTGTAAGTCGCTGATAGGGAAAAAAACAGCTGAGGTACCAGGACAGCTCCGTAACTTGAGGAATATCACTTTGTCGGTAAAAGACACTTTTTTCGATATCCAGCCCACAAGCCAACCAGGCGGCTGCAGTGGCTAAGGTGTTTGCGCGTAATACTTCCCCTTCCTTAATTTGAGTGAGGGAATGCAAATCGGCGATAAAAAGAAAAGATTCATTAGCGGGAGTGTTCGCCATACGAATAGCCGGCAAAATAGCCCCTAAAAGATTTCCTAAGTGAGGAGTACCCGTACTCTGAACCCCCGTTAAAATTCGAGCCATAGTCCAATTTAAATTTGGGCAAATTTAGGCATTATTTTAAGATGCCTTTTGAAGGCTCGCAAGGAGATCAGGAGCATTAGGATAGGCTCTCGATTTTTTTCATGACTTCCTCAGCTTCTGCTCTTTTTTGATCACTTCTCTTTCGATTGGTGGTGGAGAGTTCGTAAGACTCCTTCATTAATTTTTGATACTCTTGCTGCAGCTTTTCTTTTTCTGATTTCTTTTTAAAAAGTCCAAACATTTTTTGTTTTTAAGGTACGTTTTTTAAAGCGTTTAAAAGCCAATACTTACTTAAATTACGGGAGGCCCAACCGACCTATTGGCCGGAGTTCATTCATTGAAATGACGACCACCCTTCCTAATCAAACCAAACTAAAATCCTATTTTTGAGCCCTATGAAATGGATCCGTTCTATGGGTGTGGCGCTTTGGAGGGTGTGGTTTTACATCTTGATCGCCCTGCCTATCCTTTTACTTCTTCCTGTACTACTGATCAGCATTTTAAAAGAAAGTTGGTATCCGTTCTTCTTTAGATTGGCGCGGTTTTGGGCTCGTTTTATCCTATTCGGGATGGGATTTATGCCCAAGGTTAAGCGAATAGCAAAACCGCAGCTTCGTGCCAGTTATATGTATATCGCCAACCATACCTCCATGATCGATATCATGATGATGCTTCACGTAACGCGTAACCCATTTGTATTCGTGGGGAAAAAGGAATTGGCCCGTTTCCCCTTATTTGGTTTTTTTTATAAGCGAACCTGCATTTTAGTGGATCGCGGAGATGCTCAGAGTCGGGCTAAAGTCTTTCAGCAGGCACAAGACCGCCTAAACCAAGGGCTGAGTATTTGTATTTTTCCAGAGGGAGGCGTTCCTGATGATTTGGAGGTTGTTCTGGACCAGTTTAAAGATGGGGCCTTTCGTCTGGCTATAGACCATCAGATTCCGATAGTTCCTATTGTCTTTTATGACAATAAAAAACGTTTCCCCTATCGCTTCTTTCAGGGAGGTCCCGGACGGCTTCGCGCCAAGATACTCGAACTTATTCCTACTGCAGGAATGAAGACGGAGCAGCGCAAAGCGTTGAGGGAGCTTTCGCGAAAGCGGATCTTAACGGCACTTACCGGGGAGTTCTAAAAAAAAGCCGCCCCTATCGGTAACCAATCGATAGTAAGGCGGTCTTTTCTCATCATTGCTTGGCAATAATTAACCTAACCAACTAAAAAACTAACCAAGTTTTCTTCATCATAGCTCAAAACTTAAAGTTGATCCCGCTGTACACGCCCAAAAAATACGGCTTAAAGTCACTGACCTCATTCGTATAAGCATTGAGTTGATACTTGAACATGGGCTCAAGATTCAATTTTAAATTTTTATTCAATTCATAGTCGATACCCAGCCCCACATTGGTGGTAAAACTGACATCATTGAGACTATTGCTCGATCCAATGAGGGTGGAAGACACCCCATCACTTAAGATGATCTCATTATCCGAAAGCATTAGGGTGCTCAACCCACCGATAAGCTGAACTCCTAATTTCTTATTCACTAGGGCATATTCTAATTCTAAGGGAATTTCATAATAGCCTAAATTTTGGGTGAGGAATCCGGCTTTAGGAGCTACACGAGCCTCCGGTCGCAAGCCGTTCCCGGCATCGTTCAGTCCAAAAGGGCGAAGCAAGGCCGCTCTTCCAAGGGCAATATTTTGGGCATCTTCGGCATAATTAATGGTTTTTATTTCTGAACCTTGCAGGGTGGGTGCAAAGGCCACACCACCAGTACGATAACTTAGATCTACTTTATGAACTCCTGATCGAACTTTGAGTCGTTCACTTACGGCATAACTCAGCTGAACACCTACACTTAGATTGACATCTCCGGCTTTTAGGTTATCTGAAAATTCCTGCGCCACTCCGGAGCCTTCAAAACTGTCATAGAACACCGGAGCTACAGCAGCACCTACACTCCATTTTTTGGAAGAAGCTTCTTCAGTACTTATTTTGTTTTGCAATTCTTTTTGGGCCAGAGCAGCCTCCTCTAAGCTCATCGGTGAGGTGACCTCCGTTGTTTTTTCCGGAGTGCTTGCCACAGGTTCCTCAGCAGGCTTTGAGGCCGGGTTTTTGGTTTCCTCATCATGAATCGCAATTCCTTCTTCCATGTTTGGAGTTCCTGCGGTAGGAGACGAAAGACCGTCCTCTGAAATTACATTCCGGTCTGAAGCAATCGTTTGTTCTTCCTGAGTAGTTGTAGCCGCGACTCCACCCTCTTGATCCAAAAGGGATTCTTTTAAAGGGTTACTTTGCTGACCGGAGCCTTTGGTGTAGGAGGCTTCCGTTTGAGTTATGGAGTTGGCCTCGGCATTAGGGAGGCTACGAGGGCTTCTGTTAGGATTGTCCGATGGCACCGGTTGACGAGCTTCCTCAATTCCAAAAGATTTTGTTTCGGAGGAGGGTTCAGCAAGCAGGCCATCCTCCTCAGGGGTAAGGGTATCATTTACGATTTGAGATTCGGTACCCGGGGTTCTGGTGAGATAAATACCCAGGCTGATCAGCAGAGCCAGGGCAGCCGCAACGCCACCTAACTTCCACCAGATCGGAATGATCTTACGATCCTCTTCCTTACGTTTACGCGTTTGGACAATACGATCCCAGACTTCCGGTTGAGGTTGTGCCTCGAAATCTTTGAATTGCTCTTGAAAGAGCCGGTCTATGTTTTTCTTGTCCCTCATGGGGTTTGAGAGTGTTTCTGTTCGTTATATAATTCAATGTGCTCTTTCAAAATCATTCGTGCCCGAGCCAAATTAGACTTTGAGGTTCCTACGGCTATATTGAGCATTTTACTAATCTCTTTATGCGAATAGCCGTCCAGCACATAAAGATTAAACACCAGTCGGTATCGATCCGGTAAATCCTGGATGATGCTCAGTAGAAAGTCGAGAGAAACCTCGTCTTCATCTACTTCAACCTCAACCTCTTTAATATTTTCTTCATTTACGATATCGTAGACACCTTGTTGACGATAGCGCTGTAAAGCGGTATTGATGGCGATCCGTTTTAACCAGCCTTCAAAAGCTCCATGCCCACTGTACTGTTCTATTTTGTTGAAAATGGTGAGGAAGGTATCGTGTAAATTATCTTCCGCCTCAGCGCGATTTCGACAGTATTTTAAACTTATGGTGAACAATATGCCCGCATAGCGCTGATAGAGCTGCTCCTGCGCTTTCGGTTTATTCTTTTTGCAGTCTTTGATGAGTTGCTCTAAACTCACATGGTTAGGGTCTAAAAATCGTTATTCTTTCACAGGCACCATTTTCGTCAGATAAATTGGCTCGCCATTTTCATCGTCTCCTTGATAAAAGTTGAAGACATAAGTCTGTGAAAATAACACTTCAAAAGGAAATGAAACGGTACGCAAATCATCGAGAAGCGGTTCACAGGTGTCGTCTTCTATAACGGTGCTCACCACCGCTACAGTACGTGTGCTGTCCCGACGTATATTTTCAAAACCTTCAAATCCGTGACAACTGCTTTCCCGGAGATAGGTGATCGGGATATCATACACGAACCCAAACTCAAAGGTGTCCGGTATTTCCACATCAACTATAGGGGATAATTCATAACGAAATCTCAGGCCATCATCATCAACTGAGCAGGACGAGCAAAAAATGATCAGCCCTACCAATACAAAGAACTTCTTCATGCAAATTTTTGGGGTTCTACTTATTTTTCTACACTGTAGATGTGCAGATGCCCAGAAGGTTGCGTGAAAAATGAAAAAACCTTCCGAAGAAGGTTTTTATAAAATTTAGGAAGTGGTGATCTTAATGGCCTCATGGATTTTCTTTTCCAATTCTTCAGCCAGATCGGGATTGTCTTTGAGCAGCGCTTTTACTGCATCACGGCCTTGTCCAAGTTTAGTGTCTTCGTAACTGAACCAGCTACCACTCTTTTTAACAATTTCGTAGTCTACACCAAGATCGATGATCTCTCCGATCTTGGAAACCCCTTCTCCATACATAATGTCAAATTCGGCAGTTCGAAAGGGAGGGGCTACTTTGTTTTTCACGACTTTTACCCGGGTCTTATTCCCTTGTACAGCGCTGTTGCTGTCTTTAATCTGCGTCGAGCGACGAATATCGAGTCGGACAGAAGCATAGAACTTAAGCGCATTTCCTCCAGTGGTTGTTTCGGGATTCCCGAACATCACCCCAATCTTCTCCCGCAACTGATTGATAAATATGACCGTACATTTAGTCTTGCTGATAGAAGCGGTCAGTTTACGCAAGGCTTGAGACATCAAGCGAGCGTGCAAGCCCATTTTCGAATCTCCCATTTCCCCTTCGATTTCACTCTTTGGGGTCAAGGCAGCAACGGAGTCGATGACAATGATGTCAATAGCACCAGAGCGGATCAAATTATCGGTAATCTCTAAAGCTTGCTCGCCGTTATCGGGCTGTGAAATGATGAGGTTTTCAATATCGACATCTAGTTTTTCCGCATAAAACCGGTCAAAGGCATGTTCGGCGTCAATAAATGCAGCGATACCTCCGGCTTTCTGCGCTTCTGCAATCGCATGCAACGTAAGGGTGGTTTTACCAGAGGATTCGGGACCGTAAATTTCGATTACCCGGCCACGAGGATAGCCGCCTACGCCCAGGGCAACATCCAGCCCCAAGGAGCCTGATGGAATGACGTCGACCTCAACAACGGCTTCGTCTCCCATTTTCATCACGGTGCCTTTACCGTAGGTTTTATCGAGTTTATCCAGGGTTAATTTTAAGGCTTTTAGTTTGGCGTCTTTTTCACTGCTCATAGGGTCAACTGTATTTCTAAAAATTAAGGTATAAAAGTACCATTTCTTTTTGTGGAGACCATACCGCTTTTATGAAAGGGCAGCTAAAAATTTTAACAAGGGAGTACGCAACCTTTTTTAATTTTCCACTCTTCTAATTGAGGAACATTGCTATGAAGTTTAAAAAATGTACCATTCATTTGAAGGACGGAGCTGGATCTACTACGTTAGGTGCTTCTTCCACCTTCACACTCGAGGGCGGCTGACGTTGATTTTTGAACTCAAGTTTGAAAACAATAACAGAATTAGCCGTTCTTAAAAAAATGCCCCGTGATCCACACCGGGCATTTTTTATTGGTCAAGCCTCAAATTCTACTTACTTTTGCACTTTCTTTCAACTTTAAAGGTATAGCATGCAACTGTACAATAAATTAAGCGCGAAAGAGAGAGCAATTCTTATTGAAGAAGCCGGTGAAGACCGTCTTACCCTCTCTTTCTACCAATATGCCAAGATTGGCAATCCACACCTTTTTCGAAATCATTTATTCGTAGCCTGGGAGGCTATGGATGTTCTTGGGCGCATTTATGTTGCTCATGAGGGAATTAATGCACAGCTTTCTGTGCCGGCCAAGCGATTTCAAGAATTTAAAGATTTTCTGGACGGAATCTATTTTCTTGAAAACGTTCGACTCAATATTGCGATCGAACAGGATGCCAAATCCTTTCTTAAATTGAAGATCAAAGTTCGTCCTAAGATCGTTGCTGACGGTCTCAATGACGCAACCTTTGATGTGACCAATAAAGGCATTCACGTGGATGCGCCTACTTTTAATCAGTTGCTGGAAGACGAAGACACCGTACTGGTCGATATGCGTAACCATTACGAAAGTGAAATCGGTCATTTTCAGGGCGCGATCACTCCGGATGTCGATACGTTTCGAGATTCGCTTGACCTGATTGAGGAACAACTTAAAGAACACAAGGAGGATAAAAAACTGGTCATGTACTGTACCGGGGGTATTCGTTGTGAAAAAGCGAGCGCTTACTACAAGCACAAGGGCTTTAAGCAGGTATATCAGCTGGAAGGAGGAATTATCGAGTACGCCCGTCAGGTAGAGCAATTGAAACTGGAGAATAAGTACCTCGGGAAGAATTTCGTATTCGATCATCGCAGGGCTGAGAAGATCAGTGATCACGTTATCGCACAGTGTCATCAATGCGGAGCCCCTTGCGACACTCATGTGAATTGTGCCAATGAGGCCTGCCACTTACTCTTCATTCAATGCGAATCCTGTGCCCAGGCGATGGATGCGTGTTGTTCGGAAGAATGCAAAGAAATCGCCAGTTTGCCTTATGAAGAGCAAAAACGACTGCGAGCCGGCAAGGGAAACAGCAATAAAATATTTAAAAAAGGACGTTCAGAGAAGCTCAAGTACCAAAGAAAGGGCTGATTGTCAGGACCTTCAATCGCTCACGACTCCCCGATAATTAATAGTATATTTAGCAGGACTAAAGGAGGAAACATCCTCAGTCTCCAAGGAGACTTAATCTTCAGAAATTTTCAATCAACATGGCGTGCAGTAGCTGCGGAACAGATAAGAATGGTCAACCCAAAGGATGCAAGAACAACGGCACCTGCGGGACGGACGGCTGCAATAAACTGACCGTCTTTGACTGGCTGGCCAATATGGAACTTCCCGATGGTCAGGAGCCTTTCGATTTTGTAGAAGTACGCTTTAAGAACAGCAGGAAAGAATTTTTCAAAAACGAAGATAAATTAACCTTGAGCATGGGCGATCTGGTCGCTACCCAGGCACCTTCGGGACACGACATTGGCATGGTGACCCTGACCGGAGAATTGGTTCGGGTGCAAATGAAGCGTAAAAAAGCGCCTACGGAAGGCGAGGAAGTGATGAAGATCTATCGCAAGGCCACCCAGCGCGATATAGACATTTGGCAAAAGGTCCGCGATCGAGAAGCTGCTATACAGGTTAAGGCTCGACAAATAGCTATCCGACTCAATCTCAAAATGAAGATCTCCGATGTCGAATTTCAGGGAGACGGTTCTAAAGCCACTTTCTATTACACCGCAGACAGCCGAGTGGATTTTCGTCAACTCATCAAAGAGTACGCACACGAATTCAGAACCCGCATCGAAATGCGGCAGATTGGACTGCGGCAAGAAGCGGCCCGATTGGGCGGGATCGGATCCTGCGGCCGGGAATTGTGTTGCTCTACCTGGTTGACTGATTTCCGATCAGTGAATACCAGTGCTGCCCGCTATCAGCAACTTTCTCTCAATCCTCAAAAGCTGGCCGGACAATGTGGGAAGCTTAAATGCTGCCTCAATTATGAGTTGGATGCTTATCTCGATGCGCTTCAGGATTTTCCCAAAACAGAAACCAAGCTATATACGGAGAAGGGCACTGCCATTTGTCAAAAAATAGACATTTTTCAGGGCTTTCTTTGGTATGCCTATGAGGGAGAATGGATGAACTGGCATAAGCTAACTACTGAACAGGCCAATGAGGTTATTGCTGCTAACAAGAAAAAAGATCCGGTGCCTAGCCTGGAAATGTATGCCCAGTCGAACGTACAAGACACTAAAATCGACTTTGAGAACGTTGTAGGACAGGACAGTCTGACTCGTTTTGATCGACCCAAAGGGCACTCCAAAAAGAAGGGTAGAAAGCGCAAAGGAAAAGGAACAAAAAAATCGTCATCCCGAAGTACTAAAAACAATGCGTAGACTTTTTTTTGGATTACTCCTGATTGCAGGAATGATGTCCTGTGATCAACACGGTGTTTATCACGAGTATCAAGATCTGCCCGCCCAGTGGCACCAAGACTCAACGGTGACCTTTCAACTTAAAATGGAAGACAGCCTTCAGCCTTACGACGCGTTCATCACCTTACGGAACACCAATGATTATCCGTTCAGCAATCTGTTTTTGATCACGAAAATGGAGTTTCCCTATGGAAAAGTCATCACAGACACCCTCGAGTATCGAATGGCGGCATCTGACGGTCAATGGTTAGGAACTGGTTTTAGCGAGTTGAAAGAGAATAAGTTATGGTATAAAGAGCAAGTGCGCTTTCGCGAAAGCGGAGTCTACCACTTGCATATACGGCCAGCCATGCGCCGCATGGGAGAAGTGCAACCCTTGCAAGCCCTCCCGGGAATAACACAAGTAGGATTGCGTATCGAACGCGTTGAAGAACAATAGAATTATGGCCAAGAAAAAAGCATCAGCCAAAAAGAACACACAAGATTTTAGCCGCTACATCAGCTGGTTTTGGCGACTATTTGCCGGCGGGATTGGCCTGCTGGTTTTGCTATTTCTACTGGCTAGCTGGGGAGTGTTTGGAACCCTACCCACCTTTGAAGAACTGGAGAACCCGGAGACTAATCTCGCCACAGAAATCCTTTCGGTAGACGGCAAGACCCTCGGGAAATTTTATAACGAGAATAGAACACCGGTCAAGTACGAAGACCTGCCTCAAAACCTGATCGACGCCGTGGTTGCCACTGAAGACCGTCGCTTTTATGACCATTCCGGTATTGACGCACGAGGCACGGCAAGGGCTGTGGCTTACTTGGGTTCTAAGGGAGGGGCCAGTACGATCACCCAGCAGTTGGCCAAGCTCTTATTTTCTGACACCCCGAGTAACAAATTGGAGCGAGTCATCCAAAAAGTGCGCGAATGGGTCATCACGACTCGTCTCGAGCGGCAGTATACTAAAGAGGAGATCATCACCATGTATTTGAACAAGCAAGACTTTTTGTTTCAAGCGGTGGGCATTCGTTCGGCTTCCAAAATCTATTTTGGAAAAGAACCCATGGAGTTGAATCCGGAAGAATCTGCGGTCATTGCAGCCATGCTTAAAAATCCGCGGCAGTACAATCCATATCGGGAACGCTCTAAAGACAAAGCCCTGGAGCGGAGAAACACCGTGCTTGCGCTCATGGAAGAAACCGGAAAGATCACCGAGGCCGAAAAGGACTCGCTCATGGCCTTACCCATGAAGCTGGAATTCTCTCCGGAAGGTCATGCCGATGGGATCGCTACCTACTTTAGAGAATATCTACGCGCATTCATGGCCGATTGGATTAAAGAGAATCCTAAAGGTATCGATGCCGATGGAAATCCGGAATACTATAATATTTACAGAGATGGATTGGTGATCACGACCACCATCGATAGCCGTATGCAGAAAAATGCAGAGCAGGCGGTAGATGAACATATGGCCAATCTTCAGAAAGAGTTCGATGCTCAAAACGAGAAAAACAAAACAGCGCCTTTTCGGGATATTGAGCCCGCTGAGGTGGAAAATATTGTAAATAGTGCGATGCGTATTTCTGCCCGTTGGAAGAAAATGGAGGCCATGGGCAAATCGGAACAGGAAATTCGCGATTCCTTTACCAAAGAAGCGGAAATGAGCATTTTCACCTGGCAGGGTGAGCGGGATACCATCATGACGCCGCGAGATTCTATCCTTTATTATAAACGATTTCTACGTGCCGGAGTCCTTTCTATGGTTCCCCAAAGCGGGGAGGTGCGTGCCTGGGTTGGCGGTATCAACTACCGTCATTTTCAATACGATCAGGTGAAAACAGCGAAAAGACAGGTGGGGTCTACCTTTAAGCCTTTTTTATATGCTACGGCCGTCGATCAATTGCACATCTCCCCCTGCGATACCCTGCCGAACACCCAGACCTGTATTGAAAAGGGCAAGTACGGCGTGACCGAAGACTGGTGCCCAAAAAACAGTGGAGGGCAGTACGGAGGCATGATTACCATGAAGAAGGCATTGGCCAATTCAGTGAATACGGTTTCTGCGAGACTTATGGATAAGGTAGGACCACAACCTGTGATCGAGCTGATCGAAAAATTAGGGGTGGATACAGAAAATATTCCTGCTGTACCATCAATAGCTTTAGGATCGGCAGATTTGAGCTTGTTTGAAATGGTTTCTGCCTACGGCGCTTTCGCGAATAAAGGGGTCTATGTAGAACCGCAAATGATCTCCACCATTGCCGATAAAAATGGTACTGTGTTGTATCGCCACGTGCCACAAACCCGGGATGTATTGAGCGAGGAAGCCGCCTACGTCACCCTCAATTTGATGGAAGGGGTCACGCAAAGTGGAAGTGGACAACGCTTACGGACTACCTGGGCAACTGAACGGCCGGACTACAAAAAGGTGGTTACAGGATATCCCTATGGATTCGAAAATCCGATTGCGGGAAAAACAGGAACTACTCAAAATCAAAGTGACGGTTGGTTTATGGGCATTGTGCCCAACCTGGTGACCGGAGTCTGGGTGGGCGGTGAGAACCGCTCCGTTCATTTTGGCAGTCTGACCTACGGGCAAGGAGCTTCAACGGCATTACCTATCTGGGCGCTATACATGAGGAAGAATTACGATGAGGAAGAACTCAACGTCTCCAAAGGAGAGTTTGAGCGGCCCAGTGATCTATCCATTCGTATCGATTGCACCAAGCCGCCTGAAAATACCGATCAGGACGAACTCCCTGATGAGTTGGAATTCTAGAACGATAACGTAATACAGTAAAAAAACCTCACCAAAGACGTGAGGTTTTTTTGTGGTTCATCGCGAATATGAAGCGTCGAAATCGTTGTAGTGACGGGTGTTTTTTCGTATTTTTCAACGAAGAAATTAAAGGGAATGATTAATAAGCAAGTACAGACGGTAGAGGAGGCTATAGCCGGTGTTGCAAATGACATGACTCTCATGTTGGGAGGATTTGGTCTTTGTGGAATTCCAGAAAATGCCATTGCCGCCTTAGTCAAAAAGGGAGTGAAAGGATTGACCTGTATCTCCAACAATGCCGGTGTGGATGATTTCGGACTGGGGTTGCTTTTGCAAAAGCACCAGATCAAAAAAATGATCTCTTCCTATGTGGGGGAGAACGCTGAATTTGAACGTCAGATGCTCAGCGGTGAATTGGAGGTTGAATTGATCCCTCAGGGGACACTGGCTGAACGCTGTCGTGCTGCGCAAGCTGGCTTTCCTGCGATCTATACCCCTGCAGGCTACGGAACAGAGGTGGCTGAAGGAAAGGAAACGCGCGAGTTTGACGGTAAAATGTACGTATTAGAACGTGCTTTTAAAGCTGATTTTGCTTTCGTTAAGGCCTGGAAAGGAGACGAGGCCGGGAATCTTATTTTCAAAGGAACCGCTCGCAATTTCAATCCGAACATGTGTGGGGCCGCAACGATCACCGTGGCGGAAGTGGAAGAATTATTACCCGCGGGAGCCTTAGACCCCAATCAAATACACATTCCCGGAATTTTCGTGCAGCGTATTTTGCAAGGGAAAAATTATGAAAAGAGAATCGAACAGCGTACGGTTCGATCTCGAGAAGCTTAATGAGGAAGACCATACTATGTTAGATAAAAACGGAATAGCGAAACGCATTGCTAAAGAAGTCAAAGATGGCTTCTATGTGAATTTAGGTATTGGCATTCCCACCCTGGTGGCCAATTTTGTTCGCGATGATATTCAGGTAGAATTTCAAAGTGAGAATGGAATCCTGGGTATGGGGCCCTTTCCCTGGGAAGGAGAAGAAGATGCTGATCTGATCAATGCGGGCAAGCAGACCATTACCGCCCTGCCGGGTGCGAGCTTTTTTGATTCAGCCATGAGCTTTTCCATGATCCGTGGGCAGCATGTTGACCTAACCATCCTGGGAGCCATGGAGGTAGCGGAGAATGGAGATATTGCCAATTGGAAGATCCCCGGAAAAATGGTTAAGGGAATGGGTGGCGCCATGGATTTGGTCGCCAGCGCTGACAATATCATTGTGGCCATGATGCATACCAACCGAGCCGGAGCCTCTAAATTATTGAAACGTTGTACGCTCCCATTAACAGGAGTGGGCTGCGTTACGAAGATTGTAACCAATCTTGCCGTCATGGAAGTGACCGAGGCTGGATTTCGCTTGTTAGAACGGGCACCGGGGGTGACTGTAGATCAAATCAGAGAGGCCACCGAAGGCCGCCTGGTGGTCGAAGGAGAAATACCGGAAATGGAGTTGTAGTGACTCATGCGCTTTAAAAAAGAAAAAACGACCTGAAATACAGGTTGTTTTTTATGATAAAATGCATAGAAAAACCGACAAAATGCCTGTGTAATAATTCTACACTTTTTGGATCAGAAAACTCATTTTGAACAAAACAACGTTAAAGTGCAGCCTAAAATCGATGAAATACACAAAACTTTAACATTTTAGCAAAAATTGTTAAGCATTTTGTTTGGTGGCTACAAAAATTATCCTACATTAGCAGTCCCCAAGTTCTAGTTGATTCTAGATAGGATAGTAAAAATGGACTAGGAGACTTTTTTACTGTTTTTAATAACGGAGAAACTTCTAAAGTGAGTTTTAATGTTATGATTTGTTGAAATCCGCGGGGGGAGCCCCGCGGATTTTTTTTTAACCCCAAAACTTTGAAATATGGAACCTACACTAACTCAAAAAAATCCGGTGAAACTGGTGGCAGAAAGAGCAAAAGCCTCATTTCGTGTCTTGGGTAACTTCGCTTACCTGACTAAAAAAGTATTTTTCTTCATGTTTTAAGTTTGTTTGACCCCTAAAATTTGAAACGGGACCCCACGGGTCCCGTTTTTTTTTACTTAAAATTTCTTTTTTGGAATAGCCTCGATGAGCGCTTGAGTATAAGCCTCCTGCGGATTTGCGTAAACGGCGTCTGCTTCGCCTTGCTCTACTTTTTTACCGTTTTGCAAGACCACCAGCTGATCGGCCATGTATTTAACTACCGCCAGGTCGTGCGAAATAAAAATGTAAGTAAAGCCAAAATCTTCTTTCAATTCATTGAGTAAATTAAGCACCTGAGCCTGAACGGAAATATCCAGGGCAGAAACCGACTCATCACAAATGATCAACTTGGGCGCTACGGCTATGGTCCTTGCAATACCGATGCGTTGGCGCTGACCCCCACTGAATTCATGAGGATAGCGGTCATAATGCTCCGCCTTCAAACCTACTCGATTTAATATATACAACACCCGTTCCTTACGCGCTTGCGCATCAGGATACAACTGATGTACCAGCATGGGTTCACTGATGGCCTGCCCCACGGTCAATCGGGGATTTAAAGAGGAAAAGGGATCCTGAAAGATCAATTGTAATTCTTTACGGAGACCCCGTATTTGCCGGCTACTCAGTTGGTTCAAAGATTTTCCTCGATACAGGATTTCTCCGCTAGTGGCCTGGTCTAACTGTAAAATCAAATTGCCTAAGGTGGATTTACCACTACCCGATTCACCCACTAAGCCCAGCGTTTCGCCTTCGTAGACTTTTAGAGAAACGGAATCAACCGCCTGAATAGCCTGAGGTTTCCTGAAGAATCCTACTCGCGTAAAAAAAGTTTTAGAGGCATTTCGTACTTCCAATAAAGGAGGCTGACTGTAGATTTCATGATGTCTTCGGACCCGTTGTTCGCGGGTATTCAAAGGAGGTAGATTTTTATCTTCCAAAAAGTCTTGAATGGTTGGTAAGCGGGAGCGGCGCTCAGTCATTTTAGGCCGGGCGTTCAATAAGGCCCTGGTGTACGGGTGTTGTGGATGTTGAAAGATCGCTTTCGCGGAAGCAGACTCCACCACCTTACCCTGGTACATCACCAATACTCGATCTGCAATATCACTGACCAGGTCTAAATCGTGCGAAATAAAAATAATACTCATCCCGTACTGGGATTGTAGGGACTTTAAAAGCAGGAGTATGTCTTTTTGTACGGTAACGTCCAGAGCGGTGGTGGGTTCATCGGCGATTAGAATGTCCGGTTTACAAGCGATGGCCATGGCGATCATTACCCGCTGCTTTTGGCCTCCACTGAGTTCATGAGGATAGCTGTTGAGCAGGGATTCCGGACGGGGAAGTTTTACCTGTTTGAACAAGCTTAAGGTTTCTGCTCGAGCCTCCTGAGCAGTTATTTTCTGATGGCGCAGTAATACCTCCATGACCTGTTGACCGCAACGCATACTCGGGTTGAGTGAACTCATGGGCTCCTGAAAGATCATGGAGAGGGCGTTCCCCCGTAGTTTACGAAGTTCTTTGGGAGTGGCTGTCAATAGATCCTGACCTTTAAAAGTGATACTACCATTGGTCAACCTCACTTGTTTCTTCGGCAGTAAGCCCAGGACGGCCAGGGCCGTAACCGACTTCCCGGATCCTGATTCGCCAACGATGGCTAAGATTTCATTAGAAAACAAATCAAATGATACTGCATGAAGCACTTCTGTGAATGATTTTCCTGCTTGAAAACCCAGGGTGAGATCGTGAACCGTTAATAGTGGGTTGGCCTGCATACGTTGTAAAAGTACAAGTTTAAAAGAATTGATTTTGACCCTAAATTCACTCTGTTAATAAAATCTTAATGGTGAGCGTTGCATTTCGTCGAAAAAACAGAATGACTTTAAGAAAATTTTAGCACATTTGGGAAATTCTTGTCAATTGCGCAAGGATTTATATCTAACACTCCCATAACTACATCAAAAATGAAGAAAAATTACAAAAGCATTTTTTTCTTTTCTTTAATGGTTTTAGGCGCCTTGGCTGCACAAGCTCAGGACAAGCCCGCTTTAAAGGAAACGGAAAAAATTAATCCCCAGTACAATGGGCTGTTCAAATTTGACAGCCAAATGCAGAAATCAGCAGCCAGTGGGGCAGCAGTGTTACGGACGCATTTCAATCTGGCAGAAGGCAATGATTTTCAGGCTATTCAGGCTGATCGAGACAAGCAAGGCTTTACACATCAAAAAATGCAGCAGTATTATAAAGGTGTACCAGTAGAATTTGCTAAACCTACCGTACACGAGAAGAACGGTGAATTACTTTCCGTTAGCGGAGAGTTTTATGCTATCGATGATCTTAGTGTAAGCCCGAAAATCAGCAGAACCCAGGCTTTTTCCCGTGCCATTTCCAATACCGGAGCCCAGTCTTACCTTTGGGAAGATCAGGGAGCCTCTAAGGAACTGGGGTATGAAAAACCTAAAGGAGAGCTGGTGGTTTTACCGGTTTACGATCGCGACGAAGTGTCGATGAAACTGGCCTACAAATTCGAGATATTTACCATCAAGCCTCTGGGCGGTGGTGATTTGTACATCGATGCACAGAACGGCCAGGCCTTGTTCTTCAACAACCGTGTGCTTCATGCCGATAACAAAGGTCATGATGGACGTGCTTTCGCGAAAGCGACACCTTCCAAAGTAATGGTTAAAGAAGCCTACGAAGAATTTGCTGCGGGAACAGCAGCTACCCGTTACAGCGGGAGTCAAACCATCGAGACTACCTTAAGCGGCGGAAATTATATTCTTTCTGATCCCTCGCGCAAAGTGTATACACGAAACGCAAACAATCAGGCGCCCGGGAATTCTTCTCTGCCTTACATTAATAATTATACAGAGTTCACTGACGCAGACAACAATTGGACGGCTGCAGAATTCAATAACGCCGCCAAAGATAATGCTGCCTTAGACGCACATTGGGGCGCGATGAACACCTATGATTACTTTTTACAAAAGCACGGTCGTAGCAGCTATGACGGAAATGGCTCTCAGTTAAGAAGCTACGTCCATGTCGATCAGAACTACGATAATGCATTCTGGTATTTTAACGTGATGTCCTATGGTGACGGATCCTCCAACGGTCAGGAAGGCAACGGTTTCTTTGACGCCTTGACCAGTATTGATGTGGCCGCCCATGAAATTGGACATGGGGTAACCCAGTTCACTTCTAATCTGGCCTATCAAAGAGAATCAGGAGCCATGAATGAAGGCTTTTCTGATATCTGGGGTGCTGCAGTGGAGCATTTTGCCAAAGGGAAAGGTAGTGATACCAATCCAGATGCAGCCATTTGGTTGATTGGAGATGAGATTGACCGCAGAACAGGATCCGCTGCGCTGCGTTCCATGAGCGATCCTAAGTCTTTGGGACAGCCCGACACCTATGGAGGAACCTATTGGATCAACCCCAATTGTGGGACACCAACCCGTACCAATGATTATTGTGGAGTTCACACCAATTCAGGAGTACTTAATTACTGGTTTTATTTGACTGCAGTTGGTGGTTCCGGATCCAACGACGTAGGGGACAATTACAGCGTTACCGGGATTGGGATGGAAAAGGCCGCTCAGATTTCTTATCGCATGACCACCCTCTACCTTTCCGCTAATAGTACTTTTGCCAACGCGCGTAGCGCAGCCATCAACTCGGCTATTGAACTTTACGGTGCCGGTGGCCCGGAAGAGGAAGCCGTGACCAATGCCTTCTACGCCGTGAATGTAGGCGAGGCTTATGGAGGAGGCAACCCTGGAGGACCCAATTACTGTACTTCACAAGGGAATAATGTGAATGATGAATATATTGGACGCGTTCAAATAGGCTCCATTGACAATACCTCAGGCGCTACTGGTGGATATACCGATTATACAGCGATCAGCACGACTTTAGAAAAAGGAGCAACCGCAACAATTACCATCACTCCAACCTGGACAGGTACAGTGTATTCTGAAGGCTATGCGGTCTGGATTGATTACAATCAAAATGGAAGCTTCACCGATAGCGGAGAATTGGTATTTAGCCAGGCAGCGACTACGGCCACTTCGGTAAGCGGAAACTTTACGGTACCTGCCGCTGCGGTAGATGGCGATACCCGTATGCGTGTGTCCATGAAGTACAATGGTATTCCAACTTCTTGTGAAACCTTTACCTACGGGGAAGTAGAAGACTATACCATTACTATTGGGGCTTCGGCTCCGGATACGGAAGCACCAACCGCTCCCGGATCATTGACAGCTTCTAACATCACTCAGACCACTGCGACATTAAGCTGGACCGCCTCTACAGACAATGTGGGAGTTACGGGCTACGATGTGTATACGGCAGCCGGAGCTTTATTAGGTACGGTAACCGGTACGTCAGCCAATTTAACCGGCTTGACGGCAAGCACCAGTTATTCCTATTATGTGGTAGCTCAAGACGCAGCCGGGAATACGTCGGCGCAGAGTAACACGGTGACCTTTACCACGGAGGCAGAAAACACAGCCGATACCGAGGCACCAACAGCTCCGGGAAGTTTAACGGCTTCTAATATTACTGATACTACTGTAGATCTTTCCTGGACTGCTTCTACTGATAATGTAGGCGTCACCGGTTACGATGTGTATGCTGATGGAGCTCTATTAGGTACCGTAACGGGTACGGCAGCCAATGTGACCGGCTTAGCGCCTGGAACGAGTTATTCGTACTATGTGGTGGCCAAAGATGCTGCTGGAAATCAATCGGCAGCAAGCAACACCGTAAATGTGACCACTACCGGTGGTGGTGGTGGTGGAGGGCCTACCAGTGATCAGCTTATCGCCAGTTATTTTGAAACCGGCTGGGACGGATGGTTAGATGGTGGAAGCGATTGTTACCGCTATGCCGGAACACGTTCTGCTGAGGGCACCTATTCCATTCGCATCCGCGATAATTCAGGAAATGCTTCTTCCATGACCACTGCAGCTGGCTACGACTTAACCGGCTACGATAATGTGGAGATCACCTTCTCTTTTTATGCCTATAGTATGGAGAATGGAGAAGACTTTTGGGTACGCTATAACGATGGTTCTGGATGGCAAACCGTTGCCGCTTATGCTAGAGGGTCTAGCTTCAACAATAACACCTTTTATACGGCTACCGTCAACCTGAGCAGCGCGAATTACAACTTCACCAATAATGCGAAGTTCAGATTCCAGTGTGATGCTTCTGCCAATGGAGATCAAATATACATTGATGAGGTGGTGATTACAGCGAGTTCTGGTGGAGCCGGTTTTGCACCGGAGAACAGCCTGGTTGAACTTGGAGGGTTCCAGTCTTTTGCTGGAGATACTGCTGAAAGCGCAACATTTGAAGGAGACTTTTTAGTATTCCCGAATCCTGCGCGCAACTTCACCGACATTCGTCTCGCCTTAGACCTGGAAGAGGAAGCTACTGAAGTTATGGTTCAGGTTTTCGACCTGCAAGGAAGAGCGGTAATCAGCAAATCTTACGGTGAGCGGACCGATGAGCAATTTGCAGAACGTTTGAATGTAGCCCAACTAGCACCAGGCGTATACTTCATTAAGGTTAGCGCGGCTAATGGCATGCAGGAGACCCATAAGCTAGTTAAGCAATAGCAATTATTTAACCAATCAATTGTGGAAGGGCCCCGAGTGAAAACTCGGGGCTTTTTTTATACAGAAAGCAGTTCGTTGTCGTGCAATAATTCTTCATTGCGCAGCTTTAAGAGCACCTGGGCTACGGCCACCGTATCCCGCTCACAATAAAGAATGATACGGTCAATGTCCTGCTCCTCATAATAGACCTGACGCACCTGACAGCCGTCTATATCGGTCTTGGGAGAGGGAATGCCTAAGACTTTGGTCAATAATCGTAACGAAGTATAGTGCTTATAGTCACCGAATTTCCAGAGGTCTAAGGTGTCCAGATGAGGTACTTCCCAGGGTTTTTTTCCAAACAGATTTAGCTTAGTGGGTAAACTGATGCCCTGAATGATCATTCGTCTTGCGATATAAGGAAAGTCAAATTCTTTTCCATTATGGGCGCATAGCAAGTGCTGCGGCCGGTTGAAATGAGTTTCCAAAAGCGATTTAAAATCCTTCAGAAGTTTGGATTCGTCACCGTGAAAGGAAGTAGTTCTAAATTGTCTCCGGTCTCCACTACCCTTGAAATAGCCCACCGAGATACAGATGATTTTGCCAAATTCAGCCCAGATGCCCGCTCGCTCGTAATAGTCTTCGGGACTGATCTCCTCTTTTCGTAAATAGCTGGTCTTGTCGGCAAATAACTGTTGCGACTCCTCGTCAAGATCTTCAAATCGCTTCTGTTGGGGTACCGTTTCAATATCTAAAAAAAGGATGTGCTCCAGATTGAGTCTACTCACCATGGCGAAGATGTTTTCGTTTCCTTAAAGATAAAGATTAAAACAACCGCATTTGTTGTGCCGGAGACTCATGGTCTAGCAACCATTGCTTTCGCGAAAGCCCACCGGCATAGCCTGTGAGTGATCCGTCGCTGCCTATTACGCGATGGCAGGGGATGACAATGGCGAGGGGATTTCGACCGTTGGCAGCGGCGATGGCCCGAATGGCTTTTTCATCTCCATACCGTTTGGAGAGGGTTAAATAAGACTCTGTTTTGCCATAGGGAATGTGTTGGAGTAAGTCCCAAATTTGCTTTTGAAAGTCTGTTCCATCGGGGGCTAGGAGTAGATCGAATTGTCTGCGCTCTCCTTTAAAATACTCTTGTAATTGAATGGCGCCGTCTTGAAGTTCCTCAGGAAGGGCTGAGGTTGGCGCACTATTACCCGCCACGAATTGAACTTTGGTCAGGCCTTCAGCATGGCCCTCTAAAAGAACTTTGCCCAATGGACTATCGACAATGGCTGAAACCTGATTATCCGTCATTGCTTTGTTCGGCCTCTTCTAAATCTATTCCCATGCGTTTGGCACGACGTTCCCAATTTTTTCGAGCCTGCTGTTGCATATCTTCTACCGTATCGCTCTCATCCATGATTTCCAAACCAAGCAGAGTCTCGATAATGTCTTCCATGGTTACCACCCCGATTGTGTTCCCAAATTCATCAACGACCAAAGCGATATGACCGCGCTTTTGAACAAATGTCTCAAACAATTCCGGGATGGGTTTCTGTGCATCTATCACTAAGATTTCTCGTCTGATATCACTTAGCGGGCGGTCTCCTTTTTCCTCTACAATTTCTTCCAGAATATCGTCTTTGAGTACGAAGCCGGTTACATTGTGCGACTTCCCACTGTAAATTGGGATACGGGAAAATTTTAGATTTTTATTCTGCTCGTGAAAGGCGTCTAGCGTTGTGGTTTCATCTTCCAGGGTGACCACCGGAAAAGGGGTCATCACATCTTTGGCTTTAACAGACTTAAAGACCATCAAGTTTTTGATGACCAAGGTCTCGTTTTCTTCAAAAACGCCATCTTCTTCAGCGGCATCAGTAAGTGCCATAAATTCTTCCCGGCTCATGGTACTGACGTGAGCACTTTTTCCAATCAGTCGGGTAGTGAGCATCAAAATCCACAGTATCCCGGTGTATTTTAAAGGGAAGAGTATAATATTTAAAAAGGTAGCCGTAAATCCGCCCAGCGATTTCCAGTAGGTGGCTCCAATGGTTTTCGGTATAATTTCTGAGACAATCAGAATCAGCAGCGTCATTACTGCAGAAACGATTCCTACTGCGTTGTTGCCGCTGCCCCATACTTTCTCGGCCTGCACGCCTACTAAAATGGCTCCTACGGTATGCGCAATCGTATTTAAGGTAAGAATGGCAATTAAGGGCTTATCAATGTCTTTTTTGAAATTGGCTAAGGTTTGTGCATAGCCTTTTCCCTCCTTCCTTTTGATTTTAATGAAAGAAGGGGTAAAACTGAGCAAGGCCGCCTCCAGTATTGAACAGAGAAAGGAAAAAAAGATGGAAACGAGTGCGTAAACGATTAATAGCGTCATAAATCACTTTTGAACCTTAAATGTACCATAATTACGCTAAAAGGAGGACGCATTATGAAAATCGTAACGTGGCTCAAAGGATTAGCTGTTGAGCAGTCTGGCTGCGTCTTTAGCAAAATAAGAAGCGACCATACTCGCACCGGCTCGCTTGATGGCGATTAATTGCTCCAGCATCACGGCGTCGTGATTCAGCCATCCCTTTGAAGCGGCGGCCTTAAGCATGGCGTATTCTCCACTGACCTGGTAAACGGCAATTGGCACCTGAATTTGCTCGCGCAGGTCTCGTACGATATCCAAATAGCAAAGCCCAGGTTTGACCATGACGATGTCAGCGCCTTCCTCAATGTCCATTTGGGTCTCTTTGATGGCCTCCAGTCGATTGGCAGGATCCATTTGATAGGTTTTTTTATCGCCAAAACCGGGAGCAGAATCCAGCGCATCGCGAAACGGCCCGTAGAAAGCGGAAGCATACTTCGCACTATAACTCATGATACCGGTATCGTGATAGCCTTCATCTTCCAATAAGGAGCGAATCTCAAAAATACGGCCATCCATCATATCACTGGGGGCCACAAAATCAGCACCGGCCCGGGCATGGGATAAAGCCATCTCCGCCAGAACGGCATTGGTGTCATCGTTTATGATCTGTCCATCAGCAACAATCCCATCATGTCCATAACTGGAGTAGGGGTCTAAGGCTACATCAGTCATGACCAGCATTTCGGGGCAGGCTGCCTTTACTTCCTGAATGGCACGTTGCATCAAACCCTCTGGATTAAGGGCTTCAGTACCGGCATTGTCTTTAAGTTCGTCAGGAACCTTGACAAAGAGCAAAACACTTTTAAGGCCTAAATCCCAGAGCTCGTGAACCTCTTTCTTGAGACCGTCCAGGCTATATCGAAAGTAGTTGGGCATGGAAGGAATTTCTTCTCGAATCCCTTGACCTTCGACAACAAAAAGAGGCACGATAAAGTCGTTGACCGAAAGTTGTGTTTCCTGAGTGAGCTGACGAATTGCAGCGGTAGTTCTCAGGCGTCTATTTCTTCTCAGCATAATTTCTTGTTCTTTTACGTCTACTACACCCAATCTTTAGGGTTCTTCAACACGTTTAATAAGCGCTCTTCTTCACTTCCGGCAACGGGTCTGTGGTCGTATTTCCACTGCACCACCGGGGGTAGGCTCATGAGTATACTTTCAATCCGACCATTGGTGCGCAGCCCAAAAAGAGTCCCTTTATCATGCACCAAGTTAAACTCTACATAACGCCCTCTTCTGATTTGTTGCCAGTCTTGGTGCGCTTTCGCGAAAGCGAGCTCTTTGCGCCGCTCCACAATAGGCACATAAGCCTCCAGAAAGCTGTCGCCCACCTGAGTAACGAAATCATACCATTGCCGCATACTCCGTTCCGGTGTGGCCTTTAAATAATCAAAAAATAAGCCTCCAATACCCCTGGCTTCCTGGCGATGACTGTTGTAAAAATACGTATCACAGCGCTCTTTGTACTGCGGATAGAATTCCGGATCGTGGGCATCGCAGGCGGCCTTGCATACCGCATGAAAATGCTGAGCATCTTCTTCAAAAAGATAATAGGGAGTCAAATCCTGTCCGCCGCCAAACCATTGATCAACCACCTCTCCTTCTGAATTATACATCTCAAAGTAGCGCCAGTTGGCGTGCACCGTAGGTGCCATGGGGTTGTAAGGATGTAAGACGAGAGACAGGCCACAAGCAAAAAATTGAGCATCCTGAACGTCAAAATAGTCCTGCATGGTCTGCGGAAGTTCGCCGTGCACCTGTGACGTATTCACGCCACCTTTTTCAAAGACCTTTCCGTCTTCGATGACCCGGGTACGGCCACCACCTCCTTCCGGGCGTTTCCAATGATCTTCCTGAAAGACGGCTAAACCGTCTATAGCTTCCAGACGGTCTGTGATGGTGTCTTGAAGACTGAGGATGTAGTTTACAAATTGATCTTTAATTTTTAAATCTCTCATTTCAAGTGGCAGGGCGTCGTTTTTCGAATTGGTTAATCAGTAAAATTTCTACACCAGCCAGTGACAAATAGTACATGCAGCCAAAGGCGAGCGCAGTATGCGGCTCGTCTACAAAAGTACCACTTGCTGAGCTAAGTGAAGAGAACTGGGTGACTTCCAAATAGTTTGAATCAAGTCCCAGTTTAGGCATCAAGCCGCTGATCGCTATGAAAATGGTGATCATGTACAGGATGACGGCGACTACAGAGGCAAGAATCGATCTGTTTTTCATCCATTGCGGAACATCAGAGAACGCAAACCGCATACGATTAATGACGACCAGCAGATAGATGATCAGAATGATGTAATCATCCATGACCAGAGAAAAGACCCAGGCAAAAACTCCGTAAAAAGGTAGGAAGATATACAGGGAATACTTTTTAGGAAAAACCGCCATAAAGACCCCACTGTGTACCATCACAAATTCAAAGGCCATGAGCGAACCAATGTCGGCTATGCGAGGGGCATCAGTGAGTTCCGGTTGCGACCACAGCATCCAGAATTGATAAACGATCAATGCCTTTAGAAATACGCTGAGGTATTCAAAAGGCTTATCGTAACGCTCGATGATTTTGGTCGCCTGCAACACCATTTAAATAGGTTCTATCAAATGCACCATGCGCAGCTTCCCTTTAGGGATCTCTGAGATCGCAGTAATTCGTAAGGAACGTCGGGTGAGAGCCAGTAAAGAATTAATAAAGAACGGCACTGTTTTTCCCGGATTCTTGGCAAATAAAAGCCGTCCCACCTCATTATTGTGTAAATCCATAGCCCGCTCCAAGGGCGAATTGGGCGAAAAATCTTCGTGCCAATCGGTGATGCGTTTGGCCCAATAGCTTGCCTTATCTGTCGTATGGCCTAAATCTGAGATGCCTTTTGCGATAAGCACATTCCACAAAGCGTGACGAAAAGCATTGGCCGGATAGTTCTTGTGGTGGCGTTTGCCAAAATGTTCATAAGCACGAGCCACGGTCTTACGCGTAGCCCGAAAAGTTATCCAGGCGTATAGGGGATGTCCACCAAACAGTTTGATGAGCTCCCAAAACTGAGCAGGTCGTAAACGCTTGAGAAAGGCCCTTACAGCCATTAGCCCTTGTATTCTTTTACGGCTTCAATAAAAGCCCCTGCGTTTTCGATGGGAATATTGGGCAAGATTCCGTGACCCAGATTCACGATATAGCGATCCTTCCCAAAAGCGTTGATCATCTCATGCACCATTCGCTTGATCTCTGCCGGAGGCGAAAATAGACGGGTGGGATCAAAATTACCCTGTAAGGTGATCTGGCCGCCTGTCAAATAGCGGGCGTTTTTCGGGCTACAGGTCCAGTCTACACCCAGAGCCGCTGCACTGCTTTTAGCCATGGTATCCAGCGCAAACCAACATCCCTTACCAAAGGCGATCACAGGCGCCTCCTCTTTAAGGGCATCAATGATTTGCTGGATATACTTCCAGGAAAATTCCTGATAATCGGTAGGAGAAAGCATGCCTCCCCAACTGTCAAACACTTGTACGGCGTTGACTCCTGCTGCTACTTTCTTTTTTAAGTAAGCAATAGTGGTATCTGTGATCTTCTGCAGTAGCTGATGAGCGGCCTCGGGTTGGGTAAAGCAGAATTCCTTAGCCTTGTCGAAATTTTTGGAGCCTTGCCCCTGAACGCAATAGCACAGGATAGTCCACGGACTGCCCGCAAATCCAATCAAGGGGACTTCATCCTTAAGTTTTTCTTTGGTCATCGTAATGGCCTCCATCACATAGCCCAGGGTTTCGTCGATATCCGGTACGATTACCCGGTCGAGATCCTTTGCCTGGCGGATAGGATCAGGCAACCAAGGCCCCACACCGGCTTTCATTTCGACCTCAATATTCATGGCCTGAGGAATAACCAGAATATCGCTAAAAAGAATCGCGGCATCCATTCCATAGCGTCGAATGGGCTGGACCGTGATCTCACTGGCCAATTCCGGAGTCTGACAGCGGGTGAAAAAATCGTATTTGTTTTTGAGCTCCATAAACTCAGGCAGGTAGCGTCCCGCCTGGCGCATCATCCATACCGGGGGGCGATCTACAGTTTCTCCTTTAAGGGCTCTTAGAAATAAATCGTTTTTAATCATGAACAGGATTTAATCGTCTGCTTTTAAAGTCAGATCGTTTGTTTTTTCAAAGTGTTGATGGCTTTAGCGATGGTGCTCTCGACGCTGGTCGAATGAGCGATCGCAATGGCGTCAAAATAATCTTGCGCTGCTGCCGCTGTGGTCGGACCGATGCAACAAGCCAGGGTATTTTTTGTCGGGTTCGCTTCCATGCCTGCCGGTAGGCTTTTCGCGAAAGCGTGCACGGCACTCGGACTGAAAAACAATACGGCATCAAAATGGCCGGTGACTTTGGGTTCTTGAGCTACAGCGTCGTATACCGGAACTTGATTCAGATTGATGTGGTGTTCAGCCAAAAGGTCTGGAAGTTCATCCCTTCGGATACGGCTGCAAAAGAAGGTAAAAGACCCTTTGGGTTCATGCTTGAGGATCCATCGAGCCAATTCGCCTGCTGACTCTGCCTGATGCTTTACAGGATAGCCTAACGATTGAATGATTGCTGTCGTTTTAGGTCCCACGCTAAATACCGCGATGGGAAGATCTGCTTTCTGTGGCATCGCTTTTTTTTGATAAGCGTCGTGGAATAGCCGAACGGCATGCTGACTGGTCAGGATCACCTGCTGCATATCATCGGGAATAGAAAAAGGGATAGGGACGATCTTGATGGCTTCATAGCTCACCAGCTGCGCCCCGGCATTCAAGATCAGTTCGCGCTGATTTTCTTTCAATATTTTTGTGCTCAGTATTCGCATTACTGCATTTTTTTCAAAGCAGCCATGACTTCAGCGCCTCCTCGATCCAAAACCTCCTGAGCAGCGCTCGCACCTAATTGATGCCATTCTGCTGCGGGAGCATCTTTAGCGACCTCGATCTTGGTTTGTCCATCCAGACTAAGCAAGGCTCCTTTGATCTGTATGCGACCATTGACTCGTGTGGCCAGAGCACCAATGGGAGCGGTACAGCCTCCTTCCAGCGTTTTTAGAAATTGCTTTTCTACGGCAGTACACTGTTCTGAGGCTGAGTGATTAAGATGTGCACAAGCCTCCAGGCAATAGTCGTCCTTTGCTAAGGCCACCACCATCATGGCCCCTTGGGCCGGAGCAGGGATCATCCAATCCAGATTGATATAATGATCCGGCAATACTTCAATACGTTCGAGTCCCGCTTTCGCGAAAATAGCCCCTTGCCAGGTGCTGTCTTTCAATTTTTTCAGCCGAGTGTTTACGTTGCCTCTCAGGTCGACCACTTCGTGATGTCCATAGCGGTGCAGCCACTGGGCCTGGCGTCGCAGGCTTCCGGTGGCGATGGTGGCTGGCTCGTTGAAGAAATCAGCCTCGGGTTGATCGGGATGGAGTACCAGAATATCCTCTGCCGTAGCGCGAGGGGGCACAGCCGCTTGCACGATTCCTTGAGGTAAGGTGGTAGGCACGTCTTTCATGCTGTGTACAGCAATATCTACTTGTCCATTGAGCATAGCTACATCAAGAGTTTTCGTAAATATTCCGGTAATTCCCAGCGTGTAGAGCGGTTGATCTAAGACTTGATCTCCGGTGGACGAAATGGGGACTAGCTCGCAAGAGTAGCCTTTTTCTTCCAGACTTTGCTGTACGGTACGAGCTTGCCATAGCGCGAGCTGACTCTCTCGAGTCCCAATGCGGATGCTGCGCTTATTCATGAGCGTCTTCTTCGAGTTGAAATACTTTTTGGATCAACTGCAAGCGGTCATCAAGATCTTCCCCCTCTTCTTTGAGATGGTGTGCGAAGTGGTTGGTGATCTTCTGTACGATTCGGGCGCTGAGCTGAGCGGCCTGTTCTTCGTTAAAATCGTTAGCTTTTCTTCGATGATTGTTGATTTCACCATCCGTAAGTTCGTTCAGCTTACTCTTTAAGGCGCGGATGGTTGGAGCAAACTTTCGGGTTTCTCGCCAGGAGTTGAAATCGGCTTTGATTTCAGCAATGATCCGTCTGGCCTTCGGAACTTGTGATTTGCGGGCTTCCAGGGTTTGATCAGTTATACGCGATAAATCGTCCAAATGAACTAGGGTGACATGATCCAGCTCGGTCACATTTTCATGTACATTCTTGGGAATGGACAGGTCCAGAATAAGCAGTGGTTTTTTTAGAAATAACAGACTCCGATCAATGGTAGGTTGCTGCGCTCCGGTGGCGACTACCAGAACATCGGTTTGGGTGATCTCGCTCTGAATATCCGCATAGTCTTTGACGACCAGGTTAAACTTGCCGGCGATACGCTCTGCCTTACCCTTAGTCCGGTTGATGAGCGTTATGTGTTCATTTCGGGTATGCTTCACCAGATTTTCACAGGTATTTCTCCCGATCTTACCCGTACCGAATAGGAGGATGTTTTTTTCACTCACGTAGGGAACCCGCGCTAAAATGTATTGCACCGCTGCAAAACTGACCGAGGTGGCGCCACTGGAGATCTCGGTTTCATTTTTTATGCGCTTACTGGCTTGAATCACTGCATTGAGTAAACGTTCCAAAAAAGGATTGGTCATTTTCAGCTTCTTCGCTTTTTTGAACCCGGCTTTGAGTTGGCCAATGATCTCGAAGTCGCCTAGAATCTGACTGTCTAAGCCGGTACCCACGGCAAACATATGATCTACGGCCTCCTGATTGGAATGAATATAAGCCACTTCACGAAATTCGTCGAGCGTACCCTGAGTATGCTCACAAAGCAGATTAATCAATTGATCAGCCTCCTGAGCAAAGCCATAGAGCTCTGTTCGGTTGCAGGTGGAAATCACTAATAATGCGGGAATACCCTCATTCCTGGCCTGTAGTAAAATGGCTTTTTGAGCATGTTCGTCAATACTGAAATGCCCTCGTATCGCAGCGTCTGCCTTCTTGTAGCTGAGGCCTACTGCGAAAAATCGTTTTAAGGAATGACCGTTATGCGACGCTTGTGTCATGTGCGATGCAAAAATATCTTGATCTTTGAAAAAAAAACAACGCTGACGGCATGAATAGTGTCGGTAGCTGTAGCTTCTGATGCATTCTGTGTTAAATTCAGTGGAAAACCACTACTTTTGGGGGGTTAATGACGGTACCTTAAGCGTTATTAATTAGAATTATTCTAAATAAAGAATGCGTTTTGAATTTAAAAGAACTAGAAAATAACGCTGGAAGCCTGGTTTCTGAAACCGTTATAGAACCCGGTTTTAGCATTCTGCTTTTTGACCAGCAAGGGCAAGAATTTCAACAGTTTAGCCGATCAGTCAGCAGTTCGATCATTCAATTTCATTTTTGCATTAAAGGATCCCTGCAGTTGCAGTTCAACCAGGGGAATTATCAATTACCCCTGCAGGAGGAGCACTCACTGTTACTCTATAATCCGCAGCGGGAACTGCCCCTTAATTTGAATCTGGCGCCGGATACCTGGATGGTGTCTGTACTCATCTCCATAAAAAAATTCCACAGTCTTTTTTCGCGAGAAGCGAGCTTTATCACCTTTTTGAGTGAAGAGAACAAGGAACGCAAATACTATAAAGATGGTTTGGTATCGCCGGCCATGGCGGTAGTGTTGAATCAATTGATCAATTACAATTTACATCCCTCAGTCAAAGAACTCTACTTTAAAGGAAAGGCTTACGAATTACTCAGCTTGTATTTCAATAGACCCGCTGATGTGGATATAGAGCAATGTCCATTTTTAGTGGATGAGGAGAATGTGGCTAAAATCAAAAAAGCCAAAGAATTGATCATCAGCCGGATGGCAGAACCTCCCACGCTGCAGGAATTGGCTGATGAAATTCAACTCTCCATCAATAAACTCAAAGAAGGTTTCAAACAAATCTACGGAGAGCCTGTATATAGCTTTCTTTTTGATTATAAAATGGAAACGGCACGCCAACTCTTGGCCACTGGGGCTCATAATGTGAACGAAGTGGGCCATCAGGTAGGCTACAGTACCAGTAGCCATTTTATTGCGGCTTTTAAAAAGAAATTTGGAACCACACCCAAAAAATACATACAATCGGTCACCACTAATCTCTAACCAATGAATAAAATCTTATGCTTGCTAGGAGGGGTCTTTTTAAGCCTGTGTAGTTGCCAGGGGAATGCCAAATCGGACCGCGAAGTCACAGAAATCGAAAAGGAGAAACAAACGCAGGTCCTGGTGTTTTCCAAGACCAATGGGTATCGTCACGCCTCTATCGAACGCGGCACCGCTTTGATCAAAGAATTGGGCACAGCCAATAACTTTCGCGTAAGCGCTACCGAAGACTCCCTGGAGATCAATACAAAGCGATTGGCCGAGACCGATTTAATCGTGTTCTTAAATACCACCTTGGATGTTTTAGGACCAGATCAGGAGCAAGCCCTGGAAAAATATATCCGGCAAGGAGGAGCCTTTTTTGGGATTCATTCGGCAGCCGACACCGAATACGATTGGCCTTTCTATGGCCAATTAGTAGGCGCTTATTTTGACGGTCATCCCAACAATCCCAACATGAGAACGGCACGCGTGTTCAAGTCGGAGCAAGACCACCCCACCACTGCTCATTTTGCGGACACGGTAGTCCGTAAGGATGAGTGGTATAATTACAAATCCTGGAATGCTGAAATCATCCCCCTGCTGTACCTGGATGAATCTTCTTATGAAGGAGGCACCAATGGTGATGATCATCCTATTGCCTGGTTTCACGAAAGTCTGGGAGGGCGATCCTATTACATGGGCGCAGGGCACGATGCTGCCGCTTTTGACGAACCTGACTTCCAGGAGCATATGCTACGAGCCATTCAATGGACCTTGGGGCGTGAGGTAAGCGGGTACTAGGAATAAGTGCCTCCTGGCAATGCTGATATAATAAAAAACCATGGCACAGAGGGAATGTTTCGTCACGGGGTGGCTTAATTTTACAATCATTCACAAGATGGAAAGCTATGAATAAAGGCGTGTTATTGGTCAATTTAGGATCTCCAGACAGTACGGATCCCAAGGATGTCAAAAAATACCTGGGAGAATTCCTGATGGATGAGCGGGTGATTGACGTGCCCAAATGGGCCAGGACCTTACTGGTTAAAGGAATTATACTAAACACAAGACCCAAGCAGAGCGCTAAAGCCTATCAGAAAATTTGGTGGGAAGAAGGCTCTCCCCTCATTGTCCTTTCCGAGCGTTTGCAAGCCAAAGTTCAGCAAGAAGTGGATATTCCTGTGGCCCTGGCTATGCGTTACGGTACCCCCAATATTCTGTCCGGCTTAAAAGAACTGGATGAGCAAGGTGTAGATGAAGTGTTGATCATTCCCTTGTACCCTCAATTTGCGATGGCCACTACAGAAACGATCTTGGTCTTGGCGGAAGAATTGCGTCAGGAACATTTTCAGCACATGACCATTAGTGAAGTTCCCGCATTTTACCAACGCCCGGAATACATCGCCGCACTAAGTCACAGTATACGCGAGCATTTAGAGGGGGTTGATTATGAGCATTTACTGTTTAGTTATCACGGCGTACCGGAACGACATATTCGTAAAAGTGACATCACCAAATCCCACTGCAAAATAGATGGTAGTTGCTGTGTGACCCCGTCACCGGCCCATCAGTACTGCTATCGTCATCAGTGCTATGAGACCACCCGATTGGTGGCTGAGTATCTCCAACTGGAGCCGGACACCTACAGCACCTCATTCCAATCGCGATTGGGCTTTGATCCGTGGCTGCAACCCTATACCGATCGTACCATAGAACGTTTTGGGAAAGAAGGCCTAAAAAAGATGGCCATTGTAACTCCTGCCTTCGTTTCTGATTGTTTGGAGACATTAGAAGAGATCGCCATGGAAGGAGAAGAAATCTTTCATGAAGCCGGAGGAAAAGAATTTACAACCATCCCTTGCCTGAACGATCGTCCGGAATGGATACAGGTGGTCGCCGGCTGGATCAATTCCTGGGCCGTGGTGCATAACGCAACCGCGATTGCATAAGTTTCAGCATTTTTAGGCCATCTTTAAATCGCCTCACAATAGCGTACTTTTATGAACGATCAAACTTCATTCATTGGCTAAGAATAATTCAGCAGCTTTAGGTACACAACCGATCAGTAAACTTCTGGTTCAACAAGCTGTTCCGGCGTCCATCGGAATTTTGGTCATGTCACTCAACATGATCGTGGATACCATTTTTGTCGGTCGATGGATCGGTCCACTAGCCATCAGTGCGATTACGGTAGTATTACCGGTCACCTTTTTTATTGGCGCCATCGGACTGGCTGTGGGAATCGGCGGAAGTTCTGTACTCTCCAGAGCGCTTGGGGCCAATGATGACGATAAGGCACTTCGGGTGTTCGGGAATCAGATTACCCTGACCGTACTTACCTCCGGCTTATTGGCTGTGCTCGGATTGATCTTTGCCAACGACCTGATTCAATTCTTTGGAGCGGATGACAGCTTTAAGGATCTTGCCTTGACCTATTACCGCATTGTGCTCTACGGCATTGTTATGTTGGCCATGTGTATGATGGGCAATAACGTCATCCGGGCCGAGGGCAAACCCAAGTTCGCCATGGTCGCCATGATCCTGCCCGCCATCGGCAACATCCTGATGGATTATATCCTGATCAATGTGTTGGGCTACGGCATGGAAGGAGCCGCCTGGGCTACCTTTATTTCTTATGCGGTATGTTTTGGCTTCATCTTATGGTTTTTCGTCTTTAAAAGTGAACTACGCCTAAAGCCGGCCTGCTTTGTCTTAAAACCCAAGATCGTTAATGAAATTAGCGGACTCAGTTTTGTTACCCTGGCTCGACAAGGAGTAATCTCTGTGTTAACCATTCTTTTGAATAACGTACTTATCACCTATGGTGATGCCCTGGATGTGGCCAGCTACGGCATCATCAGCAGGATGCTGATGTTCGCCCTCTTCCCCGTCATCGGGGTCAATCAAGGCTTTATGCCCATTGCCGGATACAACTACGGAGCTGAAAAGTACCAGCGTGTTCGAGAAACCATCAACACCTCCCTTAAATATGCCGGCGGCCTGGCTTTGTTGATTTTTGCGATCATCATGATTTTCCCCGAAGACATCGTGGCGATTTTCGTCAGTGGCAGATCCGGTTTAGACGCTGCTACCCAGGCAAATAATACAGAACTCCTATCGCGTACGCCCGATGCCCTACGATGGGTATTTCTGGCCACACCGGTCATTGCGGTTCAATTGATCGGGGCTTCCTATTTTCAAGCCATTGGCAAAGCGGTTCCAGCGCTACTGCTTAGTCTGACAAAGCAAGGGTTCTTCCTTATTCCACTCATTTTGATCCTTCCGCCCTTTATGGGGGTATTGGGGGTATGGGTGTCCTTTCCCATTGCTGACGTGCTCTCCACGGCGGTAACCGGCTATTTCTTACGTAAAGAAGTGAAAGAGAAACTCATTCCGGCCAGTCAGGCAGATTAGCGTGTATATCGAAGGAAGGCTCTGCTTTTTTCTCTATTTTTAGCCTACGCGAAAAAATATAAAGCACACTACCATGATTCGAATTTTACTTCTACTCTGTGTCGCACTACTTCTGCCACAGCACAATCAAGCGCAAAACACCTACGACAAGAAATACTATGATGGTTTGGAATACCGTCTTGTCGGTCCTTTTAGAGGAGGTCGAAGCGCAGCCGTAACCGGGGTTCCGGGAAAACCCAATCTCTTTTATTTTGGAGCCACTGGAGGTGGTGTATGGCGAACAGAGAACGGAGGTCGTACCTGGGAGAATATCTCCGATGGTTTTTTTGGTGGAAGTATAGGCTCTGTTGAGGTGGCCGAAAGCGATCCGAACGTGATTTACGTAGGGGGAGGTGAAAAGACCGTTCGTGGAAATGTTTCCTCGGGTTACGGGATGTGGAAATCAGTCAACGCCGGGAAAACCTGGGAGCGCGCCGGCCTGGATAAAAGTCGGCACATTCCAAGAATTGCGATCCATCCCGACAATCCGGATATCGTCTATGCGGCGGTGATGGGTAACATCTATAAGCCTACCGAAGAACGCGGCGTTTATAAGACCACAGATGGCGGGAAAACCTGGCGTAAGGTCCTATTCAGCAATGAAAATGCAGGAGCTGTCGATCTGACCTTTGATCCTAATAATCATCGCATTCTCTACGCTTCTACCTGGAATGTGCGAAGAACGCCGTACAGCTTGAGTTCTGGTGGTGATGGCTCTGCCTTGTGGAAAAGTACCGACAGTGGAGAAACCTGGAAAGAAATCAGTAAAAACGAAGGCTTTCCAGAGGGGACGCTTGGGATCATCGGCGTTACAGTTTCCCCGGTCAACAGCGATCGTGTCTGGGCTATAGTCGAAAATAAAGATGCTGGCGGACTCTACCGCAGTGAGGATGGAGGAGCCACCTGGAATCAGGTTAATGACGAGCGCAAATTGCGCCAACGGGCCTGGTATTACACCCGGGTCTATGCCGATACTCAAGATGAAGATGTAGTCTATGTGCTTAACGTGCGTTACCACAAATCAACGGACGGCGGAAAAACGTTCAGCACTTATAACGCCCCTCACGGAGATCATCATGATCTGTGGATCGCTCCTGAAAATCCGCAACGGATGATCATTGGAGATGATGGAGGAGCGCAAGTGACCTACGATGGTGGAGAAACCTGGAGTACCTATCACAACCAACCGACTTCGCAGTTTTATCGGGTGACTACCGACAATAGTTTCCCCTATCGCATTTACGTGGCTCAACAAGACAACAGTACCATTCGTATACCCCACCGTACCAGTGGCGGGGCAATTACCGATGAGGACTGGGAGCCTACGGCCGGAGGAGAATCGGCCCATATCGCCATCGACCCGAAGAACAATGAAATTGTATACGGAGGGAGTTATGACGGCTTCTTGACCCGGGTGAATCACGAGCGAGAGACCGTACGTTCGGTATCTGTATGGCCCGATAACCCCATGGGACACGGAGCCGAGGATATGAAGTACCGCTTTCAGTGGAATTTCCCGATCATGTTCAGTAAACACGATCCTAATAAACTGTACACCTTCTCTAATCACGTACACGTTACCACCAATGAAGGACAAAGCTGGGAGGTGATCAGTCCAGATCTCACCCGGAATGATCCGGAAAAACTCAAATCGTCCGGAGGACCTATCACTCAGGATAATACATCGGTAGAATACTACTGTACCATATTTGCCGCTAATGAAAGTCCGTTGAAAGAGGGATTACTTTGGGTAGGTAGCGACGACGGACTCGTACATGTGAGTCGGAATGGAGGTCAATCCTGGGAAAATGTAACCCCTAAAGGCATGCCCGAATGGATGATGATCAACAGCATTGAACCCTCGGCCTTTGATGAAGGGACCGCCTACATAGCTGGAACCCGATATAAACTGGGGGATTTCACGCCCTATCTGTACAAAACGACCGATTACGGGAAGAGTTGGAAAAAAATCACCAATGGGATCCCGGCTGAGCATTTTACACGGGTGCTTCGGGAAGATCCCAAACAGAAAGGCTTGCTCTATGCGGGTACTGAGACCGGCATGTATATTTCCTTCAATGATGGCGGCAGCTGGGAGCCTTTTCAATTGAATCTCCCCATCGTGCCCATCACTGATTTGACCATCAAAGACAACAACCTCATTGTAGCAACTCAAGGCCGTAGTTTGTGGATGATCGACGATCTATCGGTAGTGCATCAATTGTCCGCTTTCGCGAAATCGAGCTCGCGAGATTCACGAACAAAGGGAGAGCGTAGCGGTAAAGCGGGAACAGACGCCTACCTGCTCAAACCAAAAGACGCCTACCGCATGGACGGATGGAGTCGAGAGGGAAGCAAGACGGAAGGAACCAATCATCCCAACGGAGTGATCACTTATTTCTATGTGGATCAATTTGATCCCAAAAAAGATTCGGTTTCCCTCACTTATATGACGACGTCCAGAGACACCATCAAAACCTACAGCACCTTCGATAAAAAAGCGAAACTGGAGGTGAAAAAAGGATTTAACGATTTTGTCTGGGATACTACTGGAGACGGTGCAGAGCGTCTGGACGGAATGATCTTATGGTGGGCTAGTCTGGACGGACCCAAGGCCGTGCCAGGCACCTATACGGTGAGCCTAAACCACAATGGAAGCACTCAACAACAGAATTTTACCATACTGGCCGATCCAAGAGCCGAAGCCTCAGTTGCCGAGATGCAGGCACAGCATGATTTTATCACCAGTGTTAATAAGACGGTTGATCGAGCCCATAAAAGCATCAAAAAGATCAGAAATATTAACGGCCAACTCAAGTCGTTTCAGGAGCAGTACAAAGACGATGCGCGTACGGATGATTTACGCGAAAAAGCACAAACGCTTCAGGATAGTTTGAGTGCCATCGAAAAAGAGTTGTACCAGACCCAGAATCGAAGCGGTCAGGATCCCTTGAATTTCCCGATCAAACTGACCAATAAACTGGGGCATTTGAATGCGCTGGTGGGCATGGGAGATTTTGGACCTACCGAACAGGATATTGCGGTAAAAAATGAGTTGACTGCGGCTATTGAAAAAGAACTGGATCAATTTGACCAGCTTTTGGATGAAGAGGTCGCAGCTTTTAATCAATCCTTCAACAACTTGAATTTAAAGTACCTGTTTGTTGAGGAGGAATAACCCAAGCGTTTTATGGACTATGGCTATTTAAAGGCCTTGCACCTCATTTTTGTGGTCACCTGGTTTGCCGGCTTGTTTTATGTGCCCCGCTTGTTCATTTATCATATCGAGGCGCAAGACAAGCCGGAGCCGGATAGAAGCATTCTCTCTGCTCAACTCGCATTAATGACCAAACGGTTGTGGTACATCATTACCTGGCCATCTCTGGTCTTGGCGAGTAGCTTTGCAATTGCCATGCTCATCATCAATACCGGTTTGCTTTACGCTCCCTGGATGCAGATCAAGTTGGGGTTTATTGTGCTCTTGTACGCCTATCATTGGAAATGCCATTTGATGTTTAAGCAATTGCAGCGAGGACTATTTCGCTACAGTTCAAACTTTATGCGTATTTGGAATGAAGGGACTACGCTCATCTTATTTGCGGTGATTTTCCTCGCCATTACCAAAAGCACCACCCACTGGATCTGGGGTTTAGTAGGCTTGATCGGATTGGCGGTCGTACTGATGCTGGGAATCAAGTTATACAAACGCTTTCGCACCACGGCAGCGGGCAGGGCGGAAAGCGAAAAGCCAGATGGAAAGCGGCCTGACTTTTGATGCCCTGGAGACGCACCTATGAAACTCAATAATTTTTCCTTACGCACGCGAATTTTCGTCACCATGATCCTCCTCGTGGTGGGCGCCTCGATACTCATTGCCGGGATGGCGGTGTATCAGTATCGGGAGGAGGCTAAAGATTACCACGAAGAACGGCTAGAACGTAAGGAAGAGGCCATCAAAGAGCACATCAATTACGTGCTGTATGAAACCACGTATGAGGTCAAAACCGATAAAATACCCCTTATTTTCGCCCGGGAGATCTACAAGATCGCTAAAGTGCATAATCTTCAACTCAATTTCTACGATTTGGAAGGGCGTCTGCTAAAAACCTCCAAGGCCTCCCTCATCCTCGATTCAGTGCCTAAACAATTGGATCAGGACATCGTCAACGAATTGGCCAACGATCCACAAAAAAGGGTGGTCCTTACCTACAACAACAGTGAGCGGAATTTTCAATCGTCTTTTACCTATATCAATGATCGTCAGGCTAAGCCCTTGGCCATCTTAAACCTGCCCTATTTGGAGGACGACGACTTCTTTTCAGAAGAATTGGCTGAATTCCTAAAGCGCCTGGGTACGGTATACATCTTCATGCTCCTGGCTGCCATTGTATTGGCCTATTTCTTATCCAAATACATCACCCGAAGCCTGAATGCGATTAGTCAAAAAATTACGGATACACGCCTGGAGAAGCGCAATCAGCGCATTGAAACCACAGAGGCCAGTGAAGAGATTCGAACCCTGGTCGATGCCTACAACGGCATGATTGATGAATTGGAGGCGAGTGCAGCTAAGTTGGCGCGCAGTGAACGCGAGCAGGCGTGGAGAGAAATGGCCAAACAGGTCGCCCACGAGATCAAAAATCCGCTGACTCCCATGCGCCTAACCGTGCAGAGTTTTGAACGCCGTTTCGATCCCGAGGACCCCGAAATCAAGAACAAGGTACGTGAATACAGTAATACCCTGATCCAACAGATCGATACCATGAGCTCCATAGCCTCTGCCTTCAGCAATTTTGCCGATATGCCGGCTCAGCAAAGCGAGGTATTGAATGTGCCAAAGATCGTTCGCCTATCCTTAGAGATTTTTAATGAAAACCGCATCGTCTTTCAAAGCCAGGAGGACGAGCTTATGGCTAAATTTGATCGAACCCAGCTTATCCGGGTCGTGACCAATCTGGTCAAAAATGCCATTCAGGCTACCGCGCACAAAGAGGAACCGCGTATTGTTGTGACCGTAAGCGATCTAGGGGCTGAGGTGGAGATTGCCGTGGCTGATAATGGAGTTGGCATTACGGATCTCAATGCTCCCAAGATCTTTGAACCAAAATTTACGACGAAAACGAGCGGTATGGGATTGGGTCTGGGGATGGTCAAGAACATTGTGGAAACTTACGAGGGAACCATTACCTTTACTTCCAAGCCGGGTCAGGGGACGATCTTTAAGGTTATTTTCCCGAAGAATTAGTCTTTTCCGCCCGATTTGCTTTTCAATTTCTAATATTTCGACCATGGAATACAACAACATTCTGTCTGAATTTGATGATGGGATCACCGTGATCACTATCGATCGCCCCAATAAACTCAACGCCTTAAATAAAGCGACGATTGAAGAGTTGCATGACGCTTTCGCGAAAGCGGATCAGGACGCAGACACTAAGATCATCATATTGACAGGAAGCGGAGAAAAGGCCTTTGTAGCTGGGGCGGATATTTCTGAATTTGCCCATTTTGATGTGGCTCAGGGAGCGGCCCTGGCCAAAGAAGGGCAAGAACAGCTCTTTGATTTTGTGGAACAGTTGGGCACTCCTGTGATTGCGGCCATCAACGGCTTTGCCCTTGGAGGAGGCTTAGAATTGGCCATGGCCTGTCACTTTCGAATAGCGAGTGACAATGCCCGAATGGGACTGCCGGAAACCTCCCTGGGAGTCATCCCCGGCTATGGAGGCACGCAGCGTTTACCCCAATTGGTGGGTAAAGGCAGAGCCTTGGAAATGATCATGACGGCTGGAATGATTGGAGCGCAACAAGCGCTGGAGTATGGATTGGTCAACCACGTGACCACTCCTGATGAACTGCTAGCCCTTGCCGATGAGCGGGCACAGAAGATCATGCGTAACTCCAGTGTGGCTATTGCTGAAGCGATCGAAGCCGTTAATGCCGGATATCAAACGGGGGTGGATGGATACAAAGCAGAAATCAAGGCTTTTGGGCGCTGCTTCGGTACCGAAGATTTCAAAGAAGGGACTTCGGCTTTTTTAGAAAAGCGAAAAGCTGATTTTCCAGGGAATTAAGTCAAACTCCAGCCCTCGCGATAGTCTCGTTTCACCCAATCGTTGGCCAGGTCGTAATTGGTGACACGCATGTCTTCACCGTTCCATTGTAAAGTTCGGCGTCCCGGATATTGGTAAGGATCCCAGTCGCCCACTTTCTTGCCTGCTTTAAGCGTTTTATATTGATAGGCTTTAATGGCCAGATTCCCCATGAGAACAGCTTCCGTTAAGGGTCCGCCATAGGAGAATGGTGAGGAGGTAGTGCCGTTATTTAAACAGGCATTCACCCAATTTCCGGCATGTCCTTCTTCGATACGGGGTAGTGTTTCAGCGGGTAGCGTCGCAGTTGCCATTGTAGCGCTCGGCAATAGTCGAGGATTGGCAGAATAGGTATCCGTCACCATGATGCCTTGATCTCCGTAAAATATACTTCCTCCGCCTCCATCACCGGGCTTTTCGCCGTCCTTGAGCTCTGGGGGTAGATCAGGCATGATGCCTCCATCATACCAATTCAGCGAAAGATCACCATACTTGGGACTGTCAAACTTGAGCCGCACAATGGACGACGGTGGACAGGCTTCACTGTAATCGGCTTCCACAAAATCGCCAGACCAAACGGTGGTACAGCTCGCTTCGGCTTCATAAGGATAGCGTAGGCCTAAGGTCTTGAATGGGGTCTCCATAATGTGGCATCCCATATCGCCCATGGCTCCGGTACCGAAGTCCCACCAGCCTCGCCATTTAAAGGGTAGATACGCTTCGTTGTAGGGTCTCACTTGCGCCGGACCTAACCAGAGGTCCCAGTCCAGACCTTCGGGCACAGCTTGTCCTTCAGTAATGTGTCGGAATCCCTGAGGCCAGACCGGCCGATTAGTCCAACAATCCACCCGATTTACTTTACCGATCATTCCGGCATCAATCATTTCCTGGGCACGTCTAATACCATCACTGGAGCTTCCCTGATTTCCCATTTGGGTGATAATGCCGTTTTCGGCTGCGGTTTGGGTCATCAATCGGGCCTCATAGATATTATGCGTAAGTGGTTTTTCAACATAAGCATGCTTCTTGGCACGCATAAAAGGCAAGGCTATAGTGGCATGGGTATGATCAGGAGTGGCTACCATGATCGCATCAATATCGTTCAGATGAGCATCGTAGAGCTTTCGAAAATCTTTGAATCGTTTGGCTTTAGGATAGCGGGAAAAGGTTTCCGAAGCGCGACGATCGTCTACGTCGCATAAGGCCACAAATTTCACTCGTTTGGTTTGATTGAGCTCGTAAATGACCCCTGCGCCTCTACCGCCTACACCTATGGCTCCGATGTACAAGGTATCACTAGGAGGAATGTGGTTTTTTCCAAGCACAAAGCTGGGGACTATAGAAAAAGCAGCACTGGCCGCTGCGGTTTGCTTCAGAAATTGGCGACGCTTCATAGAGAAAGGTATTAAAACTTTAAAGTTAAATAATTCAAAGCGAACTCCGACATAAGGAATAAATCCATAATTTTGTAAATATTCCATATGGAGGAAACCAATTACATAAAAGGTCGGGGTGCTCAAAAGCGATTACCCAATAAGTTCAGTAATCTTCACGAAGAGATGCGGGACGACTTTCTGAATTACTGTGAGCAAGAAGGAGAAGAGGCCAGACCTAAGCAAACCACCTATATACCCACCTTTCCCAAGACGATTGTCAACAAGGTCAATAGCCCGGACGTCGGTATGCAGTATTCTCTGAATCCGTACCAGGGTTGCGAGCATGGGTGTGTTTATTGTTATGCGCGAAATTCTCACGAATACTGGGGTCTTGGTGCAGGCCTGGATTTTGAGCAGAAGATCTTAATCAAAAAAAATGCACCCGAATTATTGGAAAAAAAACTAAAGTCAAAGCACTGGGAAGCAATACCCATAGGACTATCCGGGAATACCGATTGCTATCAACCGGTGGAGCGAACAATGAAGTTGACCCGCAGCTTGCTCGAAGTGTTCTTGAAATACAGACATCCGGTAGGCATTATTACTAAGAACAGTTTGATACTTCGCGATCTGGATCTTTTAAAGCCACTGGCAGAAGAAGAATTAGTCCGTGTATATATTTCCATTACTTCTCTGGAAGAGCGAACCCGTCAATTGTTGGAACCGCGAACAGCTTCCATAAAAAAACGTTTAGAAACCGTTGAGCAATTGAGTAAAGCAGGCATACCGGTCCGCGTCATGATGGCGCCCATCATCCCTTCGCTCAATGACCACGAGATCATCCCCCTGGTTCGGGAGGTTGCTGCACGAGGTGCCTTAGATGTGGGCCATACGGTGGTGCGCCTGAATGGTGCCTTAGGGCTGTTATTTGAAGACTGGCTTCAAAAAGCACTGCCGGATCGTGCCCAGCGAATTTTGAATCAAATTGCAGCCTGTCATGGAGGGCAGCTCAACGATTCCCGTTTTGGTACCCGAATGAAAGGAGAAGGTCAGTGGGCTGAACACATCAAACAGCAATTCAGCATCGCCAGAGCCAAATACCTGACCGATCGGTCTATGCCTGAGTTGAACTGTGCTCTACATTCTAAATTCAAGCACGGACAATGGACGCTTTTTTAAAATATTTCCGTATCTTTAATAGATTAAAAATGAGGGAAGTCGGCACGATATTTGTGCTATTTACAGAAATTAAAAGACTATGAAAAAGATACTAATAGGAAGCTTAAGTCTGCTTTTAGGAATTGCAACTTACGGCCAGAATGAAATCGCATTGAATGAGGGAGAAGCACCAGCGTATTCCCGAACAAGTACTCCCACCGATGAAAGCACTTTTGACTTCGAGAGTCAGGATCAGGTGCACATTTATTGGGACAACTCAAAATCCATGGAAAGCCGCGATCAAGCGCTTGAACTGGAATTTCTCAAGCAGTATTTTCAGGAATTACCCCGAGTGCAGGTCAAACTGACCACCTTTGACATTGAAGAAAAGGAATCTACTTTTTTGATCGAAAATGGAGACATCACTGCCTTAGCTCAGAAATTGGCTGATCTACGTCCGGATGGCGCTACCGATTTCAGTCAGGTTCGCCCCACTTCAGATACGGATGCGGTTCTGCTCTTTACTGATGGTAATGCCAGCTTTGGCAGTTTCCGTGTTTCGGCGAAGAAACCCATGTTTTTGGTGAGTAGTGTTAAACAGGATAATGCAGCACTCTTGGCTCAACTGGCCGCTATTACCAAAGGGCGATATGTCAATCTCAAGGCGAATGGAGTTCAAGAAAGCTATCGCGCGATACGCTTTCGCGAAAGCTTAAAACGGAACAATGATGACGACGGTCTGATGTTGATTAGCGGGAAGATCAAAAATGCCTCCGAAGTCATTCAAGGGGTTGAAGTAGGGCTTAAGAATAGTCTTAGAACCGTAGAGACGGATGCCGATGGGAATTTTGAGATCATGGCCCGAAAAGGGGATATTCTCACCTTTGATTTTTTCGGGACTTACCCGAAAGAAGTGAAAATAACCGGCAATGAACCCATAGAACTCGAACTGGCTTCTAAAAATGAAATGCTGGAGGCCGTTGTGGTCAATGGTGTTGTTCAGGATCAGGAGGAGGAATTGCGCAATGAGATCAGAACCGTTTTGGGTAAAGTGGATAAACGAATTTTAGGGTATCGCGCCTACACCATTACTGGAGACGAATTAAATCCAGCAGCCATCGATCTAATGACCGCTGTAAGCGGAAAGTTTCCCGGACTTGGTTTTGGAGTTGGATCCTACAGCGGATCGATTTCCCTACCGGCCGGATTACTGGTCGTCATTGATGGTGTGGCCTTCGGAGGGGATTTTAGCGAACAACAGATTCCTTATGTGGACATCAACAACATTCAAACGGTCACCTTTACCCGAAGTATTCAAGCCGGAATGTCCTTATTCGGTACACAATCGCGTAATGGCGTATTGATCGTGACCACCAAGACAGGTCCTTATAGCTTGTCAAGGATGGAGCAGGAAGCTTTTAATACGGCTTTGATTCGTGGAAACGATTATCAAGAGAGTCCGTTGTTCTATACTCAGGTAGATGAGACGCCTGATTTTTTAAAGCCGTTGCAAGCGACCACATCGTATAACGAAGCTCTTGTGGTCTATCAAGATAGCCGTAAGGAAAATGCTTTGAATATTCCGTATTACCTGGAAGTCGCTGATTTTTTCAAAAAATATGATCCGAAAAAATCAGAGATTATACGTTCCAATATTGGGGAGATCGGAAGCGAGAATGTAAAAGCTTTAAAAACGCTGGCTTACGAACTGGAAGCTGAAGGAGAGATCGATCGTGCGACTAAGGTCTACGAACGCATCCTGGAGCTAGAACCCTACGCGGCTCAATCCTACAGAGATTTGGCTTTGCTTTATGTAGAACAGGGGGCGTATCAAAAAGCCTTTGACTTTTATTTAGCCATGATCAACAATTCGGTTCCTCAGGTCGATTTCAGTGGACTACAATCGGAAATCGATAATGAATTGCGTCATTTGATCGCCAATCACAAAGAGAAGGTCGATTTCAGCCAATTGGATAATGATTACCTAAAGGTTGGATACAAGCAGGATGTGCGCGTCGTAATTGACTACAACAATCCTAATGATGATTTTGAGATTCAATTCGTAAGCCCGGACAAGAAGTATTTCACCTGGAAACACACGGCAGCTGACAATCTGCAACGTTTGTTGGATGAAAATCGATTAGGCTTTTCAACCGAAGAATTTATTCTGGATGATGCCGGTCGTGGAGAATGGATCGTGAATCTGCGCTATTTGGGAGAGAATCAAAATCAGGTGCCGACTTATCTAAAGTATACTGTATATAAAAATTACGGTACTGCCCAGGAGACCAAAGAAGTACGCGTATTACCCTTGTATCGATATGAGGATAAGGTGACTATTGATCGCATTCAGATTTAATCTTTGATCCCCTTCATAGTCTAACCCGCTGCACACGCAGCGGGTTATTTTTTTCCTTCCCATTCTGCGTAGAACTGTTCTAAAAAGGTTTCCATAAATGCATGCCGCTCCTCAGCGATCTTCTTTGCTGTTGTGGTGTGCATTTCGTCTTTGAGCAATAATAATTTTTCATAGAAATGATTGATGGTGGGCGCCTTGGAATTGCGATAGGCGCTTTTGGTTGCATACTGTTGAGGTGGAATGGAAGGATCGTAGAGGGCTCGATTTTTAAAGCCTCCATAATTGAAGGTTCTGGCAATCCCAATTGCCCCAAGAGCGTCCAAACGATCGGCGTCCTGGATGATCTGTAACGCTAAGGAAGGTTTCTTGGCCTTCTGAAACCCACCTCCAAAGGAACAGTGTTGAATAATATAAATCACCTCCTCAATCAGTTCGCCGGGGGCATTCTGCTCTTGTAAAAATTCCCGAGCCAGTCGTGGACCCAGCGTTTCATCACCATCGTGAAATTTAGGGTCGGCGATGTCGTGCAGCAGTGCGCCCAGAGCTACCGTAGTGGTATCGACCGCTTCTTTTTCGGCTATCAATAGGGCATTGCGATACACCCGTAACACGTGAAACCAATCGTGACCGCCTTCTGCATGCTTCAAGCTGTCCTGAACGAAGGCTTTGGCTTTTTCAATTAGAATTTTCTCCATAAGAATAGATAGGTAGGAATAAAAAAAGCCACCTCTCCAGAGATGGCTTTTGATTGTTAGGCCTACAGACTAGCAATGCTCGTCAAAGGCATCTTTTAAATTTTCAGCGATCAGCTCCGCCGGACGTCCTTCAATGTGATGACGCTCTAACATATGCACCAACTCTCCATCTTTGAACAAGGCCATAGAAGGCGAAGAGGGAGGAAAAGGGACCATAAAGCTTCGAGCCAGATCAGTGGCTTCCCGATCAACGCCCGCGAATACGGTAAATAAATGATCAGGAGTTTTGTCGTTCTGTAGGGCGTGAATCGCACCGGGACGGGCATTGGCTGCCGCACAACCACAAACGGAATTGACCACGACAAGCGTAGTTCCGCTCTTTTTCATGGCGGCTTCGACATCTTCAGTGGTATGGAGTTCCGTAAAGCCGTGACGAGTCAGGTCTTCACGCATGGGTTTTACTAATTCTGCTGGATACATAGTTCTATTTTTTACGTTGCAAAGATAACTAAAAAGCATGGGCTTGCCTCAGTCGTTAGTCACCACAATTAATTACAGCATTGAAATTTCCTATGGCGTTGCGGCGGTGGAACACCGCCGCCCGGGCTGTCCGTTTTATCTGCCGCACACAGGCAGCAGGATGCCACTGCCATCCCTAACGCGCGGTAACAATTTGTCAAATTCGCCGACCAATACGCTGCAAAGGCTTTACTTTTGCCCCTGAAAATAAATTGCTATGATTAAATGGTTGGCCGCCATTATTGGATTCACTTTCCGAGGTTTTTTTGGAGCCGTGGTGGGATACCTCATTGGAAGCCTGATCGATTCGTTTACTAAAGGTTCCCTAGGAGGAGGCTCCTTTCAAAATCCTTTTCAGGGCGGAGCTACTCATGTGTCCCCAGGGGATTTTGAGTTGAATTTACTCTCCCTGGCCTCTGTAGTGATCAAAGCCGATGGTACCATTTCTCAACGGGAAATGGACTATGTGCAAAAGTATTTTGTTCAGGCCTACGGGAAAGAACGGGCCAATGCTACGTTCCGAACTTTTAATGAGGTCATCAAAAAGCGCGAGGTGTCTGCAGCACGTATTTGCAATTACCTGAACCAGCGAACCCGCTATGAGGTGCGTTTACAGATTCTCCATTTCCTTTTTGGGATCGCTCAAGCCGACGGAAAAATAAGTGATCCGGAGGTCAACATGCTCTCCCGTATTGCGGGCTATTTTCGCCTGAACAGCCGGGATTTTGAGAGCATCAAAGCCATGTTCATTCAAAAAGCCGATTCTTCCTATAAAATCCTTGAAATTGATAAAACGGCCACAGATGCAGAGGTCAAAAAGGCATTTCGCACCATGGCTAAAAAATACCATCCGGACAAGCTACAACACATGGATGAAGCCTATCGTCAGGGGGCCGAGGAGAAGTTTCGTAAAGTGCAGGAAGCCTATGAGACGATTCAAAAAGAACGCGGCTTTAAGTAGCGGTTTTCTTTTTGTTTAGTTGATTCCAAACTGCCTTGATGAATTCTTTGGGTGGTAAACTGAGCGTGATCTTTAATTCTTCCCACACCTGGGTCTCATTGTTGAGAAAACGCAATATTCGGGTAGGTTCATTGCGCTTGAACAGGGTGGAAAAGAGTTGGGCGCCCAGTTCATTCTTTCGCGAAAGCACATCAATAAAAAGCAGATCATAGTACCAGAATCGATCACGACGATAAAAACGACGCAGATCGTCTTGCTGCTTAAGAAATACGGTAAGGTTCTTCGCTTGCTTATCGCTGTGCGTAAAAGTAAAACCGGTACTGGGCTTGGTCCATCCACCTGCAGTACCGATGGGAAGCACATTTTTGGAGCTTGCTTTATGGAAGGGATAACAGCTCATAGGAATGCATCCCTGTTCTTTTTCGATGATAGTATATTCTGTAATATGCTTTGATTTGAGGTAGTCAGCTATGGCTGCCTCATACTCTGCCCGCTTCAACAGCCTCTCCGAAAACAAGGTATATTCAAATAAGGCTTTGGTGGGTGATTCCGGCAGTATGTACATAAAGCGGGTATTGCCACGCTGCGGGATACTGAAATCCATAAAAGTAGCCGCCTGATCATCAAATTCGGGTTGTGGAGTTTCCACAAACCAACCCACAAAATGCTGTTGCAAGACCTCGTATCCTGTCTGCTTGTTCAGGGAATCGGGTCGGTAAATGCTGCTAAAGACTTTCTTTGATGTGAAGGTGTCTTCTGATGTGCGAACCAGCACCTGATCCCCACGGTCGTCTATCCCCACTACCGTGGCTTGAACCCATTCCACCTGATTGGAGGCTTCAAACTGTTGCCTCATGAATTGATAAAAAGTACTGCTGCGCATCATGTGGTAGGACATGGGTGACAGTGCATAGCGATCGAAAAAGCCTTCAGGATGGCCAAAGTAAATAGAGTTCCAGGATTTGTCAACAAGTGCAGACCATTCGTGATCAGCGGTATCCCAAAAGCACCAGGTACGATCGTCTGATGATTTTTCCTCAGCGTCGATGATGAGGATACGGTGATCTTTAAAATAAGCGTCCTGAGTCAAGCGGTACACCAAGAGTTGAGCGGCCAAGCCACCTCCGGTAAAAATATAGTCGTAGGTTTTAGGCTTCATCCTCCAGGCGTTTAACAAAGACCAGATCGGCGAATTTTTTGGATACGGTTTCCACAGAATCGTCGAATTTGATTTTGATGGAGCCATCAAACTCCCGCAGCTCAAGCACCTCTATGGTGGTGGATAAGGCCAATCCCAACTGAGTGACATACTGGAGAAAGGCTACTGAATCATCGTCGACAGCGACGAGTTGACACTGGTCTCCGGCAGCTAATTTGGAGAGACGGATTCGCGGTTCCATCCGATAACTACCATCCGCATCGGGGATGATCTCTCCGTGAGGATCTTTTTGGGGATAATCCATAAACCGATCGAGCTCCTCAATGAGCTTGGTCGATTTGATGTGCTCCAACTGTTCGGCAACCTCATGCACCTCATCCCAGCGAAAGTTCAAATGATCGTAGAGAAAGGTCTCCCACAAGCGATGTTTACGGATCAAACTAACCGCCAAGGCACGCCCTTCGGCGCTTAACTCCAGTTTTCCATAGCGCTCACTATTCACCAGTTCCTTGGCACTCAGTTTCTTAACCATATTATTGACCGAAGCCGGAGAGAGCTCCAGATAATCAGCCAGTTGGTTATTGCCCACCTTTTTTTGGCCACCCTGACTGAGCGAAAAGAGCGCTTTTAGATAATCCTCTTCACTCTTGGTTAAATTTGTCAAGTTTAATTTGTTAGACATGGCTAACTTTTATAGTTTTGTTAATCAAAAATACAAAAAGAACGTTTATTCGTATGACAAAACATAAACTACTCCTGGGCTTGTTGATTTACGGATCTTTTGCCTGGGCACAGCAAGAATCGACCGCTGTCGAGCCGCTCATTACCGATCGACCGGATGCGACGGAAGCACCTAATCTCGTCCAGCGCGGTTTTCTTCAGATCGAAACCGGAACTTTTTACGAAGAGTTCGAAAACGGTCCTGTGACGCAGAAAGCCTGGACCTTGAACACCATGCTCTTGCGCTACGGTTTGCTGGATAATCTGGAATTGCGCCTGGGTTGGGACTTTCAAGAAATACGGACAGAAATCGCCGGAACAGAACTGGACAATATTCAAAGTGGCTTGCAGCCGCTGCTGGTAGGAGCCAAGATCGGTATTGCTGATCGGAACGGTTTCTGGCCGCAAATCGGTTTATTGGGTCATGTGTATTTACCCTTATCGGCGGGTCAGGATTTTAGACCGGAAACCACAGGCGTCGATTTCCGATTTTCTTTTGATCATTCCTTGAGCGAGCGTTCCGGAATCGCCTACAATATAGGTATGCAATGGCGTGACGATTCGCCGGAAGCGGCCTATGTCTATACCCTGGCCTATGGCTACGGCCTCACAGAACGCCTGGGTCTGTACGCAGAAATTTACGGAGACCTGCCCGAAGACAGCAGTCCGAATCACAGCTGGGATGCCGGACTGACTTATCTGGTCAATCCTGATTTACAGTTGGACGCCACCATAGGCTCCGGAATCACCACCGATCAGGAATTGCTGTTGAGTGCAGGATTTAGTTACCGAATACGAAAATGGTAAGCGTTATGAAAAAAGGGATATGGATTGTATTGGTAATCGGCGGACTTTTCGCCGGATGTAAGCAGGATCAAAAAGAGCCCTCTGAGGAGTTGTACGTGGTCACGACTACGACCATGCTCACTGACCTGGCCAAAGCCTTGGGTGGGAAACACATCCGGGTGGAAGGCCTCATGGGCAGTGGGGTGGATCCTCACTTATACAAAGCGAGCGAAGGGGATGTACGTAAATTGACCCAGGCCGATGTGATCTTCTATAACGGTTTGCATCTGGAGGGCAAACTGGTTGAGGTGTTTGAAAAAATGGGTCGTTCCATTCAAACAGTGGCTTTGGCCGAGAAAGCTCTGGATCCCGATACCCTGATCGGATCCGATTACTTTGCTTCCAATTACGATCCGCACATCTGGTTTGATATTGATTATTGGAAACAGATCACTCAAGAAATGAGCAGACAACTGCAACAATTAGCGCCTGAGCACAAGGAAGCTTTCGCGAAAGCGGAAACAGCATATTTAAATCAGTTGGAAGCCCTAAAAGAAGAAATCCAGACCACCATTGCGAGCTTACCGGAAGAGCAGCGTATCCTGGTCACCGCACATGATGCCTTCAGTTACTTCGGAAGAGCCTTTGGATTTGAAGTGGTAGGCCTGCAAGGCTTGTCAACGGCTACGGAAGCAGGAGTGCAAGATGTTCAACGCCTTGCCCAATTCATCATTGATCATCAGGTCAAAGCCATTTTTGTGGAATCAAGCGTACCTCGTCGCACGATTGAGGCTCTGCAGGCAGCGGTGAATGCTCAGGATTTTGATGTACAGATTGGTGGAACCTTGTTTTCGGATGCTTTGGGAACTACCGGAACGCTAGAGGGCACCTATATTGGAATGTTTAAATACAACGTCAACACCATGGTTGACGCCTTACGATGAAAGCGAAACAATTGGCCATACAGGTGGATGACCTCACGGTCGCCTATGATTATAAACCCGTGCTTTGGGACATCGATCTGGCGGTTCCGGAGGGTGTGTTGATGGCCATCGTGGGACCGAATGGAGCCGGTAAGTCAACGCTGATCAAATCCATCCTTGGGATCATAAAACCTATAGCCGGCACGGTAAAGGTGTTTGGAAAGAGTTACCAATCGCAGGTGGATAAGGTAGCCTATGTGCCGCAAAAGGGAAGTGTGGATTGGGATTTTCCCACTACAGCACTCGATGTGGTCATGATGGGAACCTATGGCAGTCTGGGTTGGATTAAACGACCCGGACAAAAGGAGAAGAAAGCGGCTTTGGAGGCCCTAGAAAAGGTAGGCATGCTCGAATTTCGCAGTCGGCAGATCAGTCAGTTGAGCGGGGGTCAGCAACAGCGTATCTTTCTGGCCCGGGCATTGGTGCAAAACGCTTCGATTTATTTGATGGATGAGCCTTTTCAAGGGGTGGATGCTTCCACGGAACGGGCCATCATCAATATCCTGAAAGAGCTAAGGAAAGCCGGAAAGACCTTGATCGTCGTACATCACGACTTACAGACCGTCCCAGAATATTTTGACTGGGTGACCTTCCTCAACGTAAAAGGAATTGCCACCGGACCCGTCAAGGAAATTTTCAATGACGATAATCTGACGCTCACCTATGGTATTAATTATAAGGTGAGTGTACAAGGTTAGGTTGTAAGCCTGTAGTCGGTAGTCATTAGTCGATAGTGAAATAATTTAAAGATGAAGGAAGAAGCTTTCAAGTTTGAAGAACTCAAGGTTTATCAAAAAAGCTTGAAGTTTATTGACGAGGTATATAGTATTTCTGAGCAATTTCCAGAAAACGAAAATTATGGTCTTAGGTCTCAATTCCGCCGTGCGGCCTGTTCTATTGCTTTGAATATAGCTGAAGGTGCTGGAGATACCGACGCCCAATTTCATAGATTTTTGCAGATCGCTACAAACTCGGTACAGGAATGCTTAGTCTGTTCCACAATTGCTAATAGGAGAGGCTACTTAGACGATGAGAATAATCAAAGTCTACGAGAAAAGCTTATAGAATTATCAAAAATGATCCACACTTTAAAGAAGTATTTGAAGAAGTAACAATCAATGAATTTTCTTAAACGACTAACGACTAACGACTAACGACTAACGACTAACGACTAACACCCATGGAACTCCAGGACTTTTTTACCAACTACACCTTGCGTACCATTACCTTGGGAACGGCGTTGCTGGGGGGTATTTGCGGGATGCTGGGAAGTTTTGCGGTTTTGCGGAAGCAAAGTTTATTGGGTGACGCCATTTCTCATGCGGCTCTGCCAGGTATCGCTCTGGCCTTTTTGATTACCGGGGTCAAAGACAGCAATCTTTTGCTGGTCGGAGCACTGGTGAGTGGACTGATCGGAACGTTCTGGATCAAGGGCATCGTGAAGCGTACCCGTTTGAAAAGTGATACTGCCCTTGGATTGGTACTCTCCCTCTTCTTTGGATTTGGCATGTTACTGCTTACCTTCATCCAGAAGTTGCCCAATGCCAATCAAGCTGGATTGGACAAGTATTTATTTGGTCAGGCGGCCACACTGGTGGAAAAAGATGTTTGGGTGATGGCTATAGTAACCGGGGTCAGTTTGATCGTACTTCTGCTGTTTTGGAAAGAACTCAAACTGCTCTTGTTTGATGCAGAGTATACCAAAACCCTGGGTTTCAATACCCGATTTTTAGATATACTGATCACGGCATTCATTGTACTGGCTATTGTGCTGGGCTTGCAAACCGTGGGCGTGGTCTTGATGAGTGCTATGCTGTTGGCGCCGGCTGCGGCTGCCCGTCAATGGACCAATAAACTGAGTACCATGGTTGGACTGGCTGCCCTTTTTGGTGCCTTTGCCGGGGTATTTGGAACGGCCATCAGTGCCAGTAGTAATAATCTATCCACCGGGCCCGTGATCGTTCTGGTGGCGGCGGCATTTGTTTTACTGTCCTTTGTCTTTTCTCCGGGTCGCGGCCTTCTATTTCGGGAAATTCGCTTTCAACGCAATCGGAATACGCTGAAGGAAAAGAAAACCCTGGCTTTTATGCATCAGATCGCTCAGACCCATGAGGATATTTCGCATCCTCACGCGATTCGGATCTTGAATAATTTTCAGGGCTTTACCCGAAGAACATTAAAAAAATTGGAAGAGCAGGGTTTGATTCAGATTGAAGGTCAAATGTGGTCAATGACTCCCCAGGGTTACGAAGAAGCTGAAACCATGTACAGTCCAAATACGCCGGAACATGAGTAATGCGCAAATAGAAATACAGCTCATCGCCGCCTTGGTGGCCATCGCCTGCGCTCTACCGGGCACTTTTCTGGTGTTGCGGAAAATGGCCATGATTAGCGATGCGATTAGCCACTCCATATTGCCAGGCATCGTATTGGGCTTTTTTCTTACCCAAGATCTGAATTCGCCCTGGTTGATCTTACTTGCTGCTTTGAGCGGGGTGCTTACTGTATTTATCGTAGAGCAGATCCAAAAAACAGGTTTGGTTAAAGAAGATACGGCTATTGGCCTGGTCTTCCCTGCTTTTTTTAGCGTGGGAGTGCTTTTGATCGCGCAGCATGCCAATGATGTCCATCTGGATATCGATGCCGTGCTGCTTGGCGAACTTGCCTTCGCTCCATTTGATCGGTTGTACTGGGGCGATATGGATCTGGGTCCGAAATCGCTTTGGGTCATCTCTACCATTCTGTTGGGGACCCTTGTTCTGTTGATTACCTTCTTCAAAGAATTAAAGCTGAGTACGTTTGATAAGGGATTGGCCACTTCACTGGGCTTTTCTCCCGTCTTGATTCACTACGGCCTGATGAGCATGTCCAGCGTAACCGTAGTGGGTGCCTTTGATGCTGTGGGAGCCGTACTGGTGGTGGCGCTTATCATTGCTCCGGCAGCCGCCGCTTATCTATTGACCGATAGTCTGAAAACCATGCTCGTGCTCAGTTCGATCTTTGGTGTAGTTGCCGCCGTCGCCGGGTATTGGGTAGCCTATGCCTTGGATGCCTCCATAGCCGGTTCCATTACTACCGTTCTAGGACTGTTGTTCTTTCTGGTGTACTTATTTGCTCCCAAACGAGGCGTGATCTCGGTCATCTATAAAGAAAAACGACAGAGTATTGAAGTTTCCTTGCTTACCTTTTTACTGCATCTTCAAAATCATAGCCAGGAGGAGGAGCGTCATGTAAATCATTTGCAGGAACACATCAACTGGCAACGGGTGCGTTCTAAATCGGTTCTGGACCTGGCACTTAAGAATAACCTGATCCAAATCGATAATCAAGTCGTTTTCCTGACCCCAAAAGGACAGGAATTTACGGATGAGGCTCTGCGCTACATCACGACCAATAAAGAAACGGCTATTGAGGAATTGAAAGACCGTTTCTTCCTTTTTAGAGGCTGATGCAACAATGGCATAATTTTTACGTATTTAGCGACAGTAGGCCAGGATTTTTTTCTGGTCCATAAAACACAACTCATGAAAATATTCGCTCTCTTTTTTTGTTTGCTTTTGGCTGGAACCTCCTGGAGCCAGGATACCTTGGTTGGGGTTTCGGAGACCTCAGCGCTAAGGGTCCGTTTGGGACAGGGAGAAACCGCTGATCTGGGAGCAATACAGCTAAAATTTGTGGAGGTGATCACAGATTCCCGCTGTCCTAAAAATGTGCAATGCATTTGGGCGGGTGAGGCCATTGTTGCCGTCGAATTGTTTCGGCAGGGAAAATCGAAAGGGATACGGGAAATCAAATTGGATGCTGGCGCATTGCCGGTGATCTATAACGGCGAAGATCTGCTCATCACAGCCCAGGCTCTGGAACCTTATCCGGTAGCGGGTGAGGAGAATCAAGAAAAAAAGAGGTACTGCTTGTTACTGACTGTAGAGTAATTTAGTGGCAACCACAGTCGTCCTCTCCGCAGCCTTTACCCGATTTCTTTCCCTTGAGAAAAGCCGGTTTCCAAATAAATTTCGTCACCAGATAACCCACCGCCAGAAGGAAGGTGATTAAGGTCAGTATGGTTTGTAGGATTTCCATAGTTAAGGTGTCGCTTTATAGGGTGGTTCCTTTCAAGATCTGATAGGCCGCCAATGCTATAAGATACGCAAAAATGGTCATTCCTACTAACTGAATCAAGGGCCAACGCCAACTGTTGGTCTCTCGTTTTACAATGGCCAGCGTACTCATGCATTGCATGGCAAAGGCATAAAACAAAAGCAATGAAACGCCACTGGCAAAATTGAACAGGGGCGTGCCCAGGACCGGGTTGATCTCTCCGGCCATACGATTTTTGATGGTTTCTTCTTCATCATCCCCTACACTGTAAATGGTGGCCAACGTTCCTACAAAGACTTCCCGTGCGGCAAAAGAACTGATGATGGCAATCCCAATTTTCCAGTCGTACCCTAGAGGTCTGACCACGGGCTCTATCCCTTTACCGAGGTAGCCAATATAGCTGTGCTCGAGCTTGTAAGAGGCGATTTTTTGGTCTAATTCCGCTTTCGCGAAAGCGCCTTCTTCCATCTGTCCCTGCATGATAGTTTCTGCATTTTCAAATTGATCGTTCGGACCGTAGGAGGCCAGTACCCACAAGACAATACTGATGGCGAGGATAATTTTTCCTGCATCGACCACAAAGGATTTTGTCTTTTCGATCACCGTAAACGCTACATTCTTAGCCATGGGTAATTTGTAGTTGGGCATCTCAATGACGAAGAAGGTTCGACTTTTGATCTTGAGGATTTTGTTGAGAATCCAGGCCGAGCCAATGGCGGCTCCAAAACCGATCATGTACAACAACATCAAAGTAAGGCCCTGCATGTTGAAGATGCCCAGCACTTCTTTATCCGGGATGATCAGCGCAATGATGATCAGATAAACCGGTAAGCGCGCGGAGCAGGTGGTAAAGGGGGTCACTAAAATGGTGATCAAGCGCTCCTTCCAGCTCTCAATGTTACGGGTAGCCATGATCGCAGGAATGGCACAGGCCGTACCGGAAACAAGAGGTACAACACTTTTACCGCTCAAGCCAAAACGCCGCATAACCCGGTCCATGAGAAATACGACCCGACTCATATAACCGCTTTCTTCCAATAAGGCGATAAACAGGAACAGGAAGGCAATTTGCGGAATGAAAATGACGATCCCGCCCAGTCCGGCGATGATGCCTTCGGCAATCAGATCGGTGAATTTACCGGGAGGGAGGTTGCTTTTGGTCCATTCACTCAAGGACGCAAATGCGCTATCGATAAAATCCATGGGATAGCTGCTCCAATCGTAAATGGCCTGAAAGATCAGCAGTAAAATGCCAAAAAAGATCACGTACCCCCAAACTTTATGAGTCAAAATACGGTCCAGTCGGCTGCGCAGATCACGAGCGGCATTGACATCAATGGTTAGTGTTTCCTTGAGGGTATCATTGATGAATTTATAGCGCTGAATGGTTTCTTTTTGCTGCAAACGCTTGAGATTGCTGACCGATTCGGTCTGGAAGGTGGCTAAAGCACTCATTTCTTTCCGTTCCAGTTTTCCAAAGTTGACGTCCTGAGTAACGACCAGCCAAAGTTTGTACAGATCTTGATTAGGGAAAGCTTTGCGGAGGCGGTCGAAATAGTCGGGTGCTATGCTGGACGCATTTAAACAAGGCTCCAGGGGTAGTTTGGAGTATTCCGAAATCCAGTGTTTGAGTTCGTCAATACCTTCATTTTTGCGAGCACTCACCAAGACGATCTTGGTTTTGAGCCGCTCTTCCATCTGCTCAATGTCCAGGGTGATCCCCTTGCGTTTCATGCGATCCGCCATATTGATGACCAGTATGGTGGGGATCTTAAGATCTTTGATCTGGGTGAACAGGAGGAGATTGCGTTTGAGGTTCTCTACATCAGAGACGACCACGGCTACATCCGGATAGTCTTTATCATTTTTGTTGAGCAGCAGCTCGATGACCACGTTCTCATCCAGAGAAGAAGCATTTAGGCTATAGGTGCCCGGTAAATCGAGTATGTGCGCTTTGACTCCTCGTGGCAATTTGCAAACTCCCTCTTTTTTCTCTACAGTGATACCGGGGTAGTTACCCACTTTTTGATTGAGGCCGGTCAGGTGATTAAAGACCGAAGTCTTGCCCGTATTCGGGTTGCCGATGAGTGATACATTAATCTGTCTGGCCATTTAGGGGAGGAGTTCAATTTCAATGCGCAGGGCCGTTTCCCGGCGAATAGCCAGATGGCTACCATTGATGTTGAGGTAGATGGGATCCTGGAAGGGGGCCATTTGCACCAGCTCCACTTCGTTGCCCGGCAGACACCCCATTTCTAGCAATTTCAAGGGAAGGTGCTCGACTTCAAATGATTTGATAATCGCTTTTTCGCCGCGTTTTAATTGATCCAGGGTGATCACCTACTTATTTAGATTGAATTTAGATAAGCAAAAGTACGGTATCCGGAGACAATAGGAAAACAAAGCGCGGGTATAGTTTTACCCAAACCAGCGCTCCCACCAGGAGGGTTCGGGTTGATACTCCTTTTTCAGGATGGCGATGTCTTTCAGTAAAGTGGCAATAGCCTCGGCATCTGTACCGTCATAGAAGCCCCGAATTCGTTTTTCTTTATCGATGAGCATAAAATTCTCGGTATGGATCATGTCATAGGGTCCGCCATCGCCCTCACTTTTAGCCGCCAGATAGCTCTTTCGCGCAAGCGCATAAATCTCTTTTTTTGGACCGGTCACTAGATCCCATTTGGACTCGTCTATGCCCTTGTCTAAAGCGTATTTTTTAAGTTGAGGAACACTGTCTGTTTCAGGAATAACCGTGTGAGAAAGCAATTTGACCAAGGTATCCGCTGCCAATTCCTTTTGGATATCCAACATATGGTCAGTCATGACGGGACAAATGGACTGGCAGGTGGTAAAGAAGAAATCAGCCACATAGATCTTATCGGCATAGTGAGCTTCTGTAATGGTATCTCCGTTCTGATTTATCAAGGTGAAAGGAGCGATCTTATGGTACTTCTTGACAAACTGAACCGTACTGTCCACGAGGGTTCTATCAACCATGGTGGGCTGATACACAGGCAATCGCTCTACGGGTTTTAAGAGGGTGTAAAAAATAAACAGAATGACTGCCGATAAGGGCAGCATGGTCCAGAGTAATGGTTTGTATTTGGAGAAGAACTGTAACACGCTGCAAAATTACGATGCATTCTCCATTTGGCCTTGAATGACGGTCATTATAAAAGCATAAAGCCCGCCGAAGCGAGCTTTATATTTAATTTGAAAAGCGCCTTATTCCAATCGAATATCGTCAATGTAATAGGTCCCATCAGAGGAAATTGGACTATCCGTTTGATCATTATCCGGTTTGATCACCAAATGATTATAGGTGGTTGGCGATTCCGGCAAGTTGGTAAAGGTGAATTCGACTTCTACCCATTCATTAGCCGTGGGTATAGTCACAAATTGAGGTGCTGGATTCCCTAAGCTTCCATCATTGGGTAGCACCAGAAGTTCAAATCGAAACACTACGTTGGCCTTGGTCGAGTAGATTTTTACTTTAAAAGTATTCGTGGTCGTTAAATCGAAATTAGGATCGAACGTATTCTGAATCCCCGCGAAGAAATCTGAGCCAGCGGGCTTATCGACGCGCAGCACGTAATCAGAAGTGTTTATGCCTGTTTTAAATGGATTCTCTACCAACTCAGAGGTCAATCCGGAACCAAAGTTATTGGCTGCCAAGAAGGTTTCACAGCCTTCAAAACCTAAGGGAAGGGTTTGGGCTTCTACTAAGGTGTCTGTACAACCGCCGCTGCCGCCGCCGCCAGAACTTTCCAGGAAGAGCGATACATTATCAATATTGACCAAGCCTACTTCTGCACCCGAATCGAAAAGTACACGAGCATCCGGTGCACCAAAACCAGTAGCCGTTAAGGTGACCGAATAGGTCTGTCTATTGGTGTCGATATTGACGGTTTCTGTAGTGTTGGCAAAACTACCACCACTGAGGCCGATACCGGCTACGATGGATCGCATGCGATCTGACCAGGCATCAAAAGTTAGGGTGTAGGTAGAGCCTTCGATGATTTCCAGTTTTTGACTCATATTGACATCAAAGGCGTTTCCGGCAGTTTGGACATCAACCGAATAATAGGTATTTCCATCCATGGTTGCCAGAGGAACCGGATCAGTTCCTACTCCAATGGTCCATGGAGCGGCCCCGTTCTCAAAGTCACCATTGGTCAAAAGACCGCTATCAAACATCCCGCCTCCATTATCAATGACGATCACGGTTCGGGTCACTTCATCGGCCGCATTTCCAGCCGCATCACTGACGTTATAGGTAATCGCATAGGTGCCTGGGATAGTGGTATCTACCGTGTCACCCCCTACCTGTATTTCTGAAGTCAGGTCCCCATCCACATTGTCTGTGGCGGTCGCTCCGGGATCTGTGAACGTATCGCCTTGCATCACCTCGATCGTCGCCGCTCCGTTAAGAGTGATGACGGGAGCTTCGGTATCGGTGGTTTCATCCAGGAATAGGGATACATTGTCAATATTCACCAAACCTACTTCGGCTCCAGAATCAAAAAGTACCCTAGCATCCGGTGCACCAAATCCATTCGCCGTAAGCGTTAGTGTATAGGTTTGTCGGTTGGTGTCTATATTCACTGTTTCTGTGGTATTCGCAAAGCTTCCACCACTCAGGCCGATTCCGGCTACGATGGATCGGGAGCGATCTGACCAGGCATCGAAAGTGAGGGTATAGGTCGAGCCTTCAATGATTTCCAGCTTTTGACTCATATTCACATCAAAGGCATTCCCGGCGACTTCCACATTTACCGAATAGAAGCTATTGCCATCCTCGGTAGCCAAGGGAACGGGGTCAGTGCCTACACCAATAGTCCATGGGTTCGGTCCATCTTCAAAATCGCCATTGGTAAGAAGGCCGCTATCAAATGAGCCTCCTCCGCCTCCGGTGCCTGCTTCTTCCAGTCGGAGATCATCAAAATAGTAGGTTCCTGTCTCCGTAATTGGACCGTCTGTTTGATTATTATCGGGCTTGATGACCAGCTGATTGTAGGCAGTAGGGCCACCCGGAAGATTTTCAAAGCTAAAGCTTAGCTCCACCCACTCATTCGCTGTTTCTACCGTTCTAAATACCGGAGCTGGATTTCCTGTGACCGGATCCGTTTGCGGATCTAAAGCCAGCTCGAAACGCATGGGTACGTTGGCCTTGGTTGAATATACCTTGATCTTGAACGTATTGGTTGTGCTCAGGTCGAAATTGTTGGCGAAGGTATTCTGCACTCCGGCGAAGAAATCAGCGCCAGCTACTTTTTCGACCTCCAGAACGAAGTCAGATTCATTAAGCGAACCTTTTGCCGGATTTTCCGCAACTCCAGAAGTGATTCCTGAACCAAAATTGTTGGAAGACAGGAAGGTTTCACAGCCCTCAAAATCGAGAGGTAAAGCGGTAGCGGCGATGAATTCATCATCACAGCCACTTGAAACTTCGGTCATCATTTGTGCGATATTATCAATGTAGAACGTACCCGCTGTGGTACCCGGTCCGTCCACAAAGAAGGTCAATCGATTGTAGGAGGCTGTACTGCTAAAATCAAAGACCAGAGACTCCCATCCAGTTCCGGAATGTGCAACGCTTACTTCGGTGTCAGCGGCTGATCCTTCTTCTAGTTTGAGCAAGACCGTGGTGGGGACTTCAGACCAGAAATTGATGGAGATAGAGCCTCCTGCTGAAAGGTCGACGCCTTCTTCCAGATTAATAAAGAATCCTTCAAAGGCAGCGCCACTATTCGTGATCTCTCCCACATTGGAAGCTTCTGCATTGGTACCCGAAAGGTCCGGATTTTCTACGATCATAAATGCGGCTCCCTGGAAGGTGGTCACCTCATAATTCACCGCTTCGCTATCGAAAGTGATGGGTAGGCTAATGGGTTCATTGACTACGATGGTTAATTCATCTTCAAAGGTGTTGGCCCCACCGGCCAGATTGGTTGCTCTTAGAGTTACCGTATAGGTTCCTGAAGTATAGGTTTTGATCGGATTGATCTCCGTTGAGCTTGTTCCGTCACCGAAATCCCAAGTGTAATCGTCGGCCTGTTCAGAAATATTTATGAAGCTCACCGTACCCGTATCCTCGTTCACAGTATAGGTAAATCCTGCGGTGACCTGAGGAATGAGTACCTCATCATCTTCACAACTTAAAGGGATAAACATGAAGGTGGTGAGCAGGAGAAGAATGGATCGTGTATTCAATTTTTTCATGACAAGGAGTTAAAAGTTATAGTCTTCGTACTCGTAAACGCGTACGTAATCGACCAGCATCGTCTGCGGGAATTCAGCTTCAGTATTGGGAGGCCCAACAAAAGTGCCTCCAACGGCAACGTTCATGAGCATATAAAAAGGATTGTCAAAGACCCATTCTCCAGGCACATCGGCCCGGGTGATCTGATTGTAGAGTACATCGTCGACATAGAAATTGACGTACTCGGGAGTCCATTCTATACCGAAAATGTGAAATCCGGTGTCAAAACGGTCTCCTTCGAGTTCGTATCGTTTGGTAATGGCTTCTCCGCCGGAGTATCCCGGACCGTGCATGGATCCTAAGACCACCGTAGGTTCCTGACCTCGATATTCCATGATGTCAATCTCTCCGATATTAGGCCAAACTTCTGTATCGCTGGCGCCCAACATCCAAAACGCTGGCCAGATCCCCTGGCCGTAGGGCAATCGAATTCTAGCTTCAAAACGGCCGTAGGCTTGCTCAAAACGATCTCGGGTGATCAGGCGCGCTGAGGTATAGTTAGAACCTTGAAAGTTCTCTCGTCGTGCGGTAATGAGTAGCACTCCATTCTGTACGGTGACATTGGACTCGCGATTGGTGTAGTACTGTAATTCCTGATTGCCCCAGCCATTTTCACCGGTTCCCAGATCATAGCCCCAGAGGGCTGGATCCGGAGCTCCGTCCTGATCAAAATCTTCGTCAAGAATGAGGTTTTCAAAATTAGTCACTCGTTGCGTTTCGTCTGTTTCACAAGAGGAGATCAATAGTGCGCATAAAAGCATAAGGATAAAGCTTTCGCGAAAGCGCAATTGACGGTATCTAAGGTTTATATTTTTCATTTTCATTTTTTTACTCGCGGTAGAAATACATATTATCTACCAGAATGGTGGATACGGTGGCGTCAGAGATAAAAAAGATTTGCGCTAGATTGGTAGGCGAATCAAGACCGGTGAAATCAGCCAATGGCAGGTCGAGACTGATCCACTCATTGGCTATCAATTGATCGCTTGGAATGATGATTGAACCGCTGGAGTCATCACCACCACCAAAGACCGCGTCTGCACCAAAGTCGCCCAATTCTATTCGGATAAAGTCTCCGGCATCAATAGGTTCCTGTACTTGAATGTCAACGTGAAATCCGGTCATGCTGGTCACATCAATGGTGGGGTTCTTAAATTCTGTCGCGACGAAGTTTAAGTCTGTATAGCGAATGATATTATCTCCATTGATGTTCAAGTCTGCTCCGCCAAGTGTGGTTTGAAAGGGGGCAAAAAAACCGTTATAAAAGTCTACCGGAATATTGGTGTAGGCGTCGCTAAATATGCTGATCACATTGGCCGCATCTCGAGTAGGAGTAGGGGCATTGACAAAATCTCCCAGAGACTCAATGGTAAGTGAACCTGCAGCTTTCACATTATCCAAGAGAGCGGTAATGGTGGCCGTTCCCTGATTTAAAATGGAGACCACACCGAGCTCATTGACTCGGGCAATGTCCGGATCAGAGGAAGTGAAGGTATAGTAAGCCGGAGCCACATCTACCGTTTGATTTTCACCCGTGGCCAAATTAAAGGTTTGGGTAAGTCCGCTAAGCGTCACCTCGTTGCCTACAAAGCCTTGTTGAACGACCTCTTCCCCGTTGAGTATGGCCGGTCTGGGTTGGGCCAGAGTTCCTAGGCGTTCGAATTGTAATTCGTCTATCCAGAAGGTGTAGCCGTTTCCTTCTTCCGGACCTTCGGCGTACCAGAATAAGCCACTTTCGCGAACCAGCTTTTCAGGATCAGGTATAGGAATTACGTATTTTCTCCAGGCCGTGCTGATTCGCATATTTCTTTTGGTCACCAAATACCGGCTTTGGCCAAAATCATTGCCAAATCCAATTTCATTGATGGTTCCTGCTTGAGAAGCTCTCGCCCAAAAAGTAAGTGCGTCGTATTGGGTAAGATTTCTTCCGGTGGGATCCGGAAAAATTGCTCCTGCAAAAGCTCCAAGCGGATCACCTTCATTAGGTACGTCAAAACGCATGGCCGCCTCCCCTTCATAAACCATCTGGGTTTCTACGGTGAACGCGTCTAGTTTTGAGCCTTGGAATGGGAGGTACTCCAGACCTGCGCTGAAGCCATCAATAAAGACTTCAGGTGTGGAAGAGAATTCAGCAAATTCAACCTCATCTGAGAAGTCACGCTCGCAAGAATTTAGGACCATGCCCAGTGCGAGCAGTATCCATCCATGGGTTTTGAGTTGTCGATTTATTTCCGTCATCACAGCTTTTTAATTACCAATATTTATATGTACATAGGTCCTGATCTCCCATTCGTTACCGTCGTCAAACCCTACCGGACTGATGATAGGCTCATCTGCAAATTCTACGGCTGCATTTGGCGCATAACGCGGTGAAAATTGATTAAGGGATCTCCAGGTACCGCGCACTCCAATGCGCGTGTTGGGTAGAATGTACCAGCTTGGTTTACCCAGTGTCATGGATACGTCTAGCATCAGCTGAACCGGGAAGGTGAGGTTAAAATCCCTATGATAATCATAAGGTCCCCAATCATTTATTTTGAAGGCATGTACAAATTTGAATTTGTCGTAGATCACGCGGATATCTCCGCCCACCCGTTCGATAAGACGCTCATCACTACCACGTGCCTGGGCATTACCGAAATATAAATTCCCGATCACTCCTAAATTGGGCCCCAGCTTCGAAACGACCCGAGTATGACTCTCCCATAAGTCTCTGGCGGGAACGGAGTTTTCGAAGGCAAAAGAATTTCGATTGTCCAGAAAACCGATGGCCGCATCCATGGTCGTAGGCAGATGACGATAGACGAATCCTGAACTTATGGCCAGAGGTGCATCCTCCATTTCATCATTATTCCACTCATACATCCAGGTAGCCGGAGTAGGATCGAACGTCAGAAGAATTTCACCGGCAACAGTTTCCCGATTGACGCGTACTGCAAAAGGATCGTCCTGAATGTTGCGCAGTCGGGCAGGCGGCGGCGCATCGTTAGGGATCGCCTCAACAATAGGTTTCTGCCACATAAAATTAGGGGCTACTTGTAGATTACCGAAGCTCATGGTGAATCCGGTAAAGAAATTCGTCAGGTTTCCACTACCGTTGTCTCTTAATTTCCATCCGGTAAAGGTCTGTGTCTGGTCAGCACCCCCACGAGCTACCAATCCCAGAACAGAGCCCTGAGCGTACCAGTTGAATCTGCCACCAGTGTAGGTTATTTTGGCCTTGGCTCCCCAGTTGTCACCGGAGTTTATTTCATCCGTGTAAACGACATAATTATCGGGATTATCTCCTTCTACAATTTGAAATTCTCTGCCATTAAGCGGTTGACCTCCCCAGATGCCTCCTACTTCCACTTCGAAGTCTCCAAATTCCCGTTTAGCGGCAAGCGTAACCCGACGGGTCACCGGCTGTGGTATCGCTATGGAGGAGACCGCATCTCCAAGATCATCCAGATCTTCGTGATAAATACCGGTCACGTCAAATTTTCCAATGCGTCTGCTGTATTTGAGGAGGATGGCCGGATTGGCTCCCCACCAAAGCTGCGGACCGTAAGCTACTTTCAGTCCTTTGAGGGCGCGCTTGCCATCTATTTCCAGCCCTAAGATTTCACCGTTGTAAATATCGAGATTGGGCCCGTAGTTGGCTTCAGGATAGAGTCCAAAGAAGTCACCTTCATAGCCCCAGTGATAATGACCGGTTCGATAAAATCCACGCAAGTCAAATTCTTTGGCATTCCATTCGTAAGAGGCGTTATATACTTGAACACGATTAACATCGGTCAATTCTACATTGCCATCTGTGGTGAGCACGCGGCGACCTCTTGCTCTGTTCTCATAAAAAATTTCATTAATGGGATTGTCGGCGACATTGCCCACTACATTCACGGTCACTTCTGCACGCATGTTTGGAGCTGGGTTGCCTTCAACGCCCACGTAATAGGATTGCATGTGGTCAAAACCGAGCTCATCCGGAAATTCACGGGCATCCGGATCGGCATCATCGGGAGTAGTTATCAAGGATCCACCGGTGGTGAAGGTCGTGAACTCTGCGCGCAGAGTGCTGAGACGTATTTTACCGTTAGACGCTCCTCCCAGAGCCGCTTTGTCTCCGCGTGCCTGCAGCACATGCTCCATAAGCTCGATCGAATTGAAATAATTTTCAATGAACAGAGGAGTCATCTCTGGTGCATAAGGATTTAATTGGTGCACTTCCTTTAAAGCATAATAAGCTGCTCTTGGATAGAGCTCATACAGGCCGCGTGCATTGGTAGGACCTTTGGCGCAGATGCCAAACCACTCTTCATTCATATTGTTCTCCCCGGGTTCGAGGTCATGAGGATACCCTCCATTGGCCCAGGAAGCTCCGGTGTTGTGTTTAAAGAGATCTTCGGTCTGCCCGAGTTTCCACCAACCATCGCTGAATTGGAAGGTGAATCCACCGAGTGAGTTTCCGTTAAGACCGAGGCCAGAGGCATTCTTATAGATTTCTTCCCAATTGCCCACCATATAATAGGCCTGTGCTTTTTGATCTTCCTGATTTTGAATAGCGTGATAGGCATCTGCCCCAAATTCAGTAAACAAGATGGGTTTGTTTAATTTCTCCTTTACGACCTGAAAGGCATCTCCAAAGGAAACCCCGCGATACATATTCGTGCCATAAATATCAATATCCGGGCATTCCTCTGCGATAATGTCTATAAACAAGACATCTCCATTACACATGGCGACTGGAACATTAGCACCCGTACTCTTCATACGCTTGGCTGCTTCATTCATCAGTCGATACATCGGACGCCCGCGATTTTCGCCCACAAAGGCGCGTTCGGCATCCTCATCGGGTAGGTCTTCCGTTTCCGCTCCTGCCCAAAAGAGTCCGTAGTTATTCTCATTACCCAGCAAATACAGAAGCAGTCCGGGAGTCCCTTTGTAACGGTTGACCAATTGAGTTACCTCCGTCAGTAAAAGCTCCTGTGTTGCCGGATCAGCATATTCCGTATTTGGAATCCAGACCCCATCTATGGTTAAACCATAGCGCCCAAAAGCATGATTAAGCATGGTGTAAATCCCGTAATTTTCATAGATATACTGTATCCATTTGGGTTGAATACCGGTATAGACCCGAATGGCATTGACGCCCATGTTGCGAAGGAGACTCATCTCCGAGTCGAGGGCGGCTTTAATAAGTTCATCCGATTGATTCCAAAGGCTGTAGGAGAAATTTTTTCCTATAGGAACATAGTCCCAATTCATTCCATTGATCATCATCGGTTCGCCGTCTACCATCAATTGCATCCCCTGTTCCTGGTTAATCAATTGGACTTGTTGCGCTTGAAGCGGAAAATAGAACGCCAAAGCGATAACCCATACGAGTTTTCTCATAATAGTATTGATTCAGATGTAGTATAAATACAAAGCTTCCCTTGGGATGTATCCCGGGTTGGTTGAAGAGTATTAGGGAAGCGATATCAGGCTTGAGGTGCTTTTTTACTATTGGCTTACACCTGACTACCGTTTATCGTCTATTTTCTGGGTATTGCGCTTTTCGCAAATTACACCCCCTCAAATTCATAAAATCTCAAAAATTGGGATGCTTCGTAGTGAAAAACACATTCAAGATACAATTTCTAAGGAATTAGTAGGGAATTTTTTGAAAAATTTACGGATTGTAGGGAGAATAGGACAAGGTCATTCAACAAGGACCAATTGATTTTGGATTTCATTTCCCGAAAAAGAACGGGTAAGTCAGCGGGCTTTTATTCCCCATCATAAAAGGTTACTTTTGGCGTTTGAAAATGAGATTGCTGATTTATGGAAGTGTATTTGATTAAAGGAGCTCAGCTCTTTTTAAGTTTATCTATCTTGATCGTCCTGCACGAGTTTGGACATTTCTTGCCGGCCCGCGCTTTTAAGATACGAGTTGAGAAATTTTTCCTCTTTTTTGATGTCAAGTTTGCCCTGTTCCGCAAGAAAATTGGGGAGACCGTTTACGGTATTGGCTGGCTCCCTTTAGGCGGATATGTAAAGATCGCCGGGATGATCGACGAAAGTATGGATAAGGAGCAAATGGCGCAACCGCCTAAGCCCTGGGAATTTCGCTCCAAACCGGCCTGGCAACGGCTGATTGTAATGGTGGGAGGGGTAACGGTCAATGTGATCGTGGCCTTCCTGATTTACATCATGATCATTTTCTTCTACGGCCAGCAGTATTCCACACCGGAGGACATGAAATATGGTTTTGGGGTCTCGCCAACCATGGAGCGCTATGGTTTTGAGCAGGGAGATCAGGTGCTAGCAGTAAATGGCGAACCCTTATTTGATGTCCTTGACATTAACACGTATTTAATGATGCGGGACGTGAATACCGTGACCGTAGAGCATCAAAATGGATCTACAGAAACCATCAAGCTTCCGGAGACAATTGGAGATGAATTATTCAGTGCCGGCGATTTCCCTCCTTTTACTTTAGATCGTTATCCTGTTCAATTGGATAGTGTAGCGGCCGGAGGACCGGCCGATCAGGCAGGATTACAAGTCACGGACGCTTTGGTAGCCATCAATGGCACTCCCATCACCTATCGTTCCGACATTAATCAGGCCTTACGCCAAAGTGGAGAACAAACCACGACCACCCTAGAAATTCGACGCGAGGGAACTCCTATGACTTTGGAAGTTCAACGCGAAGTGGGCGGTCCGCTGGGTATATTTACGACCAGCCGGGATCAGGATTTTATTGAACGTCAAACCAAGACGTATTCGTTCGGCGAAAGTATTTCGGAAGGAATTAGTTATGGGTATTGGACCCTAAGAGATTATGTAGCGCAGTTCCGCTATGTGTTTACCAAAAAAGGGGCTACTCAGGTAGGTGGTTTTGGAGCGATAGCAGGCCTCTTTCCAGCCAGCTGGGATTGGGTAGAATTTTGGCATTCTACGGCCTTTATTTCGATCATTTTGGCCTTTATGAACATCCTCCCCATTCCTGCACTCGATGGCGGACATGTGATGTTCCTCTTGTACGAAATGATCAGCGGGCGCAAGCCAAATGAAAAATTTATGGAATACGCTACTATTGCCGGTTTTGTACTGATCTTATCTTTGGTGTTATTTGCTAATGGAAATGACATTTACCGGGCTATTTTCGGCTAGCTATAAATTTGCAATTTTTGTTTTGGCAGTTTGAAAAAACCGTTATATTTGCATCCGCTTTAGGGGAAACCCAAGCACAACATGATACTTTCCTCAGTAGCTCAGTTGGTTAGAGCATCTGACTGTTAATCAGAGGGTCGCTGGTTCGAGCCCAGCCTGAGGAGCAAAAAACCCCGCCTTTAAGCGGGGTTTTTTGTTTATGGTCTTCTACGTTTATCTATTATTTTCTGACAGTACGAATAAGTATTACGTGGGATCTTCCCATGATCCCTGGTGCCGTTTAACTTCGCACAATACTTCCGATCGAAAGACTTTTACGTCCAAAGGTCGACCTTGGGAACTAAAAGCTATTTTCAAGGTAGGTTCAGATCGAGGCGATGCGGTTAAAATAGAACGATGGATTAAAAAACAGAAATCAAGGAGGCTTTTGGAAAAATTGGTTGATCCGGATTACATCCCGGAGGGAAGACTAGCGCAGTTGGTTCGAGTCCCGTACGTACGGGATTAATCAGCGGGTCGCTGTCCCGGTCGTCCGGGAAGCCTGAGGAGCAAAAACCCCGCCTTTAAGCGGGGTTTTTTGTTTATGGTCTTTGACCTTCGGATCCTTTCTTCTGCAAAAGGCAATCGATAGTGCACCCACTCGCTCAATCAAGGTGAAACGATACGCACGCGATGCTTCAGCATTTTTACCTGAACTTCCTCCAGTCTTCCTGCCGGCTCACCATCGATCTGGAAGGGAACGGGGCGATCACATCGTATACTCGCCTGATCGGTTTGCCAGCATTCGGCAAAATCAGGGTCTAATTCTTCCTGATCCTGTAAGGTCTGCAAGATCTGAATTACGTCGAGGTTTTTGAATACCAGGATCTCAAAAAGGCCATCGTGCATATCGCCCCGGGGATTGATCTGGGCTCCGGTACCGAATTTCCTTCCATTAGCGATGGCCAGCATAATGCCCTGTACGGTTCGGGTTTCTTCCCCAGTTTTAATGGTAAAGGTATAGGGATAGTCGGCTTTAATCAGCGCCGGAACCGTATTGATCATGTATCCAAATTTGCCCCGTATCCTACTCGCACTGTATTCCTCGATTAGTGCCGCATTGACCCCAAAATCACTGATGTGAACGCTCAGCTCGTTATTGATCTGCAAGACATCCAGGGGTTTGCTGTGATCTCCTAAAGCCACGCCAACTGCTTCCCTCCAATCCAAAGGCAAATCAAGAGCTGTCGCCAGACCATTGGACGATCCTGCAGGAATGATACCCAGGGCTTGATTACGATCACCCAGGGCTTCTACCACTAATTTGATGGTCCCATCACCGCCCACCACAAGCACCCGGTCGGGAGTATCGGCGTCCAATTGCTTTTGAATGGCTTCCAAATCCTTTTCCCCGCTGGTCCTTAATAATTGTAGTTCCTGTCCCTCGTTCAGGTGTTCCCGAATACAGTCAATCATGTCCTCCTTATCCTGATCTCCGGAAATGGGATTGACCACCGCTAGAATTTTGTGTATACTTTCTTTCGACATCCATTTAAATGTACCTAATTTTAGGGAAAAGAAGCGGCGCATGGAATTGGATTTAAAGATATATCGAGGATACGCCAATGACCGGGAGGTGGTCATCATGGGTCATGTTTTCCGCGAAAAAGCTCCGGACCGGGTAGATACCCATCAATCCAAATGGAAGCATTCGCTGGCCATACTGCGCATGTTTCGCGTTCGAACTGCTGATCGAGCCCAAATTGATTTGAGTTTTAACGGAAAACAAATCCGTGGACAAACCGAAGAAGACGGTTTTTTTCAATTGATTTTTCCCTACGAGGGGGAATTGGAATCCGGCTGGCATGAGGTGGAAATCACAGCAAGAACTGAAAATCATCAGCGCACCGAGCGGGGAGAGTTTATCAAACCCCACCCTGGAGAATACGGCCTCATCTCAGACATTGATGATACCTTCCTGGTTTCTCATTCAGGGAATGCACTCAAAAAACTGTACGTCATGCTTACACGCAATGTCCAGCGGCGCAAAGTATTTACCGGGGTGGTTGAGCATTATCGGGCTTTGAGTCAGGCAGGACGGGAACACCCTTCCAAAAGCAATATTTTCTTCTATGTGTCCAGCAGTGAATGGAACCTTTATCATTTTATCAATGAATTCACCGAACTGCATGATTTTCCCAAGGCGGTACTCAAGCTGAAAGACATCAAATCAGGATTGCGGGATTTTCTAAAGACCGGAGCGGGGGATCACGATCATAAGTTTCATAAGATCAAGCACATACTGGAGTTCTATCCCAGACTTCATTTTGTGCTCTTTGGTGATGACAGTCAGCAAGATCCGGACATCTATGAGCGTTTAGTGGCGCGATTTCCGAAAAACATTAAAGCGGTTTACATCCGGCAGACGGAAAAAACGGAGAACAAGTCAACCCGGGCTCACGTAGAGCGTATGGAAGCCCTGGGCGTCGCGGTCTGTTATTTTAGAGAGAGCGAACAGGCGATGGAGCATTCACAGTCCGTCGGACTTCTTTCGGCAGACTAGTCCGTCGTTTTTTATGATTCGTCTGTTGTAGCGTAACTTGTAGACTCTTAAAATTAAATACTATGACTCAGATACCTAAATCGGCAGTTTTGCTTTTAAGCGGTTTGTTCTTGTGTTTCGCTTTCGCGAAAGCGAACGCCCAATCCTTATCTAAAAAAGAGCAGCGCATTATTGATAAAGTTGTTCAAAACAATGCAGAGGCCCTAAGCTTCCTGGAAACTGTGGTCAACGTGAACAGTGGAACCCTGAACCCGGAAGGCGTACGTGAAGTGGGGCGCTTGTTCAGTACCGAATTTGAGGAGATCGGTTTTGAGACCGAGTGGGTCCCCATGCCGGAAGCCATGAACCGGGCCGGTCATTTAGTAGCTAAGATATCGGGGGATAAAGGCAAACGCCTGTTGTTGATAGGCCATTTGGATACGGTCTTTGAAGAAGACAGCGATTTTCAGAAATTCACCAAGATCAATGATAGCATCGCCACCGGACCGGGGGCTAATGACATGAAAGGCGGTGATGTAGTGGTCTTGTACGCCTTAAAAGCCCTACGGGAGGCTAAAGTGTTGGACGACGCCCAGATCACCGTAGTGTTTACCGGAGATGAAGAGAGCACGGGGAAGCCGCTAAGTATCAGTAGAAAAGCCTTGATCGATGCGGCCAGGCAGAGTGATATTGCCCTGGGTTTTGAAACCTCCACAGGCTACGACAATGCTACGGTGGCGCGTCGAGGTTCTTCCGGATGGAAAGTCACGGTGACCGGAAAACGCGCCCACTCTTCAGGAATCTTTAATGAGCGCATAGGGGCCGGTGCTAATTTTGAGTTGGCCCGTATTCTGCATCAGTTTTATACGGATGTTAAAGGAGAGGACTTACTCACCTTCAATCCAGGGATGTTGCTGGGTGGAACCACCATGACCCTGGACGCAGAAAAGAGTCGGGGTACGATTTTCGGTAAAGGCAATGTGGTGGCTCAAACCGCCTATGCGCAAGGTGGATTGCGTTTTATCTCCGAAGAACAGAAAGAACGAGCCCGGGAAAAAATGAGGACCATCGTACAGAATAATTTACCCCAAACCTCGGCCGAGATCGAATTTATCGACAGCTACCCGGCCATGGGACCTACCAAGGCCAATTACCAATTGTTGGAAACCCTCAGCCAGGTCAGTCAGGATCTCGGGCAACCCAAGGTGGAAGCCTACGATCCGGCCAAACGAGGAGCCGCTGATGTTTCTTTTGTGGCCGAATATGTAGCCGCATTGGATGGTTTGGGTACCATGGGATCAGGAGCACATACGCCACAAGAAACCGTTAATTTGAATACGGTGGAAGATTTAACCAAGCGGACAGCCATTTTGATCTACCGCTTAATCAATCAGAAACGCAAATCATGAAACGATGGGAATCCTTACGCATACGGTCGTTCGCTGACTATAAGAAAACCTATCAGGAGAGTGTGGACAATCCGGTAGGCTTTTGGAACAATATCGCGCAACAGTTTCATTGGCACAAACCCTGGGACGAAACTCTGGAATGGGATTTTACCAAACCGGAAGTCAGCTGGTTTAAAGGGGGCAAACTGAACATCACCGAAAATTGCCTGGACCAGCATTTGGAGCACCAAGGCAATAAAACGGCGATTATCTGGGAGCCCAATGATCCGGATGAAGAATCCAGACATATTACCTATCGCCAATTGTACGTACAGGTCTGTCAATTTGCCAACGTCTTGAAGAATAACGGGATCAAAAAAAGAGACCGGGTATGCCTCTATATGCCTATGATCCCGGAGCTTACCGTGGCCATGCTTGCCTGCGCTCGAATTGGCGCCGTACACAGTATTGTCTTTGCCGGATTCTCGAGTAAGGCTATAGCCGACCGCATCAACGACAGTCAGTGTAAATTACTGATCACCGCCAATGTAGTGTATCGAGGTACGAAACGCGTGGGACTTAAATCGATCTGCGATGAAGCCCTGCATCAAACTCCGTCCATTCAAAAGTGCATCGTGTATGAGCGCTTTCCCGAAGAAACGCCCATGACTCTGGAACGCGATGTCTTTTGGCATGAAGAACTGCTCAAGGTAGAAAAGGACTGTAAAGCCACCAGGATGGATGCCGAAGATCTCTTGTTCATTCTGTATACCTCAGGCTCCACGGGCAAACCCAAAGGGATGGCGCATAGCTGTGGGGGATATATGGTTTATACGACCTATTCCTTTCTCAATGTCTTTCAACCCGACGAGGCGTCTATTTATTGGTGTACGGCAGACATCGGTTGGATCACCGGACATTCGTATATCGTTTACGGTCCTTTGACTGCAGGAACCACTTCCGTCATGTTCGAGGGCGTTCCCAGCTATCCCACCTACGGTCGCTTTTGGGAAATTTGTGAGAAGCTTAAGGTGACTCACTTTTATACCGCGCCCACGGCGATTCGAGCCCTGGCCAAAGAGCCGGTGGAATTGGTGAGAAAACGGGATTTGTCCAGCCTAAAAGTGCTGGGCACAGTGGGAGAACCCATCAACGAAGAAGCCTGGCACTGGTACAATGACCATGTGGGTAAAGGCAAGTGCCCCATAGTGGATACCTGGTGGCAGACCGAAACCGGCGGCATCATGATCTCCCCTTTGGCCGGAGTGACCACCACCCGTCCAACCTTTGCTACTCTACCTTTACCGGGTATTCAGCCGGTACTGATGGACGAAAAGGGACAGGAAATTCCTCAAAAGCCCGAAAAAGCCGAAGGTCGTTTAGCCATTAAGTTCCCCTGGCCCTCCATTGCCAGAACCGTATACGGCAATCACAAACGCTATAAAGAAACCTATTTTTCTACTTTCCCCGGGATGTACTTTACCGGAGATGGAGCCTATCGCGATGCTCAGGGGCATTATCGCATTACCGGGCGTGTAGATGATATTGTTATCGTTTCCGGGCATAATCTGGGAACAGCACCCATAGAAAATGCCATCAATGAGCATACGGCTGTAGTAGAAAGCGCCGTGGTGGGCTATCCGCATGATATCAAGGGCAATGCGCTCTATGCGTATGTAGTGCTCTACGAAGGAAAGAATAAGACGGATGCTTTGATCAGTGAGATTCGCCAGCAGGTATCCCAAACGATCGGGCCCATCGCCAAACCGGATAAGATTCAAGTGGTCACCGGGTTGCCCAAAACGCGAAGCGGGAAGATCATGCGTCGCATATTGCGGAAGATCGCTGCGCACGATGCTGAAGATCTGGGAGATACCAGCACCCTACTCAATCCGGAGATCGTAGAGGAGATCAAGAACAACGCGCTCTAGCGCTTGGAGATCTTGTTTTGAGAAATGTGCTTTTGCCGGGAGGATTTAAAACCGCCGTCTCCTTTTTCAAAAGGACGAAGTTTTTCGTGCTTGGTACTTCTGCCCTGCACACGTTCCCGCCACATTCTGAAACTGGATGGTTTCATATTACGGCGCATCAGCTCAATGACGTCCTGTTCCTTAATGCCGAACTGAAACTCGATGGCTTCAAAGGTGGTGCGGTCTTCCCAGGCCATTTCGATGATACGATCCAGTTCGCGCTCGTTAAAAGGTTCTTCGGGTTTCTGATTAGACATACTCTTTTTTTAAATTTTCCAACATGACCCGAGTCATCGCGTCCAGATCGTACTCGTGTCGCCATCCCCAGTGTTCCCGGGCCACCGAATCGTCAATACTCTGGGGCCAGTTATCGGCGATCTCCTGCCGGAAATCCGGTTCGTAACTGATCTCAAAATCCGGGATGATCTTTTTAATACTCTCAGCGATTTCTTCGGGGTCAAAACTGATCGCCGCCAGATTGTAGCTCGATCGAATTTGAATGTCTTTTTCTTCGGCATCCATGATGGCGATAGTAGCCCGAATGGCATCATCCATGTACATCATGGGTAGGATGGTTCCTTTTTTCAGAAAACAGCGATAATTGCCATGTTTTAGAGCCCGGTGATAGATTTCTACGGCATAATCGGTAGTCCCGCCACCCGGTTCTGTGGTATAGCTGATGAGTCCGGGATAGCGAATGCTCCGAACATCCACACCGTATTTGTTATGGTAGTATTCGCACCAGCGCTCCCCGGTTTGCTTGGAGATGCCGTACACGGTGGAAGGCTCCATCACCGTGGTCTGGGGGGTATTTACCGCAGGCGTTGTCTTGCCAAAAACAGCAATGCTGCTGGGCCAGAATACTTTTTTGATCTTGTTTTCCTTTGCGAGATCCAGCACATTGAAGAGCGAACTCATGTTGAGGTTCCAGGCTTTGTCCGGAAAGCGCTCCGCAATAGCGCTCAGCATGGCAGCCATGAGATAAACGGTCTCTACCTTATATCGAAAAACCAGGTCTTCCACCGCGAGGGGATCCATGGCATCGGCGATTTCAAAAGGGCCGCTTTCCATCAACTCCGGACTTCCGGGACGGATATCGCTGGCCACCACACGATCATTTCCAAAGCGCTTGCGCAGCGCAAGAGTCAGCTCCGTTCCAATCTGACCACAAGCTCCAATGATCAATATGCGTGATCTCATAAATTCATTTTTAGGTGCTCAAAGATAAGAGTTCGTTTAGAGATCGCTTTAAAAAGTGGAGGGAGAATAGCGATTTTAGAATAGCCTTAGCAGGGGCAGATTATTTTGTACCTGTCATGGATTACGCTTTCCTGCCTTTGATCAAGGCAGTCGCGAAATCGGATATTTTTTTGTGTAATTTCGCTACTCAATCCATTCCATGAGGTATTGTATCACCTTATTTATTGCTGTCCTTCTGATGAGTTGCGGAGAGCAAAAGCCCGAATCCAACGCGAATGTCGACGTTGGGCCGAAACTCAGTCAGTATGAGGTTAATCTGGAAGGTGCCAAGGCGCCCATTGTTCTAATTCGAGCAGCAGATACCGCTGCAGTCAATTGGAAAGCCTATCAGGAGCTGAGTAGGTTTGTCGATCGTCTGGATGGTCTACCGGGTCGCATCCTGCAGGAGGAGCTGAAGGAACTGCAAGACTATGTGATCAATCAATTATCCCAGGCCGTACCCGTATCGCTGATCAATGATCCTATCTTAGCCCGAGCTCAGGTGGTCAACAGCCACTTTAACCGACTCTATATGGAAGTTGAAAAGAGCACCTTCAATCCAACAGTAGTGGATAGCAGTGCGGTCCGTTTTTACAATTCCTTTCAAAATCTACGCGTCCAGATGAATCAGCAATTCCGCGGCAATATTGACGATCTCCTGCAAGATTTTGAGGAGATCATCCAGCGGGAACGAGACAGTTTGGCTCAACTCGATACGCTCACTAATCCACCCACACTTCGCAATGATGAAAACAATTAGCACCCTAGTTATCGCTCTAATGATGTTGTCCTGTCAAGGGCAAGAGACCACAGAAGCAACTCCAGTAGATCCGGTGGAGATCAAAGCAGCGGTCAACCAGGTACTTTACAACTGGCATAAGGCCGCGGCCGAAGCTGATTTTGACACCTATTTCGGACTCATGACCAAAGATGCCGTATTTCTGGGTACCGATGCCACCGAGAACTGGACCCGACAAGAATTTGAGGCCTTTTCCAAACCTTATTTTGAGGCCGGAAAGGCCTGGAGCTTTACGAAACTGGAGCGCAATGTGTTTGTTGGGGAGGCAGGCAATGTAGTCTGGTTTGATGAACACCTCAAAACACAAATGGGCATTTGCCGCGGCAGTGGTGTGCTCACCCAGGAAGATGGACAATGGAAGGTGCAGCACTATGTTTTATCCATCGCTGTACCCAATGAGCACGTGAGTGAACTGACCGCACTCAAGAAGGCAAAAGACAGTGTGCTCATGCGTAAAATGCAAACACCCTATTAAATCCTATGGCGCTTCCTACTTCCATACCTGAAGTACTAACAGCGCTGAATGAGATCGTTGAGGAATGCAAAGCAGCGAACTCCAGATCGGGTTATTTTGCGTTTATCTATCGGGAGACTACCGCTAGGATTGCAGCCGGAATAGAACAACAGCATTTTGAAGACAATGAGCGCATGATCCACTTTGACGTGCGCTTTGCCAATTATTACATACAGGCTTATCGTGATTTTAAGGCCGGGAAGCCGGTTGCCAAACCCTGGAAGACCGCTTTTCTGGGGGCCGCAGAATCGCTGACCCTGATCCAACATATCCTTTTAGGCATGAATGCGCACATCAATCTCGATCTGGCCCTTACGGCTTCTGAGGTGATGAAAAACAAGAATATTCACGCCATAAAAACTGATTTTTATAAGGTTAACGAGCTGCTATTTAGTTTAACTGACGAGTTTCAGGAGCGCATCTCCCGGGTCTCTCCCTTGTTCTTTTTACTGGATTGGTTTGGTAAAAATACCGACGAACAGATCATTAACTTCAGTATGGAGAAAGCGCGCTCTTTTTCCTGGGCCAACAGCGTGCTGCTATGGACGCTGGCTGATGAACATGCTATTGATCCGGTTTCCGGACTGGAGCAAACAGTGGATCAGTTGGGTCAACGCATGCAACGGCCCCAATCGCGCTTCGTTCGAGGGCTGCTTCAGCTCATTGGTTATTTTGAAACCAAAGAGGTATCCCGAGTGCTCGAAAAGATTAACGCCTAAATAGATTCTTTGAAGGCATAATTCAAGACCAGCTGCAGATTGACGGAATCGATCTGTTTGAAGCGGTCTTCTTCTGAATCTTCAGTGTAACTCGGGGGTTCCAGATTCAATTCTATTGCTTTTTGACGGTAGTAATCTTTTTTTACCGGATGATCCGGATGGACCGCATTAAAGATGCGTCCAAACGCCTTTTTTTGAAGGATCGTAAACAAGATTTGAAGCGCGTCCTCCCGATGAATCAAGTTGACCGGCGCCTGCCCATTACTGAGCCCCTCACGTCCGGCCAGAAAGCGAACCGGATTTCGGGATCCACCAATGAGTCCGCCAAAGCGCACTACGGCGGTATTGAGTCTCGGACTGTTAAAGAACATTTGCTCGACTTCCAGCAATTGTTGTCCGGCTTGCGTATCCGGCCTTGGAAACTCTTTTTCCGTTACCTGTCCCTGTTCATCGCTATACACCGAGGTACTGCTGACCAGAACCACCTGGCCCACCGCAGTGTCTTCAACAGCCGAAAGGAAATAAGCCATTTTAAGAGCGTGATTGGCGCCACTATTCCGGCGTAAACCGGGAGGAATCAAAATATAAAGAGTGTCCACGTCTGCCAAGAATTGCTCAACATCGCCTTCCACCCCCTGCTCAGTAAGCATGATTGCATGAGCATTGAAGCCACGGGCCGTAAGATCGGCGGCCTTAGTGGTCGTACTTACGGAGCCTTTTACGTTATATCCCAGGGCTTGCATACGCTGGGCCAGGGGTAAACCCAGCCATCCCATTCCTGCGATCGCTATACTACTCATCAGTGTCGGTTTTAAGACTGGCCTGAGGTTCGGGCTGCTGGAGATCAAAAGTCTGACTGATCACGATAGCATCGTTGACGATAAAAGGCATGGGAATGGTATTCTTGGGTCGCTCCGCCACAGAGAAGTTAGGATGGTCCAGCAGATCCATCGAATATTCCAGCACCCGCATGGACGGTTGACTAGTTTCAGGGAGTATCATTTTGATACGCAGGGGCTCCTGATCCCGAATGATATAACTCACCAGATAGTCTGATCTGCGATTCATCATATAATAGGCATCCCCATCTTCTTTTTTAGGCGTTACGCCATTGAGTTCGAGGGCCTCAAAGACCTGATCATTAGGCATAAATACATCCATGCGGTATAAGGAGCGCTGGGGATAGATCACGACTTCCAGATGGCGTTTATCCTGTATCAGCGTATCCTGAGCAAAGTACATGCTGCTAGGGGCCAACGGCTTGACGGGAGCTTTGGCGGTATAGGTAAAGGCATTCCCGTATTTGCTGATGCTGCGGGCACCATAGACCAAATTCTCTGAAGCCGGTTCCGGATCACTCCCCAGCATAACGCTGGTCCAGGGATCCAGATTTTTATTGTAGGTCGCCCAATAGGCTGACTCGGTGTCTTTGTCGTACACATAGTTCAGACTGTTGGGAAAGGGTCGTTCTTCCACAAAAGAAGAATTCAGATGAGCGCCTCCCAGCATTCCTAAAAATAACAGGGCGCTGATTAAAGCCAGCACTTTATTCTGTTTATAGTAACCAAAAACAGGAAGGAGCAGACCAAAGAGTAAAACCGTAAACAAGGCGCTGATGAACAGGCTCTCCAGACGCAGGGCCACCGGAAAAGATTGGATTAGCGGCGCCAGGATAAGAATGCCCGGGGCGCAGAGCAAGGCATTCAGTAAAAGATTGGGCTTCTCCTTTTTAATCTGGAGATAGAACAGCAGTACTCCAAAATAGAAAGGCACAATAAAATAAGCGGCCCCTTCCAGTTCTAGAGCTACTACGATACAAATCAGGAACCAAAAGAATAGGGGAGCCACTGTGAGGGCTGCCGAGTCTAGATCTTTCGGTCGTTTCGCATAGCAATAGAAGCAAACCGCTAAAGTTAAGGCCACCACTGCAGCGATGTAATAGTACCCGTTATACGGGAAACCGTGGAGGATATCTTGATATCCCGGATAGAAATTCTCGAGCAATGGCCAAAGAAAGTAACTCAGAGCGGTAGGGAGAAGAAGTGCGATCAAAAAAGGAACAAAGCCTTTAGCCACTGCTTTTACGGTATAGGCCCCTCTTCTAAATCCAAGGATCAATAAGACCATAAAAGCGATCCCCCCGAGGAGGATCATGGGCCAAATCCAGCTAAAGGGGTAATACACGGTGCCTAAAAATGGCAGGTCGAAATAGACATAATCCTTCTCGCTTTTGAGCTGGGTCAGATCAGCATCGGCAAAGTAATTCATCAGCGGCATCAGGTAGTTGGCCTGATGCTGCAGGGAGTTGTGATCGAGTCGGTCAAAGGTATCGTTGGCCGTATGGTAGTCAAAGAAATCATCGATAAAGGCAAAGAAGTAGCCGTCAATATCGCCCTCCTCCCGCAGTACGGTCGAATCAGTATCGTTGGGCAGTTTTTTGTACACACTGTAAGCCAAAGACGAAGCGACCGGGTGGGATGGGTTCGCTTTCGCGAAAGCTTTGATCAGTCGCTCATTGCCCTGATTGGTTTCCAGTATCATGGAGGATGCACCCCCGCTACCCCGCGCCTCGAAGTTGAGGGCCAGAGCGACTTCTTTCGCCCAGGGATGTTGATTGGTAAAAAGATTGGCTCCGTTTAGTCCGAGTTCTTCTCCATCGGTAAACAAAATGATGATGTCATTTTTTGGACGTTTGCCCTGTGCCAGAAAGGTGCGTACGCCTTCCAGCAAGACGGCGACTCCACTGGCGGCGTCTCCGGCGCCGTGAGAAGCCGAATGTGGGGCACTGTCGTAATGCGACATCAATAGGAGCGCTTTACCGGGATTGGTGCCCGAGATACGAGCCAGGATATTCTCCGGTTTGGCCAGACCCCCCCAGGATTTATTGAAGGAGAACCCTTCCTGAATTTTTGGTTCCAGATCCATGGCGCGCAAGCTTTGCATCAGGTAGTCCCGCACTTGATCGTGAGCCCGACTCCCCAGATAATGAGGTTCTTCACTCATGGCCTTGACGTGTTTCAGGGCACGGGTGAGCGAGAATTCGGTAGGCGGGAGGTCGCCTTCGGCCAATTTTTGAGGAAGGGCATTAAAGAATGCGAAATAGGTAATACCAATTAGGAGTAACAGCGAAGCCGCGGTACGGTATGTTTTCATGTGCTCTAGCTTGAAAATTAAAGGTACTATTTTTCAAAAGTATGTCAGCCTTGCTTTAGGGCCCTGCTCTTCCCTAAAATAGCCAGTGATAAATCATTAAAAATCACTAACTTTAAGTCTAACCACAATTTAAAGGACATGGGAATCAAAAGTTTTATGGGCCGGCGCCAGAAGGCCGAACAGCAAACCGATAACATTCGGGTGAAGGATTATATGACCCGTAAACTGATTACCTTTCATCCCGATCAACAAGTGTTGGAAGTCATGAATAGCCTGATCAAACACAAGATCTCCGGAGGTCCGGTAGTCAATGATAAAAATGAGCTCCTGGGCATCATTTCGGAAGGTGATTGCATGAAGCAGATTTCGGACAGCCGCTACTACAACATGCCCATGGAAGAGGCCACCGTTTCTAAACACATGGTGCACGAAGTCGAGACCATTGATGGGGAGATGAACATCTTTGACGCCGCTAAATTGTTCATTGAACGCAAACACCGCCGTTTCCCGATTGTCGAGAACGGAAAACTGGTAGGACAGATCTCTCAAAAAGACGTGCTGAAAGCAGCCTTAAAACTTCAGGGAAATAAATGGAAGTAGATGGCTTAGTCCAGCTTGCGCTTTACTAAAGCGAAGTAATCGTTCTCCAGCGGCAGATACCCTTGATCGTACACAAAGTAATAGACGGTCCCGTTTCGAGTGGTGTAGATGCTGGTAAAGTAATTGAAATCAAAACCTCGTTCCAGTAATTTCTCCCGGCTGCTCTTGCTTTTGTCCTCCGGATTGAGTCCCATCAGAATACGATAGTTTCTACGCAAGGCATTGTTGATGTTGCGCATGAGGTTGTTTTGATCTTTATTCCTGCGGTTATTGAAACTGTTGCGACAGCAATCCCCACAAAACCGCTTGTCGGCCCTGCCAAAAATAGGCTCTCCACATTCCCTGCAGTTTCTATTCCGCTCGATCATAGTGGGAAAGTACAGGATTCTACCAGCCTTGAAAAGAACTAGTACTGACCATTTAACAATTCGCACCTGTAATTCTACGGTTCGGTGCTTTGCCTCTGGAAAAGGGGGCTGCAGCTTTCATATTTGTATGGACATTCAAGCAACTAACCGATATGAAACCGATAACCACACTATTCTTTTTGCTTTTGATCAGCTGGACTGCAGCCGCGCAGGAACCGATGATCATTTCAGGAACGGTCACTCAAAAAGACGGGACTCCCATCATGGGAGCCAATGTGTACCTGGAGGGCACCTATGATGGTGCCACTACCCAACTGGATGGGAGTTTTCAATTTGAAACCACAGAAGACGGGGTTCAGACCCTACTGATTTCATTCGTTGGTTTCGAAACCTATACCTATGCTGCGCCAGTTGCTCAGCTTTCCCGTTTGACGATTCAACTCCAAGACGATTTGAATGCGTTGGATGCGGTGGTTCTTTCGGCAGGGACCTTTAGAGCGGGAGGGAACAGTACAGTAACCGTGCTTAAACCCTTGGATGTAGTGACTACCGCCAGTGCTCTGGGAGATTTTGTAGGCGCTTTGCAGACCCTTCCGGGAACGACAACGGTGGCGGAAGATGGCCGACTCTTTGTTCGTGGAGGAGATGCCGGAGAAACCCAGATTTTTATCGATGGGATCCGGGTGTTTACGCCCTATACCCCCACCACCAATAACCTACCGGCCCGGGGTCGCTACTCCCCCTTTCTCTTTGACGGGATCACCTTCTCCACCGGGGGTTATTCTGCCGAATACGGCCAGGCCTTATCTTCTGTATTGCTGCTTAATACCGAAGATGAGCCCGCACAGGAAAAGACAGACATCGCGATCATGACCGTGGGAGGCGGACTGGGAAATACGCAGAAGTGGGAGCGCTCATCCCTTAGTTTTAATACCAGCTACATCAATCTGGCGCCTTATCTGTCCGTATTTGAGGGTCGGGACGACTGGGAAAAGCCCTTCGAGACCTTTGCCGGAGAAAGCGTTTTTCGCTACAAAACCGATCAGGGGTTGTTCAAATTCTATACGGCTTTCGATCATACCAATTTTGCCCTTACCCAGGAAGACATCAATCTGCCGGAGGGCTTAGACTTTAGCTTAAAGAACAGTAATCTGTACAGCAATGCCAGTTACAGTGGTCGGTTGAGCGATACCTGGACGGTGAATGCCGGAGCCAGTTATACCTACGCTAAAAATGATCTGGGTATCATGGAGAGCGAAATCAATAATGACGATCATTCCATTCACCTCAAAGCGAAGCTGCGCAAGCGATTTTCGAATCGGGTCAAGCTCAGCTTCGGTGCCGAACAATTCTTTACATCCTTTGGGGAGCAGTTTGAGACGGACGATTTCAGCACCCGCTATGGATACAATAATCATTTGTCGGCTGCTTTCGCGGAAGCGGACTTTTTATTCTCCAAAAAGCTAGCTGCACAAGCCGGAATTCGGGGAACCTATAGCGAATTGTTTAAGGAGTTGTATTGGGCTCCCCGATTTTCATTGGCGTATAAAGTGGGTAAGAAATCTCAGGTCAGCCTGGCCTTAGGAAATTTTTTCCAGCAGCCACAGCAGGATATTTTGAAGTTTGCGGACAATCTGGAAGCCGCTCGGGCCACCCATTACATCGCCAATTATCAATACGTGGCTAATGATCGGATCTTTCGGGCGGAAGTGTATCGCAAAGACTATCAGAGTCTGGTCACCTACGATACGGAAATGCCCGGTTTCAACAGTACTTATGCCAGCAATGGAGAGGGTTATGCGCAGGGGTTTGATCTATTTTTTAGGGACAACAAAAGCATCAAGAATCTGGATTATTGGGTGAGCTACTCCTATTTGGATACGGAGCGTCAGGTGGCCAATTATCCTATCGCTTTACAGCCTCCCTTCGCCAACAATCACAATTTTTCAGTGGTGGGGAAATACTTTATTGACGATTGGAGAAGTCAGGTGGGTCTCAGCTATCAATTCGCCAGTGGTCGTCCCTACACCAACCCCAACGATCCCGGCTTCCTGCAGGAACGAACCAAGAATTTTAACAGCTTGAGCCTGAACTGGGCCTGGTTAGTCTCTGATCAGAAGATCCTGTATTTCTCGGTCAACAATGTGTTGGGCGTCAAGAATGTGAACGGCTACCAATATGCCAACACGCCCAATATGGATGGCATTTTTGATCGTCGTGCGCTTCGCCCGGGATTGGATCAATTCTTTTTCGTAGGCTTTTTCTGGACCATCAGTGAAGACGGGAAAGACAATCAATTGAATAACCTGTAACGGTTCAGTATCTAAAATGAACAGTTCGGAATACTCTTTTATCCTAATTTGTCATGCCCGGCTACCTTTACCTCAGCAATCTTAAAAACCAATACTATGAATCCTATTGTACTTCTACTCAGTCTGTTCTTCTTGGCTACTCCGGTTCAGGACTCCAAATACGATCAAGGCATGCAAAAAGCCTTTGAACTATGGGGAGCAGGTAAGAATAAAGAAGCCATTAATTTATTTGAGCGTATCGAAGCCGCGGAGCCTGAAAAGTGGCAACCGGCCTTTTACGTGGCTCAAATCACGGTTCTGGACGCGTTTAGCATCAAGGATGAAACGGAATTGGCTGGCGAATTGGCCAAAGCGCAGGATTACATCAATCGGGTGAAATCCTTAAGCAAGGATAATCCGGATGTACTGGTCTTAGAAGCCCAATACTATACCGCCTGGGTCGCTTTTGACGGTCAGAAGTACGGGATGATGTATGCCGCTAAGGTGGACGAATTGTATAAAAAAGCCCTGCAACTCGATCCCGACCGACCTACCGTGGTTCTTGCAAAGGCTCAGTGGGATATGGGAAGTGCAGCTTTCTTTGGCAAATCTACAGATCCCTATTGTGCAGCAATTGAGCGTGCCATCGCCTTAAGCGACACCTACCAGCCTGCAGAAAAGTACGCCCCCCGGGTGAGTAAAGAATACGCTCAGCAGGTCCTGGCTCAAAGCTGTAGAAAAAGCGAAGACTAAGCGGTTTTCACCACCATTTTACCGGTATTCTTTCCTTCAAACAAACTGATAAAGGCTTGAGGCAACTGATCGAATCCTTCGACGAGGGTTTCCTCATGCTTTAGTTTGCCCTGACCGTACCATTGGGCGAGTTGTTGAATGCCTTCCTGAAAGCGATCTTGATAATTGCTCACGATAAAGCCTTGCATCAACGCCGAGTTTTTGATGAGAAACGGCTGAGGGGCGACGCCCTGAGGAATATCGGTATCGTTATAGACCGCAATGGCTCCGCAGTTCACAATCCGCGCAAAGCGATTGATCAGAAAGTAAACGGCATCAGCGATTTCACCCCCTACATTGTCCCAGTAGACATCTATGCCGTCCGGACAGTGTTCTTTTAAGGCTTTTCGCATGTCTTCGGTGGTCTTGTAATTGATCCCGGCGTCAAAGCCGAAGTCTTTTTTTAAGAGTTCTATTTTATCATCGGTTCCAGCGATGCCCACCACACGACAGCCTTTCAGTTTTCCAATTTGGCCGACTACACTGCCCACCGCTCCGGCCGCTCCGGAGACCACCAGGGTTTCCCCTTCTTTAAGCTTGCCAATTTCTTCGAGTCCGAAATATGCCGTCAACCCGGTCATGCCCAACACGCCCAGGTAGGCCGATAAGGGAGCCTGATCTTTACTGACTTTATGGAGACCTTTTCCGTCGTGAACCTGCAGTTCTTTCCAGGGCAGCATGCCGGATACGTGATCTCCCTCAGCGAAGTCCTCGTGCTTTGACTGCTTCACCCGCGCGACGGTGCCGGAGGTCAGGGGTTCATCCAGCTTAAAGGGCTCCACATACGATTTAGCGTCCCGCATGCGTCCCCTCAAGTAGGGATCTACAGAAACGTAGAGGCTTTCCAGTAGGATTTGCCCGTCTTGAAGTTCAGGAACCTCCTCAGTGACAAATTCAAAATTATCAGGGGTAGGTTTGCCTTGAGGCCGACTTTTTAAGAGAATGACTTTAGTGTCCATGGTTGTTGTGTTTGTTGTTGTTTAAAGGTACGGATTGCCTGGGAGGCCTTAAAGGGTTTCGATCTCCTTAAGAAGGCTTTAACGTTGAGATCAACAAACCGTTAAAGCCTTGCTATGCTATGGATTAGGAGGGCATATTCCATATATTATAATTATGGAAAAAGTATTAATAGCCGGTGCAACAGGCACCACAGGAACACATATAATCAACATATTAAAGAATGAAGCGGACTACACTCCGATAGCCATGATCCGCAAACCGGAGCAACGAGAACAATTTGAGAATAAAGGGATTAGTACCGTAATGGCCGATTTAACGAAAGAGGTCAGTCATGCTACTAAAGGAATCGATAAAGTCATTTTTGCAGCAGGCTCCAAGGGACAAGCCCTGGAGGAGGTCGATAAAAAAGGCGCCATGAAACTAGTCGATGCCGCTAAGAAAGACCGGATCAAAAAATTTGTGATGCTCAGTAGTCTAGGTGCTGATGCTCCTCAAGAAGCTGAAGAGCTGCAGGAGTATTTGCAAGCTAAACGCGACGCCGATGAGTACTTAGACATCAGCGGATTGGACTATACGATAGTACGTCCGGGAAGTTTGAATAATGATTCGCCCACCGGCAAGATCAGAGCGAACGAAAAATTAGATAATCGCCAGGGCGAAATCCCAAGAGGCGATGTGGCTCGTGTATTGGTGCGAAGTTTACAGGATCATATTGCCAAGCGTCAAGTGTTTGAAATCCTGAATGGAGAACAGCATATTGATGAGGCTTTACATGAGATTACGCTGGAAACCGCCTAATTTCATAGGAATAGTATAGAAGAAAGCGCCATTAGGCGCTTTTTTTTATGCTCTAGCCTCACAACGATTCTTGCACATTGGTCATTTCCATGCATCCACCCGGACTTCGATACATCCGCCTACTGGCGGACACTCAGTCAGCAGGTGGGTATTTAGTGATCCTTTTTATTATACTTTACGAAAATGCAGACCCAATCACCACGGTCCACTCCTGGACGGTCCAGGAGATGACCAAGCCATTGTTCACGTAGGGATCGCTTTTCGCGAAAGCTTCCACCTGCTCTCTACCTTCACATTGAAACACCAGCACGGCCTTGTCGGCGGGATTGGCCAGGGCGCCGCCTAGTACGAGTAATCCCTGATCGCGATAATCTTTTGCGAGGCCCAGGTGTTCGGCGCGATACTGGCCGCGGTCTTCCAAATAATTGGGCGCCAGCTCATAAGTCAATAGATAATAGGGCATACTAACGGTGTTGGTCGATGAGCACCGGATTTCCATCCGGATCGATTAATACAATACTGGCAGGGCCTTCGGTAGTGGGATCGGCTTCACGCTCCAATTTCAAGCCCTGCTGTTTTAGCGATTGTTGGATCACACGCACATCATCAAAGGGATCAACCGCTTGTGCACTTTCATCCCAACCGGGATTGAAGGTCAGGATGTTCTGCTCGAACATCCCTTCAAAAATACCGATCAGGGCATTGCCGTTTTTTAGGATGAGGTATTTGCGTTCTTCCTCTCCGGCAAATACTTCAAAGCCGAGTTTTTGATAAAATTCTTTGGATTTCTGAAGGTCTTTGACGGTCAGACTGATGGAAAAGGCACCGAGTTTCATAGGTAATGCATTTTGGTTGGTCCCTTAAAGATAAGGATAAAGTCAATTCCTAGGCCCCGAACAGCTTCAGGCAGTCCAGATAATCGGTGAGCATATGAAATAGAAGTCCGATACCGAGCACTCGCCAGGGTCTTTTAAAAAAGAGCAGCACCACATAGCCGATCATAGCATATTCCGTATGCAATGGATGAAAACCAATACTGCAGCGCTGTGGATCGAATAAGGGCGTGGCGAACAGATGGTCCAGATCGACCAGCATGGTGGCTAGAAATAGCAGATACACCCGAAGCCAATCGGACCTAAAAAAGACCCAGGCGATACCGGCGGGGACGAGCAGGTGGAGGGAATAATGGAACAGCGTATTAAGCATAAAGGCTATGCCAGAACGATCAGGATCAGGGTGATCAAGGCGGGTAGTGCCTGCACGAAAAAGATCTTTTTAGTGACCGTCATGCTGCCGTAGATGCCGGCAACGGCAACACAGCCCAAAAAGAAGACCGCAATGTGCCGGCTCCATTCGAGATCATAGATAAAAAAAGTCCAGATCAGGCCGGCACTTAGAAATGCGTTGTACAATCCTTGATTGGCAGCCATGGCTTTGGTGGGCGTAAACAATTCCTTAGGAAAATTGTGAAATACTTTCCGCCCACGGGTCTCCCAGGCGAACATCTCCATCCAGCAGATGTACAGATGGAAAAGAGCGATGAATCCGATCAGGATATTGATGAGTAGTGCCATGGGTTCTTTTATGACAAGGTAGTGAAAAATGGAAAGTGAAGAATAAATAGTTAAAAGTGAATAGTGAAAAATGAGAAGGTGTTTGATTGTAGTCGGTAGTGGAATCAAGGGATTAATGAGTAAAGGGATTAATAAGTGAAGGGTTTAAGTGATGAATCGTGGAGATGTTGAAGTGTTGAATTGTTGGTCGAAATCTCCGCCTGGACTTCGATACAATCCCGCTTGTGCGGAATCACCCAGTCACCAGGCGGACGCACAGTCACCGGCGCATATGTATCGAGGTCCAGGCAAATGTATCGAAGTGAAAGGCCATGCATTGAATGGCTGAGATGTCGCGACTTTACAACTCAAACACCTGGCCGATACGCCCCAGTTGGAAACCGAGTTCGCGAACGTGCTTGGCCTCCGGACTCTCCGGATCGAGTACCGGATTGGTGTGGTTAAAGTGGATAAAGATGATCTTTTGTTTCGCTTTTCGCGCCTGCCTGCCGGTAGGTAAGGAAAGCGTATCCAAGCGCGCTACACTTTCCAAAATAAAGGGATGGGGAATCTCGGCCATATCCCGGTTGTTGAGCTCTTTCCCGCTGTAAAAGGTGGCGTCTAGAAAGGCGTAATCTACGGTTTCCAGCACCCGGTTGATGTCTTGCTCCCAGAACTCCCATTTGTCGATGTCGGGAATAAAAAGCGCCGATTTATTCGGTCCCTGAATACGATAGCCCACGGTTTCTGAATATTCATCCCGGTGAGGGACTAAAAAAGGGGTGACGGTGAGCTTCGACCGTGGATCGGGATTTAAAACTACGGGCGTTTCATGCTCAAGAGATGCTAGCACGATGTTTCGCCGACTGACCAATTGGCTCCACGGACCGTTATTGGTCAGGAACTTCCGCATGCGAGGCATGGCATAGACCGGAACCTCTTTGGCATCGCGGGCCTCTTTTCCCAGATACATGAGTCCGCTGTAATGCCCAATATGGGCATGGGTAAGAAAGATCCCGTCCGGCATTTCCGAATCCGAGGGTTGTCCAAACTGTTTTAAGGTTTTGAGTTGGCGACTGATATCCGGACTCGCTTCAAAGAGGTATTTTTTTTCATTAGCACCGTCCTGGAGGCCTAAGGCAATCACTTGACGGTTGGGATCGGGAGTGTCGAAAAGCTTGGCGCAACAGGATCGGTCGCAGCCGATGTGGGGCGAGCCGGCATCCTGAAGGGTGCCTAAAAGCACCAGGGCTGTAGATGAGGTTTCCGTGGGATTGGTCTTTTTGGATTCCTGCTCCGGCAGGCTAGGCTGCTGCTGGCAGCTTAAGAGTAGCAGTAAACAAGGGATCAGTAGACTAACTTTCATGCACCGTTCTTTTATTAAAATGATAGATAAGCAGGCCTTCCTCAGTTTGGGAAAGGGGAGCCTGCCGATTTCCATCCGGCGTCCAAACTGCAGATCCTCCGGCGCTCGTAAAACCTTCATTAGCCCCCACGCTATTGACCAGGGCGATAAAAATCCTGTGCTTTCGGGCCAGTTTAGGGAAGTACTCCTGCGCCTGAACCATGCCGGACTGATCTTTCGCGACAGCGACCACATACACATCAGCCCCTAGACGGACCGCCTCCTGCGCATGTTGCGGTTGTAGGGCTTCATAGCAAATGGCCGGTGCGATCTGATGATCCTTTAACGGGAACAGCAATGGCTGGGTACCCGCCTGGAAATAGGGTTGCTCGTCTTGATGCAGGAGTTGCTTGCGGTAGACCGAACATCGTTTATCGGGATGAAAAAATAGATGGGCGATAGCGGGTTTGCCTGCTTCCTGTAGTGGGACCCCCAGCCCGATCGTACAGGTTTGTTGGTGTGCGCTCCCTGGCTCCCCCTTAGCCAGCTTTTTGAAGGGTTCCCACAACGCATCGTCCAGGCTCAGAGCCCACTCCTTGGATCGAGAAGGATGGTAGCCCGTGATCGACAATTCCGGGAACAGAATGAGATCGGCTTTTTGCTTCAAAGCGTGCTGAATGTACGCCAGATGCTTTTGAGAGTTCTTTTCCAGGCCACCGGGGATGGAAGCGATTTGAGCCAGGGCGATTTTCATGCAAGGACTTTACCCCTTAAAAGTAATATTTCTCGACATACTTATTTCATGCGATCACCTAAGGCATCTATATACGCTCGTGTGCGCGCATCCAGCTTTCGGGATCGTAATTCGGTAATGAATTCCTTGACTAGGCTACCGTTCTTTTTGAGTGCTTCCGGATCACTTTTGATGAGGATCCTTAAGGTATTTAAGAGCGCACTTTGGTCGATCTCCTTCGCATCCATGAGCTTCAGGGTAGTCGCCAGGATATTTTTGACCTTAGCGCTCTCATCCACGGCCGTTCGCGAAAGCGTCGTGGTGGCCTGCATGCGTTCTGAAGCCCGGGGAGAATAAAGCTGCTGGATGGCTTCGGGTTGCTGAATGGCTTCGTTGATCTTTAACGATTTCGTAGCGTATTGCTGGACTTCTTGATTGGGGTCGTTCATGGAGATCACCGAAACGATCTCCGCTCCGGTTTCGGGCAGGGCCAACAACACCGATTTGATGGCCAGTTTTCGCTTGTACACATTTTCGTCCACCAGCGCGTCCAGGAAGGAGGAGACCAATTGCGCCTGGTCAACCTTCGATTTGATCTGTGCCAATTCGATCTCCACCTCTTGCCGCTCCAGTTGGGCCTGGCGATCAGCTTCTGAGAGCAAATACCCGGCGACAAAAATGGATAGCGGGATCAGGAAGGAGCTGATGATGCTGATGATGTCCCAGACGTCCTTTTTGTTTTTCGCCTGCTCCAGTTGTTGGATGCGGAGCTCGAGTTTTTTCAGCTGCTCTTCCATCGTCTTTCCTTTAATTCACGATTTGCTGAAGTTGCGCCACCAATTGCTCCGGCTGGTCGCGCATGGCGTAATGCCCGCCTTGCATGGTGTAGACCGGCCACTCCTGAGCTCGGGCTCGATTCGCCCCCCAATCCGTAAAGGGAGCATTTCCGTTTTCTTCCATCAGGATGAATGCGGTAGGAATTTTTGCTCTTTTTGGATTTTTCAGTTCTAGGGATTGAGTCAGCGTCTGTACCGGCTGGGGCACATCCATGGGGTATTCAGCTGCTGTAGGGCCGAAGGGATACTGCACCTGCTGCCCCTCCAGCTTAGGAACGATCATGGCATTCCAGACGTCTTCGCCATTGATCGATCGTACGCTTTCGCCATCTTTGGGAACGAAGGCATCCAAATACACCAAATGAGCGATGCGTTCCGGCAATTTATCGGCTACGCCAGTCACCACCATCCCGCCGTAGCTATGTCCTACCAGAATAATATTGTTAAGTTGTTCAAATTGAATCACGTTAATCACATCCTGAATGTGGGTGTCCAAGTTGATATTGTCATTCATAAGATGCATACGTTCTCCCAAACCGGTGAGGGTGGGATGATAGACCCGATGGCCTTGAGAACTTAGCAGGGAATCCACCTTAGCGTATTCCCATCCGCCTCCCCAGGCACCATGAACGAATAGAAAGGTTTTAGAATCGGATGCCGAAGGTGTTGTAGGTTCTGCCATAGCTCCTTGTGCAGGTGCTTTTACGATGAATATGAGTAGCAAGAGGAAAGAAAAAACAAAACGGTTGAGCATGATTGGAATGGTTTGACGATAACAGTATTCAAGATACTAAAAATCAGTCAATTAGATGTTAGGTGTTGAGGAGTTAGTCGGTAGTCGGTAGTCGGTAGTCGGTAGACGGCATTTCGATACATTGCTGCTCACGCAGCAACACTCAATGACCAGTTTATAGTTAAACTCCTAGTCACGAATCGCTCGCCTGGACTTCGATATAATCCCGCACGTGCGGGATCACTCAGTCACCGGGCGGACACTCAGTATTCAGGCGTAACGTATTCTGGAATTAAATTGTAAATCTCAATTGCTTTAAAAGGCAATGAATCAAAAGCGGCATCACAGAAGCAGCGGATAGAAGGCTGGCTTTGAAGTAGCGAATAGGAGAAAATTTGTTGTTTACTTGTTCCGTGATGGTCGCTGTAAATGTTCTTCTAATAGAAAAAGAAATCGAAGCATACGAGGCTTTTAGTTTCTCCCGCTACAGAGAAGCTAGACTCCGCTGCTGAAGTGCAGCCGTGATTTTTTTGTTTCTTTTTTCATCCAAGGAAAAAAGAAAGGAAGAAGTAACATGTGGACTACGTTAAAATGCTATCCCTGCCTGCCGGCCCGCCTTCCAAAGTCTCGTACGGAGGACAGGCAGGCTCTCACTCCTTATGCTTTCGTCTTACAACCGTGTGTCTTCCTCTCGCTCTTGAAATCGCTCGTCGGAGACAAGGGAGGCATGGGAAGCAGGTCGAACCCTTCGACTTCGCTCAGGGCAGGCGAACGTGAGAAATCTCACTAGCGTTTAATTGTTGAGTTGTTGAGTTGTTGAGGTGGTTAGGCGGTAGTCGGTAGTCGGGAGGCGAATGAAGTGATTAATGAATAAAGGGCTCAATCACCGTATCCATCCTACACTTTGGTGCTCGCCAGTGCAGCAACGGGTTGCCGATTTACAGCATACAGTTCAAGCGTTTGTTGCTTGCCTCGAAGCGTTGTTTTGCCCTTGGAGGTAAAGACCAGTTCCGGGCCGGGGGTGAGTTGATTGTACACCGCTTCTGAGATCAGGAAATCGCTGTCCAGAGTTTCGCAAAGGCTTAGGATGCGGGAGGTGGCATTAAGCACATCTCCGGTATAGACGATGTCTTCTTTGATCACCCCAATCGCGCCCGAAGTCACTACCCCGCAATGGAGCCCGGCTTTAAAGGCCGGATGCACGCCAAACTCTTCAATGTATTCGCTTTCGCGCTTCAGCAATTCTTCCCGCATCGCAAAAAAGCAACGCAGGCAGTTCAGGTTGCGCAATCCGGTTTTCATTTTCCAGGTGATCACGATCTCATCGCCTACGTACTGATACACCTCCCCTTCGTGATTGATGATGGCTTGAGACACGTCGTGGTAGTACTGCTTGAGCAACAGGAAATAAGTCGAATGCCCCAGCTGTTCCGCGATCTGGGTGGAGGCGTTCATGTCGACAAACATAAAGATGCGTTGCTCTTCATTGGGTTCGTGGTACTTGCCGGAGAGTAAGCCCATCAACACCCCCCGACCCAATTGTTTACTGAATTCAGAAAAGAAGAGGGAAGCTAAAAGGGAGACCCCCATTTGAAGTAGCGTACTCAAAAAGACGATATTCCCCATGAACTCGGTCAGGCGATCCCAAATGTCCTGTTCCAGCACCGGTTGACCGGTTTCTATGCTGGCGGCAATCGGAAAGACCAGTACGATGACCCCTGTAAACAGTAGCAGATAAGTAAGGAATTTAAGCAGCAGTTTGAGTCCCAGACTGCGTCCGGCAAAGAGCTTGTAGAATAGCAGATGTTCCAGCGTACCAATAAGGAGTCCAATACCAAACACGGCCAGACTGGCGAAGATCAAGACTTCCAGATTGGGACGGATGGACCCAGCAGGGGCGTACTCAAAGCGGTTGGTCGCTGCGGCCTCCACAAAAAGGAACACCCAGCTAAAAAAGAGCCAGATCAGGCCAAAAGGCACGATATGACGAATGGCGTTTCGTATGCGAGGCGTGAGCGTCAAGCGGTTGGTTTTCAGGTTGTCTCGTAAAATTACGGAAAAGGAGACAATGGAATAAGGGGTTAAGGAGTTAATGGATTAATGATCAAATGAGCTAAGGGATAAATGAATTAATGGTTGAGTTGTTTAGTTGTTGAATCGTTGAATCTTTCCACTATTGATTATAGAAGCAGAAGTTGATCATAGAAAATGAGTAAAAACCGGCCTAAGAAAATGGACGGATTAGGGCTGCCGAGCGCTTGACGATCAGGGAAAAATTCTTCGTACCCATTTGTGCATACCTATTGCCATCTTTTATGAGTTGAGGTAGGGTTTACAGGTTTAATGTCTTCATTTTTACCCGTAAGCGCGACCGCAGACCCCGTCCAGTTTCTTCAGCCTGGATTTTTCGCTTCCTTTTCATCGAGGGAAAAGGAAGAATAAAATCAAATTTTAGGTTTAATCAGAATGCTTTCCTCTCTCCGCCTATTGGCGGATCGTCGGAAGCAGGTCGATACATTGCTGCTCACGCAGCAACACTCAATGACCAGTTTATAGTTAAACTCCTAGTCACGAAACGCTCGCCTGGTGACTGAGTGTACGCCAGCTGGCGGATGTATCGAAGTCCAGGCGAACGTGAGAAATCTCACTAGCGTTTAATCGTTGAGTCGTAGAGTTGTTTAATTATTAAGGTGGCTAGTCAATACGTTTGCACCTGGTCACTGAGTGTCCGCCAGCTGGCGGATGTATCGAAGTCCAGGCGCAAGGGAGAAATCGCACTATTGCTACCCTGCTCAAAGCACACCAAAAAAAATCCCCTTCCGTATGCCATCACAGGAAGGGGAATGAGTTTTTAGTCCAAGAGCACCATCAGCCTGTGATCGTGCTCAGCAAATCCAGTCTCTAGACCTTTAAGAAGCGATAGGCCAGGCGTACCGACAGCGAATTAAACTGCGCTTCAAAGTCCTTTGACATTTCCTGATTGAAATTGTACTGCAGCAGCAATCGGAAGGCATCGTATTCAACACCCAAGCCTAGAATCCCTCCATTGGTGCTTTCTTTAAAAGCCTGAGGCTCTTCATTTCCTTCCAAAACCAGTTTGGAATCCTGTTGAAGGTACAGGGCATAGCCCAGCTGGGTCACGATTCCCCACTTTTCTCCCAGGGGGATCTCATAACGGACACCAAAAGGAAGCGAAACGAATTTAACCTCGGCATCGACCCTACGGGTTTCGATCACCTGCCCGGTGGTATTGGAGATGACATCCCGATTTCCATTTTCGGAATAGGATAAATAGGTGGGCGAGAAGAAGATTTTCCATTGCGGATTGTCGGCCGGGATGGTGTATTCCAGGTCAAACCCAAAAACAGCTGTTGAGGAACGATCAAAGAGTTGATTTCCATCTTCATTATAGGGTACGGTGAGTTGGGATAGCGATATTCCGGCTACTGCAGACAGATCCAATTCTCCGGTAGGTTTTACCGCAGCTCTCCGGCTGACGACAGAACCTCCACAGGCTGCATTGATCTCCATTAAATTGATCAGATCGGAAGCCTGATAGTCGACGCCCTCAAAAACCGAATCACTCAATGTGTTACAACTCAACGCATTTTTCAATTGTTGCTTGTAGTAGTTGTTTTCGACCACCTTAGTCCCTCTCAAGTACTTCTTATAGACCAGGGGGGTCAGCGCCTCGGCCTGCGCCGACTGTAGAAAAAAGTGTTGTTCGGAGGAGGATTGGTATTGGTAGAGTTTGGGCGAAGAATCGATCAGGACCTCCAGAAATACCGTTTGTTCCTGGTAATTGGGGTCCCGCTCCCGACTTAGATCATTGATCTTTGTGGACGATTGATCCATCTGCACCGTATGGCGCTCAAAGCGTCCGCGACTCCCCAGGTCGACCACTTGGGCCAGGGCCGTATTTAAGGTTTGCGGGTTGGCCTCGGGTGCCGATTTGAATTGAAAGTTTTGTGGGGTATTGACCCACTGGCTGTATTCGATCATCCCCGACTTCTGATTTCCAGCATTATCGATATAGAATCCGGAAACGAAGTTGTTCTGGGCAAAGACCGTACAAGACAGTAAAAGACAGAGCGTTGTAAAAAGCTTGATCATGATTGAGGTTTTAAATGAGCAGCAATTATACGGATTCAGCGGCATTCTGGGTGAAGAAAGAGCTGTGAATTGGGGAACGAGTCTATAGTCGAATGAGTGAATGAGTTAAGGAATGAAGGGTTTAATCGGTGAGTCGATAGTCGGTAGTCGGTAGACGGCATTTCGATACATTGCTGCTCACGCAGCAACACTCAATGACCAGTTTATAGTTAAACTCCTAGTCACCAAACGTTCGCCTGGTGACTGAGTGATCCCGCTTTTTTTCTCGATTTGTCATCTACTGGGTATATCAAACAATGAACTTAACCGGCCTAAGATCTGCCTGTTGGGAGATAAGACATGACTTTAGATATATTCTTCCTTTCTTTTTTCCTTGGATGATCTGTCTCCGACGAGTGGAACGAGAGGAAGACAAGTATTATTCTTTAGTCTTTTCTTCCTTTTCCCTCGATGACTTGCCTCCGACGAGCGACGTTAGGAGTGAGAGGAAGACATGAGTTTAATTATATTCATCCTTTCTTTTTTCCTTGGATGAAAAAAGAAACAAAAAAATCCAGGCTTAAGAAACTGGCCGGGGTCTGCGGTCGCGCTAGCGGGTAAAAATGAAGCGACTATACTCGTAACTTATTACTCAATCCATCGCAAGTGAAAACTTCAAGAAATAATTAGGTACGAAGAATTTTTCCCTGATCGCTGCACGCTCGGCATCCCTGATCCGGCCATCTTCTTAGGCCAAATTAATTCATTGTCTTAATTAAACTTAGAATTTTTATCAATTATGAAATTAAACCGGCATCAGTGAAGCAGCGGGTAGAAGGACGGTTTTGAGGTGGCGATAAGGAGAAAATTTGTCGTTTACTTGACAGTTTCTATAATTTCTTCTGTCTCTATAATTGATAAATGAGGTGGAAGCCTCCAGGGCTTTTAGTTTCTCCCGCCACATCCAAATCGGACTCCGCTGCTGAAGTGCAGCCGTGATTTTTTGATTACTTTTTTATCTAGAAAAAAGTAATAGAACAGAATACGAGTCAAGGTATTAGTAATGCCTTCCTTTCACCGCCGTAGGCGGTTCATCGGAGGCAGTTTCATCTAGGAAAAAGTGCAGTGGTGTATTCCCTGCCTGCCGGCCCGCCTTCCGAAGTCTCGTACGGAGGACAGGCAGGCAGGCTCTCTCCCGAATACTCGGGATCGTCGGATACAAATTATCTAGAAAAAAGTAATGACAAAGAATACAAGTCAATGCATTAGAAATGCTTTACTTCTCCGCCGGTAGGCGGAAGTATCGAAATGAACGGCAATCCATCGATCCATAGGGCGACTCAGCGAAAAGCGGTTGAAGTAATGGGACATATCCTTTAGCTTGCTATCAAAACAAAAAAAGAAAAACGATGAAAACGAGATTACTAGGACTAGTGTTGCTATGGAGCGGGCTGCTGACGGCTACGGCTCAGGATTTTTCCACTTACTTAAAAGATGTGGCTCATAATGAGTTGCAGGGCTATGAAGAAGGATTGACCGCTTTCGCGAACGCGGACTACCCCGCCGCCTACCGGGCATGGATGAACCTCTCGGAGCAAGAGTTGGAAGAGCGGCCCTACCTGAAGGAGCTCAAGGCCTTGTCGGTGATCTACCAGCGGGATCCCCGGCTGTTGCAGCAGGTGGTGGCCGAGCAGCCCGATCTACTCCCACCCTTCTACGCCTTTTACGCCCAACAGCCCCAGATGGAGCTGGAGCTGGAGGGAAGCACCAGCGTGGCTTTGGACAAGAATCTGTTTCAGGCCGTGTTGAACGATCGCGATACCATCACCATCATGCTGGATACCGGCGGCAAGGGGATGGGGATCAGTTACGAATGGGTAGAAGCCTACAACATGAATCGGGACACCAGCCTGACCAGGGTGGGTTTGCTACCGGCTTTTCAGGTAGAGTTCGATAAACATCCGGCCCTGGTGCCCAAAGTGCAGATTGGGAGCATGACCCTGACCAACATCCCGGCCAGCTATACCGATCCCAATTCGGTGCGGGGCGAAGGGGAGTACGAGGGACCTCAGTTTGATGCCATCATGGGACTGGATGTTTTTGTGGGCTTTTTGAAGCAGGTCACCTTCGACTGGAAGGAGAAGCAACTGCGCTTTGCGAAGAAGAGCACGATTTCCGAAGGCCAACCCTTTGTGTTCTTTAGCAGTAAGCCCTTTACGTCTTTGGCGATCGATGGGCAGTCCTACACCACGGTGCTGGACACCGGTTCCACTACAGACATTCTGCCTAAGGAGCTCTATTTAAACAGCTACTCCGAAAAGGAAAGCAAGACCTACGGCAGCTATAGTTTTATCGAATACACCATACCCATCACCCTACAAGGCACCGCCCTGCAAGAACTGCATATTGGCGACTATGTGCAGGATTTTAATCTGGTGATTGGCGGGGAGTCGGTTCCGGTCTTGATCGGGAATAAGCATCAAAAGATGGGGTTTAATTTGAGGGAGAATGTGGTGGTTATTGAATAGTCCGTAGATGGTAGTCGGTAGTCTTTAGTCTGAAGACGAATGAAGGGATTAATGAATGGAGGAGTGAATTGTTGAGGTGTTGAGTCGTTTATCAGTTCGTCAATTCCTGAGCAATCATCTCTGCCTGTTTCAAGACCGTTTCTGTGGCGAGTTTTTGCAAAACCGGAGGAAAGTTATACTGTTAAAGAGTCATATTTAATGACTTTCAATTAAGCGACACCTGAAGGTTTTCTCGCTTAGGTCATACATCTCTAGAATTTCTGCGGTGCTGCAATGGCCTTTTTTTTGCTAAAAAGATTTATTGCAATATTAAATTTGTCCTTGAAGTATAAAAGTTTAAATCGATAATCATTTGGAATATCTCATTTAATGAGATATAAATTATATCTTTAGTGACTTTCAAAGTGATACCCAATGAATCGGATTAAACTTGTTTTAGAAGAAAAAGGCATTAAGCAAACTTGGTTGGCTGAAAAACTTCAGAAAAGCTACAATATGGTAAACAGTTATGTGGCTAATAGAAGGCAGCCTAGTATTGAGGTTTTGTACCAAATAGCAGAGTTGCTGGATGTTAGTGTAAAAGATTTATTAACTGATAATCAAGATGTAAATGCAAATAATTAATAACCAAGACACTTTACTTCTTGACGCACTGAAGCAAGAAATCAACTCAGAGTCCAATATATCTATAAGCTGTAATTATTTTACATCATTTGCTTTATTTGAGCTGATTGATACCTTAAAAAAAGCCAATAAGGTTGAGGTATTGCTGGACTTCAAAACGAATGAAGAAGATGATTTTAGATTTATTCAGAGTGATGTAGAGAAAAAGCTGAACCTTCAACTAGATAGAAAGTATCGTATTAATCAAGTTGTTGGATTAATTGAAGATAAGGTTCAGTTTCGTAAAGGGAGTGTAGCGAACCAGAACATTATCATAATTGAAAATGATGGTGCTTCTCAATGTTATATAATAACACCTCAAAATTTAGATTCTGTAAGTTTAGGAACACTACCTGCACAATTTCCAATACTCATAAATGCATTGGAAGACAAAACCAACCAATACCTAAATCTATTTCAAAATTCGTGGAATAATAGTCAATTGCTAGTAAATGATTTAATAATTGAGAAACTTGAAAAAGGAGCTCAAAATTATACAGGTGAAGAAATATATAAATACTGCATACGTGAAATATTTCATTATTCAACAATAAGTGAACGAGCAGATGAAAAACTGCAAAAAGTGGGATTTAAAGACTCTAAAATATGGAGTTTGCTATACAATTTCCAGAAGGATGCTGTAATTGGTGCTATTGAAAAAATAGAAACCTATGGAGGATGTATCATTGCAGATTCAGTTGGTTTAGGTAAGACATTTGAAGGGCTTGCAGTGATGAAGTATTATCAACTTCGTAACGATAGAATCTTGGTCTTAGCTCCTAAAAAACTTCGTGAGAACTGGACAGTATACCGGATGAATGATAAGCGTAATATTTTAGCAGAAGACCGCCTCAATTACGATGTACTTAACCATACAGACCTTTCTAGAATGAAAGGAAAATCTGGTGATATCGATTTAGAAATGATTAACTGGGGAAATTATGACTTAGTAGTTATTGACGAATCGCACAACTTCAGGAATAACCCTACTAAAAAAGGTTTGACTCGCTATAAGCGTTTAATGAATGATGTCATCAAGTCTAATATCCGTACGAAGGTATTGATGTTATCTGCTACGCCTGTAAATAATAAAATGAATGACCTGAAGAATCAGATAGCCTTTATAACCGAAGGTGATGATGAAGCATTTCTTCCATTTGGTATCGATAGCATTAATCAAGTAATGCGTGATTCACAGCGTAGATTTACACAGTGGTATAGAAACGGAGACCCAGACGACCTAGATGTGAATTCCTTAATGGAAAGTTTAGATGGTGCCTATTTCAGAATTTTGGATATGCTCACCATCGCAAGGTCAAGAAAACATATTGAAAAGTATTACGACACCAGTAACATAGGTAAGTTTCCAACACGACTGGAGCCAGATACGGTCTATCCCGAAATAGACACCAAGAAAAAGTTCAAAAACATAGGTCAGGTGTATGACGAGATAAGTACCCTTACTTTAGCATCCTACTCACCTTTAGGGTATGTAAGAGCAGATAAGCGTGATTACTATGAGGCTAAATACGATATGCAGACACATACAGGTAGCGTATTTAAGCAAGTAGACCGTGAACAGAGTTTGATATACTTAATGCGTGTTAACCTCTTAAAACGTCTTGAAAGCTCTATTCATTCATTCAAACTGACTACAGAGAAACTTGTGGAGTTAGTTAATTCAAATTTGAAGCAACTCAAAGACCATCAGAACGGAGATACAGATTATGATTTGAATATTACCGATGTAGATATTGACGATACAGAGCTTGAAGATTTATTAGTAGGTGGTAAAACCAAAGTCTTAATTCAAGATATGGATACCATACGATGGAGACAAGATTTAGAGCACGACAAACGTATTTTGACCCAGCTTTTAGGTAATATTAAACTCATCGATGTAAATCGTGATGCTAAGCTCGCTGAGCTAAAAAAACGCATTTCAGATAAAGTAGATAATCAACCTTACAATAAAGGAAATAAGAAGGCCATTATTTTTACTGCTTTTGCAGATACAGCAGCCTATATGTATGAGGAATTAAGTAATTGGCTCAAAACAGAAAAAAGATTACACAGTGCATTGGTCACAGGAGCTGGAAGCAATAAAACCAATATGCCTAATTGTAGAACAGATTTAAGTTCTATCCTTACTAACTTCTCACCACGTTCTAAAAATAGAAAAGATATTTTCCCAGATGAGAAAAACGAGATAGATATTCTTTTCTGTACCGATTGTATTTCTGAAGGTCAAAACCTTCAGGATTGTGACTATCTGGTCAATTACGATATCCACTGGAATCCCGTACGTATCATTCAGCGTTTTGGGCGTATAGACCGTATAGGTTCTATCAACAAAGAAATTAAGTTAGTTAACTTTTTCCCATCTATGGAGCTAGACCAGTTTATTGATTTGGTAGGTCGTGTACAAGGTCGTATGGTAATGCTTGATGTTTCGGCTACTGGAGAAGATAACGTAATTAGCAAGTCTAACCGTGAGATGCAAGACCTCGATTATCGTAAACGTCAACTGAAACAATTACAGAATCAAGTTTTGGATTTAGAAGATATCGATGGAAACATTTCCATTACCGATATGACCTTTAATGATTTTAAAATAGACCTTGAAAAAAGTTCTGACCAGCAACTGGAAGACCTCAACGATATTCCACCAGCTTCTTATGCAGTCGTAAAGTCTAATCTTTCTGAAATAAAGGAAGGTGCTATCTTCTGTTTGAAAGACACAGCAGCAGACGATAACCAAAAATTGAAGAATAATATACTCTACCCTTATTTCCTTGTGTATATAAGTATAGATGGGGAAAAGATTGTGACTGCTTCTCAAACTAAGTTAGCGTTAGACTACTTCCGTAAGTTATGTATGGGGCAGTCTAGTGTACTTACAGATTTGGTAGCGCAATTTGATAAAGAAACAAAAGGGAATAAAAAGATGTCCGCTTTCGCGAAAGCGTTACAAACAGCAATGCAAGAGGTAATAGGTGTACAAGAGGAAATTGGCTTGGATTCTTTAGCTTCTCGTGGTGCAATAAACTTACTAAGCAAAAGCATAAAAGCAGAAGATGCGTTGGAATTAATAAGTTATCTGGTGATTAAAGAATGAGTTTCAGATACAACGACATATTAAATATTCCAGAACGTAATCTAGTTCAACAACGCTTAACGAAAGCATTCTTCCTTCGCTTGGATGGAATTTCCAGTGCTGAAAAAAAGTTATTGAATACCATTATTGAACAAATGGAAATTGTAGCTCAGCTAATTCCTTCTACAAGTAATATTCCAGCAGTTGTAAATGATACAGACAGCTATGAACAAGTGCTTGTTATCCTTTGTAAAGTTTCAGACAATCAATTACAGAAAGGAGCTGAAAAATGTATTTCCTTTATCCAAAAATATATTTCACATCAAGTGATAGTTATAGTCGAAGATGCTATTGAATTTGTAATGAATGCTACGGTAAAACGTATCAATCAAAACGATAAAACCAAACTGACCATTGAACGCTATTTTACAACAATTCCGTTGTCAAAATTGTATAAAAATGAGCTTACAGATTCATTTTACAAAGCTTTAGATTTTTCTAATCTAGATAAAACAAATCTAGAGTTACTATATAAAAGCTACATCCAAGCGATAGTACAATATCAAGCTGCAAGCATAACTGGAAGCTATCAAAAACGAAGTAACGCTCGTACAGCTCAAGATATGGAGCATCTGGAGCAAATAGAACAGCTAGAAAGAGATATCGTCTCATTATCTAGTCAAATAAAAAAAGAAAGCCAGCTGAACGAAAAAGTGCGGTTGAACATTGGAATACAAGAGAAACGTAATCAAATAAAAAATATAAAGCATCTACTGAATGAACATTAGCAAAGAGAGTCTAATAAAATTATTCAATACTGGAACGAATCAATATGTAATTCCGTTTTTTCAAAGACCTTACGTTTGGAAAAAAGAGGATTGTGAAAACCTGTATGAGGATTTAGAAAATACATTGAAGTTAAACAAGGCAAAAGTGAATACTGAACATCATAAAGAACATTTTATAGGTACAATTATCACAAAAAATAGCCCAGCGAGTACACAGATGACTGCTCAATATGATTTGGTTGATGGTCAACAGCGTATGACTACGTTTTCACTACTAATCAAAGCTCTTGCTAATAGCGTTGACTTATCTCAAGAAAATGCAAGCCATTTATATGAAAATCTTAATGGTTCACTTTCGTTTAAAGATGCTTACGGTAAGGTGCATCACAGAATTATCCACAACAGGCTTGATAAAAAGGCTTTTGATTTAATAATGGAGTCAGATGGAACAACTGACGAAGAAATCAAAGAAATTAATAATAAGATAGTTGATACCTACCTCTATTTTAGAGAGAAATACAATAGCTTGACTAACGATGAGCTGTTAGAAAGAAACTTTACGCTTTTACAACGTTTTCCTGCTATAAATATGGTTCTGGAGCAACACGATGATGAACAAGAAATATTTGATACGATAAACTCTTTAGGAGTCAAATTAACAACTTCAGAACTACTTAAGAACCATATATTCAGTGATAAAAAATCGCAAGATTTATATAAAGAATATTGGGAAGATGTTTTTGAAGCAGATGAAGAAACTGTAGCATTTTGGAATGCTAAAAAGACAGCGGGTAGAGTATATCGTGAGAATATCGATGTCCTACTGTATTGTTACCTACTTATTGAGAAAGAAAAGGATGTGTCTTTAGAGCATTTATTTAAAGACTATAAAGAATGGCTTTCGACAAAAACCTTTGAAGAAAAACAAGAATTTCTGAAAACGCTAAAAAATTATGCAGATGTTTATTTCAATTTACCATCAGGTACTGAGTTAAACAATATGCGATTTAGTGATAATGAAAAACGATTTTTTCACGTCATTGAAAATTTGAATATTACCACCATATATCCTTTAGTACTTTATTTATATAACAACATTCAGGATGAGGTAGAACGTGAAAAATGCTTCTTATTGTTAGAAAGTTACCTCGTGAGAAGGGCAGTTTGTAAGCTAACTACAAAAAATTATAACAACCTTTTTATATCACTAATCAGACAATTAAAGTGCGGAGACAGCAAACAAGCTATTTCTACTAGATTGAACGATATTCTACAAGGGTACTCTGAAGATACCGCTAGATTTCCAAGTGATGAGGATTTTAGAAACGGTTTTCATAATACAAAACTGAGTAACCAACAAGCAAGAGAAATTCTGTTTTTAATTTCTTTATATCAAATAAATACGGTTTTAAATGACTTGACGGCATTAAGTTGTAACGCCTTTTCAACCGAACATATAATGCCTAAAAAATGGTCAGAGAATTGGTTCAAAGACTTGACACCTGAGGAAAGTTTTGAAAGAAATAGAAAACTACTCACTTTAGGAAATCTAACCATCATTACTAAAAACCTCAACAGTAAACTTCGTAATTCAGCGTGGGAAAACAAACGTAGTATTCTCAACCAGTATTCAAGTTTACCAATAACAACTAATTACACTTCATCTGAGCATTGGGATGAAGAAACCATATCAAATAGAGCAAATGACCTAACAGATTTAGCTCTTGTAATCTGGAAAAAGCACTAATAAAATGGAGAAAATAACCAAAGACCATAACCTTTCTCAAAGCGAGAACATCGTAGAAAGCAATATCGATAAGTTAAAGGCACTATTTCCAGAAATAGTAACCGAAGGAAAAATAGATTTTAAAGTACTGCAAGAAGTACTGGGTAACGAGCTAGAAGAAGGTGAAGAATACTACCGTTTTACGTGGGCAGGAAAAGCAAATGCAAGACGTGAAGCCCAAAAACCAAGTACAGGCACCTTACGACCAGCACCAGAAGAAAGTGTGGATTGGGATACCACAGAAAACCTATACATAGAAGGCGATAACCTAGAAGTACTCAAACTACTACAAAAAGGATACGCTGGTAAAGTAAAAATGATATACATAGACCCACCATACAATACAGGGAAGGACTTCGTGTATAAAGACAACTATAAAGACAATCTACGCAATTACCAAGAAGTCACAGGGCAGATAGATAAAGAAGGAAACAAGCTAAGTACCAACAGTGATAGCGATGGACGTTACCATTCCAATTGGCTCAATATGATGTATCCTCGCTTACGCCTAGCAAGAAATTTACTCAAAGATGATGGAGTGATTTTTATGAGTATTGATGATAATGAGATTGAAAATCTAATCAAGCTCTGTAATGAAGTTTTTGGTGAGGAGAACAGGGTTGATATTCTTAAATGGAAAAGAAAAAAACAACCATCATTTTTAGCAAAACATACAGCTAAAGTAATGGAGTACGTTTTAGTTTATTCAAAGCAGAAAATTGCTTTAGAAAAGTTGTCAATTGAAGGAACATCTGATTCAACAAAAAAGGTTATTAATATTTCCAATAACGAATCTATCAGAATTTTTAAAAAAGGCGTGCGTGTTAAAATTGGAGATTCAGGCGTCATTAAAGCTGGAGTCTATAAGATAAGGACAATGGAAGTTGAGTATTTAAATGATGTTAAATATGAAAATGGAAAAACCATAGAAAAAGTAGAAGTAAAATCAAAGTTTTCGACTTCTCAAGATAATATAGATAACTATATCGATGATGAATTGCTGTTTATTACTTCGAATTATGGTTTAAGAAGAGATGTTTCTGAGGATGAGAAAGGTAAAAGAAAATCAATAACAGACCTTTTATTAAAGGATTGGGGCGACAATCAAGAAAGTGATAGTGAAATGAGGGAATTATTTGATACTACTGAATATTTTGATTACACAAAGCCTTCTCAATTAATAAGAAATCTCATAAAATCAAATTTTACGGAAGATTCAATAGTTTTAGATTTTTTCTCTGGTTCAGGAACAACAGCACAATCTGTTATGGAAATGAATACAGAAGATTTAGGAAAGAGAAAACACATTCAAATTCAACTACCAGAAATAATAGATGAAAAAAATAAAGCGTTTAAAGATGGATATAAATTAATATCCGAAATCGGTAAAGAACGTATCCGTAGAGCAGCCAAAAAAATAGCGTCAGCACATTCAGAAAAAGCCAAAGATTTAGACTTAGGTTTCAAAGTCTTTAAACTCGATACTAGTAATATAAAAGGTTGGGATGGTAACCCAGACAATCTAGACGACAGCCTTTTTGATGCACAAGACAATATTAAAACAGACCGTACAGAGCACGATGTACTCTATGAAATATTGCTTAAATACGGATTAGACCTCACCTTACCTATTGAAGAAAAGCAAATAGCAGGTAAAACTGTGTTTAGTGTTGGGTATGGAGCTTTATTTATTTGTTTAGCAGATACTATTACCAGCAAAGTAGCAGAAGGTATTGGTAAATGGAAAGAAGAGCTGCAACCAGAAGTTTGTAGAGTGGTTTTTAAAGATTCTGGCTTTACCGATGTTGAGAAAACTAATAGTGTGCAGACCCTGAAACGATTTGGTATTACTGAAATAAAAAGTATTTAAGTAATATGAAAATCAACCACGTTTGTAAAGAAAACAATTGGATAGAACCGGCAGAAATAAAAAATGTAAGGACTTTAATCCTTGGGTCCTTTAATCCTTTCAACCCAAATGGTCAAAATACTGATTATTATTATGGGAGACAGTCCAATTACTTTTGGAAAGTTATTGCAATGTTATTAGGAAAAAATGAAAATTACTTCACCGATAATTTAAGGAATAAGTTGGAGGTAATGAAAGACTATAGGTTTTGTTTTTTAGATGTTATAGAATCTATAGAAATATCAAATGCAGAGAATGATGATTTAGTAAACCAAAAATTTGCTAATGAACATATTTATACCAATTATTTTGACGCTAAGCTTTTTACAACAACACACGGAGCTGCCAATGTGAAGGTTAACAGAAATTACAATCAAAAAGTTTTTTCCGTAATAGAAAATCAAGATATCCAAAGAGTAGTTCATACCATGGGAAATAGCACGATAACAAAACAATTTAAAACAAAACCTAAAGAGAAAAGTTTGGGTATGAACGGTTTTGAAGGCTATATCAACGCTATTAAGAATACAAATGTTGAATTTGTGCCCACATCATATAGTCCAAGTGGTTATGCGGTAAGAAGGAGCGGTGTGGCATATTTGGAAACATTGAAGGCTTGGATTAATAGTAATTTACTTTCCTAAAGTTTAAAATGAGTATGAAAATACAATTTGACAGTAGTCTAGATTACCAAAGAGACGCCTTAAAAGCCATTACGGACATATTTCAGGGTCAAGAGATATGTGAGGCTAACTTTACGGTATACTCACCAGAATTCTTAGCAAAACAGCAGAATATAGCCTTTAATGAAATTGGTTACGGAAACCGTTTAACACTTACAGAAGGTAATCTGGTAGAAAACGTTCAAAACCTTCAATTAGCTAATGGATTAAAACCAAGTGAACGCAGCGAGATAGATAGAAACCATCTGGACTTTACCATAGAGATGGAAACAGGTACTGGTAAAACCTATGTGTACTTACGTTCTATAATGGAGTTGTATACCAAATATGGTTTTTCGAAGCATATCATTGTAGTGCCATCTATTCCTATTAAAGAAGGTGTGTATAAGTCGCTTCAGATTACTGAGGAGCATTTCAAACAATTATACGATAACCTTAACTACAATTTCTTTATATACGACAGTAGTAAATTAAACGAGGTACGTGACTTTTCTACCAATGATGGTTTGTCCATTATGGTGATTAACATTGACGCTTTTCGCAAAAGCTTTGAAAACCCTGATGATGCTAGAAAGAAAGCAAACATTATCCATCGTTACAATGATAAATTAGGATACAAGCCTTTAGACCTCATCAAAAACACAAATCCAGTAGTGTTTATAGATGAACCTCAAAGTACAATGAGTACACCACTGGCTAAAAAGGCAGTGCAAGGTTTAAATCCGTTGGCTATTCTACGTTATTCGGCGACACATAAAGAGAAGGTGAATTTAATGTACAAGCTGGATGCAGTAGATGCCTATGACAAAAAGCTAGTCAAGCAAATTGAGGTAGGCTCCATCCAAACGGAAGGAATGAATAATCAAGCGTACATACGTTTATTAGAAGTTCGCTCAAAGCGAAATACAATAGAAGCTCGTGTTGAGGTAGATGCAATGCAAGGTGGAAGCATTCAACGAGTCAAAAAATGGGTGAAGCAAAACCAAGACCTAGAAGAACTTACAGGGCGTATTGAATATGAAGGCTACATCATAAAAGATATTTACGTAGCTGATGAATACATTGATTTTACCAGTAGAGATGAAGAATTAAAAGTTGGTGAAGCCATAGGCAGTGTAGATGACAAACAAATTAAAACGGCTTTAATAAGTAAAACCATCGAGGCACATCTGGATAAGGAATTAGTGCTCAATCCGCAAGGAATAAAAGTGCTCAGTTTATTCTTCATTGATTCCGTAGGTAAGTATCGAGTGTATGATGAGGAAGGAAATGCATCATTAGGGGAATACGCAGAAATTTTTGAAAAAGAATATCAGAAACTCATTAAGAAAACGAAATATGCAAGTCTTTTTGGGGAGATGAAGGATGTTGAAGTTGATGCTTCAGAAGTTCACAACGGTTATTTTTCCATTGATAAGAAAAGTAAAGCCAGTAACAAAAAAGAGAAGTTTGAATACTTCAAGGATACCACAGGTAAAATAAATGCAGATGAGGATACTTATAATCTTATTATGCGTGACAAGGAAAAGTTACTGAGTTTTGATTCTAAGTTGCGTTTTATCTTTTCACATTCAGCATTAAAAGAAGGATGGGATAATCCTAATGTATTCCAGATATGTACGTTGAAGGATGCTGGAAATTCAGACATTAGAAGAAGACAGGAAATAGGTCGAGGTTTACGATTATGCGTAAATCAAGATGGTGAACGTGTATATGGTTTTGAAACCAATACATTAACCGTTATGGCTACTGAATCGTATGTAGATTTTGTAGACAATCTTCAAAAAGAAATAGAAGCAGATACAGGTATTAAATTCGGAGTTCTGGAAACACACAGTTTCAATAATATCGTAATGAGTATTGATGGAGATGAGGTAGAATATTTAGGTCAAGAAAAGTCAGAACAGCTTTATGACTACCTCATCCTAAAAGGATACATCGATACCAGAGGAAAAGTACAAGATTTATTGCGTATTGCTATAAAGGATGATGCAGTAGAACTTCCTGAAGAGTTTGCAGAAAATGAGCACGTAGAAAATCAAATCCTCAGTAATTTAAAAGCAGCAGCTGGAAAACTTCAGATTAAGAATCAGGACGATAAGAAGAAAGTACGAGTAAACAAACGAGTACTTAACAGTCCAGAATTCAAAGAACTTTGGGAGCGAGTAAAATACAAGACAACATTCTCAGTAGATTTCGATTCAGATAGCTTAGTGAAGGAGTGTATTAGAGCCTTAGACGATAGATTAAAGATTACCAGAGGTAAGCTTCATTATACTAAAGTTAAGGTCGCTATGAGTATCGGAGGACTTCAAGCTAATGAAGACCCAACGACCTATTCTGAGAACGTTAAAGATGAAGTTCAGGTACTACCAGACATCGTTGGTTATCTTCAAAATGAAACTCAGTTAACACGTAAGTCTATTGTTAAGATACTCACAGGAACCAATAAGTTGGGCTACTTTAAAATCAATCCGCAAAAGTTTATCGAGGGCTGTATAGATATCATAAATGAACAAATGCGTTTACACATTATAGATGGTATTCAATACAAAAAGATAGGAGATTCTGAATATTATAGTCAGGAACTTTTTGAAAACGAAGAGCTTTTCGGTTACTTAAAAAGCAACCTCAGCGAAAGCGAAAAATCACCTTATGATTACGTAGTTTATGATTCAACAGTAGAGTCAAAACTAGCCAATGATTTTGAAAACAGCGATAATATCTCAGTGTACGCAAAACTTCCAAACTGGTTTAAGATTGATACACCATTAGGAACTTACAATCCTGATTGGGCAATCTTATGGAAAGACGGTGATGATGAGAAACTATATTTTGTTGTAGAATCAAAAGGAACAACCCTATTCGGTGATTTAAGACCAAAAGAACAGGGTAAAATAGATTGTGGTAAAAAACATTTCAAAGCTTTAGATACAGAAATGATTGTAGCTGCGAGTATGGAGGATGTAACTAATGAAGCTTTGATGAGGTAAATAATACTATCCACTCGAAAATGATATATTGTGGTTGAGAACTTCTAAGAATTATTCGAAACGGTGTTTGCGAATTCTTTTAGCTTAAGTTTTAAAATCCATTTTATGCAAGGTAAAATCGGGCATAAAATTAAAATCATTTGCTAATTGCTCACACATAAATTAGTGATGAATAAATAGTCAATTTCCAAAATACCCCATTCTACCCTATTTCTTAGGGGGAAAACACCCCCTTTCGATAAAGTGCACAAACGCTTGTAAATAACTATAAACGAAAGTAACTGGGCATCAACCGAGTAGCAGATTGGCGGTTTTTAGGTTTGTCTCGTCGGCAAAAGGGTTTTGCTGATGGAACACTAAATATCACAATTATGAACGCACTTAGAAACAAAGTACAGCTTATCGGCCACCTGAGGGCAGACCCGGAAATCACAACCTTTATCTCTTATTGCGATCAAGTCCCATTGAAAATGATGGGTTACTTTAGATACAATGCAGCTGCCAATCCAATGCCGTCGGTTAAATTAACTTCGTCTTTCTATTGTTCCAACCAACTAGCATCAATCAAGATCTAGTCAATTTTGTCGCGTGCTATTTGTTCTGGGTTTTGGTTCATGGCTGACTACTAAAAAAGGTCTTTTGTACTTGTTCTTAGAATTTACAACATATTTTGAATTTGCTACCTGAGGCTGTTGAAGATTTGACGAGAATAAGCAATGGCTTACAGCTATTGTTGTAGGCTGGCCGGTTCTATATTTTTGGTTGTCTAAAACCAATTGGTCTTGGAGGGTCTTTTTTATCTTTTAAAACTATTGCTAATTCTAATTTTAATTCATCTAGTCTATCTTGATAAATTTCTGATCCAGTTAGTGAACTTACTTCCAAATAGAAGTTTGACAAAATCTCCAAATCTTGTTTAACTAGCTTAGCTCGTACTTCTTTGATAACGATGTTTAAAAGTTCATTATTTATTTCGATTCCTTGGGCATTTGTACCACTATCGTAGATTTGTTTTAATCTACGTTTAAGAGTGTCAACAAAGTCTTCAATTAAACTTGATGAAAAAAGGTGCATTTCCTTAGCGACTTCTTTAAAGAAGCTATAATCGAAAATTTTATTTGTATTGATAATTATCCGAAGTGGAGATTGGTATTGCAAATCCTTCGTTAACTTATGATAAATGATTTCTGCTCGTTCCTCTGCATTAGGTGGGAATATTGGAATTTTTAAGTCAAACCTTCCTGGACGAATTACCGCTGTATCAATTCGAGTAAGGTAATTTGTTGCAGAAATAATTATAACATCCCGTGCAATTAATTTAGGTATTTCCTGTAATAGGGTATTAACTAGCTTTATTCCTTCTTGGCTACTAGCAGTAGAATTTGACCTAGAACCTGCAATAGAATCGAATTCGTCAAAGAATATTATAGTTCGTGGTTCTATATTATCAAGAGTTTCCTTCAAAATCTTGGTTGAGCCATCAACCAAAGTACTCGCAATTCTACTTCTTGGAATTTCTTCAAATTCAAAATCGAGGTAGTCGGCATTTTTGTTTGCCCAGAATGTTTTGCCACAACCAGGAGGTCCAAATAGTATTATCCCGCCAGGCTTCCTTAGGCCCCATAAATCGAGAGCTTTACTGTCCTTAATTGGATTTAGCAAATCTATTACAGTGCTTTTGAAATCTGCATACCCAATAATTTCTTTTAAAGCAACATTTTCCTTAGAGCTTGATTTACCATTTGAAGTTTTTAAAGGAAAACCATTGACTAAATGTAAAAGGAATTGAGTAGAAATTCTTCTCACTTTAGTCGTAGGTGTCAGTTCTTTTATGTTTGGTTCAAATTGTGGTCCAAGATGTGGAGTGTAACTATTTATTCTGATAGAATGATGATTGTAAAAAGTATTAAACTCTTTCAAGTCAAAATTTAATTGTTGACAAAGAAATTCAACTGTTTTATACTTAAAAAATTCATTGTTGTGTTCTTTTATTTCCTGCTGTCTCTCTTTGAAAAATGAATATGAATTTGGCAATAGTTCCGTAGCATTTGTAAATACGCCGTTTGATGGATAATTATATTTATGTTTACAATAACTCATCAAATCAATGTTGTAACAATTGGCATACCGAATTATATCAGGTCTACTTAAACCTAATTCGTAGGTCAAATCCTCAACGGTCATTTTATCATTCATTGTTATTTGGTGTTGGAAGGCTTGCTCATCGGTAATGTATAAGAATGGTAGCTGTGTTTTAGGCACTTACTTTTCGGTTTGTTACTGTCTTTTGATTTGTAGATTTCATTTCTTTTTAGCGACTAAACCACTATTATTTTTATACAATGTTAGGAAACGTTTTATTCCCCAATCCATTCAACAAAATCCGGATTTTCTTCGTAAACTTCTCGTAATACTTTGGCTATGTATCCATTAGGATTCGATAGAGTGATTACAAGAGTATCAATTGCTCTTGTCAGAGGAATTAATGCCCATAAGTAAACAAATCGCCTTCTTTTTTCTTCAGTTGATTCCAGAGCCAATTCATTTGTTTCTTCTTCCTCAAATGTTTGCATTTTGTAGTCTATAAACTTGTCAAAATCCATATTTACAACAGTCCATCCTTCAAGTCCTCTACAGGATTCATATTGAAGTAGTCTATGCTGATTTAAATCTACTACGTATTCTGTTCTCAAATCTTTACTTGTTCCATCCCAAAAAAGAATATTTCTCGACTTATATTCTTCGGTATGGATAAATCTTTTGTCTGTTCGCGGATGTCCATATTCGTCTTTGGTTTCATAGGTTTCTACCAAAGATGGTGGAACCAAAAACATCATTTCATAAGATGCGTTGCCATTTTGTTTTACAAGTTCAAATTGGCGTTGGTGTAAATCAGGGAAATAACCTTTTGTAGAGATTAGGACTTTTCCTCCAATTAACTCTTTCTTGGATTCCAGCTCCCAATTTATATTTAGCTTTTCCGCAAATCTATTTACAAAGTTGACAAGGTTCACTTTCTGTCTTAAACCCTTTTTTTCGTGGGTTTTTCGAAAATCAACATTGGGTTTTAACGCTTTGGTCCAATTGCATTTATTTTGAGAACGGATTAATTGGTCAACACCATCTGCAATAATTACTTTATCTTTACCAAAAATTTTGAAGGTGATTTCTTTTTCCAACTCTCCCCAGTCTTGTGCTTCATCGATAAGAAGATAATCCCAACCAACTTGTTGATGTCTTGTCTTCATTAAATCAGCAATTTCTGTTTCTCCGATAAGTTCCAAATCAAGATATTCCTTTAGTGTTTTGAGATGTTCCTCATAATTACTAATAAAATTCAATATGTATTTCTTGTTGTTCTTACTTTCCTTTACACTATTACCAAGCTCAAATCCCACGACAATCTCATAGAAAAACTTATGTAATGTTGAAATATTTACTGTGTAGTCATCTATTCCGTCTGGAATTTCTGCAAGTGCTAAAGTTCTTTTTATATCACTTACCAAAGCGTGGTTATAAGTCAATATCAGACTTCTTGCTCCTTGTTGTAGAGCCAAATCGCAGGCTATTGACAATAATTTAATGGTCTTTCCTGTACCTGCTCGACCAGATATTACAATAAGCTTATCTCCAATAGCTTTAGCATATTTTTGTTCATTTAGAATTTGGCTTGTGATTTTCTCGATCTTCTTTCTTGTTAATTCTCCAGCGCCTTCCTTTACTTTTTTAAACAAGTCGAAAATTCTATCAACCTCTTCAATATTATATTCTTGGTTTTTTCTTAAGGAATTAAATGCAGAGTAACCTTTTAACTGTTTGGTATTTCTATCTTTTGAAGTCCAAGGCATTAATTGCACACAAGCCAATTGTATTAAAAATCGAGTACTAAATGTGTCTGGCAGATAATTGTGTTTTTCTTGTGCATTGGTATTATCTCCAAGAAGATTTTTAATTGAGTTCCAACTCACATTTCTCAACCAAATGAAATTGCAGACATAAGGTGAAAAATTCACTCTATCTTTAAAAAAGCTGGCAAGAGAATATTTTTGCTTTTCGCTTTGCGTTGTTACGTCTGAACGTTTGTTGTTATATTTAACAGTTAAGGTAATTCCGTCTAATTGTATGTCAGTTGCTCGATGCCTTTTTGTTTCAAAGACGAAACAAAAATCATTAACAAACACAGTTCGCATTTCTTGGTCAAGCGTGACAGTTCCCTTTCCGCTGTCCGCATATGTTTTATGGTGGGTTTTTACCCTTTGGCGGAATTTTTCAAATTTTCCAATTGCGATTAGATCAATGTCTTTTGTTTCTTGACCAAATAAAGTTGCATTAGAAATGATTAGAATTTCTCCGTTTACTTGTCCGTTGCGAAACTCATTTTCAAAAATCTCTTTGAGTGCAAGAGCATCTTTGTATTCATTGGTTTCTGTATTTCCTTTGATTTTTATTTTTACGGACATTGTTTTTTCAAATGTTGCCTAACGGTTTAGTATATGGAACGTTGCCAACGGCAATGATCTATATACACTGTTCTGCGCAGTAATTTAAGAAATTACGTAGTCATTCGAACGCAACACAGCAGTATCTGAAATCCTTTTTTGTTTTGTAATGGATGAGTTTTATGCATCGGTGGTATAACGCTCGTCCAGGACAAGGGGTGACGAACAATAAATAAATACGGACAAGCATATTCGAAGCGTTTATTATAAAGCTTGATTTTAAAAAATCAATCTTCTAACTTAATCAAGTTTTCTAACGATGTTAATCGTTTTGATAGTGAAACTCTCAACGATTTTAATCGAAAAGCTTGATCAAGAGCTGACTTGCTAAAGCAAGCTATAATGAACTCCGTTAAATTGTCCGGAGCTTATAACGTCGTTACCCAAAAAAAGGAATGAAGAACCGCAAGTTCAAATTATTGCGTTGAACGTGCTATATCTATTCCTTTGTGGCGGTTATCTAAATTTTCTCCCCCAATATACCCCATTCCCCCCTTTTTCACCCGGGGTAAACACCCCCTTTCGATAAAGTGCACAAGCGTTTGTAAACAATTATAAACGAAAGTAACTGGGCATCAAACGAGTAGCGGGTTGGACGGTTTTTAGGTTTGTCTTGTCGGCAAAAGGGTTTTGCTGACAGAACACTAAAAACGTATCCTTATGAACGCACTTAGAAACAAAGTACAGCTTATCGGCCACCTGGGGGCAGACCCGGAACTCCTTACCCTGGACTCAGGCACCAAAGTGGCCAAGTTCTCGCTGGCGACCAACACTAACTTTAAAAACGCCGAAGGCGAAAAGGTGGAAAACACGGAGTGGCACCGGGTGGTCGCCTACGGTAAAACCGCAGAGCTCTTTGAGAAATACACCTCCAAAGGCCAGCACATCGCCATCGAAGGTAAACTCACCACCCGCTCCTGGGAAACCCAAAGCGGGGAGAAACGGTATGTTACCGAGGTGGTGTGTAATGAATTGCTTTTATTGAATAAAAGTTGATTGATCTTTTTTGGGAAGAAAAGCCGTTTCTAGTAGAAACGGCTTTTTTTGTTTCTTTTTTTCTTTTTTTAGGGAAACTAAATACTAATTCCTTGTAAACGTTAGACTATCCATCCCATCGGTAAGGTCCATGCGGGTGTTGGTGATCTCGGCCAGATTCCAGTCCTCCGTAAGCTCTCTGAATTCATCAGGAATGGAGAATTCAATGTTGACTTTAAAACCCAGGGTGGTGGAATCATCGGCTTCGACCGACCAGCTGCCCAAAATCACCACATCGCCATTCACCGCACGCAACACCCCGCTCTCTTGAAACTCAAATGAGAATCCGGTGAAATCGCCGGTGCGATCTTCCCCGCTGTTCATAAAACTGCTCACGCTCCAGGTGCCCGTAGTCGCTACGCCTTCAATGGCCGCTGCGGTCAGTCCGGGTTCTTGCGGTGGGGGTGTGGTCCCCTCATCATCGCTGGAACAGGAGGTAAAAGCCAGAATAAGACAGAAGAGTACAGAAAGGGAAGCTATTTTTTTCATAATTATCGCTATTAAGAGGGTTGTGATCGGCCGCTACACGGCAGGTCGATCATTACTGCAAGTTAATCTATTTTCGTTTTAGGCGGTTGCTACTGTACTTCGAACGCGAATAGCCGGTTAAAATTACCTTCCCGCCCGAAATGATGTATCTTAGTTCTCCATCAAATCCATGCGTATGGCTAAATCCCATCACCAAGCCTACTGGCGTCAAAACCTCAAGTACCTGGCCATCCTCCTCAGCATCTGGTTTCTGGTCTCCTTTGGCTGCGGGATCCTGTTTAAGGATTATCTCAATCAGTTCACCCTGGGGGGATTCAAACTGGGCTTTTGGTTTGCCCAACAAGGCTCCATCTATGTTTTTGTGCTGCTCATCTTCGTGTACATCTTCTTGATGAACCGCCTGGATAAAAAGTTTGGATACGACGACTAGTATGGATGTGACCACTTGGACCTGGATACTCGTGGGCGTTACCTTCGCCCTCTACTTCGGAATCGCCATCTGGGCCCGGGCCGGCAGCACCAAGGACTTCTACGTAGCCGGCGGAGGGGTGTCCCCCTTAGCCAACGGTATGGCCACCGCAGCCGATTGGATGAGTGCCGCTTCCTTTATTTCCATGGCGGGCATCATCTCCTTCAGCGGCTACGACGGCTCGGTCTACCTCATGGGCTGGACCGGCGGCTATGTCTTACTCGCCCTGCTGCTGGCGCCCTACCTCAGGAAATTCGGTAAATTCACCGTCCCTGATTTTATTGGGGATCGCTACTACAGCCATACCGCCCGTACCGTGGCGGTGATCTGTGCCCTGATCGTCTCCTTTACTTACGTGGCCGGACAAATGCGGGGGGTGGGGATTGTATTTTCCCAATTCCTGCAGGTGGAGATCACCACCGGGGTTCTCATAGGGATGTTTGTGGTGCTGGTGTTTGCATTTTTGGGTGGAATGAAAGGCATCACCTATACCCAGGTGGCCCAGTACTGCGTGCTCATTTTTGCTTTTATGGTCCCGGCCATCTTTATCTCCATCCAAATGACTGGCAACATCATTCCGCAGATCGGAATGGGTAGTGCACTCGATGACGGCACTTATCTTCTGGAAAAACTGGATGCCTTACATACCCAACTCGGCTTTCGCGAATATACCGAAGGCAGCAAAAGTACCTGGGATGTCTTTGCCATCACCTTGGCGCTCATGGCGGGCACGGCCGGATTACCGCATGTGATCGTTCGTTTCTTTACCGTGCCCAAAGTCAAAGACGCGCGGAAATCGGCGGGACTGGCCCTACTCTTTATCGCCATCCTCTACACCACGGCTCCGGCAGTGGCGGTCTTTGCGCGTACCAATCTGATCGAAACCGTAAGCAACCAATCCTACGCCCAACTCCCGGAATGGTTTAAGACTTGGGAAGACAGCGGACTCATTGCCTGGACCGATAAAAACGAAGATGGCCAGATCCAATACGTCGCCGGAGACGCCCTTTCGGGGAAACCGGAGTACCTCGAACAACGCGGAGCGCACGGCCAGCGGCTGGTGGCGAACGCCACTGCAGCCCCCAACGAGCTCTATGTGGACCGCGACATCATGGTCTTGGCCAATCCGGAGATCGCTAATCTCCCTGCCTGGGTGATCGCGTTGGTAGCTGCCGGTGGATTGGCTGCCGCCTTATCCACGGCCGCTGGCCTCTTGCTGGTCATTTCCACTTCGGTCTCCCACGACCTGATCAAAAAACAGCTACGCCCCAACATTTCGGATAAGGGAGAACTGGTGGCCGCCCGTATCAGCATTCTGATCGCCGTGATCATCGCCGGACTCTTTGGCATCTACCCGCCCGGTTTTGTGGCGGCGGTGGTGGCCCTGGCTTTTGGCTTGGCTGCAGCTTCCTTTTTCCCGGCCATCATCCTGGGTATTTTCGACAAGCGCATGAATAAGGAAGGCGCCATCAGCGGGATGGTGGTGGGCATCGTCTTGATGCTGGGGTACATGATCGTCTATAAAACCGGTTTGGTGGGCGTCTTTAAAGCCCAACCCAGCAGCGCATGGTGGTGGGGCACCTCCCCCGAAGGTTTTGGCACGATAGCCATGTTGGTCAACGTCAGCGTCTCTCTGATCGTCAGCCGACTCACCCCTGCACCGCCCGAGGAAGTCCAGGAAATCGTAGAGCGCATCCGTATTCCCTCCGGAGCGGGTCAAGCGTCGGAACATTGATCTTTTCCCTTTTTTTCTTGACTCTTTTTCTTTTTTCCTTGGATGAAAAAAGAAACAAAAAAATCCAGGCTTAAGAAACTGGCCGGGGTCTGCGGTCGCGCTAGCGGGTAAAAATGAAGCGACTATACTCGTAAGTTATACCTCAATCCATAGCGAGGTATAACTTCAAGAAATAGCTAGGCACGAAGAATTTTTCCCTGATCCTGCCTCCGGCAGGCAGGCGCCACGCGCTCGGCATCCCTGATCCGGCCATCTTCTTAGGCCGTTGAAATACATTGTTTAATTAGACACAGGATTTCACGAATTATGAAACTAAACCGGCATCAGTGAAGCAGTGGATACAAGGCTGGCTTTGGAGTGGTGATCAGGAGAAAATTTGTCGGTTACTCGTATGTATTTAAGAGCTGCTATTGCTCCTAAAAGTTCTCAAAGATGTCAAGGAAATAGAAGCTTTTATTTTCTCCCGCTACGGAAAAGACAGACTCCACTGCTGAAATGCAGCCGTGATTTTTGGCTTGCTTTTTATCTAGAAAAAGCAAGAAAGAAGAAACATAAGACAAATGATTAAAACGCTTTCCTCTCGCCTGAATTCTCAGACTCGTCGGAAGCAAGTTATCTAGAAAAAAGTAATAGAACAGAACACGAGTCAAGGTATTAGCAATGCCTTCCTTTCACCGCCGTAGGCGGTTCATCGGAGGCAGTTTCATCTAGGAAAAAGTGCAGTACTGTATTCCCTGCCTACCGACATGCAGGCACTCCTGTGACTTGCTCTCACTACTGGCGGTGGTTCGTGTGAAGCTAGCACGCTCTTGTTCTTCGAGAACGTCTTGAATTCAACAAAAAAATAGAATAAGGTCTAAGCCTTTTCCAAAAGCTTTTTCAATCTGGCCTGACGCACTTCTGGTGGCAGATCAAAACACGGACAGCGCTTGCACCGCTTGTGCTCCCCCTTTTTCAGGTACTTCTCGCAGCACTTTTTCTTTAGGCCCTTTTGCTCCTTCTTTTCTTTCTTGTTCTTTTTGTCTTTCCCCATCAGAAGTAGAGTTCTTGTGCCAGTCGGAAGGTATTGGCATGGGCGTCTACGATCACCTTGATGTCCGGCGAATAACCCCCGCCCATACTACACTGCACGGGGATGCTTTTGGTTTTTAGTTGTTCCAGCACGTAGCGATCGCGGGCTTTACAGCCCTCCACACTGCAGCCCAGTCGGCCCAGCTTGTCGGTAGAGAGAATATCCACTCCGCACAGATAAAACACAAAATCGGGTTGCTGTTCCTCCAACAGTCGGGGGAGGGTATCTGTTAGTTTTTTTAGGTACTCGGCATCTCCGGTGCCGTCGGGCAGGGCGATATCCAGATTAGAGGTCTCCTTTTTAAAAGGATAATTGCCAGCCCCATGCATGGAAAAAGTAAACACCCGTTCTTCTTCCTGAAAGATCTCCGCAGTACCATTGCCCTGATGCACATCCAGATCGACGATAAGAATTCTTTTGGCTTTCCCCTGATCCAATAGCCATTGGGCCGCGATGGCCTGATCGTTCAGCAGGCAAAAGGCCTCCCCGTGATCGGAATAGGCGTGATGCGTACCCCCGGCAATATTCATGGCGATACCGTGCTCCAAAGCCTGCAGGCAGTTGTCTAAGGTACCCTGAGTAATGGTGAGTTCGCGATCGACCAGCTTTCGCGAAAGCGGAAACCCCAGTTTTCTCGCGGCCCGGCGTTCTAAGGAAAGATCGAGCAGCTGCTGCAGATACTCCGGGGTGTGTACAGCCAGCACCGGCTCATAATCCTCCAATTGGACAGGGGCAAAAAAATTGGCCTCGTTGCACGTGCCCTCATGCAGCAACTGGCGGGGTAACAGATCGTACTTTTCCATGGGAAACCGATGCCCTTCCGGCAAGGGATGCGCATAGATGGGAGCATGGGCAATATGGAGCATGGAAGGAACGGGCTTGCTAGTTGATCGTGGCTCCGTTAGGGACTCCCGCCTCAGCCGGATGTACAAAGACCAGTTTTCCTTCGGCATTCTCGGTCATCAGGATCATGCCCTGACTTTCCACCCCGCGTAGGGGTCGGGGAGCCAGATTGGCGAGTACGGTAACCTGCTTGCCGATCAATGCTTCGGCCTTAAAATGCTCCGCGATCCCCGAAACGATGGTCCGTTGATCGATGCCGGTATCTACCTTCAACACCATCAGTTTTTTGGTCTTGGGCATTTTTTCGGCCTCCAGGATGGTACCTACACGCAGGTCCATCTTGGTAAAATCATCAAATTGTATGGTCTCTTTTTGCGGTGCTACTGCCGCCTGTGCTGCTTCATTCGTCATTTTGGTCGCTTCTAATTTTTCGAGTTGGTGCTGTATCTGTTCGTCTTCGATCTTGCTGAAAAGCAGTTCGCCTTTTTCTACACGGTATCCTGATTTTAAGTAAGGCAAGCCTTCCTCCAGGTCCTGCCAGTTCAGTTTTACCAGGCTGGTTCTCAAACGTGCCGCCGGATCGGGATCCAGGTGCAGCATGGCCTTCAACTTGGCAGAGGTATGCGGCAAAAAGGGTTCGCTAAGCACCGCCAGGGCCGCAGCGATCTGCAGGGCCACAAACATGACGGTCTTGGTGCGCTCGGTATCGGTCTTGATGCTCTTCCAGGGCTCTTCGTCGGCCAGGTATTTGTTCCCCAGTCGGGCTACGTTCATGAGTTCGTTTTGGCTTTCGCGAAAGCGATACCGCTCCAGGGAAGAGGCGATCACGGCCGGATAGGCCTGCAATTCTTGCAAAGTGGCTTCGTCTACGGGGCTGTAGTCGCCCGGTTCGGGCACTTCACCCTCATAATATTTCTGAGTAAGCACCATAACCCGGTTGATGAAGTTGCCAAAAACGGCCACCAATTCATTGTTGTTGCGGGCCTGAAAATCCTTCCAGGTAAAGTCGTTGTCCTTGGTCTCGGGCGCATTGGCGGTAAGCACATAGCGCAGTACATCCTGCTGCCCGGGGAAATCCTCCAGGTATTCGTGCAGCCAGACCGCCCAGTTCTTGGAGGTCGACAATTTGCGGCCTTCCAGATTTAAAAACTCATTGGCGGGTACATTTTCAGGAAGTATATAGCTGCCTTCGGCCTGGAGCATGCTGGGGAAGATGATGCAATGGAATACAATATTGTCTTTCCCGATAAAGTGCACCAACTTGGTGTCTTTATCTTTCCAGTAGGGTTCCCAGGCTTTGCCTTCGCGCTCCGCCCATTCTTTGGTGGAGGAGATGTAGCCGATGGGGGCATCAAACCAGACGTAAAGCACTTTGCCCTCGGCGCCGTCTACCGGCACCGGAATCCCCCAGTCCAGATCGCGGGTCACCGCACGGGGCCGCAAGCCATCGTCGATCCAGCTTTTGCACTGCCCGTACACATTGGTCTTCCAATCGTCTTTATGGCCTTTGAGGATCCATTCCTTTAAAAAATCTTCGTACTGATCCAGCGGCAGGAACCAGTGCTTGGTTTCCTTCAGGCTGGGCTTGGCTCCGGTGATGGCCGAACGGGGATGGATCAGGTCGGTGGCGTTGTGGGAGGTTCCGCAATTTTCGCACTGATCACCATAGGCTTCTTCGTAGCCGCATTTGGGGCAGGTGCCCACCACAAAGCGATCGGCCAGGAACTGTTCCGCTTCGGCGTCGTAGAGTTGCTGATTGGTTTCTTCTATAAATTTACCGTCCTCGTAGAGCTTTTTAAAAAAGTCGGAGGCCGTTTCATGATGGATTTTCGCGGAGGTGCGCGAATAGTTGTCAAAAGCGATCCCAAAGTCTTCAAAGGACTGTTTGATGATGCCGTGGTATTTATCCACCACATCCTGCGGACTCACCCCTTCTTTTTTGGCCTTGATCGTAATGGGTACCCCATGCTCATCACTCCCGCATACAAAAAGTACGTCTTCTCCCTGCAAGCGCAGGTAGCGGGCGTAAATATCGGCCGGAACATAAACACCGGCTAAATGTCCGATGTGGATGGGACCGTTCGTATAGGGAAGTGCTGCGGTAAGGGTATAGCGTGCTGCCATGAATGTGCTTTTGAAGGCACAAAAATAGACAAAATCCCATCGAAAACAGGCCTTTTGAACGGGAGCTTAAGCTCCCGGATCATTTGGCTTTTGGGTTTAACTGATCACTATGGATTTACTGTAGTTCTGACCGCCGGTCGAGATCCGATAGATGTACTGACCGATCGCCAGGCGCCCCTGTACTTGCTGGCGCACATTGATTTTTTGCTGTCCGTCAAACATCATTGAATCGGCTAAAGTACTCACTTCCTGTCCCAGCATGTTATAGAGCTTGACCACCACACGGCCGGAGGCGGGGAGTTTAAATTCGATAAAGACCTCCTTGCCCTGATAAACGGGTACATGAAAGAAGCTGTTGACCAGCGGGTTGTCGCCCAATCCCAAGGATCCACAGGCAAAGCCCAACGGGATATTCTCATAATTGTTGAGGAGTACACTATCGACCAAAGCTCCGTCTATACAGAGCCATTCTTTCAATACCGTAGCGTACACCGATCGAAAATCGGTGGAGTGCTTGAGGTTTCCGGGGCCTTCGGGATCCCGTAGATCGGGATGGGTGCCAAAAAAACCATTGCCCTGCAAGGCCGGCCCGAAAAAGAGTACCGGTGAGGCGGCCCCGTGGTCGGTACCGTCGGATCCGTTTTCAAAAATCCTGCGGCCAAATTCAGAGAAGGTCATAGTAAGTACCCGCTCCTGCATGCCGGAGGCAGTAAGGTCGTCATAGAATAATTTGATCTGCGAGGAGAGCTCGGTTAACAACTCCTGATGTCTTAATGTCTGATTGGCGTGCGTATCAAAACCACCCAGGGTGACTAAGATCACCTTGGTGCCCAAACCGCCCTTGATCATCCGGGCGACAATGGCCAATTGTTTTCCCAATTGATCATTGGAATATTCTACCGCATTAGTACTGGCTTCGTACGCTTCATTGATCACTCCGGCGTACTTAAAGGTGGTGTTGATCATCCCTCGCATAAACGCCAACTGTTCCCCGTAGGTACAATCGGGCACATTCAGCACATCATGCAGCACTCCGGTGGTGGCGATTTCAGCCAGCTGGTCGGGATTGGACACGGTAAACGCAAAATTGCTGTCTTCGCCTTCAAAGATGAGATTTCCAATACTCCCAATTTGCACGGCAGCCGGTTCTTCAGGCGGGTTGACCAGAAAATCGGGGTAGAGCTGATCAAAATAACGGCCAAAGACCCCGGTAGGAACTTCTTGCTCGTGATCAGCGGTCGCCCAAATATCAGAACTGGTAAAATGCGACAAATTTTGCACGGAGTAGCCTACCCCATGCACCACTTTCATGGCGCCCTCTCCCCACATGCCGTAAGCATCTTCCATAGAAGGAGGGATGGCGAAATCAGCATTCAAGGGTAAAAAGTCGCGATCAGAAATACGGATGCCCGGCCGCTGCTGCGAATAATAGTCGTAGTCGTAGACCGGAACAATGGTATTCAGTCCGTCGTTTCCTCCTTTGAGGCGGACCAAGACCAGAATGTTGTCATTGTCGCTCTGGGTGAGCGCCATATTGAGCTTGGAAGGCTGCGAAGCCATCAAATGGGTGCCTCCCAGCATCATGGTGCCGGTACCGGCCAGACCCAGGGCCTGCATAAAGGTACGTCTGCTCCAGCGCTCGTGCTCTTCGTGGTGAGCAGCAGTCTTGTGATAAGGTTGTTTAGTAGGTTGCTTCTCTTTCTTGTTACGGTTAGAGAGCGGATGGTTATGAGGTATATCGTGATTGCACATGGGGAGGATTATTTAAGTTGAAACTCTGGCATTTTGAAGATGTGGAAGATCAGAAGTAAGGTCTGATAATCGGCAGAGCTCCAGTCGAGGTCCCAGGTTCCATCGTCAAAGTAGTTTTCGGGGACTTCCCAACGAAAAATCGAGGTCGCCACCTCGTAGTCGCTTTCGGTATACAGCGGCTTGGAGATAAAATAGTCGACGATCGTCCGGGTGATGAAAGCTGGATCATTGCTGTCTCCGGTCAGGTCTTTAGCAAACTGTCTAAACTGGTCCTTGCTGAAGTCCCACATATTCCAGGATACGTACTCCATACCCAGCCAGCGGCCGGTCAGGGTACTGCTGTTGATCCAATCCTGATTGCGCTGCCATCCGGCTACATCAATGGGCTGAAATAGATCCTGACCCAGGGTATCGGTGATATAGACGATCAGGCCGGTGACCTCGTCTTCGGCATCGTTGTATTGAAAACCACTTTCGGTCAGGTAGGTGGAGACCAGATCGTAGGGACTTTTGATGATACCACCCTCGGCATCCGGATCGAAAAAGTGTTCGCTTTTGAACAATTGATCCAATACCGGAGCGATCTCAAAATCGTTGTCGATAAAGGTCTGGGCCATGATCGCAATGATGTCTTCATTGACGTCGGGACTGACGAAATAGGTGTAAAGTTTGGTACAGATGTAGGGCGCGATAAGATCCCCACGCTGCTCAAAGAGAATGTTGATCAGATCATCATAGCCCCAGGGCCCGGTCTGACCAAAAATAGTCTTGTCAGTAGCGTCAAAGGTGGACGCTTCAAAGGTGATGGGACTTCCAAAGCTCTCCCAGTGATTATAGCCCGTAAGTGCACGGGAGGCTTCTTCAATATCTTCCTGGGTGTAGCCATTGTCGGCGCCCAGGGTAAACAATTCGAATAATTCTCGGGCGTAGTTTTCATTAGGTTCTGCCTCGGTATTTTCAAAGCCATTGAGGAAGATCAACATGGCATTGTTGATCCCGATCACGCGCACAAATTCTCTAAAGTTGCCCAGCGCATAAGTTTGCAAGACATCCCAATACTGATAGAGGTAAGGTGCGTAAAAATAGGTGTCGAGCTGGGTTACGAAATGGTTACTCCAAAAGAAGGCCATACGGGCTTTAAGGCCTTTAGAGAAAATATCCCGCGCGGCCTGAAATTTCCAGTCCCGGATGTAGTCTTCATTCTCCTCATCAAAATTGGTAAAGTTGTCAATGGTCCAATTGGCCCAGGCCGGAGCCTCGGTATTGGGCATGCTGATCGCTTCGCTAAGTAATTGGTCTATAAGTTCTTGAGGGGTGCCAGCTAAGGCTAGATTGACAGTGGCCGGAGTCGCACCATAACCCAAACGCCGATACACATGGCGCACCTTAGCGGCGTTCCATGGGTTTTCGGTAGTGGGGGTGTAGGCGCTGGTTCCCGCTATATTACAAGAGGTCATCATCGTCATGGTTAGTGTATTTGGGTTATTAAGCCCTTCAAAATCCCCTGAAATACAGGCAATTGATAAATGAGCTTACCTAAAGGTAACCGCAAATTTTTATTTTTAGTACTTTATCCCATCAATTTTAACACTATGGTGACTCCTCCAGCCCTGAAATCGGGAGATCAGGTGGCGATCGTGGCGACCGCCCGTAAAGTCCCCGCTCCCTCCGATCTGGATTTAGCGATCAATCTGTTGAAATCCTGGGGATTACAGCCGGTATTGGGTAAGACTCTGAGCCTGGCCGATGATCAATATGCGGGTACGGATGCAGAGCGCCTGGCCGATCTGCAAGCCATGCTGGATAATCCGGAAATCCGGGCCATTTGGTGCGCTAAGGGAGGCTATGGGACGGTACGTATCGTAGATGGCCTTGATTTCTATAAATTCATCAAGGCTCCCAAGTGGATCGTGGGTTTCTCCGATGTCACCGTCTTGCACAGCCATCTGCATAAGATCGGATTCAAGACCCTGCATGCCACCATGCCGCTCAGTCTGGAGGATAATTCCGCTTTCGCGAAAGCGAGCCTCAAGCAAGCCCTGTTTGGAGAAGCCTTGAAGTACACTATTGACGGAGCACCACTCAACCGGGCCGGAACCGGTCAGGGACAACTGGTAGGGGGGAACATTTCCATTTTGTACTCCCTCTGCGGCAGCCCCTCAGCCATCGATACCCGCGAGAAAATTCTATTTCTGGAAGATCTGGATGAGTACCTCTATCACGTAGATCGGATGATGCTCAACCTCAAACGGAACGGCATGCTCAATCAGTTGAAAGGTTTGATCGTTGGCGGACTCACCAAGATGCACGACAATTCGGTGCCTTTTGGAAAGACGGCCGCAGAGATCATCGCCGAAGCCGCAAGCGGTTGTGATTATCCGGTCTGCTTTGACTTTCCCGCCGGGCATATAGACGATAATCGCGCCTTGATACTTGGGGCGGAGGTCCAATTGACCGTCGATCCTCAAGGGACTCAATTGAATTTCCGGTGAATCCGCACGAACTCGGTCTTTGGGGCGAGCAACGAGCAGTGAATTACCTATTGGGAAAGCAATATGACATTTTGGAGCGGAATTGGCGCTTTAAAAGAACGGAGATCGACATCATCGCTCAACAGGAGGAACTTCTGGTCATTTGCGAGGTGAAAACGCGCAACTCCGACTTTTTTGGTGATCCGCAATCGTTCGTCACCCCCACCCAGATCAAACACCTGGTCAAAGCCGCCGATGAATTCATCCGCCAGAATGCCCTGGATCTGGAAGTGCGTTTTGACATCATCGCCATCCTCAAAAACAAACGGGAAGAGCGTCTGGAGCACTTCCCGGATGCCTTTTATCATTTTTAATCCTCCACTTGTTTCTTTAGGGTTTCGTAGGCTTTAAGGATGATAAGTACATTCAGCACCTGAACCAGTATACTGGCCGGAGCGGCGACTATGGCCAGTAATATGGTGATGAACATAAATCCGATCACCATCTGAATGATGCCGGTCACCGGAGGAAGCGGTCCCAGGCCTTTGAGCCGTAACAAGGCAACCCCAAATAACAGATACATCAAACCGTACAACACGGCATACAACACACTGTAGGCCTCTACAGGTAGGTATTCAAAATGCAGATCGATGATGTTGTACAGGGCCAGCAGGGTATTGACCACAATAAAAAGAATGGCCACGGTTTTGAGCATGACACTCTTGAACAATTCGCCAATAAGTACAAAGGCCCGCATATGAAAGGCGAAAAAGAGGATGGATACAATGCCGAGATTGACGTAAAACAGGGACCCAAAATAGAAATCCCCGGTCGCCATATAGGTAGCATCTTCAATAAGCTGAAAGATAAAGGCGATCATGCTCAGAATACCGGCGATCCAGCCCAGGTGGAGTTGGGTAAAGAGAAAGGATACATTCTTCGTCTCGTCGATCTTCAGCAGAAAAGCCTGCTTCATTTTGCTCTCCAATGGAGACTCCTGCAGATCATCCAGATCACGATCGAGCGCGGCGAGGATATTTTTGACTGTATACACCCGGGGAGTGACCTCTCCGGCTTCTATCCGCTGAATGGTTCTGACAGAGATATTGCATTGCTCGACCAATTCTTCCTGGGTAAAGCCTTTTTGTTGGCGTAATGCTAAAATTTTACGCCCTAATTCGGGTTGTTTCATGAGTGACATAAAGTTGCTCTTGTCCAGATGCGCATCTAAAATACAAGAATGTTAGACGAGACAATACTAGGGAGTAACTTTTAAAAAAGACGTGAAAGGAGGCGGTCATTGACCCGACATTCACCTGTCATTCCAGGGTTCATGGGCCTTGAGCGCTTAGGGTAAAGAGACTTTTATACAATGAAAGAGTAAAAGTAGTGGATTGAAGAGGCCTTAAAGCACCCAATAATAGGTCAGACTCAACCACAGGCGTTGACGGGTTTCTTCCTTGAAAAGGGCTCCTATACGATAATCGGGACCCAGTTCCACTTTGTTCTTGTCGTTGAGGTAATAGCCAAGTACCGGAACCAGGCGTAATTCAAAATCGGTGCTGCTGCTCTGTTGTTCGATCAGGTATTCGTTGTTGATCTTGAGGTAGACCTCTCCGGGGTCGACTTCCCGGCCTCGTAAAGCGAAATCGGAAGACAGTCGATAGCGCAATCGCACCGCGACAGCTTCTCCTTCTTCCAGGGTCTGGTCAGAAGCGATCCTGTGGGCCAGACGAAAGCCTCCACTGCGCTGAATAAGGGTGTATTGCTGGATAAAACGATGGATGTATTGATTGCCTTCCAGTCGTGCAAGATAACCGGCCGCCACCTTGTGGTTGATGTCCAACTGTTTGGAAAGTATAGCCGAAACATCCGTCTTATCGTAGGTAAAGTCAGTTACCCTTACTTTTGAAAAACGGGCTTCTCCGTTATTAAACCGACTTTCAACTTTGAAATTTATGGCCCAACCTTGCGCTAACTTTTTATTGATATTCAAAGCGGGAAGCAAACCCGTATTGACGGTCGTTTGCGCCCATACACAACCAGCAAATAACAGACTACAAAAAAAGAAGGTGGCGCATCGAAATCCCATCAAAATTCCAGATTATCGGTATTGCGTAAAAGAATGATGGATTGGCGTACTTCTTTTCCATCCGGATCGAAAAGAAATTCATAAAGTTTGGACCCTTCATCATTGACCCCTTTCAACTCGATCTCAAAATATGGCGGGAAGGGTTGCTGCTTGAGATGCCAGTCTAAGATACGCCCAGCATCCTGGGGATAATGTTCCTGTACGCGTTTTACCCGAAAACGCTTGAATTGCTGACCTAACTGCGTTCCGATGACTTTTCTCAAGGCTTCAGGCACCTGTCTCCAGCGAATTTCTACCTCCACATCTTCCAACTGCCCTTGTTCATCAAACTCTACGCTGAATTTTCGGCCTTCTTTTTTAAACTTGCCTTCAATGGTGCTGCGGTCTGCCCCTTGTTCTTTGTACCATTTCACCTTATGTCCCGCTTGCATCAGTTCCAGGTAGGTGATTGCTTTGGCGGGCACTTCCTTGGGATCCATTCGAAACTCCTGTTCGATCTTGACCTGAGCAGTGCTATGGAATAAGCCACCAACCAAGAGTAGTCCGCAAAGGAGTCTTTCTATTGTTTTTTTCATAATCCTATTCGTTGTTATTCTGCTTTCGCGAATTGAAAAGCCATCCCAGGGGCAGCCAGACTACGAAGAACAGAAACTTTCCGGTCACCAGTCCGATGATGGTGATGATCGCGGCCACCACGGCCAGGCCTATTTTCCACGAACTTGACATCAGACCACTTCTTCTTGTACCGATTCCGGCATCAAAGGCGACAAGCGCTCCACCACCTGATCGATGGTCTTGGCCTGATCAAATTTTAAGAGGAGTCGGAGACCATTACGCGATTTTTTCTCCTTCAATTCCACCTTACCGGCTTGCAATTGTACGTACTGCAAGACCTTGTTGAAGCCTTCGCTCTGATAAAACGGACTTTGTTGATCGGAGATAAAAAAGCCGATGAATTTTCCATTTTTCAAAACGACCTTCTCCAAGCCCATGCGGGTGGCCACCCACTTGATGCGCACCGAATTCAGCAAGTCCTCCGCCTGTGGCGGCAGGGGTCCAAAGCGATCGACAAGTTCCTTTTCGAATTGGGCCAGGGCTTCTTCATTCTGAACGTTGTTCAATTGAGTGTAGAGATTGAGGCGTTCGGAAATGTTGTTGACGTAATCGTCCGGGAAGAGCAGACTGAAGTCGGTGTCGATCACGGTGTCTTTAACGTATACTTTATCCGCTTTCGCGAAAGCGTTCTCTTCGGCATACACCTCTTTGAATTCTTCCTCTTTTAATTCGTCTATGGCCTCGTTGAGGATCTTTTGATAGGTATCAAAGCCGATTTCATTGATAAAGCCGCTTTGCTCTCCGCCCAGCAGATCACCGGCACCGCGGATTTCCAGGTCTTTCATGGCGATATTGAAACCGCTTCCCAGGACGGAGAACTGTTCCAGGGCCTGGATGCGTTTTCGGGCATCATCGGTCATGGCACTGTAAGGCGGAGTGATGAAATAACAGAAGGCTTTTTTATTACTTCGTCCCACACGACCGCGCATTTGGTGCAGGTCTGACAGGCCGAAGTTATTGGCGTTGTTGATAAACATAGTATTGGCATTGGGCACATCCAGACCGCTTTCGACAATGGTGGTCGAGACCAGCACATCAAATTCCCCGTTCATAAAAGCCAGCATCAATTCTTCAAGCTTTTTCCCTTCCATTTGTCCGTGACCCACCGCTACCTTAGCATCGGGAACCAGACGTTGGATCATACCGGCCACCTCTTTGATATTCTCGATGCGGTTGTGGATAAAGAACACCTGTCCGCCCCGTTGAATTTCATACTGGATGGCATCCCGAATGGTGTCTTCCTGAAAACGCACCACCCGACTCTCAATGGGATAGCGGTTGGGCGGGGGTGTGGTGATCGTACTCAGATCGCGGGCAGCCATGAGGCTGAATTGGAGCGTCCGCGGAATGGGCGTCGCAGTCAGGGTCAAGGTATCCACATTCTCTTTAATGGTCTTGAGCTTGTCTTTTACAGCCACACCAAATTTCTGTTCCTCATCAATGACCAATAAGCCCAGATCTTTAAACTTGACGTTCTTGTTGACCAATTGGTGGGTGCCAATGATAATGTCGATCTTTCCGTTGGCCAGTTCTTCCAGGATCTCCCGTTTCTGCTTGGCCGTGCGGAAGCGATTGAGGTAGCTGACTGTCACCGGAAATCCTTCTAAGCGTTCGCGAAATGTACGGGCATGCTGAAAGGCCAGGATGGTGGTGGGTACGAGCACGGCCACCTGCTTGCCATTGTCTACCGCTTTAAAAGCCGCCCGAATGGCCACTTCGGTTTTCCCAAAGCCCACATCGCCGCAGACCAGGCGGTCCATAGGGCGATCGCTCTCCATATCCCGTTTGACGGCTTCGGTCGCTGTGCTTTGATCAGGAGTGTCTTCGTAAATAAAGCTGGCCTCCAGTTCGTGCTGCATGTGCGTATCCGGCCCGAAAGCAAAGCCTTTTTGCAGTCGGCGTTTCGCATACAATTTGATCAAATTAAAGGCGATCTCCTTGACCTTTTTCTTGGTCTTCTGCTTTAGTTTTTTCCAGGCCTGACTGCCCAATTTATAAATTTGGGGTGCTTTTCCGTCCTTACCGTTGTATTTAGAGATCTTGTGCAGGGAGTGGATACTCAAGTAGAGGATGTCCCGCTCGCCGTAGATCAATTTAATGGCCTCTTGCTTTTTCCCTTCCACCTCTATTTTTTGGAGTCCTCCAAACTTCCCGATCCCGTGATCGATATGGGTCACATAGTCGCCCACTTCCAGCTTGGTCAATTCCTTAAGCGTGATCGCTTGCTTCTTGGCGTAGCCGTTCTTCAAATTGAACTTGTGGTAGCGTTCAAAGATCTGATGGTCCGTATAACAGACCAGCTTGGCCGCATCGTCAATGAATCCCTGGTACATGCTTAATACTACGGTCTCATAGGGGGCTACCGTCAGTTCTGCGTCATCAAAAATGTCATGAAAGCGCTTGGCCTGCTGTTCACTTACACAGAATAAGATGTTCTTGTAGCCCGACTCGTGATTTTCGTTCAGATTTTCAATGAGCAGATTAAACTGTTTATTGAAAGAGGGTTGCGGACGCGTTTGAAAAGTGATAGTCGTAGAGGGATTGGCAAAGGCCGTGGTGCCCAGTTCGACCAGGCTGAACTCCAACAATTGCTTCTTGACCTGTTCGCCGCTCAGAAACAATTCTTCCGGCGGTTGGTGTTTGATGGCGCTGTCTAGTTTCGCGAAAGCTTCCTTGGCCAGGGTGTAGTTCTTATCGATCCGTCCGGCCAACAGATCCATATTCTTCAAAAACACCACTGTTTTAGAAGCGATGTACTTCAAAAAGCTGTCGCGAACCTCCTCAATGGTCTTGTTCTCTACATTGGGCATGATCTGCAGCTTCTTGACATTACCCGTAGACAATTGGGTCTCTACGTCAAAGGTGCGCATGCTTTCCACTTCATCTCCAAAAAATTCGATGCGATAAGGTTCGTCGTGACTGAAGGAGAATACATCCACGATCCCGCCACGCACCGAAAATTCACCGGGCTCGGTGACAAAATCCACCCGCTTAAAGCGGTACTCAAAGAGCAGTTCGTTCACAAAATCCAGCGACAGTTGATCACCGGTTTTGACCTTGAGGGTATTCTTATCCAATTCTTTGCGGGTCACCACCTGTTCGAAGAGGGCGTCCGGATAAGTCACGATCAGGGCCGGTTTCTTGCGGGAATTGATGCGGTTCAACACCTCTGCTCTGAGCAACACATTCGCATTATCGGTTTCTTCGATTTGGTAGGGCCGGCGGTAGCTGCCGGGGTAGAAGAGCACATCATCGTCGTTGATCAGCTGTTCCAGATCGTTGAGGTAGTAAGCGGCTTCTTCCTTGTCGTTAAGGATGACCAGCAGCGGCTGGTCTCCGGACTTAAACAAGGAAGCCAAAACGAAAGAAAGAGCGCTACCGGTCAGCCCTTGGAGATGTGTTTTTTGTTGCTCATGACCAATAGCCTCCCGCAGTCTGGCGAATTCCGCCGACTGGGATAGCTTTTGGGAGATTTCAGGGTACCCCACGCGTTGCAATTTTTAGCAAAGATAGGCAGGTCGTGCGCTTTCGCGAAAGCGGAATACGGTTTTTATCATTTTCCTAACAGGCCGGGGCCCTTCTATTCTTTACTTTAGAGAGCACTTAAATCCAAACTATGTCTTACGAACACTTTGATGTCTTTGTTATCGGTACCGGAACCGCAGGGAAACAAGTGGCTACGCAATGCGCCCGGGAGGGCCTGAAAGTAGCTATTGCTGATCATCGCGAATACGGCGGCACCTGCCCCAATCGCGGTTGTGATCCGAAAAAGGTTTTGGTCAATGCCAGTGAACTCATTGCCAGAACGACAGACCTGCACCAAGCGGGGATTACCGAGGTGTCTTCCATCAACTGGGCGGCCTTGCAGGAGTTCAAAAAGAAGTTCGTATCTGCCGTACCCATCAAAACGGAAGAAAAATTAAAAGACCTCGGCATCAAACTCTATCATCAGTCCCCGCAATTTTTGGAAGAGAACCTGCTTATCGTGGAAGGGAAAAAGGTGACTGCCGACAAGATCGTGATCGCCACCGGGCGCATTCCGCGACCGCTTCATTTCGAAGGGGCTCAATATTTACTGGATTCGGATGATTTCCTGAATCTGAAGGAGCTACCGGACAGCATGATCTTTATTGGAGCGGGCTATGTGGCCATGGAGTTTGCCCATATTGCCGCACGCTGTGGCGTGGAAGTGACCGTCATCGAGCGGGGCGACCGCATCCTGAAACTGTTTGACGAAAGCATAGCCAGCCACTTGCAAAAAGTTTCTGAGGAGATCGGAATCAAGTTTTTATTCAATGCCCAGGTAAGCGGAGCCGAAGAATTGCGCAAGAATATACGGGTACAGTACGAACAGGCGGGCGAGACAGGTTTTGCGAAAGCGGAACAAGTGTACAATACTTCAGGACGCGTGCCCGCTACGGAGGCCCTGGACCTGGAAAAAGGGAAGGTAAAATCCAGTCCGCGAGGGGTCACGGTGAATTCATACCTGCAAAGCGTGTCCAATCCCAGTGTTTATGCCTGTGGTGACGTGGCCGATACCCAGGCCTTGCCCCTGACCCCGCTCAGTGGTTTAGAGGGCAATCATGTGGCCAAGCAAATCCTCTCCAAAAAGCACAGCGCTATTCATTATCCACCTATACCCACCAGTGTGTATACCCAACCGCAATTGGCCAGTGTGGGGCTTTCCGAAGCTCAGGCCAAGGCCCAAAAGATCGAATACACCATCAAAGAAGAACACGTGCCCGATTGGTTTAGTGTAAAGCGTTTGAATACAGAGGATTACTGCTATAAAACCCTGGTCAGCAAAGAGGAAGAGCGTATACTGGGCGTGGAGTTACTGGCGCCGGAGGCTTCAGAAATGATCAATTTGTTCTCGTTGGCCATTCAAATGGAAATGACTTGCGAACAATTCCGATCGGCCATTTTTGCCTATCCCACCTTTGGAAGTGATGCCCAGTCGATGATTTAGTGAGGATTAAAGTTAAATTTTGTTGATGTAGTAATTGCTGCGTATTTTATAAAAAAGCTTAAATACATCCTATGAAGTACTTTCTCCTCTTTATGATGCCCTTCTTGATCAATGGATCAACGGTCGAATCTGATCGTGATTTTGAAATTGAGATGAACCTCCAGAATCAGAAGATCTCGTTAACATGCACCCAAGGCTGTGCCTGGAAGACTTTATCGTTTGATCTTAGTCAGGATACCAGTCAGGCCGTAGATGAATTTGGAATGAGTAGCCAGAAGGATAGCAATACCATGTATGATCCGCAATTGGCTGATTTTGCCTTTGTAGTAACTTATCGCAGTGACAAGGTCGTTCTAGAAGGGATCAACGGTACGGCCTGGAAGGAATTGTCCTATTCCTGTCCGCAGTTAAGTTGCAGCCGTTGGATCAACAAAGCAGGCGTTCGCGAATCCCGTTAGCTGTTCATTACCTCTTCAATCTCTTCTACTGTGATCGGGATGGAGGCCATCAAATTCTTTGGCGCTCCGCTTTCCTGAATGACCACGTCATCTTCCAGGCGAATACCAAAGCCTTCCTCAGGCAGGTAAATTCCGGGTTCTACGGTAAAAACATTGTTTGCCTGCATGGGTTCGTGTAAGAGGCCGTAGTCGTGGGTATCCAGCCCAATGTGGTGGGAAGTACCGTGCATAAAGTACTTTTTATAAGCGGGCCAATCCGGATCTTCGTTTTGTACATCGGCTTTGTCCAGAAGACCGAGTCCCATTAATTCAGAAGTCATGATTTTGCCCACCTCTTTATGGTAGGCTTCCCAATAGGTGCCCGGTACCAGCATTTGGGTGGCTTCGTCTTTGACGCGTAAAACGGCATTGTAGACCTCCTTCTGACGGGCACTATAGCGTCCGGAAACGGGGATGGTACGCGTCAGGTCACTGGAATAATTAGCATACTCGGCGCCCACATCCATCAGAATAAGATCGCCGGCTTTGCACTGCTGATTGTTCTCTACATAATGCAGTACATTGGCGTTATTCCCGGAGGCGATGATGGGCGTATAGGCAAAGCCTTTGGAGCGGTTGTTTAGAAATTCGTGCAGCAGTTCGGCTTCAATATTGTATTCCCAAACACCGGGCTTGACAAACTCAAGTACCCTTCGAATCCCTTTCTCGGTAATGTTACAGGCCTTTTGCATGAGTTCGAGTTCGATGGGATCTTTCACCGAGCGCAAGCGCTGTAAAATAGGATTGCTTTTAGCGACTCGGTGTGCCGGGTATTGCTCCTTAAGCTTTTTGATAAAACGGGCTTCCCGGGTTTCGGTTTCTACCGAGGCCCGGTAATGTTCATTGGTATTGAGGTAGACCGTATCGCACTGACTCATCAGTTCAAAGAGTACCTTGTCCATGTCTTTTAGCCAGTAGACTGTTTTTATCCCGCTGGTCTCCAATGCGGCTTCTTTGGTCAACTTGGCTCCTTCCCATACCGCAATGTGTTCGTTGGTCTCTTTCAAAAAAAGAATCTCCCGGTGCTTGGCCTTGGGGGCATGTGGGAAGAGCACGAGTACGCTTTCTTCCTGATCCACTCCGCTTAAGTAAAAGATATCCCGGTGCTGTTCAAAGGGCATGGTCGAATCTGCCGAAACGGGATAGATGTCATTACTATTAAAAATAGCCAGGCTTCTCGGCTCCATTTGAGCCATAAAATGCTTGCGATTTTTAATGAATAGGGCGGAATCGATTGGGTCGTACTTCATGAATGTTTTTGTTTCTTCAAAAATACAAGTCTACCGAGAAAAGTTGTTAAACTATCGTAAAAAAGGAACACCCAGCAGGCGAAATCCCTATTTTGTTAACGATTTTAAGAAAACCAATGTATGCAACGATTCTACTCCCTCACCAGCCTTCTATTTTTCTCTTGTGCCGTACTCTTTTCCGGTGCGCCTTTCGCGAAAGCATACGCCCAGCAACCGGCAACTTCCGCTAGTCAGGTTCAGGCCGGATTAGAGCAAAAAGCCGCCATGGTCGAAGCCTCGCTGGTCAAGCATTTGCCCTTAGAAAATATCGGCCCCAGTGTCATGAGTGGCCGGGTGGTCGATATAGACGTGAATCCGGAGATGACCTCTGAATTTTACGTGGGTTACGCCAGCGGCGGACTCTGGTACACCAACAACAACGGAACTACTTTCGAACCTGTTTTGGATGCCGCGGCCACGCAGAATGTGGGCGACATTGCGGTCGATTGGAAAAATAACATCATTTGGGTAGGAACCGGCGAGAATAACAGTTCGCGTTCGTCCTACGCCGGTATCGGCATGCTGAAGTCCACCGATGGAGGAGAGCACTGGGAATTTAAAGGCTTACCCGATTCCCATCATATTGGACGTATTCTACTCAATCCCAACAATCCCAATGAAGTTGTAGTAGGCGTGACCGGACATCTGTACTCTCCAAATTCAGAGCGGGGCGTCTATCGCTCTATGGATGGGGGTGATACCTGGGAACGCACGCTTTTCGTGAATGAAGACACCGGGATCATTGACATGGCCTATGTGCCCGGGAATTTCAATATTCAGTATGCAGCCGCCTGGGAGAAGGACCGTAAAGCCTGGAACTTTGAAGGGAGCGGGGAAGGCTCAGGAGTGTATAAAAGTACCGATGCCGGGAAAACCTGGAATCGCCTCAGTAATTTTCCACAAGGAGAGGGTGTAGGACGTATTGGTTTGGCCGTCTATGACGAAAATACGGTCTACGTAGTGCACGACAGTCAATTCAGAAGAGAAGAAGGCGAACCACAGAGCGATAAGATGGGACTGGTCAAAGAAGACTTCAAGAACATGAGCATTGAAGCCTTTCTGGCGCTGGATAATAAAAAATTAAATGCCTTTTTAAAAGAGAACAATTTTCAGGAAAAGTACCGTGCGGAGAATGTAAAGAATATGGTGCGAAAGGGTGGCGTATTGCCTGTTGATCTGGCCAAGTATTTGGAGGATGCCAACGCGCTTCTTTTTGACACACCGGTTATAGGCGCTGAGGTGTATCGATCGGATGATGGGGGTCAAAGCTGGGCGAAAACTCACGAAGGCTATTTGGATGATATTTACTACAGCTACGGCTATTACTTTGGACAAATTCAAGTCAACCCCAATAATGCGGATCATATTTATATTTCCGGGGTTCCCATCTTGAAGTCCAAAGACGGCGGGCAGACCTTTGAAAATATTTCTGCACGCAATGTGCATTCGGATCATCATTCGCTATGGATCAATCCCAAGAATCCGGATCATTTGATCAACGGGAATGATGGTGGAGTTAATATCACCTACGACGATGGGGCCCATTGGATCAAAGCCAATCAGCCTTCGGTAGGCCAATTTTACGCTATAGCCGTAGATCAGGAAGAGCCCTATAATGTGTATGGAGGTCTACAAGACAACGGGGTCTGGGTAGGTGCACACAATGCCCCTGAAGATGAAGGCTGGCATTCCAGCGGGCAGTATCCCTGGGAGAGCATCATGGGTGGTGACGGCATGCAGGTGCAGGTAGATAATCGCAATGCGGATATCGTCTACACCGGGTTTCAGTTTGGGAACTATTTCCGATTGAACCGGGCGACCGGGGAGCGAGCCTATATTCAACCCAAGCACGAACTGGGAGAAGCGCCCTACCGCTTCAATTGGCAAACGCCTATTTTATTGAGTCCGCACAATCAAGACATCCTCTATTTGGGAGGTAATAAGCTGATGCGGAGTATGAATCAGGGTGACGATTGGACGGCCATCTCCGGTGATCTGACTCAAGGAGGTAAAAAAGGAAATGTGGCTTATGGTACGTTGACGACCATTAGCGAATCTCCATTTCAATTTGGCTTGATCTATACCGGAAGTGATGACGGTCTGGTGCATGTGACCCGCAATGCCGGAGGTAATTGGCAAAATGTGAGTGCCAGTTTCCCTAAAGATCTTTGGGTGAGCAGGGTGATCGCTTCCCAGCATGAAGAAGGGCGCGTTTATGTAACCCTGAATGGATACCGTTGGGATGACTTTAAACCCTATGTTTATGTGAGTGAGGATTACGGAAACTCCTGGAAGGATATTTCGGCCAATCTGCCGGTGTCACCGGTAAACGTAATTCGGGAAGATCCGGAGAATGCGGAGTTGCTTTATTTGGGCACCGACAATGGCGCTTACGTATCGCTCGATCGAGGGGATAGCTGGCAGGTATTTGACAATGGCTTGCCAGCAGTAGCCGTGCATGACCTGGTCGTACAGCAGCGGGAAGCCGACCTGCTTGTGGGCACCCATGGCCGGAGTATTTATAAAGCCGATCTGGAGGCTCTACAGCAACTAGATACTAAAAAAGAGCTTCAGCTCTTTGACCTGGACAAAGTGCGTTATTCAGTCCGTTGGGGAACGTCCTGGGGCAGCTGGGGGGAGCCTTATGAGCCGGAAGTGACCATTCCTGTATATTCCAATGCTTCGGGTAGTCTGACCCTTCAAATAGTGGGGAAAGATCAGGTGGTTATTCATGAGCATACCTTGGATGTAGATCGGGGAATGAACTTTATTGCCTATCCCTTGGTCGTCGACAAAAAGCAGAAACGCAAAGTAGAAAAAGCTTACGGTGTGGTCTTAGAACCCAAACAGAATGATCTGTTGTATATCCCTGAAGGTGATTACACGGTTAAAATCACGCGGGGAGCGGCTACAGCGACTATGGCTTTGGTGGTGGAGTAGTACCCAGGACAATGTAAAAAACCTCCTCCTGACACTATTGTCGGGAGGAGGTTTTTATTTTGTAGCATCTGTACTAATCGGAAGTGGATACTTCAAAATAACCGCCGGCATCCGCAGGATCGGTAGAATCACCGATATACCACAAGCCATCGACAGTGGCCTGAGCGGCCGTATTGACGAGTTCAGCTTGGAAGGTGTATTCGTTAAGGTCTTCGAAATCATACGAATAAAAGGCAGTTAGCGTGGAACCTACTAGCCCATAGGTACCTGTCGCAACATCCCTGGAATCATTGGCGATGACTTCCACGGAGCCGTCAGCGGAAAAATTGACTTGAAAATAGTTAGAAGTATCTTGGCTGTCCGGATCACTGCCGTACGCTCCAACAAAGCTTCCTTCAAAGTCATTTTCTAGGTTTAGCGTGACTTGAGATTGCCCGGCCGAGTTGCTCGCAATAAGCTGCACGGTAGTGGTACCGATGGGCAATAGCTTAGACCAACTGATCACTCCGGTACTTTGATTCAGACTCACTCCTGAAACCGGCGTAGCTAAAGTGAGAGTTCCTTGTTCTCCATTCCAATCGATATTAGGAGCGAGTGTAGCTCCTGCGGTGCGAAAGGTGGTGGTAAAACTGCTTTGGGCGAATTGAATGTTTGGGACCTGCACTTGCGACTCCACAGCGTCATCACTGGAACATCCAAGTCCGGTAAAAATCATGAGGATAAGTACTAAATAAGCGGGTGTTTTCATCATTAAGTATTTTTGTTTCTTATTGATGATCTTGCCCCCTAATGGTTAACACCAGGGCTGGCCCATTTTGTTAATTTTTGAGATCATGATGCTTTTGTAAGCGGGTATTGCCCGCTCTGATGCTGTAGCATTTGATTAAATTGGCTGTGATTTGTTTAAGAAAGAAGGGGGCTAATCCAACGATTTCGTAAAGATTCTTGAACAATTCCGGCTTTGCCATTGAATAACGCGGGAAAGTTTGTCAGAACGTACGCCAGCGCGTAATTTTGTAGGACCAAAAATTGAAAACTTGAATCCATGGGAATACTTTCCTCTACCATTGCTCGTAAAGTAGCGATGGCCTTATCAGGACTATTTTTAGTCGTTTTTCTTGCCCAGCATTTTACGATCAATTTTACTTCGGTCATCGCCCCGGAAACCTTTAATGAATGGTCTCATTTTATGGGGACTAATTTTTTAGTGCAAGGCGTACTCCAGCCCATTTTGATCGCAGGAGTGATCTTCCATTTTGTGATGGGGATTATTTTGGAATTACGCAGTAAGAAAGCCCGTTCCGTAAGTTATGTGGAATACAAAGGGAATCGTAATTCGAGTTGGGTATCTCGAAACATGATCCTCAGTGGAGCCGTCGTACTGGCCTTTCTCGGACTCCATTTTTATGACTTCTGGATCCCGGAAATGATCTACAAATACGTGGAAAATAATCCGGAGGATCCCACAAGATACCTGGAGGAAACCGTGCACAAGTTTGAAGATCCCATTCGTGTAGGCATTTATGTATTTTCCTTTGTACTTCTGGCAATGCACCTGTGGCACGGCTTTGCGTCCTCTTTTCAAACCATGGGGGTCAACAATAAATTCAGCGGAGGTATTAAAGCCTTCACCAAAATCTATGCGGTAGCGATTCCGGCAGGCTTTATTTTTATTGCCCTGTATCATCATTTCAATCAGCTACCTCACTAATACTTCAGTACTATGGCTATTTTAGATTCAAAAGTACCTTCAGGACCACTGGCAGATAAGTGGACCAAACATAAAAACGAAATTGACCTGGTCAATCCGGCCAACAAGCGTAATATCGACGTCATTGTGGTAGGTACCGGACTGGCCGGAGGATCAGCAGCAGCTACGCTGGCGGAGCTGGGCTACAACGTAAAGACCTTCTGTTATCAGGACTCACCACGTCGGGCGCATTCCATCGCTGCTCAGGGCGGGATCAATGCTGCTAAGAACTACCAGGGGGACGGAGATTCCAACTACCGCCTGTTTTACGACACCGTTAAAGGAGGCGATTACCGCTCGCGGGAAGCGAACGTCTACCGCCTGGCTGAAGTATCCAGCAACATCATTGACCAGTGTGTGGCACAAGGCGTGCCTTTCGCCCGGGAATACGGAGGATTGCTCGACAACCGTTCCTTTGGAGGGGTGTTGGTTTCGCGAACCTTCTACGCCAAGGGTCAAACCGGACAGCAATTGCTGCTAGGTGCCTATTCAGCGATGAACCGTCAGATCAATCGCGGAAAGATCAAACCCTTCAACCGTCACGAAATGCTCGACCTGGTTTTGGTCGACGGCAAAGCCCGAGGGATCATTGCTCGTAATTTGGTAACTGGGGAGATCGAAAGACACAGTGCCCATGCGGTGGTATTGGCTTCCGGAGGGTATGGAAACGTATTTTATCTCTCCACCAATGCCATGGGGAGTAATGTCATGGCCGCCTGGAGAGCGCACCGAAGAGGAGCTTATTTTGCTAACCCTTGCTTTACGCAAATCCACCCTACCTGTATTCCGGTTTCCGGAGAGCATCAAAGTAAATTAACCTTGATGTCAGAATCGCTACGTAATGACGGGCGTATCTGGGTACCGAAGAAGAAAGAAGATGCCGAGGCCATACGTGCTGGCAAGTTGCGTCCTACGCAATTGAAAGAAGAAGACCGGGATTACTACCTGGAGCGTCGCTACCCGGCCTTCGGTAACCTGGTGCCACGAGACGTTGCCTCCCGTGCTGCCAAAGAGCGTTGCGATGCTGGTTATGGGGTCAACAAGACCGGCGAAGCCGTATATCTGGATTTCGCTTCTGCGATCAAGCGCTACGGAAAAGAAAAAGCACTGACTTCGGGGATCAAAAATCCTACGGACGAAGAGATCAAAAAATTAGGCGACGAGGTGATCGAATCTAAGTACGGGAACCTTTTCGAAATGTACGAGAAGATCGTAGATGAGAATCCGTATGAAACCCCAATGATGATCTATCCTGCGGTGCACTACACCATGGGCGGTCTTTGGGTAGATTACAACCTCATGACCACCATTCCGGGCTGTTATGCGGCCGGAGAAGCCAACTTCTCTGACCACGGGGCTAACCGACTGGGAGCTTCGGCCCTGATGCAGGGTCTGGCTGACGGTTATTTTGTACTGCCCTACACCATTGGGGACTACCTGGCCGACGATATTCGTACCGGCCCTATTTCGACCGAGTCGGAAGCTTTCGCGAAAGCGGAACAAGATGTACGCGAGCGTATCGAGAAATTGATGAGTGGAAGTGGAGAACACTCCGTAGACTATTACCACAAGAAGCTCGGAAAGATCATGTGGAACAAATGCGGAATGTCGCGTAACGCCAAGGAATTGCAGGAGGCCATTGATGAGATCGCTGCCCTGCGTAACGATTTCTGGGCCAATGTACGCGTGACCGGATCTGCAGATACTAAAAATCAGGAATTGGAGAAAGCAGGACGTGTCGCCGACTTCCTCGAACTGGGCGAGTTATTTGCCAAGGATGCACTGACGCGAAATGAATCCTGTGGCGGTCACTTTAGAGAGGAATACCAAACCCCCGAAGGAGAGGCCCTACGTGATGACGAGAACTTTAAGTTCGTGTCCGCCTGGGAGTATAAGGGAGAGCCTAAAGATGCGGTATTGCATAAGGAGGAACTGACCTATGAAAATATTGAGTTGAAAACAAGAAGCTATAAATAAGCGCTATGAAATTGAATCTAAAAATTTGGCGACAGCAAAGTAATTCTGCGAAAGGCGGAATTCAGAACTATACCCTCGACGGTGTGGAAGGCGATATGTCGTTCTTAGAGATGTTGGATATTCTCAATGAAGAATTGATCACTAAAGGCGAAGAGCCGGTCGAATTTGATCACGATTGTCGTGAGGGAATTTGCGGGAGCTGTTCGCTTCAGATCAATGGCGAGCCCCACGGTCCCGAGCACATGACCACGACCTGTCAATTGCACATGCGAAAGTTTAACGATGGAGATACCATCACCATCGAGCCGTTTAGAGCCAAAGCATTTCCGGTGATCAAAGACTTGATCGTTGATCGCAGCGCTTTCGACCGTATTCAGCAGGCAGGTGGGTACATCTCGGTAAATACCTCTGGGAATACGGTAGATGCTAATGCCATCCCGATCGAAAAGGACAATGCAGACGATTCTTTCTATGCAGCGACCTGCATTGGTTGTGGAGCTTGTGTGGCGGCCTGTAAGAACGCCAGTGCCATGCTCTTTACTTCTGCTAAAGTTTCCCAGTTCGCCTTACTTCCACAAGGAAGAGTAGAGGCCACAGAGCGTGTGCGCGCCATGGTACGTCAAATGGATTTGGAAGGATTTGGACACTGCAGTAACACGGGAGCTTGTGAGCTGGAATGTCCTAAAGGGATCTCTCTGGAGAACATTGCCCGGATGAATCGCGAGTATTTGACCGCAAGTGTGAAAGAGTAAAAATCACCGAATTGAATAAACGCAAAATCCTTCCAATGATTGGAAGGATTTTTTTGTGCGAAAAATCTTATTATCATCCGTTTTGAGCGCTCATTTTTTGATTGCGGCAATGTTATCAAAACGTTATGAAAAATCGGGCGGAACCCCCATATTCAGACTTGATGACCGCTATTTTAGACGCTTATTTTCTGAAATTTTCGGAAAATTTTTAATAGTCTTAACCCATTGAAAACCAAAAATATAGAAATCAACATTAACACTTTCACAACATTTCTCGGTGAATGGCTGTGTTAAAAACTTTGTTGAAAACCCCACCCCAATTCCTCATTCTTCCCCTTCTTTTTTTGTCATATTTGTTAGTCCATAAAGACAAGTAATTAATTACTCCAAAAACATTGAATGATGAGCGAAGCGGTAGAACCAATCCTACAAGAGAATGAGAATCGATTTGTGATCTTCCCGATCCAACACAAAGACATTTGGGAATGGTACAAAAAGTCGGAAGCGAGCTTTTGGACGGCGGAAGAAATCGACTTAAGTTCTGACTTACCGGACTGGAAGGAGAAGTTGACTAAAGACGAGCGCTATTTCATCAAACACATACTTGCCTTTTTTGCAGCCTCTGACGGTATCGTCAATGAAAACCTGGCGGAGAATTTCGTCAATGAGGTGCAGTATTCTGAAGCTAAATTCTTCTATGGTTTCCAGATCATGATGGAAAATATCCATTCAGAAACCTATTCTCTCTTGATCGATACCTACGTGAAAGATGAAGAAGAAAAAGATAAATTATTCAAGGCCATCGAGAACTTCCCAGCCATTAAGAAAAAAGCTGACTGGGCCCTGAAATGGATCGACAGCCCCAGTTTTGCGGAGCGTTTGATCGCTTTTGCTGCGGTGGAGGGAATCTTCTTTTCAGGAGCTTTCTGCTCTATTTTCTGGCTGAAGAAGCGTGGTCTCATGCCCGGATTGACTTTCTCCAATGAGTTGATCTCCAGAGATGAAGGAGTACACTGTGATTTTGCGGTGCATCTCCACAACAATCATCTGGTGAACAAAGTACCCAAAGAGCGTATCCGCGAGATCTTAGTGGATGCCTTGAACATCGAACGCGAATTCATCACAGAATCCCTACCCGTGAGTTTGATTGGGATGAATGCCAAACTGATGGCTCAGTATCTGGAATTCGTAACCGATCGCTTATTGGTCGAATTGGGATGTGAAAAAGAATACAACACGGCCAATCCATTCGATTTTATGGAGATGATCTCCCTACAAGGGAAGACTAATTTCTTTGAAAAGCGAGTGAGTGAATATCAGAAGGCCGGTGTTGCCGGTAATAGTGGAGGAAAAGAGGGTCAAGAGATCAGTTTTGACGCCAATTTCTAACCGGAGTTAGCAAGGAAGAACACTGTGGGTTTGATCTGGCCTACCCAAGCTGGATGGGGATAACCCGTGTTTTTCAACAACAAAGGACAAATCATTTCATTAAAACAGGCTGGAGATGCGTGGTGTATCATCAGCTACTAAAACCCCTTTTTCTAATGGGAACCGTTAGAAAAAATTAAATTTTATAAGGCTATGTATGTATTAAAAAGGGATGGGCGCAGAGAACCCGTAATGTTTGACAAGATCACTGCACGGGTGCGAAAATTGTGTTATGGTCTGAACGAGTTAGTAGATCCCGTACGTATTTCTATGCGTGTGATCGAAGGACTCTATGACAATGTGACGACCTCTGAGCTGGATACGCTGGCTGCTGAAACGGCAGCGACCATGACGACCACCCACCCGGATTATGCAAAACTGGCCGCTCGGATCTCGGTGTCGAACCTACACAAAAACACCAAGAAAACATTCAGTGAGGTCATGACTGACCTGTACGAGTACGTCAATCCACGTACGGGTAAAAAAGCACCCCTGATCGCTGATGACGTATATGCGGTTATCCAGGAGCACAAGGATAAATTGGACTCCATGATCATCTACAATCGTGATTTTGGATACGATTATTTTGGATTTAAAACGCTGGAGCGTTCTTACCTGCTTAAGATCAACGGGAACATAGCCGAACGCCCACAGCACATGCTGATGCGTGTTTCTTTAGGAATTCATCTCGATGATCTGGACGCCGTTAAGGAGACCTATGAGTTGATGTCGAAGAAATTCTTTACGCATGCAACGCCTACGCTCTTCAACTCTGGAACACCCAAGCCACAAATGTCGTCCTGTTTCTTATTGACCATGCAGGATGATAGCATTGATGGCATTTACGACACCTTAAAGCAAACTGCCAAGATCTCTCAAAGTGCGGGGGGAATCGGCCTTTCTATTCACAACATTCGAGCTACCGGATCATACATTGGTGGTACCAACGGTACTTCCAATGGGATCGTACCCATGCTTCGCGTCTACAATGACACAGCTCGTTATGTAGACCAAGGAGGCGGAAAGCGTAAAGGGTCTTTTGCCATTTACATGGAACCTTGGCATGCTGATATTTTTGAATTTCTAGACCTCAAAAAGAACCATGGAAAAGAGGAGATGCGCGCTCGCGATCTTTTTTACGCCATGTGGATCTCTGATCTGTTTATGAAACGGGTACAGGAGGATGGAGAATGGACTTTGATGTGTCCTAATGAGTGTCCTGGCTTATACGATTGTCACAGTGAAGAGTTCGAGAAGCTCTACACCGAGTATGAAGCAGCCGGAAAGGGAAGAAAGACGATCAAGGCGCGTGAGTTGTGGGAGAAAATACTCGAATCTCAGATTGAGACCGGAACTCCGTACATGCTTTATAAAGATGCAGCCAACCGTAAGTCCAATCAGCAGAATTTAGGAACGATCCGTTCGTCCAACCTCTGTACGGAAATTCTGGAGTACACCAGTAAAGATGAAGTAGCCGTATGTAACCTGGCTTCTATCGCGCTACCTATGTTTGTAAAAGACGGGGAGTTTGATCATAAGGAATTGTTCCGCATTACCAAACGCGTTACCCGCAACCTGAACAAGGTGATCGATCGTAACTATTATCCGATCAAGGAGGCTCGTAATTCGAATATGCGCCATCGGCCTATCGGACTTGGTGTTCAGGGGTTGGCAGATACTTTTATCAAGTTACGCCTTCCATTCACCAGTGACGAAGCGAAAAAGCTGAATCAGGACATTTTTGAAACCCTCTATTATGCCGCTGTAACCGCTTCAATGGAGTTGGCGCAAGAAGAAGGGCCTTACGAATCCTATGAAGGATCTCCCATTTCCCGAGGAGAGTTCCAGCACAACTTGTGGAACATCAAGGACGAAGAGCTCAGTGGACGTTGGGATTGGGCGAAATTACGCAAGGAAATCAAAAAGAACGGTGTGCGCAACTCGTTGTTGGTAGCGCCTATGCCCACGGCTTCTACCTCACAGATCCTTGGAAATAACGAAGCTTTTGAGCCGTATACCTCTAATATTTACACCCGTCGTGTACTCTCCGGAGAGTTTATTGTAGTTAATAAGCATCTATTGGAAGACTTAGTTGAACTCAATCTGTGGAGTGATGAGTTGAAGCAGGCGATCATGCGGGCTAATGGTTCCATCCAACACATTGATATCATTCCTCAGGAATTGAAAGAGCTGTACAAAACGGTGTGGGAATTGAGTATGAAAGACATCATCGATATGTCCCGTCATCGCGGATACTTTATCGATCAGTCCCAATCGCTCAACTTGTTTATGGAGAACGCCAATTTTGCGAAGCTTACCTCCATGCATTTCTACGCTTGGCAGAGTGGCTTAAAAACGGGAATGTATTACCTGAGAACCAAGTCGGCGGTAGATGCGATCAAGTTCACGCTGGACAACAAAAAGAAGGCACAGCCTACAGCCAGCGAGCAGCAAGTGGCCGCAAGGGCAGCTCAGAAAATGACCGCGGCGCAAGCCAAGCCGCAACCTGTGGAAGAACCCGCACAGCCTGTAGAAATGCAGGCCGTAGAACAAATGCAGGTCTTACAACAGGAACAATCGAAGGCAAAAGCTAAGGAGGTCGACACGACCCCCATGAGTGCTGACGAAATGAAAGAAATTATTGCCAGAGCCAAAGCGGCAGAAGGTGATGATGATTGCTTGATGTGTGGTTCGTAACCACTAACATCTAGTTCCTACAACAAACGGCGCCCCTGAGGGCGCCGTTTATTTTTTGTTTTAGGTAGAATGGACTTGAATCTGATTATACGGATGATTGGAAGAAACGTATATGCATAAGCGAATGCTTTACAAATCGCGAATGACTGGTAGTTAAGGACTCCTGCGTTGGATTCAAGTAGGCCAAGCCTTATATATTGCTTATCCGTTAATCGCTACAGATGCGTTTTATATTCTACGTAGTAATGTTCTAAGAGACTCATGGTCGCTGAAACCATGTCTTTGGATTCCTGAAGCAGACTGATGTAGAGCATGGTATTCTTTGGACTGGATTCGGTATTGCGTGTGCGCTCCACCTGACTTTCGATCTTTTTGGAAATACGCGACTCTAGCGAACTCTTATCATTAATGATGGGTACCAAACGTTCAAAATCTTTAGCCTTAAAGACCTCTTTGATATCTTCAAACAGTTTGTTGATCAATTGCTCCACTTCTTTCAGATCTTTGATCTGGATGAAGGTCAGTCCTTTGTGATTGTTGTTGATGTGATTGTAGCTGGACGTACTGATGTACTCTATCGATTGGGTGACATCTTGTAAATAACCCAGTACATCAATATAGAATCGACTGGCCTCCACGTGGGATTCGTCCAGGTTCTTAATGAAATAGTAAAGGTTATTCCGTAGTTCTTCTACCTCCTTATTCAGTTTGCTGATACCCTTCTTGCTCTTTTTCAGCGTAGAAAGATCCACACGAGCCAAGCCGTTAATCGTGCTGCTGTACACTCCGCTTCCGCGCTTAAATACCGAGGCCACATTGGAGGTACTCTCGTTAATGATGCCTTGTACAGAAGAACTCACCGCTCGCAGCAGTCGGCCTTCCTCTTCTTCTACTTTTTCCCGCTTTTTATGATTGATGTAGTTACGCACCAAAAGGAAAACAGCCAATGCAAAAAGGGCAAACAAGGCGATCAATCCACCGTGATAGAGTAAAAAGGCCATGACCGCGGCCGCAACAAAGGCACTGATAGCCGTAAAGAACCAACCTCCAATGACGTTGAGTACTCCAGCCACACGATACACCGCACTTTCGCTCCCCCAGGCCCGATCAGCCAGAGAAGTACCCATGGTCACCATAAAGGTGACATAGGTGGTGGATAGGGGTAATTTCATAGAGGTCGCTAAGGAGATCAGTACACTAGCCACCATGAGATTTACTGCAGCCCGCACCATATCAAAAGCGGGCATGTCGATCGCCAGTAATTTATTTTTTGGACGGGCCTTGACAAAGCGGGAAGCGATGAAGTTTTTACCGCTTTGCGGAAGTATGGCGTAAAAGCCTTTATTGAGCCCCATAAACGCACGAACGAGCCCGCGAGATAGCGAATTGGGAGCGAAGCGTTCGGTTCCTTCATCCTGGCGAGCCAGATCAACTGAGGTTTTAACGACCCGTCGTGCTTTCTTAGAGAACCATAGGGTAAGCACCATGACGACTCCGGCGATCAGTAGTAAAAGTTCTGGGGTGGCCACTTTAGCCGCTAAGATTTCCATGGTAAACTCCTCCGCCGGGATGCCGCTGGCCAGCCAGAAGTCATAGGCCTGATACGCCGCAATAGGCACCCCAATAAAATTCACCAGGTCATTGCCGGCAAAGGCCATGGCCAGAGCGAATGTGCCCAGCACGATGATCATTTTATAAACATTCACCTTGAAGAGTGCTCCAAAGAGGTAAGCGATAATCGACCATACCACAAAACTTGCCCCGATAAAGGACCAGGTATGCGTATTGGCCCATTCGAAAAAGCTGCCCGAGCTAAAGCTGGTTCCTTTAAGGCCCTTAATGATGATAAAGTATCCAATGGAGGCGATGGCCAGTCCGCCAAAGACCGCAGCCATCCACTGGGGTTTTTCTTCAAAATTGAAAGTGAGCAGCAGGCGCGTGAAAAACTGAATGACCGCTCCTACGGTAAAGGCAATGGCTACCGAAAGCAGGATGCCCAAAATGATTTCAATCGCCTTATCGTTATTGATGTACTTCCCTAACTGCAGGAAGGTATCGTCATTATCGGCTATTTTGATCAGGGCCATACACACGGCCGCACCCAGCAGTTCAAAGACAATGGATACGGTGGTCGAAGTAGGGAGGCCCAGGGTATTGAAAAAATCAAGTAAGAGGATGTCCGTGACCATCACGGCCATAAAAATGACCATAATTTCATTGAAATAGAATTCTCCAGGCACAAAAATGCCTTTACGCGCTACTTCCATCATCCCACTACTGGATAAGGCGCCAAACGCAATACCTACGCTGGCCACGATCATCAGGGTTTTAAAGGTGACCGCTTTAGAACCAATGGCTGAATTGAGGAAATTGACTGCGTCATTACTGACACCCACGACTAAATCAGCAACGGCTAAGATGGCCAAAGCGACAAGCATGATGATGTAGATATTATCCATAAGGGGAAAAGAATAAGTGGTGCAAAGTTGTGCTTTATTTTAAATGTGGATGTTAAGTTAAGGTTATGAGTACGGTGAGTAGGAGCTTTCGCGAAAGCGTAATCCTCAGAAAATAAAGCGAAGAACGACCTTATTTAGAATAATAACAGACGTAAACCTCTGAAAACAAGTGTATAAAGCATTCAATGTTAACTTAATGTTACCTAAATATTGCTTGAATGTAAAATAAGTGCTATCTTTGTAACGTTAGTATTAACAAAAGCTCCATATTATGAAAAAATACATGATGATTATTGCAGTTGCGCTCCTAGGAATGGGCGTTTATGCACAGGATACCGTAAAGAATGACTATGTTTTGGAAGGGGATCTGATCAAGGCCACCTTATATCATGATAATGGACTTGTGAGTCAGACGGGATACTACACCAAAAAAGGAAAATTACAAGGTCAATGGACCAGTTTTGATCGAGAGGGTGTAAAAACAGCCGTCGCTCAATACGATAATGGAGAAAAAGTTGGCAAGTGGTTCTTTTGGACCGGGAATATCTTACGGGAAGTCGATTATCAGGATTCCAGAATTGCTGAGGTCACAACCTATGAGACCGTCAATCAGCGTATCGTGAGTATTGATTAACGCCAATGTCTATAAAAAAATAAAAGCCCTTGCACATGCAAGGGCTTTTTTCATTAAGGCTAATTATTCAATTAGTTAGAAGCCGTCCAGCCCGCGCCCCAAGTCGCATAATCTGTTCCTGTTCCATTACCGATCCCGGTGAATAGTTCGGCTTCACCAAAGGTGAATCCGGTGTCATTCTTAAGACGTACTATTACGTCTGTAAAGGTAATGTCGTTCACTTGGGTTTCACCATCGACAACGCCTTGTCCGGTAGGGCTATTCCCCATATCACCGTCCATGTCGATACCTTCATCAAAACCTTGAAGAAGTACATTGTTCATTTCCACTCGGGTACCGGCGCGAAGGCGAATGGCTTCGTTGCCATTGGTAGAACCGGTTCCAATGATGGTCAGATTGTTGATCGTTGGAAAGGAGAAATACAAAGGATCAGAGTTGTTTCCAATATCGGTATTGAATCCATCGGCTTCAATTCCTTTATCGAATTCTGCAGATCCCAGATGCTCTACATAGACATCGGTAAGGGTTCCCGTATAACCTTCGGTCCAGTCAATAGAGTCATCTTGTGATCCAATTACCGACACAAAACGTGCATTAACGGTACCGCCAAAGAATTCCACACCATCGTCAGCGCCTATGTAAGCTTGAATGTGATCGACTACAGTTGCATTACCAACGCCGTAGAAGGAGAATCCGTTGTTTTCAGACTGACCGTCTGCTTTTCCACCGGTATACTCTAAGCGTACGTATTGAATAACCCCCGAGTAATCAGAAGCATCGGCCCCTCCGTAAGGAAGACCACCAATTTCAGAGGTGGCTGTCGCACCCCCAGAAGTTGAATTGATAGGAGCGCGCCCCAAGATGATAAGACCTCCCCAGTCACCTGCGGCAGGAGCAGTAGCATTCGAAGTGATCACTATGGGCTGAGAAGCTGTCCCTTGAGCGATAATTTCCGCGCCTTGAGAAATCGCGATATATACGTCGGCGCCTCCGCTAGCGTCAGCCTCGATCGTCATTCCAGCCGGAATGGTTAGGCGTGTTCCGGGTGCCATGACTACCGGTCCGGTGATCGTATAGTTATTACCCATTTCTAAAGTAAGGTCATTGGCAAAAGTCCCTTCCAGGTTGATATCCTGACCTGTGGTATCACCACCATTGTCACCATCACCGTCAGTGCTGTTATCAATGTTGGTTACACTATTGTCGGTATTGTTGATCACAATATCTGCAGTGTCGTCTGCGGCACAGGAGCCTAATAGAAGCGCCACTACTGCTAAACCGGTTAATACATACTTGTTTTTCATCATTGTCAAAAAATTAGATTAATTGTAGTCTTTAGTTAAAATTTATATTTCGCGCTAAGGCCAAAGTTCACCCCGCGTTGGAATTTTATAATGGGTACATCTCCGTCAGGCGTATTCTCTCTCAGGAATTCTATATCCGGGTTCAAAAGGTTCTTTGCGCTGAAGTTTACCTCCCAGTGTTCTCCTATGGAATTGCGAAGCACAAAGTCAAGGGTCGCTACACTTTTCTCTACTATATTGCCCAATTGATCCGGTCCAATGACATCAATGCGATCACCAAAGTAGGAGAAGATCAGGTTGGCTACGGGTTTGTAGTTCTCAAATTGGGTTGGACTGTAGTTCAGGTCTGCGTTGATCAAAAAGGGTGAAGCCCCTTGCAGCTCATCCGTTCTGTTGATCGTGGTGGTAATGGAAACAGGGCCCTGATTGGCAAATTCACTATTCAGATCCTGCTCGGTATGCATGTAGGTTGCATTCAATCCGAAGGCCAGGTTGGCGTCTCCATTTTCATCGGTTAGCAGGTTTTTCCGCACTTCCAATTCCAATCCATACACATTGGCTTTCTCTCCGGTTCGGAAATAGCGCTGGGTGCCTGTGGCGTCATTGGCGATTACTTTGTTGATGGGGTCTTTGATCTCTTTCGCGAAAGCGGCCAAAGACAAAAGTTGACCTCCCTCCATAAACCACTCGTACTTCAAGTCTAAATTAAAGATGTCAGAAGTAGAGGTCTCAGAGAGTACATTGGGGTTTCCTCCTACACGGGTGACCACGTTCTCATAGACAAAGGGAGCCACTTCTTTAAATTCAGGAATGGAAACTGTCTTGGAAGCGGACAATCGCAAATTCTGATCGTCATTCAGGGCGTACTTGATATTCAAGCTGGGGAGGTAGAAATTATCATAAACAGCAACATCTCCAATCCCGTTGACCAGGTTGATCACGTCATAGTTGATGGACTGTTCAAAGAATTCAACCCGCATCCCGGGTACGAATAACCATTTCCCGGCAGTCAACTCGGCATTGGCATAGATCCCGTGAATGTCCAAATTACCGGTATAGGTATTCTCTGGAAGTCCGGGAAAGTTAGTAGTTCCAATTCCCAATTCAGGCGCAATGGGCCGAATGACCGAAGTTTCGTAAATGACCCCTAAATTCTCTACAGTGAAAATGTCATTGAGATTATTGATGTTGGGCACCGGAGTATTTCGCGCTAAAAGGTCGTATCCATAGCGAATGTTCTCAAAGTTTCGTTCTTTAGTTCGTCCGTTGTACCCGAAGTTGTACTTTACGGTTTCGGAGGCCGTGTACTCCAAATTGACCCGACTGTTGAGCTCTTCATCTCGGATGTCCTGGAAATACCGTTGATTGTCAAAATCGGTATTGCTAAAGAAGGTCGGCGCCGTAACAGGATCATTGTCCAGTTCCAGATCGTATTGCTCCAGGGTAAATCGCTTTCGGTCCGGTTGGCGGGATAAGGCCGTATTGAATCCAACCCCCCAACTCAGCTCTAAGTTTTCATCAAATTGATGCAGTCCGGAGAGTTGATTGACAAAAATCATATCCTGCTGAAATTGGATATTCTTTACAAAGAATCCACCATCGGTGTTGACAATCGCATCCCGGTTACGTCCTTGTCCGTCAATACCAAAATTGCTGATCTCGTCAGAAGTGCTATTGAGAAATAAGGAGTTGAATTGCAACTGATGATCCCCATTACGATAGATCAAATTGGCCATGGCGGTGGTCGTGGTGTTGTAATCGTACCACTCCACATCACTGAATTCTTGTTCGAATACAGTGGTATAATCAGACGCTTGCCCTCGACGATAGCCAAAATCATTGGCAAAGCTGACCGTCCCAAAGGCACTTAAACGACCTCCGTCTTCACCGAAATCAAAAGAAGTCCCTCCAGCAAGGCTACCGGACACGTTGATGGGTGCTCCGGCATCCACCGGATCAGGACCGTGCGATAAGATTATCGCGAAAGGATTGTTGTGATAGCGGTTGTAGAATCCAAAATAGCCGGTCCCTTCGGAACGTAAATTTTGATCGAGGCCTAAGGCATTGGTATTGAATCCCGTACCCAGATCGGCAGTCAGGAAGCCGCGTCCTTTGTAATCTTTAGACACTACGTTGATGTTACCTGCGGCAAAGTCTCCGTAAAAATTAGTAGCGTAGGCTTTGCTCACATTGACATTTTGGATGATGTCGGACGGGAACAGATCCAGGTCAATGTTCTTATTTTCGATATCGTTCGAAGGGAGGGAGAGACCATTGTAGGTGGTATTCAGGTAACGATCTCCCAATCCGCGTACGTAGACATTACCCCCACCTTGTTGCTGAGATACTCCGGAAATTTTAGCGATCGCTGCTGCGGCATCGCTCACTCCTTTACGGGCGAGTTCGTCAGCACCAATGCTTTGTTGAATGGATACGGCTTTCTTCTGTTCCAAAAGCAGGGCCACTTCCGATTCTCTGGAAACGGTCGTCTTGATGATCACTTCATCCAAAGCAGCAGCACTGGCGCTGAGTCCGGTGTTTACGGTAGTCACTTTTCCAGATTCTACCACCACATCAGGTACTTCCAGGGTTTCGTAACCCACGAAGCTAAAAATCAGGGTGTAGGTACCCGGGTCTATATTGGCTAATTCATATAAACCATCGAAATCTGTTGTACTTCCTTTAGAGGTATCTTTTATTTGAACCGTAGCAAAAGGTAAAGGGGCATTATTGGCCTCTTTATCACTGAGTACACCTACAATACTCCCGGTGTCCTGGGCAAGCCCGGAAAGGGAGAAGAAAAGCGTGCAGAGCAGTAGTAAAGAATATTTCATGTGATACTTTATTTATCGAGGGCAAAATAACGGAGTGCATGTAAAGGTTGAGTTACCTCAGTATTAAAGAAGCTTCATCATCTGGTTAACTTAATGTTAAGTCCTTTCATAGCCCCGAATGCCCCGAGAATTGGGCAAAACCTGTATCTTGCGGCAAATCACAGACCTATGGAATGGGAGCGACTTTTATCGCTAAAACGCTACGGAGATCGTAGAAAACGCCTACGCATCGAGCAGGATGAAACCCGACTCGGCTTTGAGGTCGATTACGACCGTATCATTTTTTCATCGGCCTTTAGAAGCCTGCAGGATAAAACGCAAGTCATCCCGCTTTCCAAAACCGATTTTGTCCATACCCGACTCACCCACAGCTTGGAGGTCTCTGTGGTAGGCAGAAGCCTGGGCAGACGGGTGGGCGAACGCCTGTTGAAGAAACATCCACATTTGCAGCAAACACTAGGCTATCAGTTCAATGATTTTGGGGCGATCGTCGCAGCCGCAGCCCTGGCACATGATATAGGCAACCCGCCTTTTGGACATTCCGGCGAGAAGGCCATTGGTGATTTTTTCTCTCATGGTGCAGGCCACTCGTTTAAGACCGCACTGACTGATAAAGAATATCAGGACCTGACCCATTTTGAAGGCAATGCCAATGGGTTTAAGATCCTTACAGAATCCCGTGCCGGAGCACCCGGAGGATTACGCCTGTCCTATGCCACCCTCGGGGCCTTTATGAAGTACCCCAAAGAATCGCTTCCGCACAAGCCCAGTAAAAAAATCGCCGATAAGAAATTTGGATTTTTTCAAAGCGACAAAGAAGTATTTAGGGACGTGGCTGAAGAATTAGGCCTGAAACCCACCCGGTCTGGCGAAACGATTTCCTATTGCAGACATCCGCTCACCTTTTTGGTGGAGGCTGCAGATGACATCTGCTATACCATCATTGACTTTGAGGATGGGATCAACTTAGGCTTGATTCCGGAAGAATATGCCCTGGAATATTTGATCAAATTGGTGCCTAATATCGATCGGTCCAAGTATCAACAATTGGGCACTACGGCCGAGCGTGTTGGGTATCTGCGCGCATTGAGTATTGGCACTTTGATTGACGAAGCGGTGGACTTATTCATGAAGCATGAGGAGGCCATGCTCGCCGGGGAGTTCCATACGGCACTTCTGGACAAAAGTCAGTATAAAGCGCAGATAGAAGACATCATCAAGATCAGTGTGCAACGCATTTATCAAAGTCGGGAAGTGATCGAAAAAGAGGTAGCCGGCTACGGCATATTGGCCAGTTTGTTGGAAGCACGCTGCGGAGTCCTGACTCAACCGGATTCCAATTATGCAAAACTTTTAGCTAAAATGCTGCCAACTGCGGCTGCTTCAGAAGAATCTGCTACTTACGAGCAATTGATGGCCATCTGTTCTTTAGTCGCAACCATGACCGATGGAAATGCCCTGCGCACCTTTCAAAAGATCAAAGGCAGTTCCCTATAGGTCTCGAGACAAGCGTTTTAAATGCCCGGCAATGTGATCGACGGAGAGACCGTAAGCCTCATGAAGTTCAGCAATGGTGCCGTGTTCAATAAACTGATCCGGTAGGCCAAGCACGGTGATCGATCCGGAATATGCCTTCCTGCCTGCCGCTAGGCTTGGCGCGAATGCGTAATCACGAACCTGCTGTCCAAAGCCGCCTAGCTTACATCCATCTTCCAGGGTGATCAGGTGATCATACTGTTCAAAAAGTTGATCCAACAATGCCGTGTCCAGCGGCTTTAAGAAGCGAAAGTCATAAAGTCCGGCGTTCACTTGAGTGCGCTCAATAGCCTGAGCAGCCGAGTGCAGAAGCGGACCTAGCCCCAGGACGGCGATTTTTTCTCCCTTCCGCAGTTGACGGCCACCTTGCATGGAAATTTTTTCAAAGGGAAGTTGCCAGTCGATCTGCTGTCCCCGACCGCGAGGATATCGAATGGCTAACGGTCCCTTGAGCTGGAGACTCGCCGTAAACATGAGATTCCTCAACTCCATTTCATCCTGCGGGACCGCTATACTCAGGTTGGGGATGCAGTTCAAATAGGCCAGATCGAAGGCACCGTGATGGGTGGGGCCGTCCTGGCCCACCAATCCGGCGCGATCGATACAGAAGATTACCGGGAGCTCCTGCAAACCGACATCGTGAATGAGTTGATCGTAGGCCCGCTGTAAAAAGGTGGAATAGATCGCACAAAAGACGATCTTCCCCTGAGTGGCCAAACCCGCCGCGAAGGTGACGGCGTGTTGTTCTGCAATGCCCACATCAAAAGCCCTTTCGGGAAAGGCTTCCATCATGTATTTAAGCGAACTTCCGGTGGGCATGGCGGGGGTGATCCCGACGATGTTTTGATTATCGCGGGCTAATTCTACCAAACTTAAACCAAACACATCCTGAAATTTTGGGGGCTGTACTTTGGCTTCCTGCACTTCCAGATCACCGGTTTGCGCATTGAATTTTCCGGGGGCATGATAACGCACCTGATCGGCTTCAGCCTGAGCCAACCCCTTGCCTTTGGTAGTCACCACATGGAGTAATCTAGGGCCCTTCAGCTTGCTCAGTTTTTGAAGTGTCTCTACGAGCAGGGGTAAGTCGTGACCATCAATGGGGCCTTCGTAATGCAAATGGAGGGCTTCAAAGAGATTCTCTTCCCGTGCCGTTCCCTTTTTAACGTTGGTCAGGTACTTTTTTAAAGCGCCCACGCTAGGATCTATTCCAATCGCATTATCGTTGAGAACAATTAATAGATTAGCATTAGTGACTCCTGCGTGATTTAAGCCTTCGAAGGCCATTCCACTGGCGATAGAAGCGTCTCCAATAACTGCAATATGCTGGCGGTCCTGATTACCGTCCATTTGGGCAGCCATGGCCATACCTAGGGCCGCTGAAATAGAAGTACTGCTATGTCCGGTGCCAAAAGGGTCATATTCACTTTCGGAGCGTTTGGGAAAACCACTGAGTCCGCCATACTGACGGTTGGTCCCAAATTGATCCCTTCTACCGGTCAGGATTTTGTGAATGTAAGCTTGATGACCCACATCCCACAGCAAAAAATCTTGAGGGGTTTGAAACACATAATGCAGAGCTAGCGTCAGCTCCGTTACTCCCAGGGATGCTCCAAGATGCCCTTCTTTGGCTGCCACGATTTGAATGATAAATTCCCGGGCTTCCTGAGCCAATTGCTGCAATTCTTCCAGGGATAGGAAGCGCAGGTCTTCCGGTGATTGGATCTGTTGAAGTAGTTTGGTCTTCATGCCTCACAAAGGTACTCTTTGATGATGTATTTTTGAATTCCAAACGAATCCCCATGTTAGCTCCATTTTCAGACGAGTATTTTATGAAAAAGGCCTTGCAGGAAGCCGAAGCAGCCTTTGAACTGGGTGAAATTCCGGTAGGTGCCGTGATTGTCATTCAAGACCGCATCATTGCCCGGGCTCACAACCTGACCGAACGGCTTAATGACGTTACTGCACATGCAGAAATGCAGGCCATCACTGCTGCAGCCGGATTCTTAGGCGGGAAGTACCTCAAAGGATGTACCCTCTATGTGACGCTCGAACCCTGCGTCATGTGTGCTGGAGCCTTGTACTGGAGCCAATTGGACCGGGTGGTCTTTGGGGCTGCTGATGAGAAACGCGGCTTTGAGACCAAAGACAAACTGCTGCATCCTAAGACGCTGGTCACCCGCGGGGTGATGGAGCGGGAAGCCTCCCGACTGCTCAAACAGTTTTTCATTCAAAAACGAAACTTAAACTAATAAAAAAAGCCCGCTAAGTGCGGGCTTTACTAATCAAGATATATGTCTATTAGTCGTGGATAACGCGAACTTGCGCAGCGACCATTCCTTTTCTTCCTTCTTCTTCTACATACTCTACACGATCTCCTTCACGAAGAGATTCGCCGTTAAGACCGGTCACGTGTACAAAGATGTCCTTTCCGGTCTCTTCGCTAGTGATGAAGCCATAACCTTTTGATTCGTTGAAAAACTTAACTGTTCCTTCCATTATAAAAAATAATAATAATTAATAAAGGTCCAAAGGTACTGTTATTATCGAAAGTTGCTACAAAAGGCCTTAATTTTTTTAGCTAAGCAACTAACCATCAGTCCTTTTTGTCGTTGAATTCCCGCATACGCTCCATACTTTCCGGAGTGATCATATAGTCTTTTACCTTGCGATCCTTCCACCGGTGATAGATAAATAAGGGCATGACAATAAAGACCCCTCCCATGATTCCCAGACCAATACAGCGATCTCCAGACTGCAGATCTCCGTTACTTTTCAAATAAAAGCCGTAGGCCAGTAGGGCTGTAAACCCCAGGAAAAGAACGATGATGAGGTAGCGTCTGAACTTATGCATCCAGTTTTAGTTGTAATTCTTTAAGTTGTTCTTGATCAATAGGAGCCGGAGCATCGATCATCACATCCCTTCCATTGTTGTTTTTTGGGAAGGCAATAAAATCACGGATAGTTTCCTGTCCGCCCAGTATGGCTACCAGTCGGTCCAAGCCAAAAGCAATACCGCCGTGGGGAGGGGCTCCATATTGGAAAGCATCCATTAAAAACCCGAACTGTGCTTTGGCTTCTTCAGGACTGAAGCCCAAATAATCGAACATCTTGGCTTGAATTTCCTTGTCATGAATACGAATGGAACCTCCTCCAATCTCGTTTCCGTTAAGCACCAGATCGTACGCATTTGCCTTTACGGCACCCGGATCAGTAGCCAGCAATTCCATTTGTCCCGGTTTTGGAGAGGTAAAGGGATGGTGCATGGCGTGATAACGCTGGGTTTCTTCATCCCACTCCAGCAGCGGGAAATCAACCACCCAGAGCGGAGCGAATTCATTCGCTTTCCGTAGACCCAATCGTTGGGCGAGTTCCATCCGCAGCGCACTCAGTTGAGTTCTAGTCTTAGCGGCTGGACCAGAGAGTACACAGATGAGGTCGCCCGCTTTCGCGGAAGCTAAATCTGCCCACTGCTCCAGATCTTCCTGATCGTAAAATTTATCTACCGATGATTTGAAACTACCATCATCATTGCAGCGTACATAGACCATGCCCAGAGCACCCACCTGGGGTCGTTTGACCCAATCGATTAAGGCATCGATCTCTTTTCGGGAATAGCTGTTTCCGCCGGGTACCGCGATACCCACCACCAGTTCGGCCTCATTGAAAATCTTAAAATCTTTATGTTGGGCTACAGCATTGAGTTCGGCAAACTCCATCCCAAAGCGAATATCCGGTTTGTCATTCCCGTAGCGTTTCATGGCCTCGTCATAGGTCATCCGTGGGAAGGTGTCCACTTCAACTCCGTTGATCTCCTGAAGCAGATGACGGGTAAGCCCTTCAAAAGTGCGCAGCACATCCTCCTGCTCCACAAAGGCCATTTCGCAGTCGATCTGTGTAAATTCAGGCTGTCGATCGGCGCGCAGGTCTTCATCCCGAAAACACTTGACAATTTGGAAATACTTATCCATACCACCAACCATCAGCAGTTGCTTAAAAGTCTGTGGAGACTGAGGCAAGGCGTAGAATTGACCGGCATTCATACGGGAAGGGACCACAAAGTCACGAGCGCCTTCAGGCGTAGATTTGATGAGGTAGGGAGTTTCTACTTCGACAAAATCCTGATTACTCAGGTATTTCCTGACTTCCATGGCGACTTTCGATCGGAAGATCAATTTGTTCTTTACCGGATTACGCCGAATGTCCAAATACCGGTATTTCATGCGCAAATCTTCGCCCCCATCGGTCTCGTCTTCAATGGTAAAGGGAGGCAGTAAAGCTTCGTTCAGTATGCGCAGCTCTTTAACCAGGATCTCAATAGCGCCGGTGGGCATGTCGTCATTCTTAGATTCACGTTCGATGACCTCGCCGCTGACCTGAATCACGAATTCGCGTCCCAGTTGCTGGGCTTGCTCCATCACCTGCTTATCCGTACGGGATTCGTCAAAAATGAGCTGCGTGATTCCGTAGCGATCGCGCAGATCGATCCAAATCAAGAATCCTTTGTCCCTCACTTTCTGCACCCATCCGGACAAGGTGACGGTTTCACCGATGTGGCTCGCGCGTAGAGCGCCATTGTTGTGTGTTCTGTACATGCAAACGAATTAGGCGGCAAATTTAAGAAGAACTATCCAGCAACAAGGCGCCAAGGCTTGAATAATTCAGACAACCTAACTTGAATATTTCGGTCGATGGTCCTAAGCTCGCTCGAAAAGAGTATTAGCCAGAAGGACGCCGTATCGGTTGTCTGATTGGTTTATTATTGGGAATGGGCTATATTGGTCAACTTATTAACCTACAAGTACACTACTATGAACTATTTAAAAAAAATTACGGTCTTACTGATGGTAAGCCTAACCCTGGCTGCCTGCAGCAGTGATGATGATGGCGGAACGGTTTCTGCCGAGGCCTCAGATCTTGTTGGAACCTGGAAATGACCCGTTTTGATTCTGATTATGTGCTGATCTATGAATTTGAAGGCCAGGAACTCACTGCGGAAACACAGACCACAGGAAAAGACTTCGACTATACGGTAGTCTTTACGGCTGACAACACCGTCTTTGGCGAGGGCTCGTATTTACAGGTCACTACGGTCACCGCCTTTGGAGAAACCCAAACCACCGAAGAGTTGGTTTCCAGTGCAGATTTTGATGATGAATTCTTATCCGGCACTTACGGGGTTTCGGGAGATTTAATCACGGTTACTAATGCCAATGGAGATGTTTCTACCGCCCGAATTACAGCGCTCAGTGCAAACCGAATGGTTCTTGAGCCTGCCTTGGAAGAGGCTATTTTGGCTGGTGATGTAGATCCCGGATTCGGTCTTGATTTTGATTTTGACGGTACCGCAGTGGTGGTACTCGAACGGGTTCAATAAACACGTGTTATAAATAAGAAGCCCGCCTGAAGCGGGCTTTTTTTATGCGGCATCCGATAAGCCTTTTTCTTCTTCTTGGTCTTGCTGTCCGCTTCCGCGAAAGCGAATCTTGATCTTATACACGATATAGAATAAGAGCGGGACAATGATCAGGGTCAGGAAGGTGGCAATGATCAACCCGTAGATCACAGCCCAGGCTAAAGGACCCCAAAAGATCACATTATCTCCTCCCATATAGATTTTAGGATCGAGCTCAGTGAACAAGGAGAAGAAGTCGATGTTCAATCCGATAGCCAGGGGAATCAATCCGAGGACCGTAGTGATGGCGGTCAGAAGTACCGGTCGCAATCGCGCCCGTCCACCCTGTACGATGATATCACGAACATCCTCTTTGGGCAACAAGGCATCGTCGGGTAGGTCCTGTTCCGCTAATTTACGGTCAATGAGCAGCTGGGTGTAGTCTAAGAGTACGACTCCGTTGTTCACCACAATCCCTGCCAGCGATATGATTCCCATCATGGTCATCATGATCACAAAGGATGCTCCTGTGATCAGGATCCCCCCAAAGACGCCAATAAAACTCAAAAAGATGGCGATCATGATGATGGTAGGCTTGGAGATGGAACTGAATTGGAAGATCAGGATAAGCATGATCAGACCCAAACCGGCCAAAAAGGCTCCGTTTAAGAATTCCTGCTGCTTGTTTTGTTCTTCAATTTGTCCCGTATAATCAATGGAAATGTCATTGGGAACCCCATCAAAACTCTTCATCTCATTTTGGATCTGAGCGACTACAGCACCGGCGTCCACAAAGCCAGGAGCCAACGCAGAGTACACGGTGACCACCCGCTTGGTGTCGCGGTGTTTGATGGCGCTAAATCCGGAAGTATTGCGCTGAGAAGCGACCGCTGATACCGGAATTTCTTTCAATTGGCCGGTAGCAGGATCGCGAAATGTAATGTTCTGATTGAATAATAAACTGGTGTTGTAGCGATCGTCTTCGTTGAAGCGTACGTAGATGTCGTAATCATCCCCATCTTTCTTATAGATACCCGCTTTTTCTCCAAAGAGTGCGCGGCGCAATTGAGTACCCACCTGCCCCGCGGAAACCCCGAGTTCACCGGCTTTTTCCCGATCAACCACCACCTGCATGGCCGGTTTTCCCTTATTGACGTCCAGTTTCAACTCATCGATGCCTGGGATATTCTTCGCACTGATGTAGTTGCGCATAGCCTCGGCGGTAGCGATAAGTTCGTCATAATCTCTTCCTTCCAACTCGATATTGATGGGCGCACCGGCCGGCGGACCTACAGGATCTTTCTCTACAGAAATAGCGACTCCGGGATAAATGCCTTTAAGCGCCTGTTGCACTTTAGCGCGCAACTTTTCCGAATCCAGGCCATCCCGGTATTTGTATTCCCGCATGGAAGCGGTGATCTTGGCTCGATGAGGCATTTCTGCTGCACTTCCTCCATCCGTCTGGGGATTTCCTGCACCTTCGCCCACCTGAGATACAGCCGACTCGACCAAAATATTCTCGCCGTCTTCCATGTACATATCCTGACTGATGATGTCATACACCCGACGCTCAATGTCTTTGGTCAGCTGATTGGTCTTGTCAATGGCTGTACCTTCCGGATATTCGATATAGACAATGATCTGATTGGGCTTATTGTCCGGAAAAAATTCAATACTGGTTCGTTTGGATTCAATAGACCAGCCAAAAAGTCCAAATACTACGAATAGGAGGACAAAAGTACCGCTGACGAACAGGGTAGGCCTCCATCCTCTGAGTGCCCAGGCCAGAAAGCTGCGGTATCGGTTTTCCAGACGTACCAGGGTTTTCTTTTGGAAACGCTCTGCGGCCCCTCGAATGAAGTATTTGTAGGCCCACATTAAGCCCGCTGAGAATATAAGCAAGGTGCCCAAACCGCGTACCGGGCCTCCAACCAAGAGAATGAACACACCCAGACCGGCCATGATCGCGGTAATTCGAAGGAGTCGCTTTCGCGAAAGCTCTTCCTCTTCCACCTTCATGAATCGAGAAACGAGCAGAGAGTTGAAAAAGATGGCTACAAACAGGGAGGAGCCCAATACGACCGATAGGGTAATCGGGAAGTAGATCATGAATTCTCCCATGATCCCCGGCCAGAGACCCAGAGGCACAAAGGCGGCCACGGTAGTCGCTGTAGAGATGATGATGGGGAAGGCGATCTCCCCAATCCCTTTTTTGGCGGCCTGAATTCGTGACATGCCTTCTTCGTCCATAAGACGGTACACGTTCTCGACCACAACGATCCCGTTGTCTACCATCATTCCCAATCCCATGATCAGGGCAAACAGGATCATGGTGTTCATGGTATAACCCAGTAACTGCAAGATCATAAAAGACATGAACATCGACATGGGGATCGCAAACCCTACGAACAGGGCGTTGCGGAAGCCCAAAAAGAACATGAGTACGGTGACTACGAGTATGATCCCGAAGATGATGTTGTTGACCAGATCGTTCACCTGGTTGATGGTCTTGGCGCTCTGATCGTTGGCTTTGGTGATCTGCACATCCGGTGGGAACACACCGGTGGCTTCGGCTTCAGCCAGAATCAGATCGATTTTTTCAACAGCGGCCACCATGTTCTTACCCGAGCGTTTCTTGACGTCGAGCATCACTACGCTCTCTCCATATTCACGGGCGTAAGTGGTTTTGTCTTCTTCCTTAAAACGCACTTCTGCAATATCCCTGAGATAGACAGCGCCATCTTGCGATTTGACCACAAAATTATTGAGTTGGCCGGGGTCTTCCACTTCCCCCAGGATACGGATGGTTCGGCGCTGGCCGGACTGGATCAGGTTGCCCGCAGACATGGTCATATTGCCTCCGCGAATCGCGTTAAGAATATCGTCAAAACTGACTTTGGCCGCGGTCATTTTATAAATATCGACCGCTACTTCCACTTCTTTTTCCTGCGCTCCACGGATGTCCACCTGCTTGATCTCCGGTAAATCTTCGATCTCGTCTTCCAGGTATTCGGCGAAGTCTTTAAGCTTATCCACCGGATAGTCGCCGGTGATATTGATGTTCAGAATAGGCGTTTCTTCCGAAATACTCAGATCGAACACATTGGGTTCCACTTTGGCCCCGTTAAACGTGGGCCAGTCCTCATTGGCTTTCTCCGTATCGACCTCGTCTTTGACCTTCTGCTTGGCATTTTCCACCTCCATGTCCTCATCAAATTCTACGGTGATGATGGCATAGTCTTCTTGCGAAGTGGAAAGGATCTCGACTACTCCGCTGAGGTTCTTTAAGCGAACTTCCAGGGGATCAGTGATCAGTCGTTCAATATCTTCCGCAGTATTTCCGGGATAGGGGGCACTGATGTAGATCTTGGTTTCGTTGATCTCCGGAAAATTTTCCCGGGGCATGCTGAAATAGGCGGAGAGCCCGAAGATCAGGAACAATCCCATCATCACATAGATGACCGTTGGATTATCAATGGCCCAGGAAGAGAGCCAGAATTCTTTATCGACTTGTTTTTTGTTCTTTGCTCCCATGATTTATTGGTTTGAGATTTCTACCTCTTGTCCGTCTTTAACACTTCGCGCTCCTTCTTTGATGACCCGTGCACCGGTTGGGATGCCCGTTAAGATCTCTACAAAGTCTCCCTGTGTCTTCCCCGTAGTCACCGTGACCCGTCGGGCCACCGCTAAGGTTTGATCACCTGCTGCACTTTCTTTTTCTTCAGCGAGGAACACGTACTGTTCCCCCTCGGCATTTTCAGAGATCACGCTTTGCGGTACTAATATGGCATTGGTGTTGGTGTAGTCGTTGATCCGTAATTGAGCGGTCAAATTCGGTTTGATCTGCTGATCGTTATTGGGGACCGCCACCTCAATACCGAACGCACGATTACTGGGATTGATGAAATTCCCGGTTTCGCGAACGGTACTGGCAATGGTCTTGTTCAAGACCGGAAAATAGACTTCAACTTCGCTGCCTTCGTCCACACGAGCGATGTAAGTTTCCGGAACTTCCGCTTCCAGGTACATGTCCTGTAGATTCACGATCCGAAATAATTGATTGGCACCTGGGGTCACTACCGTACCTTGCTCGGTGATCACATCATCAACGATCCCGGAGAAGGGAGCCGTGACCGTGGTCTTGGCGATTTGACTTTTCAGCTGAGCGACTGCATTTTGCTGAGCTTCGTAATTGGCCTTGGCTTGTAAATACTGAATTTCAGAGCCAATCTGCTGCTCCCAAAGACGCTGCTGGCGCTCAAACGTGGTTTTGGCCAGCGCGGCCTGAACCTCGAGTTGGGCCAATTGACTACTTAGGCCTCCATCATCTATTTTAGCAAGGATCTGCCCCTTGCTGACGCGTTGTCCTTCCTTGACATACACCCGCGTCAGGGTTCCGGCGAATTCCGGATAAACGATCACGTTTTGCTTGGTGGTCACGCTTCCCTGAATTTCTACGTAGTGTTTAAACAACGTGTCGTGTACCGTGATGGTGTTGACCAGGGGTAATTTTTTGTTGGTGTCCTTGGCGGCAATGGCCTGGTCTAACATTGCGATCTCTTCGTTGAGTGCTTCCCGCTGTGCAACCACCTCGCTGCGTTTGGTTCGCATGGCCGAGAGATCACCGTTTTCAATGACGGTTTCCGTAGCGTTCTTTTTATCGTCACCACATGCGAAGAGGCCTGCGGTTAAAAGGAAAAGGAGAAAGTATTTTTTCATGGTCTTAGTTTTGAATCGTGATGTTGAGGTTGGGTAGATTTAAAATGGTTTCCAGTTCTGCCTTAGCCTGAATGACATTCAGCATCGCTTGAAGCAATTCTTGCTGTGCGGTATACAATTGTACCTGAGCCTGGCGAAGGTCAAAGCTGGAGCCAATCCCTTCGGTAAATTTGATCTGATTTTTATTCTCTATACGCTCTGCCAATTGCAGATTGCGCTTGCTGGTTTCATAATTTTCAATCGCAAAACGATAGTCACTGCGGGCGGTATTCAGACTCAGGTTGATCTCCTGAATGGTTTGTTCCAAATCGGTCTGTGCCTGATCCAGAGCGATTTCAGCACGTTGGGTTCGTGCAGTGCGTTGCAGGGAGCTGAAAATAGGAATGCTCATGTTGACCCCAACGATGGACGATTGAAACCAACGTGTGTCGCTGTCGAAAAAGACGAACTCATCGTCAAAAGCAGAGGTGCCGTAATTGATAAAGCCGCTGAGGGTTGGCAAGGCCTTGCTTTTTTCCAATTTGGCCTCGAGCTCCCGTTGCTCGGTCAGATTGTAGGCGATTTTATAATCGATATTCTCTTCGTAATTGAGATTCTGATCCATTAAGGAAAGAGTGATGTTCTCCATCGCTAAGGCTTCCAAATCATCCTCTAGGAGCACGAGGGTCTCTACAGGGATACCCAAGGCTAAGTTGAGCATTTGCTTGGCGATCTCCTCCTGTCGTCTCGCATTGTTGAGTTGATTTTGGAGTTGACTCGAAGTGATTTGCAGTTGTTCAACATCTTCTTCTTCGGCCAGACCATTTTCATAGATCTTTCGGGTTTCGAATAGATTTTTCTCTAGGGTCTCGATGTTCTTTTCAAGGATCCGAATGTTTTCTTGGGTCAATAGTACACCTCCGTAAGCATTGATCACTCCTTTGCGCACTTCCAGCGCCGTTTTTTCAGCGGCATTGTCGGAAAAGCGAAGAAAGGCGGCTGAAGCCTGTAAGGCGACCAGATACGATCCATCAAAGATGAGCTGAGAAAGGGTAGCGGTCAGGTTAGCGCTTTGTTGTACGCCAAAGACCACCGGAACAAAAGTGCCCGGTTCTCCGCCGGTAAGCTCACCGGGAATCAAGGTCACCGGCTGTTTTAATTGATTTTGATAATCAATGTTTGCATTGATCTGCGGCAAACCGGTCGCCGTAGTTTCCCATTTTTGTTTTAGGGCCTTGGCGATGTCGCGTCGGGCATTGATGGCGGTGTAATTGCTATCAATGGCAAAAGCGATGGCTTCCTCCAGATTGAAGCTATAGCGCTGTTGAGGCATGGGTTCTTGTGCTTCTGCTTTCGCGAAAGCGAGAACAACGACCAGTAGGTAGAGTAAATGTTTCATTATTCTTGGTTGGAGTGAATGATTTGATTGAGTACGCTTCGTCCTTTTGGGGTTACGATACCGCGTAGATGGTATTCCAGGTACTGTTCGTGCAATTCAGCAGAGGGGAACTTGTCAGTAGGAAAGAGGTTTTGATCCTTAATTCCGGTCATTCCGATGAAATAGATGCGGGAAACAAATTCTATATCGAGGTTATCCCGGAAGAGGCCGTCCTTGATCCCGCGATTGATGTTCTTGAGCATGCAGTCCTGCATGTATTCAAATTGCCGTTTCAGCAGTTGGGCATGGACCTGAGGATAGTACTTATGCAATTGTTGGATGGGTGAAGATTTTTCCCCTTTTAAATGCTGAATCACGTACTTTTTGATGTCGTACAGCTCTTCAATAGGGTTCTTTTCGTACTCCAGTATATGATCAATACCGCAGCAGATGCCCTGAAACAGATGGGCTACCGAATCTTCCACCAAAGCCGTTTTATTGGAGTAGTGGCTGTAGATAGTTTTTTTACTGATGGCCATCTGCTGGGCGATATCATCCATGGTCACTGCTTTAAATCCCAGATTTAGAAACAGTTCAGTTGCAGATTCTCGTATTTGTTCTTTCATAAGCGAATGCAAATGTAACATAGGAAACTTTGAAAACTAAAATAGTTTCCTAAGTTTTACGAAAATTTAACAATTTATTAGAGCGGTAAAGTGCGGTCGCCTGCCTCTTAGTTCTAATCACTTGCCCTATTTTAGCCTCAAAACTGCTTTATGCGTGACGTTGCTACCTATTCAACGCTGATCTCTGATTATATGAAAGATCGGTTTCCACCTCAGGAACCGGTTAATTTGTATGAACCTATTCACTATATACTTCATTTGGGGGGTAAGCGTTTACGTCCGGTACTTACCTTGATGGCTTGCGAGATCTTCGGCAGCCCTTACCAGAAAGCCCTTGACGCCGCCCTGGCCGTTGAGGTATTCCATAATTTCAGTCTTATTCATGACGACATTATGGATGATGCTCCATTGCGGAGGGGTTCCAGTACCGTACATGAGCGCTGGGATATCAATACGGGGATCCTTTCCGGTGACGCCATGCTGATCAAGGCGTATCAGTTGTTTGAAAATTATGAGGGGGAAACCTTTCGCCAGTTGGCCATGCTCTTTAGTAAGACGGCCTTAGAGGTGTGTGAAGGGCAACAATACGATATCGATTTTGAAACCCGGGAAGATGTGACCCTGCCCGAATACCTGAAGATGATCGAGTTTAAAACGGCCGTGTTGGTGGCCGCTGCCCTGCAGATGGGTGGCATAGTCGCGGGAGCCTCCAAGCGCTGTTGCGAACTCATCTATGAATTTGGGCGCAACCTAGGCATCGCCTTTCAATTGCAGGATGATTATCTGGATGCCTTTGGCGATCCGGAAACTTTTGGCAAGCAAGTAGGAGGGGACATCATCGAGAATAAAAAAACCTTTTTGTACCTGACCGCTTTGGAGCGCGCCGATGAAGAAGATGCTGCAGCCCTTCGTCACCTATTCTCCATCAATCCAGCCGATGCCACGGAAAAGATCGCCACGGTCAAGCAGCAGTTCGAAAGTACTGGAGCGGCACAGGCCACGCGGGAGGAAATAGAGCGATACACCGAGAAAGCATTTGCGGTCCTCAACGAGATCAACATAAGCCAGGAGAGTAAAGATCAATTACGTGCGTTTGGGGAGCAGTTGATGCAAAGAAACGTCTGATTAAAAATAAAAACGTACAAAAGGCTGCCAGGCGTTGGCATAAATGCCTTCATTTTCTTCAAAAAGCACATTGTAGCGGATGCCAACTGTGGCGAAACTCGTGCGGTAGCCCGCACCAAGAAAAAGCGCTGTGTTCCAGAAATTATCGGTGAAGTCTCCTTGTGTAGTCTCTATACGTTGATTAACACGCAGCTGCTCCAGCTCAGCTGAAAGCTGTACCTCGCGAAAGGGATTTGCCAAAGCGATCACACTCCCGCCGTAGATGGTGCTTTTGAACTGATTGTCTGAAACGTAGGAAAAATTAAGTCCGGGTCCCACCGCGAAATAGGGATTCACCTCGTAAACCGCGCTAGGGGCCAAGGTCCCGCTGAAGAAGCCATTCCCAAAATTTAATCCGACACCTCCGCCAAATCGCACCTTACTCCAAAAATTAGCGGCATCGTAGGTAGTGGGTCTTGATTGTGCGATTGAGGTTATGGGTATGGAAAGAAAAAGAAACAGCAGAAGGTGTAGTTTAAGCATGATTACGGCTGATTTTATACGGGCTAAGGACTGTTATAAATATAATAAAAGCCCTCGGTCAAAATGTTAATTATTGTATTTTTGTCTTTCAAAAGTCTCAAACAGACCGCGAAAACCACATAATGGATCCATATTCTTTTCTGAATGCCGCATCGACATCTTTTTATGCGGAATTGTACGATAAATACCTTCAAAATCCGGACAGCGTAGAGCCTAGTTGGCGTGCGTTCTTCCAGGGCTTCGATTTTGGAATGGAGAACCAGCAAGATCAAGCCGTCGATGTCCCCGTACCTATTCAGGATACGGCCTTTTCTGAGAACGGACAGATCCGGGTCACTGAGGGCATGAAAAAGGAATTTCAGGTCGTTCGCCTGATCGACGGATACCGTACTCGTGGTCATTTATTTACGAAAACCAATCCGGTACGGGAGCGTCGAAAGTACACCCCTACCTTGGATATTGAAAATTTTGGTTTGGATGAATCGGATCTGGACACCGTCTTCAACGCGGGAGATATTCTAGGGATCGGTTCTTCCAGCTTACGCGAAATCTTATCCCATCTCAATCGCATCTATTGCGATTCGATCGGGGTGGAATACATGTATATCCGGAAACCGGATGAGATCCAGTGGATCCAGAATAAGCTGAATGTCAACGACAATCAGCCCGATTTTACGGCAGAACAGAAAAAACACATCCTTCGAAAGTTAAACGAAGCGGTATCCTTTGAAAATTTCCTGCATACCAAGTATGTGGGACAAAAACGATTCTCACTAGAGGGTGGGGAAAGCTTTATTCCCGCCTTGGATGCCATCATTGAAAATGCTGCAGAAAAAGGAGTGGAAGACTTTGTCATGGGGATGGCCCACCGGGGTCGACTGAGTACCTTGAGTAACATCTTTGGCAAGAGTCCAAAAGACATTTTCTCAGAATTTGACGGTAAAGATTACGACCAGGAGGTCTTTGACGGAGACGTTAAATACCACCTGGGATGGACTTCCAAGCGAGTGACTGACAGTGGGGCCGCGATCAATCTGAATATTGCGCCCAATCCTTCGCACCTGGAGACGGTAGGCGCCGTCGTAGAAGGGATTGCCCGGGCTAAACAAGATCATCATCACGATGCCAAACGCTCTCGTGTGCTACCCATCGTGGTGCACGGAGATGCTGCTATCGCCGGACAGGGAGTGGTGTATGAGGTCATTCAAATGTCTCAACTAGATGCTTACAAAACCGGGGGTACGATTCACATTGTGATCAATAATCAAATTGGGTTTACGACCAATTATCTGGACGCTCGATCCTCGACCTATTGCACGGATGTCGGTAAAGTGACGCTTTCTCCAGTTCTACACGTCAATGCAGATGATGCGGAAGCCGTAGTTCATGCTGCTTTATTCGCCCTGGATTTCAGAATGGAGTTTGGACGCGATGTCTTTATCGATCTGCTAGGCTATAGAAAATACGGTCACAACGAAGGGGATGAACCTCGTTTTACGCAGCCTAAGTTGTACAAGGCCATCGCCAAGCATAAGAATCCAAGAGATATCTATGCAGAAAAACTGATTGAAGAAGGAGTGATTGACGAGGGCTATGTCAAGCAGCTCGAACAGGAGTACAAAGACAAACTGGAAGAGAATCTTGAAGAGTCCCGTAAGGAGGATAAGACCAAGATCACGGCTATTATGCAGGATGAATGGGAAGGTTTTGAACCTGCCCAGGAAGACGAAATGATGGCAGCCATAGATACGACCTATCCGTTAAAAGAATTGGATACCATTGCTGAGGCCATCTCTCAATTGCCGGAGAATAAAAAATTCTTACGTAAAATCGCCAAGCTGATCGAAGCCCGTCGTACGATGTACTTTGAGGACAATAAGCTGGATTGGGGCATGGGAGAATTACTGGCCTATGGTTCTTTACTTAAGGAAGGCTACGATGTTCGGATGACCGGACAGGATGTCGAGCGCGGTACATTCTCGCATCGCCATGCGGTCGTCAAAGTAGAAGACAGCGAAGAAGAGATTGTATTGCATAATCATATTGCAGATGAACAAGGGCAATTCCAGATCTACAATTCCCTCCTCTCTGAATATGGTGTGGTTGGATTTGATTACGGGTATGCCATGGCCAGTCCGCGAACACTGACCATCTGGGAAGCCCAGTTTGGGGATTTCAGCAATGGGGCCCAGATCATGTTTGATCAATATTTATCTGCCGCTGAGGATAAGTGGAAACTCCAGAATGGTCTGACCCTATTCTTACCCCATGGGTATGAAGGGCAGGGAGCTGAGCACTCCAGTGCGCGCATGGAGCGTTATCTTCAATTGTGCGCCAAAGACAATATGTATGTGGCCGATGTCACTACACCGGCCAATTTGTTCCATCTCTTACGCCGACAAATGAAAGCCACGTTCCGCAAGCCTTTGGTGGTCTTTACCCCTAAAAGTTTGCTCCGCCATCCAAAAGTGATCAGCACCAAAGAAGAGTTGGCCGAGGGGAGTTTTCAGATGGTGATCGATGACGCTTCCGCGAAAGCGAACAAAGTAAAAACCCTGGTTTTTGTCACCGGTAAATTTTATTACGATCTGCTCGAACGCAAGGAAGAAGATGGGCGCGACGATATGGCTTTAGTCCGTGTCGAGCAATTGTTCCCCTTGCCTAAGGAAGAGATGCGATCCATAATGAAGAAATACGATCAGGCTGATGATATGGTCTGGGCGCAGGAAGAACCCCGCAATATGGGAGCTTACGGCCATCTACTCATGCATTTTGAAGAATCCCATAAATTCAGAATTTGCAGTCGACGCTTTTATGGGGCACCGGCTGCGGGAAGTGCAGTCCGCTCAAAACGCCGTCATCAACGGGTCATTGATCAAGTGTTTGATAAAACAATAACTGACTAAAAATAGCAGGATCTTTCGGGATCCCCAACTAATAGATAGAATTATGCCTTTAGAAATGAAAGTGCCCTCTCCGGGGGAATCCATCACCGAAGTAGAAATCGCCCAATGGCTGGTTGAAGACGGAGATTATGTCGAGAAAGACCAGGCGGTAGCCGAAGTAGATAGCGATAAAGCAACCTTAGAATTGCCTGCGGAAGCTAGTGGGATTATCACCCTAAAAGCGGAAGAAGGCGATGCTGTAGCCGTAGGAGAGGTGGTTTGTCTTATTGATACGGATGCCCCAAAACCGGGCGGATCGGACAAAAAGAAAGGGCATTCCGGAGATGAAGGCAGCGGAGGTCATGCGGAGAAAGAATTGAGCAAAAAAGACGCGAAAACGAAGGATACGAATGAAAAGGCGGAGGCAAAAACCCAAACGCCGTCTAAACCTTCTACACAGAACCAACAGCAAGATAAGACCAATTACGCTACGGGAACTGCTTCTCCCGCTGCTAAAAAGATCCTGGACGAGAAAGGCATTGATTCCAAGTCGGTGCAAGGATCCGGACGCGATGGTCGTATTACCAAAGACGATGCGGTTCAGGCTAAGCCCAGTATGGGTACTCCGGGTCCCGGCAGTCGTGGAGAATCGCGATCTAAGCTCTCCATGTTGCGCCGCAAGGTGGCCGAGCGCCTGGTTTCAGTCAAGAATGAAACCGCAATGCTGACTACCTTCAATGAGGTGGACATGTCTGCTATTTTTGAACTGCGTAATGAGTACAAAGAGACTTTTAAAGAAAAGCACGGAGTCAGTCTGGGCTTTATGTCTTTCTTTACTAAAGCTGTGGTGCGTGCCCTGGATGAGTTTCCGGCCGTAAACAGCATGATCGATGGGAAAGAGATGGTCACCTTTGACTTTAAGGACATTTCGATCGCTGTCTCCGGACCTAAAGGATTGATGGTGCCCGTGATCCGCAATGCAGAAAATTTAAGCTTCCGCGGAATCGAAAGTGAAGTGAAGCGACTGGCCATTCGAGCTCGCGAAGGGGAGATCACCGTAGACGAAATGACCGGAGGTACCTTTACCATTACTAATGGTGGTGTTTTTGGAAGTATGCTTTCTACACCCATCATCAACCCACCGCAATCTGCTATTTTAGGGATGCACAATATCGTGGAGCGTCCGGTAGCTCGCGATGGAGCCATCGCCATTGCACCGGTAATGTATGTCGCCTTATCGTACGACCACCGTATCATCGATGGAAAGGAATCAGTAGGATTCTTAGTGGCGGTTAAAGAAGCCTTAGAAAATCCTAAGGAGCACTTGATGAACGGAGACATAGAGAGAGCTCTGGAGCTTTAGAAAACGACCTCTTAAAAATAAAAAAGGACCTCAATGGAGGTCCTTTTTTATTTGGGGTAGGATTACGAATAGTTTCTAGTTAGTGGTCATCTCGAGAGCAAGTAGCAACCACATGCTGTTGGGTCCACTGGTATGCGCTTCTCGACTCCGCTCGAAGTGACCTGGATTCCTGGTATTAATTTTAAAAATACGTAGCCATCTCGAACAGAGGTGAGCGATCTCTTCCTGTTAAGTCCACTGGTATGCCCTTCTTGACTCCGCTCGAAGTGACCTGTGTTCCAAACCCTAAAATATCCGTCTTACGACTACTCAACAGTTTAATGACTCAACAGCTCAACAAATCAACAGCGTTCTCAACGGAGATATGACTTCTCGACTTCGCTTGAGGGAACTGCTTGCCGGTTTCTATTTTAAATACAGGCATTTATACTTATAATCAATAATCCCTTTTCCGGCTTCCAGTACATCTGCGCCAATGATCCCATCCACTTCATTGGCTTGATGTTCGCGAAGGGCATTGTTGACGTGGGAAAGATCAAAGAGGACCACAGACCAGTCTTTCCGTTCCCATTGGCCAATTTTAAGCTGATTGCCTTGTGCTAATTGGGTGTGCATACTGCTGTTTCCTGCCCCTGCAGCACGCACTTCACTGTCTTCGGCGAGTAGGTGATAGCGTTCTGCGGCGGTAAAGTCGATACAGGTGCTTGAGGCGCCGGTATCCAAGATAAAGGTGCCGTGTACCCCATTCAACACCGCATTAATTTCCAGATGGTTGGTATTGGTGCTGTGCAGCCGGATACGCTTATAGCCTTTATCCAGTAAGAATTGTCTGAGTGAAGCCACGGAGGATGTATACTTTAGATTTCGACGGTTATGTTGATCAAACTATTTTAACCTTTTCCGCCAATGTTTTAGCGCGTTGTGTTGTGGAGATCACATCCCCCTCAAGCGAGTCATAGGTAACGACCACCCCCATTCTTCGATAGGGTCGTGCATTGGGTTTGCCAAACAGGCGAAAGTCAGCACGTGCTGCAGTAGCGATGGCTTCAATGCCTTCAAAACGGGGATGTTCCAGATGATCATTGGCCAAAAGCACCGCACTGGCGCCAATCCGTTCTTGCGTAATCTCTGCTACCTTAAGACCCAAAATGGCCCGCAGATGCAATTCAAATTCATTGAAGTTTTGGGTATTGGCCAAGGTGACCATTCCTGTATCGTGAGGTCTTGGAGAAAGTTCCGAAAAATAGACCCCATCTTTGGCGACAAAAAATTCAACCCCCCAAATGCCCGCACCTCCCAGGGCCCTGGTCACTTGATCGGCCATGTGTTGAGCTTCCTTGAGGTGCGCTTCTTCCATACGGGCTGGCTGCCAGCTTTCCTGGTAATCACCACGTTCTTGCCTATGCCCAATGGGTGGACAGAATAAAGTCGTGCCCTTCTTTTGGGTAAGCGTAAGCAGGGTGATCTCGTAGTCAAAGTGTACAAAGGCCTCCACGATTACCTCGGCGACATCGCCGCGAGATCCTAATTGGGCATAATTCCAGGCGGTCTCGATCTCCTCCTCTTTCCGGATGGTGCTTTGTCCTTTTCCGCTGGAGGACATGAGGGGTTTGACCACGCAAGGCATCCCTATTTCCTGAACGGCTTTATGCAGTGCTTCGGCCGACTGGGCATAGCGATAGTCGGCGGTCCTTAACCCTAAGTCTTGAGCAGCCAGGTCGCGGATGGCCTTGCGGTTCATGGTGTAATTGACGGCCTTGGCGCTGGGAACGACCACGATTCCTTTTTTCTCGTAGTCGTAGAGGCGCTCCGTGCGGATGGCTTCAATTTCAGGAACAATGTAGTCCGGATTGTGTTTTGCTATAAGGGCATCTAGGGCTGCCCCATCCAGCATATTGATCACCTCTGAACCATCAGCCACCTGCATGGCCGGGGCGTTGGGGTAAGCATCTACAGCGATGACGGTCTGCCCCAGGCGTTGAGCAGCGATTACAAATTCTTTTCCCAGTTCACCGCTTCCCAGCAGGACGATCTTTTTTTGCATGATTGGAGTTGCGTTTGAGGTATGGCGGTCTTAATTACTTTGTTTAGAAGCTATCCACCCATTGATCTTTTCCTCAAGCAGCGCGAGGGGAATACAACCGGTTTCCAGAACCTCTTTGTGAAATTCTTTGATGTCAAATTGATCGCCAAGTGCTTCATTGGCCTTGGATCGCAGTTCGCGAATTTTTAACTGCCCGATTTTATAAGATAGGGCCTGTCCGGGCATGGCCATATAACGCTCGATTTCAGAGATGATGCTGGCCTCGCTTTCGGCTTCATTCTCCAGGCAATATTGGATCGCCTGCTCACGGGTCCAGCCTTTAGAATGAATACCGGTATCGACTACCAGGCGCACCGCACGATGCATTTCCGCGCCAAGCATACCAAAGTATTGATAGGGATCAGTATATAAGCCCAATTCTTTACCCAGGGATTCGGAGTACAGAGCCCAACCTTCCCCATAAGCGCTGTACCATAAGGTTTTTCTGAACTCCGGAAGTACTTCACTTTCCTGCGTGAGTGAGATTTGATAATGATGGCCTGGAATGGCTTCATGAAGAAAGAGTGATTCATCCGAATAGATGTTGTAGGCAGAGGCATCAGGGATGGGCGTATAGAAAATGCCGGGACGGGTTCCGTCTAATGACCCTGGATTGTACTCGGCGCTGGCCGAATTTTCTCTAAAGGCTTCCGTTCGCCGTACCTCGAAGGCGGTCTTAGGTTGTAAACTGAACAATTGATCGATCTGTGGTTTCATGCGATCGTGGATGGCGTTAAAATGTTCAATAATCTGCTCCGGAGTATCGTAGGGCATCAACTCTTTATTGTTACGCACGTAATTGAAGAAGGATTGAAGATCACCTTCGAAACCTACCTGCTCTTTCACTTTTTCCATTTCCCCCCGAATGCGAGCCACTTCACTCAGTCCGAGCTGATGGATAGAATCGGCGCTCACGGTGGTCGTCGTAAAATATTTGATGGCAAAATTGTAGTAATCCGATCCGTCCGGTAGATCGCCGTAGCCCGAAGTTTCGCGTCCTGTCGGTAGGTACTCTTCCTGCAGAAAATCGCGCATTTTACTGTAAGCCGGAACTACTTTTTCGGAGATCATCAACTCGTAGTCGGCTTTGATCGCTGCTTTGTCTTCTTCCGAGAGACTATCCGGTAAATTTTTAATGGGACCGTAGAACAAGTGCTCTTCTACGTTGATGTTGGTCAGCGCGTCCATCTGAGGGATTACTTTTTTGGTCAAGGATTTAGGCAGTACATAGCCTTCTTCCATACCCTGACGCATTTTGGCTTCAGCGCTCTCTAACCAAATCAGGTATTCGTCCACACGATTTTGCCAGTTGCGATAATCCTGGGTGGAATTGAACGGTTGTGCACTGGCACCGCTGGACAGTTGCCCAATCATGAGGTGAGGCGACCACATTTGATCAATAGGCATAAGGTCTTTGTTGTAGGTCATCAGTTCGAGATTGACCTGAGTATCCCACTCCAAGATCGCCTTGCTCATTTGTTGACTATCGCTCAATTGGGCGTCGGGGAAAGAGGATAAGGTATCCTGATATTTGGTGTAATAAGCTTTTAGGCGTTGCTTGTAATCGTCACTCAATAGATTAGGGAATTGATCGTTGAACCGATCATCTCCCGCCATGGTTGCGTTTAAGGGATTGAGTTGCAGTCCTTCTTTATAGTAAGCATCGAGCAGGGCATCAAAGTTGTCTCTGGTATCGTCTGGAGTGGTTTCCTGATCCTGGCAGGAAATAAAAAATAGGCTTAGGAAGAGAAAGAAAGCAGCTGGTTTCATAAGAATATATTGGGTTAGATTAGACATCGTGGTATGGGAACTAAAGATACATATTCTGGTGCTGCTGAAATAAGAGGAGTAGGGTGAAATAAAAAAAGACCGGGCTTACCGGTCTTCTAAAAATTGAATGTTGATTGAATTATTCTTCCAGTAACAGGGCTTTCAGCGCAGCGAATTCGGCTTTAAGCGTTTCCAGTTCTTCTACTTTTTTACGTAGGATTTCTAGTTCTGTTTGCTGCTCCTGGACGGCTTTGACTAAGGGTACTACAAAGGAGGCGTAAGATAAACCGTAGATGTCGTTTTCGGCGTCAGGCGTCTTAATCCCAGAGAAATCGAATCCGATTTCATTCGCAATGCGTTCCACATCCTGTGCCATAAAACCTACGGTTCGCTCCTGAGTCGCTTCCGGAAGTTGATCTTCATTGAGGTGTTGGCTCAGTTTGACCTTATCAAAAACATAGCTTACCGGTTCCAATCGGGTGATAAATTCCAGTCCGGCAACATCTTTCTTTACCTCTTTCTTAAAGCGTTTATCGGAAGTGGTGGTGATGGCCACCTGACCCATGATGTTAGTGATGTTCGTATTTCCCAGTCGGATTTGGTTGGATTGCGTAGGGGAGGCTTGATAACCCACTCCGGTGGAGTTGGTATAGCTATTATTTATGGTGATTGAACTTCCTAAAGCAGCAACATTAGACACCCCACCATCAATGACGTTATTGTTTCCCACAGATAAAACATTAGTCGAAGCTCCTTGAAGGGTCGCATTATGACCTAATGAGACCGCATTTTGAACGTTGTTACTCGTAGAATACGAACCTAAGAGTGTAACAAGGTCTGAATTGTTTTCAATTCTGGTCGTATGTCCTAAAGCTTGAGACTCTTCCGAACCTCCTGTTACGACCACATTATTCCCAATCGCTATACTCTCTTCAGAATGAGCTTCTGCATCATCACCTATGGCCACACTGTCCTCACCCGAGGCAATGGTATTGGCTCCTAAAGCGATAGCCTCTACACCGGTAGCCTGAGCATAGGCTCCATAAGCCAATGATTTGTTTTGAGAGGCAATGGAAGAGTAGCCTACCGCCGTAGATTCAATTACAGCAGTTCCGGTATTGTTGGCATAAGCACCAATGACTACATTAGAAGAGCCGGTAGTAAGCGTACTTCCCGCATCTCGACCAAGGATCACATTATTATTTCCCGTAGTACCCAGATCAAAGGCATCTGATCCAACCACGGTATTGCCGCTTCCCGTGGTGAGCAGTTCAGCACCATCTTCACCCATCACCACGTTTTCACGGCCGGTTGTATTTGATAGTAAAGCATCATGCCCTACCGCCACATTAGCATCCCCTGTGGTGTTGGCAGTTAAGGCGTTATAGCCAACTGCAGTATTGTCATTGGCCGTGGTGTTGTTTCCAAGAGCTCCAAAGCCAAGTGCTGTATTAAAACCACCAGTAGTATTGAGAGTTAATGCATCGTAACCTATGGCTGTGTTCTCATCGCCTGTCGTATTTTCTTCTAAGGCGTCGAAACCTACCGCTACATTTCTTCTTCCTGTGGTATTTACTTCTAGTGCGTCGTTTCCAACTGCCGTATTAGAAACACCCGTGGTATTAGATCGTAGTGCTTCATGGCCAATAGCTGTATTCAGATTTCCAGTAGTATTTGCCGCAAGCGCTAGGTAACCCACAGCTACATTATTTTGGCCATCGGTATTATTTTCATAAGCGCCGTATCCGATAGCCACACTTTGATGAAAATCAGAGGCATCCGCTGGAGCATCGTTGGCTCCCGCATTAACTCCGATAAATACCGATTGTCCTTCGGAATCCAGAGTAAACTGCCCTTTTTCTGTAAGATTACCCAGGGATCGATTATTGACTCGAAATTCAATCTCAGAAGCATTGGTGGTTCCTAGAAAATGGGTGCCGGGGGTGATGTTGGCGTTGCCGGTACGTTTCCAGGCATCGTCATCTGCACTGATCGCCGACCAGTCGGTGAGCGAGCTATTCCAATAGTAAAATCCAGCAGGATAATCACGTGGAGTGGTGTCTACCGTATGGTCAGTTAGATCTGTGTTGAGGTAGACCAGCATTCCGTGTTGCGTACCCGTGGGATTGGTACTTGGAAAAGTACTCATACGCGGAATGAGCAAACCATCACTGGCATCCGGATTGGAGGGATCCAGGGTGGAAAGGTCTAAAAGAGATTGTGGATTGGTGGTTTGAATGCCCACTTGGGCATAGAGCAAGGTTGTAAAAAGTAAACCACTCAAGAGTAGTACTTGTTTCATAAGTATATGATTTGGGGGTACAAATATATAAGTAACTGAAAATTACTATAATAGGTATTTAATATACTCGATGAAATACATATAAACATCGATAAAATGTTCATTTGCTGGTATTTTAATTATTGAATTTGAGCCCTTTACCTACAAAAATCATGTTAAGTAAGAAGGAGACCGGATCTCTATAGCTTAAAATCACCTACTTTTACCGCATGAATTGGACGGATACGCATACCCATTTATACAGTGAGGCTTTTGATGACGATCGAAAGCAAATGATTCGAAGAGCTCAACAGCAGGGAGTGCGTCGTTTTTTTATTCCGGCTATAGACAGCAGTTACCACGCAAGCATGTATGCGCTGGAAAAAGACTATCCCGACGCCGCCTTTTTAATGATGGGACTGCATCCCACCCATGTCAAAGAAAATTATAAGGAAGAATTAACATTGGTCAAGCAAGAATTGGATCGACGTCCTTTTTATGCCGTAGGAGAGATCGGAATCGATCTCTATTGGGATCAAAGTACGCTGGCTATTCAGCAAGATGCTTTCCGCACCCAGATCCAGTGGGCGAAAGCCTTTAATTATCCCATCGTTATTCATTGCCGTGATGCTTTTGATGAAGTTTTTGAAGTGTTGGCCCAGGAAAAGGACGATCAGCTCTTCGGGATATTTCATTGCTTTACGGGGACTTTCGCGCAAGCGAAACGCGCCTTAGACTTCAACATGAAACTGGGTATTGGAGGCGTTGCTACTTTTAAAAATGGTAAGATCGATCAATTCCTGGATCAAATCCCATTGGAACACATTGTGTTGGAAACGGATGCGCCTTACCTGGCACCCAGTCCTTTTCGTGGGAAGCGTAACGAAAGTGCTTATCTGATTCAGGTAGCCGAAAAACTGGCTTCGATCTATGACCTACCCTTACAGGCAATCGCTGAGCAGACCAACGCGAATGCTGATGCTGTTTTTCTTCGGTAAACCCATGCTTTTTTTGTTCATTTGTGAGCACAAAACCTGACCTTTTGAACGCATTTGAAGAAATTAGGCCCTACCACGATGACGAAGTGGCGATGGCACTGGAAGAGCACGCCAAACACCCCATGTTTAGGGCGCTCCTCCATTTTACTTTTCCCGAAGACACGCCTGCCGAGATCCAGCAACGTTTAGAGGCCTGTCATTCCATCAAAGACTTTCAAAAGAACATTATCTACTATGCTGTAGATCGCGTGATTCGTGATAGTATGGACGGTTTGTACACTCATGGTTTTGAAGACCTCGACCCGTCGGTGCCCTATTTCTACATTTCGAATCATCGGGATATCATCCTGGATACCTCTTTATTGAATTATACCTTAAGCGATCACGATCTGATCATGACGGCTTCGGCCATAGGGGATAATTTGGTTCATAAGCCCTTTTTGATGGCCTTGTCCCGTTTGAATCGGAATTTTTTGGTTCGTCGCGGCTTATCACCCCGGGAAATGCTTGCGAGTTCGCGAACGCTCTCTGAATACATAAAATCCACTTTCGAGGCCGGACGCTCTGTTTGGATGGCCCAGCGGGAAGGGCGAACCAAAGATGGGAATGATCGTACCCAGCAAGGGGTGCTCAAGATGCTGGCTATGGCTAAGGGAGATCTATCCAGTCTCCAATACTTGAAGCAATTGAATATGGTGACCGTGAGTATTTCCTACGAATTCGATCCTACCGATGTCTTAAAAGTGCCTGAAATGGTCGCCCGCCAGGAAGATGAAGAATATGTCAAGTCCAATAACGAGGACTTCAACAGTATTTTACGAGGCGCTTTGGGGAATAAAAAGAAAGTGTGTCTGACCGCAGAATCGCTGCCTGATGAGGTATTCGATAGCATAGATATGCAAACCATTTCTGAAAATGACAAGCTCCAATTACTGTGCGAGGCTATAGACCAACACCTCCATCAAAACTACAAGCTGTGGCCTTCCAATTACATCGCTTACGACTTGCTGCACGATACGCAAGAATTTCAGGACGAATACAACGAGAAAGACAAGCGTCAATTCGAACGTAGAATTGCGCGTCGGGTAGAGGCTGATAAGGCCACCGCTTTACAAAGCTTCCTGTTGATGTACGCCAATCCGGTAATCAATAAAAAAGCATTATGAGTAAGCGTAGTATCTTACTGATCTACACTGGGGGTACTATTGGTATGATCAAAGATTACGAGACCGGTGCTTTACGGGCCTTTAATTTTGACGAATTGCTCCAGAATATCCCTGAATTACACCTGCTGGATTGCGCGATTGAAACTCGAACTTTTGAGCAACCCATCGATTCGTCCAATATGAATCCTGATTATTGGATTCAGCTGGCAGAGATCATTGAGGAACATTACGATCAGCATCATGGATTCGTGGTACTTCACGGAAGCGATACCATGAGCTATACGGCCTCGGCGCTAAGTTTTATGCTAGAGAATCTGGCCAAGCCGGTGATCTTTACCGGTTCTCAATTGCCTATTGGTGATCTGCGTACCGATGCTAAGGAAAATTTGATCACTGCGGTTCAATTGGCTGCCAAGCATCAGCGAGGTGTGCCTTGTATCAATGAGGTCTGTCTCTATTTTGAATACCGTCTCTACCGGGCCAATCGCACGGTCAAGGTGAGCGCCGAACATTTTCAGGCCTTCGCCTCACCTAACTATCCGCCTTTAGTGACCTCCGGAGTGCACCTGGATATTGCCTGGGATTATCTTTTACCAAGGCCCCGAAAAAAACTGCAAGTACATAAAACCATGGTCCCCGATATACTGTTGATCAAACTGCATCCCGGTATTCAGGAAGAAGTGATGAGGCAATTATTTGCCATCCAACCGGTACGCGGCATCATTCTAGAGACCTTTGGAGCCGGGAATACAACCTCGGCCTCCTGGTTTATCGGGCTACTTCAAGAAAAAGTACAAAGCGGGGTGCCGGTAATTAATGTCACCCAATGCAACGGTGGAAGTGTACAAATGGGAAACTATGAAACCAGTGTTCAGCTGAAAAAGGTGGGGTTAATCTCGGGAAAAGACATTACCACCGAGGCTGCTTTGGCCAAACTCATGTATCTTTTAGGACAGCGGGTTTCGGCTAAAGTGTTCAAAACCATATTCGAAACTCCACTGCGAGGTGAGATGTCCTGAAATTTTAGGCGCTGGGCTTGAGCAACTGAACTTTTTTTCGTTATTTTCGGGTCCGCTTTCGCGAAAGCTTAAGTCTTCTGGGCTTAACCTAAAGCTTGGTGAAAATAGAGAGGTGGCCGAGTGGTCGAAGGCGCACGCCTGGAAAGTGTGTATACGCCACAAGCGTATCGAGGGTTCGAATCCCTTCCTCTCTGCTAAAATCAGACTGAATGACTCGGTTTTTTGGAAATCCAGGGAACACTTGGCAACGGTCGGGTTCTATAATTATTTTTATATCTTTAAAAACCAATAATTAATTAATCTAATTCAAATTAAGATCAAGAGCAATGAAAAGATTATTCTCTATTCTGGCAATCGCTGCTGTTGTAGCTTTAGGAAACTTTAATGCTACTGCAAGTACGGCGTCTAACCAAACTATCCCTGCACAATTCACTGCAGCCACCACGAACATAGTTACGGCTATGCAAGATGAAGCTTCAGCAGATGTTGAAGAAGAAGCAAGTTTTACACAAGACTTGAAAAAACGTTTTATCGAAGGTGGCCCTGGCTTTATGGGGATCGTACTCCTTTGTTTGATTCTAGGACTCGCCATTGCCATTGAGCGAATCATCTATCTTAACCTGGCGACTACCAACACAGACAAGCTGGCTCAAGAAGTAGAAGATGCTTTGAAGAGTGGTGGTGTGGAAGCCGCTAAGGAAGTTTGCCGAAATACCAAAGGCCCTGTAGCGTCTATCTACTACCAAGGTTTAGACCGTATGGATGAAGGGGTAGAGGCCGCAGAAAAAGCAGTGGTAGCCTATGGTGGTGTACAAATGGGACAGTTGGAAAAGAATGTTTCCTGGGTGTCTCTGTTTATTGCACTGGCACCAATGCTTGGGTTCATGGGTACAGTAATTGGTATGATTCAGGCTTTCGATAAAATTGAGGCCGCTGGTGACATGCAACCTTCTTTAGTTGCGGGTGGTATTAAAGTAGCACTTTTGACTACAGTATTTGGTCTGATTGTTGCTATTATATTGCAGATCTTTTACAACTACATTGTAGCGAAAATTGACAGCATTGTAAACGATATGGAAGATGCTTCGATCACCCTTATCGACATGTTGGTACGATACAAAAAGTAATTCTAACCAAACCAAAACTAGATTATGTATAAGATTCTTAAAATTGTTGCCCTCATACTCGCGTTATTAGGAGCAGTCTGGTTGGTTCGAATTATTCTGGCCGGAGATGATGCCATCAAAGGCTCTGCCGATTTGCAAGCGAGTTTGATCACTCCATTTATGTACTTTGCTTTTGCCACTCTGGCTATCGTAGTCGTATTTGTAGTGTTCTTTATCTTTAAAGGATTGTTCTCCAATCCTCAAACCCTTAAAAACACCTTGGTTGCGGTGAGTGCATTCGCCACGGTGGTCTTCTTATGCTGGTTGGTTTCCACCGGTGTAGAGACTCCTATGAAAGATGGTGAAGTATTGTCTGCTTCCGGGTCACGATGGGTAGAAACAGGAATTCGTTCATTCTATGCCTTTGCCTTGCTCGCTATTGGAGCTATGGTATGGTCTGGAATCAGAAAATTTAGAGCTTAGAAATTATGGCAAAGCGTTCAGCACCCGAAGTTAATGCAGGATCGATGGCAGATATTGCCTTCCTACTCCTCATCTTCTTCCTCGTAACCACAACTATTGAAACGGATAGCGGTATCAGTCGTAAACTTCCTCCAAAATTGGATGAAAATCAACCGCCACCACCCATCATTAAGCAAAAGAACTTGTTTACGGTAGTGGTGAACCGAAATGATGAACTGCTGGTAGAAGACAAGCCCATGCAACTGAAAGAGCTGCGACAGGCTGCCTTTGAGTTCCTGGACAATGGTGGAGGTACTGGACCGGAAGCTTGTTCTTTTTGTAGAGGGGCTAAAGATCCTTCTTCCTCTGATAATCCGGATAAGGCGATCATCTCGTTGGTTAATAACCGGGGTACCTCGTACAAAATGTACATCGCGGTTCAGAACGAACTGGTAGCTGCCTATAATGAGTTGCGCGATCGTGAGTTCGCTCGGTTATTCCCTTCTTTTGGAATGACCTATACTGAGGCAGAACGTGCGTACAACGATCCGAGAACGACCGAGAGCGTTAAAGACAAATTACGCCCGAAGCTGGAAGAAGTCAAATTATTGATTCCACAGAAGCTCTCCGAGGCGGAACCTAAGGCATAAATTAATTTTATAATAGAGACAAGATGTCAAAGTTTAATAAGAAAAAAAGTGGTGATCTACCTGCGATATCAACGGCTTCCTTGCCTGATATTGTCTTCATGTTACTCTTCTTCTTCATGGTAGCGACGGTGATGCGTCAAAATACCTTAATGGTTCAAAACCGCTTGCCGGTTGCTGATCAGGTAGAGAAGCTGGACAAGAAAGATCGGGTGATCTATATTTATGCTGGAAAGCCTAGTGCGCGCTATCAGTCACAGTACGGAACAGAAGGCCGAATTCAATTGAACGATAAGTTCTCCGATGTTTCAGAGATCCAGTCGTTTATTCTTGCTGAACGCGAAAGTAAACGAGAAGAATTGATCCCTTATTTGACAACAGCCTTAAAGGTAGATGGAGATACCAATATGGGATTGGTTTCTGACATTAAGCAGGAATTACGTGAAGTGAATGCGCTTAAGATCAATTACACTACCCGTCAGGGCGATCCGTTGGATCAGAATTAAGGAATTTAGATTAAACTAATTATTGAAAAACATCCGCATTTCGCGGATGTTTTTTATTTATGGACCCTGCCGGGTATCCTATATTTGTATATGCTCAGAGCCCTTTCCTATTTTTTGATTATCTCTTTCTGGACGGTCGGAAGTCTTCCCGCATTGGCACAGGAGAGTACCGAAGAGGAGGAAGGCAGTATCAGCGTGGTCGATTCGCTTTATCGGGAGGATCAAATTTACATTGGCCTGTCCATCCATTTAATGAGTAACGGACCCTCCGATTTTAGCCAGAGTGGCTTCAGCGGAAGCGTGCACTTCGGTATAATGCGGGATATGCCGGTTAATGAACGGAGAAACAAGGCGATTGGGGTTGGCCTGGGCTTTTCCTTAAATGCTTATAACTACAATCTTTTTGTGGGCGAAGATCCACAGGAGAACTCCATTTTTCGGATCCTCGATGAAGATGTGATCAATTATGACATCAATCGCTTTCATACCACACTTATCGAAATGCCCATTGAATACCGCTGGCGCACTTCTACGTTGAGCTCCCACAAGTTCTGGCGTATTTATGCCGGTTTACGACTGGGCTATGCACTTTACTACAAGGCTACCTTCGAGCAGCCCGGGAATCAGGTGATCCAAACCGATATTCCGGAGTATAATCCCTTTCGCGTAGGCGCCAATATCACCTTTGGTTACAACACCTTTAATTTTCATGTCTACTACAGTTTAAACAACTTCTTTAAGCCGGAAGCCCAGATCAATGGAGAAGAGATCGGATTGCGGGTATTTAAAGTAGGCCTTACCTTCTACTTACTGTAACCAGGCGTAAGTTACCAATAATTGCGGGGCAACTCCCACCACAAGTCCCCAAACGATCTCCGCAGGCGTGTGTGCTTTTAAAAAGAGTCGGGCAGTGATGAGCGCTCCGGTAAGGAGAACAAGCAAGGCGAGAAGAACGATTATATTTTCATTAAAATGAATACTCAATGCGGTAATAAAGGTCAGTACGCCAGAAATACCGGCACTGTGCAGACTGGCTTTAATACGGATCAAAACCAAAATCAAAGCAAGCACACTGCTGAACAATATGCCCACGAAAAAGTAATGCAGCTCCGGAAATTCATAACCCTCTAAAACTGTCCTTAAAATGAATAATAACAGGGTAATTTGCGCAAGCAAGGGGATCTTTCGCTGACTAACCTCTTCTAGAAAAATGGAGGAAACAATCTTTAGGTTTTTAAACAGCAGGAAGAATAGAATGGGTACCAGGATCGTCATGATCGCGATTCCAAAAAGTTTGGCGTACATCAAGCCGCGGGGAATGTACCTCGGACTCAACCCAAAGTAGAGCAGGGAACCAAAGACAGGCATGAAAATGGGATGGAATAGGTAGGAGAGCAGCTTAAAAAATCGTGTCATCAGATCTTTTTACGCAGTCGGGCCACAGGAAGATCGAGTTGCTCCCGGTATTTAGCGACGGTTCGGCGCGCGATGGGATACCCTTTTTCTTTTAAGATTTTGGCCAATTTATCGTCAGTCAGCGGTTTACGCTTGTCTTCTTCTTCCACCACGGTTTCGAGTATCTTCTTGATCTCCCGCGTGGAGACCTCTTCTCCCTGGTCATTGGTCATGCTTTCGCTAAAGAATTCTTTGATCAGCTTCGTACCGTAGGGCGTATCCACATACTTGGAGTTCGCTACCCTGGAGACGGTGCTCACATCCATATCAATTTCATCCGCAATATCTTTCAGGATCATGGGGCGTAGATTGCGCTCATCTCCGGTCAGAAAATACTCTTTTTGGTAGTTCATGATGGAGCTCATGGTCACGAATAGCGTTTGCTGACGTTGCCGGATGGCATCAATAAACCACTTGGCAGCGTCCAGTTTCTGTTTGATAAAAAGTACTGCGTCTTTTTGCGCCTTACTTTTTTCTTTAGCGGCCTTATAGCCTTTCAACATATTGCTGTATTCTCTGGAAACGTGGAGTTCAGGGGCGTTTCTACCATTCAGAGTGAGCTCCAGTTCGCCATCCACGATACGGATGGTAAAGTCGGGAACCACGTGTTCCACCATACGGGTGTTTCCTGCAAATGATCCGCCGGGCTTGGGATTTAGATTTTCAATTTCTTCAATAGCATCCCGCAACTGATCTTCCGTAATGTCGAATTTACTGATCAGTTTTTTATAGTGTTTCTTGCTAAAATGATCGAAAGCCTGATCAAGTATATCGATGGCCAGACTGATGGATGCGGTTGGTGTCTTGCGTTCTAATTGCAAGAGCAGGCATTCCTCTAAACTGCGGGCTCCGACGCCGGCAGGATCGAGTTGCTGGACTATTTTAAGCATCCGTTCTACTACCTCTGCTTCGGTGTAAACATTTTGCGTAAACGCCAGATCATCCACGATATCATCTATGGCTCGTCTCAAATAGCCGCTTTCGTCCAGGCTACCGATCAGAAACTCAGCGATCTCTCGCTCGGTTTCACTCAATCGATAGGTATTGAGTTGAGTCTTTAGGGTTTGATGGAAGGTCGTGCCGGAGGCATAAGGAATTTGTCGTTCCTCATCGTCAGCACTGTAATTGTTGGCATTTAAGCGATAGCTGGGAATCTCATCATCACTCAGGTAGTCATCCACATTGATCTCGGTCTCAATAGTGTCGTTGCCGTAATCATCGTCCTCCGTATTAGAAAATTCATCAAAATCGTCTTTGATCTCTTCTTTCCCGCTATCCAAAGCGGGATTTTCTTCCAACTCCTGTTTTAAACGCTGCTCAAATTCCTGCGTAGGCAACTGAATCAACTTCATGAGCTGAATCTGCTGCGGAGACAGTTTCTGCGAGAGTTTAAAATTGAGTTGTTGTTTTAGCATTTTGAAGAGCTTCTCCTACAAAAGTACGGAAATGCCACACACATCATGCCGAAATTTATGTTAAGGTAAGCCCGTGATTAAAGCGTCGCGGCACCCTTGTTTGAGATTAGGTGTAGGGGCTAAAGATCTCTAATTTCAACGGAGGTCGTTGATAGCACGATTAGATTTTGGCTTTTGACCATGTTGCTACCTTATGTTAAGGCACAAAGAGCCCATTTTTAATGGCGTAGATAACCAGGCCGGTCCGGTTCTTCAGGTTGAGTTTTTGAAAGATGCTGTCTCGGTAGCCTTCGATGGTCTTCGGACTGAGAAACATCACGTCGGCGATTTCGCGGTAGGTCATTTCGGTACAGGCGTGGCCTATAAATTCAATTTCGCGTTCTTTCAAGGTAGTTTCCGGCGTGTCCTTTTTATTCAACGAATTCACCAATAATTCAGTCACGGTATTGGTATGGTAGTAGCCTTGACTCATCAACTCCTTTAAGGCGTTCTCCAAAACGGATTTTTGAGTGTCCTTCATGAGGTAACCACGAGCCCCCGCACGTAGCATTTTAAGGATGATACGTTCATCTTCTTCAATGGACAGGGCCAAGACCTTGATGTCGGGATAATCTTCCTTAAGATGAACCGTCGTTTCAATACCGTCCATGACCGGCATATTCACATCCATCAATACAATATCCGGTACGGTATCCCGCTCTTTTAGGAGGTTCAGTAGTTCCTGACCGTTCTTGCAAACGGCATAGACTTCAAAATCTTCGAATTGGTTGACCAGGCCAGCAATGGCTTCAGAGAGCAAGGTATGGTCATCAACAACAGCTACTTGAGTTTTCATAATTCCGGATATTTATAATGAATACGAAGGGCGGTGCCTACATCGGCGGTAGAAGTGATGGTGATATCAGCCTGGATCAATTCTCCTCTTTTTTTCATATTTCCCAGACCAATTCCCCGCGCTCCTTCTGCAGCAGGTGTAAACCCAATTCCATTGTCTTTGGCTGTAATTTCTAAATGATCGGGGGTGTAGTTTAAAAGTACTTCTAGGGCACTGGCCTTGGAGTGCTTGATGGTGTTGGTAAAGAATTCCTGTAAGATCCTAAACAGTACCACTTCGACCTTATCATCCAATACTCGGGGTTCTCCTTCAATCTGCAGTGATGCCTCGAGAAACTGTAATCGATTAAAACGCTCCACCTCCTGGCGCACCGAGTGATGTAGTGACAGGTTCTTTATCGCCTCAGGATTGATGGATTTAGACAAAGCCCTTAGTTCGTTCAACCCTTTCCCAATAGTTTCTGATACCTCCATCATGGCTTCATCTCCTCCTATGATATTTTGGGCTTTGATCTTAGCCAGAGTCAATAACTGACCAATATTATCGTGCAATTCCCAACTGATATTCCGCAAGGTTTCCTCACGAATTTCGATTTGTGTTTCTGCGATCAATCGCTCATAACGCTTTTCGGCCTCTTGTTGTTCTAAAACCAGGCTGTTTTTGCGTTTAATAAATGCAGCAAACAGGATGAAAAAAATCACCGCAAAAAGTAAAAGCGTCACCGCTGCTAAAAAAATTAAATTTCTGATTTCTTCCTGCCCCATATAAAGCCGGCTGTAAATAATAAATTCATTAATAAAATAATAATTCCTTGATAGATTGTTAATGGTTGCCAAAACGGTCCACGTTGATCTAAAAAGATAGTTCTGGCAATACCAATAGGTATCATTCCCACTTCAAACAGAAGTAATCCAGAACTAATGTAGACCAGAATATTTTCTTTGAGATTTACGATCCCTTGATAAACAATCAACTCCACAAAGTAATAGAGTATTGCGATGATCAATAATACGCTTCCTGTATACTCTGAAAAGGTCTGATCTTCTAATAAAATATTAGTCTGCGTAAATTCAATTACGGAGACCATCAGGTAAGTTCCGAAGAGTACGGATATTACTATTTTACTTGCTCGTCGCTTAAGGGCAGTCAGAAATAAGATAAAATAGAAGATATAGGATAACAACCCTTTAACCGTATAAAAAAGTATGTTGTTCTTCTCTTCTGAAATATAATTTCCATAGTACGAAGCGACGTGTTCATTAAGTGCCGTATACCACAGCAGAATGACAAACCATTTTAATAAGATGTTGTCCTTAACTTTTTTCCAATAAATTAAACCAAATAGGGCGGGCATAAACTCAAATAGAATGACAAAATCTCTGTAGATTTCCATTTTCCTTATGCCCTTACCTTATTTTTTAAAAGTCATTGTCGTTTTGTTGAGGTGGCGGAATTTTATTCATGTCATTAAAAGAAAGATCCGTCACATCATCCTGAAACATTAGGACGTATGGCGGTCCATTTCCTTTCATATTTTTATTCAACAATTGTCCAACGGGTACCGCTTTTTTGGTGCCATCCGGGTTGGTGACGATCGCAAAACCGGACTCACTCATTTGGCCCTGGGCGTTCTCAAAAGGAGCAACCGGATTTAAGAACACCGTTTCTGCATTGGGATATTTCACCGGGCGTCCGTCCGGAAATTTACCCGCATTGGGATACTTCCCTAGATAAATGCGCAATCCGCTAATGTTTATTTTGGCCGAATCCGCCTGTTGCTCGATATAGGTAATATAGGTTTTCAGCGTTTCAAAATCCACGGTTAACGCTTGGGTGGCTCGTACGTATTCCGGATCCTCCGGATCAATGGGCTCTCCGTTGTCATCCCTATTCTGGAATTCTTCGATGAGTGGAATGCGATTTCTGCGATAATCTTGTGCCAGTATCTCAGCGTCCTCAACGGGGATTATTTGTGTAGGCGGATCGACAGGTTTTTCCATGTGCTCCTCCTCATGAGGTTTGGCCTGCTCACAAGCCAGGAAGGCAACGCTCATAAAAACAAGAGCGAAAAGGGTTTTGATGATTTTCATGATCAATGGTGTTGATTAGACTGTTAAAGTAACTCAATTTGAAATCAATTAAAAATCCTCCCCAGAATTAGGGGGGTTTACCCCCTTTTGCTCAGGTTAATTAACGCAAAAGCCACCGGAGACTACTGCAAACCGGTGGCTTTTGAATGTGTTCTCTAAATTTTGAAGCCCTAAAAAGACGCGTTCTGTGGTGTACGCGGATACGGAATGACATCGCGAATATTGCTCATGCCGGTAGCAAATAGGACCAGGCGTTCGAAGCCCAGACCAAAGCCACTATGGACGCAAGTTCCAAAGCGACGCGTGTCCAAATACCACCACAGTTCTTCTTCTGAAATGTCGAGGGCTTTCATTTTCTCCTGCAGGACTTCCAATCGTTCTTCCCGTTGGGAACCACCTACGATTTCGCCTATGCCCGGAAAGAGAATATCCATGGCGCGCACCGTCTTGCCATCTTCGTTTAACCGCATATAAAAAGCCTTGATATTGGCCGGATAGTCAAACAAGATGACCGGAGCATTGAAGTGCTTTTCGACCAGATAGCGCTCATGTTCACTTTGTAGATCGGCGCCCCATTCCTCAATGAGGTAATTGAATTTTTTCTTTTTGTTGGGTTTGGAATTACGTAGAATCTCAATGGCTTCGGTATAGCTCACCCGCTTAAAGTTGTTCTCCACTACAAATCTCAATTTCTCGCGGAGTACCATTGGGGAGCGTTCGGCCTGAGGCTTGGCTTTATCTTCCTGCTCCAGGCGTTGCTCGAGAAATTCCAGATCTTCCTGGCAGTTTTCCAAGATATAATTGATCACATATTTGATGAAATCTTCGGCCAGGTCCATATTGCCGTCCAGATCACAAAAGGCCACCTCCGGCTCGATCATCCAGAACTCTGCCAAATGGCGGGAAGTATTGGAGTTCTCTGCTCTAAAGGTGGGGCCAAAGGTATATACCTGGCCTAAACCCAGGGCATAAGTCTCTGCTTCCAACTGACCAGAAACGGTAAGGTTGGTCTCTTTACCAAAGAAGTCTTTTTTATAATCTACGTTACCTTGCTCATCCAATGGAATGGCCTTGGGATCCAACGAGCTTACGCGAAACATTTCACCGGCTCCTTCGGCATCACTGCCGGTGATCACCGGAGTATGTACGTAGTAAAAACCATTGTTGTTGAAGTATTCATGTACGGCAAATGCCAACTTAGAGCGCAATCGCATGATGGCTCCAAAGGTATTCGTACGTACGCGTAAATGCGCTTGCTCGCGTAGTTTTTCTAAACTGTGTCGCTTGGGCTGCAGTATGGTTTTTTTGACCTCTTCAGGATCAGCATCCCCTAGAATTTCCACTTCGGCAACCGTCAGTTCGACCCGCTGTCCCGCTCCTTGCGACTCCACCAATTCTCCGGTCACGGCAATAGCAGCTCCTACGGTAATGCGCTTTAGGATACGTTCATCCGTATGCTCAAAATCGACTACACATTGCAAATTTTGCAAGGTGGAGCCATCATTTAAGGCAATAAATCGATTCGCTCGAAAAGAACGTACCCACCCTTTAACCGTCAGTGTACGATGAAGTTGCTCGCTTTGTAGAATGTCGACAATCTGTTCTTGCTTCATGAGATCAAAATTATGCGTAAAGTGGGGCAAATATAGGCGTTCAGTAGAAGTTCGCCAACTTCAGATGCCGCCGCAGCGTTTGCCCCCTAGCTCTTAATCTGTATCTGAAGTGTAGGTCACTGAGGTGTTGGTCTTTCCCTTACTCTTTTTGCGCTTTCGCGAAAGCGAAACATCCTCCTCATCCTCCTCTTCAATGATCTGCAGGCTTGGTTTTTTAAAGATTTTCTTGTCGGCGATGTTGCGTTCAAGCGATAACAGCAGCGAGGGAAGCAGGAGTAAATTGGCTAGCATGGCAAAGACCAGGGTCACCGAGACCAGTCCGCCTAAGGCTACCGTACCTCCAAAACTACTGATCATGAAGACCGAGAAGCCAAAGAAGAGCACAATGGAGGTATAGAACATACTGACCCCGGTTTCACGGATAGATTCGTACACAGAGGTTTTAATTTTCCATCGTGTAGTGCGCAGTTCCTGTCTGTATTTGGCTAAAAAATGTATGGTGTCATCGACTGAAATACCAAAAGCAATACTGAAAACCAGAATGGTGGACGGCTTAATGGGTACTCCCAAATAGCCCATGAGTCCGGCAGTGACCAGCAAAGGCAGTAGATTGGGCACTAGAGACACAATGATCATCCGCAACGAACGGAACATCCAGGCCATAAATAAGGCGATCAACAGAATGGCCAGTGACAAGCTTATGACCAGATTCTGGATCAGGTAATTGGTGCCTTTTTGAAAAACCAGAGCTTTTCCGGTCAGGGTAACTTCGTAGCGGTCCTCTGGAAAAATAGTAGTGATCTTTTCCAGGAGATTTTCTTCGATGCGCTCCATACGATCGGTCCCAATGTCTCTCATAAAGGTGGTCATTCGAGCGTACTGGCCAGTGCTGTCTACATAACTGTCCATCAAACCGGCCTGTTCTGAAAAACTACTGGCGTAGGGCAGGATGAAATTCCGTTCGTTAGAAGTAGGGATCTGATAAAAATCGGGATTGCCTCCATAAAAGGCCTGCTTCGAATATTTGACCAAATTGACAATGGAGATGGGCTTGGATAGCTCGGGAATCTCATCGATGGTCTCACCCAACTCATCCATACGTTTGAGCGTAGGTAATTTCAGTACCCCTTTGGGACGTTTGGTATCGATCAGAATTTCCAGGGGCATGATCCCATCAAATTCCTCTTCAAAGAAGCGAATGTCTTCAAAGAATGCGGTTTTCTTAGGCATGTCTTCGATCAGACTTCCGGAGATCTTGATTTTGTAAATCCCAATGATGCTGGCGATCAGCAGGACTAGCGACGTGAGGTAGATGGCAATACGCTTGTGTCTGACCATGCGCACCATCCACTCTACAAAATTGGCGATCCAGGTTTTTTCCAGATGCCTCAAGTGCTTGTCTTTGGGCGGGTTCATGTAGCTGTAGACAATCGGAATGATCAACAGCGACAATAGAAAAATAGCCACGATATTGATGGAGGCCACCACCCCAAATTCTTTGAGCAACGAACTGTTGGTCAGGATAAAAGTAGCAAAACCGGAGGCCGTGGTCAGATTGGTCATGAGCGTGGCATTCCCAATTTTAGTGATCACCCGTTGCAGGGCTTTCACTTTGTTTCCGTGTTTTTTGTATTCCTGCTGGTATTTATTGATCAGGAAAATACAATTGGGGATACCAATGACAATGATCAAAGGTGGGATTAGAGCCGTAAGAACGGTGATCTCGTAGCGAAGAAGACCCAAAAATCCAAAGGCCCACATCACCCCTACAATCACGGTCAGCATAGAGATAAAGGTGGCCCGGTAAGAGCGAAAAAAGAAGAAAAAGATCAACGAAGTGACCAAAAGTGCAGCACCCACAAAAAGGCCGATCTCATCGATGATATTCTTGGAGTTGAGCGTTCTGATATAGGGCATCCCACTGGTGCGCACATCCAGCCCCGTTTCTTCTTTAAAATCCTTAAGCAGAGGGACTAATTTCTTAAGGATAAAGTCTTTACGTACCGAGGTGTTGACGATGCTCTTATCCATGTAAAAGGCAGAGCGCACCGTTCCGGTTTCTTTGTTGTAGATCAGATTTTCATAGAAGGGAAGATCTTCAAATAGTTGCTCTTTATAGGCCTTAGCCTGAGCCGAGGTCGTAATGCTATCGCTAATGAAGGGAACCAGATCGAAACGCTGCGGATTTTCTTCCTTTTGTAGCAGTTGTAAATCCTTAAGCGTAACAGAAAAGGTGATTTCAGGAAATTGATCAATCGTACTCCCCAGTGAGTTCCAGGCATTGAGTTTTTCCGGGGTAAAGAGTTCCGGGTCTTTGATACCCAAAACGATGAGATTTCCTTCTTCGCCAAATTGCCCCAAGAATTCGTCGTAGGCGACGTTGACCTCATGATCGTCAGGCAATAAATTCGCTTCGGTGTAGGTGAAGCGCATATGTTGCCATTGCATGGCCATAAAGACGGTGCTGATCACCAGGAGGGTAAGAATCAGGGTTCGGTTGCGCAGAATAATCTGAGCCACACGTCCCCAGAATCCCAAGGTAAAAAGCTTAGCCATAGCAGGTCTTTGAGACGGCAAAGGTACTTATTTTAAGTACGCTGACCGATCCGGATATTGGAAAATTACAAGGCGAGGTAGAAGGTGAATTTTAGAGCAATATTATCTTCAAAGTCGGGTAAATGATAAGCGCCGTAGCGATAGGTTAAACTGGTTCCAAAACCGAAGAAGAGTTTATTGATTTCAAAACCGCTTTCGGTATAGCCATACCTTAGCGAATTAAAACTGATATCCTGATGCCGCTCTTGATTGCTGACGTCGCCTAAGGCATAGCGGGTGATCAGCACCATTTCCGGCTTGAATTTTTCTCCAAGATCGAAGGGACGCAGGCGGTGTTTGATTTGAGCCATAAACAATTGATCCGAAAAAAACTCGCCAAAGAACATGGTTTCAAAACTATTGACTCCGGCCACGGAGAAGCGTTGTAAAATGGTCTCTTTGGTCGGGGCGTTAGGGTAGGCGTGAAAGAGATGAGACAACGGAAGTTCGCCAAAGCCCAGATTGCCTTCGACTAAAATCTCGGTCGCACTTTTATTGAGTCGATCCAAACGGTAAAAAGCCTTTGCGCCCAGCTTAGTATAATTGAAAGATCCTCCCAAACCATCAAAACCTTGGGAGAGCTGAGCGGTAACGATGGGGTATTGATTCTGAATTTCAGTGAGCCCTGCCGGAGACTTCAGGAATTTACTGCGCGGACTCCAGCGCAGGCCGAAGGTTGCCTCTGTGATATCATAATCGCTGTATTCCTGATTGTCGAGTACAAATCGGTACGGGGTAGTTTGTTCGATGCGTCGGTGTGCCAACTGAAATTCGGTGAGCACTTTGGGGGTAAGACGGTATTCGAGATTGGTCCGCAGGGTGCGGTGTTTGTAAAACAGGTTGATGTTGACCAGGCGGGGTTCAAACAAAGAATACACCCGTCTATCGGTCAGGTAGGCATAGCTTCCCACCTCTTCCAGGTCTTTGTTGAAGCTGGCGCTCCACCAGACTCCCCGATCGGGATCCAGCAGATAGCCACCCCCACCTCCATATTTGAATTCCTGATCTTTAAAACCATAGGCCGCATACCCTTCCAGTCGAATGCGCTCAGAAAACAGGGCATTGGTAACCCCACCAAACCCCAGTCGAAGACCTTCATAGTTATTGAATTTTACGGGATAGGTGAGATCGGCATCAAAAAAATTGAGGGAGAAATAGCCGATACTGAAATTGTCAATTCGACCCAGTCGGCGCTCTATGTTCTCTGCCTTGACGATCTTTTCGATGGCTCTAAAACTTCTTTTATCTTTTTCCGAAAGCGCTTCAGTACGGTATTCCTGCCAAAATGATTCCGGTTGATTGGCGGCACCTTCCAAGACAGTAATGGTGGTGATTGGTTTTTCGGCGGGTTCTGCGGCCTTAGCCCCGGTAAGGAAGGGAGTGGTCAGGGCTTCTTTACCCAGGGTATAGTCTTGATAGCGGGTCGTACTGTTCAGTTGATTTTTCCGTACCATATCTTCTAACACTTCTCCACTCACTGTGCCTATGGAAATGCGACCTCCAAAAAATGAGAGACGTTGTGCATTAGTTCCTTTAGAGATCTGAAGATTACGCTCTTTGGGCAGATAGATATTTTGGGTGGCCAGGTAATTATAGGATTGATCCAGTTGAATGATCAATTCATCCACCAGGCTGATATTTACCCGCTGAATGGCCAGGGTCTCCTGATCCAGATAAAGGGCTCCAGATAATCCTGGAACCGTTTTGGGGCGTTTAGGAGCAAAGGCCAGAGCGATACTGGGTCGGCCGTTGATGACTGTAGTGTCCTCAATACGGTAATTGTAATTTTTCAACCCTCGTTTGCTGAGAATCCCGGCATAGCGATTATTGAAAATAACAAAGTCCTCGTCGTAGAAGGAGCGCGACTGTAAATCGATAGCGAGTACTTCATAACGGGGCGTATCAAACCCTGCGAGCTGAAAACCGATGACCCGTTCTGTAAAATCATCCTCCTCAGAGAAGACAATGCTACTTACTTTTTCAGAGAGGTAGTCGTGTGGAGTTTCCTGCACACTGTCGGTGATCACCGTTTTTTCATAAACCAAATAGCCGTAGGTGTCTAATCGCTTTCGCGGATCGTTATCACTTCGGTTCTGAATGGCCCGCTGAATAAGCTCTCCCGCGCTTTGATCTCGTTGTTGTGCCCCGGCATAGGTCGAGACTAAAAGGAAGAAGAAGGGCAGGAAATATTTCAAGAGCGCTAGGAGTTCGTGTCTTTTAAATGTAAGAAAAAAAGCGACCAAAAGGTCGCTTTAAAAGGTGTCTTCTAATACCTTAAACGGTGAGGATCTCTTTTTCTTTTACAACCAGAATTTCATCGATACGTTCAATGTATTTATCGGTCAGGGTTTGAATGTCAACTTCGGCATTGGCCTTTTCATCTTCAGAAGCATCGTCCACCTTTTTAATATCATTATTAGCCACCTTACGGTCGTTACGGACACCAATTTTGGCTTCTTCGGCTTCTGCCTTAGCTTGTTTTACTAATTCCTTGCGGCGTTCTTCCGTAAGAGGCGGAATGTTGATGATCACGCTTTCTCCATTGTTTTGAGGATTGAATCCTAAATTGGCATTCATGATGGCTCGCTCTATATCGCCAATCAACGCCTTTTCCCAAGGTTGAATGGAAATGGTACGGCCATCGGGAGTATTGATGTTAGCTACCTGCGGAAGCGGAGTAGCACTGCCGTAATAATCAACCATCACACCGGAGACCATAGAAGGAGCTGCCTTACCTGCTCGAATATTCACCAATTGTTTTTGAAGGTGGACAATGGCCCGTTGCATGGACTCTTCGGCCTCTTCGATGATCATTTGAAGTTCTTCGTTCATAGTATTTTTAATTCTTAGCGATACACAATTTTACAAAAATTGCACCAAAAGATGGACTACAGATTTACCGTGGTTCCTATATTTTCTCCGGAAACCACTTTCAGGAGATTTCCCTCTTTATTCATATCAAAAACAATGATCGGCAATTTATTCTCCTGACTGAGGGTGAAAGCGGTGGTGTCCATCACTTTCAGGCCTTTTTTAAGCACTTCGTCAAAGGAAATAAAGTCAAATTTTGTGGCTTCCTTGTTTTTTTCAGGATCACTGGTATAGATGCCATCAACACGGGTGCCTTTAAGGATCACATCGGCGTCAATTTCAATGGCACGAAGTACAGCGGCAGAGTCGGTAGTGAAGTATGGGTTTCCTGTGCCTCCTCCAAAGATCACAATACGCCCTTTTTCCATATGCCTGATGGCCTTACGGCGAATGAAAGGCTCTGCTACTTCATTGATTTTGATGGCTGATTGCAGACGGGTAGGGATTCCCGCATCTTCACAAGCGCTTTGCAGGGCCAGGCCGTTGATCACTGTGGCCAGCATGCCCATGTGATCTCCCTGCACCCGATCCATGCCTTTACTGGCTCCGGCAACTCCTCTAAAAATATTACCGCCTCCAATTACGATTGCGACCTGGATGCCTTTGTCGACCACTTTTTTGATCTCTGAGGCATATTCTGCCAATCGTTCAGGATCAATACCGTATTGACGATTGCCCATGAGCGCTTCACCGGAGAGTTTAAGTAGGATTCTTTTATACTGCATGTTGTGGGAATTGACAGCTCGAACAGCGTGAACGAAAGCCGCGTAAAATTAGGAAATTATTAGGTTTATCAGGCAAAAATAAATGAATAGAAGGCTGTAAAGGATAGAAGCCTAACCAATAAAAAAACCCGCTCTCCATTGGAGAGCGGGTTTAGTTTCCCTAATATTCCTTAAGGGAAGTATGTGATTAGCCTAAAGCGACACGCTCAAAAGCAACAACCTCTGCGTTGGCGTTACTTTTAACGTATTGACTTACGCTTTGTTTACTGTCTTTAATGAAATCCTGATTAACCAGGGTATTGTCTTTAAAGAACCGCTTGATTTTACCTTTAGCAATATTATCAAGCATAGCTTCCGGCTTACCTTCCTGACGAAGTTGGTCTTTAGCGATCTCGATTTCTTTATCGATGGTCGACTGATCGACACCCTCTTCATTCAAAGCTACAGGATTCATTGCAGCGGCCTGCATGGCTACATCCTTAGCTACTTCCTCAGCGTTGTCACCTGCTTGAGATAAGCCGGTGAGAACAGCGATTTTATTTCCAGCGTGAATGTAAGAGCCTACAAATGGCGCTTCCAGCGTTCGGAAATCACCGATTTCGATTTTCTCGCCAATGACTCCGGTTTGTTCGGTAAGTTTTTCGGCCACGGTTATGCCTCCAAAATCTTTAGATAAAAGTTCTTCCTTAGAGCTCGTATCCAAAGCGATTTCTGCCAATTGCTGAGCCATGTCTACAAAAGAGTCATTTTTAGCAACAAAATCAGTTTCACAGTTTAAAGAAACGATCACGCCTTTATTGGCGGCCTCATTCACTTTAGCGATAACGGCGCCTTCTGAAGAATCACGATCAGCGCGTTTGGCAGCAATCTTTTGTCCTTTCTTACGAAGGATTTCGATAGCCTTGTCAAAATCACCATCGGCTTCCACCAATGCTTTTTTACAATCCATCATACCGGCTCCGGTAGTCTTTCTTAGTTTGTTTACTTCTGCGGCTGTTATTTTTGCCATTTTAATGTATGTTTTGGTATAAAAAAAGTCGTTCAGGCGATAATGAAATGCGGCACCAAACGACTCTTTTGCTGTTAAATATCGATTTACTCTTCTTCGTCTCCGGCTGGTGCAGTAGCTTTTGCAGGCTCCTCTTTTCTCGCTTTCGCTTTTTTAGGTGCTTTTTCTGCTTTAGCGGCTTTCTCCTCCTTTTTAGCCTCTGATTTCTTGGCTTTCTTTGGAGCATCGTCACCGTCCTTCTCTTTGTCTTTACCTGACTTGCGTTCCGCAAGACCGGCAATTACGGCATCGGTGACATGAGTCATGATGTTCTCGATCGATTTAGAAGCATCGTCATTAGAAGGGATGACATAATCGACCTCACGAGGGTCAGAATTGGTGTCAACCATTGCGAAGATTGGAATGTTTAATTTCTGTGCTTCTTTAACCGCGATGTGCTCACGCTTGATGTCTACAATGAAAAGGGCTGCTGGAAGGCGGGTCATATCTGCAATAGAACCTAAGTTCTTATCCAGTTTATCGCGCATACGGTTAACCTGCAATTGCTCTTTCTTTGAAAGGGTATCAAAACGACCGTCTTGTTTCATGCGGTCTACCATCTGCATTTTCTTAACCGCTTTACGGATAGTTACAAAGTTGGTCAACATACCACCGGGCCAGCGCTCAGTGATATACGGCATATTCGCCTTTTCTGCTTTGTCTGCAACAATCTCTTTTGCTTGTTTCTTGGTAGCTACAAAAAGGATCTTTCTTCCGGAAGCAGCGATCTTGTGAAGAGCCGCTTGTGCTTCTTCAATTTTCGCTACGGTTTTGTACAGGTTAATAATATGGATGCCATTGCGCTCCATGTAGATGTATGGCGCCATGTTTGGATCCCAACGTCTGGTCAGGTGACCAAAGTGAACTCCAGCGTCCAGTAAATCTTTTACTTTGATGTTATTTGCCATTGTAATTTAGTTTACGTTCTGTTTGTAATCGCAATATTCAAGTGGTCATCGCCGGTGCGTATCGCCTTGATTATTTAGATGCTAAACTAACGGTGCATAGCTAGTATGCTGATTATTATTTTAATTGAGTGATCATACACTGATGATCGTAAAGGTCCAATTAACGTTTAGAGAACTGGAATTTCTTACGTGCTTTCTTCTGCCCGAACTTCTTACGCTCCACCATTCGTGGATCACGAGTAAGAAGACCTTCTGGTTTCAGGATGGCACGGTTTTCAGCGTCCAATTCGCACATGGCTCTAGAGAGCGCAAGACGAACGGCCTCAGCCTGTCCCGTATTTCCACCACCAAAAACATTTACTTTAATATCAAAAGCCCCCTCATTGTTGGTCATTGCCAACGGCTGGTTCACTTTGTATCTTAAAGTTGCAGTAGGGAAGTAAGCATCCATGTCTTTCTTGTTTACGGTGATCTTCCCTTTTCCGGGAGCCACATAAACACGAGCTACAGCAGTCTTGCGACGGCCAATTTTGTGAATAACTTCCATTACTTAAATTCGTTTAAGTTGATTACTCGCGGCTTTTGAGCTTCTTGAGCGTGCTCTGCACCCGCATACACTTTTAGATTGCGAAAAAGAGCACTACCCAATTTCGTTTTAGGCAACATGCCTTTCACTGCTTTTTCTACTAACTGCTCAGGCGATTTAGCAAATACCTCATTTGCTGTCGCACTGCGCTGTCCACCCGGATAACCGGTGTGGCGAATGTATGTTTTCGCCTCCCATTTGTTACCCGATAAGTTGATCTTGTCTGCATTGATAACAATGACGTTATCTCCGCAATCAACGTGTGGGGTGTAGTTCGGCTTGCGTTTTCCGCGTAAAAGACTGGCAATTACGGAAGAAACACGGCCTAAAGCTTGTCCTTCAACATCTACAACAACCCACTCCTTGTTTACAGTGGCTTTGTTGGCAGATACTGTTTTGTAACTTAATGTGTCCACACTAATTTATTTATCGATTAAACATTCCATTTCCTGCTCCCCGATCAAACAATCGGGAAAACAGGGGTGCAAATGTACAACTATATCTGGTATTGGCAAATACCGAAACTACAATATTTTACAGTCTTTTACTTCCTGTTCCTCAGCGGTCATAGAGCACGATATGTTGAGGCGGATTTTTGAACGGATGCCTTGAAAAAGGAGGATCTTCGTTTTAAAAAGTGGTGCTGAAAAGTTAAGGTTTTCATAAAAAAATGATCTTTTTGACACGTAGCGGATAAAGACGCGTCTTTATAATCAAACCAACCATTCATGTCAATCAAAACAAGTGGGCAGATCTTGTTTCTGGGTATTGCTCTTTTCACAACTTCTTTATTCGCACAAATCGACAGCACCGCAACTATTGCCAAGCGCGTTTATACGACGGCTTCTATAGGTAATCAAGAGCCGCCTACTATTGATGGAGTGCTCGATGATGCCGCTTGGGAAGTAGTAGACTGGTCTTCAGACTACGTCGAATTTCAGCCTGATGTAGGTACTCCACCTACACAGCAAACCCAAATGAAAATAACCTACGATGCCAAAAACCTTTATGTGGCTTTTCTCTGCCTGGAAAGTGACAAGACTAAACTGGAGAAGCGCCTGGGAAGGCGTGATGATTTTCCGGGGGACTGGGTTGAATTGAATATAGACAGTTTCAATGATGACCGTACCGGTTTTTCGTTTACGGCTTCTGCTTCAGGAGTAAAGGGCGATGAATTCATCTCTAACAATGGGAATTTTGATTCCAGTTGGAACCCCATTTGGTATTTAGCTACGGCCGAAGTATCCGAAGGCTGGGTGGCTGAGATGCGTATACCCTTGAGCCAGCTTCGCTTTGGAAACAACGAGGAGCAAGAGTGGGGCATTCAATCCACACGCCGCTATTTTGCCAATGAAGAGCGTTCTACCTGGCAGCCACTTCCAGCCAATCCACCAGGCTGGGTCAGTGAGTTTGGGATCTTGCGTGGCATTAAAGGCATTAAACCCCAAAAGCAATTGGAGATCCAGCCCTACGGATTGGTTCAGTACGACACCTTTGAGGCTCAGGAAGGGAATCCATTTCGGGATGGGGATAACTTTAAACTCAATGGAGGCCTGGATGCCAAGATTGGGGTGACCAATGATTTGACCCTTGATCTGACCGTAAATCCGGACTTTGGACAGGTGGATGCGGATCCCGGAGCGATCGCTTTGGATGGCTTTGAGATCTTCTTTCAGGAACGCCGACCTTTTTTTGTGGAAAACAAAAATGTGTTTGACTTTCGCGTAGGCGGAGGAGCTGATAATTTATTCTTTTCCCGACGAATTGGACGGACTCCACAAGGATTTACTACAGCGGATGGAAGCAGAGGCGAGTATCAGGACATCCCGAACAATACTACTATTCTGGGAGCGGCTAAATTCAGCGGGAAGACTAAAGACGGATGGACCGTAGGCGTCTTAGAAAGCGTCACGGCCCGGGAATTTGGAACCATTGAATTGGATACGCGTGAAGATGTGCTGGAAGGGCTGGATGAGCCTGGAGAGGAGCGACGCGAACTGGTCGAACCCTTAACGAACTATTTTGTGGGAAGAGTTCAAAAAGACTTTAACGATCGTAACTCCTTTATTGGTGGGATCTTTACCGCAACTCATCGAAATATTGAAGAAGAAGTCTCTTTTTTACACACCCAGGCCTACTCTGCCGGATTAGACTTTCGTCACAACTGGAAGAACCGTAAGTACTATGTGGAAGGGCGGGCATTGATGAGTAATGTTCGCGGGAGTGAAGAAGCCATTGCGTTGACCCAACGTTCCATTACCCATCTTTTTCAACGGGAGGATGCCAGTCATGTGGAGGTCGATCCTACGCGAACTGACTTAATGGGAACCGGTGGAAACTTCGAGATCGGTCGGGAGAGCGGGGACTGGCGTTATAATCTGGGAGGTAATTTTAGGAGCCCCGAACTGGAACTGAATGATATTGGATTTTTGCGTTCTGCCGATCAATGGCGGCAATACGCCAATATAAGGCGCCTCTGGAACAAATCTAGCAGCTGGTTTCGCCAGGCCAATCTAGGATTCAGTCAGTTCACTGAATTTGACTTTGAGGGAAATTACAACCGCATCCAGTACGAAGTTAACGGATATGTGAATTGGAAAAATAACTGGTGGTCAGAAGCCGGAGCTGCCCATAAGCCCAGAATTTTTATTAACTCATTTTTGAGAGGCGGTCCGCGATGGCGTTTTAGCGATGAGAATTTTGTATTTCTCTTTTCCGGAACGGACGCTCGTAAGAAGTTCAATATGCACGCCGGCTACGTGTATTCGCAGGCCCGTCAGGACAATTTTTCCTTTCAACGTTACGTGTTGCGCTTCTTTTATCAGCCCCTGGATGCCTTAAGTCTTTCCCTGATCAATGAGTACGAAATCAATCCCAATAAAACTCAGTATGTAAGTCAGCAGGCTTTTGGAGATACGCAGCGGTATATTCTGGGTAATATCGACAATGAAAGTCTGAGCATGACCTTACGGGTGAACTACAGCATCAATCCCAATTTGACCATACAGTACTATGGGCAGCCTTTTATATTCAAGGCGAGATACAATGACTTTAATTTTGTCAATAATCCAATAGCTGAAGATTTAAACGAGCGGGTTACCCTGTACACGGATGATCAGATCAATTTTGCCAATGGTCGGTATGAGGTGGACGAAGACACGGATGGGATCACCGACTACAGCTTCAATAATCCCGACTTGAATTTTGTGCAGTTCCGGTCCAATTTAGTGGCCCGCTGGGAATACATTCCCGGGTCTGAGCTTTTCTTTGTTTGGTCTCAGGGGATCGAGGGTTTAAGCAGTATTGATGACGGACTTTTTGATGCGGCAAACAACGTGATCTTTGACCAGCAGATCAGGAATACTTTTTTAATTAAGTGGACCTATCGATTTGTACTCTAAAGGATGACCGTTTACCTTAAAGTCGCTAGCCGGCAAATGGGCCTGACTGAGTGATAAAGAAGTACAGTAGCGTACAAACTATTCCCAGAAATATGAGCCCAATATACGAGCCAACCCCAATCAGGATAAAGATCAGCGTTCGTGCTGTAATTTCAGAGAAGGGGAGTTGATACAAGCGTTTATATACATAAGCGTTGTAGAGAACATAGAAGGGAGTGAGAAACATAGATATGGTCATCCAGGGCAAACCTGAAAACAACAAAAGCACCCCCAAAATGGCTGCATTGATCGCACAATGAGAATAGGTGTACAGCTGAATGATGAGTTGTTCGGCATAGTTATGCTCTTTTCTGTATTTCCAAACCGCCCATCCCAACAAGGCGAGAATAGGAACCGTCGCGAAATAGAGCAGCGACTGATACTCCATAATAGACTCCATCTGTGGATTGATCTGGTCTTCGGGTAAACCACCAAAATCAAATTCCATCGCCTCAGGAAAGAATCTTTTCATAAAGAAGAGCATGATTCCTGACAGGGTGATGGCCACCGCAAAGTAGTTGAAGGCATTGAGGTAGCGTTTCCGCAAGCCGTGCAGGAACCCGTCAATCACCGCTTCCGGTTGGGTAAATAGGTGGATGTAGGTTTTGAAAATGGTGTTGTCTACGTTGAGAAAACGCTCGGAGAATTCGTTGACGAGTCGTTTCGTCGTAAAGCGGTATTCCTGTACTTTGGCGCCACAGCCTAAGCAATACTGCGCCTGAGGAAGGATGGGATTTTCACAATTCAGGCAGCGGTCAGGACGATCGATAGTAACTAATGCTCCGGCCATAAGTTTTAAACTTTGGTTTGGAAAAATAGTATTCCTCAGATAATTATGAAAGGCTTAATGCGCTTCCAGCCAATTTTCACCCACGCCCAATTCAACATCCAAGGGGACTTCCAAAGTATAGGCTTGTTCCATTTTCTCCTGTACCAGTTTTTTGATCGCGTCCAATTCCCCTTTAGGCACATCGAAGACCAATTCATCATGCACCTGCAGCAGCATCTTGGTTTTGAATTCCTGCTCTTCCAGGGCTTCGTAGATATTGATCATGGCTATCTTGATAATGTCTGCAGCACTTCCCTGAATAGGCGCATTCACGGCATTACGTTCTGCAGCACCGCGTACAACGGCGTTTCGCGAATTGATATCCTTTAAATAACGACGTCGTCCCAGTACGGTTTGAACGTAGCCATGATCGCGGGCATAGTCCACTTGATCGCTGATGTAGTTGCGCAGTTTGGGGTAGGTTTTGTAATAGGTGTCGATCAATTCTTTAGACTCTGATCGCGACAGATCGGTTTGATTACTCAGTCCAAAAGCAGATACGCCATAGATGATTCCAAAGTTGACGGTCTTGGCATTGCTTCGTTGCTCTCTCGTCACTTCGTTTATGGGTACATTGAACACCTTAGCCGCGGTAGAGGCGTGAATGTCTTCTCCATTTTTAAAAGCCTCGATCATGTTTTCTTCCTCACTCAAGGCAGCGATGATCCGCAATTCGATCTGCGAATAGTCGGCGGCCAGCAACACATGATCCTCATCTCTGGGAATAAAGGCTTTACGCACCTGGCGGCCGCGTTCCGTGCGGATCGGGATGTTCTGAAGATTGGGATTATTGGAGCTCAGTCGGCCGGTAGCGGCTACGGTCTGCATATAGTCCGTGTGTACTCGGCCCGTACTTTCCTCCACTTGTTCCGGAAGGGCGTCTACGTAGGTGCTTTTCAGTTTGGTAAGTCCCCGATAGTCCAAAACATGCTGCACGATGGGATGGTCCTTAGCCAGATAGGAAAGTACGTCTTCTGCGGTAGAGTATTGTCCGGTCTTCGTTTTCTTCGGCTTGTCGACCAACTTCATTTTGTCAAACAAGATCTCTCCCAATTGCTTGGGCGAACCGATATTGAACTCTTCTCCGGCCTCTGCATAGATCTGTTCCTCCAGGCTGGTAATGTCTTCGTCCAGCTTTCGCGAAAGCGAATTCAGGAAATCGACATCCAGGTTAATGCCTTCCAGCTCCATGGCGGCGAGAACCCGCAACAAGGGAACTTCAATATCTTTAAAAAGGTCCTGGGTTTTGGCTTCTTCCAATTCTTTGGCAAAGTGCTGTTTGAGTTGAAAAGTAATGTCGGCATCTTCTACGGCGTATTCTTTTTGCTCCTCCACCGGGACATCCCGCATCGATTTTTGGTTCTTCCCTTTTTTACCGATCAACTCGGTGATGGAGACGGGTGTGTAGTTGAGGTAAGTTTCGCTAAGCACATCCATATTGTGACGCATATCCGGATTGATCAGGTAGTGGGCCAGCATGGTGTCGAAGAGGGGGCCGCGGACTTTAATCTTATACTTGTCCAGAACCTTGATGTCGTACTTTAAATTTTGACCGATTTTCTCAATCTCCTTAGACTCGAAAAAGGGACGCAATTGTTCGATCAACTCCTGTGCAGCAGCTTGGTCTTCCGGAAAAGGGAGATAGAAGCCTTTGCTGGCTTCCCAGGAAAACGCGATTCCCACGAGTTCCGCGGTCAGCGGGTTGAGTCCTGTAGTTTCGGTATCAAAGCATACCGATGGCTGCTTCATCAGGTTCTGCAGGAAGAGTTTCATACTCATCCCTTCCGAAACCAATTGATAGAAATGCTCAGTGTCTTCGATGGTCTTACGGGTGGAGTGTTCCTGGATATCCGGGGTATCTCCGGCATTTCCAAAAAGGGAAAATTGCCCCGATCCGGCCGTGGTGGTAGCTTGTTTTTTAGCCGTGGCCGTACTGGTCACCTGGGTGCCACTCTCGGCCTCTCCGGAAAAGATTTTTATAAATTGATCTTTAAGTCGGCGGAATTCCAATTCTTCGAACAGTTCCTGTACTTTTTCCGCATCCGGCTCAGACAATTCGTAATCTTCCGCGTTAAAGGTAACCGCGCAGTCGAGTTTGATGGTTGCTAATTTTTTAGACATCCGACCGAGTTCTGCATTTTCGATCACCTTTTCTTTCATCTTACCCTTGAGCTGGTCGGTATTGTCCAGTAGCCCTTCCAGCGATCCGAACTGCTTGATGAATTTTTTGGCGGTCTTGTCGCCCACGCCGGGTAGACCGGGAATGTTATCCGAGGCATCACCCATCATGCCCAGGTAGTCGATCACCTGCTCGGGCCGTTCGACTTCAAATTTCTTTTGTACTTCCGGGATGCCCCAGATCTCAATACCATTTCCCATGCGGGACGGACGGTACATAAAAATGTTTTCGCTGACCAGCTGGGCGTAATCCTTATCGGGAGTCACCATAAACACCTGATAGCCCTCTTTTTCTGCTTGCTTGGAAAGTGTGCCGATGAGGTCATCCGCTTCCACTCCTTTTTTCTCGATGCAGGGGATGTGCATGGCTTTAAGGATTTTCTGAATGTAGGGCACAGCGATCCGAATGGCTTCCGGGGTTTCATCCCGGTTGGCCTTGTAATCCTCATACATTTCGGTGCGGGCGTCGCTTCCTTCTTTGTCAAAGGCTACGGCCAAATGATCCGGTTGTTCCCGTTTGATCACGTCGAATAGGGAGTTGACAAAACCCATGATGGCTGAGGTATCCATGCCTTTGGAGTTGATTCTTGGGTTTTTGATCAGGGCGTAATAACCCCGGAAGATCAAGGCATAGGCATCAAGGAGAAAAAGGCGCTTTTGGTCTGACATGAAGGGTGTGTTCTTAAAACGTTAGTAAGTAGACTCAAAGGTATAAAGACCCAGAGAGTTTAGATGGGGGTGTTGATAAAAAAGGAGATCGCCTACGGCTTGGCGATCGCATTCATTTTTTGAAGGTGCGCATGGAACTGATTTAAGGTTTCCGCTAATTTTTCAATCTGTTGTTGCGCCTCCTGCCAGTTCTTTTGTTCGATCGCTTCTCGCACTCCGGGCAAGGTCTTCACGCCATATCCGGTGTAGAAACCGGGAGCATAAATCTGATGCTTGTACCAGGATCTGCGCGGAAGACCCTCTTTTGAGGTCAGTTGCTGTTCTGCATCCATGAGCAGTTCATTCAGCTTATTTTGTTGGGCTACCGTGAGCTCACTGGCTTGCATTGTAGAAAAGGCGGCAATACTGGCCTCCAGCTTTTCGAGCTGGTTTTGTATCGGAGAGAAGTCGATGTACGGAATACGTTCTTTGGATTCTGGTTTCGCGAAAGCTTCCTTGGGATCAGCTGCGAGCAGGTAGGCATTCTTTTCGACCAATTTGTTGTGTTTGTTCACCGCGTCGCGCATGGATTCGGTCTCTTTCATGATCTCGCTTAAGTATCCCTTAACGGTCGTATGCCAGGATGTAAATTCAAAGGGGAGCACATCAGCATTGGCCATGCGCAAAGTAATTCTACCCGCCACTTCAGCCAGGGCCACTCCGTAGTGAAAACCAGGGTCCTTAAAGCGGGTGTAATGCGGATAGGTGTCGTAAATGGTGTGGTATTCTCCTCCGCCGTTTTCGCCTCCAAAACTCAGATTTAAGGCAGCAATCCCGGCGTGTTGAATAAAAGGCGTATAATCAGACCCCGAGCCCAAAGCACTCAGGTTAAAACTATCTTCACCCCCGGCGATCAGTTTTCTGGCAATGTGCCGCTCTTTGACCGATACCTCCGTTTGAGGGTCTGTGGTCACTTCTGCCACTTCCGTGACCAATTGCTCCAGACTGTGAGAGCCGCCTGCTCTTAGAAAGCCGCGCCCATTCCCGTCCGTATTTACATAAATTACCGCTTTTTGCTGTAATTCTTGTTTGTGGTCTTCCACCCATTCCGTCGAGCCAATGAGTCCGGGCTCTTCAGCATCCCAGGCGCAATACACTAAGGTGCGCTTTGGCTTTTTACCTTTTTTGGCAAGAGTTCCAATGGCGCGTGCTTCTTCCAGCAGTGCGACCATACCACTGATAGGGTCATTAGCGCCGTGTACCCAGGCATCGTGGTGATTTCCGCGCATCACCCACTGATTGGGGTACTGGCTGCCTTTCAGGGTTGCAATCACATTATGCGCCGGTTTTAACTGCCAGTCGAATTCCAGTTTTAAATGGACCCGTGCCGGTCCGGGACCGATATGATAGGTAATGGGAAGTCCTCCTTTCCAGGAATCAGGCGCTACCGGTCCTTCCAAGGCGGCCAACAAGGGTTGGGCATCTTCGTAGGAAATAGGAAGTACGGGAATCTTGGTGATGGTAGGGGCTTCTGAACGATCCAGTCGTTTTGCCTCTTTGGTGGCTCCATACCCCGGTGTAAGGACATCTCCCGGGTAGAGTGGCATATCCATGACCGAGCCCCGCTGGACTCCGGTTTTGTTTTTGTAGGCCCCTTTTGGGTATACATCTCCGGCTACATAGCCGTCATCTTTAGGATCCGAATAGATGATGCAGCCTATTGCGCCTTTCTCTGCAGCTAATTTAGGTTTGATCCCACGCCAGGAGCCATAGTACTTGGCGATGACGATCTTACCCTTGACATCAATTCCCAATTTTTCTAATTCCTCATAGTCTTTAGGAACCCCATAGTTGACAAACACGAGTTCCGCTTCCACATCACCATCAGTAGAGAAGGCATTATAGCTGGGCAGCAAGGCATCTCCCTGGGCTGTAAATTCATCTCCTTCTACCGGAACCGCCGTAAGCTTGGCCTTGTAGGTTGAAGGGGCGGTAAGGGTGAGTTCGCGAACCTTCGGATAGGGAAAGAGTACCTGATAGGTATCAATTCGGGCCTCATAGCCCCAGGATTGAAATTGTTTTTTCATCCATTGAGCAAGTTCCTCGCCGTAGGCAGTTCCTACCCAATGCGGTTGTGCCGCCATATATTGCATCCATTCATCCAGGTTATCCGTTTCCAGGCTAGAGGCATAATCCTGTTCCAGTGCCAGCTGAGCGGGCGCGTTTTTTGGAGTGAAACCGGTTAATTTCTGTTGGGCGAAAAGGGAGGTCAGACTGAGTGCTAAAAGCAGGGAGAGGTAATTGCGAAACATAGTGATGGTTTTATCTTTTAAAGATATCGAATTCCACAAGAGTAAACCAAAAGACATAGTGTGCTGTGGTATAGCATAGGAAGCGAAGTGATCTCCGGTTGAATAAGGCCTTCGCTAATCGCTGCTCGCGACCCCGGAAGATTTGGGGTAAAAAGATGGGGAGAGAATTATAGGAAGACGAGTCTACGCTTGCCACCTCGCGTTACGCTGCTTCGCAGCTAGCCTTTTCATGGCTTACAAGCTGCGCTTGCACCGCTCGCCAAACCCCGTTCGATTTGGGGCAAAAAGATGGGGAGAGAATTATAGGAAGACGAGTCTACGCTTGCCACCTCGCGTTACGCTGCTTCGCAGCTAGCCTTTTCATGGCTTACAAGCTGCGCTTGCACCGCTCGCCAAACCCCGTTCGATTTGGGGCAAAAAGATAGAGAGAGAACTAAAGGAAGACGAGTCTACGCTTGCCGCCTCGCGTTACGCTGCTTTGCAGCTAGCCTTTTCATGGCTTACAAGCTGCGCTTGCACCGCTCGCCAAACCCCGTTCGATTTGGGGCAAAGGATAGAGAGAGTTATAGGAAGACGAGTCTAAGCTTGCCGCCTCGCGCTACGCTGCTTCGCAGCTAGCCTCTTCATGGCTTACAAGCTGCGCTTGTACCGCTCGCCAAACCCCGTTCGATTTGGGGCAAAAAGAAAACCGACTCAGACGAGTCGGTTTTCACCCCAAATCATAATTGATTATTACAAGTCAATTACAACAATCTTAATGTTTTTCAAATACAAAGATACAATAATTTTCGTTACAAAATCGACTAAATACACAAAATTTTAACAAGTACAAGTCGGTGGCTAATCCCAATTTTATTGCTCTTTCTTCCTTAAAAACGGTGCTTTTACGGTTTTATTATCCCCATTGGAAAATTTCATGAAATTAAATCCTTCGTGTATGCAAAAACCACCCGTTTCTCCCTGCTTATTGATCGCGATATAGGCCACCTGATAGTCCGAAGCCGGATTTCTTTTGACGGTTCTTCGCACGGCCTCTTCGCAGGCAGCTTGCGGACTCATTCCATTGCGGATTAACTCTACAATTAAAAAGCTGCCTACCGTTTTCATGATCTCTTCGCCCATTCCTGTTCCCACGGCTGCACCCACTTCGTTATCCACAAAAAGTCCTGATCCAATGATGGGGGAGTCACCCACCCGGCCGCGCATTTTATAGGACAGTCCGCTGGTGGTGCAAGCCCCGGCCAGGTCTCCGTCCTGATCTAAACAGAGCATACCAATGGTGTCGTGGTTTTCAATATTGATGATGGGTTGATAGTTTTCTGTTTTTAGCCATTCTTTCCAGGCGGCCTCAGATTCCGGGGTCAACTGATCTTCTTGGGTGTATCCCTGTGCTTTCGCGAAAGCTTCTGCCCCATCTCCGGCGAGCATCACATGAGGGGTCTTCAGCATTACATCACGAGCCAGTGCGGCCACAGCCGTATAGCCCTCCACAAAAACGACAGCGCCGCAATTCCCATCAGGCGCCATGACGCAGGCGTCCAGAGTGACGTGTCCTTCGCGGTCAGGGGCTCCTCCTTTACCCACAGTGGTGTTTTTGAGATTGCGTTCTTCTACAGCTACACCTTCGATGGCGCTGTCTAAGGCGCTTTTACCGGCGAGCAATTGCTGTCCGGCAGTGGCATTTGCCTGACGAAAAGCCCAGGTACAAATGGCAATAGGAGTATTGGATGAATTCATAACGGTTTGTTTTTGATTGGAAGTACAGCTCAGCAGATTTGCTCCGGAGGTCACCGCCGCTGCACCAAGGGCGGTTTGCTGAATGAATTTTCTGCGTTTCATTTAACGAAGATAGGTAAAAGTTAGGGTAACGTTAAACGCCTGGAAGTGTGCTTTCGCGAAAGCGAAATCATGTACTTTTAAAACAAAAAAATGCGCTGGATCCTTCCTCTGGTCTTTTACATTCTGATCGATATTTATGCATTTCAGGCTCTCAAGACGGTCACTGATAATAAATGGATTCACTATGCCTATCTGGCTCTTTCTCTCCTGGTTCTTGGAAATGTGTTTTATCAGACGCTTACCCCTTCGGAAGTGCGCTTATCCAGTGCCCGAAGCTATGCCTTTGGCTTGCTCTTGGCGCTGGTTGTGCCGAAACTGTTGATCGTGATCTTTATGTTTGGTGAAGATGTGCTGAGAGGTATCGTCAGTGTTTATGAACGCTTCGTTGGCGGTGAAGACCGACTTACCCTGCCTTCCCGTCGTAAATTTGTGAGTACATTGGCCCTAACGGTCGCAGCCATTCCATTTGCCTCCCTGCTTTACGGGATGTACCGTGGTAAATACAATTTTCGGGTATTGGAATACGAACTCACCTTTCCCGATCTACCGGATGCCTTCGATGGATATCAGATCACACAAATCAGTGATATCCACAGCGGGAGTTTTGATAATTTCAAGGAAATTGAATATGCCGTCAATCTGATTAACGAGCAGGGCAGTGATGCCATATTATTTACCGGTGATCTGGTCAACAATAAGGCCGAAGAAATGAATCCCTGGAAGGAATTGTTTGGTCAACTCACTGCCAGCGACGGGGTGTACTCTGTATTGGGAAATCACGATTACGGAGATTATGTGAGCTGGGAATCACAGCAGGCCAAAGAGCGCAATCTTGAAGATCTTAAGAGCCTACAACGGGAGATGGGCTGGGACCTGCTGCTCAATGAACATCGCTACATCGAGCGGCAAGGAGACCGATTGGCTTTAGTGGGTGTAGAGAATTGGGGAGCCGGGGGCTTCAAAAAAAAGGGGGATCTGGATCGTGCGGTGGAGCCACTGCACCCCGATGATTTCACTATTTTATTGAGTCACGACCCCAGTCACTGGAAGGAAAAAGTACAGTCTCATCCCAAAAAAGTGCATCTAACCCTGAGTGGTCACACCCATGGCATGCAATTCGGTATCGAAATTCCCGGATGGATCAAGTGGAGCCCGGTGCAGTACCGGTATGAGCATTGGGCCGGTATTTACAGTGATTCAGAACAATTTATCAATGTCAATCGCGGATTGGGTTTCCTGGGCTATCCGGGAAGAGTAGGCATCTGGCCGGAAATATCCGTCATAAGACTTAAAAAAAGCGGTAAAGCGTAATCTATCGATCACATTTTATTAAGAAAATGTTAATTAGTACGTTGTAATCCTGTACGAATACTCTTAAAAATATGTTAAAGTGATATTCTAACGAGTCCCTTGTCGATTTTATTATACCGCTTCCGATCAGCAAGTTAAATTTGGTCTTAGAGAACTCATCTCGGCTAATCCCCCATCGCTGATGAAACACTTGACACTACATCTGAAGTCTGTTTTCTTTTTAGTTACACTTCTTTATTTATCCTTCGCCTCAGCACAGGTAGGCATTGGTACCACGACCCCAGAAGCAAGTGCTATCCTGGATATCAATTCCACTTCTCAAGGTCTTCTTCCTCCCAGAATGACCACTGCGCAAAGGAATGCCATAGTCAGTCCCGCCCCTGGTTTAGTCGTTTATGACAGTGATGAGGGAGTGCATTATGCCTACAGTGGGTCCAGTTGGAACGCCATGAGCGCAGGGGCCAGACGCTCCAACTATGTTTTGGTTCAAAGTGAAGCTGATTTTCCGGCCCCTGTAGGGGGTAAGATTACTTTAGACGAAGCCACCCTCTATGAAATTAATGGTCTGGTAACAGTGAGTAATTACATCGATCTTAATGGTGCTAAAATAGAAGGCAGGGATGCCCAGGAAGATATTATCGTAAATAACTCCGGCTCCACGCTCTTTCAAGGCAAAGGAGGAACTATTATTCGCACCACGCTGGTCGGAAATGGTCAAACCATTTTTAATGTCAGTGGATCTCAAGGGCCAACAGATAATTTCATACTTACCGATACGTTTTTGTCAGGGGCCTCAGCAGTGGGCTCATTTACTTCCATGAGTCTGGTATTCATGGATACGATCAGTTATCTGAACAATTCAGACGGAATTGCGCTCAATAATATCATCACCGTTATTTTTACCAGTCAATTGTGGCAGAATTCAAATACAGGAACCTATCTTGATTTGGCCGGAACTTTTGAGACTTTTGAGTTGTCTACCGGATACGTGGGAGTGAATAGTGGAGAGGTTGGCATTGATGTCAGTGCTAACCCGACCATCGGGAGTCATGCCAACATTAGCAATGTGGGCTTCAATATTCTCCCGGGTGGTCTGGGCGTCAATCCATACACCGCAGGGGAGATTTATAACGGGTACAATTTTAGTAGCTCCTGGAACGTAGACACAGACGGTTTGATTGTAGAATCAGACCAGTCAGCATTCGGCAATATTTATATTTCCACCTCATCGCCAACTACCTTCTCTTCAGCGGGTGAAACTAAAAAGGTTTCCGGCACCACCACCTCCGTGGCTAATTTTAGAACAGACACCAATAGCGCTAATAATCGAATTGTTTACGAGGGATCAAAATCAAGACGCTTCTTTATCTCGGCGAGTTGTACCGTAGATGCGGACAACAAGAAGGTGTTTACGTTTTATGTGGCGAAGAATGGGGTCATTTTACCCTCTACAGGAATTCCAACTAACGTCGTAGGTAATTCTGATATTCGATCCTTAGCCTTTACCGGAACTGTCCAATTGGACGAAGGGGACTATATTGAAATATGGGCTCAGAGTGCCAATGCCAGCACGACCTTAGAGGTGGAAGCCATGAATTTGCTTATTTATTAAAAATCTTTCTTTGCGGAAGGCGCGTAGGTATACTCATGATGTCTTCCTCCATGCTCAATAGGTTCATAGTTAGGCAGTCTTCGCCTATTTTATAAATCTAGGGTGAGTGGGCTGTGCGATACGGAGGCTTAGCGGCAAGTAGGCTGTTGATTCTCAACGATTATAGTGAAAATTATACGCAAGACCCCTGAGCTACGGTTCGATCAAGCTCACTATTTTTCTGAAAACCTGAGTATCAAGTAGAACTGCAGCTTACATTGGTATTTTTACTACATTTGGAAAAATACTTCGAGCAACCATGTCAAAATTTGGAGAGCTGATCGATCTGGATATTCCGGTCTTACTCGATTTTTATACGGAATGGAGTGAGCCTTCCACAGCCATGCATCCGGTGCTGCGCGATGTCGCTGCTGCTTTGGGCGACAAAGCCAAGGTCATTAAGATCGATATCGATAAGAATAGTGAGTTGGCGGAAGCCTTACGGATCAAAGGCTTACCTACGCTTATGATCTACAAAGACGGAGAGATGAAATGGCGGCAAAGCGGTGAGCAAGATGCCAACACCCTTATTGGCTTAGTACAGGAATACGTTTAAAGCGATAGCCCTGTTTTTGCATTGCTGAGAGTATTTGCGGCAAACAGTCCCTTAAATTTTTTTGAGCCTTTATACTGTCGTGAAAAACGACCAGACTTCCCGGACGCACGTGTTTCAGGACATTAGCGGTGCATTGATAGCCATTCAATCGGGCGTCCCAGTCCTTAGCGATGACCTCATACATGATGATCCGGTAACCCAGATTCTCCAGGGCTCGGGCTTGCTTTCTTTTGATCTTCCCATAGGGTGGCCTGAAAAGTCGATAGCTCCCTTCGGAATTGTTCTCTTGGGGTGTGTTGGGCGCCCCCTGCTGTAGCGCTTTCGCGAAAGCGCGATCAGCGTCCTGCACGTCCTTAACGTATTCCTGCACTGTACTCTTCCATCCGTGAAGGTGGTGTTGGGTATGATTACCTACCGCATGACCGCGTTCCTCCAGGCTTTGGAATAGCTCCGGATGCTTCAATACGTTTTCCCCGATACAAAAGAAAGTGGCCTGTGCGTCATAGGTGTCCAGCAGATCAAGTACCCAGGGAGTAACTTCCGGAATTGGTCCGTCGTCAAAGGTGAGATAGACCACCTTTTCTTTGGCAGGCAGGTGCCAAATATACCTGGGATAAAGCCATTGAATCCATAAGGGGACACGCACCGGTAACGGAATAAATGCCCCCATGTGGATTATTCTTGAGCCGAATCTATGGGTACCGGGATGCTGTTATCTTGAAGCAGATCGGGTAAAGGCTCGTCCTCAGTACCGTCATCATACAAAAAGGGGAATCGGGTCAGGTAGTTATTGAACTTTTCAGCCTCTTGAGGAAGCAATTCCTCATCTCTGTTCTGTGCCAAAACATCAATCAAACTGCGATAGCGTTCAATGGTGGTATAGATCTCTTCGGCATTTTGAAACTGTTGTGTTTCTTTCCAGCCGCTGTAATAGGTCAATTTCTCCTGATATTTCTCAGCCAATTGCTGCCAGATCTGGCGGGCACGCTCGGGTTCTCCAATGGTATAGTATCCACTAACGTAGGGCTCCAATAGCGTATAGAACCCAAACAGATCCACCGGCATTTTCTCCATAGCCAGATCGAGTAACTCTTTGGCACGCACATAGTCTCCTTCTTCGATCAGGGCTTCAATGGCACGGGCCATATTGCCTCGATAGGTGATCGAATTGGTGCGGGTTTCAGTATCGTGGTAGATATCCGGATCGCCGCTATTTCCCCAGTACCAGCTTTTAGCGATTGTATAGAATTTGTCCGTATCAATCCGTCCCATTTCGTAAGGATTGCGGGGATTGACCGGAGTCTGGATAGGGACCAGTTTATAGCAAACGCCATCCAACTGCAGGTAATCTTTCATCCAGAGATAGTCGTCATCGCCAAAGCTTCCCCCGGTAAAGTAAATGGGTCTTTTCCATTCGTTATTCCCTACGATATCGAGCATCAGAAGTCGGTTTTTGTACAAGATATCTCCGGTCAATTCAATGACGATCTCATCCACGATTTCGATACTGTCGGCTTGGGGTACGATAGCATTATTCAGCACCGCCTGCTTATCGACAGGGATGCGAATGTTCTTGGTCGGGAAGGTATGTACCATGGTCCCGCTCTGCAATTCTTGCTGCGTTCTGGGGTCATCACTGGCGATCCAGCGTAACCAGTCTTTAACATCCATGGTGTCCTGAGTGACGGGGAAATACCAAATGGCATCTCGGGTTCCGTAGCGGTACTTGGCATGGGAAAGCATAGAAGGGACGGGCTCCGACTCGTAGGCCTGCCTTTTCATTTGATCCATATACCAGTCCGTATTGATCAGGCTGGTATTCACCACCCGTACATCGGTGCGGTAGCCTTCAATTTCTTGCACATACCACAGCGCAAAAGTGTCATTATCTCCGATGGTGAATAGTATGGCATTTTGGTCTACGGAGTCCAGGTATTTCCGAGCCATAGAAAGTGCGGTCTTACGTCCGGAGCGATCGTGATCGTCCCAGTTCTGTGAGGCGAGTAAGACGGGCACCGCCAGCAAACAGACTACAGTGACAATGGGTAAAAGCACTTTTCTACTGAGCTTGAGCTTTTGTTTCTTGATGAATTCACTGAGAAGGTCCCAGAGCGCGTAGACGCCAAAACCAATCCACATGGCAAACACATAGAAGGAGCCCACCAGGGCGTAATCCCGTTCCCGAGGTTCGAAGGGGCGTTCATTGAGGTACACTTTAAGGGCCAATCCGGTGAATAAGAAAAAGACCAGCAGCACCCAAAAATTCTTTCGGTCCCGATTGAATTGAAAGACCAGTCCTAAGAGTCCGAGTAGGAAGGGTAGAAAGTAATAGGTATTTCGCGCTTTGTTGTTTTTGACATCGCTGGGCAGATTTTCCTGGCTTCCCAATCGGGCTTCATCGATAAAGTCGACCCCGCTGAGCCAATTTCCGTGAAGATCATTGTATTTCCCCTGAATGTCATCCTGGCGTCCGGTATAATTCCACATCAGGTAGCGCCAGAACATATAGCCGAACTGAAATTCGAACATATAGTTGAGGTTGGACCAGGCAGAAGGCTTATCGACTATTATATATTCCCGAACCCGCTTGAGAAAGGCATCATAGCCTTCATAATCCACACGGCCCAGGGCCACGTCCGATCGGAATTCGTTGACGATCTCCTGTAGGTCCTGATTAGAAGCGTATTCCGGTTTGATCCTGAAATCTAAAGGACCGGTAAAGTCCATGTAGTTGGCATTGTGTTCTGTGCTCCACATACGAGGAAGGAAGGCTTTGTGCCGGTCTTCCGTATTTTGGGATGCATTCTTCCACTCATTGACGATCACGTACTTGCCCAGAGTCTCGTCTTTTTCATACTTGGGTTTAGCATCGGTATAGGGATTTTCAGGATCGAGTCCGCCGTAGATCTCTGTAAATTGAGGCCCGTAAAACAGATGCGTTTCTGGATACTGCTCCCGGTTGTAGTAGGCCAGCAGTTCCCGGGCATTATTGGGGTTATTTTCGTTGATCACGGTACCTGCATTGGCCCGGATGGGAAGCATCATCCAGCTGGAGAAACCTACCAGGATAAACAGGATGCAGAGTACCACCGTATTGAGTTGGGGGTAGTTTTTCTTTCGCGTCAAGCGCAAGGCATAATAAAAGGCGGCAACAATGAGCAATCCGGCGATGATGGTTCCGCTGTTGAACGGCAGTCCGATGGAATTGACAAAGAACACTTCCAGGTAGCCAAAGAAGGACAGCGTTGCCGGCAGCAGCATTTTAAAGATAAACATGAGAACAGCGACCACAATGACGTTGGCCAGCAGAAAATTTTTGAGGGTGACGGTTTTGTAATTCTTGAAAAAGTAAAGAAATCCGATGGCCGGGATGGTCAGTAGTCCCATAAAGTGGACCCCGAAAGAAAGACCGACGATGAATGAGATCAGGATCAGCCAGCGGTTACCACGTGCTTTAAACATATCGCGTTCCCAGAGGAGGCCCAGATAGAATAATATAGACATGATACAGATCGCCATGGCGTATACTTCTGCTTCTACGGCACTGAACCAAAAGCTATCGGTAAATGCAAAGGCCACAGCGCCGATGAATGCACTGGCGAGAATGGCTTGCGCTTTAACGGGGGTTAATTTTTGATCGCTACGCTGGAGTAGGCGACGGAGGAGTAGGCTTAGGGACCAAAACAGAAAAAGAACAGCAAAGGCACTGGCCAGACAAGACATGTAGTTTACCGCCAAAGCGATGTAGGAACTGTCTGGGGCGAAGATGGAGAAGAACGCACCCATCATTTGATAAAGCGGAGCTCCCGGGGGATGGCCGATCTCTAATTTGGAGGAGGTGGAGATGTATTCTCCGGCATCCCAGAAGCTGGCCGTAGGCTCAACCGTCAGGCTATAGGTAAGTAAAGCAATGGCAAAAGCGAGCCAGCCCAGTATTTTATTCCACTTCGAAAAATTGAAGTTATCCATAATGTCTGTTTATTCCTTGGGCGAATTTACTAATTCTCTTAAGGTAATCGGGAATGAATTTTTTAAAGAACGATAGGGGTGCTTCTTTATTTTGACTCGCTTTTTTAAACAGGAAAGTTTGCACAGCTAAAGTTTTGTTTTAAATTTGCACCCGCTTGACCGGTACTTTGGTGCTGGGAATAGCAAATTGACCATTAATTGGCCCATGGTGTAACTGGCAACACGTCTGGTTTTGGTCCAGAAGAGTCTAGGTTCGAGCCCTAGTGGGCCAACAAGGTTAAAATAAAGTCCCCTGCTTTGGTAGGGGATTTTTTATTTGTCACTTCGATACACTGGTGCTAAGGCACCAGCACTCAGTGACCGAAAAGACAGAGTGGGCCCACGGGACCGTGGGATTATTCCCTTTTTGTTAATGGAAGTTCCCGATCGCCACTCTTCTCCACGGTGATGTGATCTCTCGACTGCCTGCCCGCCTTGGGAGGGCGCTCGAGATGACATTGGGATTATTCCCTTCTTGTTAATGGAAGTTCCCGATCGCCACTCTTCTCCACGGTGATGTGATCTCTCGATTGCCTGCCCACCTCGGGAGGGCGCTCGAGATGAACGCTTTAAGTAATTATTGTCTTGTAAGATTCATGACTAAACCACTATCTAAAGTAAAAGATAGTTGACTACCATCTACTTCAAATGGAATTTCATAAACAGATTCAATGACTTCTAGCTGGGCATTGATGGAGTTGTAAAATCTCTCCCCCCATTCTGTTTCTCCAGCTTCTGTGGTTAAAAAATCTTCAAATATCAGGGTATTTGAATTCATTAGAGAGTATTCATCAAATTCAAATTCATTGCTTGAAGTAGTTCCAGAAATATTCTTCTCCGAAATAACTATAATAATTGAGGTTTCCTCGGCAGGTCTTGACGTTATGCTATTGTCATCGGTGTTCTCATAACTTTCTACTAACCATGTACCTAATAATGAGGTTTCTTGTATTGAATCTTTTTGATCATCACTAGAACAACTAGAACAAATAAAAAGCAGGTAACCGATAAATGCGAATATTAAATTTTTAGTAGTCATACTATGGAAGGTATTCATCTTCTAAAAATAAGATTTTGAATTCGATAATGGATTGTATTGTTGTTATTGAATCGGCCGCTTCGATACATTGGTGCTTTAGTACCAGTACTCAGTGACCAAACAGTAGTTGCCTGAGTGTCCGTCTGATCGCTGAGTGATTCCACGGAAGCGGAATTGTATAGAAGTCAAGGCGGATGTATGGAGGTCACGGGGAAATCACGCGCCACTTTTTTCAACAATTATGTGATCTCTCGTCAGCTTGTCCTGAGCGACTGCCTTTTGGCAGGCAGCCGAATGGATCGAGATGACATTGGGGTTATTCCTTTCTTGTTGATAGAAATTCCCGATCGCCGCTCTTCTCCACAGTGATTTGATCTCTCGTCAGCTTGTCCTGAGCGCCTGCCTCTTGGCAGGCAGCCGAATAGATCGAGATGACACCCCTTGTCACTTCGAGCGCAGTCGAGAAGTTAAAGCGGTGTTGAATTGTTGTAAACTTGATACCACTGTGATGTGACCTCTCGTCAGCTTGTCGGGTTATGTTCCTCTCTGATTTCCTTTTTGGCAGGAAAGCAAAAAAAGTATTATATTTGCGCCACCGTACAAGAAATTAATTCAAAGAGGGGACACTGAGTCCCCTCTTTTTATACCAAAAAATGTTCGAAGCGCGCGTCAAGGAATTGCTGGAAGAGGCTTTAGCCGAGCGACCGGATCTATTTCTTATTGAACTTAACATCTCTGAACAAAAAGAGATCAAAGTGGTTCTGGATGGAGATCAGGGAGTTACCGTAGAAGATTGTATTGCTTTCAGTCGGAAGATTGAGCACAATCTGGATCGCGAAGAAGAAGATTTTTCTCTGGAGGTGATGTCGGCAGGAGCCACTGCTCCTTTAACCAACAGACGCCAGTACGCCAAGAACAAAGGACGGACCCTGGAGGTGAAGACCAATTCTGGCGAAAAGCTGGAAGGAGAGCTGATCGCAACCGAGGCTGACGCTTTTGTGTTGCAGTGGAAAGCTCGAGAACCCAAACCCGTCGGTAAAGGAAAGATAACTGTGCAAAAGGAGGCACGCATTACATATGATGAGGTAGCGAAAGCTACGGTCAAAATAAAATTTAATTAGTCAGGATTATGGAAAACTTAGCATTGATCGATTCGTTTTCGGAGTTTAAAGATGACAAACTTATTGATCGGGTCACCTTAATGGCGATCTTAGAAGAAGTGTTTAGAGCTACGCTTAAGAAGCGCTTTGGTAGTGATGACAACTTTGACATCATTATCAACCCGGATAAGGGGGATTTAGAGATCTGGAGAAACCGAACCGTGGTTGCCGATGGCGAAGTGGAAGACGATAACTCTGAGATTTCATTGACCGCTGCCCGTAAAATCGAGCCTGACTTTGAAGTGGGTGAAGATGTGTCGGAAGAAGTTAAGCTTATTGATCTTGGTCGTCGATCTATATTGGCTTTGAGACAAAATCTGATCTCTAAGATCCACGAACACGATAATACCAACACCTTCAAACAGTTTAAAGAACTGGAAGGGGAGTTGTACAATGCTGAAGTGCACCACATCCGTCATCGCGCCATCATTTTATTGGATGACGAAGGCAATGAGATCATCATGCCCAAGGATCGCCAGATCCCATCTGATTTCTTCCGTAAAGGGGAGAGTGTTCGTGGGGTGATCGAAACTGTAGAATTAAGAGGGAACAAGCCGGCCATTATCATGTCACGCACCTCTCCCTTATTTCTTGAAAAGTTGTTTGAAGCGGAGATCCCTGAAGTATTTGACGGTTTGATCACCGTGAAGAAAGTAGTACGTATCCCCGGAGAGAAGGCGAAAGTAGCCGTTGATTCTTACGATGATCGTATCGATCCGGTAGGAGCCTGTGTGGGGATGAAAGGATCGCGTATCCACAGTATCGTTCGCGAACTGGGTAATGAAAATATTGATGTGATCAACTGGACCAACAACATCCAGTTATTCATCACGCGTGCATTGAGTCCGGCGAAGATCACTTCCATGAAACTGGATGAAGAAAACAAAACGGCAGAGGTCAGTCTGAAGCCGGAAGAGGTTTCTAAGGCGATTGGTCGTGGGGGTCACAATATCCGTCTGGCAGGACAGTTAACCGGGTATGAAATTGACGTCTACCGCGAAGGGGTGGAAGAAGATGTTGAACTTCGTGAGTTCTCAGATGAGATTGAAGATTGGATCATTGCAGAGTTTGCCAAGATCGGTCTGGATACCGCAAAACGGATCCTGGAACACGACGTGGAGGATCTGGTAAAGCGTACTGATTTAGAAGAAGAAACCGTAGAAGAAGTATTCCGAATTCTGAAAGAAGAATTTAGAGACTAGAGATTAAACATTATATTAAGTACTTTTGAGTACAAATTGAAAGCTATTTATGGCAGAAGTAAAGACCATGAGATTAAATAAGGTATTGCGTGAGCTCAATATCTCGCTAGACCGTGCCGTAGAATTTTTGGATTCTAAAGGCATTGAGGTTGAGGCACGCCCTACCACAAAAATTTCTGCAGACGTCTATGAGGTTCTTTCTGAGGAGTTTCAGACTGATGCCAACAAACGAGTAGCTTCCAAAGAAGTCATCGAAGAAAAGCAGAAGGAGAAAGAAGCCCTGCGCACGGCCCGGGAGGAAGAGGAGGAAAAACCGAAGGTGGTTAAAGCCAAGGCCAATCTTGCCGGACCCAAGCAGGTAGGTAAGATCGATCTGGATAAAAAGCCCGCTTCCGCGAAAGCAGAACCAGAAGCCAAAAAGGAGGAAGCGCCTAAGCCTGAAGCAGCTGCTCCTAAAGAGGAAACGCCCAAAGTCAAGACCGAAGAGAAGGTCGAGGCTAAGGAAAGTGGCGGCAAGGAAGAAAAGACGGAGGCTGTTGACGATGATAAAATAGAGACCAACTACAAGAAATTAGACGGACTCAACTTTACCGGGAAGAAGATCGACCTCTCGAAATTCAAAAAACCGGAGAAGAAAAAGGATAAGGACGATTCCAAGCGCAAGCGACGTCGTCGAATTACCAAAACCGATAACAGTACAACCGGACGCTCTTCAGGAAATAACCGTGGCCGACGTAAGGCGGTGGTCAAGGAAGAACCGAGCGAGGAAGAAGTACAAAGACAGGTGCGGGAAACGCTTGAAAAACTACAAGGGAAATCCAGTAAAGGTAAAGGCGCCAAGTACCGTCGAGAAAAGAGAGAACAACACCGTCAAAAGACTGAGGAGGATCAGGCACAGCAGGAAGCGGAAAGCAAAACACTGCAGGTTACTGAATTCGTGACGGCCAGTGAAATGGCGACCATGATGGACGTACCGGTGACTAAAGTCATTTCTGCCTGTATGACCTTGGGGATGATGGTGACCATGAACCAACGCCTAGACGCGGAGACCCTGTCTATCGTGGCTGATGAATTTGGCTATGACGTCAAGTTTGTGACCGAAGATATTGACGAGGCCATCATTGAAGAAGAGGATGCTCCCGAAGATCTGGAGCCAAGAGCACCTATTGTTACGGTAATGGGACACGTAGATCACGGTAAAACCAGTTTACTGGATTACATCCGTGAAGAGAACGTAATTGCCGGCGAAAGCGGGGGAATCACCCAGCACATTGGAGCATACGGAGTGACCTTAGACGGTGGACAAAAAATGACCTTCCTGGATACTCCGGGTCACGAAGCCTTTACGGCCATGCGTGCTCGTGGAGCCCAGGTGACCGATATTGCGATCATTGTGATCGCTGCTGATGATGATGTAATGCCTCAAACCAAAGAGGCGATCTCACACGCTCAGGCTGCTGGCGTACCTATCATCTTTGCCATTAATAAAGTAGACTTGCCTACGGCCAATCCGGAGAAGATCAAAGAAGCCTTAGCCAATATGAATTTATTGGTTGAAGACTGGGGAGGTAAAATCCAATCCCATGATATTTCGGCTAAGACCGGAACCGGGGTCAAGGAATTACTCGAAAAGGTATTGCTTGAGGCGGAAATCTTAGAATTGAAGGCCAATCCGGATAAAAAAGCAACCGGAACCGTGGTGGAAGCTTTCCTGGATAAGGGAAGAGGGTATGTTTCGACCATCCTGGTAGAAGGAGGTACGCTAAAAATAGGAGACTATGTCCTTGCAGGTACCAACAGCGGAAAAGTAAAAGCCATGCAGGATGAGCGTGGTAAAGATATTGAGAAGGCCGGTCCGGCAACTCCAGTTTCTATTCTAGGACTCGATGGGGCTCCACAAGCGGGAGACAAGTTCTACGTCATGGAAGACGAACGGGAAGCTAAAGACATTGCCTCTAAACGAACCCAATTACAACGCGAGCAGGCGGTACGAACGCAACGTCACATTACCTTGGATGAGATCGGCCGTCGAATTGCGCTGGGTGAATTTAAAGAACTGAACATCATCCTTAAAGGGGACGTGGACGGATCTGTAGAAGCCCTTACCGATAGCTTCCAGAAACTATCCACCGAAGAGATCGCGGTAAACATTATTCATAAAGGAGTAGGAGCGATCACAGAGAGCGACGTCTTGTTAGCTTCGGCTTCAGACGCCGTCATCATCGGATTCAACGTGCGCCCTGCCGGAAATGCCCGTCAGGTGGCTGATAAAGAAGAAATCGATATCCGTACGTATTCCATCATCTATGACGCCATCAATGATCTTAAAGATGCGATGGAAGGGATGTTGTCACCGGAGATGAAAGAAGAGATCACCGGAACGGCTGAAGTTCGCGAGACCTTCAAGATCTCCAAAGTGGGAACGATTGCCGGATGTATGGTCTTGACCGGGAAAATATTCCGCAACAGCGGTATCCGACTGATACGCGATGGGGTGGTGGTGTATACCGGTGAGCTGGCGACCTTGAAACGCTTTAAAGACGATGTCAAAGAAGTGGCTAAAGGTTACGAATGCGGTATGCAGATCAAGAACTACAACGACCTAAAAGAAGGCGATATTATTGAAGCTTACCAGGAGGTAGCGGTCAAGAAAAAGCTGAAATAAGGCGTAGCGGAAAGACAAAAAAAGGGAGGCCCATCGGCCTCCCTTTTTTTATGAATGGTGATCGTTCTTAGCGTTCCGGCTTAAAGATGAATGCATTCGGAAATACTTCGTGAATGCGGATCAAGGCCCGGTCTGCCTCCAATTTGTTTCTAAAATTCCCGATCCACACTTTGTAGTTAGGCGTCTGATACTCAATAGAGGAGGGCCATTCGCCGATCTTATTGAGGTATTTTTTTCGAATGTTGGTCGCCTCGGCGCGATTGCCGTAATACAATTGAATCTTGTAGCGATCGCTCAGTTCGTTGTCTTTACTCATTTGAGATTTTAAGACCAGAAGGTCGTCAATGCGTTTGTCTTGTTTGACCACGACCGTGCCTTGTTGAGCCAATAAAGTCATTGAAAATGTGCCGATAAGCAAGAAGCTAAAAAACCATTTTTTTGTCATCAGTAGTGCTTTTAGGGTGCGAGAAACAAATGTAAAATTAATAACTCGTCATGGCTGCATTTTATTATTTAGAATAATTATAAATTACCAATTAACGGTTCATTAACGTCCGTAAAATCCACATCTAAGTCTTATTTTTGCGTTCGAATTTGGAGGAATCCCAGTACCTGCTTTTCACCGAAAACACTAGTGCTGTGACCCTTATCCAGATTTTAATTTAATCACAGTATGAAAGAGGTGAAATACCGTAGTTCCTTACCCAGAATTATATTTTTCAGTGTAGCATTTCTGCTCACTTTTACCACCCAACTTATCGCACAGGACGGAGCGGCTTTAGCTGAGACTGAAGAAGTTGCGCAAGAGCCTGGCGCCAACGCAGAGAATGGTGAAAGACTGTTCAAGGCGAATTGTGCGGCTTGTCACAGACTTTATCAGCGTGCGACCGGTCCGGCGCTCTACAACGTGACTGAGAAGTACGAGCGGGAGTGGTTGTACAAGTGGATCAGAAATAGCCAGGAGTTAATTGCCAGTGGTGATGCTCAGGCGATCGCCATTTGGGAAGAGTACAATAAAACCGCCATGAACTCTTTTGAGGGATTGAGCAATGCGCAGATTGACGACATTCTGGCGTATACAGACACGCCTAAACCAGAACCTGCTGTAGCTGTAGCTACGGCTGCTGAAGCGCCTGCTACCGGTGGAGGTGTTTCTAACAACATTATCCTGGGCCTACTGGCCGTGGTGTTCCTCATGCTGATCGCGGTGTTGTTCTTGGTGAACAGAACCCTGCGCCAGTTTGCAACGCAGCAAGGCATTGAAATGCCGGAAGAGGAAAAAGGCACGCCCATCTGGAAAGCCTTCCTGGAAAATCAGTTTTTGATCCTGGTGACCGTGATCGGTCTTCTTTTAGGAGGAGCCTATTTCGCCTACGGATGGATGATGCAGATCGGAGTTGATCAAGGGTACATGCCTATCCAGCCTATTCATTACTCTCACCGTATTCACGCCGGAGTGAACCAGATTGAATGTAAGTATTGTCACTCCTCCGCTCGAGTCTCTAAGCATTCGGGAATTCCTTCCTTGAATGTGTGTATGAACTGTCACAAGCAAATTCAAGAGGTGGCTGCCGAGACCGCAACCGAAGAATACAGCAAAGATTTTTACGATAAGGAAATTCAAAAGCTCTATAAGGCTGTTGGCTGGGATGCAGCGACCCAATCCTATACCGGAGAAGAACAAGCGGTAGAGTGGATCCGTATCCACAACCTGCCTGACTTCGCTTACTTCAATCACGCTCAGCACGTCACCGTGGGTCAAATTGAGTGTCAGAAATGTCACGGACCCGTAGAAGAGATGGAGATCATGTATCAGCATTCTTCATTGACCATGGGTTGGTGTATCAACTGTCACCGCGAAACCAATGTGGCTATGGAGGGTAACGAGTACTATGATAAAATTCATGAGCAGCTCGCGCAGAAATACGGGGTCGAGAAAGTGACCGCAGCGCAAATGGGCGGGATCGAATGTGGTAAATGCCACTATTAACAACAAAAAACAAGCGGTGTGATCACTGCTTCTGAATAAATAATTAGAACGCATATGTCATCAAACAAGAAATACTGGAAAAGTGTTGAGGAGTTGGACGATAACAACTCCATGGTTGAGGCGCTTAAACAGAATGAGTTTGTAGAACCCATTCCTACCGATGAGTTTCTGGGGGACAAGGACAAATTGTCGAACACCAATACCTCGCGTAGGGACTTTCTAAAGTACGTAGGGTTTTCTACAGCTGCGGCTTCTTTGGCTGCCTGCGAAGGACCGGTGTATAAGTCGGTGCCTTACGTAGTACAGCCTGAACGCATCATTCCAGGGGTGGCAGATTATTATGCGACCACCATTGCTGATGGTTTTGATTTTGCCAGTGTTCTGGTCAAAACCCGGGAAGCACGTCCCATCAAGATCGAGAGCAATGATCTCGCTCAGGTAGGCGGCGGTGCTAATGCTCGTGTACACGCTTCCGTACTTTCTATGTACGATACCAAGCGTGCCCAGGGACCTAAAGGCATGGGGGAAGATATTTCCTGGAAACAATTGGACACCGAAGTAGCTAATAAACTACAAGCTGCCAGCGGCAAGCAGGTGGTAGTGCTTTCTCAAACTTTTGCAAGTCCGAGTACTGATCAGATCATCAGCGACTTTTTGGCGCAGTTCCCTAATGGGAAACACGTGGTTTATGATACCATCGACGAATCAGCTGCTTTAGACGCTTTTGAAGCCAAGTTTGGCGTTCGAGCCTTACCGGATTATGATTTCGCGAAAGCGGAAGTGATCGTGAGTGTAGGCGCCGACTTCCTGGCTGACTGGCAAGGGGGAGGATTCAGTAAGGGCTATGCAGAGAGACGCGTTCCTAAAAACGGAAAGATGTCGCGTCACGTGCAGTTTGAGGCCAATATGTCTATGACTGGAGCGAATGCTGATAAGCGTGTGCCGGTAACCCCTTCACAGCAACGACAAGTATTGGAAGGACTACATCAGGTGATGATGAGCGGCGGTAATCCGTCCGGTCTTCCTGAAAATGTAAGCTTAGCCGTACAGCAAGCTGCAGCCCAGTTGCGTAAAGCGGGTTCGAAAGGAATCGTGGTCACCGGATTGCAGGACATGCGTTCCCAATCTCTGGCGCTTTCCATCAATGAGCGACTGAACAGTGCGGCCATGGATACTTCAGCGCCTCGACTTACCCGTCAGGGTAAAGCGGCTGACGTGATGCAATTGGTAGAAGATATGAATGCGGGGCGCGTAGGAGCTCTATTGATCGCCGGAGTGAACCCGGCCTACTCCTTACCCAATGCAGAAGCATTCAAAGCCGGTTTGGAAAAAGTAGATGTTAGTGTGTCTTTCTCTATGAAAGAAGATGAGACCGCTACCTTAACGAACTATTTGGCCACTGTGCCTCATTATTTAGAGGCCTGGGGTGATGTGCAGCTGAAGCAAGGACATCTGTCTTTTATGCAGCCTACCATCAGAACTATTTTTGACACCCGTCAGCTACAGGATACCTTATTGAAGTGGACAGGAAACGATACTTCGTATCAGGATTACTTGAAAGAACGTATCAGTAGTGCAGGTATCAATTGGAATAAAGCGCTTCAGGACGGCGTGGTGAAGAGTGATGCTTTCCTGCCTGCCGGCAGGCAAGGCGCGAGTCCAAGCTCTACAGATCAGAACAGCGTAACTCCGGCCGCCGCCATGACCGCAGCGGTTCAGGAAAATACCGGTGGTTACGAATTGACCTTATACACCAAAGTGTCTATGGGAGATGGGCAGCAGGCCAACAACCCCTGGTTGCAGGAAATGCCGGACCCCATCACTCGATGCTCCTGGGATAATTACCTGACCATGTCTAAGGCGGATGCCGATGCCTTAGGTATTGAAAATAAAAATGTAGCCAACGGTGGTCTGGATGGCGCTTACGCGAAAGTGACTCTGGATGACGTTACCGTGACCGTACCCGTATTGATCCAGCCCGGACAGGCTAAAGGCTCTGTAGGCCTGGCTTTAGGATATGGAAAACGCGAAGGCCTTCAGGAAGAAATGCAGGTAGGAGCGAACGCATTCCCACTCTATAAAGGCCTAAAAGCCGTACAGAATGTAACGATTGAAAATGCAGGTGGAAACCATGAGTTTGCTTGCGTCCAGTTACAGAATACCTTAATGGGTCGTGGAGATATCATCAAAGAAACCACTTTGGAGATCTTCAACACCCGCGATAAAGACTATTACAACGAAATTCCACATGTGTCTAAAGACCATCAGGAAATTCCGGTAACCTCTCCGGACGCTGACCTTTGGACGGAGTTTGACCGCAGTATCGGGCATCACTTCAATCTGTCGATTGATTTGAACTCTTGTACCGGTTGTGGAGCGTGTGTGATCGCTTGCCACGCAGAGAACAATGTTCCTGTTGTGGGTAAAGATGAAATTAGAAAGAGCCGCGATATGCACTGGTTGCGTATTGACCGCTACTATTCTTCAGACATGACTGAAGAGCGTGCTGAAGAAGAAGGGTATAGCGGCGTAGGATTATTTGGCGACGGAGTTACTGACATGTTCTCCGAAATGGAAGAGCCTAGCGCGGTAAGTCCGCAGGTAGTCTTCCAGCCGGTGATGTGTCAGCATTGTAACCATGCACCTTGTGAAACGGTTTGTCCGGTAGCAGCGTCTGCACACGGCCGCCAGGGGCAGAACCACATGACTTATAACCGTTGTGTAGGTACGCGTTACTGTGCCAACAACTGTCCGTATAAAGTGCGTCGATTCAACTGGTTCTTGTACAACCAAAATGATGAGTTCGATTACCACATGAACAACGACTTGGGTCGTATGGTATTGAACCCGGATGTGACCGTTCGTTCGCGAGGGGTGATGGAGAAATGTTCGATGTGTATTCAAATGACCCAAAAGACCATTTTGGATGCGAAGCGCGAAGGACGTCCAATTAAGGATGGTGAGTTCGCTACCGCATGTAGCAACGCTTGTCCAACCGGAGCCATTCAGTTTGGTGACATCAATGATAAAGAGAGCAAGATTGCTGAATTAAGAGATGCGGATCGCAGTTACCACTTATTGGAAAGTGTAGGTACTAAACCCAATGTGGTGTACCAGATGGTGGTAAGAAACACAGAAGAAGCTTAAACTAACTAATCAAAGAAATAATTAGAACCGATTATGGCGCATTATGAAGCACCTATAAGAAGACCTCTAGTAACGGGCGACAAGACGTATCACGATGTTACGCTTGACGTAGCCGCTCCGGTTGAGGGACGTGCAAATAAATCGTGGTGGGTGGTTTTTTCAATTGCTCTGATCGCCTTTTTGTGGGGGATCGGGTGTATTGTTTACACCATTTCCACCGGTATTGGTACATGGGGTCTTAATAAAACGGTAGGCTGGGCCTGGGACATCACCAACTTCGTTTGGTGGGTAGGTATTGGTCACGCAGGAACACTGATCTCTGCTGTACTCCTACTTTTCCGTCAGAAATGGCGTATGGCGATTAACCGTTCTGCGGAGGCAATGACCATCTTCTCGGTAGTGCAAGCCGGTCTGTTTCCCATCATTCACATGGGACGTCCATGGTTAGCTTATTGGGTATTGCCTATTCCTAACCAGTTTGGATCACTTTGGGTGAACTTCAACTCACCGCTACTCTGGGACGTATTTGCGATTTCTACCTATTTATCGGTATCTCTGGTATTCTGGTGGACCGGTCTGCTTCCTGACTTTGCGATGATTCGTGACCGGGCAGTTAAGCCTTTCCAGAAAAAAATATACAGTCTCCTTTCCTTTGGATGGAGCGGACGCGCCAAGGATTGGCAGCGTTTTGAGGAAGTCTCTTTGGTTTTGGCCGGTTTGGCCACACCGCTGGTACTTTCAGTACATACCATTGTATCTTTTGACTTTGCTACCTCGGTCATTCCGGGATGGCACACCACCATTTTCCCGCCGTACTTCGTGGCCGGTGCGATCTTCTCAGGATTTGCCATGGTAAATACCCTGTTGATCATCATGCGTAAGGTGAGTAATCTGGAAGATTACATTACCGTACAGCATATTGAATTGATGAACATCGTGATCATGATCACGGGATCCATCGTTGGGGTGGCGTACATCACCGAATTATTTATTGCCTGGTATTCTGGAGTGGAGTACGAGCAGTACGCTTTCCTGAACCGGGCAACCGGACCTTACTGGTGGGCGTATTGGGCGATGATGACCTGTAACGTATTCTCCCCGCAGTTCATGTGGTTCCCTAAGTTGAGAAGATCGATCATGTTCTCCTTCTTTATCTCGATTGTCGTAAATATCGGGATGTGGTTTGAGCGTTTTGTGATCATCGTAACCTCGCTTCACCGCGATTACCTTCCGTCTTCCTGGACGATGTTCTCGCCCACTTTTGTGGACATCGGGATCTTTATCGGTACCATTGGATTCTTCTTCGTACTCTTCTTACTGTACGCCAGAACCTTCCCGGTGATCGCACAGGCCGAGGTCAAGACAATTTTAAAGTCTTCCGGTGAGCGCTATAAGAAATTGAGAGAATCAGGACAGTCTTTGGTAGGAACAGGCGCGGATCCTCGTACTTCTGGAGTGGCTACTACCGTGACCCTTAAAGCAGAGGAGGAGCATGAGCCTACGGTCAATGCCGAGGCTTTGATCGACACGGAGAAGGATCGAGATAAGATCGACAACTTGTTGAGTACTATCGGGACTTATGATCCGGAAACGCAAACTCCAGATGATCTGAAAAAGATCAGTGGGGTAGGTCCGGTCATGGAACAAAAATTACATCAGTTGGGTATTTATACCTATGATCAGGTAAGTAAAATGACCAAGACGGAATACGACCTTTTAGACAGTATCATTGATGCTTTCCCGGGCCGTGCAGAGCGCGACAACTGGGCAGGGCAGGCACAAAATCTTAAAAATAAATAAGTATGGCATCACAAGTTATACATGCAATGTACACCGATGACGACGTTCTGATGAACGCTGTCAAGGAGGTTAGGGCTAAGCGCTACCACATCGCTGAGGTATATTGTCCTTTCCCGGTCCACGGATTAGACAAAGCCATGGGGTTGGAGCATACCCGTCTTGCGATCACCTCCTTTATGTATGGATGTGTTGGTCTGACCGTAGCGATACTGATGATGAACTTCATCATGATTGAAGACTGGCCTCAGAACATTGGCGGGAAGCCTAGTTTCAGCTATATCGAAAATATGCCGGCCTTTGTGCCCATCATGTTTGAGATGACCGTATTTTTTGCGGCTCACTTGATGGTGATCACTTTTTACTTGCGCAGCAAATTATGGCCGTTCAAGCAAGCGGAAAATCCGGACGTACGAACCACAGATGATCACTTTTTAATGGAAATTGATGTAGAGAACCACGACGTGGAAGAACTATCATCTTTCCTTAGAGACACTGGAGCCAGTGAGATCACGATTGTAACTAATGAAGAACACTAAGAATGAAAGCATTTCTTAACATAAGCCTTGTTGTTTTGAGTTTGATGCTCTTCAGTTGTGCAGACAATGATGAGCCCAACTACCAATACATGCCAAACATGTATGTATCCGTACCCTATGATACCTACGGAAAGTACGAGGTATTCCCGGATAACTATGAGGCCATGCAGCCTGCTCAGGGATCGGTATCAAGAGGTTGGTTGCCCTACGACTATGAAGATAGCAATGAAGGCTACGCTTCCGCGAAAGCGAACCTAATGAATCCAGTTCCACTCACCGAAGAGAATTACGAGACCGGTAAAGAGCTGTACGAAATTTACTGCGGTATCTGCCACGGATCAAAAGGAGCCGGACAAGGTTATTTAGTAGAGCAAGAAAAAATACTAGGGGTGCCTAGTTATGATGATGCCGGTCGCGCAATAACTCCGGGGAGTATTTATCACGTATTGTACTATGGAATCAATACCATGGGGAGCTATGCTTCGCAAACTACTGAGGAAGAGCGTTGGCAAATTATCCATTATGTGATGAGCTTGAAAACTCAATTGGAAGGAGGAAGCGCTCCTGACTTTGAAAACATGGAAACAGCGACCGATTCTACCCAAACGGCAATGGAAATGAATACGGAAATGGCCATGACGGAAACCCCAGAAGAAAACTAATAAATTACTAGAGACGAGTAGAACTATGTATACGCTATCCAACAAGTTAAGAATGTTTTCCATCATCTTCATGGCGGTGGGAGCCCTTCTTTTTATAGTAGGCTACATTGTGAATCCATCGACCATTGAAGAGGTGAAGCATGAAATGGCTGCTCATGGTGGAGATCATGGAGAAGAACATGCAACCGCAACCCATCAGGAGGCCAGTGAATTGGACGGAGCCGGAGTGCGCGGTGGCGCCGATACCCATGGAAACGCTGGAGGAATTACAGAAGAGCCCACTACACACGCTACTGCTGATCACGATGCCGACCACGCAGAGGCCGGTCACGATGATCCGGATGCCCATGCAGCGCATGCGTTGGATCAGTACCACAATAAGCCCTGGGCGGCTATTTATATTGCTGCCTTCTTCTTTTTCATGATTGCCTTAGGAGCCTTGGCCTTCTATGCAATTCAATACGCAGCTCAGGCCGGATGGTCTCCATTATTGCTGCGCGTGATGGAAGGAATAACCGGTTATCTACTGCCTGGTAGCTTGATCGTATTACTATTGCTCGTGCTCTCCGGTTTGCATCTAAATCACCTGTTCCACTGGATGGATCCGGAATTGACAGACCCCAGCAGTGATCATTACGATGCACTGATCGACGGGAAATCAGGATACTTGAACGTGCCTTTCTTCTTGATCCGTGCGATCATCTTTATCGCAGGATGGAACATTTACCGCCACTTTGCACGAAAATTCAGCTTAAAGCAGGACGAAGCTACCGATAACCGCTGGCACCGAAAATCATTCAAGGCTGCGGCCGCTTTCCTGGTATTCTTTATCGTAACCGAATCCATCATGTCCTGGGACTGGATCATGTCTGTCGACCCGCACTGGTTCAGTACTTTATTTGGATGGTATGTATTTGCAGGAATGATGGTGTGTGCCATTACGGTGATCGCTATGGTGACCATGTATTTGAAATCACTAGGTCTGTTACCTCAGGTGAACGACAGTCATATTCATGACCTGGCCAAATTCATGTTTGGATTTAGTATTTTCTGGACTTACCTCTGGTTCTCCCAGTTCATGTTGATCTGGTACTCCAACATCCCTGAAGAAGTCACCTATTTTGTGACGCGAATTGAAGATTTTAAATTGCCTTTCTTCGGAATGGTCGTGATGAATTTTGTGTTCCCCTTGCTTATTTTGATGAACAGCGATTACAAACGTATTAATCTGATCGTGATCATGGCCGGAGTAATTATTCTGGCAGGTCATTATCTGGATGTATTCATGATGATTTCTCCGGCAACGGTAGGAGCCTCATGGGGAATTGGATTATTAGAAATAGGAGCTATTTTCTTCTTCTTTGGATTATTTGTTCTGGTGGTGTTCAGCACCCTGGCCAAAGAATCTCTGGTGCCTAAGCGCAATCCATTATTGGAAGAAAGTAAGCATTTCCACTATTAATATTAAGATTTTAGAAGTTAGATAACGATGACCATACTTTTAGCCCTTATTGTAGTTATACTCTTTGCAGTGACGCTTTGGCAGATGTCTAAAATATTCAAGCTATCCCAGCTGAATACCAAGACGGATGATAAAGAGATTGCAAATGATGACGACAACCGTCGCAACGGGAAGTTGATGCTAATGTTCCTGATATTTCTCTACGTCATTACCATTTACTGTTTTTGGAACTACTCCAAATTTTACCTTCCAGAAGCCTCTTCAGAGCACGGGCCGCTGTACGATAATTTGATGTTTATCACTCTGGCGGTGATCATGGTGACCCAGATCTTTACCCAAGGCTTATTGCATTGGTTCGCCTACAAGTACAAAGGGCGTAAGGGAAATCGCGCCTTGTTCTATGCGGATAACGATAAATTAGAATTCATCTGGACGATCATCCCGGTGATCGTATTGTCAGGATTGATCATTTACGGACTGTTCACCTGGTCAGACATCATGAATTTTGAAGAAGAAGATGACGCTTTGGTGGTGGAGCTCTATGCCTATCGTTATGGATGGATCGCACGCTATGCCGGTGAAGATAATACATTGGGCAATGCCAACGTACGTTTTATCGAAGGAGCGAATACAGTAGGGATAGACGAAAGTGATACCGACGCCCTGGATGATGTGACCGCACAAGAATTGCACTTGCCTGCTGGACGACAGGTCATCTTTAAATTGCGCTCACAGGATGTATTGCATTCTGCCTATATGCCGCATTTTAGAGCGCAGATGAACGTGGTGCCGGGTATGATCACCCAATTCTCTTTTACGCCAACGGTCACTACAGAAGAAATTCGGGAAACCGACTATATGCGCGATAAGGTAAGAACCATCAACGAGATCCGAAGAGAGAAGAGCAAAGAGCTTGTCGCCGACGGTGATCTTGCTTTAGACCCCTACGAAGATTTTGATTACTATTTGCTGTGCAACAAAATTTGCGGAGCAAACCATTATAACATGCAAATGCGGATTGTCGTAGAAACCCCTGAAGAATTCGAAGCTTGGATGTCTGAGCAGAAAACCTTTGGAGAAACCATCGTCGCCAACTAATTTTGTAGAAAAAGAAATTGTTAAACGAAAGAAACTAGATCATGTCAGCACACGCACCCGCTCTTGATCATGCACATGATGATCATGGGCATCATCACCATAAGGAAACCTTTATAACCAAATACATCTTTAGCCAGGATCATAAGATGATCGCTAAGCAGTATTTGATCACCGGACTGATCATGGGGATCATCGGAATCGCGATGTCTCTATTGATGCGTCTGCAACTCGCCTGGCCGGACAAAGAATTTACCGTCTTTGAGATCCTGCTTGGACGCTGGGGAGAGAACGGTGTTCTAGACCCCAACATGTACTTGGCTCTGGTAACTATCCACGGTACCATCATGGTATTCTTTGTATTGACCGCAGGATTAAGTGGTACTTTTAGTAACCTGCTTATCCCGCTTCAGATCGGTGCGCGAGACATGGCCTCAGGATTCCTGAATATGGTGTCCTACTGGCTGTTCTTCGTTTCCTCTGTGATCATGGTCATCTCCATTTTCGTTGAAACCGGACCGGCAGCTGCAGGTTGGACCATCTATCCTCCTTTGAGTGCGTTGGAGTCTGCCATGCCTGGATCAGGTTTAGGAATGACCCTGTGGTTAGTCTCTATGGCTATTTTCATCGCTTCTTCCTTAATGGGATCATTAAACTACATCGTAACGGTGATTAACCTACGTACCAAAGGAATGTCGATGACTCGTCTTCCCTTGACCATCTGGGCGTTCTTTATTACTGCCGTGATTGGTGTGATCTCCTTCCCGGTTCTTCTTTCAGCAGCCTTGTTGTTGATCATGGACCGTAGTTTTGGAACTTCTTTCTTCCTTTCTGATATTTTTATCCAGGGAGAGGTGCTTCACAACAGTGGTGGTTCACCGGTACTTTTTGAACACTTATTCTGGTTCCTGGGTCACCCGGAAGTATATATCGTATTACTTCCTGCGCTGGGAATCACTTCAGAGGTCATTGCTACCAATTCGCGTAAGCCTATTTTTGGCTATCGTGCCATGGTTGCTTCGATTTTAGCGATTGCGTTCTTATCGACTATCGTTTGGGGACACCACATGTTTATTTCCGGGATGAATCCTTTCTTGGGATCGGTCTTCACCTTTACGACTTTATTGATCGCCATTCCATCGGGAGTTAAAGCCTTCAATTACATCACCACACTCTGGAAGGGTAACCTACAGATGAATCCGGGTATGTTGTTTTCCATTGGATTGGTCTCTACCTTCATTACCGGAGGTTTGACCGGAATCATTTTGGGAGACAGTACGCTCGACATTAACGTACATGACACTTACTTTGTAGTAGCTCACTTCCACCTGGTGATGGGTATCTCAGCACTCTACGGATTGTTTGCCGGAGTGTATCACTGGTTCCCTAAGATGTTCGAGGGGAAACTGATGAACAAGAATTTAGGTTACGTACACTTCTGGGTAACCGCTATTGGAGCCTACGGGGTATTCTTCCCGATGCACTTTATCGGTATGGCCGGATTGCCACGTCGTTATTATACGAATACAGCGTTCCCTTATTTCGATGATCTTGCTGATGTAAATACGGTGATCTCCATCTTTGCGATGATCACAGCAGCAGCACAGCTGGTCTTCCTGTACAACTTCATTCACTCCATGTTCTATGGTAAGAAAGGACCCAAGAACCCTTGGAAGTCCAACACGTTGGAATGGACTGCAGAAGTGAAGCACATCCATGGAAACTGGGACGGTCCTATCCCTCACGTCTACCGCTGGTCTTATGATTACAGTAAGATGAATGAGGATGAAACGGATTATGTCATTCCAGGGCAGGATTTTGTACCTCAGAATGTCCCCCTACAGCCTAATGAAGAAGAAATGAATCATTAGAGTTGATAACAACTTAGTAAGAACCTCTTCGCAAGAAGGGGTTTTTTTATGCTTTCGCGAAAGCTAAATTCTGCATATGGCCATTGACATTTGCTGTTTGTACTTTACAGAGCAACATATTTGTAAAAGACAGTCAGCTAGCATCTATTTTAACGTGATGAGCCCATACACATTGATTATCTTTGAGCTATGAATGAAAATCTGGATCCGTCAGGGGAGCATTTTTCTCATGAAGAACTCGATATAGAGCGCGCACTGCGCCCGCTTACCTTTGACGACTTTACCGGTCAGGAACAGGTACTTGAAAACCTTTTAGTTTTCGTGCAAGCGGCCAACAAGCGCGGGGATGCCCTCGACCATGCTTTATTTCATGGGCCTCCCGGACTAGGAAAGACCACCCTGGCCCACATCCTGGCCAACGAGTTGGGCGTGGGGATCAAAGTGACCTCAGGTCCGGTACTGGATAAACCGGGTGATCTTGCAGGTTTGCTGACCAATCTGGAAGAACGGGATGTCTTATTTATCGACGAGATCCATCGCCTGAGTCCAATAGTAGAAGAATACCTCTATTCGGCTATGGAAGATTACCGGATTGATATCATGATCGAAACCGGTCCTAATGCCCGTAGCGTGCAGATCAATCTCAATCCCTTCACCCTGGTTGGGGCTACCACGCGAAGTGGACTTTTAACGGCTCCTATGCGTGCCCGGTTTGGGATCGCCAGCCGCCTACAGTACTACAATACGGAATTACTAACAACCATTGTCGAACGAAGTGCGGAGATTCTTCAGGTACCCATCCATCACGATGCTGCTATCGAGATTGCCGGGCGAAGTCGGGGAACTCCCCGTATCGCAAACGCGCTGTTGAGACGGGTACGCGATTTTGCACAGATCAAAGGCAATGGAACGATCGATCTGGAGATTGCTAAATTCAGCCTGAAAGCCTTGCATGTGGACGCCCATGGATTGGATGAAATGGACAATAAGATCCTGGCGACCATCATCGATAAATTTAAAGGAGGCCCGGTGGGGATTACCACCCTGGCCACTGCGGTTTCGGAAAGTGCGGAGACCATAGAGGAGGTGTATGAACCTTTTTTGATCCAGCAAGGGTTTATCATGCGTACCCCCAGAGGGCGCGAAGTGACCGAAGCCGCCTACAAGCATCTGGGCCGAATAAAAGGCAATGTCCAGGGCGGACTATTTTAGAAAACAGGCTATGACTGCAACGCGCATCCCCAATGTTTCCATGTTCCGCTTTTTAACCAGAGCCGGCGGTATCCTCAAAAATCCGTTGCCCTTTCACAAAGAAAAATTTGAAAGCTTAGGCGACACCTTTAGCGTACAGATCACGCCCTTTGAGACCATTATCTTTACACGAAGCCCCGGATTGGCTGAACATGTACTGCAAAAAAACCAACGCAATTACGAAAAATCACCCATACAGACCAAAGACCTGTCCAAGTACATTGGGCACGGATTGCTTACCGCTAATGGCGAACTCTGGAAAAAGCAGCGCAAGCTGATCCAACCGGCTTTCCACAAAAAGCAGCTGGTGCAGCTGCTCGATACCATGCAGCAAGCTGTAGTGGCCGAATTGGATAAAATAGTCGTCAACGAAGAACGTGACATTTTCCCCATTTTCAACGACCTGGCCTTCCAAACAGTGGTCAAATCCCTGTTCAGCAGCGCGGCTGGAGAAGAGGAGATCAATCGTTTGCAGTACATCACCGAGTCCGCGCAACGTATGCTGGTCAAAGAACTTCGTCAGCCCTTTAAAAAATGGTGGTTCGACTGGGGTGGGGCCATCGATCGTACACTTGCTCTGACCAAGGAAGCCCGCCAGATTTTAAAAGATATCGTCAACGCAAGAAAAGAAAGCGGCGAGCGCCAGGGAGACCTTCTGGATATGTTACTGGATGCCCGTTATGAGGACGGTAGCGCTATTGCGGAAGAACAACTTATTGACGAAATATTGATCCTGTTTACCGCAGGTCATGAGACCACCTCCAATGCGCTCACCTTTACGTGCGAATTACTAGCCAGAAATCAGGAGGCACAGCAGCGTATCTACGAGGAAGTCACCGAGGCTGGGAATAAAGAACTTTCGTTGATGGAGTTGATCCAGCAGTGCACCTACACCAAACAAGTGCTTGAAGAGAGTATGCGGCTGTATCCACCGGCTTATTTCATTGATCGGATCAGTTTGGAAGATGATGAATTTGAGGGCTTCAAAATCCCTAAAGGGACCAATGTGCTTCTTTCTTGCTATGAGATCCATCGTCACCCCGACTATTGGGAGGAGCCGGAACGTTTTGACCCTGCTCGCTTTGATCCGGAGAACAAAATGACCTACGCTAATTATTACTATCCTTTTGGTGCCGGACCCCGTATGTGTATTGGAAATAATTTTGCCATGTATGAAATGATCCTGGCTATTGCAGCGATCATGCGGCGTTTTTCCATTACGCCTAAAGACAGCCCCATCAGCATCAAACCACTGATCACCCTTAAGCCCAAAGAGGCCCGTTTGGAGTTTATACCACGAGCCTAAGCGATAAATCGGCATCCGGTCCATGAGTATTTCAAAACATACCCAACTGATCAAAGCAGAGGCCAAACGCCTGGGTTTTTTGTCATGCGGTGTCTCCAAAGCCGGATTTTTAGAGGAGGAAGCGCCCCGGTTGGAGCGCTGGTTGAATGAAAATCTTCATGGGGAAATGAGCTATATGGAAAATCATTTCGACAAGCGATTGGACCCTACCAAACTGGTCCCGGGTGCCAAAAGTGTGGTCTCCTTACTGCTCAACTACTACCCTGAACAAACCCAGCAAGAGGAGAGTTACAAAATCTCCAAATACGCCTATGGCAAAGACTACCATTGGGTCATCAAGAATAAACTGAAAGAACTGCTCTTTGTCATTCGAGAGCAGATTGGAGCGGTAGATGGACGAGTCTTTGTAGACTCGGCACCGGTGCTCGACAAGGCCTGGGCCGTCAAAAGTGGTCTGGGTTGGATGGGTAAACACACCAATGTGCTTTCCAAGCAAACGGGCTCCTTCTATTTTATTGCTGAACTGATCATCGATCTGGAGTTGGAAGCTGACACTCCCGTAATGGACCATTGCGGTACCTGTACTGCCTGCATCGATGCCTGTCCTACTCAGGCCATCGTCGAGCCCTACAAGGTAGATGGCAGCAAGTGCATTTCCTACTTTACGATTGAGCTTAAAGAGGCAATTCCCGCTTTCGCGAAAGCGAAAATGGACGATTGGATCTTCGGTTGTGATGTCTGTCAGGACGTTTGCCCTTGGAATCGGTTTAGCAAACCCCACCGGGAGCCCCTTTTTGATGCGCATCCGGAATTGCTCAGCATGAAGAAAGCCGACTGGGAGGAACTTACCCGCGATACCTTTAACGAGGTCTTCCGAAAATCGGCCGTAAAGCGCACCAAATTTGAAGGGCTTACCCGCAATATTCAGTTTGTCAAGAAGCATTCCTGAACGAAAACGTTTTCGTTAGAAAAGCGGCCTTTTAGTTAACGCATTCTTAATTTTTTCAATGCAATGCTGTATATTCACGACAGCTTTAGTCATTTTTTTATCTAAATGCTAAGGATGTCAACCTGGCGAAAGAAGTGCAATCGATTTCGCAGGCATCGTACAAACTAATCAAACAGTTAAGCATGAATTCACTTCCTGTATTGGACCTCGCGGTCATTGCCATCTATCTTGTCGGAATTGTTATTTACGGAATCTCTAAGTCGAAGCGCAGCAGCTCAGAAGATTATTTTCTGGGCGGTCGTACCATGACCTGGCCCATTGTGGGGATCGCGCTCTTTTCGGCCAACATATCCAGTTCTACCCTGGTAGGCTTAGCCTCCGATGCTTATCAAACCAATATCAATGTCTACAACTACGAGTGGTTTGCTGTGGTCGTACTCATCTTTTTCTCCATTTTCTTTCTGCCTTTCTACCTCAAATCGGGAGTGTATACCATGCCCGAGTTCTTGGAACGCCGGTACGACCGCAGATCGAGATACTACTTCTCGTTCATTACCGTAGTCGGGAATATCCTGGTGGATACCGCCGCTGGGCTGTACGTTGGGAAGATCGTACTTTCACTACTGTTTCCCGAAATGGACTCTACCTTCATCCTGATCATTCTGGCCGTTGCTGCTGCAGCCTACACCATTCCGGGCGGATTGAACTCAGTGATCCAAACCGAAGTGATCCAGGCCATTCTATTGATTTTAGGGTCTTGCCTGCTCACTTATTTTGCCTTTGACCAATTAGGCGGGGGCTGGGACGGTATGATGGCTAAATTAAACAGCATGCTGGATGCCGGGGAAGTCAATTTTGGCGATCGGGCCGAAGAAGGGAAATTCATTCCTTCCAATTCAGAAGAGGTCTTCAGTTTAGTAAGACCCAGTAATGACGAATTTATGCCCTGGTGGGGTCTACTCACCGGAGTACCACTGCTCGGCTTTTATTTCTGGGCCAACAATCAATTTATGGTTCAGCGTGTGCTAGGAGCCAAAGATTTGAATCACGGTCGTTGGGGAGCCTTATTTGCCGGGTTCTTAAAACTTCCGGTGATCTTTATCATGGTCGTGCCAGGAATCCTGGCCTTATTGTTATTCAGTACACTGGACATTTCTGATTTGAACTATGTGTTGACCGACGGGACCATTTGTGATGATCTTTCCAATTGTCCTAACCTGACCTATCCGGTCTTACTCTTCCAGCTGCTGCCTACAGGAGTACTCGGATTGGTAGTCGCCGGACTGATGGCGGCCATGATGTCTTCGGTATCTGCTACCTTCAACTCGGCTTCCACCCTGGTGACCATGGACTTCGTTAGAAATATTAATCCCAGTTTGACCAGCAAGCAGTTGGTGCGTGTGGGGCAGATCACCACCGTTATTTTGGTCATCTTAGCGGTAGCCTGGGTGCCTTTTATTGAGCGTGTTAGTGACTCCTTGTGGACGTACCTTCAATTGGTGATCGCCTATACCTGTCCGCCGGCCGTGTCTACCTTTATTCTTGGCTTGTTCTGGAAGCGTGCTACAGGAACCGGCTCTATTGTGAGTCTTTTACTTGGTTTCGCTTTGGCTATTTTTGCCATCCTTTCACAAGCATTTGGGATCTCAGAATTCGTGAACGATCTACACTTCCTGGCCCTGGCCACCTGGTTGTTTGTGATCTGCGTGATCGTCCATGTCATTGTTAGTTTAGCTACACCACCTTCTCCGGCAGAAAAGGTGGCTGAATACACCTATCGCAAAGAAATGTTTGCTGAAGAGAGTGAAGAACTGGCAAGCTTGCCCTGGTATAAGAATTATCGCTACCTGGCGGTCATTTTATTGGTGATCACAGCCATTATTGTAGGCGCATTCTGGTAGGCGAGTCGTTATGAAAACAGCCGGTGTCAAGATTTCGCTTTACCTTAATTACTTTGTATTCGCCATACTGCTGAACAGTGTGGGGATCGTCATTCTTAAATCGCAATTGAATTATGGCGTTGATGAAGTAGAAGCGAGCATTTTGGAAGCCTTTAAGGATCTTCCCATCGCTATCGTCAGCTTTATAATCGCTTCTTTTCTTCCCCGAATTGGATATAAACGCGCCATGCTGATTGCTCTGGCACTGGTCAGTTTCGCTTGTATCGGAATGTATTTTGGAAATGCCTTTTGGTCGGCTAAGCTGCTGTTTGCTACCGTGGGGGTTTCCTTTGCCCTGATCAAGGTTTCCGTATACTCTATGATCGGGTTGGTCACCGATACACCTAAAGAACACAACAGTTTAATGAGCTCCATTGAGGGGGTTTTTATGTTGGGGATCGCTTTGGCTTATTTTCTCTTTCCGGCTTTTAATGATGAAAGTAATCCGGATAGTTGGTTGAATGTGTATTGGCTGCTCGCCGCTATTTCTGCAGTTTCCTTTTTGATTCTTCTTTTCACCCGTTTTGAAAAAACTCCGGAAGTACCCGGAGCCAATTTGACCGAAGACGCTTTGGCCATGTTCAAATTGATGAGTAAACTGCTGGTGCTGGTTTTTGTCATTTCTGCCTTTCTTTTCGTGATGATCGAGCAAGGCATTATGACCTGGCTGCCCACCTTCAATTCACGAGTCCTTGAACTGCCAGAAAATATCGGGATCATGATGGCTAGCATTTTGGCCGTTTCCCTCGCGATAGGCCGGTTACTGGCCGGAGTGATCACCCAGCGCATCTCCTGGGTATGGGTGTTGACCTTTTGCACACTCATTGCCATGGCCATTGTGTATTTCTTACTGCCACGTACCGTGGGCGCAAGTGTAGGTCCCATTGAACGTTTCTCTGATATTCCTTTTATCGGTTTTGCCTTCCCTCTGGTGGGCTTGTTTATCGCCCCTATTTATCCCTTGCTGAATTCGGTAGTCCTGAGTGCGCTGCCCAAAAAACTACACAGTCCCATGACCGGATTGATCGTCATCTTTTCGGCCTTGGGGGGTACCTTAGGTTCACGAATTATCGGCTATCTATTTAAAGAAATAGGCGCTGAAAAAGCCTTCTACTTCACCCTGATTCCCATGACTTTGCTTTTGGTTTCTTATTTTGTTTTGAAACGGTTAACCGCTCAATATGCAGCTCAACATTCGGCTTAAAGAGACCTTAGAGCGTTTATTGGCTCAGGAAGATACCGATCAGGACAGAAAAATCACGGCTGAAGATCAAGGGCCTAAATCTTTCGAATTGATCGGGACTGACGGGCACCAGGTCACTATTGAAGGCACCTACTATTTATCCAATTTACTGCAGGAAATCGCTCAGGCTATTAGCAAGGGTAAGGAAGAGGCAGTAATCGCCATTGACCGTATTCAGGAACCCCCTACGGCCCGAATTTCCAGACGTATCCGCGAGGACTTTTGGGATGATCTTACCCGAACCATCGATCGTAAAGGCATTGCCCGGATCCTGACTGATGATAAGACCGAAGAGCAGATCCAGCGGATCTATGTGCCCGCGACCGATGAACAAGGGCAGCAATACTATCGATCACTGCAAAAGGACTTCCCCGGGCTGGAAGTCGTTGTTTTGCCAGAAAAAATCAGTCCCAGTTATGTCAAGAGCATCAATGAGCAACCGGGAATACTGGCACTAGCCTTAACTGCTGATACCCAGAAGGGCGTTCCCTTTGTGGTTCCGGGAGGACGTTTTAACGAAATGTACGGCTGGGATAGTTACTTTGAAGGCATTGGCTTATTGATCGATCAGCGAGTGGATCTGGCGAAGGCTATGATCGATAACTTTTGCTATCAGATCGAACACTACGGAAAGATCTTAAATGCCAACAGAAGCTATTATCTAACGCGAACCCAACCACCCTTTCTGAGTTCTTTTATCCGCGAAGTTTATGAAGCTCAACCTTCCGTTGGCCGCTCCTGGTTGGAGCATAGCTTGTCTATGGCCATACGGGAATACGAAACGGTTTGGATGGTAGCCGGTGAGCGCCTAACAAATACGGGTTTAAATCGCTACTTGGCGCAAGGTATCGGCATTCCTCCGGAGACGGAGCCCGGTCATTTTGACGAAGCTCTCGCCCCCTATGCGGAAAAGTATGCTATGGAAGTGTCCGCTTTCGCGAAAGCGTATCAGACAGGAGCTATTAAAGTCCCTGAGTTGGACCTCTACTTCACCCACGACCGAAGCTTGCGGGAAAGTGGTCACGATACGAGTTGGCGCCTGGATGATGTCTGTGCCCATCTGAACACCGTCGATGTGAACAGCCTCCTTTACAAGTACGAAACGGATTTCGCCTATTTAATTGACCGTTATTTCCAAGGAAATTTTAAAGCCTATACTCCAGAGCAATGGGAGCAGCGAGCTGAAAAGCGCCGTCAACTAATGAATTCACTGATGTGGAATGAAAAGGCTGGCCAGTACTTCGATTATCATTTCCTGGATCAGAAACAGACCGAATTTGAATCAGCCAGCAATTTCTTTCCCCTCTGGGCCGGTATTCCCAGCGCTGATCAAGCGGCCAAAATGGTGAACGCCCTTAAATCTAGTCTGAAGGAGCGTGGTGGGATCGCGGGAACCTCAGCTGCCATGCATGCCCGGGTGCCCTCCGGCGCGGTGCAACGTCAATGGGATTACCCCAACGGTTGGGCGCCCCATCAAATGATGCTATGGAAAGGTCTGCTACAATACGGCTATGAAGCCGAAGCTTACGAATTGATCTATCGCTGGCTTTGGATGATCACTAAAAATGCCGTAGACTACAATGGGACCATTCCTGAGAAATACGATGTAGTGGCCTGTACGCATAAAGTGTATGCCGAATACGGGAATGTGGGCACCCAGTTTGATTACATCACGACTAGCGGTTTTGGCTGGATGAATGCCAGTTATCAACTTGGAATCAACATCCTGCCAGAACGATTTCGAAAGGATCTGGATGCCTTGACCGATCCGGATTCCCTTTTTTAAAAAATAATGCATCCACTGGACAGGATTTAGGGGTGTTTAACTCTCTTTTTTCTGTTACTTCTTTGCTATCTTGAAGTCCCTAACTAACGAAACCAACATGTCTACCCCTTATCAAAAAGCCATCGACCTTTTGCATCAGGTGAGTACCGAGCGCGGCTATTTGGCCAGCGCTAATGACATTGCCAACTATCGAAGAATCTGGGCGAGAGATGGAGTCATTTGTGGTTTGGCCGGTGCGCTGGATGGAGATCAAAAACTGGTAGAGGCCTTTAAGAATACCTTGATCACGCTTGCTGATCATCAGCACGAGTTGGGTAATATTCCCTCTAACGTACATTACGACGGAGCAACCCCTTCCCTGAGCTTTGGAGGTCTGGCCGGACGAGTGGATACCGTATCCTGGTTTATTATTGGGGTGTGCCAATATGCCTATCTTACCGGTGATATCCTGTTCTTCGAGCAAAATAAAGCCAAACTCGAGTTAGGCTTTCAATTAATGCACAGCTGGGAGTACAATGACGGCGATCTGATGTACGTTCCGAGAAGCGGAAACTGGGCCGACGAATACCCCACCCAGGGCTTTATTTTCTACGATCAAGTCCTCCGACTTTGGGCATTACGATGCTACCTCCACTTTGAGGACAAGGCGCGCATGCGAACTAAACACGACCGTATTCAGGAAAAGCTGGAGCTGAATTTTAAGAAGAATGCAAAGAACAAACAGCCGTATCATCCTAAGGCTTTTGAGAGTCTGGCTAAGCTCCCATATTGGGCCGCAAGTCTCGAGCCGGCCGGATACCAAACCCAGTTTGACGGTTTTGGAAATGCCTTGGCTCTCTTGCTCGGCTTGGGAAGTGCTCAAGATCAAAAAGAATTGATCAACTATGCAGCGGAGTTGGCTCAGGAATTATCACTTCAACTCATGCCCGCTTTTTGGCCGGTGATCACAGAAGAGGATCCGGATTGGCGGTTTTTGGTGAACAACTGCAAGTATGAATTCCGCAATTTTCCTTATGAATTTCACAACGGAGGTACCTGGCCCATGGTTAATGGGTTTTTTGGAGCCGGACTCTGGGTACATGGCAAGGAGCATGCAGCTGCCCAGGTTTTGGCGAAAGCCATGACTGCCCGTATCCATCAGCTCAATGCTTTGGAAGGATGGAGTTTCTACGAAAACTTTAATTCAGAATCTGGAACCCCCAATGGGGTACCCTATTGTGCCTGGAGCGCCGCAGGAGCAGTACTCTTGATGCAATACCAAAAGGGAAACCAACTACTAACAGAACTCAAAAGCTAATTTCACCATGAGTAAACCCATCGATGTCATTTGTGTAGGCGAGATCCTGATCGATTTTATCGGTCAGCAGCGCGATGTGCCCATAGAAGAAACACGGGACTATCATCGCTACCTGGGAGGATCACCTACCAATGTAGCCATGAATATGGCGCGTTTAGGACTCACTCCCCGTTTGGTGTGTACCACTGGCCGTGATGGATTTGGTGCCTATATGCTCGAGAAGTTGCAGGAGAATGGCTTGTCTTTGGCTTCGGTAAAACAGCTTGATGACGAGCCTACCAGCGTCATTTTTGTTTCACAAACCACGGGAACTCCGGATTTCATTCCCTACCGCAAAGCAGATACGCAGATTACCGCAGATCAACTCCCCGATGAATTACTGGCTCAAGCGAAGATTTACCACACCACCTGCTTCGCTTTAAGCCGGCAACCGGCGCGAGCTACCATCATGGATGGAGCCAGACGTGCTAAGGAAGCTGGTTGTACACTAAGTATAGACGTCAATTATGCATCTCGTGTATGGCCCGATCGGAAAGAAGCCATAGAGACGATCAAAACCTATTGCAGCTACAATCCACTGGTTAAGGTGAGTGAAGATGATATTGCGCGTTTGTTCGGAGATGAGGTAGCCCAGGAAAAAGTTTTTGATTTTTTTCATCAGGCAGGAGTGGAGATCGTTTGTCTGACCCTGGGTAGTAAAGGGGTAAAATTATCCCATAAGCCGCTTGGTAAAGAAGCGACGCGCATAGAACTACCGGCCAAAAAGATCGATGTGATTTTGGACGCGACTGGCGCGGGAGACGCCTTTTGGAGCGGGTTCTTGTTTGCTTATTTGCAGGAATTTGAAATGGAACGTTGTTTAAAGATCGCCCTCTCCCTGGCCGCGATCAAATTGCAGAACGTGGGTCGCTTACCCCAAAATGTAGATCTGCTCTCTGAACTTCTTGGCATCAGCTGATCGCATTTTCTATGTTTTATAGGTGCGGCTGAGATAATAGCCTTAATTTTGTTTACTGATCGCCAACTAAGCATATATGAGTAAGCAAAAACGAAGAAGAGAAGCACTTATCTATCACGCTAAACCGCAACCCGGCAAGATCGCCGTGGTACCTACCAAAAAATATTCCTCCCAAAGAGACCTTTCTTTGGCCTACTCACCCGGAGTAGCCGAGCCGTGTTTGGAGATCCAGAAGGACGTTAATAATGCCTATAAATACACGGCCAAAGGAAATCTAGTGGCAGTTATTTCTAATGGTACTGCAGTCTTAGGCTTGGGTGATATTGGACCGGAGGCGTCCAAACCTGTGATGGAAGGGAAAGGCTTGCTCTTTAAGATCTTTGCCGGTATCGATGTATTCGATATTGAAGTAGGCACTAAAGATATCGACGCTTTTATCGAGACTGTAAAAAATATTGCTCCCACTTTTGGAGGGATCAATCTGGAAGATATTAAAGCTCCGGAGGCGTTTGAGATCGAACGCCGACTTAAAGAAGAGCTTGACATTCCGGTCATGCACGACGATCAGCATGGAACAGCCATTATCTCAGCAGCTGCACTTCTGAACGCCCTGGAGCTAACGAATAAAAAAATTGAAGAAGTCCGCATTGTGATCAGTGGAGCAGGGGCCGCAGCAGTTTCCTGTACCCGTCTTTACAAAGCCTTTGGAGCGCTGGATAAGAACATCGTCATGACCGACAGTAAAGGGGTAATTCGTAAGGATCGGGAAAGCCTAAGTACGGAAAAAGCGGAGTTTGCCACAGACCGTAAGATCGATACCTTGGAAGAAGCCATGAAAGATGCTGATGTATTCGTAGGCCTTTCTATTGCCGGCATCGTAAGTCCGGAAATGCTGAAAAGTATGGCCAAGAATCCAATCGTTTTTGCCATGGCCAATCCCGATCCTGAGATCAGTTATGATCTGGCCTGTGCGACACGCGACGATATCATCATGGCAACAGGACGTTCGGATAATCCGAATCAGGTGAATAATGTATTGGGTTTCCCTTTCATTTTTAGAGGAGCTCTGGATGTACGGGCCACCAAGATCAATGAGGCCATGAAAATGGCTGCAGTGAAAGCACTCGCTGATCTGGCCAAAGAAAATGTACCCGAACAGGTCAATATCGCTTATGGCGAAACCCGCCTAAACTTCGGTAAAGATTATATCATTCCCAAGCCTTTCGATCCCAGATTGATTGCGGCCGTGCCTCCTGCAGTAGCCAAAGCTGCCATGGAAAGTGGGGTGGCCAAAGAACCCATTACCGATTGGGCAGCGTATGAGGAAGAACTTTATGCACGCATGGGCTCTGACAACAAAATTGTTCGTTTGATGATCAATCGGGCCAAAATGGCTCCCAAGCGTATTGTGTTCGCTGAGTCTGATCAGTTGGATGTGTTGAAAGCCGCTCAGATAGTGCATGATGATGGTGTGGCAACTCCTGTCCTGCTTGGAAACCGGGAGACGATTCTGGAACTTAAGGAAGAGATCGATTTTGATGCTGATGTGGAGATCATTGATCCCAAGTCACCGGAAGAATTGGAGCACCTCGAGAAATACGCTCAAATATACTGGCAGGCCAGAAAGCGTAAAGGCGTAACCTTATATGATGCCCAAAAGTTGATGCGACAACGGGATTACTTTGCCGCCATGATGGTCAATGAAGGCGACGCTGACGGTATGATTACCGGCTATTCGCGCAGTTATCCTTCGGTGGTCAAGCCGGTATTTGAAGTAATTGGGGCTGCAAAAGGGGTGAATAAAGTAGCTACGGCTAACCTGATGATTACCTCCAGAGGGCCTCTATTTCTAGCCGATACGTCCATCAATATCGATCCCTCGGCCAAAGATCTGGCTAAAATTGCTCAGATGACAGCACGCACCGTGCGTATGTTCGGCTTGGAGCCCGTGATCGCTATGATGTCCTATTCCAATTTTGGTTCGTCCAAACACGAAAAAGCCAATAAGGTGCGCGATGCCGTGGCTTATCTGCATCGCTATTATCCGGATTTACTGGTGGATGGAGAAGTGCAAGCCGACTTTGCTCTTAATGATGAAATGATGCGGCGAAAATTCCCATTTTCTAAGATTGCCGGGAAAAAAGTGAATACCCTGGTATTCTCCAACATCGATACGGCAAACATCATGTATAAAACCATCAAAGAGTTGGACAAGGCCGATAACATTGGACCCATTATGTTGGGTATGCGCAAACCCGTTCACGTACTTCAGTTAGGAGCTAGTGTAGATGAAATCGTCAACATGACTGCGGTAGCGGTTATAGATGCCCAGCAAAAAGAAAAAAAACAACAGCAACTCGACCTCGAGATCTAAGAACGGCTTTTTAGCACCTGCATATTTAAAGTTCTAAGCACGCTTTCGCGAAAGCGAGGTCACGAGCTTAATGACCGAAGGGAAAGCGAAGCGATAAAGCGAGGTCACTGAGCCCTGCCTGCCGGCAGGCAGGTTCACGATCAAAGGGAGAGCGAAGCGGTAAAGCGAACTTAGGGAGTCTTGCCTGCCTTTAGGCAGGTTCATGACCCAAGGAAGAGCGCAGCGGTAAAGCGAACTTAGGGAGTCTTGCCTGCCTTTAGGCAGGTTCATGACCCAAGGAAGAGCGCAGCGGTAAAGCATATTTGATAATTATTTTAGTACATTTAGCGCCTCTTAAAATTTAGTTAACGAATGATTTCACACCTGAAGGGCAGGCTGGTTGAAAAGACCCCTACCCATGTGATTATTGAATGCGGCGGCGTTGGTTATTTTGTCAATATATCGCTACACACTTTTGACCAAATCCCGGATGAAGAATCCATTCAACTCCTGACCCATTTCCAGGTCAAAGAAGACTCTCATACGTTGTACGGTTTTGTGCAGGCTTCTGAACGGGAATTATTTCGATTATTACTTTCTGTTTCCGGTATTGGTCCCAATACTGCACGCACCATGTTGTCTTCTTTACGACCGGAAGAAATTCATCAAGCCATCGCTTCTGGCGATGATGTGACCATTCAAAGCATTAAAGGGATAGGCGCCAAAACGGCCAAGCGGGTCATTATTGACCTCAAAGACAAAGTCCTCAAGTTGTCCGGAATGGACGAAGTTTCAGCAGGGCCGCGCAATACCAGCAAAGAAGAAGCGTTATCTGCATTAGAAACCTTAGGATTTGCACGCAAGCAGGCCGAAAAAGTATGTGATAAAATTTTAAGGGAACACCCCAACGCCACAGTGGAGCTCTTGATAAAAGAGGCCCTGAAAAACCTATAGCAACTTGAACCTGACCTTTAATCAGCCCATAAAGACTGTTCATTTTTTCTTTGTTCTGGTAGCCCTTCTTTCAGGTTTAAAGGGAATTGCACAAGATCAGGACCCAAATACTCAGGACAGTACAGCAAGCACTTACGCCTTAGGCAGGCTCGAGCTGGACAATCCCAGTAGCATCGTTTCCAAATACACCTATGATGCCGACACCGATCGATACGTCTACACCGAATCGCTGGGCCGTTTCAATATCACCTATCCGCTAATCCTTACCCCCCAGGAATACTATGATCTGGTACGGCAGGAACAGATGCGGAATTACTTCAAGGAAAAAATAGCCGCCATAGACGGGAATACCGAAGAAGGGAAGGAAGCCCAAAAGAATCTGCTCCCTAATTTCTACGTGAATTCAAATCTGTTTGAAAGTATTTTTGGAGGTACTGAGATTTCGTTAATCCCTCAGGGATCTGTGGAAATGGATCTGGGTCTACTGTACACCAAGCAGGATAATCCGAGTTTTTCACCCCGAAACCGGACCAATGTTTCTTTTGATTTTGACCAACGCATCAGTTTGAGTTTGCTGGGTAAGGTAGGGAAGCGCTTACAAATCAATGCGCAGTACGATACCGAATCGACTTTCGATTTTCAAAACCAGATCAAGTTGGAATACACACCCACAGAAGACGATATCGTTCAAAAGATCGAAGTGGGTAATGTGAGCATGCCCCTGAACAGTGCTTTAATTCAAGGTTCCCAAAGTTTATTTGGGGTCAAGACGGAACTTCAATTTGGAAAAACACGGATTACTGGAGTATTTTCTGAACAACAATCGCAAACTCGTTCGGTGACTGCCGAAGGGGGAGGGACCATTCAGGACTTTGAGATACGCCCACTGGATTATGATAATGATCGTCACTTTTTCCTGGCCCATTATTTTAGAGATACCTATGATCGCTCTTTGGAGCGCTATCCTTTTATCAATTCGAATGTACAAATCAACAGGATAGAGGTCTGGATCACTAACCGGGCCAGTACTACTGACAATACGCGTAACATCGTAGCCGTTCAGGATATTGGTGAATCAGAGCCTACGAACATCGGATTGATGACTCCACCCGCTGGCTTCGTAAATGTGCCGCCGGGTTCGTTTCCAAGCAATAGGAACAACGATTTCAATCCATTTGGGATCAACACGACACAGGAAACCGTGCTGACCTCGGCCATTCGAAGTGTGGCTACGGTTGGTCAAGGTTTTGGCGGGGTCACTGTAGATGATGGTACCGATTACGTCTTGCTGGAAAATGCCAGAAAACTGCGTCCTGATGAATACGATTTGGACGAGCGATTGGGGTACATCAGCTTAAATCAACGCTTGAGCAATGATGAGGTTTTAGGGGTGTCTTTTCAGTATACCGTGAACGGAGAAGTATTTCAGGTGGGCGAATTTGCCAATGACGGAGTCGACTCCACCAGTGGAGCGTTTCCCGACCAAGACAACGACGGGATTCCCGATATCGCTGATGCCGACGAAGACGGAGACGGCGTAGCCGAAAAACCGGATGCCGATAATGACGGCATCACCGATGGTGCCGATCCGGATCAAACCCCGGGCGCCGACATCAATAATGACGGAATTCTCGACAGCGTCAAGCCTGTGGGTCAGGGAGGAGAGGCTCAGAACATCGTGGTTAAATTGCTTAAGAGTAACATCACTCAGGTCAACGAACCGGTCTGGGACTTGATGATGAAGAATATCTATGGATTGGGTGCTTTTCAGCTCGAACAGGAAGGCTTTCGATTGAACATCGTGTATGACAACCCTGCTCCCCTCAATTACATTACCCCTGCAGAAGGTGGGCCACCACTCCCGGATGACGTAGCGAACACCACGCTTTTGAGGGTGTTCAATTTAGATCGATTGACCGTGTTTGGCGATCCTCAGGTGGGTGGCGACGGCTTCTTTGACTTCGTGCCGGGTCTAACCGTAGACACCCAGAACGGTAGCATCATCTTTACCAGCGTGGAGCCCTTTGGAGAGTTTCTTTTCAATAAATTGAGGAATGATCCTGGGGAGACCTACGATGATAATATGGACATGTCTGAGGCTGAGTTAGCCACGTATAACGCCAACCAGCTCAAATACGTTTATAAAACACTGTACGCATCCACCAAAACCGTGGCCCGGGATAATGCCAGTAAAAACCTGTTCAAACTGAAAGGAAAGTACAAATCGACCCAGGATGAAGGAATTCCTATTGGTGGATTCAATATTCCACAGGGTTCGGTTACCGTTACTGCCGGTGGTCGGGTGCTGCAGGAAGGTCTGGATTATACCGTTAATTATCAGTTGGGTCGAGTGATCCTACTCGATAAATCGCTCGCAGGATCGAACATTCCTATTCAGGTCTCAACGGAAAATAATGCTTTATTTGGACAGCAGACCAAGCGTTTTACCGGGATCAATGTTGAGCATCAGTTCAGTGAAGACTTTTTGGTTGGGGGTACTATTATCAATTTGAACGAACGGCCACTGACTCAAAAAGCGACCTACAGTTTTGAGCCTATCAATAACACCATTTTCGGACTTAACGCTAATTATTCTACCGAAGTACCCTTTTTGACCCGTCTGGTCAACAAACTGCCCAACATAGATACGGATGTAGCTTCTAATGTTTCTGTTCGTGGTGAATTCGCCTATCTGTTGCCGGGCCAGCCCAAGGGCACCGACTTTAGTGGAGAAGCCACTTCTTATGTGGATGACTTTGAAGGCGCCCAAACTTCTATCGATATCAGCTCTCCTTTACAATGGGATCTTTCCTCCGTACCGGTGGGCTTTGGTGGAGATTTGGCCAATGGAGATCTGTCTTCTGGCTACCGCCGGGCAAAATTAGCCTGGTACACCATTGACCCTATTTTTTACACGAGTCAGCGACCGGATGGCATCAATGATCAAGACCTTTCGTCCTTTGCGACGCGCCGGGTGTTCCGTAACGAGATCTTCCCACAACAGGATATTGTTGCTGGTCAAACACAGGCCTTATTCACATTAGATCTGGCCTATTATCCCACCGAACGTGGAGCCTATAATTACAGTCCGGATGCCCAGGATGGAATCCTTACCAATCCTGAGCAAAACTTCGGGGGAATCATGAGGCAATTGAGTTCGACCGATTTTGAACAGGCCAATGTAGAATTTGTCGAGTTCTGGTTAATGGATCCGTTCTTATACGATGAAAATGCGGGTAATCCAGGTGGAAAATTGACCTTGAATTTAGGGAGTATATCCGAAGACATTCTAAAAGATGGGCGTAAGCAATATGAGAACGGCCTGCCGGAAAGTGGAGGTCAGGAGAACACCTCTCAAACGATCTGGGGAAAGGTTCCTACCAATCAGGCCTTGATCTACGCCTTCTCTTCCGAGGGACAGGCGCGTACCAATCAGGACATTGGTTATGATGGCCTGGACGATGCCCAGGAAGCACAGCGCTTCCCTGATTTTGCCGGATTGGAAGATCCCGCAGGAGACAATTATGAATATTTCGTTGCGGCTCAAGGGAATGTATTGGATCGTTATAAGCGCTACAATGGACAAGAAGGGAACTCTCCGGTAGAAGTGACCCAAACCAATCGTGGGGCAACAACCTTCCCCGACGTCGAAGACTTGAACCGGGATAACACCATGAATACGGTGAACAGCTATTACGAATATGAGCTGGACATCACCCGGGAGTCACTGGTGATCGACAATCCATTCATTACGGATATTCGAAACCTGACCGTGACCCAACAGAATGGAAGTACGATACCCGTTCGCTGGGTACAATTCAAAATACCCATCAATCAACCTACCAATACGGTGGGTGGAATCGGTGATTTTAGAACCATCCGATTCATGCGGATGTACCTCAGTGAATTTTCGCAAAACACGGTGCTGCGCCTGGGAACCCTGGATTTGGTGCGTGGAGATTACCGCCGCTATGACCTGACCTTAGACCCCGACATGTCAGACCCTACCATGGAGAACACCGAATTTGAGGTGGCCTCTGTCAGTATAGAGGCCAATGAGAATCGCGATCCGATTCCATACGTCCTGCCACCGGGAGTACGTAGAGAGCAGCTCATCAACAACAACCAGAACATTCGACAAAATGAGCAATCCTTAAGCCTGTTGGTTTGTGATCTGGAACCCGAGGATGCGCGTGGGGTGTATAAGTATTACAACTTGGATATGCGGCAGTACAAGAATCTTGAGATGTTCTTACACGCTGAAGCCATTCTTCGGGAAATCGCGCCGCAAAATGGTGAACTTAGGGCTTTTATCAGAATGGGAACTGACCTCACCGAAAATTACTATCAGATAGAATTGCCTTTGGCTATTACCCCCTTCGGAGCCACTACGCCCAGTGAAATTTGGCCCGAGGCCAACCGCTTCGACCTGCCGTTGGAATTACTGCAACAGGTAAAATCAATTGTAGTCAACGACCCGGCAACCTATCCCAACGGACAGGTGCATTTCTTTGAAGAAGGAGATCTGCAGGGAGGAGATGGAGACCGGGTGAATGCTTTAACCATAGGTATTAAGGGGAATCCAAGTTTTGGAGATGTGCGCACCATCATGCTGGGATTGAAAAACGGAAATGATTCCGGAGGTCAGGATGTGTGTGGAGAGGTTTGGTTTAATGAGTTGCGCTTGAGCGAATTGAATAATGAAGGAGGTTGGGCCGGGATCGTAAATCTGGATGCTAATCTGGCCGATTTTGCCACCGTATCCGCTACAGGGAGACAAAGCACCAGCGGTTTTGGTAGCATCGAACAATCTCCCAATGAACGCTTTCGCGAAGATACCCAGCAATATGACGTAGTGACCAATGTGGAACTGGGTCAGCTGTTGCCTAACAAATGGGGGATCAAATTACCATTCAACTACGCCATAGGAGAACAAAAGATTACACCGCAATTTGATCCTAGATTTTTGGATTTGGAGCTGGAGACTCGCCTGGAAAACGCGACCAGTGATGAGGAGCGGGACCGTATCGAGAACCAGTCCATTGATTACACCAAGCGGAAAAGCATAAATTTTATTGGAGTGCGGAAAGAACGAACGGGAGAAAAGAAACCCATGCCTTATGATGTGGAAAATTTCGCCTTCTCCTACTCCTACAATCAAACGAATCATCGTGATTTTGAGATTGAAGATGCTGTCGATAAAAACGTCAGATTGGGAGGGACCTATACCTATAACTTTAAACCGAAAACGGTGGCGCCTTTTGAGAAAAAGGATTCTTTGTTCACCAGCAAATACTTGAAGTGGCTTAAGGATTTTAACTTCAACTACTTACCGGCCAGCTTCAGTGCGAGTACCAATATCACTCGTCAGTATAACGAACAAACCTTTAGAGATGTCACAGCAGAACAAGGTTTTATTCCTATACCTACCCTATATCAGCGCAACTTTCTGTTTGATTGGCAGTATGCGGTGAACTATCCAATCACCAAATCCCTCAGGGTCAATTTTGATGCCTCTCAAAACCGTATTGTGCGCAATTATCTCAATGATGATGGTCTGCCGAATAATGAATTGGAAGTATTTGATGGATTCTTTGAGGTGGGTACCCCCAATCGACAGTTTCAGACCTTACAGGTTAACTATGACCTGCCCTTTGCCAAATTACCCTTCCTGGATTTTCTTAAGGCGACCTATTCCTACACGGCCGATTATCAATGGCAGCGGGGTTCGCAACAGTTCCAGACACTGGAAGGCATTCCCAACCTGGGGAACAGCATAGAGAACGCCAATACCCATGCCATCAACGGGACCATCAATATGGAAACGGTCTATAAGAATATCGGACTCGAGAAGCGAAAGGCGAATACCAATTCCAGAGAAGCGCGCAGTCGGGCGGTGCCTCAGCTCAATGATCCTAACCGGGCTCAGAAACCTCAAGAGGCCCAGGAATCCGGACTCAAAGGGAAGGACAAGGCATACAACACCGCGATTGGGTTGGCTACCGCCATTAAGAACATTCAAGTAAACTATCAGGAGAACAACGGAATCTTTCTGCCCGGATTTTTACCCAGCATCGGATTTATAGGTACCCTGAAGCCCAGTGCAGGATTTGTGTTTGGAAGTCAGGCAGAAGTGCGCGACCTCGCGGCACGCAAAGGATGGTTGACCCTATATCAGGAGTTCAATCAACAGTACCGCGAAGTAGAGAATAAACAATTAGACATTCAGGCGCAACTGGTGCCGCTCACCGACCTGACCATTGATGTTAATCTCAATCGAATTTATCAGGAATCTTTCTCCGAAAGCTATCGGGTTGACCCCAATTCACTTACCTACGAAGGTTTGGCAGGAAATACCTTCGGAAATTTCAATATTTCCACCCTCATGATCGGCACGGCTTTTAGTAAAAGCACCGAGTCATTTTCGCAGGTATTTGAAGAGTTTAGGTCTAACCGACTCGTGGTTGCAGAGCGTCTGGCGCGCAATTTTTACGGTAATGATTCCTATCCAAGAGATGAGAGTGGTTTCCCTGAGGGATTTGGCAGCACCAATCAATCGGTGCTGATTCCTGCCTTCCTATCGGCCTACACCGGTGGTGATGCCAGTGACACCAAGTTAGGGGCATTTAAAGATATTCCACTACCTAACTGGAACTTAAAGTACACCGGTCTGATGAAGTTAAAGTGGTTCAAGAAGAACTTCAAGAGATTCTCGGTCAACCATGGTTACAATGCCGGCTATAGCGTCACACAATTCAATACCAACCTGGTATTTGACCCGAACACCGATACAGATCCTACAACCGCTCAGACCGATCAGGCCGGAAACTTCCTGAATGAAACCTTATTTACGGCCATCAATTTGGTAGAACAATTTTCTCCTTTGGTACGTTTGGATTTCGAAATGCAGAACTCGGTACAAATTCTGGCAGAATTGAGAAAAGATCGGGTATTAAGCTTGAGTTTCGACAATAATTTACTGACCGAGATCAAAGGAAATGAATACAAACTGGGGGTAGGTTATCGGGTTAAAGATCTTCGGTTTGCTACTAATTTTGGAGGAAAGCGAACCATTTTAAAGAGTGATCTGAATCTAAAAGCTGATTTTTCCTTGCGGCAAAATCAAACAATAATCCGATATTTGGACATTGATAATAACCAAGTCACCGCAGGGCAGGATATATACGGTTTCACCTTCAAAGCAGATTACGCTTTAAGCAAGAATCTAACCGCGCTCTTCTATTACGATCACAGTTTTGCCACCTATGCGATCAGTACCGCATTTCCGCAAACGACCATTCGCTCTGGAATCACTCTGCGCTACAACTTTGGAAACTAAAAAAAGCATTTGAAAATGAGCATACCAGCAGAACTAAAGTACACCAAAGATCACGAGTGGGCCCGAATCGAAGGAGACGTCCTGACCGTGGGCATTACTGATTTCGCACAAGGCGAACTGGGTGATATCGTCTACGTTGAAGTGGAAACGGTAGGCGAAAGCTTAGATAAAGATGAGGTATTTGGAACGGTAGAGGCTGTAAAAACAGTATCCGATCTATTCTTGCCGGTTTCAGGAGAGATCCTTGAATTTAACGAAGCTCTGGAAGACGAACCGGAACTCGTCAATACCGATCCGTACGGAGACGGCTGGATGATCAAACTGAAGGTTGCTGATCCCTCAGAACTGGACGATCTTCTCGATGCCGAAGCGTATGGAGAAGTCATTGGTGCGTAAATTAATCAGCCTGGCCGCAGTGGTTTACCCACTGCTCATTGCTACAGGCTCTTTGAGCCGACCACCCCGGGTCTTGAGTGCTTCGCTTTTTTCGGACAAAATCGCCCATGCACTGGCCTATTTCGTACTTACCCTGGTGTGGTTTTTTCTCCTCGACGGAGTGCGCTTTCGCGAAAGCAAACAAACTCAAAATTTAACACGGGTAGCGGTTTTTGCCTTTCTTTATGGTACGCTTCTTGAGGCATTACAATGGAAGTTAACCAGTTATCGCACTGCAGATCATTGGGATTTACTCGCTAATGGTGTGGGAATAGGGCTGGCCTTACTTCTATTGAGCTTAACACGGAAGATCTGGGGCTCCTTGAAAATGAAGTTTTAGTTTTCTATTCCGTTTGAATTTCGTTATTTTAGCATACCTTAATACATTCACACTATGGAACCGAAAAAAAATCCAAAGGCAGACCTTAGCAGAAACAGTGTTCTTTTCTTCCAAATAGGTCTTATCCTCATCTTGGCAATTTGCTGGGGAGCAATTGAATACAAAAGCTACGAAAAGAGCAATATTGACATTGGTCAATTGAATCTTGACGATGAATTGGAAGAAGAAATTCCAATTACCGAACAATTAAATACCCCACCACCACCACCGCCACCACCACCGGCTCCTGAAGTGATTGAGGTTGTAGAAGATGAAGAAGAAGTAGAAGAAACGGTGATCGAGTCTACCGAAACCAGTCAGGAAGAGGAAATTGTGGAAATTGAAGAAGTAGAAGTGGCTGAAGAAGAGGAGATCGCTGATGTTCCTTTTGCAGTTATTGAGAATGTACCGATTTTCCCGGGCTGTGAGAACGAAAAGAATAATGCTGCCCGAAAGCAGTGTATGTCTGAAAAAGTAAGTCAATTGGTCAACCGTAAGTTCAACACTGAACTAGGTGGCGAACTTGGATTGAGCGGAGTGAATCGTATCTACGTTCGATTTAAGATTGACCGTAACGGAAATATTACCGATATCGGTTCTCGTGGGCCACACCCTCGTCTGGAGGCAGAGGCAGAGCGAGTGATCAAATTGCTTCCCAAAATGACTCCGGGTAAGCAGCGTGGTAAGCCGGTAGGGGTACTGTATTCCTTACCTATCGTGTTCCAGGTACAAGATTAAGGAAACTAAATCCATTAAAAATCCCGCCGGAAGGCGGGATTTTCTTTTTGTGGCAGACTTGTTGTGAAGGTTATGAGTATGAATCATTTAAAACCATCATTTTATGAACACTTCACAAAATGGAACGCAGGCTCGGCAAAGCCTTCCTTCCACAACAAGAAAGCACGATGTAAATTTACGTAAAAGGGGGATCATCCCCTTTCAGGTTGGCTTGATCTTAACGCTACTCCTCGTTTTATTGGTCTTTGAAATTCGAACACCTACCCGTGACCTGGCAGTAGCAATGGAGCCTGTAGAAGAATTCACGTTTAGGGAGTGGAATGAACACTGGGAAGTAGAAAAAGCTCCGGCAGAAGAACCTTCGACGACTCAGGATCGAACCCAACCTACGGAAGCCTTTGAAGAGGTGCCTGACGACACCAAAGTCATCGAGGCTTTGGAGTTCAAGAACGAGCCTCCCAACGCAAAGGCCGCGGTCGATCCTTCCACTATTGTGGAGGCAGCCGATGAAGAGGTGCCTGATGAAGTCGACTTTATTCGCGTGGAAGATGTGCCGGTATATCCCGGTTGCGAAGGCTTCACAGACAATGCCGATCGCAGGCAATGCATGCAAGACAAAATAACCGCTCACGTAAACAGGTATTTTGAGACTGAACTCGCCTCTCGCTTAGGTCTAAAAGGAATTCAACGCATTTACGTTCAGTTTAAGATTGACACCAAAGGGGAGGTTACTGATATACAGGCAAGGGCGCCGCATCCTGCCTTAGCTAAAGAAGCCCAACGCGTGATCGACAAACTCCCGGTAATGACCCCGGGTATGCAGCGCAAAACACCGGTTGGTGTGCGCTATACCATGCCTATCATCTATCAGATCAGGGATTAGGAAGCTAACCTCTTGAAGAAGCCCTGCCAGCCTCGCTGGTGGGGTTTTCACTATGGCTTGCATTTTAAAAAAATGTATCTTTCCTGACCTAAACCTCTATAACGTGCACCTCAATCTAAGCCGTCTCCTCCTCGTTGTTGTCTTTGTATTTATCGGAAACGCTCATGCCCAAAGCCAGAATGCAAATGACGGATTTGAAAAATATCCGGTATTTCCGGAATGTGAAGAGGTCACTGCCGGAGAACTCACCAATTGTTTTAATGCTACCCTGATTCAACTTGTTCTAGAACGCTTTGAAACACCTCCCATCGTTGAACAGGAGAAGTACGAAGGCGAACTGGTCGCCTTGTTTGAAGTGACCGAAGAAGGTCAGTTTGAACTCATGCATGTACAGGCGGCCTATCCCGAATTGAAAGAGGCTATGGAAACCCTGTTTGAGGAGTTGCCGGTGATTAGTCCGCCCACCTACAATGGTCGTCCTATTTATATGCAATTCACCCTCCCACTTCAAATTCCGCTTTCGCGAAATCAAGCAGCCTTTTCGGAATCTTCGCCAGCAGCGGCCAATCGGGTAACTCCGCTTGCTGGGGTAAAGCAAGAGTATGACGCCATTGCTCTAGGCACGTATAAGAACAACGAATACCAAAGTCAGCTGAATATCCCTTTCTCCCATCAGGTCTACAGTCGGTTTGATCAACAAATGAATCTTGTAGGGACCAATAGCCACACGGCCAGTAAGCCCTACGTGTACGAACAGGTGAATACCTATTTTGATTTTTCAGAATGGAAAGAGCCTCTACTGAAGGACAAAAGTTCCTGGTTTGGGAAGAAATTCTGGAACGAGCATATGGTCCGTATTCAGGGAGAGGGCTATTGGTTTACCCTTGATCCGGCAGCTGATTTGATGTTAGGGCAGGAGCTCCTAGATGATCGTAATGATGATCCGCTGACCTATAATAATACCCGGGCCGTCTTTATTCAGGGTGGCTTGGGCGATAAATTCAATTTCTTCAGTGCGATTTATGAGAGTCAGGGTCGATTTCCGGATTACTTTGATGCCTGGGCCCGCTCCTTAAAACCAGATGGAGGTAATCCGGCCATAGTGCCCGGTCGTGGAGTCGCCAAAGAATCAAGAGCCGGTGATCTGGATTACCCCATCGCCGAAGGCTATTTGTCGTATGCTCCAACCTCCTTTTTCAATCTTCAATTCGGCCATGGGAAAAATTTTATAGGAGACGGTTATCGTTCCTTGCTCTTGAGCGATGTGGCCAGTCCGTATCCTTATTTCAAATTGAACACCACCTTTTGGAAACTCAAGTATACCAATACCTGGATGTCGCTGCGTGACGTCCGTCCGGAAGTGACCGGAGACGGCTCGTTCCGAACCAAGTATGTGGCCAACCATTACCTAAGCTATAATGTCTCCAGACGACTTAACCTGGGTCTATTCGAAACCGTGATCTGGGAAAACGATAATGATCGTGGATTTGATCTCAATTACCTAAATCCGGTCATATTCTATCGGGCTATTGAGTTCTCTACAGGCTCCCGTGGCGGAAATGCCCTGATTGGTCTGAGCGGTAAGTACAAATTCTCTGATCATTTCAATGCCTACGGCCAATGGATCATCGATGAGTTTTCGACCGGAGATATCTTTGGCAGTGAACAGAGCTATAAAAACAAGCTAGGCGTTCAGCTTGGTTTTAAATACTATGACGCCTTTAAGATTCCCGGGCTAATGGTCCAAATGGAATACAATCAGGTGCGCCCTTATGTATACTCCAATAATGAGATCATCGTCAATTACGGTCATAATAATCAATCCCTCGCTCACCTCTGGGGAGCCAGCTTCCGGGAGGGTATCGCCATTGTTCGCTACGAACGGGAGCGTTGGTACGGCACGCTTAAAATGATCTACGGCGAACGTGGATTTGAGCCACCAGGATCTGCATTCGATTTTGGAGCCAGTATTTATAGCAATGATGAAAACCGCCCGCGCGATAACAACATCTTCATTGGGCAGGGGAACCGGGCGAATACCTTTATCGGTGACCTGGAGTTGGGGTACTTGATCAATCCAGCAACCAATCTCAAAGCTTATACTCAGCTATTCTATCGCGACTTTAGGATAGAAGGTTCTTTTGATCCTGTCAATATCAACGAGCGCACTTTGTGGCTCAATCTGGGCTTCAGGACCGATCTCTTCAACTGGTACTTCGATTACTAGACTAAAATGCTGTTTTTTACGTTATCTCTAGACCGTGTTTTAAGCCGGTTATGGGGACTTACCGATGGATCATAGTACTGTTTACGATCGTGCTCAGCGCATGTTCGAATTCCCCCTGCCGTAAAAGTAAATACAACGAAGTGCTTTCCTCTGAAACTTACAATAGCAAAGCCTATCAGGAGGAACTTTATCAATTGATCAAAACCGATCCGGAAGTCACTTTTTATTACGAAACCAAGGAAGAAATCATGGGTCAGGAATTTTTGGTGGTCAATGCCTATGGCGATGCATTCTGCGGAAAGCTGTGCTTGTTGATCCCCCAGGAAGACCAGATAAGAAACACCTTAAAGTCGACACGAAAAAATACCGGAGCTCAATTGGTAGGCTTGCGCTTTCAGCGGAAAGAAACCGGCTATGGACCGGTTACTGTACTTCAATCCGTGGAGTACATTGTCGATTAATTAGACTGCTGTTCGGCAACCAGGCTTTGGTAGGCCGTTCGACGGATGCGCTCTCCGGTAATAAAATTATCGGCCATTTCTGCGTCGGTGTAAAAAATACTGGTGAGTGACTCCATCTGAGCTACCTCTTCTTCTGATTTTCCTTCGGCTATGGCTTTAGAAACTTGCTCTTTGATACCGATCAGCATTTCATAATACGCTTGATAATCGGCTTTACTGGCGATGCTACCGTGACCCGGGATGATCTTCGTGTCTTCATTGATAATCTGAAGTCCGCGTTTAGCAGCGGCTATATCCCCGGAGAGGGAACCTCCACTTTTCAAATCAATGTAGGGGAAACGTCCATTGAAAAAAGTATCCCCGGTATGCAGCACATTGCTTTGTGTAAAATAGACCAGGGCATCTCCATCGGTATGGGCATTGTGGACGTGAGTCACCAAAATGTCGTTGTCATTCAAGAACAGGGTCATGTCTTCACTAAAGGTGATTATGGGTAAGGCCGCCTTAGAACCTTTGCTGTTTTCAGTCAATCGACCACGCACGTTGTCGTGGGCTACAAGGAGCGCACCCGCCTCTTTAAAATTGGCGTTGCCACCGGTATGATCTCCGTGATGATGGGTATTCACCAAAAATCTAAGGGGTTGATCGCTCAACGTTCTAATCGCAGTCAAGATTTTGTCGGAAAGATTGGCGAACTGATCATCAATCATAAAAACGCCGTCCTCGCCTATACTCAGTCCAATATTTCCGCCACGGCCTTGGAGCATGTAAATCTGGTTCTGAACTGGAATGACCTGAATGGTGACTTCTTCCTGAGCGTACGCTTTCGCGAAAGCGGAACACAACAGCACGGAACAAAGTGCAAAACGTAAAATTTTCATTAGATGGATTTTTTCTAAAAATAAGGCTTGATGAACATCTTGTAATGCCGATTAACAGCGAATTAACCTGGAGCATTTGTTGTTCAACAGGCTGTTGTGAAGTATCTTTGCACCACTTTTAAAATTGCTAATAATCACCCCGTTTGTCTATCGTTAAATTACAGAGTCGTTCAGCTTCCGCCTGGAATGATTTCAAAGAAATCACCAAAATGCGTCTGGCCTTGAGTGTGGTCTTTTCAAGCATTGCGGGCTATCTATTGGGAGCTGTTGAGATCGATTGGACCGTCTTGGCACTCTTGGGATTGGGGGGCTATCTCATGGTAGGAGCTTCCAATGCCTACAATCAGATTATTGAACGTGATCTGGATGCCTTAATGGCTCGTACCAAAAATAGACCTTTACCCTCCGGGAGAATGTCTGTGAAAACCGCTTTTACTATTGCGAGTCTTTTTACCATTGCCGGCTTGGTGGTGCTGTACTACATCAACCCCATCACAGCCATGTTTGGAGCCATTTCGATTTTCATGTACGTGAGTTTATATACGCCCTTGAAGACCAAGACCCCTTTGTCTGTTTTTGTGGGCGCATTTCCAGGGGCTATTCCTTTTATGCTGGGCTGGGTGGCAGCGACCAATGACTTTGGTGTCGAGCCGGGAACCTTATTTATGCTTCAATTTTTTTGGCAATTTCCGCATTTTTGGGCCATCGGCTGGTTCTTGTACGACGACTATAAGCAAGGTGGATTTTTGATGTTGCCCACCGGTAGGCGGGACAAAGGGACAGCCCTGCAAGTGGTACTCTATACCCTTTGGACAATATTGGTAAGCATCATTCCGGTATTTGGAATGACCGGGCGCTTGTACCTGACTCCGGTAGCCGGGACAGTAGTCTTGTTACTCGGATTGGGAATGGGGTATTACGCCTTGCGCCTGTACAAACGGATGGATGCAGTTTCTGCCAAGCAATTGATGATCGCCAGCGTGAGTTACATAAGCCTGGTGCAAGTAGTTTATGTTTTAGATAAGTTCATACGATAATGACAGAATATACCGAAGTAGAGCGTGAACAACGCGTAGCCCGAGCTAAGATTATGATGCTGTGGTTTGGGATCATCAGTCTCTCCATGATGTTTGCGGGATTGACCAGTGCCTATATTGTTAGCCAGGAGCGCCGCGATTGGCTTACTGATTTTGAGCTACCCAATGCCTTTTATATAAGTACCGGGATCATCATATTGAGCAGCCTTTTTATGATCTATGCTAAACAAGCGATTAAAAAAGGCCGACACGGACAGGCGACCATTGGCTTGATGGGTACACTTGCCCTGGGGATCACTTTTGTTGCGCTCCAATTTGTTGGGTTCGAACAGATCATCGAGATGGGATACTTTTTTACCGGTACCCAAAGTACCGTAACCACCTCGTTTATTTACGCTTTCGTAATTTCACATGTCGCCCACATTGCAGCGGGAATCATTGTTTTGATCGTGGTATTGGTGAACCATCTAAGGAAAAAATATACGGTAGAACAGCATCTAGGTCTTACTCTGGGTGCTACCTTCTGGCATTTTGTGGATATTCTTTGGGTATACCTGTTTTTGTTTCTTTTATATGCATAATGAGAACAGAGTTATAGCCAAAGCTAAAAGCAATTGGAACACTATTTAAACCCGATATAAATCAAACTTTTCTCTTTGAGAAACGTATTGAAAATACCTATTTTTGCAACTGTCATAAACCAAGATTCAACTATGGACGCTACGCTATCGAAGACAGGAACCGAAGGAAAAACCTGGGGAGGAGGAACCCGACCCCTACAGGCGAGCTACGGAAAGCTCATGATGTGGTTCTTCATCGTTTCTGATGCTTTGACCTTTTCTGGCTTTCTGGCCGCATACGGATTCTCTCGATTTAAATACATTGAATCCTGGCCCATTGCCGATGAAGTGTTCACTCACTTTCCCGGACTACACGGGGTAGATGCTCCCATGTATTATGTAGCCTTGATGACTTTCATTTTGATCTTCTCATCGGTGACCATGGTACTTGCGGTAGATGCTGGCCACAATATGCAAAAGAAAAAAGTGGAGTTCTACATGTTTCTAACCATCATTGGAGGACTGATCTTCGTAGGATCACAAGCCTGGGAATGGTATAACTTCATCAAAGGAGAGTATGGTGCGGTGGAGACTAAAGCCGGACAGATACTCCAATTTGTTGATACGGATGGAGAGCGTGTCGCGCTGGAGGCTTTTGCTATCCCTCAGGCAAGTGTACGCGAGCAACATATCGAAAGTGAAGGCATTTGGTTTGAAGCAGAGCCTACGCCTACTGAGCATTCCATTGAGGGTGTTAAGGCCGGTTTTGTAGCCAATGACAACTTGTTGATTCGGGTTCAGGAATTGAATGAGATGGGTCAAAAGACCGTTTTGAGTCGGCAGGAATCCCTAGAGCGAATCATGAATGATGCCACCGGAGTAGTGGAAGGGGCCAATCTGTACCGCAACGAATATGGAGCTCCTTTGTTCGCCAACTTCTTTTTCTTCATCACCGGATTTCACGGATTTCACGTATTCTCCGGAGTGATCATCAATATCATCATCTTTTTTAATGTGATGCTGGGGACTTACGAGAAGCGAGGTCACTATGAAATGGTCGAAAAAGTAGGGTTATACTGGCACTTTGTTGACCTGGTGTGGGTATTTGTTTTCACCTTCTTTTACCTGGTCTAATTAAACGCATCGTTAAACGATTTATATAAAACACATGGCACACGACGCAGCACATCACGAGTCCAATACCAAACGAATCTGGTTTGTATTCGCCTTACTTTCGGTGGTTACCATTGTAGAAGTAGCCCTAGGGATCATCAAACCTGATTTCTTGGTTTACACTGATTTGATGAGAATGAAATTGCTGAACTGGATATTTATTCTCCTTACCATTTATAAAGCCTATTATATCACCTGGGCTTTCATGCACATGGAAGGAGAGACCAAAGGACTGCGCAGAGCAGTGGTCTGGACTGCAGTATTTTTGGTTTGTTACCTGATCTTTATTCTACTGGTAGAGGGAGAATATATTCATGATGTGTATGCGGAGGGATATCAGAGCTGGGATTTTTAAGCAGACCTCTTAACTGCACATCTAGCTACCCAGTTGCATTTGTGCTAGCTGGTCTAAACGAAAAGAATAACTACCCCGGCTTTAGTCGGGGTAGGTTGTATATAAAAGAAAATGAAGCAGTTCAAAAAGTTTGCGGTACTCGGAATACTCTTTATTCTACCCATTGTAGCTTATCTCTTTTTTGCCTCTGGGGTGAATAATTTTGCGAAACTGCCGGTGCTCAGTGAACAGATTGCAGCTTTACCCGGCACTAAAGCACTTCCTATACCTCCCTTATCCTCAGTGCAGGTGTTAGACAGCGCCGCTCTTAATGATCGCATTACCATTTTAGGCTTTCTGGGAAATAAAGTGGACCAAAACAGTGGTTACGCGTTCAACCTTAATCAGAAGATCTACAAATACTTTTTTGAGTTTAAAGACTTTCAATTTGTATCTGTACTGCCTTTAGGGCAAGAAGAAGAAGCCCTTCGATTGCGGGAAGAACTCGGCGCGATTACTGATATGAGCAAATGGCGTTTTATCTTTGCAGAGCCAGAGGAAATAGAGAATTTTTTTAATTCCCTGCAAACGGATGTTGCGCTGGACCAAGATCTCTCTACACCCTACGTATTTATCATCGATAAAGACGGCAATCTGCGAGGACGAAGTCAGGACGATGACGGTGAAACGCTTTATGGCTATGATACCTCCAGTGTTGCTGTGCTGGGCGATAAGATGAAGGATGATGTGAAAATTATTCTGGCGGAGTACCGTTTGGCGCTTAAGAAGAATACGGCCGATCGAAAGAAGTAGTTATGAAGAAGAACAATGCATACATAGGAATCACTTTTGTTATCCTCGTATTCGGTATCATATTTATTCCACGAATCGTTGAGCGTATACAACAGGGCACAACTTCAGAAAGCACCCGTTTGAACGTAGGCCGATTGAATGAATCTAAAGTGGATAATTCCGGGGCCTTGGCCTATATTCAGGTAGATGGTAAAGATCGTAAAGTACCCAGCTTTGAATTTGTCAATCAACGCGGAGACACCATCAGTAATACGGATCTCAGGGGTAAGGTGTATGTGGTCGAATTTTTCTTTACCCGTTGCACCAATATATGCATCCCCATGAACAGCAATTTGCTGCAACTGTCCAATACGTTCAAGGCCCAGCCTAATTTTGCGATCGCCTCCTTTACGATCGATCCCAATTACGATACTCCGGAAGTGCTTCAGCAGTATGCCGAAGACTATGGAGTGACGCACCCCAACTGGCATTTTTTGACCGGCGAGCGTGAAGCGCTTTTTGAGCTGGCCAATAATGGATTTAACCTGCTGGCAGTCGCCAATCCTCAGGTTCAGGGAGGTTTTGAGCATTCGGGGTACTTTGCCTTAATCGATCAGAACGGTTTTATCAGAAGTCGCTACGATAAGTTTGGCAACCCAAAAATCTACTACCGCGGTTCAGTACCTGAAGGTGCGCCAGTGCCCGAGGGGGGTCAGGAATCAGAGATCGGTATACTGGAAGAAGACATTAGAAAATTATTAGAGCAATCCTAAGATGAACACACAAGCCCCAGGTATAGACGAAAAAAAATACAACAAATGGATCGTGGCTTTATCCATCATCATTCCTGTTGCTGTTGCCGCTTTATTCGGCATCAATCTGCAGCGTATGGGTTTTGACGTGGAGCCACTTACTTTTTTACCACCTATTTATGCGACTATCAATGGCCTGACAGCACTTGTACTAGTCGTTGCTGTGATCGCCATTAAGAACGGTAAAAGAAACCTGCACGAGGCTTTAATGAAGACCGCTATTGGCCTCTCTGTGTTATTCTTATTGATGTACATTGCCTATCACATGACTTCAGAGTCTACGGCCTATGGCGGAACAGGAGCCATCCGATACGTCTATTACTTCATTTTGATCTCTCATATTGTGCTTTCCATAGCGGTCATTCCCTTTGTGCTCATCACTTATGTAAGAGCCTTGGCCCGACGCTTTGACCGGCACAAGAAAATAGCCAGAATAACCTTCCCCATTTGGCTCTATGTCGCGGTGACGGGCGTCGTCGTTTATCTTATGATCTCTCCTTATTACGTGAGCTGATGTCTAAACATGTCAAATACGTGCTGCTACTGATCCTTTTGATCGTGGCTTTCGCGAAAGCGGACGCCCAATGCGCCATGTGCCGCGCAGTACTGGAAAGTGAAGCGGACAATGCCCAGGCCAAAGGCATCAATAATGGAATAATGTATTTGATGGCGTTGCCCTACATTTTGGTGGGCGGACTGATCTACGTGATCTATCGCGCTCGTAAGCGTCAAAAAGACGCCTGATTTAACGTTTTACTAACATCTTATTCTGTAACAGAACTAACTGATTGCAGTCTTATTAGCAGGCGTTGTATGACTACATTCCTGAAGTCTTAACGTAACATTTACAGTTTTTCACGGGATGATTAATATCATTGCGTGACCATTTCACGCTTCTATGATAGAAATTACAGGCTTACACAAATCATACAAAATGGGATCGAATTCACTTCACGTGTTGAAGGGGATTGAGTTCAAGGTGGAAGAAGGTGAATTGGTTTCCATCATGGGGTCTTCGGGTTCCGGCAAATCTACTTTGCTCAATATATTGGGGATGCTGGATGAAGCTGATGAGGGGTCCTACATACTCGACGGAGTTCCCATCAAAAATCTGAATGAAAAAATAGCCGCTCAATACCGCAATAAGTTTTTAGGGTTTGTATTCCAATCGTTCAATCTGATCAACTATAAGAACGCTCTCGACAATGTAGCAATGCCCTTATATTATCAGGGCATGAAGCGCAATGAACGAATGGACCGCTCTATGCATTATCTGGAAAAAGTAGGCCTGGCTGATTGGGCTACTCACCTTCCCAGCGAGCTTTCCGGAGGTCAGAAACAACGTGTCGCTATTGCGCGTGCCTTAGCCAGTGATCCCAAAGTGCTTTTAGCGGATGAACCTACCGGGGCTTTGGACACCAAAACCTCGTACGAAGTGATGGACCTGATTCAAGGAATCAATGATGAAGGGAAGACCATACTCGTGGTAACCCACGAAAAGGACATCGCACAAATGACCAAGCGTATCGTCAATCTCAAAGACGGCCGCATCATCGATGATACTCCTGTAAAACAAGTAAAAGCCTTAGCTCATGTTTGATGTTGAACGCTGGCAGGAAATCTTCGAAACCATCAGTAAGAACAAGTTACGCACCTTCCTGACAGGCCTCTCGGTCGCTTCTGGAATCTTCATTCTCGTTATTTTACTGGGTTTTAGTACTGGTATCCAAAAGGGCGTGAAGTCACAATTTGCTCAGGACGCTGAAAGTCGGGTAAGTGTTTGGACCGGAGTAACCACCAAAGAATACAAGGGCTTAAACCCGGGAAGACGCATTCAAATGCGTAATGCCGACTATGAAAATTTAAATACCCAATTTGAAGATGCTATCGAGCATAAGACCGGGCTCTACAATATTTGGGGTGGGCAGACCAATTATGAAAATCAATCCGGCAATTATCGCATCGAGGGTGCAAGTCCGGGTCAGCAGTTTATAGAAAACGCCTCCCTTACCGCAGGTCGCTTTTTAAGTCAAAACGACATGGAGGAGACCGAGAAAGTAGCCGTAATTGGTGAAAAGGTTAAGCGAGATCTGTTCAAACAAGAAGATCCCATAGGGAAGACGATCAAGATCACCGGCATCAATTTCAAAGTGGTAGGAACCTATACCGATCCCGGAGGAGAGCGAGAAGAGGAACGTATTTTTATTCCCTTGACCACATCACAAAAAGTGTTCAATGCTGGAGATCGCTTGCGTTCCATTGCCTACACCATCAAGATGAGTGATAATTTTGATGAAGCAGTAGCGTTGAGCGCTGCCGTGAGTGAAGGGATTGAACAAGAACTCAAATCGCGCTATAGCATTGCACCCGATGACCGTGGAGCGGTTCGGGTCAATTATAATCTGGAGGAAGCTGCACAGATTTACGGACTTTTAGATACCATTCGGGCCGTTTTCTGGTTTGTGGGCATTGGTACCATCATTGCCGGGGTGGTGGGAGTGAGTAACATCATGCTCATCATCGTCAAAGAACGCACCAAGGAAATAGGCGTGCGTAAGGCTTTAGGAGCACTGCCGAGTTCGATCATTGCGATGATCCTTCAAGAATCAATCTTTATTACAGCCATTGCAGGATTTCTCGGACTCTTTGTTGGGGTAGCTTTATTAGAAATCATCAGTCCCATGGTGGATAGCGATTTTATCAAATTCCCTCAGGTTGATTTCACTACTGCGATTACAACCGTTTTTATACTGATCATCGCCGGCACCCTGGCGGGTTATATCCCAGCCCGGAGAGCAGCTAACATTAAACCTATTGAAGCCTTACGTGATGAATAATTGGTTGATGAAAGCCTTTGTTGTGAGCAAGCCATTAAAAAATCAAGCCGATGTTCAGTAAAGACCGTTGGACCGAAATTTTAGAGGCGTTGAACGCCAATCGTTTCCGAACGCTACTCACAGCCTTCGGAGTGTTTTGGGGTATTTTGATTCTTGTGCTGTTGTTAGCATTGACAAATGGCCTAAAGAATGGAGTCTCCAAAGATTTTGGAGATTTTGCCACCAACTCTATGTTTATGTGGTCTCAAGGAACTTCCATGGCTTACAAAGGCCTTCCTAAAAATCGCCGAGTCAGTTTTAAACTGGAGGATGTTGAGGTACTTAAGAACAGCATCCCGGAATTAAAGTATGTTTCACCACGCAATCAACTGGGAGGTTTCCGTGGCGCCAATAACGTCACTCGAAACGAGAAAACCGGCGCCTTCAACATCTATGGTGACTATCCGGAATTTATCGAACAGCAACCCATGGATATCACTGCGGGTCGTTTTATCAGCTATTCAGACATTGAAGAAAAGCGTAAAGTAGCCATTGTTGGTATTGATGTAGTGCGTAGTCTGTACGATGTGGGCGAAGAGCCCATTGGTAGTTACATCAAGATAAACGGGGTGAATTTCATGGTCATTGGCACCTTTAAAAACCCAAACAGCAACGGCGATGAAGAAGAAGAAGCCAATACTATTTTTATACCCTTCACAACGTTCTCACAAGCCTTCAACCGCGCTGATAATGTAGGCTGGATGGCCATTACTGCAGAAGACGGTACCTCAATCACTAGTATTAAGGAGAAGGTTTTTGATATCATGAAGCAGCAACGGACCATTCATCCGAATGATGAACGAGCCATCGGCCACTTTGATTTGGCTAAGGAATTTGGGCGGGTGATGGGTCTTTTTTCCATCTTAACTTTTGTCGGCTATTTTGTAGGTGCACTGGTTTTGATGTCCGGTGTCATTGGCATCAGCAACATTATGCTCATCGTTGTCAAAGAACGAACCAAAGAAATTGGAGTACGCCGTGCGCTTGGGGCTACTCCCTATATGATCAAAGCACAAATCTTGCAAGAATCACTGGTCTTGACCATCATCTCAGGAATGGCAGGAATTGCCTTTGCAGCTGGGTTGATTTGGGTCATGAACTACGCCCTGGATCAATCGGGTCCGGTAGAAAATTTTGCTAATCCTTCGGTCAACATCAATGTCATTTTTATAGCCTTAACCATTTTGATCATTTCCGGTCTGTTGGCAGGTTTGATCCCGGCCACTCGAGCTACCCAGATGAAACCGGTAGATGCTTTACGAATCGAATAATTAATTACAACAATCCATAACCCATGAAACGAACTGGAACCATCATTACCCTTGTACTCATTGTAGTCTTATTTGCTGCAGGAATCTGGTACATCTATTCTAAAGACAAAGAAGATCCGGTGGTCTATCAGACAGAGCAGCCTTCTACCCAAACCATCGTGAAAAAAACAGTGGCTACAGGCAGTATAGTGCCCAAAGAAGAGGTATTGATCAAGCCCAACATTTCAGGGATCATCAGTGAAATTTTTGTCGAGGCTGGAGATCAGGTCACAGCCGGAGATCTTATCGCAAAGATTGAAGTAGTGCCTAATGCCTCTTCCTTAACTAACGCCAAAAATAATATCGCCAGTGCACGCACAGCACTCGAAACGGCGAGATTGGCTTTTGAAAATCAGAAAAGCATTTACCAACGTCAAAAGGCCTTGTTCGAAAAAGGAGTGGTTTCTGCCAATGATTTTGATGCTATTCAGAACACCTACAATCAAGCTGAACAACGGGTCAAGCAGGAGCAGGTGAATTTGACCAGTGCCCTTCAGAATTACGATATTATTAGTACGGGTACAACTAGTGGTCTTGGTAATGCAGCAACCACTCAGGTGCGATCTACCATTACCGGTATGGTGCTGGATGTCCCGGTAAAAGAAGGAAATCAGGTGATCGAGGCCAATAACTTCAATGATGGCACGACCATCGCCACATTGGCCGATGTAGATAAAATGATCTTTGAAGGCAAGGTCGATGAAAGTGAAGTAGGCAAGATCAAAGAAAAGTTACCCCTGGAAATAACCGTAGGAGCTATTGAGAATAAGAAGTTCGATGCTACACTGGACTATATTGCTCCTAAGGGAGTAGAAGAAAATGGAGCCATCCAATTTGAGATCAAGGGTACTTTAAAGAAAACAGATACAACCACCTTCATTCGGGCCGGGTTAAGTGCTAATGCCAGTATCATTTTGGCTCGTGCTGACAGTGTGCTTGCCGTTAAGGAAGCCTTAGTGCAATACGATCCTAAGTCCAAAAAACCTTTTGTGGAAATAGAAACCGGTGATCAGCAGTTTGAGCGCAGGGACGTTGAGCTGGGAACCAGTGATGGCATTTACGTAGAAGTCTTGAATGGAGTGGATGCCAAAGACAAAATCAAGGTGTGGAATCAAATCAAAGCTCCTGGAGGTTTTGGTAGGGGATAAGTTCCCAAATAGCTAATTATCGGGGTGTCGTTTAAAGCACCCTAATAATTTTTTCAGCATTAATCTGTAACATAAATCGAATTCAATAGTCAAATTGAACAGCAAATCAAATTATGAAGAAAACAACCACTTTAATCACTTTTCTATTGCTGAGCATTTGCGTTTTCGGACAATCGAAAAAGTGGACGCTTAGAGAATGTGTGGAATATGCTCTGGAGAATAACATTTCCATTCAACAAAGTGAATTGAATGTTGAGAATGCCGAGGTTGACAAATTAGTTGCCGATGGTAACTTCCTTCCTTCTTTAAATGCAAGTTCGAGTATCTCTGAAAATACCGGTCTTAGTTTCAACCCGGTAACCAACAATCCGCAAACAACCACCTTTCTCTCGGTAACCGGACGAATCAATGTAGGCTATACGGTTTTTGATGGTTTGCGTAATCTTAGACAATTACAACGAGCCAAGCTGTCTCGGCTGGCCGCAGAGTACAATCTGGAGCAGATGAAGGATGATATTTCTTTGGCTGTGGCCAATGCTTTTTTGGAGATCATCCTCAATAAAGAGAATTTAAAAGTAGTCGAAGCGCAGAATGAGGTCACTCAAAAGCAAATCGAGCAAACACGTGAACTGGTTGATGGTGGGGTCATCCCTCGAGGTGATCTTTTAGAGATCCAGGCAACCAATGCCAATGAGCAACAGCGTATCGTCGCTGCCCGAAATGCAGTAGAGATCTCCAAGATCAGCCTGGCGCAATTGCTTGCGCTTCAAAATTATCAGGAATTTGATGTAGTTGAAGGGGATTATGGAATCTTTGGCGAAGAATTAGTCGACACCCCGGTTGGCGCTATCGTAGAAGGAGCAGAAGAGAATCGTTTTGAGATCAAGATCGCAGAACAAAATCTGGCCCTGGCCGAAAAGGATTTGCAACTTTCGCGAGGTGCTTATTATCCTACCTTGAGCGCCTTTTTTGGGTATGACACGCGGTACACCGATGCGAGCAGTTTTCAACAGTTTCCCGATCCGAACGATCCGGTGACCATACGCGAAATTGGATTTGTACAAGAAACCGGTCAAAGCGTGGTCGGCGAATTTCCGAATACCATTTTGCGGGAGGTAGGTGCTGATCCCTTTATCGATCAATTGTATCAGAACGATGGTATTGGGTATGGATTTTCACTAAACATACCGGTATTCAACGGATTTGCTACCCGGGCTAGTGTCAAACGAAGCAAGATCAGTGTTAAACGTCAGCAGTACTTGCTAGAGCAAGCCAAATTAGATCTGGAATCGAATATCTATCAGGCGTACACCACCGCAACAGCGGCTAGAGAATCCTATCGGGCGGCATTGAAAGCCTTAGAATCTCAGGAATTAGCCTACGAATATGCAGAAGAGCGGTATAGTGTAGGGTTGATTAACGCCTTCGATTTCAGCCAGTCGAAATTGCGTTATGATAATGCGCTTATTGAATTAAACCGATCCAAATACGATTATATTTTTCGCATTAAGGTCCTTGAGCTATTCTTCGGGATAGAAGCGACTGAATTAAAATTCTAACCATGAAAAAAAAGACACTTATCATCTTAATCAGCATACTTGTGGTGGTTGTGATTGGTCTCATTGTAGGTAAAAAGGCAGGTGCCTTTGGAAAAGCAGGTAACTTCAAAGAAGTAGAGATTGAGCCGGTCAACCGCACGACTATCGTTGAAACAGTAGCCGCAACCGGTAAAATCCAACCGGAGGTCGAAGTGAAACTGTCTTCTGAAGTGTCTGGGGAAATTATCGAATTGCCCATTGTTGAAGGGCAAGAAGTAAAAAAAGGAGACCTTTTGGTCCGCATTAATCCTGATCTTATTCAGGCGGCATTAAGTCAGTCCCAGGCCGGACTTCAAAACGCTCGTGCACAATTGTCTCAAGCAGAAGCCAGTCTGACCTTAGCACGCCAGAACTTTGAGCGTAATAAGCCGCTGTTTGAAAAGGGAGTGATTTCTAAAGCCGATTTCGAGCGTGCCCAATCTGACTATGAGGTGGCACAGGCCAATCGGGAGTCGGCCTACTTTAATGTACAGTCGGTCGCCGCATCGGTAAAGCAGGCTCAGGACAACTTGGGAAGAACGAGCATTTATGCCCCAATGGATGGTACGATTTCCAAACTATCTGTTGAATTGGGAGAGCGCGTGGTAGGTACGGCTCAAATGGCCGGAACCGAGATCGTTCGGGTAGCCGATTTGAGCAATATGGAAGTAGAAGTGGATGTCAATGAAAATGACATCGTCAAAATAGCTGTAGGAGATTCTACAAAAATTGAAGTAGATGCTTATCTGAAGAAAGAATTTGAAGGCATAGTCACCGAGATCGCGAATTCCGCAGAATCTACGCTGACGGCTGACCAGGTGACCAACTTTAAAGTAAAAGTGCGCATTCTGGATGATTCGTATCAAGATCTTACTGAAGGGAAGCCGGAAAGTTACAGTCCGTTTCGTCCTGGGATGACGGCCACGGTCGACATCATCACCAATAAAAAGAGCGATGTGATCGCCGTTCCAATCAGTTCTATCGTCATCAAGACCGATACTTCAGCCACCTCCACTAAACCCAAAGTAGCCGAGAGTACCACTGGCGAGGAGCAGCGCTTTGAGACCGTATTCGTCAAAAAGGGAGATGAGGCTAAATTGCGTGTCGTCAAAACGGGTATTCAGGACAATCGCAATATTGAAATTACCGAAGGTCTCACTACGGATGATGTGGTCATTGTTGGTCCTTACAATACGGTGACCAAAAGTCTAAAGGCCGGTGATAAGGTTGAGGTGAAGGAAAAGGAAACGCCCACTTCCGAAAAAGAGGATTAACATGGCAAACATCCTGTGCCTGGAAACGGCCTCTACCAACTGTTCTGTGGCTGTAGTAAGCGCTTCAGGCATTACGGTAGTGGAAGATCACGGCCAGAATTATTCCCATGGAGAACAACTGCATCACTACATCCTCGATGCTTTAGAACAAGCCGAACTCCAGCAATCCGATTTGGATGCGATTGCGGTCAGTAAAGGTCCGGGGTCGTATACCGGCCTACGTATTGGAGTTTCTAGCGCAAAAGGCTTGTGTTATGCCCACGATCTCCCCTTACTATCGGTACCTACCTTACAGTCCCTGGCCGGGCAGCTGAGCGTTCAGCCGGGAGAAATGATCATTCCTTTGTTGGATGCACGCCGTATGGAAGTCTACAGTGCCGTTTTTGATCACAAGTTTCAAATGATACGCGCTACCCAGGCTGAAATTGTGGAGGAATCTTCCTTTTCTCCCTATTTAGCCCAAGGGAAAGTCCATTTTATTGGTACCGGGGTGGAAAAATGCAAGACCGTGATCAGGCATAAGCAGGCCGTGTTTCATGAGCACAAGCTACCTTCAGCACGGGAGATGGCCGCTTTCGCGAAAGCGAAATTTCAACAAAAGCTATTTGAAGACGTCGCCTATTTTGAGCCGTTCTACCTCAAAGAATTCTTAGTGACTAAAAAGAAGAGCAAGTAGTTTTTAGTTGCCCTCCTGGTATATATGCACGTCGCGTTGCGGGAACGGAATGACAATGCCGGCAGCCTCCAAACGCATTTTGGCCTCTTCTAAAGTATACCAGCGTGCCCCCCAGAAGTCAGCGTTGGCCGTCCAATAACGCAGGGAAAGATTCACCGAACTATCAGCCAGTTCAGCAACTACCACCATGGGCATTTTATCTTCTTCCTCCTTCATAATAACTTCCTGCTCCATGGCAAGTTCCAACAGAATGTCTTTTGCTTTTTTGATGTCGCTGTCGTAGCTGATCCCAATGGTGATGTTCTCGCGGCGTATGCCTTCCTCACTGTAGTTGATGATCTTGTCATTGGAAAGCTTCCCATTGGGAACAACAGCCAGCTGGTTGCCAAAAGTGGTCATGCGCGTATTGAAGATAGTGATGCTTTTGACGGTGCCGTCAACACCCTGTGCACTGATGAAATCTCCAACTTTAAAGGGTCTTAATAGAAGAATAAGCACTCCGCCGGCAAAGTTGGAAAGGGAACCTTGCAAGGCCAGACCAATGGCCAGACCGGCAGCACCAATAATGGCAATGAGCGAACTGGTTTGAACACCTAATTGGGTGATCACCAGAACGACCAAAATGATCTTAAGCGCCCAATTGATCAGATCGGCGATAAACTTCTCCAAAGTGATATCGTAATCTTTCTTTTGGAAGAATTTTCGAACCAATCGGTTGATGATACGGATTATCCAGAAACCAGCAAAGAGAACAAAAATGGCTCCAAGGAAACTGGGTAAGAAGTTCCATAACCATTCAATCCCTTCTTTAATATACGTTTCCGGATCACCGGGTAAAAAATCCTGTAAAAATTTCATAAGCTTAATTTTCGTTGCAAAGTTGAGGAATAGCCACTAAAAGGACGAAGCGCAGTTGTTTAAGTTTAGTTAATTTTTGAGCAGGGGTAAGGCTTCTGCTACACTGTAAACCGGCAATTTGCAGCTGTTATCCACACAGACAAAAACGGCAGTTCGGCTCGATTGTACCCGTCCCTCAAAAATAATCAGGTCGCTTTCTTGAGTGGTAGCCGCTTTTAAGGTGTTGGGTAAATACTGCCCGTTCAATTGCTCCAGATAGGCTTTGGCTTGAGGTCCTGTGATCACCACTTCATAATAGGGATGGGTGTAGTTCAGATAAAGATCGAGCCAATTTCCAAATCCGGAAGGATAGGTGGTCAATTCATCCTGCACATTGTTTAACATCTTGCGAGCGCGATCAGCGTACTCGGGATTGAGCGTATAGTGTGCTAATTGGAACAAGTTTTTAGCCATGATCGAGTTAGAAGCAGGGATGACATTATCCCGATACTCCATCTGGCGCACGACCAGGTTGGCATCCTGATCAGAAGTAAAGAAGAAGAGCTGCGTTTTATCATCACTGAAGTGCTCCATAACATAGTCCGTCAGATCGCTTGCATGGGTGAGCCAGGAGTGTTCTCCCGTGGTTTCAAAAAGGGCCAAAAAGGCCTGTATGGTTGCGGCATAATCCTCCAAATACGCATTGATGCTGCTCGTGCCATTTTTATAATTGCGATTGAGTCCGCCATCATCGCGCATCTGTTGATCTACGATAAACTGCGCATTTTTTTTGGCAGCACTTAAAAAACGAGGCTCCTGAAACACCCGATAGGCATCTAAAAGGCCCTTAGTCATCAGGCCGTTCCATCCGGTCAGCATTTTGTCGTCCATTCTTGGAGCGGGTCTGCTTTCGCGAAAGCGGCCTAATTTTGATTTCCACTGCTTCACCTTGCTTTTTACCTCGGTAACGCTCAAACCGTGCTCAGCCGCAAAGTCAACGTCACTATCCTGTCTAATCAGTACATACAGATCATTTTCCCAATACCCGTAATCGTTGATGTTGTAATAGGCTGCGAATAAAGGAAAGTCGTCGATTATGGATTCCAGCTCTTCCCGGGTCCATACGTAGTAGGCGCCTTCTTCGAGCGCCCCGGACTCGGTTTTGCTATCAGCATCCAGGGCAGCGTAGAATCCCCCTTCCGGATCGGCCCAGTTCTCTAACACGAAGTCGATGGTCCCGTACACCGTTTCTTTGTATAAAGGATCTTTGGTCTTCAAGTACGCTTCACTGTACAGGGTGGTCAACAAGGCGTTGTCATAGAGCATTTTTTCAAAATGGGGTACGTGCCACTTAACATCCGTACTGTAGCGGGAGAAACCACCTCCTACCTGATCATAGAGGCCACCGTAAGCCATTTGGGTGAGCGTTGTATTCACATAATCCAACAGACTGTCATTCTCGGTTTGATGGGCATAGCGCAGCAGGAAGTTCAAATTAGCTGGCATCATGAATTTGGGAGCCTGTTTAGGTCCCCCGAGGCGGGTGTCAAAATTCATGGACCATTGACGCACTGCTTTCGACAGCGTATCCTGTGAAAATCGAGGACTGGTGGGATTAGGTTCTACCAGATCCATGGTTTTGAGTCCTTCTTCCAGGCGTGAAGCATATTCGACCAGGCGTTCGGGTTCGTCCTCATACAGCTTGGCGATTTGACTCAAGGCACTGACCCAATCTTCTTTGGGAAGATAGGTGCCACCCCATACCGGGCGTCCATCCGGTAAGGCGACCACATTTAAAGGCCAGCCCCCTCGACCGGTCATCAATTGTACGGCGTTCATATACACTTGATCGACGTCCGGGCGCTCCTCCCGATCGACCTTGATGTTCATAAAGTGGGTATTCATGAGTTTGGCCACTGCGGTATCTTCAAAACTTTCCCGTTCCATGACGTGACACCAGTGGCAGGCTGAATAGCCTACGCTGATGAGTAATAATTTGTTATCTTGTTCAGCCTCTTCGAGTACCGACTCTTTCCAAGGATGCCAATCTACAGGATTGTGGGCATGCTGCAGCAGATAAGGGCTGGTTTCATCGACGAGGGCGTTGGTATAAGCGTGATCCATAGTATCAGAAGAATGAGTACAGGCAGTCAGTGAAAGGAGTACAGCAAGTAAAGCGAGAATTCTCATAACAGGGGCATAAATAAAACATCCCGGCTTAGGCCAGGACGTCATTATCAGTTTATTCGCAGCAATTACTTGACTTCAAAAGTAATTTTCAAATTGACGCGATAATCGGTTACTGTATCGCCGGACACGACCGCACTTTGTTCTTTTACGTACACTGATTTAATCCCTTTTAAGGATTTTGAAGCTTCTTTCACTCCATTTGCAGTAGCTTGTTCCCAGCTTTTATTGGAGCTCGCAAGCACTTCTATTACTTTTAATACTGGCATAATATTTTTGAATTTAGTTGAATCTGTAAGTTACGACAATGGCTCGAAATTGAAAAACTAACCGTTGATCGCTTCTACACTATTGATCTTGTCAGTCAGCATTTCCTTAAGCATGGTTTCAATCCCATTTTTAGGGTGAAAGTAGACGATGGGCATCCGCTACAGGCCCCTTGAAGAATGAGTTTGACATTCTTGGTTTCCGGATCGTAATTTTGAAAAACAATATTTCCTCCATCTCCGGCTACGGCGGGCTTGACGTATTCCTCAATGATACTGGCGATCTGCTGGGAAGTATCATCCAATTCCTCAAACCGGGTTTCCGCTTGGCTTTGCTCCTGTTTTACCTGGGCAACGGCATCCGCTGCAAGTACTTCTTTGCCTTCGGCCAGATAGTCGCGGATGAATTCTCTGAGCTCCCCGGCGATCTCTTCCCAGGAAGTTACTTCAAATTTTTGAATGCTCACAAAGTTCTCATCCATGAAGACCTCTTTTACGAAAGGGAAATGGAAGAGCGCTTTAGCCAAAGGAGAAGCTGCCGCCTCATCGATATTCTTGAATTCGAACGGACTCGTAACGATCTTTTTGTTGGCGACAAATTTAAGGGTAGCCGGATTGGGAGTACTCTCTGCATACACGGTTACCGGTATTTTTTTAGCGCTAGCTTCTTCAATGATGACCAGACCATTATCGTTGAGGAAATCGGCAATCTGATCGGCCATTTCACGCTGCACATCAATCCAGTCTACAATACTGTATTTCTCTACCGCCACAAAGTTTTGGGCGATATATACTTTTTTGACAAAGGGTAGATAAAATAACTGCTGGGCGAGAGGAGAATTCTTCGCTTCATCGATATTCGCAAACTCATAACTGGTATGATTGACCAGAAATTGATTGGCCTGAAATTTTTTGATATCGGGATTAGAGGTGGCCTCTACGCTTATGGTGTATTTGCTCATCGCACAATTTTGATGCAAAGTTAAGCATTGCGACGGCTGTAGCGTTTGAACTTTACGATAATTTATGACTATGAACCACAGAATATACCAAGATGTAAAATCGAACGTTGTTACTATATCTTTAGGCCCATGAATCAACTAATCATCCGTTTCCTACAGCTAGGCTTACTTTGTTATGCAGTGCAAGTATCTGCCCAGGCCGTTACTGTGGATGTCAATGCTTTTACCGTCGAAGAATTGGTTCGTGATGTATTGATTGGTTCTACCACTTGTGGAGAGGTGACCAACATCACCTACCGTACGGGAACAAACGCAACAGATCCAGAACGGGATATTCCTACCAATCAGGAGGCGAACGGTATCGGGTACTTTCAATCCAATGGTGGTCCTTTTCCCTTTCAGGGCGGGGTCATTCTGGCAACCGGTGATGCTCGAGACGCTCGAGGTCCGGTGACCGGACTGCCCAATAGCGGTCTGGACGATTCCCCACGATGGCAGGGCGATCCTGAATTAGCGAACATCATAAGCAGTCCGGAAACCTTTAATGCCACCATCATCGAGTTTGATTTCGTTACCGCCTTAGACTTCATCAGTTTTGATTTCATCATGGCCTCTAATGAATTTGATGGCAATTTGGAGGGAGGGGAGTTTGAATGTGAATTCTCTGATGTTTTTGCCTTCTTGCTGACCGCTCCGGATGGAACCACCACCAACCTGGCGATCGTTCCCGGGACCAACCAACCCATTGCCGTGACCAATATCCATCCTCCCAACCCGGCTTGTCCCGATGCGGTGACCTATCCAGAATATTTTGATCGGTATAACGACGTAGGTACAGGAGCCGTCAATTATTCAGGGCAAACAGTGGCTTTCACTGCCCAAAGCACGGTAATCCCCAATCAACAGTACCACATTAAGCTAGCCATTGCTGATGATGAAGATGAGCAAGTGGACAGTGCGATCTTCTTGAGAGAGGGGAGTTTTGACCTGGGCATCGATTTAGGTCCCGATCGTACTGCAGCAGATGTTAGTGCGGTCTGTACACCCGAGTTGACCCTTGGAGAAGAAGTGCTTGATGTTGGCACCTATCAATGGAATTTTTTTGATGAGAACAGCGGGGTTTTTGTTCCTATAGCGGGAGCTGATGAACCGTTTTATACAGTTACTGAAAGTGGTCGCTACCGGGTGGATGTCATTCTTCCGGGTTGTACGGTGAGCGATGAGATCAATGTTGAATTTGTGGATGCCTCACCCATAGCCTTACCTCCGGGAGACCTCTTGAGCTGTGATGGCCTGGTTTTCGATCTGGCTGACAGTATACCGGCGATCATTGATGGGGGAGATCCCAATGATTTCACGGTAAATTTTTATCAATCGGCGGCTGATGCGGAAGCCGATATGAATGCCATCCCTATGGCCAACTGGGGGGCGTACCAGCCGGTGGGAGGAGAACAAACCATTTACGTGAGGGTGGACAATCCCATGTCTACAGAATGTGATCCCGCCTTTACCGAATTTGTCATACGCAGCGGAATTCCTCCGGAAACCTTAACTGTTGAAGTAGCGCAGGCTTCCTTTACACCCGGTGGGCGTTATACGGTCATCGCGACCGCAACTCCTGCAGCTAATGAAGGCGTGTATACGTACAGCCTGGACGATCCGAATGGTCCGTACCAAAATTCTCCTGTGTTTGAAGGAGTTGGTCCCGGCACCCATGTCATTTACGCGCGAAACTCAGAGGATTGTGGTCTCACCGCAAGTGCTCCATTTACGATTCTCGACTTTATCCGGTATTTTACGCCCAATAATGACGGATTTCATGATACCTGGAATATACTGGGCCTGGAAGAAACCGGGAACAGCAACGCAAGAATCTTTATATTTGACCGTTATGGTAAATTGATAAAGCAGTTAATCCCGAACAGCCCGGGTTGGGATGGCACGTATAACGGTGTGCCCATGCCTGCTGACGATTATTGGTTTCGCATAGAGTATAGGGAACCGGGTGACGGCACCCCTAAAAAATTCAGCGCCCATTTTAGCCTGATAAGATAAAAAACATGAAAAATTTAATACTGGCGCTAAGTTGTTTTGCCCTTGCTCAAGGGCTCTATGCTCAGGAAGGAATACCGGTCTACTCTGATTATTTGTCAGACAATCTATATCTGATACACCCCTCAATGGCTGGTGCCTCTAATGCTAATCAGATTCGGCTTACTGCTCGGCAGCAATGGTTTGACGTGGATGATGCACCCAATTTACAGACCCTTAGTGCCAATGGACGTTTGGGAGACCAGGTGGGTATTGGAGGGATCGTCTTTAATGACCAGAACGGGTATTTTTCTCAACGAGGGATCTACGCGACTTTTGCTTACCATCTTTTGCTTTCGCGAAACTATGTCGATCTCAATCAGTTGTCTTTTGGTATAAGCGGAGGATTGATACAGAACACCCTCGACGAAACTCAATTCGATCTGACGGATTTCGATCCGGTCATTACCGGGACGCAGCAGAATGATACCTATATGAATGTCGACTTGGGGATCTCCTATTACTTTTTGGATTTCTATGCCCATCTGACCGCCAAGAATATTCTACCGGCGCAACGCGATCTTTTTGGTGATCTGGAATCGACCAATCAACGCAGGTATTTGGCTTCTGCCGGATATGTTTTTAGTGGTGGTGAGCTCTGGAATTACGAACCCTCCATCCTATTTCAGGCGACTGATGAGACTAAAGAATCAACCATCGATCTCAACTTCAAGGTGTATCGTGAAATGGGCTGGGGGCAACTATGGGGAGGCTTGTCCTACCGGAGAAGTTTTGACGGTGCTGAATTTACGACCGATGGCCAACAGGTAGAAAGCCAAAAGCTCCAATACATTACTCCGTTTTTGGGAGCTAATGTAGGAAGCTTTTTAGTTGCCTATACCTATTCTTATCAAAACAACTCGGTAGTGCTGTCCAACGGAGGTTTTCATCAGATCACGCTGGGATACGATTTTGGCAAACGCCGCGAGCCTTACGATTGCGACTGCCCCGCGATCAATTAGTTTTTACCAAACATATCCTTTGAGCGCGCCTTGCTTGTGAATGGCTTTTAACATGGCCGTGCGTAAAGGATTATCCTCCTCGTTTGTTATTTTCGCCACATAGGCTTCCCGTTTTTTGTTTAAAGCGGCGATCTCTTGCTGCAGTTTTTTCCGCTTAGCTCGCTGTTCGTTCAGGTGCTTTTTTAAGGCCTCCGGACTGAGTTTTTGTAATTCAGGGGACAAGGTCTCGACCACTACTTCTTCCAGCTCAAAGTCATCCTCCTGTGCAGCTTCGACCAGATCCCAGGAAGCAGACTTGTAAAAATGGGTGCTTTTACTCACGGCTCTTTTAACTGCGTTGGCCGCGCCGTAGGATGCGGCATTGGCATCCTGAGCATGTTGCTCACGCTGGCGACTTTCGCCTTCATTGCCGTAGGCAATATAGGTCGCATTGAGCGCTTCATTTTTGGCGAGTATGGCCTCATCGAAAGGCGAAGGAATATGTACCGTGCGTTGATCGCTGTCAATGGCCATGTATTCTCCTTGTCCGTATTGCGCTCCATTTTTCCAGTGGGTGTTGACCCCTTCCGTGTAGTTGCCACAAAAAATAGTATTCACAACAATGTCTTTGTCCCGGGCGCGGGCAATTGCCGTTCGGTAATTGACCGGACCTTGGGTGAAGGGTTCGTTACCGGCAATAAAAATGAGATTGAGGGCCTTTTCATCGGTATTCCAACTCAATTGATCAAGAGAGGTTTGAATGACTTGCCCACAATGTTCACTGCCCCCTCGGGTGGTTAGCCCAAAAAGCTTTTGGGAGACGGCATCCAGATCATGGCTAAAGCTCAGCACCTGGCGAATATATCCCTCCCGCATGTTGAGGTTGTCATTGCCGTATTCATACAAGGCAATTTGCAGCTTAGGCGCTTCTCCTTCGCAGCGGGCCTTGGCCAGATCATTCACGACTTCCCACAATTGTGCCTTGGCCTGATCAATCAGACCGTCCATGCTATTACTGGTGTCCAAAAGAACGGCAACCTGAATGGTGGCGCGAGCAGGTGAGCTTGGCAGTGCTTGCTGCGAAACGCTGGGTGTTTTTGGGGAGTTGTTTACTGATGCTGGGATCAGGCTGAGTCCCCATAAGGTGATTATCCATAGTGTTTTCATCGGTGTTCAATTAAAGTTCGCCCACTAAACTAGAATGATCTTTTTTCTCTGTACAGGGGTAATCAGTCAAGTGGTTTTGGGGATGAGTGAAGAGGCCATTTCAATGAGTAAAGGGGCATTTCACGGCTCAAAACAACAAGATTCACCTGGTTCATCATTTTTTCTTATGTGCCAAATGCTCTAGCTTAGCGATTCAATGAAATGTATACGCTCGTTTGTATTAGTAGTCCTGATGCTCCTTAGTGGGGGGTCATCGACGCTTTTGGCACAAATCGAAAGGGATAGAGTCGGTGAGGAGTTCTTGGTTCGGGGAAGTGTACTGGATCGGGAGACCGACCTTCCTATTGGACAGGTGAAGGTGCGTGTAGCAGGAAAATCGCAAACAGTGACCGGTGCTGATGGTGAGTTTCGTATCCGAGCCGCCCTGGGCGATGAATTATTAATCGATCACGAAGGATTTGCGTCGGTTCGTTACCGAATCACCAGTAAAGAACGTATTCGTTTGGAGGTTCAGGCACAGAGATCTGAACTGGAGCGCGCAGACTCTACTTCTGCGCAATTGAGCTTTCGCGAAAGCATAAACGCAGCTAAGAACAGTTATAAAAACAATATTGCCGCTGGTCTGGAGTATGTGACCAAAGCTCTAGAAGCTTTGCCCGAGGAGCGCAACGCTTCAGCCAAGAGTGCAGAAGCCTTTGCCTTATTGGGGGATATCTATATGCATTACAAGCAGTACGATCTGGCGGTAACCAACTATCAAACCAGCCTGGACAATACCGATCAAACGGACATCCGTATGCGCCTGGGTACTGCCTTGATCGCTAATAAGCAGTATAAAGCAGCGCGCATACTCTTCCAGTCTGTATTGGATCAAAAGGACCTTTCTGGAACTCAGGAAAAAAGGGCGTTGGAAGGACTTGGAGATGTCCAGTTGGCCTTAGGGGAGGAACGAGCAGCAACCACAAACTATAAAAAAGCCCTTCCCGAGCAACAGGGCAAGCCTACTGCGGCAGATCGGGTACGCCTCAATACGAAAATTGCGAGCGCATACGATCAGGAAGGCGATACCCCTGAGGCTGTTAATTATTACAACAAAAGCCTGGTCATTGCCGAAGAGGAACAGGATCCCAAACGCGAAGCGGAGACCAAAAACAGCGTGGCCGATTTCTTGAATGACAAACAGTCGTACGACGCTGAAATCGAATTGCGGGAGGAGACCTTGCAAGCGCTGGGTCGCGTAGCTAAAGACTCCATTGCCTTAAATGAACCCATAACGGCACAAAAGCAAAACTATAAGATTGCCAATGCCTATGCCGCTAAACGGGAATTCGATCAGGCCATTCCCTTTTTGGAAAAAAGTATTGAGCAGGCTGAAGCTGATCAGGACATCGTGGTTGAAAAGGACGCAACCCGACGACTCTCTGAGGTCTATCGGAGCAAGGGCGAGTACGATAAGGCCGCCGCCAGTTACGAACGTTACGTCGCCCTGGTAGATGAAGATTACGCGCGTAAGGAACAGGAGATAGCCGCCATGGCGCGCCTTAATCGATTGATTGCGGAAAAGCAAAATCGTATTTTAAGTCTGGAGAGTGATCGGGCCTTAAACCAGAGTAAGTATGAACTGGCCATAAAAGATCAGGAACTCAACGAAGAGGTTTTTAAGCGGCAGCGTATTCTGATCATTTCGCTTTTGGTTTTTGCTTTATTGTTGCTATTGGCGGGCTATTTTATGTATCGTAGCATGCGTCAGCAGCGATTGGCCAATAACTTGTTGGCGCTGCGTTCGCTGCGCTCCCAAATGAATCCGCATTTTATCTTCAATGCACTCAACTCGGTGAATAGTTTTATTGCGAGTAGTGACGAACGTAAAGCCAATAAATACCTCTCCGACTTTTCGCGGCTTATGCGTTCGGTATTGGAGAATAGCGAAGAAGATTTTATCCCGTTGGAGCAGGAAATCGAACTTATATCTAACTATGTAGCCCTGGAGCATTTTCGGTTTCAGGATCAGTTCGAGTATGAGATCACGGTCGATCCGGATTTGGATGTTTCCCAATTTGAAATTCCACCCATGCTCTTGCAACCCTATGTGGAGAACGCGGTGTGGCACGGCCTGCGCTATCGTAAAGGCGAAGGACATCTGAGCATTCATTTCAAGAAAGAGGGACCGCATGAGATGTGTATTCTAGTAGAAGATGATGGGATAGGCCGAACGCAGAGTAAAGCGCTCAAGACAGCCAATCAGAAGAAACAACGTTCCAAAGGAATGGGCAATATTGAAAAGCGTATTCAGATCCTTAACGACATGTACGGCGATCGGATCTCAGTAGAAATACAAGATAAAAATGCAGATGGTACAGGCACTCAGGTGCTGCTTCGTCTCAAGAAAATAGAATCCTTATGAATTTAAATGCGCTCATAGTAGAAGATGAACAAACCAGCAGGGAGATCCTAAAGAATTATCTGGCTAAATATTGCCCCAAGGTAACTGTAATTGGAGAGGCGGCCAACGTAAGTGACGCCCTGTCGTTGATCAGAAAGGAAGAGCCCGATCTTTTATTTCTGGATGTAGAGATGCCTTTTGGCAATGCATTTGACCTTCTTGATCAGGTGGGTGAACGCAATTTTGAAATAATATTTACGACGGCTTATGATCAATATGCACTGGAAGCACTCAACGCTCATGCTTCCTACTACCTGTTAAAGCCTTTGGCTATCGACGAGTTGATCAAAGCGGTCGATTTTGTAATCGGAATTCGCCAAAAAGAGGAGGCGCTTCAGGAGCGCGTCTTAAATGCAGCGCATAAAGCCGTCACCGGTAAGATCACCATTCCCCAGCAGGATGGATTTGAGGTGATTGCGGTAGAGGATATTCTCTATTGCCAGGCGGATGATAACTACACCTATATCTATTTGGTTCAGGAGAAGAAGAAATTGGTCAGTAAGACGCTCAAGTACTTTGAAGAGGCACTCACTCCCATGGGTTTTGTACGTGTACATAAGTCGTATCTCATCAATGTTAGTGAGGTGATTCAGTACAAAAAAGGAAAGGGAGGACATGTCGTCCTGAGCAATGGACAATCCATTCAGGTATCTGCCTCTAAAAAGGCCAATCTGCTCGCTAATTTTTAAAAGGCCTTGTATTGAATAGTGTGTGGTGCGGGAACGTCCTCCAGTAGATCGCGAAGTATGGAAACGCCCTGTTGTCGATTGATATAGAGCTGATGGTCCGCTTCGGCTTGTCCCTGTAAAATATCTTTCTGTTTGAGCACAAGATGGGTCTGCCGCGCTACTGCAGCTCCTGAATCGATGATCTGAACCTCTGAAGGGAGTAATTCTTTCAGCAACGGGATCAAATAGGGATAGTGGCTGCAGCCTAAGACTAAAAAGTCAATTTTAGCTTCTAGCATGGGTGCCAAATACGAGGCTAACAGTTTACGCATTTCGGAAGATTGGATTTTTCCGGCCTCGATCAGGGGAACCAAGCCGGTTCCAACAACTTCAATGATCTCAATATCCTTGGCAAATCGATCGGCCGTCTGACTGAATAGCTTACTGCTTAAGGTTCCTCGAGTCGCCAGAATACCAACCGCTTTATTTTTTGATTGTAGGGCGGCGGGTTTTATCGCAGGTTCAATACCGATAAAGGGAATTGGATACGCCGCTCTCAATTGGTCGATGGCGTTAGTCGTGGCGGTGTTGCATGCGACGACAATGAGTTTACATCCCATCTCCAACAAAAGCCGGGTATTTTTATGACTCAGGGCAATGATCTCGTCAGCGCTACGCTCTCCGTAAGGTGCATTTGCGCTATCTGCCAGATAGCGCGTAGATTCATAGGGAAGTTCGTTGATGACTGCTCTCCAAATGGAGGTGCCGCCAACTCCGCTGTCAAAAAAACCGATAGGTCCTTGCTTCTGCATGCGCTAAAATAAAAACTGTCCGCGCAAAGCGGACAGTTTCTTCAATTTTTCTACTTAAGTGATTAAGCAAAGGGAATCAATTAGATGCCCAATTTTGCTTTTACATCGGCCATAAGGTTATATCCTTCAGCCATGATCACTCCACTTCCAGGCGAAGAATCAAGAACGTAAGTATATCCTTTAGAGCGCGCTACGGTTTTGATAGTTTCACGTGCTTTCTCAACGATAGGCTTCATCAATTCAGCTTCCTTCTTTTGAAGATCTTGCAACGCATTTTGGCGATACTCTAAGATCTTGTTTCGCGTAGCTTCTACTTCCTGTTGTCTGCGGATGTTCTCCTCATCAGTTTGAGTTTCTGCCTCACGACCGTAACGTTCTAGTGTTTTTTGTAACTCAGTACCCATTTCATTGATGGTAGAGTCATAGGTCTTTTGAAGCTTAGCAATGTCTGCTGATGCTGCTTTATAGCTTGGCATAGCCTGCACCAACTCCTGAGTTGCAATGTGTGCAATTTTAGAGTCTTGAGCGCTCATAACGGCTGTTCCTACAAGTAAAGCCATTGCTACTGCTAACATTCTCATCTGTTTCATTCTAGTAATTTTAAGTGTTATAATAATTATTGTAAGGGTTTTGTTTAGTTACCGCCGTCATCACCCTCTGGGATGACTGGTGGTGTATTTTCAGTATTCTTTTTCCTCGCCTCAATCAGCGAATCTCTTTTTCGTCTGCGTTCTTCTAACATGGCATCACGTGCGGCACGCTTTGCCGCCATCAACGAATCTTTTTTACGTTGTCGGTCTGCCAGCTCTGCTTGCCGTGCTTTCTTTTTAGCATCTGCATCCTGCTCGTCTGTCGCTGACTGTGCGCTGGCACTGGCCTTAGCATTTGTATCCGGATTTACAGTTTCTCCTCTAGCTGCCGCTACCGAGTCTTTTTTACGCTGGCGCTCGGCTAAGAGGTCTGCTCTTCTTTTCTCAAATGCTGCTCGCTTGGCAGCGCGAATTGAATCTTGTGTTTGCTTGCGATCGGCTAAGTAGGCTTCTCGCTCTTTCTTTTTATCTTCAATAGCTTGCTGGCGTGCCTGGGTCTCCTGAGCTTGCTCAACGGTTTTTTCTTCTTCGCGAACAATCTCCTTGCGATCTTGCTTGTTATTCGCCTGTTTTCTTTTGGATGCCCGATTTAAACTCAGCAAAACTTCGTCACTGATATCGAATCGCTCATTGCTGTACAGCATGACCAGGTCAGCTGATTTATCAAACACAAAATCATATTTACGATTTTCTGAGATCTGTTGTACCGCATTGAAAACCTGATCTTGTACGGGCTCTATAAGTTGTCTTTTTTGAATCATCAGATCGCCTCCGGGTCCAAATCGCTTTTGCTGATAATCCAGAATCTGAGCTTCCTCGTAGGCGATCTCTTCCTGGCGTTCTTCAATCAATTCTGGAGTAAGCAGTACACGTTCATTATCCAGCGTCTTTTTCATTCGATCGATCTCGCTCAATTTCTTTTCGATCTCGGTCTTCCAGGCGTTCACTTTTTGATCCAGCTGTTGGGTGGCATCCTGATATTCGGGTACATTCTCTAAAATGTAGTCCATATCAATATAGCCAATTCGAATACTTCGCTGCGCATGCACATTTCCAAGCAGGGAAATAAAGACTGTCAGTAAAAAAAGAACTTTAGTTTTCATAACTCGTGATAGCTTTTAGAAAATATCGTGCCAAAGTTAGAATTGTTGCCCAATAATAAAATGGGTTTCCCAACCATTAGCACCACCGTTCGTTCCAGGAATGGGATCAAATCCATAACCGAAATCGATCCCTAGCAAACCAAAGGCAGGCATAAAGATACGAACTCCAACCCCGGCAGATCGGTTGAGTAAGAACGGATTATAGTCTCTAAAATTGTCAAAGGAAGCTCCTGCTTCCGCGAAAAGCAAAGCATAGATCGAGGCTGAAGGCTTTAGGGTAATGGCTCGACGTAGCTCTAGTGAATATTTATTGTAAACGGTTGCACCGCTATTTCCATCCAGATTGCTTCGTCGATCACGGTCTTGTGGGACCACTGATTGATTAGGGTAACCGCGAAGGGCGATCACCTCACGACCATCCAATCCAAATCCACCCAGACCATCACCACCCAGGAAGAAGCGTTCAAAAGGAGGGATGCCCCGATCGTTATTATAGGCTCCTAAAAAGCCCCACTCTGTCTGTGCCTTCAATACGAGCTTGTCTGCAATTTGATTGTACCAAGCGGCATCAAACTTTATTTTATAGTATTCTAACCAATTAAAGCGCTCCTGGTCAATCGCTCCAATCGCCTCTAGATCCTGAGCGGCCAAGGCTTCTTCTCGTTCAGCGGCCAGGGCGGCATAATCCGTCCCATTCCATACCGAGTAAGGCGGGGTAAATTTGGCCGTTAAATTGAACTCCGATCCTCGGACCGGGAAGATAGGGTTGGTCGCTAAATCCTGCCGTGATATACCGAAGGTATAAGAGAGGTTTTCAGAGGATCCATTTCCAAAGGTAAAGAGTCCGGTGTTGTAATTTCTTAAATCGAAATGCTGAAATCCAATGGCGTGAGAAATGGTAAAAAAGTTGTCCGGTACCTGTAATCGCTTGGCCAAACCAATCGATCCCCCGGTAATGAGGAAGCGGCGATCGCGATCAGCTTCCCGATTTTGAAAATCAAAGAAATACTGAACGGTATGTGAGAGGGAAAGTTGAAACTGAACCGGTCTTTTCCCACCCAACCAAGGTTCTACGAAAGTAGTACTGAACGTTTGGTAAAGATTACTTGCCTGTGCCCGTAGGGAGAAGCGCTGACCATCACCCATGGGTAACGGTTGGTAGGCTTCCTTGTTGAAAATGTTTTGGATAGAGAAGTTATTGAACGAAAGCCCTAAAGTTCCTACAAAACCTCCACCTCCATAACCTCCTTGCAATTCAATTTGGCTGGCTCCCTGCTCTACAACTCGGTATTCCAGGTCGAGAGTTCCACTGGTTTGGTCAACATTTTTAAACTCTGGAGATAATTGTTCCGGGTCAAAAAAGCCCAATTGTCCCAATTCGCGAATAGTAGAGACTACCGCTAATTTACTGTACTGTTGACCGGGTCTAGTCCTTAGATTTCGGTAAATAACATGATCGTTGGTACGGTCATTCCCAACCACGGTAATGTTGTTGAAAAAGGCCAGTTTCCCTTCGTAAATACGAATCTCAAAATCAATGGTATCATTTTCTACCTTGACTTCCACCGGATTGATATTCGAGAATAAATAGCCACTATTCTGGTAGAGGTTGGTCAGGTCATCGGCATCCGGATCCCCTTCTTTTTCAATGCGTTCTTTTAATTGCACTCCATTGTAAACATCACCACGCTTAAGGCCCAGCATGGTTTGCAATTGAGCATCTGTATACACGGTATTCCCCAAGAATTCGATATCACCGATGTAATATTTATTCCCTTCTTCTACTGCAATATTGAGGGTAATATCATCTTCTCCGGTACGGATTATGGTGTCTGAAATAATACGCGCATCCCGGTAACCGTTTTCTTTGTATTTGTCAATGACCGCAGTAAGGTCTTCCTGATACTCTTCTTCAATATACTTAGAGCGTTTCCAGAAACGAATGAAATTTTTCTGTTTGGTGTTCTTCATCTGCTTGCGCAGCTTGCTGTCTTTGAGTTCCGTATTTCCTTCAAAATTGATCTTATCGATCTTTACCCGATTGCCCCGATCGACATCCACAAGCATATTGACCTTATTCTTTGAAGTAGAATCTTCAATAGATCGCGTTCGGATTTGGACATCTGCATTGAGATATCCTTTCTTCTTGTATTTGTTTTGAATGAAGGTTTTAGAGTTGGCGATCAGGTTTTCGGTGACCTTAACTCCTTTGTTGAGTTTATTTTCTGTTTTAAGCTCTTCGGCTTTCTTTTCTTTGATACCGGTGATCGTCACCTCATTCAATTCGGGAACTTCGACAATGTCCAGGCGTAAATCAACTACATTGCCGTCTTTTACATCGGTTACGTAAAAATCAATGTCACTAAAAAGGTTTAGATTCCAAAGGTCTTTGATCACTTTACTGATCTTATCTCCGGGTAGATAAAGTTCGTCACCCACGCGAAGGCCCGTAAAGGCGATGACCGTTTGCTCATTATAACTGGTGATGCCCGTAACCTCAATGGAGCCAATGGTATATCTTTTGGCATTCGCGAGGCCGATGTCGTTTTGTTGGGCTAGAGAGGTTTGGGGGAGGTAGAAGGTAAGCGCCAGGAGGCTTATGAACACGATTCTCGTAACCGCGTTATTTAATCTGTTCACTCGTCTTTCCAAATCGTCGTTCTCTTTTCTGGTAATTGTAAATCGCTTCGTAAAGATTTTCTTCTCTAAAATCAGGCCAAAGGATCTCCGTAAAATAAAATTCCGCATAAGCAATCTGCCACAAGAGGAAATTGCTGATGCGTTGTTCACCGCTGGTGCGTATGACCAGGTCTACGCTGGGTAAATTTCGGGCGTAAAGATGCTCATTAATAACTGATTCGTCTATACGCGCCGGCGAAATTAAGCCTTTTTTAACTTTGCGAGCAATTTCCTGGACGGATTTTACGATTTCTTCCCGCCCCCCGTAACTGAGCGCCAGGGTGAGGGTCAGTCGCGTATTGTTTTTGGTTTGTTCAATGACCTCATTCAGTTCTCTTTGGGCTTTCTTGGGCAAATTATCCAGGCTTCCAATAGCCTTGAGCGCAATATTATTATCCTGAAGGGTTTTGATTTCCTTTTTCAAAGAAGTGACCAACAATTTCATGAGGGTATCGACCTCCAGTTTGGGCCGGTTCCAATTCTCAGTAGAAAAAGCGTATAAAGTCAAATAAGGCACACCCAGCTTGGCGCAGCTTTCCACGGTTTCGCGAACGGCTTTAGTGCCCCGTTCATGTCCGGCGGCACGCAGCAGGCCCTGTTTTTTTGCCCAGCGACCATTGCCATCCATAATGATAGCAATATGATCAGGCAGTCGCTCCAGGTTGAGATGTTCTTTGTAATTCACGTAGGTTGATTAAAAACCGCAATAGCAGGGTTGGCGTCCAAAGCTGTAGGTGATGGTCAATCCGGTAAAGAAGTACCAATCATTATTGCTCAGGTTTCCAAAGGTAGGAAGTTCCTCCGCATCTGGAGCGCTTCCATCCAAATTATCTGTAAAGGTATATCGCGCTCCACCCTCAACCGCCAGTACCCAATGATCAGCTACCGCCATTTTAAATCCAAGAACTACAGGAAGTGCAAAATCCCAACTGCTTCCAATAGTAACCAGTTCGTTGGCCGTGTTCAAGACCAACTCATCGTGATTGAAATAGGTCAGGCCGCTATACAAATAAGGGGTCATGGGGCGTCTGCCATCGTACATATCAAATTCAAGGAAGGTAAATTCCAATCCCAGCGAAAGCTCGGTGATGTTGTTCTCAAAAGTATATCCGCGCTGAACTCTTCTGGATTCATCACTGTCCAGATCATTGGCTTCTAATGAGGTAAAAATGGCTGTGAAGCGAAAGGAGTGGCGCTTGCTGCGGTTCCATTTTAAAATCCCACCGTAAAGAGGCTGATTAGGCGCGATGTAATTGGTCGCTCCTACGTCTCCAATAAAATTGGAGGCCCCTCCGTACAAACCAATCTCATAGGTTTGCGCTGGAGCCCAATAAGCGCTAAAGCAAAAAAGAATTGCCAGTACGGTGTACTTCATAGGGTGCGAAAGTTTGCAAATATAACAATATTGATATACCCTCAACAGAAGAAGAGAATTACCAGTTACACAACCGAAGAATGGCTTTTTTATTGTCTAATTGCGCTTGTCTTCCCCCCACAAGAGCTTCTTGCGCAGCGTTTGCAGAAAGGTATCCTCTTCCAGAACGACCATCTTGATGGTGAAGGGCGCTTTAGAGATTTTGATCCGGGTGTGTTCGGGCAGTGTGGCTATGCGAGAGTCTAGAGAAACCATGTAGGCGTCTTCCCTTCCGGAAACCTCCAGAGTGATCTCCGTATCGTCAGGAACGACCAAGGGTCGCGCATTGAGATTGTGAGGAGCGATAGGCGTTAAAATAAAACTAGCGGTGTCCGGAGTCAGCACAGGTCCGCCACAGCTCAAACTATAGCCGGTAGATCCGGTAGGTGTAGAAATGATCAGCCCGTCCGCCCAGTAGTTGGTCAATTCTTCGCCATTCAAACTACAGGAAACCGAGATCATAGCGGTGGTATTCTTCCGGGTGACCGCAATTTCATTCAAGGCGAAATTGAGATGACCAATCTCACTGCTTGCCGGATTGGTCTGTATAGCCACCAGGGAGCGTTCGGAGATTTTATAACTGCCATCGAGTATTCTGTTGATTGACTGTTCAATAGCATCTTTCTGAACAGTAGCCAAGAAACCGAGTCGGCCCGTGTTGATCCCAACAATGGGGATCCCCAGATCCCGTACATAGGTCACCGTTCTTAAGATAGTTCCGTCACCTCCAATGCTGAAAAACAGATCATAAGAACTGTCTAATTCTTCAAAAGTGCTGAAATGGGCGTACGACTTTTTGATCTCTTCATTTTCCTGAATCAAGGTCAGAAAATTCTTTTCAATGATCACTTCCACCCCTTTATCATTGAGTAAGTCAAGCATATCCTGTACGTAGATGCCCGAATTTCGGTGATAGAATTGACCAAAGATGCCTACCTTCATGGCTTAGATGTTAAGGTATTTATCCAGATACTTTGATCGTTCTTTAAGGTCGATCAAATAGGTGTCTTCCTGATGTTGTGATTGAATGTTGTAATTATAGCGTCTAAAGGATTGTAAGATCTCGTTAAAGTTGACGCCACCGATCTTAATGCTGACTTCAACGATATCATTCTCCATTTTGGAGATGAAGGCTCCCAACACTTTACCGTCATTACTCTCCACGATTTGGGCGATCTCACTAAAGGAATAGTCCTTCAATCCCTTTTCAACCACGACCACACTTCCCGATTCGCTCAGAAAAGGAGTACTGTGAAAAAAGTTCATGATATCAGCCAATTCATAGTATCCCAAATAGGTATTGTCTGAATCGAGAACCGGCATGATGTTAGTGTTCGCTTTCGCGAAAGCTTCCAAAATATCAAGCCAATGCGTATCCTGACGTACCAAAAAGGGTTCCAGATTGTATTGATGGGACTCAATGGTGTCTTCGGCATCAAAACAATGCACATCCTGTTCGGCCAGACTACCCAGGAAAACGCCATTCTCTACCACGGGGATGTGCGAGTAGGAGGTCTGGGTGAACAAATCCTGAACGTCGCCAATGCTCCCCTTTAAGCTGGCGGGCTCCACATCGTTGATCAGGAAAGAAGTAATCGTTGTTGTCATAGTAGAATCACAAATTAATGAAAAATAAGCAGCTTAGCCCGTATGGCATTGTATTTTTGTGTCACAACAAATCATTCGAATGCAGACAAAATTAAGCGTAAATATTAACAAAGTAGCCACCTTGAGGAACTCTCGAGGTGGAATGGTGCCCAATGTGGTTCAAACGGCCATAGACCTGGAGGGATTTGGGGCTCAGGGGATCACTATTCATCCCCGTCCCGACGAGCGCCATATCAAATATCAGGATGCTTATGACTTGAGTGAGGTGGTCACCACTGAATTTAATATCGAGGGGAATCCCATAGAAAAATTTACAGAGATGGTCCTAAAGATCAAACCTACGCAGGTCACCCTGGTTCCTGACGCGGTAGACGCCATTACCTCCAATGCCGGTTGGGATACAGTCAAGCACGAGGCTTTTCTCAAAGAAATAATTTCTGAATTTAAGCAACAGGGAATTCGGACCTCCTTATTTGTGGATCCTGATCCGGACATGGTTGAAGGTGCTGCGCGTACCGGAGTGGACCGCATTGAATTGTATACCGAAGATTATGCCGTGGGATACGCTCGTGGAGACAAGTCCAGTATAAAGCCCTACGTGGTGGCTGCCTTAAGAGCTCACGAGCTGGGACTTGGGCTCAACGCGGGTCACGATCTCTCTCTTCAAAATATCGCTTACTTTAAAGAGCAAATACCGCATTTATTGGAAGTGTCCATTGGCCATGCCCTAATCGCTGAATCGCTTTATCAGGGTTATGAATCAGTCATTGCTCAATACCTGCAAAAACTTCGATAATGGTAGTGCATTCAAGCGTTTTTGGTACGGGTACTCCTTTGCTTATTCTGCACGGGTTTTTGGGAATGGGAGACAACTGGAAGACCCTCGGAAGGCAATTCGCGGAAGCGGGCTATGAAGTCCATCTGATTGATCAGCGCAACCACGGGCGCAGTGAACACAGTCCGGATTTTAGTTATGAGCTCATGGCAGCCGATTTGAAGGCTTATTGCGACCATAATGGATTACAAAAAATAGCCTTGTTGGGGCATTCGATGGGAGGTAAAACCGCCATGCTGTTTGCTACGCTTTATCCCGAGCTGATCGATCATCTTACTGTGGCGGATATTGGGCCAAAATTTTATCCGGAGCATCATCAAACCATTTTGAAAAGCCTGGCGGCCTTGTCCGGAGATGAAGAAGCATTATCCTCCAGAGGGAATGCTGACGAGTTCATGCAGCAGTACATTCCGGATTTTGGGACTCGGCAGTTTCTGTTGAAAAATCTCTACTGGAAAAAGGATAAGACCTTGGGTTTGCGGATGAATTTACCGGTCCTGACCGAACGCATTGCAGAAATTGGCAAAGCCTTACCGGAGACTGCGCAGTATGAGGGTAAAACCTTGTTTTTAAGAGGAGCGAAATCGGATTACATTATGGATGACGACCTCGATTTGATACATCATCATTTCCCCAAAGCGCAACTGATCACCATTGCTGAGGCAGGTCATTGGCTACATGCCGAGAATCCTGACGATTTTTACGCTGCCGTGATGGAATTTCTAAAGAACTAATCATAAACAACCAAAATCATGAAAACCATAATTAAACTTTTACTCACCGCACTGGCGGTGGTGGTATTGGCAAGTATTTTGCCAGGCGTAGCCGTAGCTTCCTACTGGACTGCAATAATTGTAGCTGTTGTACTGGCGTTATTACGCCTGATCGTTAAACCCATTCTGATCATTCTGACGCTGCCGTTGACCATTCTTACCCTCGGACTTTTCCTGTTGGTCATCAACGCCATTGTCATTCTATTGGCAGACGGACTGATCAGTGGATTTAGTGTTAGTGGATTTTGGACCGCACTTATCTTTAGTTTGTTGTTATCTCTGTTCCAGACGCTCTTATTTTCCCTGATCAAGGAGGGTAACGACTAGCTAATTCACAAGCAGTTAAAAGCTTGCTCAGGTGCTAGAAATTGGTTATTTTTGCACGCCTGTTCAGAGCCTGTTGGCTCTGAGCTAAACATTAGAATTCAGGCATATATAGAAGAATAGATAGACAATGAACATTACAAGAGAAGATATAGACTCGCTAAATGCAGTCTTAAAAGTAGAGATCGCCAAGGAAGACTACAATGACAAGGTGCAAAAGATCTTAAAAGACTACCGTAAGAACGCCAATATTCCCGGTTTTAGAAAAGGACACGTGCCTATGGGGATGGTGCAGAAACAATATGGAAAAGCGGTCTTGGTGGATGAGGTAAATAAACTCATTCAGGATGCCTTGAGTAAATATATGTCTGAAGAGAAGCTAGACGTCCTGGGAAATCCACTCCCAAAGGAGCGTGACGATTTTAGCTGGGATCAGGAAGATTACTCTTTTGAATTCGAATTAGGTCTTGCACCTGAATTTGAAGTGAATTTGACTCCCAAAAAACCGTTCATTCACTATAAGATCGAAGCGGATAAGAAAATGATCGATAACCAGGTCAAAACCATCCAAAAGCAATACGGAAAACTGGTTTCCAAAGATCAGGTGGAGAAAGGGGATGAGGTGACCGGCGTATTCAAAAATGAAGAAGCTGAATTTGAGGCAGAAGCCACCATTGAGGTCGACCGTCTAAAAGGCAAGAAGAACACCGATGCCTTCCTGGGTGCCAAAGTTGGTGATACCGTAAATGTCAAGTCGAAGAGCTTGTTTGAAGAAGCCGGAGACTATCAGACTGCGCTAAAAATGAGCGAAGAGGATGCCAAGAAACAGAATTTGGAACTGACCTTTGAAATTAAAGAGATCAACCGTAGAGAATTAGCCGATCTGGATCAGGAGTTGTTCGATAAGCTTTTTGGTAAAGACGCGGTGAAGTCGGTGATTGAAATGAAGGATAAGATCAAAGAAGACGCAGCGCGTCAATTTGAACAGCAAAGTGATCAACAATTATTGAATACGGTAACTGAGGGATTGATCGAACAAACCAAGTTTGATCTTCCTGCAGAGTTTTTAAAACGATGGATTCAGGTATCGGGAGAAAAAGAAATGACTTTTGATGAGGCCAAAGAAGAATTTGAGCGATCTGAAAAAGGCTTACGCTATCAACTGATCGAAAGTAAGATCATTAAAGACAATAATCTGCAGGTTACTTTTGAAGAGTTAAAAGCTTACGCGAAAGAAATGATCAAAGCTCAAATGATGCAATTTGGTCAGATGGATCCCAAAGACGAAGAGCTGGAGAATATTGCCGCCCGTATCCTGGGAAATCAAGATGAGGTGCGACGCATGAGCGAGCAATTGATGAATAAGAAAATGCTCGACTTTTTTAAAGAAAACGCGAAACTAAAGACGAAGGAGGTCACCTTTGATGAGTTTGTTAAAGAGGTGTATCAATAAGCCCTTTTAAGAATAGTGCTATATTTAGGGCGTAGAACGTATCGGTTTTACGCCTTTTTTAACTAAAAGGCGTTTGTGAATCGATAGCTTTGTGAAGACACATATTTAGTTTAGAAAGACGATTATCATATATGAATTACCAGAAGGAATTTAAAGACTTTGCGATCAAAGACCAGGGGATCAGTAGTACCTACTACGATAAGATCATCAGTAGCATGCATCCTGTGGGATTGACGCCTAATATTATCGAAGAGCGTCAGCTCAATGCGGTGGCTATGGACGTGTTTTCACGTCTGATGATGGATCGTATCATTTTTCTAGGTACGGGGATCAACGATCAGGTAGCCAATATCGTGCAGGCTCAGTTGCTCTTTTTGGAAAGTACAGACGCCTCAAAAGACATTCAAATCTACATCAACTCCCCCGGAGGAAGTGTTTATGCAGGACTCGGTATTTACGACACCATGCAATTCATCAAGCCTGATGTCGCTACCATCTGTACGGGCATGGCTGCTTCTATGGGAGCCGTGCTTCTCTGCGCCGGAGAAAAAGGGAAACGCAGTGGATTAACTCATTCACGGGTGATGATTCATCAACCGATGGGGGGCGCACAGGGACAAGCCAGTGATATTGAAATCACGGCTAAAGAGATTATTACGTTAAAAGAAGAACTCTATCAGATCATTGCCAAGCATACCGGTCAGGACTACGACAAGGTGTATGAAGACAGTGATCGTGATTACTGGATGAAAGCAGAGAAAGCGCTGGAGTACGGTATGATTGATGAAATTCTCGCAAGAGAATAAATTAGCAGAAAATGGCTCATTCTCCGAAAGGGGAAATAGAGCATTATTTGCTGCGATTACAACGAGCTTAAAAGGCAATTAAGCAAAACGAATTAAGACAGTAGGTATGGCCAAGGAAGAATTAGAATGCTCATTTTGCGGAAGGAAGAAGCCAGAAACGAATTTGCTAATTGCAGGTTTGGATGCTCACATTTGCGATCGCTGTATTGAACAAGCGCATGGCATTGTGTTGGAAGAATCTAAAGATATTCAACATGGAGACCTGAGCGGCGAACTCATGCTCAAAAAGCCTCAGGCGATCAAAGCCTTTCTTGACGACTACATCATTGGTCAGGAATTTACCAAAAAAGTGATGTCTGTTGCCGTCTACAATCACTACAAAAGACTTTTGCAGCCCAGCAGTGAAGACGATATTGAAATCCAAAAAAGTAATATCATCATGGTGGGTCAGACCGGAACGGGTAAAACCCTGATGGCCAAAACCATCGCGCGTATGCTCAATGTTCCTTTAGCCATTGTCGATGCGACCGTGCTTACTGAAGCGGGTTATGTAGGAGAAGATGTAGAGAGCATTCTGACCCGATTGCTGCAAGCCGCCGACTATAATTTGGATAAGGCACAGCGAGGCATTGTGTTTATTGATGAAATCGACAAAATAGCACGTAAAAGTGACAACCCATCCATCACCCGTGATGTTAGTGGTGAGGGAGTACAGCAAGCCTTGCTTAAATTGCTGGAAGGAACAACGGTTAACGTGCCACCTAAGGGAGGACGAAAGCACCCCGATCAGAAATTTATAGAGGTCAATACCGAACACATTTTATTCATTGCCGGAGGCGCTTTTGACGGCATCGAACGCGTCATCACCAAGCGTCTGAACATGCAGGCGGTAGGCTTTAGCGCCAGTAAGAGTGAAGATGTGATCGAAAAAGATAACCTACTCAAGTACATCATCCCTAAAGATCTTAAAGACTTTGGTTTGATCCCGGAGATCATAGGACGTTTGCCTGTGCTCACGCATATGGATCCTCTGGATGCTAAAACCCTAAGAGCCATTTTGACCGAGCCTAAAAATGCCATTATAAAGCAGTACGAAAAGCTGTTTGACATGGATGATATTCAGTTCAGCATTACCGACGGAGCCCTAGAGTACATTGTAGAAAAAGCAATTGAATACAAATTAGGCGCACGTGGATTGCGTTCTCTTTGTGAAGCCATTCTTACCGATGCCATGTTTGAAATGCCAGGTTCGAAGGAAGGTGAGCTTCGCGTCACCAAAGACTATGCTGAAGGGAAACTGAACAAGAGTACCATTAAGAAACTCAAGGCAGTCTCTTAAGTAATTCGCTACATTTCTGCTAATCATTCATGCTCAGCAATTCTTCTAGATAATCCCTTGAATTGGAGAGTCGCGGGACTTTATGCTGTCCTCCCAGTTTATTTTTGGCCTTCAGCCAATCGTAGAACAAACGCTCCCGAGCCACATGTACCTTAGGTGCGTTGAGGGTGGTGTTCAAATACCGTTTCGCTTCGTAATCACTATTGATGGACTGCAACGCCAAATCTAATTCCTGATTGAAAACGTGGAGGTCACGGGGAGCACGTTTAAATTCGATGATCCACTCGTGGGCCCCTTTTTCTTTTCCTTTCATAAAAATGGGAGCCGCCGTATAGTCTACGATTTGACACTGGGTTTTTTCTGAGACCTGTCGCAAGGCTTCTTCTGCATTTTCGATGATCAATTCTTCCCCAAAAGCATTGATGTGATGTTTGGTGCGGCCACTGACCTTAATGCGGTAGGGATTTACGGAGGTGAAGCGCACGGTGTCTCCAATTTTGTAGCGCCATAGTCCGGCGTTGGTGCTGATGATGACCGCATAATTATGGCCTACCTCCACATCGCTCAGTCCAACAACCTGCTCTTCGGGGGTGCCGTAGGTATCCATGGGTATGAATTCGTAATAAATGCCGTAATCGAGCATCAAAAGCAGTTCTTTGCTGTCATTCTGGTCCTGAATGGCAAAAAATCCCTCTGAGGCATTATAAATTTCATAGTATTTGAATTCAGGACGAGGCAGAATGGCCTTGTACTGCTCCATGTATGGTTCAAAGCTTACCCCACCGTGAAAATAGACCTCCAGATTAGGCCAGATCTCAAAGAGATGATCCTTGCCGGTGGACTCCAAAACGGTGTTCATAAGTACGAGCATCCAGGAGGGCACTCCGGCCAAACTGGTTACGTTTTCCTGAATGGATTCGTCTACAATGGCTTGCAGTTTGGTCTCCCAGTCGCTCATAAGGGAGATCTCATTGCCCGGGGTACTGCTGAATTCAGCCCAAAACGGCATATTATCGATTAGGATGGCCGAGAGATCTCCGTATTGGGTGCCATTGCTTTCGTATAATTTCTTGCTACCGCCCAGGCGTAATCCTTTGCCGGTAAATAACTGGGAGTTCTCATTATTGTTGAGGTACATGCACAGCAAGTCTTTGCTGGCGGCATAATGACAGTCTTCCAGCGAATCAGTACTCACCGGGATGTATTTACTTTTGGATCCCGTTGTGCCACTACTTTGGGCAAACCATTTAATGGTGCTGGGCCAGAAAATATTGCTTTCACCCCTTCGGCAACGCTCTATGTCGGGTCGATATTCTTCGTAGGTGGTCACCGGGACGCGCTCGGCGAAGGTCTCTCGGGATTTAATGGAGTGGAAACCATACTTTTTGCCGTATTCTGTATCTCGTGCTTGATACAACAGCCGTTGAAGAAGCTCCTGTTGTACTTCATGAGGGTACTTTAGAAATAGCTCTACCTGGTGAATACGCTTCTTGAGAAACCAGGAGGCTATAGAATTGACAAGAGGGATTGGCATTAAGTTAGTATCTTTAATTTTTATGCCGTTCGCGACCTTGTTTGCAAGGTTAAGCATCAACCGCTAAATTAAACTTTTCCCATTCAAATTTTAAAAATTCCTCGAAAAAGCATGCAGTATCAAGGTGTTCTCCGCAAAATGGAAACCGAGTTTCAAGAGCCCATTCAATACTATCTCGTCTTTGAAAATGACTTCATTCAGGTTAACCAGCTTTTAGACAAGAAAATACATTTGGAATTTGTGCGCTATCAATGCCTGGCCTGTGGGCAGGACAAGAAAATTTACCGTCAGGGTTATTGCTATGATGATTTCTTTAATGTGCCTCAAGCTGCCGAATGGGTGCTCAAACCCGAATTGAGCAAGGCGCATTTGGAGGAGGAAGACCGCGATCTGGACTATGAGAAAAAAGTGCAGTTGCAACCACACATCGTCTATCTGGCCAACAGTAGCGACATCAAAGTGGGGGTGACGCGCAAGACTCAGGTGCCTACGCGCTGGATTGATCAGGGGGCACATGAGGCCATAGAGATCGTTGAAACACCTAATCGCTACCTGGCGGGAATTACCGAGGTAGCTTTGAAAGAGCATGTGTCAGATAAAACGAATTGGCGTAAAATGCTGACTAACGACATCGAGGATGTAGACCTGGTGCGCTTTCGCGAAAGCCTAAAACAATACATTCCTGAAGAAGCCGAATCTTACTTCATTGCAGATAATGAAGAAACCCATATTCATTTCCCGGTCTTGCAGTATCCGTCTAAGGTGAAAAGTCTAAACCTGGACAAGACACCCGCATTTGAAGGGGTGCTTAAGGGTATTAAAGGGCAGTACCTCCTCTTTGAAGACAGCACGGTCTTCAATGTGCGTAGCTACGAGGGCTATGTGGTGAATATTTCCTTGCTTTAAGCGTAGAGTAGGCGTGTCATTTGAACTACTCCCAGTAGAATAAAAGCCGTTCCAACTATTCGGAATAATTTCCGTTGGGCCGAATCGCCGTCCCTTTTCAAATGATCACTCCATCGCGCATAGCCGTATAGAACACCCACTTTACCCAGATAAATTCCCAGGAAAAATAAGCTTAAGGTCAGTACACCGATTTGGTTATCTACTACAATCATCTGATCATGGAGTAAAGCAAAGAAGAGCAACCAATACAGGATGACAGGAGGATTGAGTAGGGCGAGTATCAGCCCCGAAAAATAAGGTACGGCCGACGTGCCGGTCTTGCGTTTCCACTGTTTTGCTTTTTTGAGGAGGAAGAAGATTCCACCAGCGATGAATAAAATCGCGATTCCCGGCTGTAGCCAGGGCAATTGATCAAAAAAGATCAGTACTTCCATGGAAAATAAAAGAGCGATACCGACCAGTACAACTTCGCCAATACCGGCAGCTAGGGCGACCTGCAATCCCTTGTTCAAATTTCGGGTCATGGTAGTTTGCATCACCATTAAATTCACTGCACCCAAAGGCAGGGCACCTACTACGGCCGCCATCACACCCAAACTAAACATAAGAAGTATCATTCGCCCTTAGTGGAGCTAATCACGACTTCCTTACGGCTCGTTATTCGTCTTTGTGGTATCTGCCGTTTTCTTTTTGCGCCCTAAAAGTCCACTCAAAATGTCTTTAGCCGCATCTTTAACCACTTTATCCGTTGTGGGCTGAGGGGTGGTAGTGGACGAAGAATCCGTTGCTGGTGTGGGGATGGTATCTCTGCCCAAGAGTCCGCCAAGAACTTCATTAACCTTGTCTTTCCCCTGCTGTTTTAAATTGTCTTTTTGGCGTTGTACAATTCGCTGACTCAATTCTGTGATAGCGGCCTGGGTGTTTACCGTCACCTGCGGACTGCCGAAATTACCGGTTAATTGTACCGGTAGAGCCACTGTAGTATTCTGCATTTCATCCCCGGAAAGTTTAGCTAGAAGCTGGGAAGCCTCCTTGCCTAGATAGCGTGCCGGAACATCCAGTTGGAGTCGGTAATCCATCTGATTTTGTAAACTGTGATTTCCGCTCACCTTCACTCCTATGCCTTTCACATCAAAGTCAAAAGGCCTTACGGTGACTAATCCGTCCTGGAAGTCCAGTTTCGTTTTAAGTCCGTCCAGATTGATACCCGTCAGATCGACAAAGTCCAGTTTACTGTCCAGCAGTGAAAGTAAGGGCATTTCTGCCGTATTCACCTCGGCGGTCAGGAGTTCAGCCAGGGCATTTCCGGCGATGGAAGAAAGTACCGGACTCAGATCCTGATCGAGATTTCCCGACACGGAAAGCTGGGTGGATAATACCCCTTGCAAGGCCTTGGCTACCGGAGCCAGCTGACGAAGCATGTCTAACCCTTTAAACGATTGATCAATATCAAGACTATTCAGATTTAAAGCCATGTTGAAGGTGGGCTGTGTCCCCTTGGTGGAGACCTGCCCATCCAGAGCTATGGTGCCTCCAAAAAGATCAGATCGTACCTCCTTGAGTGATGCCGTCTCTTCAGCGATGGTGATCGCCCCGGTCGCATTTCTTAAGGTAATGTTGTCGTAAACCAGTTGATTCAATCTAAAATTGAGTCGGGCATCCAGAAAATCAGGAATGGTGATGGCCTCCTTGGCTACCGCTTTCCCATCCGTGGAAGGTTCGTCGGCTATGGTGGGCGATTTAAAATCGTTCAAGTCAAAGCGGTTAGACTGCAGGTCGAATTGACCTTTAAGATCTTCCCGTGACATGAGGAAAGGAATGAGGTTCTGGATGGTTCCGGTCGCCTTAAAGTCGGTGCTCCCCGAACTGCCCTCCAATTGCGAGAGCTTGATATTACCGGGACTAAAATTGACCTGAGCCTGACTGATCTTGATCGGATTGGGAAGATTGGTGGCCGCGTAAGAAAAATTATTGAGGTTGAGGCTCCCGGTGCTGGCAATGTCTTGATACCGCTGCTGCTCGATAGCATTGCTCGTGAATCGCGTCGATACATCAGCTTTCAGCAAGCCGTTCAGATTAAGCTCCTTATCCAAAGGATATACCTTTTCGATATCGGCCAGGTCCAGAACACCCTTGAGTTTGAGGGCCACTGCAATATTCTCAGTCAGATTGCGAAGGCTCCCCTGGGCGCGCATGGTATTGTCATCAATTCGAAAATTCAGTGCATTGATCAGCAAATAGGTGTCACTGGCGATGCCGGTCTCATTCTTTAGGAGTGCGTCAATGGTGATATTGTCAACCCGCTTGGGCAGGCTGGGGTAATTGAATGAAGCATTATCAGAAGCGATGGCGATGTCCAACCTGGGGATGGTCGTTTCTGTGGCTTCTCCTTCAATCCGTCCGCTTACGCGAAAATCACCCGTGGTTTCCACACCGTCCAGGTTTTTTAAATAGACTTCAGGCAGTATCGCTAAAAAATTTTTGAAGTCAGAAGAGGGGGTTTCGAAGCTTAAGTCCATCAAAGTCCCTTCCGGAATGTTTTGTACAAAGCCCTCAAAAACCAAAGGCAACTGATTGATACGGGCTTCATTTTCTTTAAAAGTGTATTTCTGATCGGGAAAATTAAGTTCGATCACGGCCTCCAGGGCCAATTTATTTTTGTTCAAATAATTGATACCGTCGTAATCCAGGGAGACCAATCCTTCTGTTTGCGTATCCAGATCCGCCACATCAGCAGAAAAATCTCCGTTACCTTCATGATTGAAATCGTGCAGTTGAAAACGGGTGTTGTTCGATCGATCTTCGTAAGTGACGTTCGCATTATTGAGTTCATAATGCGCAATGTCAAAGGTAAAGCCTGAATTGGCGCTGGGGGTTTCGCTGGCCGGAGTCTCTTTGACTATATCATAATTCGTGGCACCGCTAGAATCGATTTTGATCCAGACTACGGCGTCATCAATACGAATGGCGTCCAAGGCTATGGGTTCGTCTTCACTGGTCTTAAACAGTTGTTTAATGCCCAGATCCAACTGTAAAGCACTTCCCTTGGCCAGAGTATCACCGGTATAGGGAGCTTGTCGATTGATGACCGTAAAGTCTTTAAGCACCAGAGTAGCTTCAGGGAAACTGCGGAACAAGCTTAGATCGAGATCCTGCCAGGCGACTTCCGCAGTAAGTCGGTTGTTGATGGTTTGCCGGAGTAGATTCTCCAGTTTGCCTTTAAATAAAAAGGGTGCGCTCACCAGTAGAATGATGACGACCAACAGACTAATGCCAATTATTTTTAAAATGCGTTTCATGGGTTATGCTTTCGCGAAAGCGCTAAGAATGGGTCACCGCTTGCGAGGTGATCAGATCAATTTCTTCGCCTTCTTTCAGGTTAAATCGTTTTCTAAATAAATAAACACCTAGGTACAAGAGCGGAGTATCGAGGGCAGCGACAATGACCTTGAAGAGGAAACCGCTCAGTAAGAGTCCACTAAAAAGACTCCATTCAATTTTGCCAAAGCTACATAGCAGCAGCAGTACGGCGGCGGTATCTACAAATTGAGACAAAAAGGTACTGAAATTGTTGCGCAACCATAAATGCTTGCCCTTGGTCAGTTTCTTCCAAAAATGGAAGATGTGAATATCAATATACTGAGCCAGCAGGTAAGCCATCATGCTCGCAAAAACAGCAACAGCTGTCGCTCCAAAGACTTTGGTGAACAAAGGATTATCGACCGGAGACCAGGCGGTGGCGGGCACCGCTTGAGCCGTATACACGATCAAAAGGGAAAACACAGAAGCGTAGATTCCCGCGGTCACCACCTGATTGGCTTTTTTCTTTCCGTAGATCTCTGAAATCAGATCAGTGATCAAAAAGGTGATGGGGTAGGGTAAAATTCCTACCGAAATCTCAAAGCGTCGCAGTCCAAACAAGTCAAAATAAAAGAACTTTTGAAAGATCAGGTTAGAAACCACAAGAGCACAAATAAAGAGTGCTCCTAAAATAAAATAGATGCGGTAAGCATCCATGCGGTCTTTTTGATTGAGAACAGCTTTCAATAAACAGGGTTCTAGGTGTTTGATTCAAAATTAGCATTCGAAAGCTTGGTTTTACTTAATATTCTGCTAAGATTCTCTTGCTATCGTGAACAAGTTCTGTCCTGTTGATTTGGTTCTTCCACAGGAGAACTCCTAAATTCGCTGTTCTTAGTACAAGCCGAAAAAACGATCCAATCTTTGAGCCTTTCCCAACACCAACTCGTTCTTTCTCTGGGTAGTAACCAGGGAAATTCATTTGAACACCTTCAAGAGGCGGTACAGCAGCTGTTTGAACAGGTTGGGGCGATCCAGAAAATTTCCTCCGTATATAAGAGTAAAGCTTTAGGGTTTGAGGGCGCTGATTTTTTGAATTGTGTGGTGTTGATGCAGACGAATTGTACTGCAAAACAAGCCTTGCACTGGTGTCTTAAGATCGAGCAGGACATGGGGCGCATTCGTTCGGAAGATAGTGTTGAAGGCTATCAAGACCGCATCATTGATCTGGATGTACTCTTCTATGATGAGCTTCTTCTGGATGAGGAAGACCTACAGCTGCCGCATCCACGTATGCAGCAGCGTCGCTTTGTCTTGCAGCCCTTATGTGATATTGCACCTGATCTGCAACATCCGGGTTTGCAGCGAAAGGTGAGCCAACTACTGGACCATTGTGAAGATGATTCTGTTCTCGAAAAACAACCCAAATGGCTACGCAATCCCAAGGATGATCTGCCCTTGTCGCAATACAATTATATTGCCATTGAAGGGAATATTGGGGCGGGAAAAACGAGCCTGGCTGAATTAATCGCATCCGAATTCAATGCTAAACTGATCCTGGAGCGTTTCAAGGATAATCCCTTTTTGCCTAAATTTTATAAAAAGCCGCAGCGTTATGCCTTTCCCCTGGAAATGTCGTTTTTGGCCGATCGCTATCAGCAGTTGTTGGACGATATAGGGCAGTACGATCTGTTCTCCGATTTTATGGTGGCCGATTACGACCGCTACAAGTCTTTGGTATTTGCTCAGGTCACTCTGCAGGAGGAGGAATTTGTGCTCTATAAGCGTTTACACGGAATGATGTATAAGGATATGCCGGCTCCCGACTGCTACGTGTATCTTTTTCAAAACACCGAGCGCTTGCTCGAAAACATCAAGAAGCGTGGCCGAAGCTACGAACAGGAAATTTCAGCGGACTATCTTTCGAAGATCAATCAAGGCTACCTTGATTTTATTCGCGCCCAGCATCAGCTCAACGTTAAAATGGTGGATATTTCCGAACTTGATTTTGTGCATAATCGCGCCGATTATCTCCAGGTGATCCGGGCGCTATTACCGGCCTGACAGCGCGCGTATTTTACTAAAGAAGTCCCATAAGACTACTCCGGCACTTACAGCGATATTGAGGGAGTGCTTGGTGCCCAGTTGAGGGATCTCAATCACATGCTCACAGGCATTCACTACGTCCTGACTGACCCCTTTCACTTCATGGCCAAAGACAAGCGCATAGGTTCTCCCGGATTGGGGGTTGAATTCATCTAGTGCGATGGAGCGTTCTGCTTGCTCCACAGCACAGGTGATGACCCCCTTGGATTTCAGAGCTTCAATGCTGTCTAAGGTATTTTCTGAATAGGTCCAGTCTACAGTTTCAGTAGCGCCCAATGCGGTTTTGGTTATGTCTTTATGCGGAGGGGTGGCCGTAATGCCACAAAGGATAATTTCTTTAATCAGGAATGCGTCGGCAGAGCGAAAAACAGCACCCACATTATTCAAGCTGCGTACCTGATCTAAAACCACAATAAGGGGAGTTTTTTCCGCTTTTTTAAAGTCGGTTACCGACTTCCGGTCCAGCTCGCTATTTTTTAATTTTCTGGGCATGCCGCAAAGGTACATTATAATTCTGGGGAGGCATTTTGTGAATAAAAAGCGATAAGTTGATCTTCTGGAGCCTTTTAAAGCCGCTGCGGTATTGATATCTTCGTATTATGGCGGGAAAAGCGAAAAAAGTAACTCCTTTGATGAAGCAATACAACGGGATCAAGTCACGGTATCCGGATGCTTTGTTGCTGTTTCGCGTGGGCGATTTTTACGAGACCTTTGGAGAGGATGCGGTGCGTGCTGCTCAAATTTTAGAGATCACGCTCACCCAGCGGAATAATGGAGGAGATCGTACGGAGCTGGCCGGCTTTCCTCATCATGCTTTAAACACCTATTTGCCACGCCTGGTCAAGGCGGGTTGTCGGGTGGCTATTTGTGATCAATTGGAAGACCCGAAGGCGACAAAAACCATTGTCAAGCGGGGAGTGACAGAATTGGTGACCCCGGGAGTGGCGTTGAACGATGAAGTGCTGCACTCCAAGTCGAATAATTTCTTAGGAGCGGTGCACTTTGGGAATACCCTGATGGGCGTTTCTTTTCTAGACGTGTCCACTGGCGAATTTTTAGTCGCCCAGGGCGATGCGGCCTTGGTCGATAAATTGTTGCAGAATTTTCAGCCCAGTGAATTGTTGATCTCTAAAGGTCATAAACGGGAGTTCCAGGCGCAATTTGGGACTGATCATCCGTTATTTTTCTTAGAAGACTGGGTATTTCAAACCGATTATGCTCAGGAAACTTTGCATAAACATTTTGAAGTGAAATCTCTAAAAGGTTTTGGGGTGGATCATCTGGATCAGGGCATTGTAGCCGCCGGAGCCGCCTTGCATTATCTGGGAGAAACACAGCATCATCGGTTGCAACACATTACACAAATTCAGCGCATCGCCGAGGAGGAGTACGTCTGGATGGATCGGTTCACCATTCGGAATTTGGAATTGTATCAGTCCGCTTTCGCGAAAGCGATCACCCTGCTCGACGTCATCGATAAGACCTGCTCTCCCATGGGCGGGCGCCTCTTGAAGCGCTGGTTGGCATTACCCTTAAAAGATAAAGAACGCATTGAAAAGCGCCATGACGTGGTGGCTTATCTGGCGGAGTCAGGAGAAGTGCTGGCCAAAATAGGTCATCACATCAAACAGGTCTATGACCTGGAACGCCTGATCTCGAAGATCGCTACGGGCAGGGTGAGTCCCCGAGAAGTGATCCAGCTTAAAAATTCACTGGCCTTATTGATCCCGGTAAAAGCTTTGGCGGAAGCTTCTGATAACGATGCATTACAGGCTTTGGGGGCTCAGATTAACAAATGCGACGCTCTGCGGGAGCGTATTCAGAGTACCTTAAATGAAGAAGCTCCGGTAGCTGTGGCCAAAGGCAATACTATTGCCTCGGGCTTCCATCAGGAACTGGACAATCTGCGCAACATTGCCTTTTCGGGAAAGGATTATCTGGATAAAATGCTGGAGCGGGAGACCGAGCGTACCGGGATCACCTCCCTTAAAATAGCTTCAAACAATGTCTTTGGCTATTATATTGAAGTGCGCAATACCCATAAAGATAAGGTGCCTCCGGAGTGGATTCGGAAGCAGACCTTAGTGAATGCAGAGCGTTATATCACCGAAGAGCTTAAAGAGTATGAGTCGAAGATTCTGGGTGCAGAAGAACGTATTCTGGCCATTGAGCAGCAGCTGTTCAGCGAATTGGTGCACGAGTTGCGGGCCTACATCAAGCCGGTACAGGAAAATGCTTCGCTGGTGGCGCGTTTGGATTGTTTGGCCAGCTTTGCCACCCTGGCGCAAGAGCAGCAGTATGTTCGTCCTACCTTTACCGATGGCTATGCCTTAGACATTAAAAATGGCCGTCATCCGGTGATCGAGAAGCAATTGCCGCTTGGCGAGCCTTACATCACTAACGATGTATATCTGGATCGGGAGCAACAACAGATCATCATGATCACGGGGCCCAACATGAGCGGGAAAAGTGCTATTCTCCGGCAAACGGCCCTGATCGTGCTTTTGGCGCAAATGGGGAGTTTTGTTCCGGCGGAAGCGGCTACGCTGGGTATCGTGGATAAGATCTTTACCCGGGTAGGCGCCAGCGACAATATTTCTATGGGAGAGAGCACGTTCATGGTTGAAATGAACGAAACGGCCAGTATTTTGAACAATATTTCTGATCGGAGCTTGGTCTTGCTCGACGAGATTGGTCGGGGTACCAGTACCTATGACGGTATTTCCATTGCCTGGGCGATTAGTGAGTATTTGCATGAACATCCGGCGAGGCCCAAGACCCTTTTCGCCACCCATTACCACGAACTGAACGATATGACTGAAACTTTTGGGCGTATCCGTAATTACAATGTCTCCATCAAAGAGTTGGATGATCAGGTGTTGTTTTTGCGTAAGCTGGTTCCAGGGGGGAGTGCCCATAGCTTCGGGATCCATGTAGCCAAGATGGCGGGAATGCCTCAGCAGGTCTTACGAAGGGCCAACAAAATGCTGCAGCAACTGGAGCAAAGCAAGCACAAGGAGACTACAGGTGCTGTATTGAAGGAGGCGGGCAGGGAAGAGCTGCAACTGAGTTTTTTCAATTTGGACGATCCGCTTTTGGAGGAGATCAAAGAGGAAATCCTGCATACGGATATTGACACCTTAACTCCGGTGGAAGCTTTGATGAAATTGAATGAGATCAAACGGATGTTGATCAAGAAAGGGAGAAGTACCGGCTAGCGTGAAAGCTGGTGTAAGAGATCGTTTAGTGGGTCGAATATTTTTCCGTTTTGTCTTTGTAAAAATGAGAAATAATGTAAATTTGCACCCGCAGAAGCGTGAAGCGACAGTGCTTGAAATAATGCGAAAGTAGCTCAGGGGTAGAGCATCACCTTGCCAAGGTGAGGGTCGCGGGTTCAAATCCCGTCTTTCGCTCAAAACAAGATCTTCTCAATAAGGAGATTGGGGAGTTTGAGTTATAAAGACGCGACCCAGGTCGCGCCTGCCTGCCGGCAGGCAGGGGTTCAAATCCCGTCTTTCGCTCAAAACAAGATCTTCTCAATAATGAGATTGGGGAGTTTGAGTTATAAAGACGCGACCCAGGTCGCGCCTGCCTGCCGGCAGGCAGGGGTTCAAATCCCGTCTTTCGCTCCAAAGCGGTGGCGATTCCACAAAACGGATCTCAGCCGGCTTATAATAAAAAAAGTGCCTGTAACAGGATGCTCCGGCAGGTCCGGAGTTTTTTATTTAAGGCATGAATAGTAGAAAGATACCATGCTCGGGTGGTGGAATTGGTAGACACGTTGGACTTAAAATCCAATGAACATTAGTTCGTACGGGTTCAAGTCCCGTCCCGAGTACACGAGGGAAGCCTTCACGCAAGTGAGGGCTTTTTTGTTGCCTTGCAACAACACGGGACTGGTGTTTACTCCCGTTTTATGGGACCCGTCCTGGAGCGCTGCCCTGAGTACAATCGAAGGGTACATGAGGGAAGCCTTCACGTAAGTGAGGGCTTTTTTTATGGTCGAGCAGCAAAAATGACCTTTAGAGCGGTCCGGGATTTAGAATTCTTCAATCCATGAGAATAATTCGGTCGTGATGCGTTGTTTTTCAGCCTCCAGAAAAGATAAATAGGCCTTGGCTGCCGGAGATAACTTCTTGGCACTGAGCCAGACTAAGTTCCAGGTAGTGACGATGGGAAGCCCCCGCATGGGAATGATCTTTACATCCTTATTCTTGAGTTCGTTTTTGATCCCAATCAACGGCATGATGGAACAGCCCAAGCCCGAAACCACAGCTTGCTTCACCGCTTCATTGGAAGTGAGTTCTATTTTCTTGCGTACTTTAAAGTTGTTCTTGTTGATAAAGTGTTCCATGGCGTTTCGGGTAGCAGAGCCTTGCTCGCGATAAATGAGCGGCACTTCTTCAAAGCGTTTCTTTTTGGTAGGCTTTCCTTTAATTAAAATTCGATCACTGCTTACGTAAAACAGTTTATTAGGCATGAGTTCCACCCGTTCGATCTTCAAATGCTCTGGCAGTACGGATACCAAGGCAAAATCGATCTCATTTTTCTCTAAACTTTCCACCACACGGGTCTTGTTGGTCACATCCATTTGCAATTCGACCCCGGGGTTATCCCGCATAAAATCAGCCAGAAAATAGGGCATCACGTATTTTCCGGTGGAGGCCACCGAGATTTTGATCCTCCCGGACAACTCCCCCTGGAAGGCAGATAGGCGATAATTAATGGCGTGTACCTCGTTCAGGATACGCTCTGCAGCAATGGCAATTTCCTTTCCAAAATCGGTGATGTAAAGCTTTCTTCCAACCACTTCGGTCAAGGGAATTGGAAACTGATCCTGAAAATTTTTGAGTTGAATGGACACCGCCGGCTGGGTTAAATAAAGTTCCTCCGAGGCCTTGGTGATGCTTTGCAGTTCGGCGATTTTCAAGAAAATCTGAAGTTGGTGCAAGGTGTAATTCATAAAAAATATTAATGTATTTAATAACAAATATAAATAAAATTATATGCTGATGATGATTCATCTTTGCCTCGATTTTAACACCAAACAAAACCGTAAAAACGTGTATCTATGAAAACAGCAGTCTTAACACCTACCGCACAAGCACAGCAAGAAATCGAACTGGTCAAAGGAGAATTCACTCCGGCGGAGGCCAGTGATGTCGTCTGTGCCTTGATTGATGAAAAGATCAACTTCCATAAATTGCAACGTCTTCAGCAATGGGAGGGGGACCACCATTGTGAAACTGCCCCGCTGGATGGACGGATTAAAGAATTGGAAGAAGAGAAACGCATTGCGCGAGCTTTTATCGCCAAGACTCGAGGATTGGGTCAATGTTTAAAAATAGAAGGAACACTTAAAATCTCCCTGGCCGACTAACCAGGGTTTTCTTTTCGCCATTTATTCATACACTTAAATTTTAGTTTATGTCTTTTTTCAAATCCATTGTCCTACCCTTACTCGGTATGCTTGCTTTAGCGGCGCTCACCCTGGTCTCTTATTTCGAAGGCTCAGTGTATTTCGACCGAATCATCGTGTGTACCTTCATCTTCTCCGTTGTTTTTCTAGCGAGAATGAAAGAACAAATGCGGGAACTTCAACTAAAAAGAAGCAAGTAAGCACGGTTTCCTATGGGAGCATCTATTTCTTTCTTTCAAGGCAACTATAGCCCAATTGAGGGTGCCGAATTGCTGATTCTGCTAATCAATGAGAAAATTAAATTTCTCCGCGCCAAGTGTGACCGGGCCAAAAAGACAGGCCAGCTCCCGTGCGAACAGGATTTATCATCCCTGGAACAGCTTCGCCAGGCTAAGCAGCATATTCAAGAATTGATCCTGAGTGCGCATCGCAGAGGCGTGCGCCTGGAAATCAGCAGCAGTTTTCAAATACGGGAACTGGAAGCTTCCGGCTCCGGCATGCAGTTGAGAACAGTTCGTTGCCCTGAGTAAGAAATGACGCTTCGTCGTGTCGTGCTGAACTATCAATTATGAAACCACATACCACCTACATGAAACATCAACAATCGAGCTTAAGGGGCGCCCAAGTCAAGAACAAGCGCAGCAGTAGCGTTGTAGAGACCCTGCTCTGGATCGTTTTTATCATTAATCTATTCCTGCTGGGGATCGTCTGGGTCAACCCGATCGATACGCAGCCAGATTCCTGGATAAGGCTTTCAACATTTACCGTACTGATCTGGACGGTCGTAAGTTTTTTCGGGGCCGCGATCAGCAGTTTTGCCAAGAAGTACCTGGATGGATTTAAGAGGCAGTCGGCTTTTTTCAGCTTTCTGCTAGGCTTTACCCTTTCGGTAATGCTTTTGGTGCTGTCCAACCACCTGCTTTTATTTATTGGTTGCTGGGGCTTGATGGGCTTCTTTATGTCCCGACTCATTGGTATTCAATCGCAGTGGGGAGAAGCCAGGGCCGCCGAGCGTTTTACACGACGCTACTTTGTACTGTGCACTGTGCTGCTCAGCATAGGCCTACTCACTTTGGCAGCTCAAAGTGGAGCCTTTACAATTGACCGACTGGTCCAAAAAATAACTACTATACCCTTTTATGTGTTGTTATTTTCGGCCTTATGCATCATTACTGCTGCGGTCGTACAGTCGGCGATCTACCCTTTTCACCGCTGGTTGCTCTCCGCCATGACAGCGCCTACCCCGGCTTCTGCACTGATGCATGCAGGCTTTGTCAATGGAGGCGGTATTTTATTGGCCCTGCTTGCTCCGGTATTCTTTGGTTCTGGAACCTTATCCTTGTTGCTCATCATTGGTGGAATGACGGCCATCCTGGCCCAATTCACCAAACTGCTGCAAGTTAATGTCAAGCAAAAATTGGCTTGTTCGACCATCGCTCAAATGGGCTTTATGATCATGCAGTGCGGTCTTGGATTTTTCAACGCGGCCATTGTCCACTTGATCTTACACGGCTTCTATAAAGCCTACTTATTCCTATCCTCCGGCGAAGAAGTGGCTCAAGGCACGCCGCAAAAGCATCCAGCCATTCGTATTCAGCCAATTCAGGCCTTAGTGGTCCTCCTCTTTGGAGCCTTGGGCGCAGTATTATTCATGTACTGGACCGGAAAGAGCTGGGCTTGGGATAGTAGTATATTTCTTACCCTTATCGTAGCGATCACGGTGGGGCAGGTTACCTATAACATGGTTAAGCAGCAGCACCTGAACTGGAAACAGAAGCTCACGGTGCCTGCAGTATTGTTCATCTCGGGGATTGGTCTGTATGCCTTGTTCTATAATGGGGTTACCGTGCTTATGGCCGATATGCCCATGGTAGCTTCCCCAGTGCCTCTAACCATCACCCAGGTGGTATTCGGCCTTGTGTTCTTAATTGGATTCTTCCTCATGAAATTGGGCTTGTATCAACGAGTACCCTGGCTTTATGTCAAGTTGCTCAATTTATCGCAACCCGGCAAACAATCTGTACTCCACTATAAATCTTAAACTCATGCACTTAAGTACCCTTTCAAAACAACTGGATCAAGCTGCTCAAGAAGTGGCGATCACTTGGCCACTCTACACTTACGTTACCTCAAACCCCTTGAGCGGGTTTGAAAACCAACCCTTTAAACAAGCAGTAGATCAAGCCGCTCAACGTTTTCAGGCTTCGGTGTTCCCTTCTGCACGAGCGTTTCGCCAGGCCTGGGAACAAGGAGCCATTAAACCAGAGGTCTTGTCTCCACTACTACAAGCCGGGGGCTTTACAGCCACTCCAGCCTATTATCTGGAACAGCTGGAGCGCGAAACCCAGCGTGAAGGGCTCCATGAGAATGCTCGATTGGATCGCATGATGATAAAGTGGCTATCCGCTTTCCTGGATGAAGGATTAGCAGAATGGCAAATGCCCGGTAAAGAGCAGGGTTTCTTTAAAGCGTGGAGTGCGCTGGCCCCTTATGATCAGGAATTGAATTTGGGTCGGGCTTCCTTACCAAAAACGGCCACGGCTGCCTTGGAGGAAATGCTCAAAGGGAATTCAGCAAAAGAAGTTGACGAGATCCTCCGCTATCACTTGTCTGCGCTACCCGGTTGGACCGGTTACATCAAGTATCGCAGCGAACAGGAAACCGTCTGGCAGCAAGCCTTCCCCCTGGAATTGAAAGACTATCTCGCCGTTCGACTATTTATTGCTAAACATTGGGGAGAACAAGTGCTTCCTGTTCCGAACAAGACAACCTCATCGAACCACGATCTGCAACTGATCTGGCTGCGAGCCTGGGAAGCCAGCTGGCAGCAGGATCTGGTGGAGCAGTTACAAAACGGGCGAGAAGAACATCTAAAAGACTCTACACCAGGCAAACGCGCAGAGGCACAACTGGTCTTTTGTATCGATACACGATCGGAGGCCATCCGCCGGCATGTGGAAGCTCAGGGCAACTATGAAACCTTTGGCTATGCGGGATTTTTCGGGATCGCTATGGATTACAAGAATCCGGATACGGGACTTCAGCGCAAATCGTGTCCGCCTATCGTAGGATCGGCCTACCTGATGAGTGAACGCCCTAAACCAGAGCGGGGCGCAGCCTACAAAAAGCATCAGAAACGGGTAGAACACCGTCATTTCGCGGATTACTTCCTGAGACGTATGAAGAATATGCTGCCTTCAGCCTTTGGCTTTGTGGAAGGCTCGGGCTTTTATTACGGACTCGCTATGCTTGCGCGAACCCTCTTTCCGGGAGCCTTATTCCGCAGCAAGCAAAAGAACAGCAGTTCTTACGAATCCCACTGCGACCCTATTCTTCATGCTGCCTCCTCCGCAGAGCTTGAAACAAGTCTATCTGTGGACGAGCAAGTAGGCATCGTCAAATCAGCCTTTGATCTGACCGGCTGGAAAGAGTTTGCCCCTTTGGTTGTTTTCGCCGGACACGGCAGCCATACCGCGAATAACCCGTATGGCTCAAGCCTTGATTGCGGGGCCTGTGCAGCGAGCCCTGGTAGGCATAATGCCCGGATGTTGGCCCGTATGGCTAATTCCACGAAAGTGAGAGAAGCCCTTAGACCCTATTACGATATACCCGAGGACACGGTGTTTATAGGTGCAGAGCACAACACAACTACCGATGCGATCGAATTGTTTGACGCGGAGGTGCCTGCTACCCATCAACAACAACTGCAGGCGCTTAAGCAGCATTTGAAACAGGCACAACAAGCAGCTACTCAAGCGCGTCTGGGTACTGAACGAAGCATTGCCACTGCAGAAGGCAAAGCTAACGATTGGGCAGATACCCGCCCGGAATGGGGACTGGCCCGAAATGCTGGCTTTGTGGTGGGACCACGCTCACTGACCCAACACCTGGATCTGGAAGGACGATGCTTCCTTCACTCTTATGATTGGGAGGACGATACCGAAGGCAAAGCCCTGGAAGGGATCATGCAGGGGCCGATGACCGTGACCCAATGGATCAATAATCACTATTACTTCTCGACCGTAGATAACGATCGCTTTGGAGGGGGATCAAAAATTACCCAGAACATCACCGGGAAATTTGGTCTGGTACAGGGGAATGGGGGGGATCTCAAGTTTGGCCTGCCCTTGCAGTCGCTGCAGCAAAATGATGATGAGCTGTACCACCAGCCACTACGACTTTCTGTTTTGATTCAAGCTCCGGCACAACGAATTAGCCAAATTCTGGAGCGCAATCCGGCCGTAAAACAACTGTTGGATAACGCATGGATCTATCTGTTGGTCATGGACCCAACCGAGAACAATCAGGTAAAACGCTACTGCGTGGATGGTGTTTGGAAAAAGATAGGAACAGAACCGTTGCCGCAGAAGGTGGATGCCGTCGCCAACGAGACCGAAGTGATTGAAGTACTTACCGTTTAGGGGTGCGGTCAGTACCCTTGCGACATGGATCTGACCGCAAAAAAAAGGTCTCTTTTGATAGAGGCCTTTTTTTGTTGGTGTTTAGGACATATTTATTCTGTTACAGAATACTGCCGGTAGTTTTTCTGTATTGAGGATTGTTTAATTCATTACCCGAAAGGCACATTGATTCTGTGGGTATTCGGTTTTTATTCCCTATTTTTCTAGATAACTAATATTCAGGAATCTGTATCTAATACATTCAGATTATTTTTAAATCCATTCTAATTAAAATCAAATTCAATGAAAAAATTATTAACCATAACCGGCATCTCTGCTTTACTCTTACTGGGATGTCAACAAGACAATGAAGACGTTTATACGGTTGCGGAAGACCAGGATCTTACTGCTAAAATGACCCCAGTCAAAATGGATGCAGCCATGACTACTGAAATACAACAATTCAAAAGTTCGATCCTTGCCAAGGATGGCGGCAATACCACAGAAGCATTGCAAGCGCATGTAGCCAGCATTAATGAATCCTTAGTGGAGTATGGTCTGCATCTAGAAAAAATGGAGGTTTACAGCGCAGGAGAGGCTGGGATTACTGTTTTTTTTAATGACCGAGGGAATAAGCAACTGAATTCAGACTATGTGCCTAACGATCCTAGAAATTTAGGCGGAGAAACCGTGCCTTATATTATTGATGGGAGTCAGGCAATTACCGCCTCCGGATTAAACACAATTCCTGCTATTAACAGTGCGATGAGCACCTGGGACGCAGTGACCTGTTCAGACGGACTGACTTTACCAAGCGGAGGCGTAAGCCCCAATGACATTGGATTTGTGTCTAGTTTATTTGGATTTGGCGGTAGCGGTGGATTCTTCCCTGGTGTGATCGTACATGCAGGGATGTTGCCTCCTAATTTCTTTAGCGGAGTTTTAGGTTCGCCTAACATCCTTGGAGTTGCCTTTACCTTTGTTTGGAATGACGACATCGACAACGATGGAAGAGGGGATGTGGCCGTCAAAGAGATCTATTACAATAACGGTTACAACTGGCAGGATGCGCCGGATGCTACTTTAGGAAGTCCTTTTGTTGATTTCGAAACCGTAGCGCTACACGAAACCGGACATGCTTTAAGTCAGGCGCATTTTGGTAAGGCATTTACCAACAACAGTGGTAAAATTAAATTTGCACCCTATGCGGTGATGAATGCCGGCTATACCCAAGCCCGACGCGTGGTTGAAAAGACCGACAATGCCGGACACTGCAGCAATTGGGGTAACTGGCCCAACAACTAAATACTTTCTATATTCTTAAAATAAAAAGCCATCTGAAAAGATGGCTTTTTTGTTGGGTCTGGGTAAGTATAGATTGTATGAAGGAGCAAACGCTACCCTCTGATCTTTTTAAAGAATGTTCAAGCGGCCGATATCCAATTATCTGTCTTGCTTTTTTTCGTGACGATTGGAGAGCACCATGGAGATGATCAGTAAAATCATTGCTATGATTCCTAAATAACTCCCTGTGTTATTAGACCAACTTAAATCAGTATAGTCTGCTACCACTAATTGCCCTATGATGAGTAGGGATGCCAGCACTATCAATACAAGTCTAAATCTCTTCATATCAATACTATTTAAAGCTTAAAGCCAATTGCCGATGGGGTTGAGTTCTAGAAATGTATCGGGAACTTACTGCTTATACACCGTCCCATCCTTCATCACAAAAACGACTTCTTCCGTAGTTTTTATATTCTGTAGTGGATTCTCTTTTACGGCGACTAAATCGGCCAGGAACCCGGGCTTAACCTGACCCAGTTCATTTTCCATATCCAACAGCTTGGCGTTAGTGACCGTAGCTGATCGTAAACTGAACAGAGGGGACCAGCCGGTCTCGACCATATAAGCGAATTCTTTGGCATTGTCGCCGTGGGGAAAGACTCCGGCATCGGTACCAAAAGCAATGGGAACGTCTTCTGCCTCGACCATGGCAAAGGTCTTACGCAATTGCGCGTCCACCATTTTGATCTTAGGTATGATGATGGCCGGATAGTACCCGGGTACTTCCGCCTGTTGGGCCACAAAGCGACCGGCAGATAGGGTAGGCACCAGATAAGTGTTGTATTTCTTCATCATCTGTGCAGTTTCTTTACTCATCAAACTACCGTGCTCAATGGTGGTCACTCCGGCTTTAATAGCCCGCTGCATGCCCTCATCACCATGGGCGTGAGCGGCTACATGCATCCCATAATCTTTAGCGGTTTTGACGATTTCGTTGACTTCTTCCTGCGTGAACTGCGGATTCTGTCCGTTCTTACTGACACTAAGCACCCCACCGGTTGCCGTGATCTTAATCAGATCGGCCCCATTTTTATAGCGTTGACGCACTGCTTTACGGGCATCATCTGTACTGTTGATCACTCCTTCTGCAGGTCCCGGATCGCCCATGAGTTCGCTTTTGTATCCATTGGTGGGATCCGCGTGTCCCCCGGTGGTGCCAATCGCTTTTTCTGCGGTAAAGATCCGTGGGCCGGGTACGGTTCCGGCCGCAATGGCATTACGCAGAGAGACATTGACTCCGCTACCTCCCAGATCCCGTACGGTTGTAAAGCCGGACATTAAGGTGCGGTATCCAATCTCCGCCGCCGTAAAAGCCACATCGGCCTCATTCTTGGTGAAGGCTTCCAGGTAGCGTTTGGGTCCGGTCTCTCCTTCAATATGAACATGCATGTCGATAAATCCCGGAAGGATATAGTGTTCTTTTAGGTTTATTACTTCATCGTTCTCTTTCGCGGAAGCATACCCATCTTCAATAGCCGTAATCTTGTTACCCTCCACCACTATGGTTTTCTCGTTGAGGATTTGATCATTGGCCAAATCGACGATGTGGCCGGCGTGAATCAGGGTCCGGTCCTGAGCGCTGAGGGCCAGGGTGCTTAATAGGAATAACAGAGAGAGGGTAATTCTTTTCATGAGTGTGTATTTACAAATTCGATAATCGCCTGGGTGATGTAATTGATTTGTTCGTCGTCCAATTCGGTATGCATGGGTAAGCTGATCACCTCTTTGACCAGCCGGTTGGTAACCGTAAAGTCTTCCTCTTTGTACCGTTCGTCCTGATAGGCTTTTTGCTTGTGCAGGGGAATGGGGTAATAGACCCCACACGGAATTTCTTTCGCATTTAAGAATTGCACCAGTTGGTCTCGATCAATGCCTTTAATCTGTAAAGTATATTGATGGAAGACATGGCAGTCGCAGCTGTCGCAGATTAGTGGTACGGTTATGCGGGGATGCTCCCGAAAGGCTTCCGAATATTTTCTGGCTGCGGCTCGTCTTCGCGCATTATAGGCGTCTAAATGAGGCAGCTTGGCGCGGAGTACCGCGGCTTGAATGGAGTCGAGTCTGGAGTTGACCCCGACGACATCGTGATGATAGCGCTCGTACATTCCATGATTGACAATGCCCCGCAGGGTGTGGGCCAGATCGTCATCATTGGTAAAAATGGCCCCACCATCCCCATAGCAACCTAAGTTCTTGGAAGGGAAGAAGGAGGTGCTTCCGGCATGACCGACACCCCCGGTTTTTATCTTGCTGCCATCCCGTTGGGTATACAAAGCTCCTATGCCCTGCGCATTGTCTTCGATAACGTAGAGCTGATGTTTTTCGGCCAGGTCCATGATGGCATCCATCTCAGCCACCTGACCAAAGAGGTGCACCGGGACGATGGCTTTGGTTTTGGGCGTAATCGCACGTTCAATCGCTTTCACATCGATATTAAAACTGTGGGGATTCACGTCGACCAGCACCGGAGTGAGGCCCAATAAGGCGATAACTTCTACGGTAGCCGCAAAGGTGAAGTCGGCTGTGATGACCTCATCACCTGGTTTTAGTCCCAGTCCCATCATGGCGATTTGCAGGGCATCCGTTCCATTAGCACAAGGAATCACATGCTTGACGCCCAAATAGTCTTCCAATTCTTTTTGAAAGGCATGAACTTCCGGTCCGTTGATAAAAGCAGTATTATCGATCACCTCCTGAATGGAGGTATTGACTTGTTCTTTGATAGCGGTGTATTGACCTTTAAGGTCAACCATCTGTATTTTCTTCATAGTCTAACGAAAATACGAAAACTACCAGCATACACTGTCCTATTTTTACAAAAGCCCTATTTTAGCGCTCCATGCGATCCCTCTACCAACTATTCATCGGCATCGTTCAAGCCGTACTTCCTCTTTTTAAGGGACTGAATCACAAACTGCGTCGCTTTATCGAGGGTAGAGCACATGTCTTTGAAGCGCTCCAGGAAAAATTAGAGCCTGGGCGTGATACAATCTGGGTGCATACGGCCTCTTTGGGAGAATATGAGCAGATCGTCCCGGTGCTGCAACGATTGGAAAAACAATACCCGGCCTATCAATTACTAGTAACCTTTTTTTCCCCTTCTGGGTACGAGGTAAAGAAGGAAAATGCTTTGGCGAATGCAGTTACTTATCTTCCCATAGACACTAAGCAAAATGTAAAACGCTTTTTACAGCTCGTCCATCCGCGTCTGGCTATTTTTGTGAAGTATGAGTTCTGGCCCAATTATTTAGAGGAATTAAAAGCGCAACAAGTCCCTACACTGCTGGTCAGTGGGGTATTTCGAGAGCAGCAGCCTTTTTTCAAGTGGTATGGACGATGGATGCGTTCCAGTCTTCAAGCTTTTGATCATTTCTTTTTGCAGGATGCAGCCTCTATGAACCAGTTGAAACAGCTTGGATTTCACAATGCAACCGTGAGCGGAGACACCCGTTTTGATCGGGTTGCCGCCCAATTGGAAATGGATAATGAATTGCCTTTCCTGAGCGTGTTCAAGCAAAAACAGCCCTTGTTGATCTGTGGGAGTACCTGGCCGGCAGACGACCACTTGCTTTTATCCATAATCCCCCAACTTTTAGAACAATATTCGCTTAAGGTGCTTATTGCGCCGCATGAGATTAAAGAAGAAAAGATAGCGCAGTTGGAGCAACCGTTACATGAACTGAAGGTACAGCGCTATTCTCAGTTAAATGAAGCTCAATTGGAGGAAACTCAGGTGCTTATTCTGGATACAATTGGCCTGCTGAGCCGAGCCTATGCCTATGGCGATTTGGCCTATGTGGGAGGTGCAGCCGGGGATACTGGCTTACACAACATCCTGGAGCCGGCTACCTTTGGCCTGCCCATCCTGTGTGGGCCACATATTGAAAAGTTCCCGGAAGCCCAGCGCTTAAGGCAACTAGCTGGCTTATTCACGGTGGCTGATTCACAAGAACTGCACAACTTGCTAAGCAAGCTGCTGGAAGATAAGGAGTTTTGTTCCAAGAGCGGAATGATCTCCGGGCATTTTATCAATAGCAATACCGGGGCTACCCGTACCATCATGTCCTATTTGCAACAGTCCAAGATTTTGGATTAAACCGTAACGGCTTTGTTGAGGTATCTTCTGAACGGAAGCATTTGTTTGTAGACCTCAATAACGCGATCCTGGAAGTCTTCCTGCATCACCTCTTTCTGAGTTACTGAATGACTGACTGCAAAAGAGGTCATTCGCAATAGATCTATGTGCTTATGGTCCTGGGAGTATCCTTTAGGAGAAGTTTTCAATTGATCCGGATCATCCATCAAGCCGCCAAAGGTATTTTGGAAGCTTGGTTTATTCAGGATTTCCTTGAACTCGTCTCCATTATAATCGATAGCCGATCGGATGCTGTCCAGTAATTCACGTTTGGGCTTGTAGTATCCGCCGGCAATAAAGCTTTCTGAGGTCCCCAAATGAATATAAAAATCGCCCTGCTTGCTCTCCTGATCGAGTCCGGCTCCAAAGTGATCTTTGTAGGTGGGTTTTTTGGGGTGGTAGAGTAGATTATTGTTAATGCGGTTGATCGCTTTCTTACCCGGCGTATGGGTATACTCAGGATCAATTTTTGCGAGTTTTGTATCCATTTCTTCAAGCCAGCCAATGTACCAGTCTCGTATGTCGTGGTAGCGATCGCGATGTTCGTCCATCCACTCTTTGCTGTTGTTTTGCTGAAGGTCGCGAAGAAAGTCGTACAGTTTGTAAAAGCTCATTTTTCCTTTAAAATTAGGAGTCCCGAAGAGGAAAATTAAAGGGAACTATTGATTTAACTAAAATTTATTAATGTTCGTGAATCGAGGTCTTGCGCGTTTCCGCTAAAAAATTACATTTGCAGCCAATACTAATCAATAGTTAAACCTGAAATAATGAAAAAACAAATTGGATTATTAGCCTTGTTGCTAATCGCTACTTTGGCATTTACTGCGTGTAGAGAAACCAAAACCGAAACCGAAACTGTGGTACGCGAAGTTGAAGTAGAAACGGAAGAGACTGCTGAGGAAGCCGAAGGCATACTGGAGCGCGCCGGGAAAGAGGTGGACGAAGAAGTCAATGAAGAGGTCGATAAGCAAATCGACAAAATTGGAAACGATGATAACTAAACGTTTCTTTTTTAAGCATGTGACAGTCCTTGGAATTGCATTCCTTGCCTTTAGTTTCACAGCCTGCCGCGAGCAATCTGAAGAGGAAAAGCTGGTAGAGGAAATGAAAGAAGAAGGCGCTGAGATCAAGACTAAAGTCGACGGTGATGAAACCAAAATCAAAATGGAAACGGACGACAAAGAAGTGAAGATCAAAACAGAGGACGGAGAGACCAAGATTAAAGTGGAAACGGACGACAATTAAGTCTCTTAAACATAAAACCCGCTCTTTTGGAGCGGGTTTTTTTATGCCTTATGGGTATTGCTGAGCCCGTTCAGCTGCTGCTTCAGGTCAAGCATGCCCTGCTGCAATTCTTTTAGTAAGTTACTCTCGGAAGAGGTATCCAGATTAAAGGTGAGTTTGCTGTTTACTTGCCAAAGCTCCTGTATATCGCTTACTTCGACTTCGTAAGGAGCGTACTCTTTATTAAGAGAGATCAATAAAACCCGGGAAGGATCGGGTAATTTTTGCAATTTTTTGACCACCACAGCATCTTGCATGACCACGACATACACCCGATTGTCACTGGCATAGTCTAAGCCTTCTACCGCTTTGCCCAAAACCCAGTCGTTGGGTTGAAAATTAGGCAGCATACTGTCACCTTCTACCTGAAAGCCACGATAGGTCGCATTGCGGTACTGGGGCAAGGGAAGATCAAAGGCAGGTAATTGCTGATACCATTCTATATCCTGAATATTGTGGGGATAGCCGGCTGCTGCTTTTTGATTAACCAACAGCATATTCTCCATGTCTTCACTATCCACAGAAACTACTTTCGGACTCACATCTCCCTTTCCGGTATGCAGTATTTTCTGATTACTGTAGCCAAACAACCACAAGGGATTGATGTTGAACTGTCGCAATAATTCAGTGACCACGATCCCGGAGAGTTTGGTGCGCCCCCGTTCAATATCGGCGGTACTGTTTTTAATACCCAGCAGTTCAGCAAACTCCGTTTGCGTATAGTTGTGGTCTTCGCGCACTTCTTTAAAGCGCCTGATTTCTGAAGGTAGATCGTTTGTTCCCATAGTCAAATATACTTAAATATGGAATATATCCAATTATTATTTAGGATATATTCCACTAAATAGGAAATAATACATATATTTGTAAAAAATCCAAGCTATGTCTTTTGAGCGCATTCGCGAAAAACTGAACATCCTGGCCGATGCGGCTAAGTACGATGTGTCCTGCTCCAGCAGCGGCAGCGTTCGAAAGAATACGCAAAAGGGCATCGGGAATTCTTCCGGCATGGGTATTTGTCATTCCTATACGGAAGATGGCCGCTGTGTTTCCTTGCTCAAGATCCTACTCACCAATCACTGCATTTTTGACTGTGCTTATTGCGTCACCCGCAAAAGTAACGACATTAAAAGAGCGGCTTTTAAAGTGCAAGAAGTGGTTGATCTGACCATCAATTTCTACCGCAGGAACTATATCGAAGGACTCTTTCTGAGTTCGGGTATTTTTAAGAATGCGGATTATACCATGGAGCGGCTCATTGCCGTGGCTAAGAAACTGCGCGAAGAGGAAAATTTTAACGGGTACATCCATTTGAAATCCATTCCCGGAGCCAGTGACGAACTCATGCGGGAAGCCGGACTCTATGCGGACCGACTTTCGGTCAATATTGAGATCCCCACGGTTTCCGGTCTTAAATTGCTCGCCCCTGACAAAAAACATGAGGATTTTCTCAAGCCCATGGAGAAAGTCAAAAATGAGATCATTCAATACAAAGCAGAGAAAAAGATCATCAAGTCCACGCCCCGCTATGCGCCTGCCGGTCAAAGCACTCAAATGATCATTGGGGCTACCGGAGAGTCAGACAAAGACATCATGTACTCTGCCATTCATTACTATAGTACTTACCATATGAAACGAGTTTATTATTCCGGATACATTCCGGTCGCTGATGACGCTAGGCTTCCAGCCCTGGGAACCGAGGTACCCATGATGCGTGAAAACCGCTTGTATCAAACCGACTGGTTGTTGCGTTTTTACGGTTTTGATGTGCGCGAGATCTTGAATCAGGAGCATCCTAATTTAGATACCGATATTGATCCCAAGCTGAGCTGGGCCTTACGCAACATGCACCTGTTCCCGGTCGATGTGAACAAAGCACCCAAATGGATGCTGGCCCGGATTCCCGGGGTGGGGATGCATTCGGTGCGCAAAATACTGGAGGCAAGAAAATTCAGAAACCTCAGCTGGGAACACCTGGAGCGTTTGGGACTCGCGATGAATCGGGCTAAGTATTTCATGATCTGTAATTCCCGCGATTTTGAACGCCGCGATCTGACTCCTTCCCAGATTAAAGGGGCGATCTTACGGCAATCCAGCAGCAAATACCGCCAATTGCACAGCGGGCAGTTGAATTTGTTCAGTCAATCCGCCTAAACCAGTATGGAAACAGTCTACGCAGAGCCCACCGGAGAAGTGGCCCTTCAGTACGACGGTAGTTTTGAAGGTTTTCTGACCGGAGTGTTCCTCACCTTTGCCCAAAAATTAGAGGTGGTTGCTTTCCAGACCGATCGGGCACCTCAGGGCGGATTGTTTTCACAGCTGTATAGCATCGATGCTGATCCCGTTAAAGCAGAGCGTGTGTGGAAAGGCTTGTCCGCTTTCGCGAAAGCGCAATATCACGTATATCGCTCGTTTCTTAGTGAGATCAAGGGCAACGAGATCTATTTGTTGCGTTATATCCAATATATCTTTGAATCAGGCACGGCGGTTGATTACGGTCATGAGGCCAGCTTACGAGCCACCCAGATCTCTAAGATGGTCGGTCGGGAGAAGCACCGCATGGAGGCCTTTATCCGCTTTGAACTCACCACCGATGGGATCTACTACGCGATGATCGAGCCTGATTTTAATGTACTTCCCCTCATTGCGCCGCATTTTAAAGACCGCTATGCTGATCAACCGTGGATCATTCACGACCTGAAGCGGGGTTACGCTTTATACTACGATGAGCAGACCGTGAGCCCGGTCACTTTAGACCCCCCAGAAACGGACGGCAAGGAGGCTTTTGAAGAAGAGGAGACCCAGTATAAAGCCTTATGGCACGACTATTTCAGAAGCACCAACATCAAAGCCCGGGTCAATAAAAAGCTACATATTCAGCATGTCCCCAGACGTTACTGGAAATATTTAAGTGAAAAAGACGTTAAGGGTTTTTAAAATAATGCTATTTTGGCACTTTAATTTTTTAAACCATCAACAATGAAAAAAATCATGTTAACATTTGCAGTAGCGGCTCTGACTTTAGGGGCAGTATCCTGCAGAGAGACTACAGAAAGTAAAATGGAAGAAGCGGCAGAATCTGCGGCTAACGATATGGAAGATGCGGCTAACGACGCAGGAGAAGCCATGGAAGATGCGGCAAACGATGCCGGCGAAGCCATGGAAGATGCTGCCAACGACGTGGAGGCTGCTGCTGAAGAAGGCGCTCAGGAGGTAGAAGATGAAGTAGAAGGCAACGACGATAGCTACTAATCCGTTCTTTCCTTAAGATAAAAAACCTGCTTGTTGAAGCAGGTTTTTTTTGCCATTTTTCTTCTTCTTTATCCCAATTCTGCACTGGAAACGACCATGGTTCGTTCGATCTTCTTGACCAGACCTTGCAATACCTTACCGGGGCCTACTTCAATAAATTCCGTAGCTCCGTCCTTGATCATGTGCTGCACCGACTGGGTCCATTTGACCGGTGCGGTCAACTGAAACAACAAGTTCTTTTGAATTTCTGCCGGATTGGTCACGGCAAAAGTGCTCACATTTTGGTAGACGGGACAATGGGGCGTACGGAATTCGGTATGTTCTATGGCCTTAGCCAAATGTTCGCGTGCTGGCTCCATCAAGGGAGAGTGGAAAGCACCACCCACGGGCAGTAATAATGCGCGTTTAGCACCCCGATCTTTCAATCGTTCACAAGCTTCTTCAACTGCTTTGACCTCGCCCGAAATGATCAATTGTCCCGGACAATTGTAGTTGGCAGCTACCACCGTTCCGTCTACACCCGCACAAACCGCTTCGACCACTTCATCGTCCAATCCCAATACCGCTGCCATGGTAGAAGGTACCCGGTCACAGGCTTTTTGCATGGCCGTGGCGCGTTGGGATACGAGTTTCAGGGCATCTTCAAAGCCCAGAGTCCCATTAGCCACCAGGGCTGAGAATTCACCCAGGGAGTGGCCGGCGACCATATCCGGTTGAAATCCATCTCCCATCACCTCTTTCAAAATCACGGAGTGCAAGAAAATGGCCGGTTGGGTCACTCTGGTTTCTTTAAGTTCATCGGCACTGCCCTCAAACATGATCTTGGCAATGTCAAAACCGAGTATGGTGTTGGCTTGGTTGAATAAATCTTTGGCTACAGGATAATTGTCGTAAAGGTCTTTACCCATGCCCGTGAATTGGGCTCCCTGACCGGGAAATACATATGCTTTCATAAAATCGTTCGCTGGTTTGTACAAAAATAAAGAATGCCCTGCGTACCCCCTAAGATTCCTCCTTTGATTTCTTGCGGTAAGTCAGATAGGTAAAGGCGTAGTCGTGTTTATCGTCTTTAGGATGGAACTCATCATGGACCAATTCCCAATCCTCCTCACTGAACTCTGGAAAATAGGCATCGGCCTCAAAGGTGCCGTGCACCCGGGTCAATTCCATATGGGTGGCGTAGGCTAAGGCCTGTTTGTAGATCTCACCACCTCCGATTATGTATACGTTCTGATCTGCTTTCGCGAAAGCGAGCGCCGACTCGAGATCGTGTACTACGATGGCCTCCTCAGCTTTATAGTCCGCATTCCGCGTGATGACCACATGTATGCGTTCCGGTAGTGGTTTAGGAAATGACTCCCAGGTCTTACGCCCCATGATGATATGGTGTCCGGTGGTCAACCGTTTAAAACGCTTAAAGTCGTCGGGCAGATGCCAGACCAGATCTCCGTTCTTCCCCAAAGCGTTGTCTTCTCCAGCGGCAGCAATAATGGTAATCATAAGCTGGAATCGGTTGAGGTATTGGCGGGTGGACTGGTGCGCGTGCTGTTTTGTGCAGGCAGTGGATATTCTTTTTCTACCTGCTGATGCAGCTTTTCGATCCGCTTTTTCTGCTTGGCGACCAAACGGTCTAATTGCTTTTGCTCCCAGGCCTTATTCATAAAACTGCCCAATAAAAAGACATTGATCAAATGGATGAGGAAGAAAAACGTCCAAAGTAGAATGGCCCAGACAAACCAAGGCGTATTGAGCGGTTGGAATTCTTTGCCATACCCCAGCAGTTGATTGACCACGATCAGGAGAATGGCGCCAGCCAGGAATACCACAAAGTGACGATATAGATATTTCTTCTTCTTAATGCGTTCCTGCGCATGTTCAAACAGCGCGCGTTGCTCCGGATCAATATGGGGATCTTCTTTTTTTGGAAAGTAAGGACATGACGGGTTATTCGGTATTTTTACGATTTAAAGATACCTATTTTAGGAGCGAAACACCACCTATGGATTTTAAAAAAGAGTTCCCTGTACTCCAAGAGTATACCTATCTGAATACTGCAGCATCCGGCTTGCTTCCGCGCAGCGTACAGGCATACCGGCAGCAGCACGACCGTGATTTTATGCATCAGGGCAGCCTGCTCAAAGACCGTCAGGGCATGATCCTGACCGAGGTGCGGGAAACGGTAGGTCGATTTATGGGTTGTGCTCCCGAGCGGGTGGCGCTGACCCCCAATTTCTCGTACGGTTTTAATACCCTTTGGGAAGGCGTTCCTAAACAGAAGAAAGTGCTTTTGCTGGAAGGAGACTATCCTTCGGTGAATTGGCCGGTGACCTCCAGAGACTTCAAAGTGGTCTATGCCACTATTGACGCTCAGTTGGAGCAAAACATTTATGATGCCGTACAAAAGGAGCATCCCGATATCTTAGCCCTTAGTTTGGTGCAATGGATCAACGGTATTCGCATTGACCTGTCCTTTCTAAAACAATTAAAAAATGATTTTCCCAGGCTGTTGATCGTAGCCGATGGTACGCAATTCTGTGGTACTACTCCCTTTAATTTTGAAGAGTCCGGCATTGATGTGTTGGGTGCCAGTACCTACAAGTGGCTAAATGCAGGTTATGGAAATGCATTTTTCTTGTTTAAGGAGCCTGTTGCTGATCAAATTGCTCCCCGAACCAGTGGTTTCAACTCGCTGCAGGGGAAGTACAAACCGCAAGAAGGGAATTTTATAGGTCGTTTTGAACCCGGACATCAGGATACGCTGAACTACGGGAGTCTGCAAATAGCCCTCGAACTGATCGAACAGATCGGTATTCAAAACATCAGTGATCAAATTCGTACGCTAACCAAGCAAGCCATGGAGACTTTTGTCGAATTCGACCTGCTGCAGCCCATGGTGGTGGAGCGGGAGCAGCACTCCTCCATTTTCAATCTTCGCGCTGACGAGCGACTCTTTAACCGACTTCAGAAGGAGGGGATCATCTGTTCCCAACGTGGCGACGGAATTCGGGTCAGCTTCCATTATTTCAATACCCTCGAAGATCTTGAGCACCTACGCCAATTTTTAGTGTAAGAATCCCGGATATTAAAAGGGCTGATTCTTTTGCAATTCAGGAATTGAAAACGTTTTCGAATTCAGGAATCTGCATTCCATTAAGGCGCTGATTATTAAGTTCGCAAAAATAGACCTTAGGAGACTCATTTTTAGTTATTTACCAAATCGATACTTACCTTTGGGCATTAATTCAATCACAAAATTATGTCGATTACCAAACAGTATTTAAAGACCAAACCGGTATGTAAAGTAACTTTCAGTGTTCCTGCAAAAGAGGCCAAGAAAGTTGCGGTAGCAGGAGATTTTAACGCTTGGGATACCAAGGCCAACTTAAAGAAACTAAAGAACGGTACGTTTAAAGGTACCTTCGATCTACCCAAAGATAACGCTTACGAATTCCGCTACTTCGTGGATGGAGAGTGGGTCAACGCAGCTGATGCAGATCGCTATCAATGGAACGATTTTGCCGCGGCTGAGAACAGCGTGGTAGTCGTATAACAGACCAGCTCTTTTAAAAGTAAGAGTCCTGATGACGTGATGTTGTTGGGGCTTTTTTTATGCTTTGACCTCAACTCCTTTCCAAAAGGCGACATGGTCTTTGATCTCTGAAGCGGCAGCCTTGGGATCGGGATAATACCAGGCCGCATCCTGGTTGGTTTTTCCGTTCACCTGAAGCGTATAATAACTGGCCTTTCCCTTCCAGGGGCAGGTGCTGGTGGTATCACTGGGTTCAAAATACTCTTGATGGATTGCTGATTTAGGGAAGTACTGATTTCCTTCTACTTCCACAGTTTCTGAGCTTTCCGCAATCACGGTATCATTCCAAATGGCTTTCATAAGCTTTCTTTTTAAATAGGTAATTTTTAAAATAGTCGCGTTGATCTGCAAATTGATCAGTAATGGTCAGTCCTGCTTCTTTAGCCAACCAGGATACAATCTGATCATCATACTTTTGGGAGATCTCCGTATGTATACTTTCCCAGGCATCAAAATGGATCTCCTGATGCAACGCATTGATATTGACCAATTGATTTTTAGTACTGACCAGATAACTCTTAGCTGTGCCGGTTTCCGGATCATAGACTTCCCAATGCACGAAAGCATCCAGATCAAAGTCGGCGTCCAACTCCAGGTTGATGCGTCTTAATAAATTTTTATTGAAGGCTTCAGTAATTCCGGTAGTGTCGTTGTAGGCGTCCAGGATGGTCTGCGGGTGTTTCTTTTGATCAAAACCCATAAAAAGCAGGTCTTCTGTAGCCATGGCTTCCTTTATCTTTCGTAAAAAGGTGATGGCCTGAGGATGCAGAAGGTTTCCAATATTGGAACCTAGTACCACGATCACTTTTTTGCGTTTGTTGTATTGAGCCAGCTCCTCCAGGACATCGAAATAAGTGCCTTGCTGCGGTTGCACGCTCAAGTTGGGCATTTCTTTTTCTAGACTGTTGGTGAGCAAATCCAGGGCATTCTGACTTATATCCACGGGTAGGTAGTGTATATCCATCCCCTGCTGCACAAAATGCCGCAGCAAAATTTTGGTTTTTTTGCCGTCTCCTGCTCCTAGTTCGATCAGATCAAAACCACGCTCACTGGCGAAAGCCTGAGCTATGGCCGACTGGTGTCGTTCCAAAATCTCAAACTCACAGTCAGTGAGGTAATATTCAGGCATGGCCATGATCTGCTGGAACAGTTCATCGCCCCGCTGATCGTATATGTATTTGGAGGAAAGGTATTTGGGATAAGCCGTTAATCCGGCTTCGACTTCCTCGGCAAAGGCTTCCTGGAAGGAAGTGGTTTTATTTTTCATAGTTTGTTGTCGTGATTATTTTGCCAACCTTAATCCGGTGAATTGCCAGCGCAGTTCCGGTTGAAAGAAATTGCGATAGGTGGGTCGGGTATGATGGGGTGGCGTGGCCACCGATCCACCACGTAGTACTTTTTGATTCACCATAAATTTGCCATTGTACTCACCCAGCGCTCCTGGTGCTTTTTGGTATCCGGGGTAGGGCAAATAGGCACTTTCAGTCCATTCCCAGCGGTCTCCCCATTGCATATGGGCTTGTGCAGCCTCCCACTCAAATTCAGTCGGTAAGCGAGCACCTTTCCATTGCGCAAAGGCAAAGGCTTCGTAGTAGGATAGATGGCACAAAGGAGCATCCAAGTCCAGCGGTTGGAGTCCGCTCAGGGTGTAGTGCTGCCAGCTTCCGTCGATCTGATGCCAATACATGGGGTGTTTGATCTGGTGTTCTTGTATCCAGGCCCAGCCGTCCGAATGCCAGAGCAGCACTTTTTGGTAGCCTCCATCATTCATAAAGTCTAAATACTCCCCTTGAGTAACCAATCGATTGGCAATCTCAAAATCGTGCAGATAGACCTTATGTCTGGCCAGTTCATTGTCATAACAAAAACCGGAGCCTTGATGACCTATTTCATAGACGCCTTCAGGAATTTCGATCCAGCGCAAGGTGTTATCTTCCCTGGCGTTTTTGGTCTGTTCCTTAAACTCCGGATCGTAGACCGGAAGCAGGGGGTTATGGCCTAATATGTATTTGATATCGGTGAGCAGGAGTTCCTGATGTTGTTTTTCATGATGAATACCTATCTCAACGATGGCTCTCAGCTCGTCATCTTCCAATCGCTCCAACAATTCCTGCATATGTCGATCTACATGACGTCGGTAGGCATATACCTGATCTACGGTAGGCCGGGAGAGATTGCCCCGGTCCGTTCGAACGACCCGTTTCCCAACGCTTTCATAATAGCTATTGAAGACATAGTCAAATTCTTCATTGAAAAGTGGGTAGCCCTTTTTGTGCGGTTTTAAGAGAAATTCCTCAAAAAACCAGCTGGTATGACCCAAATGCCATTTGGGAGGAGATACATCCACGATGGGCTGCACCACATAATCCTCTACGGCCAGAGGTTGGCAGAGCCGTTCGCTGTGTTGTCGGGTGGTTATAAAAAAATCAAGTAGGGTTTCGGTAGCGATCATGGGAGGTATGCTGAGTACCTTCTAAATTTACGACAATTCCCCTTTTTTGAAGGCAGGGTACGCTTTCGCGAAAGCAAAACAGGCGTTAAGTTTTCGTTAAAGGTCGGTCCTGAATCGGATCGTGCTAAGTCGTGGCCGAATTCTTATACTGCTACCGCTCCTTTGATGTGCGGATGCGGGTCGTAGTTTTCCAGGGTGAAATCGTCGAAAGTGAAATCTAGAATTTCCTTGACTTCCGGATTGAGCTTCATGGTAGGCAAGGGGCGCGGCTCTCGTGACAATTGCAAGGCTACCTGCTCCCGGTGATTGTCATAGATATGTGCATCGCCGAAGGTATGGATAAAGTCGCCGGGGGCATAATCGCATACCTGGGCCATCATCATGGTAAACAAAGCGTAGGATGCTATGTTAAAAGGGACTCCCAAGAAGATGTCAGCACTCCGCTGGTACAGTTGAAGCGATAGACGAGGCCTGGCGTCAGGACCATCTTCTACTTTTGGAGGCGCTACATAGAATTGAAAAAAGGCGTGACAGGGGGGAAGAGCGGCCTTTCCGTTAGCCACATTCTCGCTAAAGGATTTTGAAGTGTCAGGAAGTACGCTTGGGTTCCAGGCAGAGACCAGCATGCGTCTACTGTTGGGATTGTTCTTCAGGGTATGGATAACCTCTTGGATCTGGTCGATCTCCTCGCTATTCCAATTGCGCCATTGATGGCCATAGACGGGACCCAAGTCGCCGCTATCATCAGCCCATTCATTCCAAATGCGTACCCCATGCTCCTGCAAATAGGCTATGTTGGTATCTCCTTTTAAAAACCAAAGCAGTTCGTAAATGATGGATTTAAGATGCAGTTTTTTGGTCGTTACCATGGGAAATCCTTCCGACAGATCAAACCGCATTTGATAACCAAAAACACTTTGAGTGCCCGTTCCGGTGCGATCCCCTTTGCGGTTTCCGTGTTCTAAAACGTGTTTGAGTAAGTCGTGATACTGCTTCATGGTCGTACTTCAAAAGGATAAATGATGGGTGTAAAATAAGTCACCGAATTTGGTTTTTACAATGCTTAAGACGTGGAATTATCCCAAGTTATTAACGGGGTCTTGAGAAGGACTACTGGATAATGGTCTTCAGTTCGTCTCGATAGGCCGATGGCGTTTGCCCTGTAAATTTTTTAAAGGACTTATTGAAGTGGGAGAAGTTGTTGAAGCCACATTCAAAACAGATATCCGTAATGCCCAGGTGATGTTCTGCCAGGAGTTTGGAGGCGTGTACCAGTCGGATCTCATTGACAAACTGCACGAAGGTCTTGTTGGTGGTCTTTTTAAAGAAACGGCAGAACGAAGGCGGGGTCATACTGATGAGATCTGCAATCTCGTCCAGGCTGATGTGTTCCTTAAAATGAGTGCGGACGTAATTGAATACTCGTTCTATGCGCTCATTGTCTCTACCGATAGCTTCTAAAGAGAGGCCGTTGGCATTCAAGATCTTGAACTCTTTACTGGTGCCCAGTCGGTTTAATACAGAAAGAATGGTCAACAATTGATCAAATTCATCCTGTTCTTTGAGCTGGCGCAGTTGATTGCCCACCTCTTTTTTGGTGTTTCCTGAAAAAGCCATTCCACCGCGAGCGCGCTCGAAAAGAATCTGGATCTCCCGCATCTCCGGAACCTGCAAAAATTCATCACCCAAAAAATCCGGTTTCATCTGAATAACGGTCTCGGTGTGCCTGCCACTCAGCTTTTCGGTAAAACCACAGTGCGGCAGATTGCTGCCTATGAGCAGCAAATCACCTTTTTGATAGTAGGAAACATGGCTCCCAATCAAGCGTTTGCCGGTGCCCCCGTTAACGTACACCAATTCGATCTCCGGATGATAATGCCAGGTTTGATTGTTGTTTTGATGATCGGCATCAAACCACGTACAGGTAAAGGAGTGTCCAAAACTGGGCTTAATCGATTCTAAAGTAGGTTTTTGAAGGGCCACGGTTTCTTTCATAAATAGTACTTATTTAAAGTTAAGCCGAAGCTAAAGGGAACAAGTGGTTTAAATTAACCGAAATATGTTCTAAATTAACATAGGATGGTCTTAAAATAACGTTAATTGAGAAAATAGAACATATAATGGAAAATTTAGCGCTTTTCTAAGGCCGTGATTACAGGTAGTTTTGGAGGGTAATCAAAAAACAACGAATATGAAAAATGTAATGAAAAGTTTGGCTGCCTTAACCTTGGTAGGTACCCTGCAGGCAGCAGCGACTGAGGCAACAACTACTCAACCAGACACGGATAAGATCGTGAAAGCGGAGCCTAGCTTACGCGAAAAGAATGACAGGGTGTATTTAAATTACCTGAACCTGAAGAAGGAAAAGGTGGTGATTAAGATCTATGACAACAACAATGAATTGGTGTATTCAGAAACCATCAATGATGAGGTGATTATCGGTAAGGTCTTCGACTTTAGCGAGGTTGCTAAAAAGGATTTTAGGATTACCATTAAAACAGGTAAAGAAACCTACACCAAGCGAGCCACGAAGTTAGATTCTTAAGCGAATTAACACTTAAAACAGCGAAGCCGGTCTACGATGCAGTAGATCGGTTTTTTTATGATTTAGGTGAGACTATCCGATGATCATTCCGGCGATGGTGGCAGATATCAGGGAAGCAATGGAACCGCCAATGAGGGCTTTCAAGCCAAAACGGGAAAGCTGCGTACGTTGGCCCGGAGCCAGGGAGCCTATCCCTCCTATCTGAATTCCGATGGAAGCAAAATTGGCGAAGCCACAGAGCATATAGGTCGCCATGATGATGGATTTCTCATAATTCAAATGCACCGCATTGGCCGTATTTTTTAAATCGGCTAATTGGATGTAGCCTACAAATTCGCTGGCCGCAAGTTTGATTCCTAAGAGTTGGCCCATCATCATCATGTCTTCCTCAGCCACACCTATCAACCACATTAACGGGGCAAAAGTATAGCCCAGAATAAACTCAAGCGATAAGCTGTCATAGTCGGTATGCTCAGCAATTACGGTATTAAGCGAAGTGAACTCCCATTGGATGTTCATGGAGCTTATCGTAATTCCATCAAAACTGGCTATCCCGTTTAAAATTCCATTGACCATGGCGATAAAGGCCACGAATACGAGAAGCATGGCTCCAACATTGACGGCCAGTCGGAGGCCTTCCGTAGTTCCGTTTGCGATAGCATCCAACACATTGGCCCCAATTTTATCTGAAGAGACTTTCACATCGGTATTTACTTCTTCGGTCTGGGGGTATAAGATCTTAGAAATTACGATTGCTCCCGGAGCCGCCATGACTGAAGCCGCTAAAAGGTGTTTGGCAAATACGAGGCGTAGGGCCGGATCGTCACCCCCTAAAAATCCGATGTATGCGGCCAATACGGCTCCGGCTACGGTGGCCATCCCACCGATCATGACCAGTAGGATTTCCGATTTGTTCATCTTTTCCAGATAGGCCTTGATGAGCAGCGGGGCTTCTGTTTGCCCCAAAAAGATGTTTCCGGCTACGCTCAAACTTTCAGCTCCCGAGATCTTTAATAGTCTGGACAGCAACCAGCCAAAGGCCTTCACCACCTTTTGAATGATACCAAAGTAGTAAAGCACAGAGGTCAGCGCAGAAAAGAACAAGATGGTTGGAAGTACCTGAAAGGCAAAAATATAGCCAAAGGTACTGGTGTCACTCACCAATCCCTGAAACAAGAAGTCGCTGCCCGCTAATGTAAATTCTAAAACCTTTACAAAGATGCTGCCTACAAAATCGAAAATGCTTTCAATAAAGGGAACCTTAAGCACACCAATAGCGATGATCAATTGAAAAGCCAGACCCAGGCCTACGGTGCGCCAATTGATCGCTCTCCGATTGGAACTGAAGAGAAATGCCAGCAATAGTAAGGAGATCATGCCCAGCACCCCGCGCCAAAGACTTTCCAGAGAAAAGCCTTGTGAAGGAACGATACTTGGACTTTCTAAAGACTCGGCCGGTGCATCCACCAAAGGTAGCCCGCTGGCTGCATTAAAGGGGAGCTCTTGGGTGCCGTCGCGCAAGATGAGGGAGGCAGCACTCAAGGTATCGATGCGGAATCGACTGATGCTGTCCGTCGGACTGCTATGAAAAAAAACCAGGAGTTGATCTTGTTTTAGGTAATCGCCCGAATAGGTTATGCTGTCCTGGGTTTTTAGGTCGTAGGAAAAGCGTCCGTTCTCCAGTCTTAGTTCTGCTATGGAACTACTGGAGGAGGTTTCACTGATCCAGGTATTTTCTAATTCTTGTCCGAGGGAGGTTGCCGTACTAAAAAAAAAGGCAAGAAGTAAGGTTAGACGCATTCCGCTAGGGTAGAGAGTTAATTACGTTTTGAGATCTCATCACGTATTTTAGCCGCTTTTTCGTAGTCTTCATTAGCCACGGCCTGATCGAGTTGTGCATTGAGTTCCTGAAGGGATAATTTCTTAAGATCACTGCCACTACCTTCTTCTTCCATCAAAAGTTCTTCTACCAACAGGTCTTCCTGTTTTTCGTCATCCTCATTGCTCTCTTGACCTTTAAGGTAGATTCCGGCCTTATCTAAGATGTTCTTATAGGTGAAGATGGGCGCGTCAAAGCGCAAAGCCAGAGAGATGGCGTCACTGGTGCGGGCATCAATGATCTCTTCAATTTGATCACGTTCACAAATGATGCTTGAATAGAACACCCCATCCACTAACTTATGAATGATCACTTGTTTGATCACGATCTGAAAGCGATCGGCAAAATTCTTAAACAGGTCATGCGTCAATGGTCGTGGGGGTCTGATCTCCTTTTCCAGTGCGATCGCGATGGATTGGGCTTCAAAGGCACCGATAACCACAGGCAGCTTACGCTCGCCTTCTACCTCGCTCAGGATCAGCGCGTAGGCCCCGTTTTGGGTCTGACTGTAGGATATTCCTTTTATATTTAGGCGCACAAGACTCATCCAGCAAAAATATTAAAAAAGGCCGTTTAAAGCGGAGTTTTTACTCCAAATTAAACGACCTCGTAATTATAAAGAAGGCTTTAATTAGCTATTACTCGCTTTGAATGCCTTTAATTTCTCATTCAATTCGGGAACGATTTCAAAGGCATCACCTACTATACCATAGTCAGCAGCCTTAAAGAAAGGGGCTTCCGGATCATTGTTAATGACTACTTTGGTTTTAGAGGCATTGATACCTGCTAAATGCTGGATAGCTCCAGAAATACCAATAGCGATGTACAAATTAGCGGCTACCGGTTTTCCGGTCTGTCCCACGTGTTCACTATGTGGTCTCCAGCCTAGATCAGAAACCGGTTTGGAGCAGGCTGTTGCCGCTCCAAGGATATCGGCCATCTCCTCAACCATCTCCCAATTCTCCGGACCCTTGAGTCCGCGACCTGCCGAAACCACGATTTCAGCATCGGCGATGGTCACTTTATCGGTGGCCTTATCTACGTTTTCTACCTTCACGCCAAAATCGTCTTCCCCAAGAGAAACTGAAAAAGCTTCTTCGGTAGCGGCACCTTCATGCTCTTTTAAACCATAGGCGTTTTTGGATAGTCCGATGATCTTCGTATCCGTTGAGATCACCGTATGATTGAAGGCTTTGTTGGTAAAGGCAGTACGCTTCACCGTAAAGGGGTCCGTACTTGTTGGAAGTGCGACTACGTTGGAAGCATAACCTGCCTTCAAATGCACGGCCAACAGCGGCGCCAGATAATTGCTATTTGCGCTGGAACTCAACACGACTACTTTGGCTTGTTCGGCCTGGGCTGCTTCGGCGATCGCTTTCGCGAAAGCGGAGGCAACGAAGGTATTCAGTTGCTCCTCTTTGAGGTTTAAGACCTTATCTACACCATAATTGCCCAAAACGGCTGTATCATCGGCGTTAAACGTAATGGCGATTACTGAGGTGCCCATCTGATTGGCTATACCTTTTGCATAGCTGGCTACCTCAAGAGCCGTTTTTTTAAATTTTCCTTCTTCGAATTCTGTATATACTACTACTGACATGTGCTAATTTTTTTAAATGACTTTTGCGTCGTTATGAAGCATTTCGATGAGTTCGTCTACGCTCTCCGCGAGTTTCACATCACCTCTAGGGGCCGGTTTTTCAAAGCTGGCCGCTTTTGTTTCGGCATCAGCGCCTTGGGGCTCCACTACATTCAGTGGTTTTTTGCGTGCCATCATAATACCTCGCATATTAGGAATGCGCAGGTCACTTTCTTCTACAAGACCTTTCTGACCGCCAATGACCAAAGGAAGCGTAGTACTCAGGGTTTCTTTACCCCCGTCAATTTCACGAACGGCCGTGGCTGAATTTCCTTCTACCTCCAGGGCGATGCATTTATTGACGAAAGAAGCGCCAAGGAGACCGGCAAGCATGCCGGGTACCATTCCGCCATTGTAGTCGATCGACTCCCGACCGGCAATGATAAGGTCGTATCCTCCGTCTTGCGCTACTTTAGCCAGTTCTTTGGCTACCTGATAACCATCCAGTGCGGATGTATTGACTCGAATGGCACTATCAGCGCCAATAGCCAAGGCTTTGCGCAAAGTTGGCTCAGTCTCGGGACCGCCAACATTGACAACGTCTACCGTAGCGTTTTGCTTTTCCTTAAACCACATGGCGCGAGTGAGTCCGAACTCATCATTCGGGTTAATGACAAACTGTACGCCATTGGTATCAAACTCGGTATTGTCTGAATTAAAATTGATCTTTGAAGTGGTGTCAGGTACATGACTGATGCACACTAATATTTTCATAATTCAATATTTTGAGGGATACTATTACGTTTTCGTTGCAAAAATAAGATAAATGGAATGAATTTACTATGCATGCATAGTAAATTTTTCATAAAATGGAGTTTTTTACAGGAGGCTAAATGATTACTTTTGTTTTCCTATTGAAAATAGCTAAAAAAATATGAAGACCATCCAGTTTCGGGAGGCCGTTTGTGAGGCCATGAGTGAAGAAATGCGTCGCGATGAATCCATCTATTTGATGGGAGAAGAAGTGGCCGAGTACAATGGAGCCTATAAAGCCTCCAAAGGCATGCTGGATGAATTTGGTCCGGATCGTGTGATCGATACGCCCATCTCTGAATTGGGTTTTTCCGGGATAGGTGTTGGGAGTGCCATGAATGGCAACCGTCCTATTATTGAATTCATGACCTTCAATTTCTCTCTGGTGGGTATTGACCAGATCATCAATAATGCCGCGAAAATGCGTCAGATGAGCGGTGGGCAGTTCAATATCCCCATCGTTTTTAGAGGACCTACCGCTTCTGCCGGTCAATTAGGGGCTACCCACTCTCAAGCTTTTGAAAGCTGGTTTGCCAATTGTCCCGGACTTAAAGTAGTCGTGCCTTCCAATCCTGCCGATGCCAAAGGCTTACTGAAAGCAGCCATCCGTGATGATGACCCGGTCATCTTTATGGAGAGCGAACAGATGTACGGTGATAAAGGAGAGGTGCCCGAGGGTGAATACGTGACTCCTTTGGGAGTAGCTGACATCAAGCGAGAAGGTACCGATGTGACCATCGTCTCTTTCGGAAAGATCATTAAAGAAGCTTACAAAGCCGCTGACGAATTGGCGAAAGAAGATATTTCCTGTGAGATTATCGATCTGCGTACGGTACGTCCCTTGGATTATGATGCGGTGCTCAATTCAGTCAAAAAAACCAACCGCCTGGTAGTTCTGGAAGAGGCCTGGCCGTTTGGCAATGTAGCCACAGAGATTACCTACCGAGTACAACAGGATGCCTTTGACTACCTGGATGCTCCCATTGTAAAAATCAATACTGCAGATACGCCAACACCCTATTCTCCCGTTTTATTGGAAGAATGGCTACCCAACAGCGACGATGTCATCAAGGCGGTAAAAAAGGTGATGTATAAATAAACCTTAAGAACGTATATTGTAAGGCTTCAAAGCGCAGACCGACTTTGAAGCCTTTGTTTTTTATATGAAGAAACTTATCCTGCTTCTCTTTTTAATTCCCCTGGCACTTTTGGCACAGACCAAAGTGGGAGGCTACGTATACGATGACCTGGGTAATCCTATTCCCTACGCCAATGTGGTGTATGTAGGGTCTACAGAGGGAACGATCACCAATGAAGAAGGACGGTTCTATCTGGAATCTGACGATACCTACTCGGCCATAAAAGTGTCTTTTATCGGTTTCGCTTCTCGCGAAATTGAACTCGAAAAACGAGTCAATTACAACATGAGCATCGTGCTGGAGCAAGAAGCAGAGTCGATGTCTGAAGTAGTTGTGTACAGTGGTAAGCAACCCAAAAAGAACAATCCCGCTATTGATATCCTTCGTAAAATCTGGGCTAATAAACGGCAGAACGGACTGAGTCAGGTCAAGCAATACAAATACGATAAATACGAGAAAGTAGAATTCGATCTGAATACCATTGACAGCGCCCTCATCAATAGCAAAATCTTTAACGGTATCGAATTTATCTTTGAAAAGACAGATACCTCAAGAATCACCGGGAAAACCTACCTTCCTGTATTCATCAATGAGGCGCGAAGTACTGTATTTGGCGATAATCTATTAGGAAAAGAAAAAGAAGACCTGCTCGGAAATAAGAACAGTGGTTTTGACAACAACCAAACCATCATTTCTTTTGTTAATGACCTGTACTCCGACTTCAATATTTATGACAATTATCTGAAGTTCTTTGATAAAAGCTTTACGAGTCCACTGTCGCGAACCGGAATTCAGACCTATAACTATATTCTTTCTGACAGTGCTTACATCGACAATAAATGGTGTTACAACATCATCTACTACCCACGTCGAAAAAATGAGTTGACCTTCAAAGGTGATTTTTGGGTGAATGACTCTACCTGGGCGGTCAAGGAGATTAATATGCAGGTGAGTAAAAGTGCGAACATCAACTGGGTCAAAGAAATTTACATCGAGCAGGAGTTTGAGGTGTTGAATGATAGTGTTTTTCTGATCACACGGGACTACTTCCTCTCCGACTTTGCCTTGCGTAAAAAAGAAGAGGCCCGGGGAATCTACGGGAAACGGACCACGCTCTACGATAATTACGAGTTTGATAATGAGAAAGATCCTGAGTTTTACAACAAACGGGTGTACGATTATGACTATGAGGTGTACAACCGTCCTGATGAATTCTGGGATGAAAACCGCATGGAAAGCCTGAATCAGGATGAAAAGGGCATTTATAAAATGTTGGACACCCTCAAGACCGTGCCGCGATTCAAGACCCTCTACAATGTAGGTTCGGTGCTTGCTTCGGGCTACTGGGAGTTTCCTGCACTTAATTTTGATTTCGGCCCGGTCTTCTCCACCTTTGGTTTTAATGATGTGGAAGGCTTGCGTATTCGCGCTGGAGGCCGTACGTATTTCGGGCAGAATGACCCCTGGCGTCTGGAAGGTTTTGGAGCCTACGGATTTAAAGATCAAAAGTTCAAATTTGGACTGAGTGGGAAGTGGTTGCTCGACAAAAAGAGTCGGTTTATCATTTCCGGAGGTTACCGGCAGGATGTAGAGCAAACAGGTGCCAGCCTAACGACCTCTACCGATGTATTGGGACGCAATCTGGCCTCCTCCTCCTTGATCACGGTGGGGAATAACGATCAATTGACCAGTGTCAAGTTGGCGAACGTCGCCATAGAAGCCGAACCACTGAAGAATCTGGTGCTTCGCACTGATTTCACCTACCGTACCCTGGAGAGTGCCTCACCTACCTTCAGCCTGGAATACTTTACCAATGAGGCTCGCACCGAAACCTCGGGCAGGATAGAACAGGCGGAGATCGCTACCAGTGCGATTTGGGAACCCGGAAAAAGAACGGCCAAGTATGGCGTAGAACGTATGGTAGCCAATGAGTGGTTTCCAACCGTATTTGTGGGATACACTCGAGGTATTAAGGGAGTCTTGGACAGCGATTTTGACTACAGCAAAGTGCAGATGTCCTACCGCCAGCCCTGGAGAGTTGGTGGGGTAGGCGTCCTATCAACCACCATAGAGGCGGGTAAGACCTTTGGAGAAGTGCCTCTGGGTCTGCTGAGCGTCATACCGGGTAATCAAACCTTGTTTTCCATCTATGGAACCTTTCCCCAATTGAATTTTTATGAATTCGTGACCGATGAGTACGCCACCTTGCACGTGGAGCACAATTTTGGTGGTCGCATTTTTAGCCGAATCCCATTCTTAAAAAAGCTGAATCTTCGAGAGATCATCGGATTTCGTGCGGCCATGGGAAGGATTTCAGATGAAAATATATTGCTCAACGCTTCCGATCAGGTCTATTTGGCGCCTAATGCTACACCCTATTACGAGTATAGCGTGGGCGTCGGGAACATTTTTAGGATTTTCCGATTGGACTTCCACTTTAGGGGTAATTATCTAGACCTGCCCGAAGCCCGAAGCTTCGGAGTGACCGGAGCCTTTGGATTTTCTTTTTAATTTTTGGAGTCAGCCCTTGTACGAACATGGGTTTCACCGTATTTTTGCAGCCCCTAAATTGACTATGAGGAAGTTATCTAGTGTTCCTCACCCAAAAAATGAATTATGACTGCAGATCGAGTGAACAGTTTTGACGTACTGATTGAAATCCCCAAAGGAAGCCGAAATAAATATGAATACGACTTCGAGTTGAAAAAAATTCGTTATGACCGGATGATCTTTTCTTCCATGATGTATCCGGCCGATTATGGTTTTATTCCGGAAACTTTGGCTCTGGATGGCGACCCCTTAGACGTATTGGTTTTGGTTACAGAACCTACCTTCCCCGGTTGTGTGATCGAGGTAAAACCCATTGGAGTTTTCCACATGGCCGATGAAAAAGGACCCGATGAAAAGGTCATCTGCGTACCGGTTAGTGATCCTATCTCCAGTCGGGTGAATGACCTGAACGAACTCAATGACCATCTCATTAAAGAAATCGAGCACTTTTTTCAGGTGTATAAAGACCTGGAGAAAAAGAAAGTGGATGTTGGAGGCTGGGGCGATGTTGAAGAGGCTAAGGACATTGTAGCCAAATGCGTTGTGCGCTTTCGCGAAAGCGATACGCCCCTCAGAGAAGTGAGTATCCGCTAATTTTCAACGACTTATCATCCTAATCAGGCCGACCGATTTTTGCTTTTCAGGTTCGGCCTATTTTGTTTACTTTAGCGCCACTTTAAAAACGCTTAAAAAATCAAAAATTTAATATGGAAGCACTGATGATTTATATGCCCATCGCTCTTGCCGTTTTGGGTCTGATCTACATGTTTATTAAACAATCCTGGGTCTTAAAGCAGGATGCCGGAGACGGTAAAATGAAAGAAATTTCAGATCATATTTACGAGGGTGCCCTGGCCTTTCTAAGTGCCGAATATCGTTTACTATCCATCTTTGTTATCGTGGTCAGCGTGGCCTTGGCCGTCGTATCTTTTGTGGTGCCTACCACACACTGGCTGATCGTGATCGCCTTTATCGCCGGAGCTATTTTTAGTGCGTTCGCCGGTAATGTGGGAATGAAGATCGCCACCAAAACCAATGTTCGTACTACGCAAGCGGCCCGTACCAGTCTTCCGCAAGCGCTGAAGATCTCTTTTGGCGGTGGAACCGTCATGGGACTTGGTGTTGCTGGCCTGGCCGTACTCGGACTGACAGCTTTCTTTATTTTCTTTTTCCACTTCTTTATGGATGGAATTTGGACTTCCACAGCTGATATGACCGTTGTCCTGGAAACCCTTGCTGGTTTCTCTCTGGGTGCAGAGTCAATCGCTCTTTTTGCTCGTGTAGGTGGAGGGATCTATACCAAAGCGGCTGACGTAGGAGCGGACCTGGTTGGAAAAGTAGAAGCTGGAATTCCTGAGGATGATCCCAGAAACCCAGCCACCATTGCGGATAACGTAGGAGACAACGTAGGTGATGTTGCCGGGATGGGAGCGGACCTGTTTGGTTCGTATGTGGCCACTGTATTGGCAGCCATGGTTCTTGGTAATTACGTGATCCGAGACATGGGTGGTAATATCGTAAGCGAAGGATTTGCAGGTATTGGCCCGGTACTTTTACCCATGGCTATCGCAGGAGCGGGAATTATTATTTCCGTGATTGGAACCATGTTGGTAAAGATCAGTAGCAATGATGCCAAGGAAGCTCAGGTCATGGGCGCCTTGAACATCGGGAACTGGACCTCCATTATTTTAGTGGCCGTTTCTTGTTTTGGACTTTGTTATTACATGCTACCGGAAACCATGCAGATGGAATTCTTTGGAGAAGGATTGCAGGATATTTCTAAAATGCGTGTCTTTTATGCGACACTCGTCGGATTGGTGGTTGGAGCGACCATCTCTTCTGTGACGGAATATTACACCGGACTAGGTAAAGCTCCGATCTTGAAGATCGTTCAGCAATCCAGTACAGGTGCAGGAACCAACATCATCGCTGGTCTGGCTACCGGAATGATCTCTACCTTCCCATCGGTCTTACTCTTTGCCGGTGCGATCTGGGCATCTTATGCCTTTGCAGGATTCTACGGAGTCGCGTTAGCGGCTTCGGCTATGATGGCTACTACCGCTATGCAATTGGCGATCGATGCTTTCGGACCTATTTCGGATAACGCAGGAGGTATCGCTGAGATGAGTGAACAGGAGCCAATCGTGCGTGAGCGTACCGATATTTTGGATTCGGTAGGGAACACGACCGCAGCGACCGGAAAAGGATTTGCGATCGCTTCTGCAGCCTTAACATCCTTAGCTCTTTTTGCGGCCTATGTGACTTTCACAGGAATCGATGGAATCAATATTTTCAAGGCCCCCGTACTGGCTATGCTTTTTGTAGGTGGAATGGTACCCGTGGTATTCTCTGCTCTTGCGATGAATGCAGTAGGAAAAGCGGCTATGCAAATGGTACAGGAGGTACGACGACAGTTCAGAGAAATTCCTGGAATTATGGAAGGTACCGGTAAACCACAGTACGATAAGTGTGTGGAGATTTCTACCCAGGCTTCCCTAAAGGAAATGATGCTGCCCGGATTCTTAGCGATCGGATTCCCTTTGTTGATCGCTTTTGTTCCAATGATCTTTGGTATGGAATCTGGAGCCATCGCTGAAATGCTAGGAGGCTATATGGCCGGAGTAACGGTGAGCGGAGTGCTTTGGGCAATCTTCCAAAACAATGCTGGTGGTGCATGGGACAATGCGAAGAAATCATTTGAAGCCGGAGTAATGATCAATGGAGAGATGACCTACAAGGGTTCTGACGCGCATAAAGCAGCGGTAACGGGAGATACCGTAGGAGATCCGTTTAAGGATACTTCTGGTCCTTCAATGAACATTTTGATCAAGTTGACCTGTTTGATTGGCTTGGTTGTAGCGCCCATCCTGGGCGGGCACCTGGAAGAGGATGCAACGATGGTCGCCGGAGAAATCGAAAATGCAAAGCAGGTAGAAGTGCAACTGACCGCCGGAGATGATGATCAAGCGGTTGGGGTGGTTACGACAACGACCATCGTCAATGGTGAAAAGCAGGTACAAGAAGAGCGCATGGAAGGTTCACTGGAAGAGCTAGAGGCCAAAATTGAGGGCTTGAAAACTCTGGAAGTAAAAGAAAAACCTGGAAAAAAGGAAATAATCATGGAGGTGGAAAAAACAACAGGAGCCTAGATTTTATCCATGATCAATACCTAAAAGCGAACCATTGGTTCGCTTTTTTTTTGATTTTTTTGAAAGATCCTTAACAAAGGTTTACCAGCTATTTTAGCGATCTACCCTATTTCATCGGTTATCTTTTAAAGAAAAACTATGCTTAAACCCAGAACCAAAGTACCTGCCTTAGAATTGTCACTGATCAACGATACCTTATGGAAACTCAGCGATCAGAGTCCTGATCATTTCACTTTACTCATTTTTTACCGAGGCCTCCATTGCCCATTATGTAAAAAGCAATTGCAAGAAGTAGCGGACCAATTGGACGAATTCACCGATCGTGGAGTGAATGTCATCGCCATAAGCAGCGATTCCGAAGAACGTGCCAAGCAGGCCGGCGAAGATTGGGAGGTGACCGCCTTACCTATTGGCTTTAATTTGGATTTTGAAAAAGCACGGGAATATGGCTTGTACATATCTGAAGCCATAAGCGATAAAGAGCCGGAGTATTTCACTGAACCTGGATTATTTTTAGTTCAACCGGATGGAACCCTGTTCTTTTCTTCCGTGCAGACCATGCCGTTTGCGCGCCCAAGAGTCAACGATATTCTGAAGGCCATTGATTATGTATTGGACAATGATTATCCGGCACGTGGAGAAGTGAAAGAGGTGCCCAAATCAACTCAGGTCTCCTAAAGAAAAAACTGCGACCTTTATACCCTGAATGGCTCAACGAAAACCTTTACAAATTCATGCCTACGCCACCTACGGGACGGCTAGGCATTTGTATTTACTGGGTCGAGCATTGACCCATAGAGGGGTTGATCTCAACGATACCGGACTTTGGGGGGCATTCAGGAACTCATGGAAGCAGTTCATGAGTGACGAACAGCGAAATACCCGTTTACGTATTGAATGGCCGCAAGGTCATTCCGATTACGTCACCACGAATGACGAAGGTTATTTTAAGTTAGATCAAGAAGCGACTTCCTTAGACCAGTGGAGCAACAGCGAGGGTTGGATGAATTATCAAGTGGCCTATGACGATCAAAGCTTGACGGCTCCTATTCTTGGAGCAAATACCTTTCAGGGAAAAATGCTCATTCCGGATGCAAATGCAGAATACGGAGTCATCAGTGATGTAGATGATACCATTTTACACACGGGTGTGGCCTCTTTCCTCAAATGGAGGTTAATCATCAATTCCCTGTTCAGACATGTGGCTCAGCGATCTCCATTAAAGGGAGCAGCAGCCTTGTATCACCAATTTCATCGTGGCAGTTCCGGAACTAAGGCCAATCCGATTTTTTACGTGAGTAACAGTCCCTGGAACCTGTATCATTATTTAGACACCTTTCTGAGTACTAATAATTTCCCCAAGGGGCCTTTATTGCTGCGGGACTTTAAAGATCCTTTTCAAAAACAAAAAGCAGTCCCTGAAAAGCCCCATAAGCAGAAAGAGATACGGAATATTCTTAAGACTTATCCTGATTTAAAATTTATCCTCATTGGGGATAGTGGAGAGCATGATGCCGATATCTATCTGGAAATAGCCCAAGAGTATCCGGATCGGATACTAGCGGTGTATTTGCGATCGGTAAAGCACAGAAAAAGAGTGCTAAGAGTGCGCTCCGTTCTTGAATCGTACGAAAGTGTACCGGCGATACTTGTTGAACGTAGTGAACAAGCCCGCGATCATGCACTACAACAGGGGTTGATTTCGCGTAAAGCGATCTTAGAATAATCCGTGTAATTCGGCATCAATTCGATTGATCACATCTCCCAAATCTTCCGGGTTGTCTACAAAATTCAAATTATCGACGTCTATGATCAAGAGTTGTCCTTTATCATAATCGTGGATCCATCCCTCGTAGCGCTCGTTAAGTCGGCTGAGGTAATCGATGCTAATACTGTTTTCGTAATCCCGCCCCCGCTTATGGATCTGAGCGACCAGATTGGAGATGCTGCTCCGCAAATAGATCAACAGATCAGGCGCGTCGACCACACTTTCCATGAGATCAAACAACGAGCGGTAGTTGTTAAAATCCCGGTTGGTCATTAAGCCCATTGCATGCAGGTTGGGCGCAAAAATATAGGCGTCTTCGTATATCGTTCGGTCCTGTATGATGCTTTTTTTACTGTCTCTGATCTCCAATAATTGCCGAAAACGGCTATTGAGGAAATAAACCTGCAAATTAAAGGACCAGCGTTCCATCGAATTGTAAAAATCATCCAGGTACGGATTGTCAACTACATCTTCGTATTGGGGTTGCCATTTATAATGCTTGCTGAGTAATTTGGTGAGTGTAGTTTTTCCCGACCCTATATTGCCGGCAATTGCGATGTGCATGGGGTTGATTTTTTAAGAAATCTTGAGCTTAAAGGCATTGATCTGCTTGCCGTCGTAAATATAGAGGATTTCGCTGGTGAGGAAAAACTGTTTCACCTCCATTTCTGGGATTCCTATTGCATAAAAAAGACGGGATCCTTTGGGCATGTAATACAGCGTATTCAAAGACACATAATCTTCCAGCTTAGGATCATTTGTGTTATCAGGAAGGAAGGTGACTAAATTACCATCATGCTGTTCTAGAAAGTTCGCGCCCAAACTAGGGCTATCTTGTAACAAATTACCATACAGACTATATTTTTTATACCGGTTGCCAACCACAATCCAACAGTAGTTAAAATCGCTGGTCATTGCTTTTGCTATTCCGGACTCTGGCGGGAAATTAGCCACTACTCTGCGTTGAAAATAATCAAAGATTTCAATTCGCTTCAGATCGACATTAAAGATCCAAAATTGCTGATTTCCGGCCGTGGTCACATGACTCACATTGCGCGGTCTTGAGATCTCGCTAAAATTGATACGTGTGATCTCATTTAGACGATTGTCAACAACCACTACCGTGTTGCTATCTTCATAAAACAGGGTTATCTTCAACGGATTGATGATATCAACCTGGGTAAGTCTACCTAAACGCAATGCGCTGAATTGAAAGGATTGGGTGCCTTGAATTTTGTAAAAAGTATTGTTGCGAATAAAATACAGGCTTTTATAGTCATCGACGCCCACAAATTGATCTGCTTGTAAAGGGATTTTAGCCGTACTCACAGCAGCAATTTCTTGAGCTGTTATGCAGCCAGAAAGGATTAATAGAAATAGAAAAAGCCGTACTTTCATAGGCAGCCAAAGTACAAAAATAAGGCCATACTTAGCAAATCAGTTTGTAACCGTAGCCACGTATATTGATGATTTCGACCGATTTGTCTGCTTTGAGCTTTTTGCGGAGCTTGCTGATGAATACATCCATGCTTCGGGCACTGAAGAAATCGTCATTACCCCAAAGCTTGTTGAGAATGAGGGAGCGATCCAATACCTGGTTGGCATTTTTGACCAGATGGAAAAGGAGATGAGCTTCCCGATGGGTTAATCGTTCCTCCTCTTCTCCAAATTTCAACAGTTGTTTTTGAAAATCGAAAGTGAATTTTCCAAAATTCAGAATCTCGCCTTTTTTCTGAAGATTCTTTCGTTGCAACAGGTTATTGATCCGAGCGATCAATTCTTCCATACTAAAGGGCTTCTTTAAATAGTCATTACCTCCTACGGAAAAGCCTTCCACCACATCAACAGCCTGCGATTTTGCCGTTAAAAAAATAATGGGAATCTCATCGTCTATAGCCCGGATTTCCTTAGCCAGTGTAAAACCGTCTTTTTTAGGCATCATCACGTCCAATACTAGTAAATCGGGAGCAAGTGAGCTATACACTTCCTTGGCCTCAACACCATTGGTGCAGTGCACCACTTCAAAGGCTCGGGTCTCCAAACTCTCTTTAATGATCTGACCCAAAGCGGGTTCGTCTTCTGCGAGCAACAGCTTAATTTTCTGCATAAGGAAGTTTTATGATGAAGGAAGTGGACGGTTGTGTTTTCACCTCAATACTGCCCCCGTGTTTCTCAATGATGGTCCTGGTATAATACAAGCCGATACCAAATCCCTTGATGTCATGTTGATTCCCTTTGGGTACCCGATAAAATTTCTCAAACAGTCGCTGCGCATGATCCCGTTGTAGTGAGGTGCCCTGATCGATTATCTGAAGCAGGAGTTGACCTTTGGTTGTGGATAGCTGAACAATGATGGGTGGAAGTCCATATTTGATCGCATTATCCAGCAGATTATCAACCGCATTCTCAAAATGAAACACATCCAAATTTGCGAAAAGCTCATGGTCGGGGCGATGAAATTCAATGGATACTTCAGGTACATTCTGCTGGTGTTTCTGTACCAGTTTTTCCAACAGGTCGGTGATAGAAGTCGGAGCACGATCCAATTGCAGGCGCTCTTTATCTAAAGTTGCTGTCTCCAGAATTTTCTCCACCATTATGTTAAGTTTACCCAATTGATCCCGGGAAACTCCTAGATATTTTTCGGTCTTTTCAGGATCGTTTTCCTGATTAAAGTGTTGCAGGCCTTCCAAAGCTACACCTATGGTAGCCATGGGGGTTTTAAATTCATGGGTGATGTTACTGATAAAGTCATTGCGTATTTCGGCCAATTTATGTTGTTCCTGAATGATCTTCAGTAGATACAATAAACAAGCAACGACTGCGGCCAGAAGGAGAAAACTGATTCCAATACCTACCATATTTCGCTGCAGCACCAATCCTTCAACATTTTCAAAACCCAATTCGAGCGTACCCGTATTGGGCAGGAGGTTAGAATTGGATTGCACATATAGATCATAATGTTCCTGATCTGCTTGCTGTTCTGTAGAATCTACCTTTTGATTGCTTTTCTCCATAGAACGCAGCCTGGGGTTGTCGCGGTAGATCAGTCTGTGGTCAATACGATCAATCTGCTTTCGTTGCAGTTCCTGATCGACTAAACTGTCCAACGAATTGAGGTCCAGCCGATCATCACTAAAGGAAATTACAATTTTGCTGGTCAGGTTCTTGATCGCTTCCTGCCGACTGCTGTCCGCCACCTTGGCGGTTAGCAATTTAAATACGTTGGAGGAGGAGTCTAATTTAACATCGCCCTCCTGTTTTACCGGTGAATCACTATAAATATTCAAGCCCCAACCCTCAGCAGCATTAAATTCTTCCTTTTTAGCCTCCAGGATGGAGTCGATCTGTTCACTGTTGGCCCCGGTTATGCTTAAATAACCAAGATCATTCAACGAATCGGAGATAGCCACGGTATGACTTTGGGAAAATCCACGTTCGGATAGATTTTCATACCGGCGCAGTTGATTGGAGATCATATCAGAGTCAGGGAGTTGATTTCCAATAAATCCCAAGGTATTCTGCGCCGCTTTCATCTCATAATACGAATCTACCGCCTGGTCCAGGCTGATTTGTACTTCATTGATCAGCTGCTGCTTTCCGGCTTGGTAGTTTTTGTAATTCCAATAAATTTGGGTGATCAGGGTCACTCCAATGACCAGAATAATGAAGTAAAGAATACCGGTATATCGCTTTTTGTTCATGCTCCAAATGTAGTGGGGTGCTACACCACTACCAAATCGCTTAACACACGTTAACGCTCGTTAACCCAAATGAATGCTTCTACTGGCCATATTTGTACCAGCATTAATCAAAAAAACGAATACTTATGAAAACCTTAATTCTACTCATCATGACTTTCTTTACGATTTCAGCAACGGCCCAGCAGCCTCAGCGAGAGGAAACGAAAAAAGATAAGATCACCATTCGTTTCGATCAGGAGGGGTCAACCACCACAGAAGACACCCAGAACACGGAAACAAATAAGACGGAACTCTATCAGTTGCTCAAAAGGCTTGGAGCACAATTGGATGAATCTAAGACTGCAAACACCTTGAGCATAGAGGATTCTAATGCAAAAGTCAGTTACGCCTTCTCCATTGAAGCCGATAGCGAAGAAGAACTGCAGGAAGCGGTCGAACTGGCTGATTTACGAGAAGTCTATCCCCAACTGCAGCGACTTGCACTAGCCCTGGGCGAAAGTGAAGAGCTTAAAAATATGCTTGTTCAGCTGAGGGATAGTGAGCAAATGAAGGAGCTTCTGCAAAGAATGGAAAAGTTCGCAGCACAACTAGAGGAACAACAATCAAAACAATAAACACATGAAAAATCTAATGATCAGTCTTTTGGTGATCGCTTTCCTGCCTGCCGGCAGGCAGGGCGCGAAAGCCAATCTGACCGCGCAACAGTTTAAAGGTACGGCTACATATCAATCGCAACAGAGAGTGGACATCAAAATGGACAGTACCATGGGCGATGAATTGCAACGCTCCATTCAAGAACAACTCAGACGTCAATTCCAAAGAACCTATACCCTCAATTTTGACGACAAGGCCTCCCTCTGGAAAGAAGAAGCCACGCTCGACAAACCCGATATGGCTTCAGCCAGCGGATTCAAGATCGTAGTCAGTGGAAACCAGGATGAACTGTATAAGAATATCAAAGAAAAGCGCTACGTAAGACAAAGCGATATGATGGGAAAAGTCTTTTTGATCAAGGATAGTCTGGAGCAATCCAACTGGGAATTCATTAATGAGACCAAGAATATTGGCCAGTATACCTGCTTTAAGGCTGTACGGAAAGATACTATCACCACCCAGCATCTGGAGGATGGAGATGAGGCGATTTCCGAAACCAAGGAGGAGCGCATCACTACGGCCTGGTATACGCTGGATATTCCCCTCCAGCATGGTCCCGACCAATATTGGGGTTGTCCCGGACTTATTTTAGAGATCAATAGTGGCGATCTTTCGTACATGTGTACCAAGATCGTTTTGAATCCTGAAGGCCCCCTTGTTCTCGAAGCCCCTGAAAAAGGTAAAGTGGTTGATGAGGCAACCTATCTGAAAATTTCAGATGAAAAAGCCAAGGAAATGATGGAACGCTACAGCGCAGGCAAAAAGCGGGGTAAGGACAGCAAGTCGTTCAGTATCCGCATCGGGGGATGATCAAACTCTTAAATATTTCTTAAAAAAGCGTTAGGCGTATAAACCAGTCCTGTACCTTGAAGTCCAATACCAAACTTCAAGACATGAAAATCACAGGCTTACTATTGGGGATTTTTTTCCTTACCCTTTCGACTTACGCACAGCACATCACCGGAATGGCTACCTATCAAACCAAAACGACTATCAATTTGGACGATTGGGGAGGCCAGGGCATGAGCGAACAACGTAAAAAGCAAATCATGGAACGGATGAAAAATTTCCTGGAAAAGGAGTACACCCTCACATTTACTCAGGAGGAGTCATTCTTTAAAGAGGAGGAACGCCTGGAGGCCCCAGGCCAGGGAGCTATGGGCCGCTGGGGTGGAAGTTTCGCTCAGGGGGGTATCTATACCAATCAGCAAACCCATGAATTTGCACGCGCTAATGACTTGATGGGAAAGACTTTTTTAATCCAAGATAGCTTATCCAATCTGAATTGGGAGCTGGTTAAGGAAAGCAAAATAATCGGTCAGTATCCGGTGTTTAAAGCCGTTGCTCAGCGTCCCGTGGAAGCCAGTCCCTGGGAGAAGTTACGCGCTGTCAGAAGACAGCAACGATCTGAACTACCTGTGGAAGATAGCACCACTACAAAAATGGAAACTATCGTGGCCTGGTATACCCCCATGATCCCCGTACAACACGGACCAGACGAATTTGGTGGCTTACCCGGACTAATACTCGAACTGAATACCGCCAATACAACCATGCTATGCACCAAAGTGGTGCTCAATCCAAAAACAGAAATTACCATAGAGCGACCGGAGAAAGGAAAAGTAGTGAGCCGGAAAGAATATCAAGAGATCGTAGAGGAAAAAGGTCGGGAAATGATGGAGCGATACGGTCGCGGTCGCGGTCAGAATGGAGGCTTTAACCGGAGAGGGCAGTGATCGTAAAGTCTATTAATCATCAATCAAACAACCAATCCAACACATGAAATTTAAACAGCTTATACTAACGATAGTGATCCTATCGCACGGGATCATTTTTGCCCAGTCGGTAGAACTGACGGGCACCATTAAGGACAGTGTGGGTAACCCACTGGAATTAGCCAATATCATTGCTACCAATCTGGAGAAAGGCACCCTGGAGTCTTACGGAATCACGGATGGATCAGGTCGCTATCGTCTAGATCTCACCCGAGGAGCTACCTATGCGCTCAAGGTGAGTTTTTTAGGCCTGAAACCGCATATAGAGAATTTGGAGATCACTGACAAAAGTCCCAAGCAAATCTTTAAAGACTTTATCCTTCTGGAAGATCCCAATCAACTGGACGATGTGGAGCTGGTGTATGAAATGCCGGTCACAGTAAGAGGGGATACCATCGTCTATAATACCGATAGTTTTACCAATGGGGAGGAGCGGAAACTGGGGGATGTGCTCAAGAAACTACCCGGAATCGAAGTGACTGATGATGGAGAGATCGAGGTCGAAGGCCAACAGGTGTCTAAGGTGATGATCGAAGGCAAAGATTTCTTTGATGGCGACAGTAAATTAGCTACCAAGAACATACCCGCAGACGCCTTAAAAAAAGTAGAGGTCTTGAAGAATTACAATGAAGTGTCCCAAATGGGTGGCCTTGGCAATGATCAGGACAATATCGCGATTAACCTCAAGCTCAAAGAAGGCAAAAAGAATTTCTGGTTCGGTGACGTCACTGCAGGGGCGGGCAATGGGGAGGGTTTTCGGTATCTGGCCAAGCCTAAGCTCTTTTATTATTCCCCGAAAGGGAGCATCAACATCATCGCTAACTTTAACAATACCGGGGAAGTTCCCTTTACGTTTAGAGATTATTTCAACTTCACCGGGGGATTTCGAAATTTCAACGCTCGAGGCGGAACCTCATTCAATGTGAGTGACGGCGGACTAGGATTCTTAACCACACAAAACAACCGGGCCAACGAGATTGAAGCCGACTTTCTGGCAGGGAATTTTACCTATACCCTGAATGAACAATGGGATCTGTCTGGATTTGCGATTCTAAGCGATAACCGCACCAATTTTGTCAATAACTCGCTGAATACCTATATCAACGATGCCTTTACTCAGGAGTTCCTGCAGGATAGCGATCAGCGCAATCAGTTGGGGATGGTCAAATTGAGTACCGTGTTTAAACCTCATATAAATTTTCAGATGGATTACGATGTGTTGATCAAAAAATCCCGGCAAACCGAATTTTCAGACGGACTCAGTATCTTCACACGGTATCAAAACACGGAAGAGATCATTACCGACGAGAACAAAGAAAATGAACCCTTTTCCATCAATCAAAACCTCAATCTTTATTACACCTTAGATGAGAACAACATCTTCGCCGGTAAAATTCAGCACCTCTATCAGGATGAAGACCCCATATACCAGGCGATCCTCTCTGAGCAGCCCTTTGTAGGCACCTTACCCTTGGCTGATGCGACGCTCTACGACATCAATCAACAGCGCAATGTCAAGACCAATAAATGGGATGCTTCCATCGATTACTACTACGTTTTGAATAAAACGAGTAACCTAAACTTTACCTTGGGGACTACCCAATCGAGGCAGGATTTCGACAGCTCCATATTTCAACTACTGGAGGGCAATAGGGAGAATCTTGAAGCCTCTGAACCCGACGGTCAAGGCAACACGCTGCCTTTAACCAATGGGGTACGATTCCAATTCAGTGACCTCTTTCTGGGGCTGCATTACAAGGTGAAAACAGGCATATTCACGCTGACTCCGGGTCTCACGCTTCATAATTACCGAACCGAAAGCGAACAGCTGGGATCGATCACTTCAACAGATCAATGGATGATCTTGCCTGATTTCTTCGCCGTAGCTCAATTTAAGCAGAGTGAATCGATGCGTTTTAATTATCAGATGAATGCCGAGTATACCGATGTCAACAATTTTGCCGAAGGGCTCATTTTCAGTAACTACAACCGCTTGTTCCGGGGGAATCGGGAGTTGGAAAATGCGATCTACCACAACCTGAGCCTAAACTATTTTAGTTTCAGCATGTTCAATTTTACCAATGTTTTTGGCGGCATCAATTATTCGCGGCGGGTGGATCCCATCAAATCGGTCACCCAATTCAATGGCATCAACCAGATCGCATCCCCCATCAATAATACCAACTTTGTGGATGAGACCCTAGGCGGGAATGCCCGTTGGTCGAAGACCTTTAAAAAATGGAAACTTAACCTTTCGGGGAATGTAAATTATTCCAACCTGAACAACATCGTCAATGGCCAGGACCGTCAGACCGAAAATCTTTCTCAGAATTACCGGTTCAGCGCGGAAACTAACTTGAAGGGACCTTTCAATGCAGAGCTGGGCTATAACCGCTCAGTCACCAATTCAGACAATGGCATCACCGATCGAACGTTTTTTACCGATCGTCCTTTCGCCAACTTCGAAGTGGACTTTCTCAAGGGATTCACGTTCGGCATGGATTGGAGTTACTACAACTATGATGACGATGATGACAGCACCAACATCGATAACAACTATTCCTTTCTGGAAGCGAATCTTTTCTATCGAAAGCCTGATTCGAAATGGGAATTCCGGATGCAGGCGACCAATGTTTTAAATGTGGACGTGATCAGTCAAAACTCGGTGAATGATTTTTTGATCGCTAATACCGAGTATTTCGTCCAGCCGCGTATTGTGATGTGGACGGTAACCTATAATCTTTAAGTTACAGAACTATTGGCTATGTTCTGATATGGCCAGTGATTTATCTTCTTTCGATTCTTCGGCCCAGACTCTTTTAGTGAAAGTTTCAGCAACTCGGGAGGAAAGTAGGAAATAAGGTATCCAGATTGCACTTCGAATAATCATTTTTATCATATCTATATAACTGTCCTGTCTTTCGGCGCCGGTATAAAGATCAGGATAAAGGCTCAAGAGAATCACCGTGTCTAAGATTACAAATATGGTAGATACCGCATAAAATATCACAATTAATTTAGGCGCACTGGTTCTTCTCTGATAGAATAGAATGACAATTAAAATGCTATATACAAAAAATAGTGTGTTATAGATCAGTTCGAACAACATGACAATTCCCATTCCCACTTTATTATTTGCAGGATGAAAAACTGCGGACCAGGTAGAAGGTTCAAAGTACTCTGATGTAAATACCAATTCAAACAATAGAATTAAGGGTGTTAGCGTGAGCCCAATAGCGACTAAAATGAGCCACCCTCCGATCTTCCTCGTGAATTTCTCATTAGTTTTTGAAACAGGGTCATAACGATAGTAAAGTCGGTAACAGAAAAATGCCATTCCAATCATTAAGGCTACCAGAAGGAATATGGCCCACCAAGCTGTGCCGGCATTATCCATACCTGCCAGCGCTCGATCATAAGAAAGATAATAACTAAGGTTTTGTTGAATGGACTTGTGCTTTTCTAGATAGTTGACCACTTCAGATGGATCGAGAAAAGATTTTAGGGAACCATAAGAGTGTAATATTTCCAATCGGTTACCGAAGTATTTTACATTGTGAGCATAGTAAAAAGATTTATCATTTATGCGTACATGGTCATTTTGGATGTTCCATTCCTCAGGTAAATAGACAATCGTTTTATGGTCTACCTTAATGTTTGGATTGATGGCATAAGGCATTTCTCGCGATGGTGAGCTGGTAGGATATAGGTAGTCTTGGATTGAAATAGGATAAAACTCCAAGAAAATTAGATCCTCTCGTTCAGGAGAATCTGACCAAATGCTATCAATGGCATAAAATTCAGAGACAGTAAACTCATTGAAAGCCCTTGAATCTTCGTAATTCATGGGTCTATCTACCCTAATTCTAGGATATAGGACGCTGTAAAAATTGAGATAAGACTGTTGTATTTGATTTTTGTCGTTGGAGGAAAACTCTTGTCTTTTGGAATCGGCATCGGACCCCATGTACTTGGTCGTCACTTCCATCAATGCTCCTCCCCCGATCTTATCTAGAGTAAAGGTTTCGGTTATTTCAGTTCCCGAGGGTTCCACTAGGGGTAAAGTACTTAAGGATGTTTCACCTTCCTTTAGAACAAGTCCATAGTGGTAATTCGGAAAATAAATTTCTTCTGGCTTTCCTCCTTGCAAATTTATTGTAGGATCTATGTATTTAAAGTAGGTTCCCATATCGATCTGAACCACACAGTGATTGAAGATGTTGGGTGAGGGCAGCCGGTCGTAAAGTGTTTTGCCAATAGCCGAGTGAACCAGCATAGGATAAGCGTCCAATCCCTGTGATTGCAACAATTCGCTGAGTAAAAATGATTTGTCCTTGCAATCTCCGAACCGTCTTTCAAGAACTAATGAAGGTTGGCTTGGTTTCTGCGCATTGATTCCATTCTCAAAGCCGAGATACCTGACTTCATCCTGAACGAACTGTATAGCCGCTTGAATAGGGTCCGTTTTTGAATCGGCCCAAATGGCAGCAGCTTCCTTTTTTAAACGATTCTTCTCCTTCGCACTAATTGAATAATGACTTTGATATTGTTCAATAATGGATTTCCAGGATGAATACTGGCTGATATCGACATAAGGCGCTGGATCATACCAGACAGGAACATTATTTTCATAGACGATCGGGTCTAAATCCTTATAATCCCAAACATAGAGCACATGATTTTCATGCTTTACTTTTTTCGGCTCGCGAGCGTCATTAAATAATTTGTAATTCACCGTTTCATTCGATGGGACACGCACACTTACATGATAGCGATCAATGGGTAAAGGGTATTGAAACGTAAAGGTGGTATCATACTTCCCTTGGTGAATAGGGTTATATCCTTGTACGGTATAGGCATAATCAACAACATCACCTTCCCTTACATCATCAAGATTAATAATCGCGGTCAATCGGCCATCGTAAAGCTTGCGCTCCAGATTTGACTCTCTTTGAACTGTCCTGATTTTACCTGGTTCGAAGCGATCAATAATCTGTCCTTCGCGGATTATACGGATATGATGAAAGAAAAGCTTCTGATATTCAGGATCATAGTCAACCGTGAGGTCGCTCATTTCAGCAACTCCCTGATTATTGGTTATTTCGTAAATAGTCCTTCGATAAAATTGTTCGGACTGGAGATCATCTTGATTGTCAACCAAAAGATAATAAAAGCCCAAATTTTGTTCATCCGATGCTGACGTACCGTAGTTTACTTCCACCGGCTTCAACCAATTGGGATTCGGGGTCTTTTGAAAATTTTGAGAGAACGCCTTAAAAGCAAACAGAAGAGTACAAATCAAAATGATTTGACTGCGTAGGGATGGTAGTAACATGTATATAATCTGATGGGGAATATTGCCCGTTCGCGGTTAAAATAGTAAAATTTTCATTTTTTCAAGCAAATTAATACCCATCCTCCCGAGAAACCTGATTTTTAAGCGGCTCGCCTTGTATAAAGCGCTCGTAGTTTTCTGCCAGTTGACTCACCACCGATGAAGGTGCGCTTACACTGGCGATATGCGGGGTCAGATGGATTTTAGGATGCGACCAAAAAGGGTGTTCCTGCGGTAAGGGTTCCTGGCTGACCACGTCTAGACTGGCTCCGCTCAATTGGCCCGATTTCAGGGCCGGGATAAGATCGTCCTCCTGCAGGTGGCCACCGCGGCCCACATTGATCAGGTGAGCGGCACGAGGAAGTTTGGCAAAAAGAGAAGCATTCAGCACACCTTGGGTTTCGGAGGTGAGGGGCAGCAAACAGATCAAGATCGCCGACTGGGCCAGCATGGCCTCTAATTCATCAGCTGCAAAACTTTGAATGCCCTCCACCGCTTTCTTCGACTTAGACCAACCCATGACCTGAAATCCGAGCTGATGGAGCAATTGCCCGGTGGCTTGCCCTAAAGTGCCCAGGCCGAGAATGCCGACCTTTACTTGATTGCATCTTCGGTAAGGCAGTTCTTTCCACAACTGCTGTTCTTGGAAATGATGGTAGGTGTTGAGGTTTTTGATCGCATTCAGGCACAGGGCCAAAACAAATTCGGCCATATCTCCAGTGAGATAGGGATCGACCACTCGCGTCAGGATTACTTTTCCCGGAAGCGATGGGTCGTCAAATAGATGATCCACCCCGGCTCCAAGAGAACCAATGACCTCCAGATTGGGATATTGCGCATAACTGCCCCTGGGTGCCTTCCAGGTCCACGCCATGCGGATGCTTTTAGGATCCGTGACCTGGTCTGGTGTGTAGACGGGTAGTTCAGGAAAGCTTTCGCGAAAGCTTTTCATCCAGGGTTCATAGTTTTGATCTCCTCGTAGCAGTACAATGGCCATAGTAAATAATTAAAGATCGTCTGTAAAATGCTGACGGCGTTTGGGTTTTGAAAATCGAGTTTGGTTATACGAATCAGATGCTCCTCTGGGGATGCTCAATGACTGCCATGCTTCCCCCCGCAGCAAGATTCCAAGGTATACGATCTGTCCAACATGATAGGCATAGTGGGCCAGTTGTCTATTTATTGCTTCGGTTACCGTGTGCCCCATATTGCGGATGTAAATCACTTGTTCCAAATGCTCCTCGGTAAGTTCATCCAGCGCCTGCATTAGTGTAGCCCAACCGTCTTCCCAAAGCGCTCTTAAGTCGGTAGCATGCTGAAAATCTACCACGAATTCTTCATCACGCCTGCGCCATTCTTTTTCACCGTCTTCGGTCAAGAAATGAGTCCAGCGGGATTTCATATTGCCCGATAAATGTTTGACCATAGCTGCAATACTGTTGTTGTGCGGGCCAGGGCTCCAAAACAATTCCTCCTCACTCAATTGCTCAAAGGTGCGTTCGCCCAGCGATTTGTAATATTGAAATTGTTTCTTGATGGAAGGTAGATAGCTCATGCCAAAATCGATAAACCAAAATTACATATTGCTTCCTTAAAAATTGCTTTATATTTAATCATGGCAAAAATTACGTTCAGTAAAGACCGGGTTTCCTCCTTTAGTGATGCTGTTTTTTCTATTGCCATGACCCTATTGGTCCTGGAGATCGACATTCCTTCGGTTGCTGAGTATCGCGAACAAGGCTTCAGTCAGGTATTAGCGAATCGAATACCAGGATTTATCGGCCTACTCGTGAGTTTTTTGGTCTTGGCCATGTACTGGGTATCCCATATGCGCATATTTCGCTACGTGAAGGAGGTCTCTAGCCAATTGCTCTGGCTGAATATCTTTATGCTACTCTTTGTCGTCTTACTGCCATTCTCGACGGCCTTCTATGTCAATTTCTTCAACTTTTCAGGACCCTTCATTTTTTACTGCTTGAATCTCGTGGTCATTGGTGTCTTGTACTTTTTCTTCATTCGATTGGTCTATCGCGAAGGCTTGGGGAGTACAGGATTTTATAAATCCGAATACCGATGGCAACAATGGCGGGGACTGGCGGTGGTAATTATCTGGTTGGCCGCAGCCCTTTTAGCAACTACGTCAGTAGTCCTCTCTAGAGGGCTCTTCATCTTACTTTTCGTAATCCATTTTATTTTGGATTATCGATATAAGAAAATGATGAAGAAGAAAGCGCTGACAGAATAATATAAAATTTCAGAAGCGGAGTTAGAGATCAAATGCCTTTTTGATCTGATCTACATAATCTAGTTTTTCCCAGGTAAATAATTCGACTTCTTTTTTGACTTTACCGGAGTAAGGGCTTTCGAATATCTTAGTTACTGTCCTGCTTTCTTTACCCATGTGTCCGTAAGCCGAGGTTTCTCGATAGATGGGATTGCGAAGTTTCAGACGCTGCTCGATGGCAGCAGGCCGAAGATCGAACAGCTCTTTTACTTTCTCAGCAATGGCTCCGTCATTTAGATCCACATTCGAAGTTCCAAAAGTATCTACATATATGGAAGTAGGCTCAACTACTCCAATCGCATAGGATACCTGTACCAGGAGCTCGCTGGCTACGCCGGAAGCCACTAGATTTTTGGCAATATGACGAGCAGCGTAAGCCGCACTTCGGTCTACCTTGCTGGGGTCTTTCCCGGAGAATGCGCCACCACCATGAGCGCCTTTACCTCCATAGGTGTCCACAATGATTTTTCTTCCGGTCAGTCCGGTATCCCCATGAGGTCCTCCAATCACAAACTTTCCGGTGGGATTGATGTGATAGGTAATCTTATCATTAAAAAGTCGAGCTTGATTTTCGGGAAGTTTACTGATCACTCTTGGAATTAAGATCCCAATCAGATCTTCCTTGATTTTTTTCAACATCGCCTCGTCTTCGTCAAAGGGATCGTGCTGGGTAGAGATCACGATAGCCACAATACGCTGAGGAACATTGTCATCACTGTATTCAATGGTCACTTGTGCTTTGGCATCGGGACGGAGGTAGGTGATTTCCATGTTTTCTCGACGCAGTTGAGCCAGTTCAATCAAAAGACGATGGGAAATATCAATGCCCAAAGGCATAAAGTTCTCCGTTTCGTCGGTGGCATAGCCAAACATCATTCCCTGATCCCCGGCCCCTTGATCTTCTTTATTAGCCCGGTCTACCCCTTGATTGATATCCTGCGATTGCTCGTGAATCAAGGAAATGACTCCGCAGGAATCTCCGCTGAATTGATAGGCACCTTTGGTATAGCCGATATCATTGATGACATCGCGGGCAATTTGCTGTACGTCGAGATAGGTACCCGACTTCACCTCCCCGGCTAAAACTACCTGTCCGGTAGTGACCAGGGTCTCGCAGGCGACCTTCGACTCCGGGTCAAAGGCTAAAAAATTATCGAGTAAGGCGTCACTGATCTGATCGGCAACTTTATCCGGATGTCCTTCAGAGACACTTTCTGAAGTAAATAAATAGGGCATAGCTTCTTATTCAATAGAGTGTGATTTGACGAGAAACAGCCGTGGGAATTACACGCGGTAGCGAACTACGCACTGCTTTAGCATTTTTAACGTCAAGGATCTGACGAGAGGTTGCAATCAGTCAAATCTGTCCTCTGTGATTCGGTGGCAAAAATAGAAAAAACTTTGGACTGCCAAAGCCGGAGGGCGTTAAGGAATTGACAAAATGGAGAAATGACAAGGGTTCATTGCTGTTCTTCCCTCTAATTTCTACTTATTAAGTAGGATTTTGTAAAATTTAACACTCAATCCTTTGGATATGTGCTTTTTGTATCGCAATATTTGTCATTCACGTTCAGAAGCATACTGAAAATGTTATCAAGAAAGGCCGAGGGACAGACCCGTTGACGCCTTAGCAACCCTTTCACTTAGGAAGAAGGTGCTACATTCTGCTGTACGAACTGCTCATTTCCAGAGCGTACAGATAGATAACGAACAAGTAAATCCCCTACGGGGTACTTACTTTTCCTATTATTTCTTTTTAACGTTTTTCTTGTTCCGCATACGGAGCTGCTTTTGGTTTTAATCTAAGTTAAACTCAAAAACAAAAGAAAAATGAGTCATTCAAAATTTGCGACCAAGGCACTACATGCCGGTCACGACACCACACAACACGGAGGTACACGCGCAGTTCCCATCTACCAATCCACCTCTTATGTGTTCAACGATGCCGATCATGCGGCCAATTTGTTCAATCTCACCGAGCCGGGCTTTATCTATACGCGGATAAATAATCCGACTAATGATGTGCTGGAGCAACGGCTCGCGGCCTTAGAAGGGGGGATCGCCGCGGTGGTCACAGCCTCTGGAACGGCAGCGATCAATACAGCATTGCTGACCCTGCTCAAGGCCGGAGATCATATCGTAGCCTCGAGTAGCCTGTACGGCGGCACCTGGAATTTATTGAGTGTAACCCTCCCGAGGTTTGGGATCACGACCACCTTTGTCGATCCTTCAGATCCGGAGAATTTCCAGAAGGCAGCTCAAGAGAATACCCGTGCTTTCTTTATTGAATCGCTGGGTAATCCTAAACTGGATGTGCTCGATATTCAGGGAATATCCGCTTTCGCGAAAGCGCACAAAGTGCCCTTAATTGTCGACAATACAGTGGCCACTCCAGCCTTACTGAATCCTATCGAACACGGAGCCAATATCGTCATACACTCCCTGACCAAATACATCAACGGGAACGGAACGGCACTGGGTGGCGTGATCATTGATGCTGGAACTTTTGATTGGGCCAATGGGAAATTTCCGGAATTTACCGAACCATCTCCGGGTTATCACGGACTGGTCTATCACGAAGCCTTGGAAGAGGCCGCCTTTATCGCCAAGGTCCGTATCGAAGGACTGCGTGACCATGGGGCTGCCTTGAGTCCGTTTAACGCCTTCCAGATTCTACAGGGACTGGAAACGCTGGAGATTCGTATCAAAAAGCACAGTGAGAATGCCCTAGCCCTGGCTCAATGGCTACAGCAACAAGAGGAAGTCAACTGGGTGAACTATCCGGGACTGGATTCGAGTCCGTATAAAGCGCTGGCGGATCAATACCTGCCTCAAGGGCAAAGCGGAATCGTCACTTTTGGCGTCAAGGGCGGTTTTGAAAGTGCAAAAACCATTGCCGATGAAACCAAAGTGTTTTCCCTGCTAGCCAATATTGGAGACACCAAATCGCTCATTATCCATCCGGCCAGCACTACCCATCAGCAATTGGACGATCAAGCGCAGGAGTCGACAGGTGTGACCAAAGATCTGATCCGCCTCTCGGTGGGTCTGGAAGATCTCGCCGATCTCAAGGCTGATTTAAAAGAAGCCTTCGCCAAAATTGATAAACGCGTCTTGGTCTAAGACCATGCATTGATAATTTTTGAAGTCCCTGTTCCCGGCTGCTGCTTTGAGAGGCTGAACGGGAGCAGGAAACTTCTACAATCTTGATAGTTATGTTACACACGGCATCCATACCACAATTCAGAACGCTGAGCGGGACGACTCGAGATTTTGAGTTGACCTATCGACTGTTCGGTCCTCCACTGGGGAGTGCGCCAGTAGTTTTGGTCAATCATGCCCTGACGGGCAATTCACAGGTTTCCGGTGATCGGGGCTGGTGGAATGCCCTGATCGGGCCTGATCGGGTGATCGATACGAAGTATTTTACCGTATTGGCTATGGACATTCCCGGAAATGGACACGATGGGAAGTCGGAACATTTGATTCATAATTACAAATCATTCGCTGTACGCGATATCGCGTTGCTGCAGTGTAAGTTGTTGGAGCAGCTGGAGATAAAGCGACTGTATGCTGCTATTGGAGGTAGCCTGGGCGGGAACCTGGTTTGGGAACTAGCCGCCATTCGCCCGGAATTGATCGAGCATATCATTCCGGTAGCGACCGACTGGAAAGCGACTGATTGGCTGTTGGCCAATTGCCTGATTCAGGATCAATTGCTCAACAATTCCAGTCGACCCATCGCTGATGCACGTATGCACGCCATGACCTTTTACCGGACCGCAGCATCCTTCAAAAAGAAATTTCATCGCACCATCAACCGGGAACTAGGCATATTCAACATTGAAAGTTGGCTGTTACATCATGGAAGACGCTTAGAAGAACGCTTTCAACTGGCTTCTTATAAATTGATGAATCACTTGTTGACCACTACCGATATCACCCAGGATGGACGCTCCTTTGAAGAAGTTGTGGCTCCAATCACAGGAACCCTGCATTTGGTTAGTGTAGATACAGATCAGTTTTTTCTGGCCAACGAGATTCAGCATACCTATGAAACCCTAAAAGAGTTGGCGAAACCCGTCACCTATCACGAAATTCAATCCATTCATGGGCACGATGCGTTTTTGATAGAGTTTGATCAGTTAAATGAAGCCTTAACACCTGTTTTCAATCCAGTATTATGCCCGTAAACCTTGTATTATTTGGAGTGGGGCAGGTAGGAAGCACTTTAATTCAGCAACTGCAACAGTTGGCCCCTGAAAGATCGCCCTTCCGTTTGGTTTTTATAGGCAACTCTACCTGCGCCCTGTTTGATGTACAGGGTATAGGAACCAACTGGAGTTCCAGGCTGGATCAGGAAGGCGTGCCTTACACCCGGGAAGAGGTGATCACCTTTGCGAATACCATTGGAACAAGAAATACATTGAGTGAACAGGAATCGAGCCATTGGATCGCCATCGATGCCACGGCAAGTGATGAAATTATAGAGGACTATATTCCTCTGATTGAAGCCGGGTTTCACTGGGTATCTGCCAACAAAAAGGCGAACACCGCATCGCTGGAATTCTATAAAAAATTGCGTTCCGCTTTGCGCGAGCACAGCAAGAGTTACTTCTATGAAACTAATGTAGGTGCCGGCCTCCCAGTAATTGATACCATTCAACGGTTGCATCAGAGCGGGGAATCCATCCAGAAGATCAGAGGTGTTTTTTCCGGCTCGCTCAGTTTTTTGTTTAATAAGTTCTCCTCAGAAGACAAATCCTTTTCAGAAATCGTTTTGGAGGCTGATGCCCTGGGACTTACCGAGCCGGATGCGCGGGAAGATTTATCGGGTAAGGATGTAGCACGTAAATTATTGATTTTAGCACGCGAACTTGGCCTGCAAAGCGAGTTGGAGGAAGTAGAAGTGCAGTCTTTGGTGCCCAAAGCGCTGAACGGTCAGACCACCTTGCAGGAGTTTAAACACAGTATCTGGCAATTAGACCAGGAGTTGCATCAGAGCAAATCAACATTGGGCCCGGAAGAAGTGCTTCGTCATGTGGGCGAACTGGATGTGCGTCAGGGAACCCTCAAGGTGCAATTGGTCAAAGAACCAAAACATACGGCTTTGGGTCAAACCCGAGGGGCTGATGCGATTTTTGAGATCTATGCCACTTCCTATGGAGAGCTGCCCTTGGTCATACAGGGTGCCGGAGCCGGAGCCGCGGTGACCGCCCGGGGAGTATTGCAGGACGCGCTGAGGATAACCGAAAAAGTATTGTAACTTCATGGCTTAATTACTATTCCATGCAAGTACAGTTAAAACGCAAGAACGACGATTATTTATTCGAAGCGCAAGGAGCTAATCCTGTTCAAGTCTATATCGACAATAAAATGGATGTTAGTCCGCAAGGGGCCAGTCCCATGGAATTATTGTTGATGGCTGTAGGGGGATGCAATGCCATTGATATTGTCAGCATTCTAAAAAAGCAAAGGCAGCAAATTGGTTCGTATCGCGCTGTGGTTACCGGAGAGCGGCATGAAGTAGGCAAGGCCAGACCATTCAAATCCATTCATGTCGCTGTACATCTGCAGGGGGAGATAGATCCTGAAAAAGCACGTAAAGCAGCACAAATGAGCTTTGAAGAATATTGCTCTGTTTCTTTTACTTTAATTGAAGCCGTTCAAATCACCTACGAAGTGGAATTGAACGGGGTGCAAGTTATATGACGTTCGCGGGCCTTAGTCGAAGGTATGGACAATGGCTCCTGAATGAGTGATAATTTGTTTTCTACAGAACACGCTATTTTGTTTATTTTAGCTTGATGTTATCCCGAAAAACAAAATACGGCATTAAAGCGCTAAGTCACTTGGCGCGTTTACAATCGGAAGAGCGCGTTCCCATTGGTACAATCGCTCAGGAAGAGAATATTCCTCATAAATTTTTAGAAAGTATTTTATTGAGCTTGCGGAAAGCAGGATTCCTGGGTTCTAAAAAAGGAAAGTCGGGAGGCTACTATCTACTTCAAAAACCGGAAGAGATCAAAATGGTAGAGGTCATGCGTGTGCTAGAAGGACCCGTGGCCATGGTACCCTGTGTCAGTCTCAACTTCTACGAGCGTTGCCATGATTGTCCTGATGAGGAGGCTTGTTCGGTACATGCCCTAATGCTACAGGTGCGCGACAGTACCCTACAGGTATTGAATCATACCACGCTGGATCAACTGAGTTCTGCAGATCCTGCAAAAGCTTCACCGAAAAATTAAGGAATCCTCGAAAGAGGGCTATTTTGCGCGTAAAAGTTGCTCAACTGATCAGGATTCTTATCTTTGCTCTATAATCCTACTAAATCCATAGGATTAACAGACTTAATTATGCTATTGGATCAGATACTTCCTGTTTCTTCCCGGCGGAGCTCGCGCAAAGCAAAATCGAGTGCCGGTGAAAAACCTTTACGCAGTCTGGTTAAAACCATCAGTTGGCGAGTCATAGGAACCCTGGATACCATACTTATTTCCTGGCTGATCACCGGAACCTGGGTATTTGCCTTGTCTATAGGAGCGGTTGAATTAATCACCAAGATGGTGTTGTATTATTTCCATGAACGAGCATGGAGTACCATAAAATGGGGAAAATAAAGAGCAATGATTAGCGAAGAATGGATACGGGAGGCCAATACCTCATGGAAAGATGCAGACCCTGGGGTGCTGATACAGCAAGGATTGGAATTAGCAATAAGACCGGTGGTTACGACTAACTTTCGGCCTTATGAAGCAGCCATACTGCATGCCTGTGTCACTGTGCAGCCCGAAATTCCGGTGCTCTGGTGCGATACCGGATACAATACTGCAGCCACTTATAAACATGCAGAATACCTCATTGATCGCTTACAACTCTGCGTGCATCCTTATGTTCCTCAACGCAGTCGGGCACATCGGGAAGCGCTGAGCGCTATTCCTGAATTAGACACACCCGAACACCAACTATTTACTCACGAAGTCAAATTGGAGCCTTTTCGACGCGCTATGGCAGAACATAAGCCGGATGTATGGTTCACCAATTTACGTCAGGGGCAAACCGCCCTAAGAGACTCTTTAGGTATTTTCAGTCTAAGTGGCGATGGGGTACTAAAGGTCAGCCCATTTTATTACTGGTCCGACCGGCAAATGGACGATTACCTGAAAACCCATGCGCTGCCTAATGAATTTGATTATCACGATCCTACCAAAGGCCTGGCTCACCGGGAATGCGGACTTCACCTATAAACACACCCATGAATACGATCTTAAAACCAGACGCTCTCGAGAGCGAAGCCATCCATATTTTTAGGGAAGTAGCAGCCCAGTTCGAACGCCCGGTCCTTCTTTTCTCAGGCGGGAAAGACAGCATCACTTTGGTTAGACTGGCACAAAAAGCCTTTTATCCGGCCCGTATTCCCTTTCCTTTATTGCATGTAGACACCGGGCATAATTTTAAAGAAACGATTGACTTTCGCGATAAGCTGGTCGCAGAATTAGGCCTCCAACTCATCGTACGTCACGTTCAGGACAGCATCGATGCTGGAAAGGTGCAGGAGGAAAGCGGAAAATACTCCAGTCGGAATAGCCTGCAAACCACCACTTTATTGGATGCGATCGAAGAATTTCGCTTCGATGCGTGCATCGGAGGAGCCCGCAGGGACGAAGAGAAAGCCCGCGCCAAAGAACGCATATTTTCCGTCCGCGATGATTTTGGGCAATGGGATGAAAAAAAACAAAGACCTGAATTGTTCAACCTTTTAAACGGCAAAATTGATCATGGCCAGAATGTACGGGTGTTTCCCATCAGCAACTGGACAGAATTAGACGTCTGGTCGTACATCGAAAAAGAGAACATAGCAATTCCCTCCATCTATTTTGCTCATCAGCGCGAAACTTTTGTTCGCGATGGTTTGATCTGGAGCGCTTCTGAATTTGTTTATAGGGAAGAGGATGAAGTCATACAGGAGCGCAGGGTACGCTTCCGCACCGTAGGCGATATGACCTGTACGGCCGCAGTGCAATCGGAGGCTGCGACCATTGCCGAAATCGTTCAAGAAATTAAAGCTTCAACCCTCTCAGAGCGGGGAGCTCGTATTGACGACAAGCGCTCAGAAGCCGCAATGGAACAACGCAAACAGTTAGGATATTTCTAAAGCAAAACACCCATCCATGGACGTACTTAAATTAGCAACCGCAGGCAGTGTAGATGATGGCAAAAGCACCCTGATTGGGCGCTTGCTCTACGATACGCAATCACTAACTGACGATAAGGTGGCTGCCATCAAGAAAAGCAGTGAACGTCTGGGCTATGATTACCTCGATTTTTCGTTAGCCACTGATGGTCTGATAGCTGAACGGGAGCAGGGAATTACCATTGATGTGGCTCACATCTATTTTTCTACGCCTTCGCGAAGCTATATCATCGCCGATACCCCCGGCCATGTAGAATATACCCGAAATATGGTTACCGGGGCTTCCAATGCCCAGGCTTCCATCATTTTGATCGATGCTCGAAAGGGGGTGGTCGAGCAGACCTATCGACATTTTTTTATCAACGATCTGCTTCGGGTGAAGCATCTTATTGTAGCGGTCAACAAAATGGACTTAGTGGATTATGATGCTAAGGTTTTTGCATCCATCAAAGACTCCTTTGAAGCCTTGGTTAAGCAACGAACTTTTGAAGAGCAGGAGATTCACTACGTACCTGTGAGTGCCCTAAAAGGCGACAATGTGGCCTCTTCTTCGGCAGCAATGGATTGGTTTCAAGGGTCTTCTGTATTGGATTTACTGGAGCGCATCCCTACAACCAGTACCTCACAAACCGCTATGCGCTTTCCGGTGCAAACGGTTATACGTCCGAAGCGTGATGCGTATCACGATTACCGGGCCTATGCCGGTACGGTACTGGGTCAGTCCATTCAGGTAGGTGATGCCGTGACCATCTTACCCTCTTTGAAAGATTCGCGTATTGCTTCCATCAGGCTTTTTGACAAGGAGTATGAAGCGGCAGAGGCGGGCAGCGCAGTAAGCATTACTTTAGAAGATGACCTTCAGGTGACCCGGGGCGATTTGATCGTTCCCCAAGAAAAAATTCCTCAACAAGGCCTGGAGCTTAAAGCTAAAATTTGCTGGATGGATGAACAGCCATTGCAGGTGGGGAATAAATACGAATTACAGATCCAGAGTAATCGGGTATTGACCAAAGTCAAAGAAATACACCACAAAATAGCGACTGATTTTGGAGACTCGAAGGATTCCATGTCTGAAGTGGCCCTCAATGAAATAGCAGAAGTTTCTTTCCGCTTAAGTAAGACCCTGTTTTATGACAGCTTTGCAAGCCATAAAGCGACCGGATCCTTTATCCTGATCGATACGCATTCGAATACTACCGCCGGAGTGGGATTTATCCAATAACACGGGTCCGGATCAAAATTGCCGGAGTGAAAGAGAAAAGTTGCTCCCAATAGTTGCATAGCAATTTGCCAACCCTTTAATTTGTAGCAGTTCATAATCGTTATGCTGTTATCAAGAAAGGCCGAGGGAAAGACCCGATGACGTCTTAGCAACCCTTCCACTTAGGGAGAAGGTGCTAAATTCTACCAAACACTCCGATCATTTCCGGAAGCTGGATAGATAACATACGCAACACTGTCTCACAGTTTTTCGTTCCTGCCTTGATGGTCTCAGTATATGCTTAAGCATCGTTGACTGACCATGTCTCATCGTATTCAATCTTTATTACAACAGCGCGTTCTTGTCTTAGACGGCGCCATGGGTACTATGCTCCAAGCCTACCAATTCACTGAAGAAGACTTTCGAGGGGAGCGTTTTGCGCATTGTAAACAAGCACTGCAAGGAAATAATGACCTGCTTTCCCTCACCCAACCGGAGGCCATTGCGGAGGTGCACCGAAACTATTTTGAAGCCGGAGCCGATATTGTCGAGACCAATACCTTTTCAGCCACCTCCATCGGGATGGCCGATTATCAGTTGGAAGAGTACGTATTCGAGCTAAATCAGCAAAGCGCTGCTATCGCTCGGCAGGTTGCTGATGAGTTTACCCGTAAAAATCCGGATCAACCGCGATTTGTGGCCGGTAGTATAGGACCAACCAATAAAACGGCAAGCATGTCACCTGATGTGAATGATCCCGGTTTTCGTGCGGTTGATTTTGAAGAATTGCGACAAGCTTATCGGGAGCAAGTGGAGGGATTGTTGGCTGGAGGCGTTGATCTGTTGCTGGTAGAAACCGTATTCGACACCCTAAATGCCAAGGCCGCTTTGTTTGCCATTCAGCAACTGTTGGAAGAACAGCAAAAAGAGATACCCATAATGGTGAGCGGAACCATTACTGACGCGTCCGGAAGAACCCTTTCAGGTCAAACCGCGGAGGCTTTTTTGATCTCCATAGCGCATATTCCACTACTGACGGTGGGCTTTAATTGCGCACTAGGCGCGGCTCAGCTGCAGCCGCATATAGAGATTCTCGCTCATCGAGCTGCCTGTGGAGTCTCAGCGCATCCCAATGCAGGATTACCGAATGCCTTTGGGGCCTACGATCAGAGTCCGCAGGAGATGGCTGCCTTAATGGAGCCTTACCTGGAAAAAGGCCTGGTTAACATCATTGGCGGCTGTTGCGGTACGACTCCGGCGCACATTCGCGCCATCGCTGAGGTGGCTCGTAAATACCAACCAAGACCCTTCCCAGAATTGGTATAGCATGGAAAAAGTACAAGCCAAACCTTTACGCCTTTCCGGTCTGGAACCCCTGGTGATTACTCCGGACAGCAACTTCATTAATGTAGGGGAACGCACCAATGTGGCAGGCTCGCGAAAGTTTCTCCGCCTGATCCAAAACGGAAGCTACGAGGAAGCCTTATCCATTGCCAGAGACCAGGTGCTAGGGGGTGCTCAAATTCTGGATGTAAATATGGATGATGGCTTGCTGGATGGAAAGGAAGCCATGGTCAGATTTCTACGCTTGATCGCTGCAGAACCGGATATTGCTCGGATCCCGATAATGATCGACAGCTCTAAATGGGAAATTATCGAGGCCGGGCTTCAGTGCATTCAGGGGAAAGGGGTGGTCAATTCCATCAGTCTTAAAGAAGGGGAGCAGGTATTTCTGGAGCAGGCCAGGAGCATTTTGCGCTACGGGGCGGCTGTCATTATCATGGCTTTTGATGAGCAAGGGCAGGCTGATACCCTGGACCGCCGCATTGAGATCGCCAATCGATCCTATAAGTTGCTGACCCAACGAATTTCTTTCCCTCCGGAGGACATTATATTCGATCTAAATATTTTCCCTGTGGCCACCGGAATGGAAGAGCACCAGCGTAATGCGGTTGATTTTATTGAAGCCACGCGCTGGGTACGTCAACATCTGCCACATGCCAGTGTGAGCGGAGGAGTGAGCAATGTGTCCTTCAGCTTCAGAGGCAATCAGGCGGTACGGGAAGCCATGCACTCGGCGTTCTTGTACCATGCGATACAAGCCGGAATGAATATAGGGATCGTCAACCCGGAACTTCTGGAAGTGTATGATGATATTCCCAACGATTTATTGGAGCGGGTAGAAGATGTTATCCTCAACCGGAGGCCAGATGCCACAGAACGTCTACTTGAATTTGCGGAGACCGTTAAACAGAGCGATCGCAGCCAAAAGCGAGATCTATCCTGGCGTCAGGAAAGTCTCCAGGATCGAATTACCCGCGCCCTGGTCAAAGGCATTGACGATTACATTGTTGAAGATATTGAAGAAGCCCGACAGCAGGTTGATGAACCCATTGCTGTCATTGAGGGGCACCTAATGACCGGAATGAATGTGGTGGGAGATCTGTTTGGGAGCGGAAAGATGTTTTTGCCACAGGTGGTGAAAAGTGCCCGGGTCATGAAAAAGGCCGTGGCTTATTTGCTTCCTTATATCGAAGAGGCAAAAAAAGGAGGGCAAGAGACCCAATCGGCCGGAAAGATCTTACTGGCCACTGTGAAAGGGGATGTTCACGATATCGGTAAGAATATCGTAGGTGTAGTTCTGGCCTGCAATAATTACGAGATCATTGATCTGGGTGTGATGGTTCCTCCGGAGAAGATCATCGCCGAAGCCAAAGCACAAAAGGTCGATATTATTGGGCTTAGCGGACTCATCACGCCCAGTTTGGATGAAATGGTCTTTCTCGCTAAAGAGATGGAGCGGCAGCAGTTTGAAGTGCCCCTGTTGATCGGGGGAGCGACGACCAGCAAAGCACACACCGCCGTAAAGATCGATCCCCAGTACCAACAAACGGTCATTCATGTCAACGATGCCAGTCGGGCCGTTACAGTCGTAGGTGATTTGCTGAATCCCGCTTCCGCGAAAGCGTATACCCAGAACATCAAGCTGGATTACGCCAGCTTTCGGGAACAATTTCTCCAAAGGCAGAAAACCAAGAACTATGTCTCTTTGACCGATGCCAGAGCCAATAAGTTGGTACTCGATTGGTCTCAAGCCGATCTTGTAGCACCCCAAGAGCCGGGGGTACAGGTCTTGGAGCATTTTCCACTCGAACGACTCCTTCCTTTCATCGACTGGTCGCCTTTCTTTCGTAGTTGGGATTTGCATGGCCGCTATCCGGATATTCTCACCGATGCGGTGGTGGGTTCCCAGGCCAGCGATCTGTATGCCGATGCCCAGCAGCTACTGCAACGCATCATTCGGGAGGAGCTATTGGAAGCAAAAGCCGTATTTGGGCTTTTTCCGGCCCAACAGATCAATGAGGATGACATCGAGGTAAGGAGTGACGATGAATCCTTTATTTTTCGCACCTTACGGCAGCAAAGTCAAAAAGCCAAAGGCAGACCCAATTTGGCTCTGGCCGATTTTATAGCTCCCAAAGATTCCGGGTATGCCGATTATATGGGGGTCTTCTGCACCAGTACGGGCTTTGGTGCAGACCTCTTGGCACAGCAATTTGAAGCGGAACATGATGATTACAACGCCATCATGGTCAAAGCCCTAGCCGATCGCCTGGCGGAGGCCTTTGCGGAATATTTGCATCAGCAGGTACGGATACAGCATTGGGGATATGCTCCTGATGAACATCTCGACAATAGTGCATTGATCCAGGAGCGCTACCGGGGTATCCGGCCCGCACCGGGATATCCGGCCTGTCCTGACCATTTGGAAAAGCAAACGATTTGGAAGTTACTTCAGGTGGAAGAACGCATTGGGGTGGAGCTCACTGAAAATCTGGCTATGTGGCCGGCAGCTTCGGTCTCGGGCTATTATTTTGCTCATCCTGAAGCCCGTTACTTTGGTCTGGGTAAAATCCTGCCCGATCAGGTAGCTGATTTTGCCGCTCGAAAATCAATGGATCTGGAGAAAGCCCAAAAGTGGTTAGCTCCCAATATTGCCCATCAATAATCGCACCCCTGTATGAAAGTCATCGATCATCTTAAAAACCACAAAGACACACTTTTCTCGTTTGAGATATTGCCCCCGCTAAAGGGGCAGAACGTCCAATCGATCTTTAACAATATCGATCCTTTGATGGAATTCAAGCCGCCCTTTATCAATGTGACCTACCACCGCGAAGAATATACCTATAAAGAGCTTTCCAACGGCCTTTTGGAAAAGAAGGTAGTTCGTAAACGCCCGGGTACAGTAGGCATCTGTGCTGCTATTCAAAACCGCTATGAGGTGGACGCGGTTCCGCACATCCTTTGTGGAGGCTTTACCCGAGAGGAAACCGAGAATTTTTTGATCGATCTCGATTTCTTAGGGATCGATAATGTCATGGCCTTGCGTGGGGATCCCGTAAAAAGTGAAACCTATTTTAAGCCGGAACGTCAAGGTAATGCCTTTGCTCAGGATCTGGTAGCGCAGATCAAAGCTTTGAATCGCGGAGAATACCTGGACGCTGAGTTGGAGAACCAGGCCACTACTGATTTTTGTATTGGCGTCGCCGGCTATCCCGAAAAGCATCTGGAAGCTCCTAGCCTGGACAGCGATATTCATTTTCTGAAAAAGAAGGTCCAAGCCGGTGCCTGTTACATCGTCACTCAAATGTTTTTTGAAAATCAACATTTTTTTGATTTTGTTGAAAAATGCCGCGCTGCAGGAATCACCGCACCCATTGTTCCAGGATTGAAGCCCATCGCCACTAAAAAACAACTCAATAGCCTGCCTCAACGGTTCAGCCTGGAGTTGCCTGATACCCTGGTCATGGAAGTCGTGCGTTGTAAAGACGACGCAGCCGTGCGCCAGGTGGGCATTGAATGGGCCATCGAACAGTCTAAAGCGCTCAAGAAGGCAGGGGTTCCGGCCTTGCACTACTACAGCATGGGCAAGAGCGACAATATTAAAACGATCGCTTCCGCTGTATTCTAAAGCGGTATGATTATTTTTGCCCGCTGTGATGCCTGCTATGAATCTACGCCGCTATTTCTGGATGATTATCGTGTGTTTCGCTTTCGCGAAAGCGAGCTCGCAAGAATCACGTCCCAGTGAAGCGTGGAGTGGTCATGCGCACGCAGAGGACCAAGAACTGAAACTTCACAGCTGGGATGCCAGCTACTTCTATGGGACCATTCTCGAGCACAACAAAGACATTGCTCATTTGATCACCGGTCATCCCGAAGGATTTATTTTAAGTTACAACCGCAAAACGTACGGTTTTAATGCCTGGGAGCGCCGATTTAATTACCCGGATTGGGGATTCTCTGTCGTTTATCAAAATTTAAAGAACGAAGCATTGGGCGAAAACCTGGGTGTCTACGGACATTACGGTTTTTACTTCCTGAATCGCAAGCTGCAGTTCCGTATTGGACAAGGATTGGCTATAGCTTCTGACCCCTTTGACCTCCAGGATAATTTCAGAAATAATGCCTATGGAACGCGTATCCTAAGCAGTACCTTTGCCATGATCAATTACGATCAACCCAATATCTATCAGGGAATTGGGATCAAGGCAGGGATCTCGCTGATTCATTACTCCAATGCCAATTTAAAAGCGCCTAACAGCAGTACCAACTCTTTTACCTTCAATATCGGATTGTCCTATTTTCCAGATGCCGACCGGCAACCGGACTATATTCCTGATGAAAAAACACCCTATTCAGAACCGATCAAGTATAATCTGGTGCTTCGTTCGGGCCTTAATGAAAGTGATTACATTGGCTTAGGGCAAGCTCCCTTTTTGGTGGTCTCTACCTTTATCGATAAACGGATCAATCGCAAAAGCACACTACAATTAGGCGCTGATTTCTTTTTTTCAGCCTTTCTTAAAGACCTGATCGAGTATCAAGGTCTGGCATTTCCCAATTTTGGAGCCAATGGGGATGAAGACTGGAAACGCATTGGAGTCTTTGCCGGGCATGAGTTGCGGTTCAATCGACTGGCCCTGGTCACCCAACTGGGCTATTATGTGTATTATCCCTACGACTTTGAGGGTCGGACTTACTTTAGAGCCGGACTCAAGCGTTACTTTGGTGACCGACTGTTTGGGGCCGTTACCTTAAAATCACACGGAGCTAAAGCGGAAGCGGTAGAATTAGGAATTGGATTTCGATTATGAGAATATGGATCTGTTTAGTGTGTTGTCTCTTACTTTTCGCTTGCGACAGCGAAGAGGCCAACGATTGCCTGCAGACCAGCGGTGCATTGGTTCAGCAAGAGTTTGCAGTGCCCGTGTTCACTAAAATTCGGACTGAACAGGACATGCGCCTTTTGCTCAAAGAAGGTCCAGAACAGCAAGTGATCATTGAAACCGGAGCCAATCTGCTCAATGATGTGGAGGTAGAAGTGGTGGACGGAGTATTGGCGTTGCGGAATAAGAATCGTTGTAATCTGTTTCGGGAGTATGAGATTACCCGGGCCATAGTCACCGCCCCCAATATTACCGAATTACGGAACGGCTCCGGTTTGGAAATACAAAGTGATGGGGTGCTGAATTATCCATCACTCACCCTGGTAAGCAATACGAGCATTGACGTAGAGGGAATTCGAAAAAGTGGAGTATTTGACCTTCAGGTCAATACGGAGCGATTGATTATCAGAACGAACGGCCTGAGTGTGTTTTACATTCAAGGCCAAACCGAGCTTTTGGACATTCGGTTTGATGATGAGCAACCCCGACTGGAGGGCGCTAATCTGATCGCTCAAGAAGTACAATTTTTTCATCGGGGGGCTAATGATATGATCGTGCACCCGGTGCAGGCCCTACGAGGCACACTGGTCTCTACCGGTAACGTAATCGCGGTGAACCGTCCTCCTATTGTCGAAGTAGACGCTCAATTTACAGGTAGCCTCATTTTTCAGGATTAGTGTGCTGCTGGTCTCAGGCTCCAACTCCTGCTGGAGAAAGGCTTATCTTTGCATAAAAACAGAAAATGGCGCATAAAGCTGGCTTTGTCAACATCATCGGGAATCCCAATGTGGGAAAATCGACGCTTATGAATGCATTCGTGGGAGAGCGTTTGTCAATCATCACTTCCAAAGCACAAACCACCCGTCATCGAATCTTGGGGATCGTCAACGGAGAGGATTTTCAGGTGGTTCTGAGCGATACGCCCGGTATCATCAAGCCTGCTTATGAATTACAATCCAGTATGATGGATTTTGTCAAATCGGCGTTTGAAGATGCGGATATCCTATTGTACATGGTGGAGCTTGGGGAGAAGGAATTGAAAGATGAAGCCTTCTTCAAAAGGATCACTTCGGCGGATATTCCGGTCTTGCTGCTGATCAATAAGATCGATCAAGGGAATGAAGAATTGCTGGAAAAGAGTGTAGCGCTCTGGAGAGCGCAGGTTCCCAATGCAGAAATTTTTGCGATCTCCGCACTTCAGAATTTTGGTGTGGCTGAGGTTTTTAACCGCATTATTGAATTGCTTCCCGAAAATCCACCCTACTACCCTAAAGATGCCCTGACCGACAAACCGGAGCGTTTTTTTGTCAATGAGATCGTTAGAGAGAAAATCCTGATGCATTATAAAAAAGAGATTCCTTATGCGGTAGAGATCGATACCGAAGAATTCTTTGAAGAAGACGATATCATTCGGATGCGTAGCGTGATCATGGTGGAAAGGGATTCGCAGAAAGGAATCATTATTGGTCACAAGGGGGCTGCCTTAAAGCGAGTGGGTATGGAGGCGAGAAAGGACCTGGAGCAGTTTTTCGGGAAACAGGTGCACATCGAATTGTATGTCAAAGTCAATAAAAATTGGCGAAGTGATCAACGTCAGTTGAAACGTTTTGGGTACCAACAGAAATAGTCCAATTACTTGAGGGTTGCTGTTTAAAGCTAAACTTAGATCTCGTCAGCAAACTCCAGTAAAAGAGTATCTTTGCCGACCAAATAAAAAATCGCATGAGTAGTATAGTTGCCATAGTAGGAAGACCCAATGTTGGAAAAAGCACTTTTTTCAACCGGGTGATCCAACGCCGTGAAGCTATCGTGGATGCCGTGAGTGGCGTTACCCGAGACCGACATTACGGAAAGGGGGACTGGAACGGTCGCGAATTCACCTTGATCGATACGGGGGGCTATGTGCGTGGAAGCGATGATGTCTTTGAAGCGGAGATCGATAAACAGGTGGAGCTGGCTATCGATGAGGCTGATGTCATTCTGTTTATGGTGGACGTGGAAGCCGGAGTGACCGGTATGGATGAAGATGTAGCCAAGTTACTTTACAAAGTGGATAAACCGGTGTTCCTGGTGGTCAACAAGGTAGACAATGCCATGCGGGCTGAAAATGCTGTGGAGTTTTATTCCCTGGGACTGGGAGAATACTACACCATCGCCTCGACCAGCGGTAGCGGTACCGGGGATCTATTGGATGCCGTAGTCGAAGCTCTTCCGGAAGAGCAGGAAGAAGAAGAATCTGAATTACCACGATTTGCCGTGGTGGGTCGTCCCAATGCAGGAAAATCGTCTTTTATCAATGCCTTGATTGGAGAAGATCGGTATATCGTGACCGACATCGCCGGGACCACTCGAGATGCAATCGATACCCGATACAATCGGTATGGGTTTGAATTCAATTTGGTGGATACGGCAGGAATTCGCCGAAAGGCCAAAGTAAAAGAAGATCTGGAGTTTTATTCAGTCATGCGCAGCGTGCGGGCTATCGAACACTGTGATGTGTGCATTCTGGTCGTGGATGCTACCCGGGGCTTTGACGGACAGGTGCAAAACATATTCTGGTTGGCGGAACGCAACCGTAAAGGAATCGTGATCCTGGTCAACAAATGGGACCTGGTGGAGAAGGAGAACAAGACCATGAAAGAATTTGAGAAGTATATTCGGGAGCAGATCGAGCCGTTTACCGATGTACCTATCGTATTCATTTCTGCCCTGACCAAACAGCGTATCTATAAAGCCATTGAAACTGCCGTAGACGTATATAAAAGTCGGTCACAACGCATCAAAACCAGCAAGCTCAATGATTTCTTACTGCCGGTTATCGATGCTTATCCGCCCCCGGCCTACAAAGGGAAGTACGTCAAGATCAAATTCTGCACTCAATTACCCACACCAACCCCGCAATTCGCCTTATTTTGCAATTTACCGCAGTATGTGCGCGATCCCTATAGGCGTTATTTGGAAAATAAGTTGCGGGAGGAATTCGATTTTACCGGGGTGCCCATCAACTTGTATTTCCGGAAGAAATAGAAAATTTCTACTTGTGATTTGTTTGGGATTGGCGCCAGAGTTTTATTTTTAAGGTGTTCATCAATCCAATCGATCATTAGACATCCCGCTCTACTACTTGTCCTTCTGCTGAGTTTTGCTTTCGCGAAAGCGCAATCCTTCAAAATTTCAGGTGCTTTGGTCGATGCCGAAACCGAGCAACCGCTGGAAGCAGCAACCGTGTTTTTAGAAACTCAAAAAGACAGTACGTTGCTGACCTACACCATAACCGGTAGGGACGGCCTCTTCGAATTGGAGGGGCAGACCGGAGATCCGGCCTTGCGCCTTGAGGTCTCGTATGTGGGCTACGCCGGGTATCAAAAAAAGCTTCAGATTACCAACGAGCCTATCGATCTGGGTGCCATAAAGTTGGAGACCCAGGTAGCCAGCCTGGGAGAAGTGCTGGTCCAATCAAGGGCGCCCATAACGGTCAAGAAAGATACACTGGAGTTCAATGTCGCGAGCTTTAAAACCAAAAAAGACGCCACGGTAGAAGATTTGCTTAAGGAATTGCCCGGAGTAGAAGTGGATGCCGAAGGCAAGATCACGGTCAATGGTAAAGAAGTCAATGAGGTTCTCGTCAACGGAAAACCGTTCTTTGGCGATGATCCTACGATCGCTACTCGAAACCTGACAAAAGAGATCATTGAGAAGGTGCAGGTGACCGATACTAAGACCAAATCAGAAGCATTTGCCGGCGAAGATGCTGATGGAGAAAGTAAATCCATCAACCTGACCATCAAAGAAGAGAATAATAAAGGAACTTTTGGCCGAGTGGCAGCCGGTGGCGGTACGGATGATCGTTTTGAGTACGCTGGGCTGGTCAATATCTTCGATAATGAACGCCGGATAAGCGTTTTGGGCGGAGGAAATAACATCAATGCCCCCGGATTTAGTTTTGGAGAAATTCAAAAGATGTTTGGAGGAGGAAACTCCATTTATATCAGTAGTGACGGCTCTTTTGGGATCGATGGCCGCAGTTTTGGCGGGGGTCAGGGGATCGTCAACTCCCGTACTGCCGGAGCCAACTACGCCGACGAGTACGGTGAAAAGTTCAGTGTTTCCTCTGATTTTTTCTATTCCGGCAGCAATTCCAATAATGAGAGTCGGACTTCACGAGAAAACATCTTGCCTGATCGCCGCTACTTTACGAATTCAAGTTCGGCCAGTACGAATAACTCCGATAATTACAGCTTTAATGCTCAACTGGAGATCACTCCGGATACGACCTTTCTGGTTACCGTGCAGCCTTCATTCAACCGGTTGAAAAGCCAAAATCAATTCGAACGTGCAGAAACCTCCAGAGCGGCCAATGGTGATCTGATCAACCAGTCGGCGACCAAAAGTTTTACGACCAACAAAGGGACTACTTTTGAGAATGATCTGCAAGCAACGAAGCGTTTTGGAACGGCTGGAGCCTTTGTTCGGGTAGGCGTAGAGACCGAATTCAATCGCACCGAAAGTGAAGATTTACTGGAAACGCAGACTGAAGTCTTTGAGGGAGCCCAACAAGGAGTGACCAGCAGGAACCAATTGGGGGATGTGATGGGTTCCTTTGAGAGTTTATATACGTCCATTACCTATCGGCTACCCTTACAGGCCGATAAATGGTTTCTTGATTTTGAGTACAGTTACCGGAATGATCGTCGGGAAGAGATTCGCAGCACCTTTGATTTTAACGATTCAAGTAACGCTTACGACCTGTTCAATGCTGATTTGAGTACCAATTTCACCTTCAACAACAAGCGCTCGACTCCCGGTTTGGAATTGGTAACCCGAGGGGAAAAATACAATGCCTCAGCAGGCATTAGCTATGTTAACAGAACCCTGGAAAGCATCGATGCCCTGCGCGATATTCAATTGAAAGAAGATTTTGAAGCCATTGAACTCAGCGCCAATGTGAGTTATCGATTCTCTACCAAAATGTCGCTGTATTCCAATTATAGGTTATCCAACAGTCCGCCAGATTTACGTCAGTTGCAGCCTTTTCAGGACGTTTCAGACCCCCTGAACACCGTGACGGGTAACCCAGATTTACGTCCCACCAATACCCACAATGGCTATCTGGGCTTGAACAATTACGATTACAAGAATGGAGTAGGCTACAACCTGTATGGAGGCTATACTTTTATCAATGATCAGGTGGTCACCCGGACCATCGTTGATGAGAATTTGGTCAGGAATACCACCTACGTGAATGTGGATGGCGGAGTGCGTTCCTATTTTGGAGGAAGAGTAAGTCGGGATATCAAATTGGATTCCCTGCGCACCCTGAAATATCAGATTGGCGCTTCAGGAGACTACAATCGATCCGTCAACTTCAACAATGATGTGCTTTATGCCAGTAAATCAGTAGCGGTATCTCCTAATGCTGGATTGACCTTTACCTGGAACGAATTATTTGAATTGAGACCCTCTTATCGGGTATCATTTACCCGCACTCAGTTTGACCTGGACGCCTTTGATGATCAGGAGTTCGTAAGTCATAATGCTACGCTACAGACTGCTACTTTTTTTCCAAAAAAGCTGGAATGGCTCAATGAGATCAATTATAATTATAACCCCAATGTAGCTCCGGGATTTAATCGAAGCGCCTGGTTTTGGAACGCTACACTGGCCTATAGCATGTTGGGTGAAAAAGCTACACTGACCTTGAAGGTTTATGATTTACTCAATCAGAATACCAATGCGCGGCGGATCGCTACAGCCAACTATATTGAAGATCGTCAGAGCACCGTGCTACAGCAGTATTTCATGTTGAGTTTCAGCTACAAATTTAACTCGTTAGGCAGCAAAGGAGAAGCCGAGGAATCTCCCTTTTTCTTCTTTTAATCCCTCGGAATAAGAAAATAAATAATTCTTTTACCGACTACCGACTACCGACTACCGACTACCGACTACCGACTACCGACTACCGACTACCGACTACCGACTACCGACTACCGACTACCGACTACCGACTACCGACTACCGACTACCAACTTCCGCTGGCACCTCCGCCTCCGAAACCGCCTCCACCAAAACCACCGCCACCAAAGCCTCCGCCACCAAAACTGCCTCCTCCGGATCCGCTACCCCAGCCACCTCGGCCCAGGTTACTAAGAATAATGACATCCAGTAAGGTGTCAGCAGTACCTCGACCTCGACCTCCTTTTCCTCCGCCTCCGCGTCGGTTCCGGCTGAGAATGATCATGATGATGATGAATATCAAGATCATCAGGAAGGGTTTTAAGGGTGGTCCTTGGGAACGTCTTGGATCGTTATTTTCAAATTCGCCATGGAGCGATTGAATGATAGCATCCGTACCTAATTGCAGTCCGCCGTAGTAATCCCCTTCTTTAAATTGTGGAATGATGACGCGATTAATGATGCGTTCAGCGTCGCGATCGGAAATGATCGACTCGATGCCGTATCCGGTATTGATGTCGATCGTTCGATCTTCTCTGGCCAGCAGAACAAAAATGCCATTGTCTTCCTGGGCTTGACCAATGCCCCAGGCTTGTCCCCATTTTGCCCCTAAAAAAGAGATGTCTTCTCCTTTTGTACTACCAATGATGGCGACTACAATTTGTGTACTGGTGGTATCGCTATAGCGTTTTAACTTGGTGTCGAGTTCACTTCGTTGTGCTGCAGTCAGCAGTCCGTAGTCATCATAAACCAGAGAAAAGGTCTTTGGTTTTTCAGGTATCGTAAACTGAGCCTGTACGGAAGTCCACAACGTAGCGCACCACAGAATAAGCAAAAAGCGAATCAGGCTTCGGGTAGGTTGATGTTGCGATGGACGGGCCTTGAGCATGTATCGATCTAAGATTTGGATAGGGTGTCAGGCAACTCGTTCTCATCATCGTGTGACCAGGGAAAAAAGGTGCTCAGCTGTTGACCGGCCGACTGGATGCCGGCAATAAGTCCTTGTTTAAAATTCTTGGACTGGAAGTGGGATCGCATGATATCGCGGGTTCCTTCCCAAAAATTGGCAGGCACCACAGCATTGATTCCACGATCTCCCCATATAGCGAATCGATGATCATGTACGGCGACATAAATAAGAACCCCATTCTCTTCTTTGGTATTGTCCATTTTGAGAGCATGGAACACCTCACGGGCTCTCTGCATAGGTTCCCGTTCGGAATGGCCCTCCAAATGGACTCTGATTTCTCCCGAAGTATGGAGCTCAGCCTGGCGTATGGCCTCAATGATCTCCTGTTCTTCTTCAGGAGTTAAAAAGGCTTCTACGGCATTCATGAGTTAGCTGCTAAAATCGAATTCAACATCGGGAGCATTCTCCGTTCCTTCCTGAGCTTCAAAATACGCCTTGGCATCAAAGCCTAAGATTCCGGCCGCCAAAGAAGTTGGAAATTCCCGAAGGGCCGTATTGTAAGGTCGTACGGCTTCATTAAAACGATTACGCTCTACGTTGATCCGGTTTTCGGTACGTTCCAATTCGTTAATGAGTTCTTTAAAATTCTCATTGGCCTTAAGGTCAGGATAACGCTCAAAAACGGCTAATAAGCGAGCAAGAGCCGAGGACAATCCCCCTTGCACTTCTTGAAATTGATCCAGTTGTTCTGGAGTAATGTTGGTTGGGTCTATGGTCACCGCAGTGGCTTTTGATCGCGCTTCGATGACTTGCGTAAGGGTTTCCTGTTCAAACTGAGCATAGCCCTTAGCGGTATTGACAATGTTCGGGATAAGATCAGCCCGGCGTTGATAGGCACTTTCTACATTTCCCCATTGAGCGCTGGCGGTTTCGTCTAGACCGACTAAACGGTTATTGACATTGGCAAACCAGACACCGATCAATACGATAAGCCCTACGATAATGAGTAGGGGGACAAGCCATTTCTTCATGATGTTAAGCGTTTAAAGTTGGTCTTTAAGTTGTTGCAGCTGTGCTTTGACACCCTCCAATTTACGAATTAAATCAAAGTTGGATAGGGTTTCCTCCTTGTTTTCCTTCAGGTGTATTTTTGCGCCTTCCAGGGTAAAACCACGTTCTTTAACCAAATGATAGATCAGTTCCAGATTCTTGATGTCTTCTGGGGTGAATTTGCGATTCCCTTTGGCATTCTTTTTCGGTTTGAGGATATCGAATTCCTTTTCCCAGTAGCGTACCAGTGAAGTATTGACGTCGAAAGCTTTGGCCACCTCTCCAATGCTATAGTACAATTTCTCTGGAAGATCTACATGCATTAATCGAGCGATTGATTAGAGAGTTCAGATTGACGTAAGATCTCCTCAAATTCTTCCGGAGTAAGATCGCCGTAGTAGAAATTAATCGGATTGATCCGTTCGCCGTCCTTAAAAATTTCGTAGTGTACGTGCGGAGCCTGAGAACGTCCGGTGCTGCCTACGAATCCGATCAGATCACCGCGCTTAACCCGTTGTCCTTTTTTTACATTGTATTTATACAGATGAGCATAAAGACTGGTGTACCCATAACCGTGATTGATGCGAATATGATTTCCATAGCCGGTTGACCGGGCATCGGCCCGCTCCACAATACCATCTCCTGTAGCGTAAACAGGAGTTCCTCGGGGAGCGGTAAAGTCCATCCCCCGGTGCATCTTACGTTGCTTGGTAAAGGGGTCGCTTCGCATCCCATAACCGGAAGCCATTCGGGTAAGGTCTTTGTTGCGCACGGGTTGAATGGCCGGGATAGAGGCCAGTAACTTCTCTTTTTCCTCCGCCAATTTAGCAACTTCATCCAGCGATTTGCTTTGTACCACTAATTGTTTGGTAAGAATATCGATCCGCCGATTCGCGTCGATGATCATTTTAGAATTGTCGTAGCCCTCCAGTTGCTGGTACCGATTGACCCCACCAAACCCGGCACGGCGTTGTTCTTCAGGAATAGGATTGGCCTCGAAGTACAAACGATAGATGGTATTGTCCCGTTGCTCGATATCTTCCAGCACGACTTCGATCTGCTCCATTTTTTTATTCAGGATCTCGTATTGGAAGGTCATATTCTCCAATTCCCGCTGTAGCGCCTTTTCCCGAGGAGTGGCCAGACTGGGAATATTCAAATAAACCAAAAGCAGTAGAAAGCCGGAAAGCAGAGACCCCAGGATAGAGAAGATCGCAATCTTAAGTTTACGCCCTTTTTTTGGGGCTATCTTTCGGTAGGAAAGAGTCTCGCTATCGTAGTAATATTTAATCTTAGACATCCGTTGAAATATGCTATTTTTGGGGTGTTCTTAGGGCGATTAAAACCGCTGATTTTCCATATGGATAACGAACAAATATAGAAATAGTTTTATAGACGTAACATTTTATCAATAGTGATTGATGTTATGTTTTCGCGACAAGCGTGGTCAAAATCTGTGCCAGACAATCCTTAAAATAGTTTCATGAAGTCTCAGGAAATCCGCAAAACCTTTCTCTCTTTCTTTCAATCGAAAGCTCATGAGGTCGTAACCTCTGCACCTATGGTGATCAAAGACGATCCGACCTTAATGTTCACCAATGCCGGAATGAATCAATTCAAAGAGTACTTCCTGGGGAATGGCACACCCAAACATACGCGACTGGCAGATACCCAAAAATGCCTTCGTGTCAGCGGGAAGCACAATGACCTGGAGGAGGTAGGAAAAGATACCTACCACCACACCATGTTTGAGATGCTGGGGAACTGGAGTTTTGGTGATTATTTTAAGAAGGAAGCGATACAATGGGCCTGGGAACTCCTCACCGAAGTATATAGGATCGATAAAGATCAATTGTACGTCACCATTTTTGAAGGGGATGCCAGTGAAGATCTGGATCGGGATACGGAGGCCTACGATCACTGGAAAGCCTTGATCGCTCCTGAACGCATCATCAACGGTAATAAGAAGGACAATTTCTGGGAAATGGGTGATCAGGGCCCTTGTGGTCCCTGTAGCGAAATTCATGTGGATATTCGCCCTCAAGCGGAACGGGCCCAATCGTCAGGAAAAGATCTGGTCAATCAAGACCATCCACAGGTCGTAGAGATCTGGAATTTGGTCTTCATGCAATACAATCGAAAAGCAGATGGTACCCTTGAAAAACTTCCTGCTCGTCATGTCGACACAGGCATGGGCTTTGAACGCCTGTGTATGGTATTGCAGGATAAACAATCCAATTACGATACCGATGTTTTCACTCCGCTGATCCGCGAGGTGGAAACCATCACCCAAACCAATTACGGTAAGGAAGAAGCCATCGACATTGCGATTCGAGTGATCGCCGATCATTTACGCGCCGTGGCTTTCTCTATTGCTGATGGCCAATTGCCCAGCAATACCGGTGCCGGCTATGTGATCCGTAGGATACTGCGGAGAGCCATTCGATACGGTTTTACTTTTCTCAACACCCAGGAACCGTTCATTTTTAAGTTGGTACCTACCTTAAGTGCTCAAATGGGAGGGGCTTTTCCGGAGCTGAAAAAACAACAGCAGCTGATTGCTAATGTGATCAAAGAAGAAGAACAGTCGTTCTTGCGCACCCTTGACCAGGGATTACAGCGCCTGGACGCCATGCTTAAGGCTAAAGATGGTCTGAAGAATAAAACCCTGGCCGGGGATAAAGCATTCGAGCTTTACGACACCTTCGGATTCCCCATTGATCTTACTGCACTCATCTTGAGCGAGCGCGGACTTCATCTGGACGAAAAAGGTTTTGAAGAAGAACTTCAAAAACAAAAAGACCGATCAAGAGCAGCCACCAAGGTGGAGACCGGAGATTGGAACATCCTGATCGACGATGCCGCCGAGGAATTTGTGGGCTATGATCAGCTTGAGGCCAGTGCAAAGATCACCCGCTATCGAAAAACACAAAGCAAAAAAGAAGGGGAGATGTATCAGTTGGTGCTTGACCAAACTCCATTTTATCCCGAAGGTGGAGGACAGGTAGGTGACAAGGGCTATCTGGAGGCCCAGGATGGTGAAGTGGTCTATTTGATCGATACCAAGAAAGAAAACAACCTGATCATCCATTTTTCCAAATCATTACCCCGCGATCCTAAGGCGACCTTTAGGGCGGTAGTCGATGAAAAACAGCGCCAACGTACGGCCCGAAATCACACAGCGACCCACTTGCTGCATCAGGCATTGCGTGAAATTCTCGGAACTCATGTAGAGCAGAAAGGAAGTATGGTGCACAGCGGCTATTTGCGATTTGATTTCTCTCATTTTAGCAAGTTGAGCCCGGAAGAATTGCAACAAGTAGAAGATTTTGTCAATGCCCGCATTCGCGAAAGCATCCCTTTACAGGAACAACGGGCGATCCCTTATCAGCAAGCCATTGAAGAGGGAGCTATAGCGCTATTCGGCGAGAAGTATGGTGATGCGGTCAGAGCCATTCGCTTCGGAAAATCGATGGAGCTATGCGGTGGCACCCATGTAGACAAAACCAGCGCAATCTGGCACTTCAAAATTACGGGTGAAGGAGCAGTGGCTTCCGGAATCCGGCGGATCGAAGCCATAACCGGAGATGCGGTCAAATCTTATTTTGAAGAGCAGGATGAAACCCTAACGCAGATCAAACACCAACTCAATCAGGCACAGGATCCCGTCAAAGCGATTCAAATCCTGCAGCAGGAAAATCAAGACCTGAAGAAACAGCTGGAGGGCATGCTCAAAGAAAAAGCCAAGCATTTAAAGGCCGATTTGAAAAACGAGCTTCGGGAAGTGAATGGGATTCATTTTATCGCCAGAGAGGTAGATCTGGACGCCAATGGAATGAAGGATCTGGCCTTCCAGTTGGGTGGAGAAGTGGACGACCTGTTTGCCTTATTCGCATCGTCACAAGACGGGAAAGCCTTACTGACCTGTTACATTTCCAAGCCCTTGGTAGCCTCAAAAGGATGGAATGCCGGACAAGTAGTTCGGGATTTGGGGAAATACATTCAAGGCGGTGGAGGCGGACAGCCATTTTTTGCCACGGCTGGAGGAAAAAATCCGGAAGGAATTCCCCAGGCATTAGCTGCGGCAGACGCTTACGTGAACGCTTAAATACTCTCAATCTCTAACGATGAAGCTACAGACCAAAATCCCGTTATCGCCTTCGGAGCTGGTCTCGTTAGATTACGACAAGCATATCTTGATGTTGGGTTCCTGCTTTGCCCAAAATATGGGGGAGTACATGGACTATCATAAACTCCCGGTCACTATCAATCCTCTGGGCATTACCTTCAATCCGGTAGCTTTGGAACGCCAGGTAGCCATAGCCCTTTCTGCCGCTGTTCTGGATCAAGACCGTTGGGTGGAAAGTCAAGATCATTGGGTACATCTCGATGCACACTCGAGTCGAGGGGGAGTTACCCGGGAATTAGCTGAAGCTACGCTTAAAAAGGATCTGAATCGACTGAACGATTCGCTTCGTAATGCCTCTGTACTATTTATCACCTTAGGCACCGCCTGGGTCTATGTTCATCAAGAAACGCAAGCAGTCGTGGCGAATTGTCATAAGCTGCCTGCACGGGCGTTCCGAAAAGAATTGCTGAGCATCAATGCGATACGTGATTCTTTGGTTACCATGATCAGGGAGATCAGGTTAGTCAATGCGGAGGTTCAATTTGTGTTTACGGTTTCACCGGTGCGGCACCTCAAAGATGGATTTACGGAAAACCTGAGAAGTAAGTCGCATCTCATCGCTGCTGTACTCGATCTGGTAGATCAGGACGAGTCGGTCTCTTATTTTCCGGCTTATGAATTGCTTCAGGATGAGCTGAGGGATTATCGCTTTTATGCAGAAGATATGGTGCATCCCAACACTTTAGCTATCCGGTATGTTTGGGAACGGTTGGTGTCGACTTACGCTTCCGCGAAAGCGAAACACCTTATGGAAGAGATTGCGCAGATACAAAAAGGATTGGCTCACCAACCCTTCAATCCTGACAGTCAGGCACATCAACAATTCAAGGAGCAATTGAACGCCCGAATCGAGCGTTTACAAAAAGAATATTCTCAAATACAATTTTAGATCGGTCGGGCTCGACAGATTATCTTAAGTTCGTGCTATGCGTAAAATTCTTTTAGGAGCTGTTTTGGCGACCGTGATACTTCTGGGTGTGAATTATTGCAGTGATCGGCAGGAGAGTAAAGTGGAGGCTGCTTCACAGTTGATCCAGCAGCAGATAAAAAACGTGGGGAAGTTGATCGTCACGGAGGGTCATTTTGCAGAGGTTTTTACCTACAAGGATTCAAAAACCAAACTGGGTCTTGATTTTCTCAGAGCAGATAAACAAGCCTTAATTGTGGTCAATGCTCGGGTCGATATCGCCTATGATCTGAATCAATTGCAAACTGAAATAGACGAAGAAGCGAAAACAGTAACCATTACCTATCTCCCCGAACCGGAGATCAAGATCAGTCCCGATATTGAATACTACGACATTCAGCAAGACTACCTGAACCAGTTTTCGGCGGAAGATTACAATACGATCAAGGCGCAGGTCAATCAACTGGTTAATGACCGAATTGCCTTGAGTAATTTGAAAGAAAATGCCCGAGATCGAATTCTTGCAGAACTTCAAAAATTGTACATTGTAACTCAATCCATGGGATGGAGTCTACAATTTCAGGGTATGGATAATCCATTGAATAGCAATACGATACCTTTTAAGAATTGAGTTATACGGCTTTGGCAACAAAGTTGCAAGAGTGTTTAGGTAAATTGTAAGAACAGCCTGTTCTTTTGCTATATTTGTTAAACAAGTCTTCCGTTATGAAACATATTCTACTCACTATATTTTGTCTGTCTGCTTTTCTTGCGCAGGCACAACTCACTAACGAAGGCCAACCTAAAAGTTGGCGAATGCTTCAAAAATCAGAGATCCAACCGTACATTTTGCCGACTATCGACATGGCGACCATACGCTCAGAAGATGCGGTCAATGATCTAAAACGCGATACTCCCTGGCGCTTTGGTAAAGAATTACAGGTTGATTTGGACATGAAGAACTCCGGGGTTTGGGATGTACTTCCTAATGGAGACCGTATCTGGCGCTTGAATGTGAAATCCAGCGGAGCCAAAACGATGAACTTTGTGTTCCGTACCTATCAGTTACCTCCAGGAGCTACCTTGTACATCTATAACGATCAGCGTTCGGACCTACTCGGCGCCTATACTAATGTTCAAAATCAGGAAGATGAGATGTTAGGAACCTGGTTAGTGGAAGGAGACGATATCTGGTTGGAATACTACGAGCCTAAATCGGTGAAGAATAGAGGACGTTTGCATCTGACCAAGGTAGTGCATGGGTATCGTTCGGTAACCGAATCGGAGGCACAAGAGAAAGCATTGAACGATTCCGGGAATTGTAACCACGATGTAGATTGTCCGGTAAGTGCCAATTTTGATCCTTTAAAAGAAAAGTTAAAGCATGCCACCGGGTTTATCGTACTAAATGGATTTGTTTGTTCTGGAGCTTTGATCAATAATACCAATAATGATAAGGCGCCTTATTTCTTAACCGCTAATCATTGTGAGTCCGGATCAGAATCTACCTGGTCCTTCCGATTTAACTGGATCAGTCAAAACCCCTCGTGCGGAACCACAACGCCAAGTACGGACGGTTCTACGAATCAAATTATTTCAGGAGCTACGGTGCTTGCTAAAAACACCCGGTCTGATTTTAAGTTGTTGCAATTGAACGAGGCGTTACCCGAAAGCTGGGAGTTGACCTGGGCGGGTTGGGACGTTTCCGGAACTGCTCCACAATCCTCCATGGGAATCCATCACCCTTCCGGTGACATCATGAAGGTTTGCCGGGATGACGATCCCGCAACGGAAGCCGTATTTAACTTTAACGAAGATCCAAATGCGCAGATGTGGCGTGTAGCGGATTGGGACTTGGGAGTCACGGAAGGGGGTTCTTCAGGATCGCCCTTGTATAATGAAAATGGATTGATCGTAGGGCAACTGGCCGGAGGTGCGGCGGCTTGCCAAGGGACTACAGATAATGATCAATTTGATATCTACGGTCGGATGGATGTCTCCTGGGATTTTGGAAATACCAATGCGACTCGACTGTCCAATTGGCTGGATCCTACAGGAAGCGGAGTACAATCTTTACCCACCCTGGGGGTCAATGACGAGGTGGTATTTGATAGTAGCATTGGGGTTTATCCCAACCCGGCTAATGATCGACTGACCATCGCAAATGGTAAGGGCGCTGAGCTTACTTACGGAATTTATAATGTGTTGGGTCAAAAAATCCTGCAGGGTTCCTTTTCTGATCGGTCAGAAACGATTGATGTAAGCAATCTTAAACAAGGGATTTATCTGCTCAAAATGGTGAGTGACCAGGGTGCGACCAAGACTAAAAAACTAGTCGTTCGGCACTAAAAGCATAGCGAAATAGAAACTAACTACAGCTCCGGTTAATTCTCGGAGCTTTGTTTTTTCTGAAGTGTAAAGCAGGTTTCCTCTTGAGCATTGAAGAATTTTAACTGATCTTCTTCAGCCTCTACACGAGTCACCGTGGTCAGCATATCAAAGAATTCACGCTCTCTTTTGGAGGTTTCCGGGCAGTACATTTTAGTGCTGAGTGGCGCACTAAAAGACACCTGATTTCCATCCAGGGTGTAATCACTGGTAAACGAATTGCATCCTACACTACCGCCCAGGGTTTTGTTTTCACTGTTGATGGTCAAACTGAGATCCTGATCGGTCATGCTTTTGCTTTCAAAAGAGGCCAGAGTGTAAACACCATCCATGGTTTCTGGTGTGATTGAGCGGTCATTGCAGCCTTTAGCTGCGAATAAAAGGAGCAAAATGGAGGAGATAAGTACTTTCATAATCGTTAGGTTATTGAACAACAGTTGTATGTTGATCTACCAAAGCTATGCCATCTTTGATGAGATGGGCAATTTCTGGTCGTTTATTCTCTACCACCGTTAGGTGGTTGTGTATGGCTTTCGCGAAAGCGGTCTCCCCGCGATCCATAGCCAGCTCATAGAGTTCGACAGACAGCAGCCAATCTTCCGGATGAGCCGATTTAAGGAGATCAAAAACAGCTTCCGGCGCACACTTGGGATAGGCACCTTCCCTAAAATCCCGGACCGACTGATACAGTTCCTGCAGTTCCTGCTGCTTAGGATCGGCGGTAGGACGGATGGTGGTTGATGAAGGTTGATGGGTGATCAGATCGAAGGCATTCACATCGGCAGGCCCTCCATAGGCGGAGACTATTTTCTTTCCAACAGCCATATCATAAATTCCCCAACTGGGTTCAAACAGCACGCGCTCGTGATGTTTAACGGTACAGTCCTTAAAGCTGATCAAAATGATCTTCCCCTGAAGATTACGAGTACCGGTAATGATGGTTCCTGAAACCGTAATACCTCCTTCAAACTCCAAGGTCACTTTTTCGCCCTCGTAAATATTATAAGCCTTAAGATCACGCGGACTCATGTCTTCAATGGCCAGGTTGATGCCTTTCAATTTGCCCAGAGCTGTACCATAGCCATCCGGATGGTTTGCGATTCCGTGTCCCACCAGGGCTTTTTCTCGATAGCAGAGTGCAGTAGGGCCCTTGGTTTGGAGATAAGACACCTTGCCTTCATGGGTCACGCAACTGCTAAAGTCTCCGGAAATTTGAAGACCGGTACTTAACTCTACGGTCCCCAATTGCTTGCTATCGATCAGTTTTTGCAGTCCGTCAGGTCCCCCGCGCCTTAAGGCCATTTGATCGGCAAATTCTTCCAGCACCTGGTTCAAATAGGCAAAATCAGGAGTTACGAAAAGCTGCGGTTGCGGTTGGGTAATATCAAATTCCACATCGGCTGCCTCCAGCGTATAAGGCATCTTTTTAACCTTGTCCGTCATGCACCAGGCGCTTTCGCCAATGGAAGAAAGTAATCCGGCACCGTAAATTTTGGGTGCTTCTAGGCTTCCTATAAGGCCGTATTCCACAGTCCACCAGTGCAGATTTCTAATGCGTGCCATTTCACTGGGACTGCCCATATTTTGTTGAAGATGAAGTACCTCTTCTTCGGCCTTATCGATTTCGTCTTGCGGGGTGTCAGGAGCTTCCTTAATGATGGAGAGGTGCCGTACCGCTTCATAGAGTTCGTAATCTTTGGCAGAGGTGATGGCTTTGCAGCCTATTTCTCCAAAACGACGTAAGTATTCTGCGTATTCTGGATTGGCAATGATGGGAGCATGTCCTGCACCTTCGTGAATGATATCCGGGGCGGGAGTATATTCGATATGATTCAATTGACGGATATCGGATGCAATGACCAACACATTGTACGCCTGAAATTCCATAAATGCACTGGGAGGGATAAAACCGTCTACGGCAACTGCAGCCCAACCAATTTCTTTAAGGATGCGATTCATTCCGTACATATTGGGGATGCGATCGATAGAGATGCCCGTCTGTGCGAGTCCGTCCACATAAGATCGATGCGCCACCTGGCTGAGGTAATCAACATTTTTGCGCATAACGTAGCGCCACACCGCTTGATTTATGGCTGTGTACTGCTCATAGTTCTGCGGCTTGATGAACTGTTTGAGATGTTTAGGTAAACGCTCCAGCAATGGATTGGAGGGAATGCCCTCTTTTATCTTAGAATTCATAGTCCAAAAATAAGCAGAAATACAACGATTTCGTAGGTCTTTGGCAGGATTTTAATTATCCGTAATTTGGACAAAAATTTGATTATGTCAGCATCCAATGTCGGTACCGAAATTGAAGGAAGAATTGCTACCATTACCTTTTCTACTCCACAACACAATGCACTCCCCAGCAAAGAATTACAAGCCCTGGAAACTAGTTTCAGAGCAGTATCCAAGCGAGAGGACATCTACCTGATCATTTTTAAAAGTGGCGGAGATCGCACTTTTTGTGCCGGAGCCAGTTTTGAGGAGTTGATGAAGATCAGTAATGAGCAGGAAGGAAAGGCTTTTTTTCTTGGCTTTGCCAGAGTCATTCAAGCCATGCGAGACTGCCGGCAGCCTATACTGGCTCGGGTTCAAGGCAAGGCAGTAGGAGGTGGCGTTGGTCTTGCGGCCGCAGCCGACTATTGCTTGGCGACGCGCTTTTCTTCCATCAAACTGAGCGAGATCAGTATTGGAATCGGCCCTTTTGTGATTGGACCTGCCGTGCAACGTAAGATGGGGATTGCAGCCTTCAGCCAGCTAACGCTGGCAGCTCATCAATTTTTTGAGGCGGAGTGGGCCTTGCATCACGGACTTTTCCAAGCGGTCTATGACGATCAACAAGAGCTGGATAAGGCTGTGCAAGACCTAGCTGAACGCTTAATCACCTACAATCCCGAAGCCTTACGGTTGACTAAACAGATGTTCTATGAAGGCGAGCCTGACTGGAAGCCAATCATGGATGCGAGAGCCGCACTCAGTGGGAGCCTGGTCCTCTCTTCGTTCACACGCGAGCGATTACAAGCTTTTAAGTCATAAAAAAAAGCACCTAAAAGGTGCTTTTTGCTTTTTTGAAATTATCGAACTGCGGGAGGATATTGAGCCATGATCTCGTTAACGATCTCATTGATGCGTTCCTGTTTGCGATCAACATCACGTGCTAAAGCGGCGGTTCCCTGACCCTGCCAGATTAACTCTTTCTTTCCGGCATCGACCAGATCTATATACAGAGTGCCTTGTGTAGAGCGGGAAACCGTGTTGCCAAAGCCTCCTGGACCCCAGCCACCCCAGCCCCAGCCACCCCAGCCCCAGCCTCCCCAACCCCAGCCTCCCCAGCCCCAGTTGTTGTAAACGTCTACGCGCTCACTGGATTTGGTGAAGATGCTGACAAGTAAGTCAGGGTTTTCTGATTTGGTAAGGCCTTTAGCCATGAGCTCAGATTCTATAGCTCTTAAAATTCTTTTCTTATCAAGATCAGATATTTCAGCCTGATCAATGCCGGGCTTAAAAAAGGCGAAGGTATCGTACTGATTGAAATTGATGCTTTGGTCGTAATCCTGAGCAACGCGAACGGAACTACAGGAGGTAAGAAGTATTCCTAAAAGAAGGACAAGAAGTAATGGTGCTTTTTTCATTGGGCTCTGTATTTAGTGATTCAACGTGAATAAAGCCACAATAATCATACCGAAATCAGCTGTTTTTCTGCTGTTTGCCCGTTTTTGGGTCATAACCGTATGGACAATGTCTACAACCGCTTTCACAGCAGTAGCCTCGTTTCCGATGGTATTGTTCGGTAAAACATCGGTATCCTTCCGGAGTAAGATAATAATCTCCTTCTTCCAGCGGGATTTTGTTTTTAGATAAGTTCACCTTGTAAAATTAATACTTCATGAGCAAAACGTCGTTTTCGATGAGAAAGTACAATGCAAATGTTTACGCTGCGTTATCTTTATAGTTATGGTGCTGATTGTCAATCGTTATTTGATCTCCGGTAGGTTCGTTGGACTGACGATCTATCCCTTTGTCATCCTTAAAGAAGAGACCCTTAAAACAGACCAGGTCTTTCTCAATCATGAGTCCATTCATTTAAGGCAACAATTAGAAATGGGAATTCTACCGTTCTTCGTATGGTATAGTGTTGAGTTCATTATTCGCTATTTGCGAACAGGGAATGCTTATACTGCTTACCGTGCTATTTCCTTTGAACAGGAGGCCTACACTGAAGAATCGAATGGAGCGTATTTACAAGAACGTAAATTCTGGGCCTTTCTTCGATTCATTTGACCGCAGCCTGTTCTGCCTTAAGTTCAGCCATTTCTTGTTGAAGATTTTTGATTTGTTCTTGCTGCTCTTGAATAGCATTGACGAGTACGGGTAAAAGCTCTGCATAATTAACACCCAGCGTTTTATCGGCATCCTCGCCTTCAGTTACCACCTCAGGAAGTTCTTGCTGTAATTCTTGAGCCATAAATCCAATATGTGCTCTTTTTTTAGGGTCAGCTTTAAAGGTGTAGCTATACGTATTGAGACGCTGGATCACGTTTAACCCTTTTTTCAGCTGCTCAATGTTTTCTTTCAATCGGCGGTCGGAAGTGGTAGAAACACTCCGGGCATAAACCACATCCCATCGTCGGTTGGATTTACCTAAATCCTTAACGCCACTCGTTGTGGCGGGAAATAAGGCCGTGTCACTAAACGTGTAGTCATCTTGTGAACCCCCGATACGCAGGTCGAGTCCTCGGGTGGCATCCGTATCATTGACGTGTATACCTCGCGTGTACACTCTGGAGTAATGTCGGGTGAATTCACCCAGATAGTATCCATTGGGGTCTACATTATCAGTGGCATCCGCTAAGGGATACATTCGTGAATTGTCAACCACGACACCATTGCCATCAGACAAGATCAGGCTATTTCCGTTCAAGTCAACAAAACGGTTGGTGTTTATGGATCCATCATTGGCATATATAGACGTATCAGCGCCTCCGCCACCGGCAGCCAGCGCATTCCATTGATTGTTGTTCCAATAATAGAATCCTTTACCCGTTGTGGTATTGGTATTGTACACCAAAAGGCTTTCTTCTATATTTCCTTTAATAGGATCTTGACTATTGAGGTTCGTGATATTGACCCTGGGAATGAGCATTCCTTTATTCCCAGATTCACTGAAAACGTCAAGAATACTGGAGGAACTAGGATTGGTAGTGCCTATACCGACTTGTGCATGCAGCAATTGTGATAAGAAAAAAATACCTAAGAATACTCTTAGGAGTTTTGCCATATTCATAATCTGTAGATTTGGGGTGAGACCATCAGCGGACTCAATCATACCTACGTCCAATTCAAGATTGAGGATGTTAACAGGTAGTTAATTAGAATGATAGAGAACTTAAGAATTGCTTTTTAAGCATGAAAACACATGCAGTTGGCCAGATTATTTGGTCCATAAAACGAGAGGACCTCATTGACCCGGTAATTTCCGGAAATAAATGGCGAAAACTGAAGTACAATCTAATAGAGGCCAAGCGCAGGAATTGTTCGACTGTATTGACCTATGGTGGGGCTTACTCCAATCATATACTTGCTACTGCATCGGCTGCTCAACAAGAAGGTCTTAATTCCATAGGGGTGATTCGAGGCGAGGAACTAGGATTGGATCTTCAATCCACCTTGAGTACGAATCCTACCTTGGCCGCGGCACATGCCTATGGGATGCAATTGATGTTCGTGACCCGTGAAGAGTATCGGAATCTTACCAGGGCTCGAAACTCGTCTCAATTGTTTATGGGAAACGAAGACAATTACGAGTTTGTTTCGAATGTATATGAAATACCAGAAGGAGGTTCGAATGCGTTAGCGATTAAAGGCTGTGCCGAGATTATTGATGAATCTTGTAAAGAATACGATCTTATTGCGGTTAGTGTAGGTACCGGAGGCACCCTGGCAGGCATTGTGGAGGGTAGTTATCCCCATCAGGAGGTCCTAGGGTTTTCTAGCCTTAAAGGATACAATCACAAGCTTGAAATTGAGCGATGGACCTCCAAGAACAATTGGAGGATTCACGATCAGTATCATTTTGGAGGTTATGGTAAAACCACCCAAGAACTTATTCAGTTCATTAACCAATTCAAAAAAGACCACGGTATTCTTTTGGACCCCATATACACAGGAAAGATGATGTATGGTTTATTTGACCTGATCCGTAAGGGTGCATTTTCTCCAAATACTCGTATTTTAGCGATCCATACTGGAGGCCTTCAAGGGATAGCCGGAATGAATCAAAAACTGGCTCAACGAGGAGCCTTACAAATTGAGGTGAATTAATCGTATGAAGAGAGGATTTGTAATTGTGATGATCAGCATCTTGCTGACCGGTTGTGGGAGTGCTAAACGGAAGACGCGTCAGGAAGAACGGGCTCGCGAACTGGAGCGTTTGGAGCGCTTGGTGGAACGGGCGCCTGCACCCCAACCGGAATCTGTTGATGAAACTGAAGAGCCCACACCACCTGCAGCTGAACCCCTAGACAGGGTCAGTGCATACATTCAAGAGTACGCTGAGATCGCTAAAGAAGAAATGCTGCTTTACGGCATCCCAGCAAGCATCACCCTAGCACAGGGAATTTTAGAATCCGGAGCAGGCAGGGGTCGATTGTCGAGAGAGGCCAATAATCATTTTGGAATTAAATGTCACGACTGGAAAGGAGCTGTGATCTATCATGACGATGATGAAAAGGGAGAGTGTTTCCGTAAATACAACAGCCCTAAATTCTCTTTTCGGGATCACTCCTTATTTTTGACGGGCCGGAAACGATATACCGACCTCTTTAATCTGGCCAAAGATGATTACAAGGGTTGGGCCAAAGGGCTACGACAGGCTGGATATGCTACGGATCGCAAATACCCGGTTAAATTGATCAGTCTGATCGAGCGTTACCAATTGGATAAGTATGATGCTGAAGTCTTGGGCCGATCCAAAAGAGTCGTCTCAGACCTTAGCGATCAAATGGATCAGCACACGGTCCAAAAAGGAGAGACCCTTTATTCCATTTCACGAAAGTACAAGTTGACGGTAGATCAACTCATGCAATACAACGGGTTAACCAGTTCTCAAATTAATGAGGGACAGGTACTCTACATCAAACCGTCCAATACAGGATATTAATTTATGATTTATAAAAGAAGTAGTGCGCTCTTTGTTGAAGCGCAGCAATACATACCCGGAGGAGTGAATTCACCAGTACGGGCCTTTAAGGCAGTAGGAGGAGACCCAATTTTTGTCAAAGAAGCCCAAGGTGCTTACCTCTATGATGAAGACGGGAACCGATTAATCGATTATATCAATTCCTGGGGTCCCATGATTTTGGGTCATGCCTATGAACCCGTGGTCAAGGCGGTCATTGAACGGGCAAAAAAGGGGACATCTTTTGGTATGCCCACCGAACTGGAAACTCAGATCGCGCGTAAAGCCGTGGCCATGGTTCCGGGCATCGACAAAATCCGTTTTGTGAACAGTGGGACCGAGGCCTGCATGAGTGCCATTCGTTTGGCCCGAGGATTTACAGGCAGGGATAAGATCATTAAGTTTGCCGGCTGTTACCACGGTCATTCAGATTCGTTTTTGATTCAGGCAGGTAGTGGTGCGGTCACCTTTGGCACTCCCAACAGTCCGGGGGTCACTGCAGGTACAGCTAAGGATACCCTCTTAGCTCCGTATAACGATATCAACGCGGTAAAAGCGCTATTTGAAGCCAATACGGACGAAATAGCCGCAGTGATTATTGAGCCCGTCGCCGGTAATATGGGATGCATTCCTCCAGCCGAAGGCTTCTTGGAAAGCTTACGCGAAATTTGCACCGCTCATGATGCCTTATTGGTATTTGACGAGGTAATGACCGGTTTTCGACTGGCTCGAGGGGGAGTACAGGAGCGTATGAATGTCACTGCGGATGTGGTGACTTTCGGGAAAGTGATTGGAGGAGGCTTGCCGGTAGGTGCGTTTGCCGCACGTAAGGAAATCATGGATTATCTCGCTCCGGTAGGCCCGGTGTATCAGGCGGGAACCTTAAGTGGAAATCCCCTGGCCATGGCTGCCGGACTCGCTATGCTTGAGGCACTGGATGGTGATCCTGAGGTGTTCAGCCGTTTGGATGATAAAACCGAATACCTGCACAAAGGGATTGCTAAAGCGTTGACTCAACATCAGATTACCCATACGATCAACCGGGTGGGCAGTATGATTTCGGTGCATTTCGCGGAAGCGCAAGTGGTCGATTTTCAGACAGCGGCTCAAGGCGATAATGCCACCTTTAAAAAATTCTTTCATGGGCTTTTAGCAAAAGGAGTTTACATAGCTCCCAGTGCCTACGAAAGCTGGTTCATCACAGATGCGCTAAGCTATAAGGATCTCGATTATACTATAGAGGCAGTAGCTCAGGTTGCTAAGACCTTAAATTAAAAAGTGCGCTTGAAGCGCACTTTTTGTTATTTGCCCATACCTTTAAGTATTCCTCTTTTTTCCCGCAGTTGTTTGCGCTTATATCCTTGTAGTTTTTGATACCGGGCAAATTGCTCTTCTGTGAACACGGATTGCAGCTTACGCTGATGTACGATGGCTGCCTCCAGGCGTTGTTTTTTAAAAACAAAGCGTTCTTCACTGCTCAATTTTTCTTCTGATCGTTCTCGTTTTTTAAGCTGTTCGCGAAAAGCGATGCGATTTTTCATTTGGGCAAGCTCTATTTCAAGAACTTTCTCTTGCTGCTGAGCATCTAAAGCAAGAGCCAGGGTCATCTTCTTTACATGCAGCTCAACTCGCTGTTCAGGAGAAAGTTCAGCATGCCGCGGGTGAGCTTGAGGCTGGGCCCATAAAGGAAGGGCTGCAATGAATACCAGGGTAATAATGAAGAGTTTTCTCATGAGTTCTACATTTTAGATGAATACGGTTTGTTTGCCCTTTGGATAACAGTTTTAAAAAAAGGTTTAATTTGGGCTTCATTAAGAACTAACAACTAGACTATGGAAACCATTTCGCAAGAACCACAACCAAGAATGACCTATAAAGACTGGGCCTTAAACATTTTTCTGGCCTCTCTTCCACTCATTGGATTTATATTGCTGCTGGTGTGGGCTTTTGGGGATGACAGCAATCCAACCCGTAAAGAATGGGCAAAAGGTTATTTGTTTATTTTCCTGATCTATCTCATCATCATCATCCTATTTATGGTACTTTTTGGTGGGCTTGCGGCCTTTGGTGCATTACTCAACAATTAAAAAAAGCGGCCCATACGACCGCTTTTCTGCTTAAGTGTTAATCTTCAGAGAAATTACTTGGTATAAATCACCTTCGCATTCTTAATGTTGGTGCTTAGGTCATTCATGGTACTAACATATCTGTATTGATTATTGAACATGCGATCTGGCTTGTTGCCTACAATTACATATTCCACATCAAGATCTGGAGCATTTAATACCACCTGATCCTGTACACGCATCTTTTTGCCGTCTAGACTGGTCTCTAATTCTTCTAAAGTAGCTATAACGTACAATCTGTTGGCTGCTGCACGTATTTCCTTAATTTCAAGCTGGTGTTCATTGCCTTCGACTTCAGCTTCAACGACGAGGTTGCGTTCCATCTTGTCTTCATCAGGCATCTCCACGTCAATGACTGGGACTTCCACTTCTTCTTCCTCCATGACGATAACTACTTTGGGTACTTCGACCATTTTAGTTGTCGTTCCTACATTAATGTCTGCCCAATCGACATCAAATTCAGGAAGCTCTCCGGCTTCAGCATCAATGTCTACGTCTACCTCTGGTAATTCTGTGTCTCCTTTTTTGTCGATATCGCATCCGGTAAATAAAAAGGATGCTAACGCAAGAGATAATAATAACTTTTTCATGTGTTTGTTCTTAGTATTGGTTAATAGTTTGATCTAGAAAGTTCTTTCTATATCATCAATTTAGGAGATGAGACAAACCATGAAAAATTCTTAGGAAAAATTGACTTCCTTTTAACGCAAAGCCTTATAAATGTTAAAGAAAACCTACCGCAGGAAGGATCTTTTAACAGCAGTGTATTGCGTAAAACGCTATTAATTAAGAAGAAAGGGTGACCGTTAGACCGTTTTCGTTTTTTTCTACCTTAGCTAAACCTTGCTTTGTAAGTCCTTTAATGCCTTTATCCCAGGCTTTGTTGCTCAAGCCACTTTCTGCTTTAAGTGCATTCAACTCAGCTGATTTATGCACTTTGAGTAGGTCATAAATAGTTTTCTCCTGATCCGTCAGGACCAGAGGTTTCTTTTCCGGGCGCATTTGCGGGAAAAACAGGACTTCTTGGATGGAAGCATTATTGGTCAAAAACATTATCAAGCGATCCATACCGATTCCCATACCAGAAGTAGGGGGCATCCCGTATTCTAGCGCTCTCAGGAAGTCCTGATCGATTGCCATGGCTTCGTCATCGCCGCGATCGGCTAGTTTGAGTTGAGCTTCGAAGCGTTCCCGTTGATCAATGGGATCATTAAGCTCCGAATAGGCATTGGCGATCTCTTTACCGCAGACCATCAATTCAAAGCGTTCAGTGAGTTCAGGATTATCGCGATGGGTCTTACATAAGGGACTCATCTCTTTAGGATAATCGGTGATGAAAGTAGGCTGTATATAATTGGGCTCGCATTTCTCCCCAAAGATCTCATCAATCAATTTTCCTTTCCCCATGCTATCGTCCACTTCTAACCCCATCTCTTCTGCTGCCTGTCTCAGTTCAGCCTCCGATTTTCCACTGATGTCAAAGCCGGTATGTTCCTTTATCGCATCGGTCATGGTTACACGCTTGTAGGGCGCCCTGAAATCAATTTCATGCTTACCGAATGTGGCTTTTGTGGTTCCGTTCACGGCCATTGCACAATGCTCTACCAATCGCTCGGTAAAGTCCATCATCCAGTTATAATCCTTATAAGCCACGTAGATCTCCATAGCCGTAAACTCTGGATTATGAGTGCGATCCATACCTTCATTTCGGAAGTTTTTGGAGAATTCGTAAACGCCGTCAAAACCTCCTACGATCAACCGTTTTAAATAAAGCTCATTGGCAATACGCATGTAGAGCGGAATATCCAACGAATTGTGATGAGTCACGAAGGGACGTGCCGCAGCACCCCCGGGAATGGGTTGTAGAATGGGTGTTTCTACTTCAAAATACCCGGCCTCATTGAAAAATTCACGCATGGCGTTGAAAAGCTTGGTTCTCTTAACAAAAACCTCCTTGACCTGCGGATTCACTACCAGGTCGACGTAGCGCCGGCGGTATCGCAATTCCGGATCAGCAAATGCATCGTGCACTTTCCCCTCTTCATCGGTTCGAGGTTGAGGAAGCGGTTTCAGCGATTTGCTGAGCAGCTTAAAATTTTTCACCAGGACGGTTTTCTCACCGACCTGCGTTTTGAATAATTCTCCTTCTACGCCGATGAAGTCACCAATATCGAGCAACTTTTTATACACTTCATTGTATTGGGTCTTGTCCTCTCCGGGGCAGATCTCGTCGCGGTTGAAGTATACCTGTATACGGCCCGTGCTATCCTGTAGTTCGGCGAAAGAAGCTTTTCCCTGAATACGTCTGGACATGAGTCGGCCTGCAATGATTACTTGCGTGCCTTCTTGAAAATCGTCCTTGATCTTTTGAGCAGTATGATCTACCGGGTATAAGGCGGCCGGATAAGGATTGATATTCATCTCGCGTAGTTTGGCGAGTTTTTCACGTCGTACGATTTCTTGTTCAGAGAGTTGCATCTACAGGTTTTAAGCGGGCAAAGATACTATTTTGGCTTTGGCAAATCAATAGGTGTAACAGAACCTTAAGAGCGGCGACTTATATTTGTTCATCAATCAAATCATCAAGTTCCATGAGTTTCTGGCGTGTACTCCTCGCAATATTTTTTCCGCCTCTATCCGTAATCGGTAAGGGATGCGGTTCTATCCTTATTGTTTTTCTGCTCTGGCTTTGTGGCTGGGTGCCTGGGGTCATCGCAGCCCTCATCATTCTCAATAATCCGAGAGCTTAATGATGTTTTGATATGCTTTACTGCTTTGCTCTCCTACTTGTCGTGAGGCCTGCCTACCTGTCCTCCGTACTAGACTTCGGAAGGCGGGCCGGCAGGCAGGTCTCGCAAGCTCGATTTCGCGAAAGCGAATCTCTAACGGGTCCGTCGGTACAAGGTTGGCCACATAAGCTGCTTGACGCCGAGGAAATACGAGTTGAGTGAATGCATGAAGGCGAGCGAAGAAATCTGGATAGCAAATTAATAATTCATTAACGTGTTGAAAAAGCGTCATCCTGTATCTTCTCGCGCAAAATTCAAAACCATTCCCATGCATTCATTTTACTCGCGAGTTGCCGGTCTTCTGTTTCTGGCACTATCCCTAGGTTGTGCCTCGTCCAAAAAGTCTGCTTCTCCTTCTGAAAAGGACGAAAAAGACAAAAAGGAAACCATCAAAGATTATGATAAAGTCATCACCAAAGAAGCCAAGAGTGATCCCGGTTTGTTTACCGTCCACCGCGTGGATGAGGATTATTTTTACGAAATACCCGATAGTCTCTTCGGTCGTGAAATGCTTATGGTCACCCGTATCGCCAAAACAGCCAACGGCATTGGTTTTGGCGGAGGGAAACAAAATACATCCGTTCTTCGATGGGACAAAAAGGATCAGAAAGTACTGCTACGTGTAGTATCCCATCAAATCTATGCCGCTGATTCTTTACCCATTTCTGAGGCGGTAAGTAACAGTAATTTTGAGCCGGTATTGTATGCATTTGAGGTCAAGGCGTATCATAAAGACTCAACTGCAGGCACACGAAATACGGTAATCCAGGTGTCTGATCTGTTTACGGATGACGTGAAACCTTTGGGATTACCGGATTATCGCAGAGAGGCTTACAAAGTGAGTAAACTGGATGACAAGCGCACCTACATCGATACCATCCGGACTTATCCGCGAAATATTGAAGTGCGAAGTGTAAAAACCTATGCAGCCTCAGAGCCTCCTTCCAACAGTGCGACAGGAACCATCTCCTTAATGATGAGTAACTCCATGATCCTGTTACCCAAAGAACCCATGCGACGCCGCTATTTTGATCAGCGTGTGGGTTGGTTTGCTCGCGGTCAAACCGATTATGGACTGGATTTGCAGAAGAGTGAGACGGTGCGCTATTTAGACCGTTGGAAATTAGAGGTTAAGGACGAGGACCTGGAAGCGTTTAAGCGCGGTGAGCTGGTCGAGCCTAAGAAACCGATAGTCTATTATATCGACCGGGCTACCCCGAAGAAATGGAGACCTTATATCAAAAAAGGAATTGAAGATTGGCAAGTAGCCTTCGAGCAGGCCGGTTTCAAGAATGCTATTTTGGCTAAGGATCCTCCAACTCCCGAAGAAGATCCCGATTGGAGTCCGGAGGACGTGCGCTACAGTGTGGTGCGTTACCTGGCTTCGCCTATACCCAATGCCAACGGGCCCCACGTGAGCGACCCTAGAAGTGGCGAAATTCTGGAAAGTGACATCAATTGGTATCACAATGTCATGACCTTACTGCATAATTGGTTCTTTGTGCAAACTGCAGCAATTAATCCCGATGCGAGGAAAAATGAATTTGATGATGAGGTAATGGGCCGACTCATTCGTTTTGTAAGTGCGCACGAAGTAGGGCATACGCTGGGACTGCCTCACAATATGGGAAGCAGTGTCGCTTACCCGGTGGAGAAGCTAAGGGATCCGGAGTTCACTAAGAAATACGGTACAGCACCCTCCATCATGGACTACGCCCGATTCAATTATGTGGCTCAGCCCGGTGATGGTGATGTGGCCTTGATGCCCAACATTGGAACCTACGATAAGTATGCCATCCGATGGGGATACCGCCCTATTTTAGACGCTGCAACCGCAGAAGATGAAAAGGATACTTTAGATGGATGGATCTTAGAACATGCGGGTGATCCTATGTATCGCTTTGGGAGGCAACAGCGCGGGGTGATCGATCCATCTTCTCAAACCGAGGATCTGGGAGATGATGCGGTGCTCGCTAGCACCTACGGTATCGCCAATCTAAAACGCTTAGTCCCCAATCTCATCACCTGGACGGCGGAAAAGGGAGAAAATTATGAAGAATTAGATCGGATGTATGGTCAGGTTTTGGGTCAGTTTAATCGCTACATGGGACATGTCACCGCGCATGTCGGAGGAGTCTACGAGTACTATAAAACGTATGATCAGGAAGGAGCCGTGTATACCCACGTAGCTCGAGGGGAGCAAAAGGAGGCGCTCCGTTTTCTACAGGAGCAATTATTTCAAACCCCGGACTGGTTGATTGATTCGAATATTTTCAACAAGATAGAGCATGCTGGTACGGTGGAGCGTATGCGTAGCATTCAGGTGCGCCGTTTAAATGACTTGCTAGACTTTAGCCGGATGGCTCGTATGCTGGAAAATGAAGCGATTAATGGAGACGAGGCCTACGGACTTACAGCGATGATGGAGGATCTTCAATCCGGACTTTTCTCAGAATTGAGGAGCCGCGAGCCCATCGACATGTATCGTCGTAATTTGCAGCGAGCCTTTGTAGATCGCTTGGCTTACCTCATGAATGAGGATCAGGATGATGAAGGTCGGGTTTTGACGGAAATAGACGTAAGCCAAAGCGACGTCAGAGCGATCGCCCGGGCACAATTGAAATCCTTGAAGCGGGATTTGGAACGCGCTAACATGAGGGATCGTATGAGCCGTATTCATGTGGACGATTTGATGGAACGGATTGAAATGATCTTAGAACCTCGAAGCTGATGGATCTTCCTATTTAGGAATAAGTAGACAAGTGAAGATACTTTGGGAATGGGTATCTTTGTTACATGAATAAAACGGTTGTTTTAGAAGACCTCGGTCATCGCGATTATAAAGAAACTTGGGATTACCAGGAGGCTCTGTTTCAGCAGATCCTGGATATCAAGATCAGGAATCGCAGAGAGGAAGCGGGCCTGAGCACTCCAAACTATTTACTCTTTGTGGAGCATCCCCATGTTTTTACTTTGGGGAAAAGCGGGGACTTTGACAATTTGCTGGTCAGCGAAAAGGAATTGGAGGCTAAAAATGCGAAATTCTATAAGATCAATCGCGGGGGTGATATCACTTATCACGGGCCCGGTCAGATTGTAGGCTATCCGATTCTGGATTTAGAAAACTTCTTTACAGACATTCATAAGTATCTTCGCTTGCTCGAGGAGATGATCATTCTGACTTTGGCTGACTATGGTCTAAAAGCCGAACGCTCTCCCGGGGAGACCGGAGTGTGGTTTGATGTAGGCACACCCTTTGCTCGTAAGATTTGCGCCATGGGCGTGCGGGCTAGCCGATGGGTAACCATGCACGGTTTTGCCTTCAATGTGAATGCTGATCTGGGCTATTTTGACCTGATGATTCCCTGTGGTATTAAAGGGAAGGCGGTCACTTCGTTGAATGTAGAACTAGGCCAGGCTCAGGTGGATGAAGAAGAAGTCAAAACAAAATTAAAAAGCCATTTCTCCCAACTCTTCCAGGCTCAACTCCAAGAAAAAACCGAAGCTTAAACTCCGGTTTTCTTGCAATTGACTGAATAATGACTAAGGTGTTTTCAACCACTACTTTGGTCTGGCCAGCACTTTGGCACTGCCTATTGGAGTAAGATCGTTTTCACTGTTTTTAATACCTTGTGATAGGACCACGATTATTTAGCAACCGGGACTTCTTTTACCGTGGAATGCAGGTGTGTTATTTTCCATTCCCCATCCATCTTTTTCCAGATTTTAGTGACGTATTCAGTCGTGTTAGTTTCCTCGTCTTTGGGGTATTCTAAGGTCCTTATCACGTAGCCCGAAGTCTCACTTAATGGAATTATTTCTAGTTGATCAAGCGTCGCGGTTTTGAACGGTCGGGGTATGGAGTTGCAAAATTTACCCACGACCATTTTTGAAGGCACTTTTCTACCATTGGCAAGAAAAGTGATGTCGTCGCTCATTAGATTCAACACCTCTTCGCAACGTCCATTTTTAAAGGCATCCTGCTCCAGTAAAGCGCTTTGCTCTATTTCCATTTTCACCTTGTCCTTGTCGAACGACTGACTGAAAACATGGGTGGAGAGACAGAGGAAAAAGAGTGCTACTGGAATCGATTTTAGATAATTTTTCATAGTTGCAGTTTGAATGAGATGACCTTAGTTCATTTTTGCTTCAAGAGCGGCGAGTCGGGCTTCGAGATTGGCAATGATTTGTTGCTGCTCCTGTATAGTTTTAATCGCCACTACACTGAAACCGGCATAGTTGATTCCGTAAACATCGTCGACTTCACTATAGTGGACTAATTCTGGAAACAGAACTTGTACCTCTTGGGCAATTAAGCCCAAGGTACGACTGCCAGGCTCTGCTGATTTATAATGGTAGGCAGATGGGTTCAATTGCATCACTTTTCCCAAGAGTGTAGGAAGTGGTTCAATTTTTGTTTTTAAAGAGCGATCTGAGCTTTGTACATATTCGCCTGTATTGGCATTTATAAATCCACGCAGGGCTCCTCCGTAGTGGAAACGCAACGAAAAACCATGGGTGATATCCCAATCCTGATTAGCGGTACCATCGTCAAAACGCAGGCCGGTACCCACTGCTTGTCCTTGTTGAAAAATCTCTAAACGAGCTGTAGGGGTTCCATTGATGCCTAATTCTCCATCTCCGGTTAAGGTCATTCTATCCGCTGCACCAGATGTATTACTGAAATAAAAATTGAGTAAACCGCTGGAAGCAGTTTCTGAAGGAAACCCTGCAATATGCCAGAAAGAATTTGGAGCTGTGGTATTGGTAAACTCCAATCGGGCGAATTCATTTTGAGTTTCATTCAGTTGCAGATGGGGCTTGGCAACACTTGAGTTATTGCTAATCTGTAGCCAGGCATTTGAAGATACCGTATTACCTAATCCAAACTCTCCAGTCTGACTCATGAAAAAGCGGGTATCATAAGAACTAGAGCCGCTAGGTCGGGATCGAAAGAGAAGATCTGCGCCAGAATTGGTAGTTGCCAGTCTCCAACGGTTGCCATCTTGAGGATATCCAATATGCAACGCTCCCAAATTAGATTGGATTAGGATATCACCGCCCACGTGCAGTTCCATGCCGTCTTCGGGATCAGCGACCGCGACACCTACTCCGCCACTGGTGTAGCTAATCTCATTACCATTGGCGGTCCATAGCTCAGTATCCGTTGCAGGGACCCAGTCGCTACCGTCCCATTGAAGCACCTGCCCAGTGGCAGGATTCGTATTATCTACGTCATTTAAATCGGCCAAATTCATGCCCAAAGCTTTTTCACTGTTGAGTGCAAAAGGGACAGCATGAATTTCAGTGGTTCCCAATTCTTCTCCATTGAGACTTACAGTGAGATAGGGAGCCAAATCACCCCAGGGGATAGCATCATAAGTACCCGACACCGGGGTGCCTTCACCCAGGAGTACCGAGAAGACTCCGGCAGCATCAGTGGTGACGGCATGGTCTTCGACGTAATCTGCAGCCACATCAGGTGCTCCAAGTCGAATGGCCAATTGTAAATTGATGGTCGTTTCTGCTATCAGATCTCCGCTAGCATCACGGGCGACTCCCTGATAGTTGATCCTATTAGACTGAATATTTTGTGCGGATAAGAGCGCACAGAAGAGGAGTGCTAAAAGCGTAGTACTATTTTTCATGATCTTAATTTTTGATGATTTTGAACGTTTTAAGGAGTCCGCTTTCGCGAAAGCGTAACTGCAAGAGGTACACCCCATTCGTCAAGCTGCTCATATCGAGTTGCTGCTCTTGCTGGGTAAAATCGGCTTGCAGCACCTGCTTACCGACTACATTAAACAAATGGGCGTCAAAAGCTTGAGCGCGATCCAATTGAATGGTGAGTTGGTCAGTGACGGGATTGGGATAAGCCAGTAGAGTAATCGTTTCTGGAAGAACCTCCAGTCTGAGCGTGGAACCGGCACCAGCCCCACTCCAAAAACCCTGTGCAACACTTTCATTGTTGGTCACGAGCCCTACTAGGGGTTCTCCCAGGGTAAAAGCAAGGGATGGATCTCCATTTTCCAGCGTAGTTCCGGCATTGGCTACCACGGAGGACGAAATGGTTTGTCCCAGATGCAATTGCGATGATAGCAGGAAGAACAACAATAAGCTCACCACCTTAGAGCTAGTGCTTCTTCCTAAGCTAGTTGCGTGTATATGTGTTATCATAGGCTTGAATTCAATTAATTGATAATCAGTTTGATGTAGAAACAAGATGGTGAATTTATACATTGAAGTCAAGGGGGAAATCACCTTAATTTAACGGCGTAAACATGCTCAACAGAGGCAGGATAAACGCTAGTTCAAAATGTTTTAAGAGAGCAAATGATGAAAGGTCTATGCTAACGGATGATCAAGCCTATTGGGTGTAAGAGGTCAGTTCTGTCGTTGAAATCGTTTTACCACCTTTATTGTACATTTCCTGTTTTACCATTCCTATATTTTCAGCTAGCCACATGCGCGAAGAAGATCTATTCTTGCTCATCATGACTTTGGCTTCAGTGTCATTATAGATTACGTAGCAATCGAAAGTGCCAGCGGGAGTAGTGACTGATTCCTTCTTTTCGACTTTCCGATTAATCATATCTACCGTGGTTTTCATAGTCATTCCAGCCGCACTAAAATTCATCGTCACATTGGCATCTTCCAATTCCTGACCTACACTTAAAGTATTTGGAATTTCAATATCGGTGCCGGTGAAACTCATGTCTACATCCATATTGCTATACTGCTCTAGCATTTCTGAGGGGAAAAGCGATTGATAGTCAACAATGATTCGGTCTCCGGCACAGGTGTAGCGATAGGATGAGGTCATGACTTCTTTTTCTTTCTTGTCTTTAAAGTTGATCGATAAGGTCGCTTGAGTTCCTGCTTCCACGGTTTCTACCTCAGTAACGGTATAATCTGCTTTTGCTTCCATTTTTCCCTTTTTGTCGAATGTGGTGTATTGAAAAGTGGCACCTTCTTCCATGGGGAAATAGTTATTACAGGCGCTTTGAGCCCATAGCCCTAGACTGGATAGTACGATTATAGCAATTGAAATGGTTGTTTTCATCATTTGGTTTTTATAAATTCTACTCTGCGATTTTGTGCTTTACCATCGGCAGTGGAGTTGGCAGTCACTGGATCCGATTCTCCCTTTCCATCTGTTTCCAATCGATCTCCTTCTACCTGATAGGTATCGATTAAGGCTTGTTTGACAGCCTGAGCCCGCTTTCGCGAAAGCGTAAGATTAGCGGCGTCCTCTCCATCACTATCGGTATGGCCAATGATGGTCAAATGCATAGACTCATCCTGCTTCAGTACTTGCGAAATCTGTCGAAGAATACCGTACGACTGAGGCTGTATGACAGCCGATCCGGAAGCGAACAGAATCCCATTGGTAGAGACCTTCCCGGTGTTCAATAAGGTGCGTCGTAAATCCTGGCCTCCCTGCGCTATTTTGAGATTGCTGATCAAGACTTGTTCTTTACCGGTTTTGGTACCTAGCACACTTATTTTTAAGGTTTTCAGTCCTTGAGGAGGTAGAAACTTGGGAATGTCAATGTATTTTTCGTCGTTCACCCAAAAACGCAAGCGCTCCTTATTAACGGCTATAGCCAGATGGGGCTGGTTGAGAACAGCGTCTCGTACATCTACTTTAACGGTGTTGTTGATGCCTGTATTTTTTCCATAGACCTGTATGCCGGAAGCGATAAATTGTACCAGAGGAAGAGCAACATAGACGTGATTTTTCAATCGAAACTCATCACTCCCATCAAGGGCTATGCGGAGGCGCGCTGTACTTGAGGTGTTTCCGTCTATGCCCAATGCTAAAAGATCGAGCTCAATGGTGTATTCTTCGGGTAATTCAGACATCAGAGGAATAAAATAGGTATTCGTGCCCGGAATCAATTGCAGCCAACGTTGATCGTTGTCGTCAACGGTAACAATTTCTCCACTGCCGTTGGTGTTCCATTTAGAAGGAAAATCACCAATGAAATCCTGACTGAAGTCGTCGTAAAAGAGCAGTTCATCACCAGGCACAAAATCAAATTTGCTATTGATCTTAAAAGTGGTACCACTGGAGGGTACGGAGGATGCACTGACTGCTTCGGGATCTGAAGTTTCTATCGGGCTTTCTGAGGTAGAGGCTTCATCGTTTGAAGGATCATCTTCCTGAGGATTCGTGCCTCCTGTTATCTGATCAGCAAGCAAGCGTTTAGTAGTCTCCATGCTGTACTTGAGCGCTTTTTTGGCTCTATTGATTCGAAGCACGGCTTTGGCCTGTTTCAGCGCGCCTATACCGTCCAAATCGGTCAACATATGAGGAGCGGCTTCTGACAATCCTGTAACATCGTCCAGAGCTGCTTCCAGAACATCTATGTCTTCATCACTGAGGGGTGTGCCTGCTTGAGCGTAACCGTCGTAGCGATAGACTTTATCGTAGAGTCGGAAGCTGTCACTAACAAATTGATCTACGCTGGAAACGCCGATAGAACCTGAAGGACGCTTAATCTTTTTTGTTTGTGCACAAAGAGGTGTGATCACCAATAATGCGATGACCGCCAGATAAATATTCTTCATAGTTATGACTTCGTTTTAAGCCTTAACCGTAAGTAGATTATAGTAAGATAATGGAGATGTGTAAGTTACATAATTGAATAGTACGGCAACAGGGGCTAAAACCCCTAATTGATCTGATAGATCAACACCGTATCTGATTCTCCTTGCACTGTAAAACCGAGATTGCCATTGCGTTGCAGAAAACCGACGGAAGCTCCTGAGCTCCCATAAACCGGAAATCCAGGAAGTAGCTTTCCGTTTTGATCGTAAACGTAGACCTGATTATCATCCAGATTCGTCAGAGCAATATACCATTGGGTCGCTACTTTGAACAGCCGGGGTGCGGTGTAACGACCCAGGGGTATGGTGACCTCTTGCGTTCCGATTTTCAGAAGTTCATCCTGCAGCACCACCAGAAAATCAGGCTCTGCGGCTGGAAGGGCTTCCATGACCTGTGCTGTGCTCCCCAAACCGGATGGAACCTTGCTCATCCCACCTTTGTCGTTAATGCTGATCAGGTTACCATTAACATCGTAGGTGATGAATTGAGTACCGTCCTCAAATACTACCGCCTCACCAAAATCGATCTTCGCATCCACAGGAACCCGTGTGGTACCCGTGCGGCTTAAGATCTCCAAAGTTCCGGAGGCTAAAGCTAACAGGATATAATCTTTGTTCTTGATTCGTAGATGTCGCGCCGGTTGAATGACAGGATCTGGCGCTTTATCATAAGTGAATCCGGTGACCCGCTTGGCATCCCGATCATACATGAATACGTTCTTATCCTGAATGATGACAAAGCGGTAATTACGATTACCGTCATAGTCAAAGACGGCCAACGGCTGGGTTACCGCATCACTAAAGCGCATCGGGAAGGGGGCAACCTCTTCACCATTGCGATCGAGTATATAGAAGGTATTCGGTGTGGCGAATGCTAATTGCAATCGACCGTTTTTATAGAGGTCCACCTGGTGGATATTTCCCAGAATGGCTCCATCTAAGTCTTTCTTCCACAAGATCTTGCCTCTGTTGCTGATCAAATAGAGGGTGTTATTGAGGTCTTGTACCACCACATCCATACCTTTAGTCCGGTGATTCTTTACCAGAAGAGGTGTTTTACTCAAGGGTGCTTGTAGCGTGGTACTGGCCAGCTGGGTCACTGTTCCTTTCTGTGATTCGGCTGTGTTTTTACGGGCGAGCACATTTAGGTGCATGAATTGGTCGTCTTGGATCAACTGAAAGCCTATATAGGGATAGTCTTCCCAGTTCAGTTGCTTTATTTGCTTTTTCTGTTTGTCATCCACCCAGTTACCCAATTGACCCTTCAATCCCTCAGCACGGTAAATGGTGGTCCAACTGGCGGCATCGCTCATCGACTCTGTAAATTCTTTAAAAGCAGGATCTTGCTGCCAGACCGTATGATTCAGTACGTTGGCGATCACGGTTTTTAAGGTGGCTTCGCTATCCGCGAACAGGAGATGCTCATTTAAATAGGCATGATAGCGAACCACCGGGAGTTCGATCAAGCCTGAGAACGCTTTCGCGAAAGCGCTAGAATCCGGAAATCGATAGAGCGGAACTTCCCGGAACGACTCCATAGGCTCTTCGATAGTCTTCAAGGCGCTCCGTGCTTCGATGATGTCCGTCGCATGTAAAGCAAGCAATTCTCCGCTAGTCAGGCGGATACTTCCTAGCTCATCCACAGCATTCAGCAGGTCTTGCTGGGGCAAGGTGAATGTTTTCAGATCGGCTTGTTGTTGTACGCCTATATATTGCCGAAGTTGTTCAGAAGAAGTATAGGTGATGGCCGTCATTTGGGTTGCTGAAGAAGGCGTGACTGTTGCCGTGGAATAGGTTTTTGGGGTATTTTTTTCAAAAAGGTGCAAACGATCCGATTTCTTGGTCAACAATACGCCCTGCAAATGCGCCTGATCCATCGTGTCCTCCAAATCGAGTAGCAGCCAGTCAAAGGTGTTGCTCATTGATTTACCCTGATAGTGTGGAAAGGCCAATTGCCACAGTTCAGCTACGGCAGTGCCTTTGATAAATAAGGAGGCCGGCGAGCTGTTGCTGGCGCTGCGGTAAATTTTAGCTAAGTGTTCGTCTTCGTTCAATTGACCCGAGTTAAACGATCTGATCGCATTTTCAATAAGTAGTTGGGAAGAACTGCCCAGGGTGATCTTAGACAGTTGGGTCAGATAAAGTGGGGAGTTACCGTCTTGAATCCATATGTTGGTGCCATTGTAGTTGAGCGTATCTGTGGCGACAAAACTACTGTCGCGGCTGAGCTCCCGTTCGCTGATAAAGGTGAAATCCAGATCGTTTTTACCCAATAATGTATAGGTAAGCAGTGCTGGATCATCTCCGGTGAATTGCGAGGCCGTAGCTGCAGTTTCACTGAAATAATCGGCCAGATCAGTAGCGGCGAGGGTTTGAAAAAAAGGATGATTTTTAATTTTATCCTGTAGCCCTTGAAGATCATTGGTCTTAACAAAAAGAGCCGTCTTGTCAGGAATGAAGGCGATCAGTTCCGACGATTGGTTCTCGGGTGCACTACAGGCGACCAACACAATCAGGATGGAGAACAAGATCAATAGTTTCTTCATGGTGCCGTGTTTTCGCAAAGGTAAAATCTTGAAGTGCCCGCCCGGCTAATGGAGGTAGATAGTTATTTACGGTTTCTCAACAACTAGAGCGGCAGTTTGAATTGCTCAGGAAGCAGCTTGAAACCTTGGCGATGGTAGGGGGTGCTGCCGTGCTTCCGCAAGGCCTGACGGTGCTTGGCGGTGGGGTAACCCTTATTATGCTTCCAGTCGTAGGCAGGATATTCCTGATCGATAGCCAACATAAAAGCGTCCCGCTCTGTTTTTGCCAGGATGGAGGCCGCTGCAATATTGAGGTATTTTCCATCCCCTTTGATGATGCATTGATGCGGAATATTGGGGTAGGGTTTAAAGCGATTCCCGTCTACCGCAATGTGTTCCGGTTGCACCGGAAGCTGCTGAATACAGCGATGCATGGCCTCAATGGCGGCCCATAAGATATTGAGCGATTGGATTTCTTCCATAAATACATGCTCAATATGATAGGCCACCGCTTCTTTTTTGATAATAGGAACCAATTCCTCGCGTTTAGTAGCAGACAATTGTTTACTGTCGTTGAGGAAAGGATGAGAAAAATCGGCAGGTAAGATTACGGCAGCAGCAGTCACCGGGCCTGCCAAACAGCCCCGGCCGGCTTCGTCTACGCCACATTCGAGCAGGGAATCATGATAGTGTACCGCTAACATGGCCTAAAAATAGAAATCTGGAGTCAGAAGCTCAAGAGTCTGTCAGTCTTTAAGGTTTGCAGAAAGAAAAAACTAAATTTGTCCCCTAATTAAAATTCATGCGACAGCTCCTTTTGCTTGTTATCTTAGTCCTATTCACCTGGGGGAGTGATGCGCAAGTACTGAGTAGATCGCAAGATCGACCCCTCAACAGCAATAACCGTCAAAATAGAGGGAACCCCACTTCCCGGAAGATTGAAGATTTTAACAGACCTCCGGTTCGGGATTACAAGATCGTGTCCATTCAAAGAGATACCACTTACGTGGATACCTCATTGACCATGGCTAAAGATTATCAATTCAATTACCTTCGCAAAGATCGCTACGGCTTATTGCCCTTTGCCAATACCGGACAGACCCATAACCGTTTGATCAAAGATTACAACAGCGGTACGAGCTTACCCTTGTTTGGTGCTCAGGCCCGTCATTTTAACTATATGGATGTCAACGATATCTATTATTATGAAGTGCCCACTCCGCTGACAGAACTCTATTACCGAAGTGCCTTTGAGCAGGGGCAGCAATTGGATGCCTTTTTTACGATGAACCTTTCACCCAGGTTCAATTTCAGCATTGCTTACAAAGGGGTGCGTAGTTTGGGGAAGTATCAGAATGCCCTGACCAGCTCAGGAAATTACCGGTTTACCTTCAATTACCGTACAGAAAATGAGCGCTACGAGGTGTTGGCCCACTGGGTTGCCCAAGACCTGTTTAATCAGGAAAATGGAGGCTTGAGCGATCTGGCCCTGGAACAGTTCCGCAGTGGGTTTGGCGAATTTGACGATCGGGCACGACTTACGGTGAATTTTGAAGATGCAGGCAATACCCTCGATGGACAGCGTTTCTACGTCAATCACAGCTATAAATTAGTACAGCCTAAAGACTCGGTCACTACGAATACCCTGTCTCTGGGGCATGTCATGCAGTTTGAGGATCAATTCTACCGTTTTGAGCAAACGAGTCCCTCCGCCTTATTCGGTCCATCCTTACAGACCAACAATTTAAAAGACCGGGTGGATTTGGAAACCCTGCAGAACACCCTTAGCCTGTCGTGGTCCAATCCTTTGCTGGGACAATTGGGGCTGTTTTCCACCCTGGTCAATTTTGAGTATGGGTATAACTCAGTATTCATTAGCGATGCGGATGGTGATGGGACTGATGAACGGGTGCCCAGCGGGATTTCTGATTATACCCTGTTAGTGGGAGCCAATTATAAAAAGCAATACAAGGGATTTGCTTTTGAAGCGGAGGCCGAAACGGCTGTTGCCGGCTTGTATGACAGTAACCGACTTCAGGCCCAGGCAAAGATTCAGCTGGATTCCTTAAACGCCCTTGATGCCAGGGCTTCGTGGACTTCCAGGCCGGCTAATTACAATCATCTTTTGTATCAAAGTGATTATATCAACTACAATTGGTACCATTTGAATGAATATGACAATGTGCAAACGGTGAATCTGGAATTCAAAGCGGAACTGCCCAAGTGGGTCAACGCAGACCTACGCTGGAGAACTATTCTCAATCATGCTTATTTTGCTGAGGTGGGCACGGATTCCCTGGTACAGTCACAACAGTTCAACGGCACGGTAAATTACTTGAGCCTGACCGTACACAAGGATTTGAAATGGGGGAAATTCGGACTCGATACGCGTCTGACCTATCAAAATGTGGCTGAAGGTGAAGGCGTTTTTAATGTGCCTGAATTTTTGGGAAGAGGTACCTTATATTTTACCGACCGTTGGTTTAAAGACGCCCTTTTTGTGCAAACCGGTTTTACGGCTTCCTATTTCTCAACCTATTCTATGGATGCCTACGATCCGGTGCTCGCTGAATTTTACACACAAAACGAACAAAAGTTAGGCGCCTTTCCATTGCTGGATTTTTTCTTCAACATGAAGGTGAGGCAAACCCGGATCTTTATTAAAGCCGAGCACTTCAACAGTCCCTTTACCGGGAATGACTTCTTCAGTGCACCGGGCTATCCCTACCGCGATTTCAATCTTCGATTTGGGATCGTCTGGAATTTCTTTTTATAGGGGAGCTGCCCGTATCGGGCACCGGGCTATTCGCATTACGCCTGCCGGAGACCTCCGGCAGGAGGTAATTGGCTGCTATCCCTGCTCCGTAGGATGATTGTATGATGATGCCTACCGGACTGTTTTTGAAAGTAGATCAGATCGTAATCGACGTTTTCGCCAACAAAAACGAATACACTTTCAATGATCGAATGATCCAATGGGCCTCCAAATTGATTTTTAGAATGTGTCTAGCGCTAGTAAATCAGCGGGTTAGAAATAGATCGAAAAAAAATTAAATTTTTCCTCCATTTTTGTTTGGCAGAAAGAAATTAGTTGCTGTATATTTGCACCCGCTTTCAGGCAGGGGTTTGGGAGTGACGTTCATAGGAAGAATAGTAAAGAAGAGTAATCTGGTGATATTAGGATTGAGGGTTCGATTCCCTTGTACTTGACAAGAGGAGTATTTTTTTTTAAAGAGAGATACTTTGGTTCATTGACATATTGATTGACAGAGAATAAAAACAAAACAAACCAACAAACAGCGATGATTTCGTTTTATGAGCTTTTGGAGATAGACTTTTTTTTAATTGTGGAGAGATATATAAGACACACGATGAAGAGTTTGATCCTGGCTCAGGATGAACGCTAGCGGCAGGCCTAACACATGCAAGTCGAACGGTAACAGGGATTGCTTGCAATCCGCTGACGAGTGGCGCACGGGTGCGTAACGCGTATACAATCTGCCTATAACAGGGGTATAGCCCAGAGAAATTTGGATTAACACCCCATAGTAAGAGAGGATGGCATCATTTTCTTTTTAAAACTACGGTGGTTATAGATGAGTATGCGTCCCATTAGCTAGATGGTGTGGTAACGGCACACCATGGCAACGATGGGTAGGGGTCCTGAGAGGGAGATCCCCCACACTGGTACTGAGACACGGACCAGACTCCTACGGGAGGCAGCAGTGAGGAATATTGGACAATGGGGGCAACCCTGATCCAGCCATGCCGCGTGCAGGAAGAATGCCCTATGGGTAGTAAACTGCTTTTATACGGGAAGAATAAGGTGCTCGTGAGCACCGATGACGGTACCGTAAGAATAAGCACCGGCTAACTCCGTGCCAGCAGCCGCGGTAATACGGAGGGTGCAAGCGTTATCCGGAATCATTGGGTTTAAAGGGTCCGTAGGCGGATTTTTAAGTCAGAGGTGAAATGCTGCGGCTCAACCGTAGCACTGCCTTTGAAACTGAAGATCTTGAGTCATTGTGGGGCGGCCGGAACATGTAGTGTAGCGGTGAAATGCTTAGATATTACATAGAACACCGATCGCGTAGGCAGGTCGCCAACAATGTACTGACGCTGAGGGACGAAAGCGTAGGTAGCGAACAGGATTAGATACCCTGGTAGTCTACGCCGTAAACGATGGATACTAGCTTTTCGGTCCGGCACAGGACTGAGAGGCCCAGCGAAAGTGATAAGTATCCCACCTGGGGAGTACGGTCGCAAGACTGAAACTCAAAGGAATTGACGGGGGCCCGCACAAGCGGTGGAGCATGTGGTTTAATTCGATGATACGCGAGGAACCTTACCAGGGCTTAAATGCATATTGACAGGGGTGGAAACACCCTCTCCTTCGGGCAATTTGCAAGGTGCTGCATGGTTGTCGTCAGCTCGTGCCGTGAGGTGTCAGGTTAAGTCCTATAACGAGCGCAACCCCTGTGGTTAGTTGCCAGCGAGTAATGTCGGGAACTCTAGCCAGACTGCCGGTGCAAACCGCGAGGAAGGTGGGGATGACGTCAAATCATCACGGCCCTTACGTCCTGGGCCACACACGTGCTACAATGGCCAGTACAGCGAGCAGCCACTACGCAAGTAGGAGCGAATCTATAAAACTGGTCACAGTTCGGATCGGGGTCTGCAACTCGACCCCGTGAAGCTGGAATCGCTAGTAATCGGATATCAGCCATGATCCGGTGAATACGTTCCCGGGCCTTGTACACACCGCCCGTCAAGCCATGGAAGCCGGGGGTACCTGAAGTCCGTCACCGTAAGGAGCGGCCTAGGGTAAGACCGGTAACTGGGGCTAAGTCGTAACAAGGTAGCCGTACCGGAAGGTGCGGCTGGAACACCTCCTTTCTAGAGCTTTTGCTACCCTTCTTATAGCGGTAGCAGATAACACAATTGGGAAGTGTAAGACTATTTCTTAACGAGAGTTTGTGATGATAAGAGATTATCGTCTGTTTGTGGGATTTGTTTTTAGGATTTGTCAATCAAGACATTGTAGATAGTTATTTGGCCTTCTTTTTTTTAAAAAGAGAAGGCTAAATGATCTACAGGGACAGTCTCATACCTGTCCCGAGAGCGAAAGCGATTCGGGAGCGAAGGGGGTGTTGTACTGTTTCACTAGAAACAGTCTCATAGCTCAGCTGGTTAGAGCGCTACACTGATAATGTAGAGGTCGGCAGTTCGAGTCTGCCTGAGACTACTGTCGAAAGGCATGACGAGAAGTTTATGCGCCTTTGGCGTAAGTCTGCCTGAGACTACTGTCGAAAGGCATGACGAGAAGTTTATGCGCCTTTGGCGTAAGTCTGCCTGAGACTACTGTCGAAAGGCATGACGAGAAGTTTATGCGCCTTTGGCGTAAGTCTGCCTGAGACTACTGTCGAAAGGCATGACGAGAAGTTTATGCGCCTTTGGCGTAAGTCTGCCTGAGACTACCGCAGGTACTTCGTAGCCTTGGCGAAGGAGTACATGTTCATTACATATTGAATAGGGAAATTTTAGAGGTTGAGTAGCCGTTATAAGTACTGTTAACTAATAACTGGTTAGCTGCTTTTAGAAGACGGGGGATTAGCTCAGCTGGCTAGAGCGCCTGCCTTGCACGCAGGAGGTCATCGGTTCGACTCCGATATTCTCCACAGATAAGACTTTTAAAGAGGGATTATGACCGAATCAAAAAGCAACGAGCTTGCTTGATTGGTTTTTGAGAAGGGAGTAATTTTTAAAAGTCTTTCAAGATGGGAGTTTGAGGTTGGCTACCGTAAGGTAGCACTCCGAAAGCTTACATTTTGGTAACGTTCATTGACATATTGTAAACACAAAAGAATACGAGAGATACTTCACGGTTTTACTTTTTTTAATTAAGGGGTAGGGTTGTGATTTATTTCGAAGGATTCGAGCAAATTAATAGAAA